>NZ_JAFGZD010000010.1 GCF_017165765.1 Pseudomonas capsici
TCGCGTCCGCTTAAAAATACGCGGACACCATCGCCCTTAATGCTGGAGTTCGGAAGGTGAGTTCGCCGTACGCTTACTCGATATGAACGCCCTGGAAATGATGTCCTGACCGATCTTGCATATCATCTAGTCGTTCGTGCATTGGAGGCTGGCGATGTTACTGCAGGTAGACTTTGGACTTGGTTAGAGCCTTTTCATATCAGTGCGGGATACCAGCGTAATACTCATCAGCGATTGTATGAGCTCATCCAACGCAATGATGAGTTGCGTCAGTCCGTTCAGCGCTTAGTGCTGTTAGAGCTTGGCAATGATTATAATCCTTATCAGCAAGCTTGGCAGTTGAGCCAGCGGTCGACCGGTTTTATGCTGTCTGATGCCGATGTTGTTTCGCTACTTTATTGCCTAGATCCGTCCAATAGCGAAGACGAACGCTGGCGCGATGTGGTCCAGCTTATTCGGCATGATGGCAACGCAGGTGCAGAGGTTCGTGCAGCAGCAAGACTCTTTGCTTCTCTTCGTCCCGACCTGTTGGCGTGGATTGACAAACTCGCAGAGCAGACGATACCTGACTGGCAGGTCGAGCAGGCTGAGCGAGAGCGAGAGCGTTATGAAAAACAAGTAGCCGCTCACATAGTACATCGAAATCACTTTGCTTCTTGTACCGAGCAAATGCGCGCAGGTGACTACGGTTCGATTATTAGTCCTGCTCAGGCCTATCTCGGCCTTTTTAATGACATTGGAAAAGATGTACCTGCTCATGAGCGTGTTGGGCAATGGCTTGGAGGCGATATCGGGGAGCTAGCGCATCTGGGGTTTGAAGCTTTTATGATGCTTGATCCTCCAGAGCCCACTGCGCAGCAGATAGCGATGAGCAATGCTAAAGGCAGGTCTTACAGTGCGGGATATATTATCGTTGCCGCGCTCGCCGAGCGTCTGCGGAATGGTACAGGGTTCGATGACCTTTCTGATGAGCGCCTAATGGCAGGATTGTTTGAACTACGCTGTACCCCTATCGAAAAACATGCAGGCATTATAGGACTGCAAGATGCCTTAAAAGCTGCCATCCAAGCTCGCGGTATCTGGGAAGAGGCAATGCGCCTCTATCATGAACCACAACTGCAGGAGCGACGTGAACACGTAGATGGTCTGTATGCACTTATGCGAGATAAGGCTCATGTCTCCATCGGCATCAAACTTGCGGCAGAATGGTTGGAGCGTTTTCTAGATTTACCAATCGATCCAGAATTAGAATTAGTCGATAGGCTAATCCGCTCAAAGCGATTTGAAGAGCTGCGCCGAGCTTTATTGCTTCGTTCAACATTAGCTGACGAAGAGCGCCGGCGGAATTGGGATGCGGTTGGTTTTATTGTGGATTTTCCTGGCACTGTAGCGAGGCTTGGGGCCAACCCGATCGAGCCGGAGCTACTTTGGCACATACGACATCGAATCAGTGACCGTACCAGTGAGAACACCAGCATTCTTCTTAACGTTCCTCAGAGTGAGTGGATCATTGATAAGTTCCGATTACTATGGCCAATGGTTGAGCGCCCCAGTGGAGTTTCGTCAGGGGATTCAAACCCTTGGGATGCAAGCAATTTCATAGTTTATCTCATCCGCCGTCTGGGTAATGATTCCAGTGAAGAGGCAATTGGTGCATTGTTACGTTTGAGGGGCACGCCTGACGATAGCTACTCTGAATCGGTCAAGATTGTTATCGCCGAGCAGAAGCGTATTCGCGTAGAAGCCGCGTACAATCCGCCGACGCTTGCCGCTATCGATGCAATTGCACGCAGTCTTGCCCCTATATCCCTTGTTGATCTGCAGACTGTTGTGCTTGAAGAGCTCGCGATCGTCCAAGCGAAGATAAAGAGCGACGATGCTGAGTCCTGGCGCGGATTCTATGACGATAAAAAAGTCCCGTTTTCGGAGGAACGTTGCCGTGATCATCTTCTAGGGCTTCTTCGCCAAGGAGCAGAGGGGCTTATATTCGATCCAGAGACGCACGTTGCTGCCGATAAAGAAGTCGATATTACTTGTTCGGTGGGGACACTTCGGATTCCGATCGAGATCAAAGGGCAGTGGCACTCCGAGCTTTGGAAGGGGGCAGATATACAGCTTGACACGTTTTATACCAGAGATTGGCGTGCGGAGGAGTGTGGTATTTATCTGGTGTTCTGGTTTGGAGACCAACAACAAAAAAACAAGAAGCTGAAGAGCCGAGGGCTACATAAAGCGCTTCCAACAACTGCTGATGAACTGAAAGAGATGCTCGTCGCCACGAACAGCTCTACCCAAGAAGGAAGAATTGCTATTTTTGTGCTTGATCTAGTTCGGTGTTTTCCAAACTGAACAGTAGATCGACTCGCTGCTAGAAGCAATAGGCTATTTCTACTCAGATACTTTTAGGCGCTGAGATAGTAATTGTTTTAAATGTCAGGGTAGGCGATGCAATGTGAACTGGCTCATTGCTCCGAGGGCCAAACGTTATCCTAGTCTTGCCGTCATAGTGCACGTAGGCTCGTTAGCCGAAAAAATCAGAAAGCTGAACCCTATATCTGGTTGTTAGCGGCTAGGAGCGGACTGTAGACAGCTAGCCACTCAGCCCTATACGCTGGCTAGCCTGAATTCAAATCACTCAAGGGATTATGATGCTGGCCATTGCCATTGATCGAGACAGCGTCCATGCAGGAGACGATCTGAGCAGCCATGCCAGCTCAATCCAGCTCGATCCGACCGCAACACTGCGCACACTGTTCGAAGCCATACGAACCATGTACCACCTGCCCTGCATCAATGGGATGAAGCTATTTGGATTAGCTGCGCTTCAGGCAAACAAGTAGGTGTTCTCGCACAGCAATGGGCGGCCCCTAAATTAGTCGTACTCCTTGAGAGCCCGGTAAAGCAGGTTTTTGGAGGCCACTAACCTCGCCTTTTATTGAAACTAGTGCCAGACGGATCCTGATGTTGTTTTCTCACGAATTGAAGCAGGGGAGGTATTGATTTCTCGATTAAGGTGATTTTCTGAGGATCCAGCTAGGTCCTCTACGTAGATGGTCTGGGGCAGTGACTCTGATTGCTGAAGTCTTAGGCTCCGAGATACTCTTCCCCTCCTGACAGATAGACGAAGCTAAAAAATCATGTCTACTCGTTATTCCATTCAAATCACGCCGGTGAGACCATTACCAGACTTCTATTGCATTGCTGAACATCTATGGTAAACCGGATGTGATGTTGACTCTGACGGTGATTGCAAAGATTCAGATGGTTACCAATGGACGGAACTGACATTGTCGCTTCGCGACACATCAGGAGAGTGCCTCGACATTGACCCGCTCTCGCTCATGCCTCTTAAGCTGGTAATCCGCTCATCGCATGCCATCCTCTGCCAAAGATCGGTCGACTATGTCGTGTCTATTTCTGGAGGCACCATCGGTGCAGTTGCCACACCAAGATGGTATGACGTGCGGGGAGACAGGAATTATAGATCCACCACACGTGAAAAACACCGAATATGGGCCCTATGGCGTTTTCATACAATCTGGACCAAGAGTTGACCGTTCTCGTCAAAATTGTTTAGATGGTAACGCTCATCAGCTATCCTTCTCTCTTTGATAGTGTTATGAGGCTTCGTCAGTGGCTCTAGGTCTATATAAGGTGCCCGAATTAGCCTAGATCTTAAAAGTTGGCCGGAGATCGTAAAGGCAACAATTGATTATTGGTAGGGCTTGTGATTTTATAGAGTTTACAAATAAACAATTCAGTAGTAAATGGGAGTCGCAGTGGCTGATTTAGGGTTTTGGGGGTTGTTTGGGGTATTGGGGTCACTGGCATCTGTGCTGAGTCTTTTTATATCAAAAAATACGAGGTGGGCTAAATTTATTCATGCTGCATATTCAGCATTAATTGTGGCTATGATTCTGGGGTTTACTTCTTATCAAGAAGGTGTTAGGTTGCAGCTTAGTGAGCTTTCCGAAATAAAGAAAATAGAAAGGCAAGCTACATCTTTATCAAATCCAAGGGATTTAAGTACCGCAGGAAATATGATAGGGTACTCACTTTCAGTTCTTGCCTTTTTAGAGAAGCATCAAGATAAGTATCCCGAAACATATTTTAGAGCTAAGGAGATTTGTTTGAAGTCTAATTGCTATGGGCAAGATGATAGCCTTTCGCATTTTTCTGAAATGCAAAAAATCTCTAGTGCAATGAGAGAGTTAATTAGAGGGATAAGCACCTTGGATGGTAATTGATTGATATTCGGCAACGCTCAGCCACTAGAGTTTTATGCATTCAACCAAATGGTTCGGATGACTGCTTCTGGCCGATCCTATTGAAAAAGTTGGACATGGTTTCCGTAGAAAAAGAATGCATCTTTGATTGAATTCTTCGCTTTCGACAGATGTTAGTAGATTCGGATCTCCCGTAACAATTTGATGAAAATTCGTTTCACCGATCAATTTTCCGGCTGTTTCAGGAAAGAGATTCAATAAAGTCGGCCAAAATTGGCCACCCATGAGTGGCCTGAGCGAAAATCTACAAGCGTTTCTCCTGCTATAGTCGAGCCGTAGCACTCAATACACGGTTTTCTTACGTTCCGAAGGAAATTCATGCTTCACAAAGTTCACGCATTCCAACTCATACCAAGAGACTATTGCCTTGCAATATTCTTCACCCGCTGTCGCGGTGATTTTCGCAGACTCTTGGAAGTGAGTGTGTGAAGCATCGAACTCCACCGTTGTCGAGGAAATGAAGCCGTGGATGGCTGTGTTTCGAGCACAGCGCCATGTATCAATTTTCAGCAGTAGCTCTGTGGGATAGGCGTGAGCTGAGCACTGCTTATTGGCCATGGTCTTGAGCAGCTTGTGAAAGGAAGGTCTTGGCAGCCTAGTACCTATACCATCTAAAAAATTGAACAGGCAATTGCTGATCAGGCACTCCTCAATCGTAATGGCTTCAAGGTAATAACCATCTTTCATCGCTTTTGCTATCTGCGCCATTGCCGCCTGTTGTGCCTGCTGTCGTACCTTTAACTGGCTCACCGCCTCATCAAAATCTATGTTTATGGCGCGAGCTAAATGCAGCGCCTCAAACAGCGAGTAGCCTGATTGGCTGATATTGCTCTGATCAAAATGCTTTTGAAACGATATCAGCGCGTTGTGGTAACCGTTGATAAACGTATAGACCGCGAGCCACTCTTCTTTAGCCCAAGCAAAATACTTGCCCGGCTCCTCAGGCTCAGGGATGCCCATCAGCGAATGGCCAATCTCGTAAATCCAGTAGTGCGAGACTGATACCAGACCGCCTATATGGATGCAGGTCATCTTTTTTTCGGGATAGATATAGACATCTTCGGGTCGCCAGTCGGCGATATTTTGAAATTGGATGTACCGCTGCGCATTATCGTTGCCCAAGTCTTGATAAATGATATCGATCAAGAGTCTGTAAACGTCTATTGGTTGGGGTGAAAGTTCAAGAATCCCATCGAAGCCGAAACAGTGAGATAAGTACACTCCAAATGGTTCAAGAACGAGTCGCCCGTCTGGGCGGATGAAAGGGTAGTTGCGAATGCCATCAAAGAAAACTTGGCGATCATGCTGTTCGTCTTTATTCATGATTTTTTAGAATATGAGTCATTGAAGTATGGATTGCCGCACTACAGTTAGTCGAGCCGTCAGATCAGAATCTACTCTCTAACTTAAACGGCTAGAAAATTAAATATTGGAAGTGTCCGATAATGACAGTGGAGGGACATAGATGTTGTCACTTCTGCTTGCTATACCACCACCGCTTCTTGGCCGCCACGCTAAAATCCTCTTCCCATCCTCTCATCCATCCTTCATAAGCACTGTCGGGAGGAATCAGGCTTGTATTCTCTTCAAGTGGATCTATTCGGCGAGTCAGGCGCTTTTCCCCAGACAATTTCTCATACCGGTCGCGGACTTTAACCGCCTGTGAACTGATGCAGTCAGCGAGTTTACAAACGAAAAAAATAACATCGTCGGTGTAGATGGCTATTCCCCGCACTGCCGAGCCGTATTCATTGTTGATAACCCCTCCGACTGGCAGTCCGAGGTAGTAATGCTTGGGCGCGAAACCTGCCGGCAATCCACCGTTTCTAAACATCTCTAAGAGCTCGTTATACGCGTCGATCATGCCGTTAAGATTTCCGATAGCGTCTGCTAGGGCTATCATTGACTTCACCGCATTGGGCGATACGCTCATGTTCTTAAGAATGAGCCCCTGGAGTTCAACAATTGGTGGTGTTATTGTTTGGAACCTCAGGTTGTCGATACTCAACGAGAATGGTTCCGCTTGATTTTCGGCTGCCTTATACAGAGCGAACCTTGCCAAATCTGATTCGTATTTACTCAGAAGTCCCAATACGTGCTGCTTTTTGAGAGCCCCTGCCACATCTATTATCGATGCACATAACGTTAGTGCGACGTCGATACTGCGAAGTTCAGTTAATAGCTCGTCCCTCAGCTTTGTGCTCTTGGCAATGTGGCCGGCCATCCATGCACCAATACCAGCACCGAACCCGGCACTTATCAGAGCGCCGCCTCCTTTAATCGTGTCAATGCTGAAAAGGTTGGCAACCCAAGGGAGCAATGGTGCCGTAGCTGTATAAATGCCGTTAACCGGCTCCCACAAATTAGCCATTACAATCCCTCACACTCGGTGCCCCGACCATTCGAGGCAAATGAATCGGTATTTTAATGGGGACGCCGCTGGTCTGTCCCTGTGATGGGTAGATATTACGAGGAGGAGCTCTTCAACTTCGCAGTTCTGCTAGTGAAGCGGAATCGCAGAGTCGCCCTGTGGTGCTTCTGGTCACTCACGACCTTCCCCCCTAAATCCAACCTCCCCCAAAAGCCGATAAACCTCATCCCGCAATCCATAAAACCTCTGATTCAACTCCCCATGCCCCGACTTCCAGCACAAAGCACCATTCCTGTAACTCTGCCCCAGCACAAGATCATTGAACGACCCCATACCGCCGTAGGCCGACCGAAGTCTGGTCATTCCTGACGGATCGGCGTCGGCCAATCGTGCGCGTGCATCGCGCATCCATTGGCTCCAGTGTTCTTCACCGTCGCTTTCAAGTACTGCAACGAGTTCGTCCAGAACGCTGATCAGCTTTTCGGTTTTCGTGTCCATTTGAATCTCGCTTGAACTCGTTGTGTTAATGGAATGCCGCGGCGATTATGTCTCAAGGTTGTGCTTTCACTCATTCCCATCGAACACAACGCCCTATAATCCACACAGGCCACCCTCATGCCCTTCAACTGGCACTCCGACCCCATCACCCGATCCACCCCCGTCACCGCCACCTACAAAAACACCCAGAATGTCCGCCGTTTCATGACCGAGCACTGCGGCCCTGATTTCAAGTTCGACAGACCATTCATGGCCTGGATTGGCGATGGACCTGAGAAAACCATGGGGGACCTGGTGGATGAATGGCTGCGCAGGTATCAGGGAGTACCTCGATAGGGTGATTTTTCGAGTCATGCATATCCGTTTGGATATTTTTTGTCGACCAGCGCTCTTTTCATGGAGTTGCGATGGAATTTGCTGAGAACTCAATGCTCTAATGATTCCAAAGCGCCACTAACTTTTGTCGCCAGTCGTTTTTTCTCGTAGCGTGTGCATGCATTTCTGCGGAACTCGAAACAGCGTAATCAATACCTCCAGGTACAGCAGCATTGACTCCGACCGATATTGAAAGCCTGAAAAGCCAGCTAAAGGCGCTTGAGCAGGAAAACCTGAGCCTGAAAGATCAGCTGTGCATCAACAGGCAGAAGGCCGAGCTGGAGTTGGCGTCGTCCCAGGAGCGCTATCGCTTTTTGTTCAATGCCATGGACGAAGGCTTTTGCATCATCGAGTTTTTCGACGGTCCGCACGGGCCTTTGAGTGACTACATCCATATCGAGGCCAATCCGGCCTATGCCTTTCATGCCGGTATTCCCAACGTTGTCGGGCAGACGTTGCGTCAGATGGTCCCCGAAGAGGCCGATGGCTGGGTCGAGTTCTATGGCAAGGTGTTGCGTACCGGCGAGCCGATCCGCTTTGAGCGTGAGCTGGTGGCAACCAGGCGTTATCTGGCGCTGACGGCCTTTCGTATCGAGCCGGCCAGTCGCAACCAGGTGGCGGTGCTGTTTCAGGACATTACCGAGCGCAAGCGTGCCGAAGAGGCCTTGCGGCAACTGAACGAGACGCTGGAAGCACGCATCATCGAGGCGGTCACCGAGCGCAAGGTGCTGTCCGATGTGGTCAACGGGACCAATGCTTTCATTCATGTCATCGATCCCGAGTACCGGTGGCTGGCAATCAATGCTTCCGCCGAGCGAGAGTTCGAGCGTCTGTTCGGGGTTACGCCGAGAGTGGGCGACAACATGCTCGAGTTGCTCAAGCATCGGCCTGACAGCCAGGAGGTCATTCGTGGCTTCTGGGAGCGGGCGCTGGCAGGGGAGGAGTTCGTCGAGATCACCAGCTTTGGCGATTCTGCGGATGACACCCGACACTATGAAATTCGCTACAGCAACCTGCGTAACGTCGATGGCAAGCAGATCGGCGCCTATCTGTTTGCCTATGACGTGAGTGAGCGTCTTCAGGAACAGGCTCGCCTGAGCCAGGCCGAAGAAGCCTTGCGGCAGTCGCAGAAGATGGAGGCTGTCGGCCAGCTTACGGGCGGCATCGCCCACGACTTCAACAATCTGCTGACGGGGATTACCGGTTCGCTGGAGCTGCTCAAGGCACGCCTGAGCCAGGGGCGCTATAACGAGATCGATCGTTATGTCGCGGCTGCCCGTGATGCTTCCAAGCGCGCAGCGTCGCTGACTCATCGCCTGCTGGCCTTTTCACGACGCCAGACCCTCGATCCCAAGCCGGTCGATATCAATCGGCTGGTGATTGGTATGGAAGAGCTGATTCGTCGTTCTGTCGGGCCGCATATCACGGTGGAAGTGGTGACGGCGGTCGGGCTGTGGTCGACTTTTATCGACGCGCCTCAGCTGGAAAACGCCCTGTTGAATCTGTGTATCAATGCCCGCGATGCGATGCCCGGAGGTGGTCGTATCACCATTGAGACCGCCAATAAATGGATCGACGAACGCGCATGCGTGGCGCGGGATATGCCTCCCGGGCAATATCTTTCGCTGTGTGTCACCGACACCGGTACGGGCATGACCCCGGAAGTGATCAATCGCGCGTTCGATCCGTTTTTCACCACCAAACCGCTGGGGCAGGGCACGGGGCTGGGGCTGTCGATGGTCTATGGCTTCGTGCGACAGTCCGGTGGCCAGGTGCGGATCTATTCGGAAAAGGATCAGGGCACGACCATGTGCCTCTATCTGCCCCGGCATTATCTGGGCGCGCCGCAGGAGTTGTTTGATCCGGAGCTGGAACCTGCGGAAAACATCCGCACCGAGTCTACCCAGACGATCATGATCGTCGACGACGAGCCGACCATTCGCATGCTGGTCAGCGAAGTGATCGAAGATCATGGCTACAGATCGGTCGAAGCCGCAGAAGGGGCGACGGCACTGGAAATGCTGAGCACCGATATGCGCGTGGATCTGCTGGTGACCGACGTCGGCTTGCCCGGCGGCATGAATGGCCGGCAACTGGCTGACGCGGCACGTATCCTTCGGCCTGATCTGAAGGTGATGTTCATCACCGGTTATGCGGAAAACGCGATCATCGGCAACGGCCATCTGGAGCCGGGCATGTGGGTGCTGACCAAGCCATTCACCATGGAAGCTTTTGCCAGTCGCATCCATGAAATGATCAATCTGGAAGACTGAATACCCCGGCGATCCTTCGCGTGGCCGGGGTTTTTCCTGCATCAAGAATATTTATGGAGTAATAACTCCAGATTCAATTGTGCCCATAGCCTGAGTGGGAGTAGATTGCGCTCACTGATAGCCACTGGCTATTCGGTCTGCCAACTTTCACTCTCGCTGGGGTGTGTCATGAGTAAACCCGTTTCATTGGCCAAGCGCATCGGATTGGGCTTTGCGTCTGTGTTGTCCTTGTTGGTGCTGGTGACCGCTGTGGGTATTCAGCGTGTCGGGTTTATTGACGATACCTTGAAGTATGTCAGCGACAATTCTGCGCTGATCCAACGCTATGCCATCAACTTCCGTGGCAGTGTTCACAACCGCGCCATTTCCATTCGCGATGCCGTACTGGTCAATAACGATCAGGACCTCAACCGGCATCTGAACGAGATCGTGAGCCTGCGCAAGGATTATGACGATTCCGCCGGACCGATGGACCGCCTGTTCAACGAGAAAAAGAACGTTTCCAGCGAAGAGAAACGTTTGCTGCAGGACATCAAGGATATCGAGCGCAAGGCCCTGGCCTCGACGGACAAGGTTCTGGAGTTGCGCCGCAACAACGACGTGGCGGGCGCGCAGGCCATGTTGCTGGCCCAGACTTCTGCCGATTACAGCGAATGGCTCAAGCGCATCAATGCGCTGATCGATCATGAGGAAGCGCAGATCAAGGGGCTGCTCGATAACGTGCAGGCAACTGCTGGCGGCTTCATGCTGCTGATGGTGATTGCGACCGCGGTCGCGCTGTTGCTCAGCATCGGTGTGTCTGTGGCGATCATTCGTTCTGTAAGGTCGACGCTGGGTGCCGAGCCGGCAGAGGTTGCCGAGGTGATTCGTCGGCTGGCTGATGGCGATCTGAACCAGAAGATCGAGTCGAATTATCCCGGCAGCGTCATGGGCACCCTGAAAAACACGCTGGGGAATCTGTCCCAGACCATCAGTGAAGTGCGGGCTGCGGCGGCGCATGTAACCGATTCGTCGGTACGACTGCTGTCCACCTCGGCCGACAATAACCGTCAGATCAGCCTGCAGACCAATGAGGCTCAGCATATCGCGACGGCCATCAACCAGATGGCGGGTTCGGTCAGTCAGGTGTCGGGCTATGCCTCCCAGGCTTCCGAAGCGACCAAGGTTGCAGACGTCCAGGTCGAAAGCGGTCACCGCATGGTAGGCGAGGCTGCCATGACCATTCAGGAGCTGGCGACCATTCTGGAACAGGCCACTCAGACGGTGGATCAGGTCTCCAGGGACAGCGAAAACATCGAAACCGTGATCGAGGTGATCAACTCCATCGCCGCGCAAACCAACCTGCTGGCGCTCAACGCGGCCATTGAGGCTGCTCGCGCCGGTGAGTATGGTCGCGGCTTTGCGGTCGTGGCCGATGAGGTGCGTTCCCTGGCGACACGGACTCAGGAGTCCACCCAGGAAATCCGCGAGATGATCAGCAAGCTTCAGGGTGGCACGCAAGGCGCCACGCGGATCATGCAGCAGAGCTGTGAGCTGGCTCGCACCACCGTCGAGCAGACCCGTGATGCCCAGGCGGCATTGAGCCGGATTCGTGAAGAGGTCGGGGCTATCAATGAAATGAACGCCCAGATCGCCAGCGCCTCGAGTCAGCAGAACGCTGTTGCGGACGATGTTGCCCAGAATATCAACCGCATCCACAGCTCCACCCTTGAATCGGCCGCCGGGTCACGTGAAGTGGCGAGTTCCAGTGAGGAACTGGCGGAGCTGGCTGATCGGCTGACCGGAAAGGTTGCGTTCTTCAAGGTCGCGTAAGCGGTGCTGGCTGTATTACTTGTGGGAGGCAGCTTGCTGGCGAAAAAGCCTGGAAACCGACAGATATTCTGCATCTGTCCGTTGAAGTCGCCAGCAAGCTGCCTCCCACAAAGTGATTGTCTACTGCACTGCCGGTGCCTGAAACTCGCCTCTGGACAGATTGTTCACATCATTGCCCATGCTGTCGCGAAGGCTCAGGTCGGCGCCTTTGGCAGCCAAGGCCTGCAAAATTTCGGTGCGCTGGAACAGAGCGGCATACATTGAAGCTGTCTGGCCGGCGTTATTGCGTTGGTCGGGCGCGCAATTGGCTTCGACCAGGCGCTTGGCGATACTCAGTTCGCCCTTGAAAATGGCGCCCATCAAGGCGGTATTGCCGCGTTTGTCTTTGGTGCACGGATCGGCACCGGCATCGATCAATTGGGTGACCAGTTGTTCGTGGCCGTGATAGGCCGCCAGAATCAACCCGGTATAACCTTTCTCATCCTGGATGTTCAGGTCGTAGTGAGCGTCGATGAAGGTTGCCATCATCTCGCTGTTTCCCTCGCGGGAGGCGTCGAAAAACAGAGTGCGTAACTGGTTGGTGGTCTGCTCCGAAGGTGTCTCTGCCTGAGCGACTGCGGCAAACAGGACCAGTGCGTAAAGTAAGGTTCGCATGGGCGTTCTCCTGAAAAACAGCCAGCCCCTTGCGGGGCCGGCTATCGACTTGATCAGTCTTTGAGGTTCGCAGCCAGGGCCTTGACCTTGGCCAGATCGCCTTTGGCCACTTCGGTTACCCGAGTGCCGTAGTTCGGATCAGCCTTGTAGAGGAACGAGAGCATGATGTTCTTGCTTTCGGTGTCGGTGTCAGCCAGCGACTCGCCAAAGCTCTGGACCAGATCGTTCTGCTCCTTGGCGCTGTACGAGCGATACAGATCGCCAGCCTGCTTGAAGTTCTGCTCGCGGGTGATCTTCGCCTGCTGGGTGGTGCCGCTTACTGGCGACTGGCTGTAGCGTGCCTGAGCATCGGAAGGACGCGGGCTCAGACGGCTTGGCTCGTAGTTGACGCCACTGGTGGTGTGGCCAGTGTTCATCGCGCCATCCTGGTTGCCGTTGTTGACCGGGACTTTCGGCTGGTTGACCGGCAGGCTCAGGCCATTGGCACCCAGACGGTACATCTGCGTATCGGCATAGGAGAACACACGGCCTTGCAGCAGGCGGTCTTCGGAAGGCTCGATACCCGGTACCAGGTTGGCCGGAGCCATGGCGACCTGCTCGGTTTCCTGGAAGAAGTTATCGACGTTCTTGTTCAGGACCATCTGACCGATCTTGCGCTCGGGTACGTCAGGCCAGATCTTGGTGGCATCGAGCGGATCGAACTCGAACTTCGCCAGATCGGCAGGTTTGAGCACCTGAATGTATAGATCCCATTTCGGGAAATCGCCTTTTTTGATCGCGCCGACCAGATCGTTGGTCAGGTGGCTGTAGTCCTTGGACTGCACTTGAGCCACTTGTGCCGGATCAAGATTCTTTATGCCTTGCAGCGATTTCCAGTGGAACTTCACGTAATGCACTTCGCCCTTGGCATTCACCAGTTTGTAGGCGTGTACACCGTTGCCGTCCATGAAGCGGTAACCGGCAGGTGTCCCTTCATTGGAATACAGCAGTGTCAGAGTGCGAGTGGCTTCCGGAACGTGGGAAAAGAAATCGAAACGGCGTGAGTCGTTATCCAGATTGGTTCTAGGATCAGGCTTGAATGCATGAACCATATCCGGGAACTTGATGGCGTCACGAATAAAGAAGGTTGGAAAGTTATTACCGACCAGGTCCCAGTTACCATCTGCGGTATAGAACTTGGTGGCGAAACCGTGAGGGTCGCGCAATGTTTCAGGCGAGTGGTTGCCATGCACTACGGAAGAGAAGCGCACGAAAACCGGCGTCGCTGCACCCGGCTTGAACACCTTGGCCTTGCTCAGGTCGCTGATGTCGGCCGAAGCGGTGAACTCACCGCGAACCCCTGTACCACGGGCGTGAACCACGCGCTCGGGAATACGCTCGCGATCGAAACGCTGGAGTTTTTGCAGCAACTGCACATCCTGCAACAGCGTAGGCCCTTGAGGGCCGGCAGTCTGTGAGTTCTGGTTATCGCCCACAGGGGCGCCATTGTCGCGGGTTAATGTATCTGCTGCATAAGCGGTCGGAATAACCATCAAGCCGACAGCAGTCAAACGCAGCACTTGTCCAGACCAGTTTAAAAACGGCATTTTTTGAATCCCTCATATTTTTGTATTCAGCGGACTTATCCTAGGCGGATGAGCATTTATCTGTAATCGTAAAAATTTATCGGGGCGATTGAGATAAATGTGAATGACGTACATAAGGGGGACACAATGAAACGTCGATGAGAAATATTATTTATATGTCAGGGTTAATATGTTTCCGAAGGTTTCATTTTGTAATGATGTTAAGATAGTGGCTATCTGTATGTCGGGCAAGTGTGCTTTCGGGCGTGATTGTGCTTTTGTTGGCAATAATGAGTTTATCTTCCGTGAAACAGTGGCGATTCAACTTTTTGCAAGCCGTGCTTCAGGGTAGCCATTTTTATTCTTGCCGTGCTCCAGGCTCTGGCGCGTTATGATGGTGCGGCCACATTGTCATGAGTAAGCCCCGGAGCCACACGCTTGATGTCCATTGTCACCCTGCTTGAAGCTACACCTCCCGAAGCCATCAAAAGCCAGATTCTGCAGATGGTGGTCGATTACGTTACCGACATCAGCATGGTTGCCATCGCTCCGAGCAATCCGCTGTACAACCTCTATCAATATGGCATCGGCTACGAGGTCCATCTCTATCTGGATGGCATGGACGGTTCCAAAGGCATTGCGGTGGAACTGATCGTGGCGCTGGATGAAGAGGATCCTTCCATCGTGACCGGCTTTGTCCTGTACCTGCCGGTCAAGGACGATCCCCAGGCTTGTGCCGTGGCGTATATGGCCGTCAGAGAAAGTCACCGCCGTCAGGGGATCGCACGCGGCATGCTGCAGAAAATGCTTGGTCGTTACCCCCACGCAGAACTCTGCTGTGTGGCTGGCAAGGTGCCTTGCTTCGAATCGCTGGGGTTCCAGGTGATTGGTGCTCGCGGCCCTCAAGTCATCATGAATACCCGGGACCACGGCACGGATGGGCTGCTGGCCGTGCTGGATGTCGCGCCCATTTACCGCTCAGTGGAGGTGCGGCAGATTCATGCGTACCTGCTCAAGCAGCACGGCAAGAGAGCCATGGTGGACGCCGAGAAAAAGCGTGATCGGCATCTGGACGAAATGACCCGTCACGCCAGGGCGCTCGTGGTGGAGCGCCTGGGTGAGGGCGCGTTGCGAAGTGGCGCGCGAGGACCGGTTCTGGTGGGAGGCTCGCAAGCCTAGCCTTTAACGTCTGCCGACAAGTTCGCAAGTATCTGCGCCCGGCATACATCGATAATTTCATCCGCCAGCGGTGAGTCATCCGGACAGGAGCGTGACAACATCATTGCCCCCACCGCATGGGCCAGTATGCTGATCATTCTGGTCCGCTGTTGCTCTGCATCGCCGCTGTCCGGGCTTTCGGAGCCGGTTTTTTCGAGCATGTTTTCAATCCCTTCGGCGAACGTGGCCCTGATCTCCGGGGTTTGACGCGCCGCATCTGCGCAGAGCGCTGCCATCGTGCAGCCAATATCTCTTTTATCGCGATGCTCACGGGACAGATAGCGAGCGAAGAACTCTTCAGTGCTCAGGTTTTGTAGATCGCTCACGTTGCTGGCAAAACTGCTCGCAGCGGCTTCTGCCATCAGATCGGCCTTGGAGCCGAAGTGTTTATAGAACCCGCCATGGGTGAAGCCTGCCGCAGCCATCAGATCTGCGACGCCCACGCCGTCATAACCTAGCTCACGAAACAGTCGGGAAGCCGTCTCGACGATGTGCGCCCGATTCGCCTGTGCCTGTGCCTTGCTGACTCTCATTCTTTCAGATGCCTTTTTTGCTGACCCTCAGGCAGTCACTATACATTGATGTTGTTCATCATCAAAACTGTTGACGGTTATGATTATGATCGTCATCATTATTTCTACCACTTGCCCATCTGACTCAAGAGAGCAGCACAATGACCAGCCTTTCGACCGTTCTCATCACCGGCGCTTCTTCCGGCATCGGTGCTACCTACGCCAGACGTTTTGCACGCCGTGGCCACAATCTGGTACTGGTTGCCCGCGACAAGCCGCGCCTGGAAACCCTCGCAGCGCATCTTCGCCAGGAACACAATGTCACCATCGATGTCCTTCAGGCCGATCTCACTCATCCCGACGATTTGATTGCCGTCGAAGCACGCCTGCGCGATGACGCCAGGATCGGAGTCCTTATCAACAATGCCGGGATTGCCCAGTCAGGAGGTTTTCTCGACCAGAGCGCCGACGATCTCACCCGGCTGATCGGTTTGAATACGACTGCTCTGACGCGGCTCGCCGCTGCCATCGCGCCCAGGCTTGCACAGGCGGGTGAGGGCTCCATCGTCAACATCGGCTCGGTGGTCGGTCTTGCGCCGGAATTCGGTATGTCGGTTTATGGCGCGACCAAGGCTTTCGTGCTCTTTCTTTCGCAGGGCTTGAATGTGGAGCTCGGTCCCAAAGGTGTTTATGTACAGGCCGTTCTCCCGGCCTCGACCCGCACCGAGATCTGGGAGCGTGCAGGGATTGATATCAATAAGCTGCCTGAAGTGATGGACGTGGAGGAGCTGGTCGATGCCGCTCTGGTCGGTTTTGACCGGCGTGAGCTGGTGACTATCCCGCCATTGCACGAGGCTGCACGTTGGGATGCTCTGGATGCTGCGCGGCAAGGACTGATGTGCGAGATCAGGCAGGCGCATGCCGCAGAGCGCTATCAGATGGTTTCGCGCTGAAGGAATCTGCTGGAGGCCTGATGCTGTACCCGGCAGAGTGCAATTTGCCAGTTAAATCGCGCATCATGTGCAGATCCGGTCCAAAGGTAGGCTCTTTCATGCGCGTCTTGTCATCTCTTTTCCTTCTCGCTGTGGTGTCTTTGTCTTCCGTGGCTGCGCTGGCCACGGAAGAAACGCAACTGGCTGACTCGATCAATCTCTATCGCAGTCAGGCTCAACGCTGTGCGGGGCAGGTTTCCATGGAGCTGCCGCCACTGGTCAGCGATTCGCGTCTGGTATTGCCTGCCACCGGCTCTGGCGATTTGCAGCAGGCGCTGGCGCGTGCCTCCTATCCGATGGTGACGGTGCAGGCCATCAGCCTGTCCGGGCCGCGAGATGCGCAATCTGCCATGAAAGCGGTGCAGGAAAGTTTTTGCCAGGTGGTGCTGGACCCGCAATTCGTCGATATCGGTGTGAGCCGTGAAGGGCGGGAATGGCGCATTGTCCTGGCCCGCTCGCTGCTGGCTGCGCGGTTGGGAGACTGGCAGTCCGAGGGACAAAAGCTGCTTGAGCTGATCAACACGGCACGTGCCCAGCCACGTCAGTGTGGCACTCAGTCCTTCAATGCGACCACGCCGCTGACCTGGAACGCTACATTGGCAACGGCGGCCGAAGGGCACACTCGGTCCATGGCCAATAACAGCTTCTTCGACCACAAGGGCCGTGATGGCAGTACGCCGGGAGATCGGGCCGAGCTGGCCGGTTACATTGCCCAACAGATCGGTGAAAACATTGCCGCTGGCCAGGACACGACACGCAAGGTGGTCGATGGCTGGCTTGCCAGTCCCGGCCATTGCGCCAATCTGATGAATCCGGGCTTCCGGGAATTGGGCGCAGCCTATGCCATAGATCCCAAGAGCGATGCGGGGATTTACTGGACGGCCATGTTCGGTTCGCAGTGAACACAGCCGCCCGTATGGCCTGAATCAGAAACGGAACGCCTGCCTGCCAATCAATAGCCATTGGCCGTTCTGTTTCTGCCAGATCTGGAAGTTCTCGATTTCGGTCGGCACCACTTTGCCGCTATTCACCGCTTGAGCCGAGAAGTGATTGCGCACCAGAGCGACATCGCCGGACAGGATGATTTTCTGGTTAAGCATTTTCAGCTCGTTGAAAGCACTTTTTCCGCTTTCGATATCTCCGATGAATGCCTGCTTGTCCTGGATATTGCCGCTGGAGTGGCCGTAGGAGAGGTTGTCTGCGGTCAGCGCCTTGAGTTGCCCGATATCCTTGTGCCACATGGCCTGGGTCAGTTTATCCACGGCAGCCGCCACATCGCTTTCATCCGAGGAGGGTGCGGCGGACACGAATCCGGTAAAGAGACACAGAAAACCCACAAGCAGTTTGAGCTTTTTCATGAACAGGTCCTTTTTTGTAGTTAGAGTCGGACGGACTGTCGTTTTGCTGAGCTGATCTCCAGTTCTCATCCGTCATCGTACAACTTAGTCTTTTTTAGAAGGATGGCAAGGATTTGTTGCGCGGATTGCTAATGTGACCTTTATCCTATTAAGTAAACTGGCCAGTACAATTATCTTGACAATCAAACTGGGATGAGCTGAAACTTGATGCGTTGTTAAGTAGTGGCATGACTATAGAAATGTAATGATTATATGTGCAGATGTATGCACATGGACAAGGCGAGAGGTATATATGAATGTCATTGACTTTAACGACTCTCGCAAGAGAACCGAGCGTGCACTGACTGCAACAACAAAGGCTCCTTTGTTGGAAAAGGTTCTCACTATCACTTTACGCACGGATGCCCCGACGTTTCTGGGTGTATGCAGTGACGGTCTTCGCAGTAATACTTCCATTGTGGGTGGCGACTTTTACGGTCAGCAGTTTCAAGGCGTGGTGTTGCCGGGCGGTTCCGACTTCTTTATCGAAAACTCAGGCGATGTGGCCCGCTTGAATGCGCGCTTTACCCTGCGCACGGACCTGGGGGAACTGATCAACGTCATCAACGAAGGCGTGCTGATTCTGGATGAAACCGGGCAGCAGGAAATTCAGGACGGCGTATGGCCGGTCACTGCGGGGCATTATGAATGCACCTGCACTCCGCGATTCCAGGTCGCCATGGGCCCCAATGACTGGCTGGAACACAGTGCGTTTATCGGCAAGGTGGAATATATATATGCCAATGAAACCTTGTTGAATATTTATCGAATCAAGTACTGAAGTGCAGAATTGCCGCTCCAGGGCCGGAGCGTTGGTTTTGTGTCTCCCACAGGGATGTTGATATGAATGCGCCTGGCGTAAGTATCGTCCCGTAAAGCGTCTTCCTCCCCATCCCATCCAGTTGTCGCACCTTTCCTCGCAGCATCAATTGATTAGCAAGCCTGACACAGAGTGGTTACAATCGCCGCCCTAGATGGCTCTTAGCCATCTTTTGCGTGTCGCGGACAGGCGATAGCCTGTGGCATGCCTCCACTTTCTCAAGGTCAGATGGCGCTTTTCGGCTACATCTCAAGGATGTTCGTTAAATGAATAAGTTGCAGTGCGCCGTGATCGGCTTCGTGGGGCTGATGTTGACGGGGTGTGTCTCCTTTACACCTGCCGGCCCGATTGCCCCTCCTGTCGAAGTGGCTGAGCACACTTTGCCTGTCGGGGCCTCGGTCAAGGATGTAGAGGTTTCGGATGAAAGTATCAAAGCCGATGTACGTCGTAATATCAGCGTTCAGTTGACCAGTCAGATCAACACATACATCGAGCGAGGCGAGTTCTTCCAGAAAATGATCGTCTTTCCGGCCAAGGTCGGCGAGAAAGATGTCGAGCTGACATTCAACTTCACCTCTCTCAAGGGTAAGCGTACGCCTCATCCAGGCTATTTTCCCGGTGCCTTGCTGACGTTGACGGTCTGGATCTGGGTCAACGGCCCTATCTATGTCGATAAATATGATCTTGCCGGTGAACTGAGCATCAAGGATCGCACAGGCAAGCAACTGGCCTCCTCACGGCAGGTGGTCAAGCGCGATCAAAACACAGGGCTTTGGGATAACGATTACTACAACATGGCCTTGGGTTCCCATCAGTTGACCGAGTTGGTCAACATCCTGCTCAAAGATGCCACTCAACAACTTCCAAAAGAATAAGGATATTTTCGTGAACAAGTTTCTTGCGTTGCTGGCCATTGTTTTTTCCCTCAGCCTGCAAGGCTGCATGACGTATTCCCATCACGAGTTGGCGCCTGTAGGGCAATGGCCACTTGCTTCGGCCAAGCAGGATAAACCTGCCGTCTACCTCAAAGTGCTTGCCGAGTATGCGCATAACGACAATGCGATGAACACGAATACCAATATCGCAGGCCTGGAAAAGCTGTTGCTTCAGGAGTTCAAGGACAGCCAGCGTTTTTCCGGGATTACAACCGAGCAGCAATCATCCGATTTGTATGTCACCGCGACGCTGCGCAATCATGAAGAAGGCAATCTGGCAGGCGCTTTTCTGACAGGTTTCACCCTTTTCCTGATCCCCAACACGTTTGATAACACCTTGTCGCTTGAGCTGACCTTCCGTGACAAGGACGGCAAGAAGCTGGGCCAGGTACGTAAGCAAGAGAAGCTGACGACCTGGCTGCAGTTGTTCCTGATCTTTGCGGTTCCCTTCAATGAGTCCACGGACACTCTGGTCAAGCAACTGGCACGTAGCGCTCTTGAAGAAGCTGCTGGCAAGGGGCTGATCTGATCGATGCCGTGCCGAAGCAGTTTCGGCACGGCAACTTTTACCCCGCCTGTTTCTGCCTGTTCTCTTCTTTCTTCGCCTGTTCCGGCGAGATCGTAGCCTTTAACAAGGTCTGGATGGCCTGGCTGTAAGCCTGTCTGCCCAGGCGCATGCTGTTGTTATGAGTGCCGCCTGGTACCAGCAACAGATTCTTCGGCTCCTGTGCCGCCTCGAACAACTCCTCGCTGAAACGTGCCGGTACATAGCGGTCGTCGGTGCCATGTACGATCAGCACCGGCATGTGAATGTCTGCGATCTTGTCCAGCGAATCGAATTTCTGGGAAAGCAGCCAGCGTACCGGCAACGATGTATTGGCGATGGCTGCCGCCAGGTCTGCCAGGTTGGTAAAGGTGGATTCGATGATCAATCCGCGAGCCTGGGTCGGGGCTTCGTCTTTCCTGGCCTCGCGTCCCAGCTCGGCGGCCAGGTCCACTGCCACGGCACCGCCCAGCGAGTGGCCGTAGATCAGTCGGCGTTGCGGGTCTGGTTGCAGTTGCTTGAGCCGATCCCAGGCGATCCGTGCGTCTTCATAGACGGTGTCTTCGGACGGCAGTTGGCCCATGCTCTGACCAAAGCCCCGGTAGTCGATGGCCAGAATCGAGAAGCCCAGGCCCCGCAGTTGTTCGATGCGGAACAACTGGCCGGTGAGATTCCAGCGTGAGCCGTGCAGGTACAGAATCGCCGGAGCATCCTTGCGCGTCGCAGGCCACCACCAGGCATGGATGTTCTGCGAGGTGCCAAAGGCCGGCGTATTGAGTTCCAGTTCCTGTACGTCGGCGGGCAGGCCACTGTACCAGCTGGCATTGCCGGGCTCGATGCGAAACACCAGTTCGCGCTCCTTGTGCTCCAGGACCGCACAGCCTACGGGCAAGCCGATGACCAAAGCTGCCATGCACGCCCAGGTAAAACGGCGAGCCTTGAGACGGGCAAGAGAAAATATCGGCATGAGGGGCAATGTCCGATCAACAAAAATGAAATAAATGCCGATTCCGCTGCGCTCTTGCAAGGCGGCGCGGGGGAAATCGGTTACAGAATATTGCGTCGGCCGCAGAACCGATCGTCTTTATAGTGGCGTCAGGCAAGGGTTTATGTCTTGATTCTGTCATACGGCAGTGCGGAATCTGTCGGGTCGCATATAGTCCTATCGCTTGTCATTCACATTCCCCAAGAGGTTACCGCTCAATGTTCCATCACCGTCCCATGGAAGAGAAAGACATCCCTATCGTGTGTGAGCTGCCTCAGAATGCCGACGAGTTGTTTTACATGTTTCCCCGGGCGGTCTATCCCTTGACAGCGCCTCAGCTCAAGGAGGCCATGGAGAATCGTTTTGACTCGACCGTCATTGAAATGAATGGCGAGGTGGTCGGTTTTGCCAATTTTTCCCGTTCGGACTTTCGTGGCCGCTGTTCGCTGGGCAATGTGATCATTGCGCCAAAGGCCCGCTCCAAGGGGGTAGGGCGCTATATGATCAGTTGCATGATGAATATCGCTTTCGACAAGCACGAAGCCACCGAACTGACGGCTTCATGCTTCAATCACAATGTTCCGGGCCTGCTGTTTTATCCGCGCATGGGTTTTCGACCCTTTGCCATTGAAGAGCGTCGAGACAAGCATGGGGCTCGTGTTGCCCTGATTCACCTGCGTTTGCCCAGAACGCCGGATTGATAGACCGTTCTGAGGATGTGCGGGCTCTTCAATGGCATGTAGAACCTGCACATACCGTTGTTTTTCGTCGCTTCATGAACCGTTTGTCAGTCTTTTCAGCAGATAAATAAGGTGTTTTTCTGACATGCCTGAGCATAAAAACGCCAATATGCTCTAGTGAAACGTTTTTTCTGCCAATTATCCTGAATAATTCCAGCGAGCTGCTATATTGGTGTGCAGGCGAGATATTTGCCTGGCGGTAAGGAGAAGCGTATAAACAGGTTTATATGCAGAAATCATGAAGTGTTAGTTGGCGGGCAATGGAATGTCTTGCTTGGGCGGGCAACTAAAAAAGCATTGGCAAACTGCTGAAACCTGCAGCGCTTTATAATAAGGAGATGGCAAATGATCGCTTGTGGACTGTCGACACTGGAATTGCGAAATATCATTGAAGTTGCTTTTTTACCATTGAGTTGCACCTGTACGGTGGTACCGGGCCTTTCGCCCTCAAGGACTACCCTGTCGGTGCAGATCACTGACCCATCCACCGGACGTGTAGAGCTTTCAGTGACTGGAATTTCACTGGAAAGGCTCAAGACCAGCCGTGATATTTCCGATCTGGTAGCTGAGCTGCGCGATGAGCACACTCACCACGCACAGCTTCAACCTCACTATCACATAGCCTGATTCGCCTCAGGCCTACCCTCAGACGCGCTATTTACAACGCCCCGGCCATAGTGGTCGGGGCGTTTTCGTTTGTGCGAATCCTGATTATTTCCGTGATCTCGCGTGCAGGTATGCACGGGTTGTCAATTTGCTGGCGTTGGTCTTTTGCGGGTTTTTTGCCATGCGATGGAAAAATAAAACCGTATGAATCGTCGAGAAAGCGGTCTCGATCAATGGCGAAGGCGAGTGTCAAAAAAATATTTTCATTAATATCATGTGCTTAGGTTTTGCTTGTTTGATTTCAAGGTGATTTTCAGGGTTATTTGACACCTTGCCGGTTCTTTGCAAATATCCATTCAGCCCTTTCTCTTCTGTCTGGTTCCGACTGGATATGTCTCAGGCTTCTTGAATATTCAATTCCTGTCCATTTAAACGGGCTGGCGGTAGCTTTATGTTCGGTTTTATTGAATATGAAATTATTTATGCTGAGCCAAGGGTTTTTGAATCTCGCCTTGCTATAAACGCCGTGCTGCGCGACTCATAAATAAAATAACGAGCTTTCTCTGCTCAGGGCTTTGTTCTTGGGCGATGTGCCCTGCGTATAACTTCCAGAACTCCTGGACTGCACCAACGTATTTATATGACGATGGAGCCTCATCATGTTTGAAGAACATTTGGAAACAACATGTGGATGTGTTGTAGGAGGCGCCGGGCTCGCGGGCATGGGCTTTTTATTCAACGCGTTGAAAAGCGGTACGTTGGCCGATATTGCACGCGATGGCCTTATCGTGGTCGATGCCAGCGACAATCCCGGAACGGGGGTGTTGGGGCAGTACCGCATCACGGCCAACTCGGTTGGGGATGTCTTCATTGATTGCCTGCGCGACCCCGCGTTGAGCGAGGTCTTCGAACCTCTGGAATATTCACCTGCCTACTGGCGCATCAGGGGTCAGGCCCAGAGTGCTCCGCAGTTGTCGGATGTTGGGGAGTTGATGGCCGAGGCGTCCAGGCTGCTGTTGAACCATATCGTTCGCCATCATGGGGTGAAGATCTGGCGCTGTACGACCATTACCGAGGTTATCTGTGATGAGGATGGGTACTGCCTGAAGGTGGAAACCGAAGGCTGCATGCGCCTGATTCATACCCGGACCCTGGTTCTCAACCTGGGAGGGCGTCAGGATGCACAGCATCTGGTCCGGGGGCTGGCGCAGGAGGGGCTGGTATTGCCGGCTTCCACGAATATCCAGAGTTCTGACCAGTTGTTGCGCATGAATGCCATTCAATTGCGTGAAGTCTTCGCGCCAGCGTTGGCCAGTGGCAGGCGAATCACGGTGGTCGGGGGTTCCCACAGTGCCTTTTCGGTTCTGGAGAACCTGGCCGATGCTCTGGAGTTCGCCGGGCTGCAGGAAGTGACCCTGATCCACCGCACGCGCATCCGCCTGTTCTATGAAAGTGCCGAGCAGGCTTTGGCAGCCGGTTATGAGTTTGATCCGCAATCCGATATCTGTCCGGTATCGGGCCGTATCAACCGTTCCGGCGGCTTGCGCTACAGGGCGCTGGATATCGGCTGCGAAGCGCTCAGGAACGGGCGGATCGGCAAGACGGGCGTTCGCGTGCAATTGCTGCAGACCCACGGCGGGCCACCCGGACACTATGAAAAGGCGGAGCAGGCGTTGGCCGAGTCCGGCGTGGTGGTGCAATGCACGGGTTATCAGCCACGCTTGCCATCCCTGACTTGGCTGGACGGTCGTGCCATACGCCTGTCCGAAACCAAGGGCGGGCTGGATTCCGACGCATCGGGCTGTCCGCTGGATCAGTTCGGTCGCCGCCTGAAGGGGCTGCATCTGTTCGGTATAGGTGCGGGGCTGAAGGCTGATCCGCTATTGGGTAGCGAGCCTTCTTTCGATGGTCGCATATATGGCGTCTGGCAGTTTCATCATGATGCCAGCCGGGCGGTGATCGATGCCGTTCTGGCCAGGTTGCAGGACAAGACCTTGTCCCTCGAACCTTCCCGTCAAAACCAAGTGTTGCCATTGGAAGAGCGCGCTCCCGTGTGGGCGCCCCAGACGTCGCTTGTCCTGAACTTTCAGGGCTGAGTCGTGCCTCCTGTCTAGCTGCTAGGCTCATGATTCAAGCAGTTCTACAGGAGATGTTTCCCATGCCAGTCAAACATGATCTATTCGCGGATTTGCAACTGACCCGGGAGGAGGTCGTCCAGCGCAGCAAGGGCGATGCGAAGTTGCAGCAATTGCTTGCGGACTACGACGATACAGACACCCGGGTGATCAATGCCGAAAAGGGACTGGCGGGCGGGATTGCCGACGATGATCTCAAGAAACTCAAGGAGAGACGTCTGTTGGTCAAAGACAGAATCGTGCAGTGTCTTCTCAAGTGAGAGCGATCAGACCATGACAGTTGCAAACGGCCCGGCCTCTGCCGGGCTGTTTGCCTGAGACTCAACCCAGGCCGGGCGAGGTCCCTGACGAGGTCCCTGGCAAGGGTTCGCCAAAGCCATCATGCCGGTCCGACAAAGGCGATCCGCCGGGAGTGGTATCAGTCCCTGTGGACGAAAACCGCTCATGGCCATTTTGCTGTGCGGGTGTGTTGGTCAGCTTGTCACGAGCCTGACCGATCAACTGCTTTTCACGCTCGCTGGCGGGCAGGGCCGCGCCAATGATCGCTCCTACGGCAAGACCTATGGCGGCGACAGCCAGAGGCTGCTCGCGCAACAAGGTGCTGGCGCCGGATTGCATCTTCAGGCGCTTTTCCTGAAACGTACCGCCTGGGCCATGGCCTGAGGTTGACGAGAGTTTCTCCCCGAAACTGTCTGTCATCTGGCTGGTCCTGTCCTTCATGCGTGCAGCGGTTTCCTGAATCCGGGCCTTGGCACTGCTCAGGCTGTCGCCGACACTGCCTGCCATATCGCTGACCTTCCTGCCGGCATTATCGATCATTGAAGGACCGGGAGACGGCGTGCTGCTGCCCATCATCAGCCAGAGTATGCTCACCGATGCCAGGATGGCAGGCACTGGATTGGCCTTGACGTTATTACCCAGATTGCCAGCAAACTCGCCGCCGTTTTCCCGAGCGTAGGCCAGGGCTTGGTCGACCCATTGGCCGGGAGATATCTTTTTTTCGAGCGCATCGACAATGTTGCCGATATTGGAGCGTTGCTCATCGATTTCCTGTTCGAGGGCTTCCGGACTCTTTTGCGATTGTGCTTCAAAATTTTCCGGTGTGTCGAAGCTGCTGTCTATGCTCATGAGACTTTCCTCTGTATGGCGTCCTTGTCTTTTTGCAAGGTGCTGGCGGTACGTTCCGGCGCAAGGTTGGACGGCTCGAGTTTCCTGTTGCCGCCCTTGATCATCAGATAACCCACCATCATCACGACCACGGCGACAATCAGGGCCGCCAGCCATGAGGCCATGAAGTGGGTCAGCACATAGACCACTGCCTGCAGCAGGACGATAAAACCACCCAGAATCATGACGGCGCCGGCGCCTATGCTCATGAGTGCTTGCCTGGAGGTCTGGACCGACTCCCTGATTTCTGCCTTGGCCAGTGCTATTTCCTTGTTGATCAGCGCTGGAACCTCATGCGCCAGTTGCCGGATCAGGCCCAGTACCGAGGTATCGTTTTCGTGCCCTTCCGGAAGATCGGGTGGCGTCTTCATTACACATCTCCTTTTGAGAGGTCGTCTCTGGTAGAGCCCGTGCGGGAGAGGTCGTCGACCGGGTCATCGTTGAACTCGGTAGCGGCAGGGCTATCGGGAATGCCCATCCCGGGCCTGGCGCTGTGCAGGACATCGTCGGAGTGCGGGTGAGTGGCGACCATCTCTTCTGCGGCAAGTGTCGACGGGCTGATGGGGTCGTAAGCCGCAGTGGAGGTGTCGCTGGCCGAAGACGGAGTGTCTGCTGCCGGGATCGATGCCTTGAGTATCCGCGAAAGCCCCAGGCCCAGGGCAACACTGCCGCCGATGAACAGCATCGGATTGTCGCGGGCCAGTCTTCCCGCATCCTGTAACAGTTCATCGGTATTCTTGCCACGCAGCTTTTCTGCCATACCGTTCAGGCTCTGTGCTATTTCCGAGACATAGCGGGACAGGCCGAGGGTGTCGTTGTTCGATATCTGGCTTGCGGCTGACTGGGCATCGTTTGCCAGGTTGTCGATCTGATCCGCTGCTGTGTCGCGATATTGATCGAAGGGAGCGTTGCCTTGTTGCTTCGTGCTATCTACAGGATTCAGTGCATCGTCATGCAACCCGGGCACAGGCTCCTGGCCTGTTTTGCCGGTCTGTGCATTGCCACTGATGGAGGGTTCGTTGATGGTTGCCATCGTCATTCACCTTGTTCGTGTCGTCAGGTAAAAGAGAATGCCCGGCTCACTACGGACAACGGGCTGGCATTGATCTGCTTGCCTGGGGGTGGACTTGCGGGGTGGAATCGATGTTCCGGGTGAATGACAAGTGGTCACGCCAGACACAGCAGGGGTTTGCAGTCGGGAAGAAAAAACGGCGCCTCGTGGGGCGCCGTATGGCCAATCTGCCGAATGGACGGCAGATCAGCTGAATAGAGTAGGGGGTGTTGCGCGAATTATTGTGGGTCCTGGTTTGGAGCCAGTTCTGCCTGGATGCGCTTGTAGATCTCTTCACGATGCACGGAGACATTCTTCGGTGCATTGATACCTAGCCGGACTTGCAGTCCTTGAACGCCAAGAATCGTCACGGTGATTTCGTCACCGATGTTTATGCTTTCGCCTACTTTGCGAGTGAGTATCAACATAATCTTTTCCTTGATGGCCTCTTGAAACGCCTCTCTCAAGAGGCTGGCGTTTGCCTTTGCGTGGTGATTGTTGCCGAGTACATCCAAATGCATCCATCGTATGACGTTGCAGCGTTGAAATTAATTCCCTCGGGTCATTTTCTTGTCATCGAGATTTGCATCAACGATACGACGAGTACGCCAATTCTGCCCGTTTTGGCACGAAAATGCCCGTAATTACTGGTGGAAAGTAAAAAGTAACGTGAGCCGCAGCATACCTCGCCATTACCGCCAGCTTTCAGGAGGGCGTTGAGAGGGCCAACTCCCCGACATATGTAAGCGTAGGCATTACTTTGAAACATTGCCCGGGCTTTCTGATATTTCAAAGTGAAAGCGTGTAGTTGAGCGTAGGAAATCGGATTTCTGGGTGAGTTCGAGCGTGGCTTACAGCGCAATACAGGTGCGCACAGTGCGTCAGGGCCGTGTTCCCGGGGGGCTGGCTCTAGTGTGGGGTTCGTATAAACGATGGGGCTTGGGCGGCATGTAAGAGAGGGGATGCCGGAGGAGGGAAACAGTCTTCGCGGGCATCTAGGCTTTGTACGAAATGTATCTGCGCTCGATGATGCTGCGTTAAAAACAGGCTCGGAATGCTCATTTACAGCAGTAAACTCCGCTTCCTCGCCTGTTTTTGCCTTGCCTCACCTTCGCTCGAAAACATTTCGTACAGAGCCTAGTGCCCACGAAGACTTGACTGCATCGGTTGCCGTTAAACGACCATAGACAGCAACAGGACAAAGATCAGGCCGACCACCGAGAGGATGGTTTCCATGACGGTCCAGGTCTTGAAAGTTTCTGCCACGGTCATGTTGAAGTACTGCTTCACCAGCCAGAAACCGGCATCGTTTACATGGGACAGGATCAGCGAACCCGCACCGGTAGCCAATACCAGCAGTTCACGGTTGACCCCCGGAATCAGGCCGACTACAGGGGCGACGATACCCGCGCCGGTAATGGTTGCCACTGTCGCCGAACCTGTTGCGATACGAATCACCGCAGCCACCAGCCAGGCCAGAATCAGCGGGTTGACCTGAGCCTGCACCGCCATGTTGCCGATGACATCGCCCACGCCACTGGCTACCAGCATTTGTTTGAAACCACCACCCGCGCCGACAATCAGAACGATGGCCGCCACCGGTGCCAGACTCTGGTCCAGCAGCTTCATGATCTTGGCACGGTCAAAGCCACGCGCCGAACCGAAGGTGTAGAACGCCAGCAGCAGGGCCGCGAGCAGGGCGCTGATCGGGTGACCGATCAGGTCCATCCAGATACGGAACATGTTTTCCGGCGGGAATACCACGTCGGCAAACGTCTTGAGCAGCATCAGGAATACCGGCAGCAGGATTGTCACCAGCGTGATGCCGAAACCAGGCAGGTTTTGCGTGCTCGACTCCTTGGCGATCTGATCCATCAGCTCCTGGGAAGGCGTGCCGGGAATGTACTTGGAAATCCATTTGCCATAGATCGGGCCTGCAATGACGGCAGTCGGCAGCGCAATGATCAGGCCATAGAAAATGGTCTTGCCGATGTCGGCACCGAAAATCCCGATGGCCAGCAGCGGACCCGGATGTGGCGGTACCAGACCGTGAACGGCCGACAGGCCGGCCAGCAGCGGGATACCGATCTTGACGATCGACACGCCAGTGCGACGCGCCACGATGAACACCAGCGGGATCAGCAGCACGAAGCCGATCTCGAAGAACAGCGGGATACCGACCAGGAACGCGGACAGCATCATCGCCCAGTGCACTTTCTGCTTGCCGAAAGTGCGAATCAGAGTCTGCGCGATCTGATCCGCGCCGCCCGAGTCGGCCATCAGTTTGCCGAGCATGGTGCCCAGGCCAAGAATGATACCGACGAAGCCCAGTACGCCACCGAAACCGTCCTGGAACGATTTCATGACCTTTTCCACCGGCATCCCGGAGGTCAGGCCCAGGAAGCCCGCTGCAATGGTCAGTGCAACGAAGGGGTGGACTTTGAATTTGGTAATCAGCAGCACAAGGCCGACGACGGTTACCAACGCGTCGATCAGCAGGTACGTCTCATGGGTCATACCGAACATGGGAGGTCTCTCCGGTTGTCTTTGTTTTAGGAGCCATTCAATGGCGTGATCGCAGAGTGATCACGCCTCGCAACTCGACGCTGTTCCGTTTTTGAGACAGCGCTGTCTTTTGCACTCACGTCTTTAGCCGACTCGCGACTCTTCCCACCATGCCGCAGCTTGCTTGCCAATGGTGTCCACGGACTGGGTCGCATCGACGACCAGCGTCCTGGGTTCGCCATGGGGTGGTTCAAGTGCCGCAAACTGGCTGTCCACCAGGCTGGCCGGCATGAAGTGCCCGGGTCGATGGGCACAACGGTCGGTTGCGACTTCCTTGCTCAGCTCCAGAAAGACAAATCCCAGACCCGGTACGGCTTCGCGCAGGCGTTCGCGGTAGCGAAGCTTGAGAGAAGAGCAGGTCAGGACCGGACGTTCACCGTTTTCCAGGGCGGCGGCCACTTCTTCGCCCAGGCGGGTCAACCAACCGGCGCGGTCTTCATCGGTGAGGGGAATGCCGGCACTCATCTTTTCGATATTGGCGGCAGGGTGGAAGACATCGCCTTCGATCAGGCGACCGCCACTGTTGAGGGCAATTTCTGCGCCGACCACACTCTTGCCGCAGCCGGAAACACCCATCACCACGAGGGCGGAAATAGCAGTTTTCGCAGTTGTCACATTAGATACCTCATCTGGAGACAGCGCTGTCTTTGTCCGGTGGACAAAAGATTCAGCCTGGGCTGCTCCAGTTCTTGTCGTTGTTTTGGGTGTAGCCATGCCATTGCAGGCTGTTCTGCGCAGTGATCAGCCGCGAGAAAGCATTGTCACGGTCCATGAGACAGCGCTACCTTAGGGGGCAATGAACACATTTTGCAACCCCTATGTTAGTTGGCAATAAATGACACGTATTGGTTCCCGCTCGACAGGCCGTCCGACCCTCAATGAAGTTGCGCAACGTGCTGGCGTATCGCCTATCACGGCATCCCGGGCATTGCGGGGTGTCGCCACTGTCGCACCGGAGCTGGTGGACAAGGTTCGCGCAGCGGCGCAGAACCTTGGTTATGTCGCCAATCCCGCGGCCCGCGCCCTGGCTTCATCCTGCAGCCAGACGGTTGTGGTGCTGGTGCCGTCGCTTTCCAACCAGTTATTCATCGAAACCCTGGAGGCCATTCAGGGGGTGCTGCGTACTCGCGGGCTGGAAGTGATGATCGGTAACTATCACTACTCGCCCGACGAAGAGGAAAAGCTGCTGCGCAACCATCTGGTCAATCGGCCCAGAGGTATCCTGCTGACCGGTTTCGATCACACACCGGCAGCGCGCCAGATGCTGGAGTCCAGCGGCATTCCCTGTGTGCACATGATGGAGCTGGATACCGAGCGCGAGGCTTATTGCGTGGGCTTTTCCCAGGAAGACGCCGGCGCCCAGGCGGCGCGCCATCTGCTGGGGCGTGGTCGCAAGCGCCTTGCGTATATGGCGGCCCAGCTCGATCCGCGGGTGTTGCGTCGTGGTGCGGGTTTCCGGCAGGTGCTGGAGGAGGCCGGATTGTTCGACCCCGAGTTGCAAGTCTCGACGCCGCAACCCTCTTCCATCGGTCTGGGCAGCGAGTTGTTCGCCCAATTGCTGGATCGCCATCCGGATGTGGACGGAATCTTTTTCTGCAACGACGACCTGGCACAAGGCGCGTCCCTGGAAGCCTTGCGGCGCGGCATTGCGATTCCGCAGCAGGTTTCACTGGTGGGGTTCAACGATCTGCCAGGCTCGGCCCACATGGTCCCGCGCCTGACCTCGATCCGCACACCCCGCCAGGAAGTCGGCCAGCGTGCCGCACAGCTACTGCTGGGCCTGCTTGAAGGGCTGGCCCAGCCTCCTCATGTGGATCTGGGGTTTGAACTGGTGGTTCGCGAAAGCTCCTGATCCCGGCATTACCCGTGGGAGCCAATGCATTCAATTCATGTTCTTGAACCCCAGTCGGAACTCATGCAGCAGCGGCTCGGTGTAACCACTGGGTTGTTCGCACCCCTTGAACACCAGCGCACAGGCAGCCTGGAAGGCGACGGATTTCTTGAAGTCCGTTGCCATGGGGCGGTAGTGGGAATCTCCGGCATTCTGCTTGTCGACCACCCGGGCCATCTGCTCCAGAATCCCGAGTACGAACTCCCGTTTGATCACGTCATGGCGCAGCCAGTTGGCCAGGTGCTGGCTTGAGATGCGCAGCGTTGCCCGGTCTTCCATCAGGCCGACGTTGTGAATGTCCGGCACCTTGGAGCAACCGACGCCCTGTTCGACCCAGCGCACTACATACCCGAGCAGGCCCTGGGCATTGTTTTCGACCTCTGCACGGATCTGATCCATGGACCAGTCAGGCTTGTCGACAACCGGAATGTTCAGCAGGTCATCCAGCAATTGCTCGCTGATATCGGCCAGTTCGATCTTTTGCAGTTCTTCCTGAACCTTGCCCACATCGACCTTGTGATAGTGCAGTGCATGCAATGTCGCAGCGGTCGGCGAGGGCACCCAGGCGGTGGTGGCGCCTGCTTGTGGATGGATGATCTTCTGCTCCAGCATATCGGCCATGCGATCAGGCATTGCCCACATGCCCTTGCCGATCTGTGCCCGTCCGCGCAGACCGCAGTTCAGACCGACCAGCACGTTGTTACGCTCGTAAGCCTTGATCCAGGGCGTGTTTTTCATGTCGCCCTTGCGCAGCACGGGGCCGGCCTGCATGGCGCTGTGGATCTCATCGCCGGTGCGGTCCAGAAAACCGGTGTTGATAAACGCAACCCGCGCCGCAGCGGCCTCGATACAGGCCTTGAGGTTGACGCTGGTGCGGCGCTCTTCATCCATGATGCCCATTTTCAGGGTATGTCGCGGCAGCTTGAGCAGGTCCTCGATACGGCTGAACAGATGATCGGCAAAAGCCACTTCCTGCGGACCATGCATCTTGGGTTTGACGATATAGATACTGCCTGCCCGTGAATTGCCACGTCGCTTGAGGTCATGCAGCGCGATCAGGCTGGTGATCACGCCGTCGAGAATGCCTTCGGGAATCTCATGTTCCTGACGGTCCAGAATGGCAGGGTTGGTCATCAGGTGGCCGACGTTGCGGATCAACAGCAGCGAGCGCCCCGGCAGTTTCAGTTCACCGCCGTTGGCAGCCTTGTAGGCGCGATCTGCATTGAGGCTGCGGGTGATGGTCTTGCCGCCTTTCACCAGATCCTCGCTCAGATCGCCCTTCATCAGGCCCAGCCAGTTGCGATAGACCGACACCTTGTCATCGGCATCCACGGCCGTCACCGAGTCTTCGCAATCGATGATGGTCGACAGCGCCGACTCGATCAGCAGATCCTTGATACCTGCCACATCGTTGCTGCCGATGGTGTGTTTGTGATCGATCTGGATTTCGACATGCAGGCCGTTGTTCTTCAGCAGAACGGCAGTCGGATGCTGAGGCTCGCCCTGATAGCCGAGGTATTTTTCCGGCTGTTGCAGACCGGTTTCGCTGTCGTCGGCCAGTCTGATCACCAGTTGACCGTCGCTGACTGCGTAATGCCGGGCATCGATATGGGTGCCGCGTGCGAGCGGGGCGATTTCGTCCAGCAGTTCGCGGGCAAAGACAATGACTTTGGCCCCGCGCAGCGGGTTGTAACCGGCGCTGATTTCGGCACCTTCGCTGGTGGGAATCACATCGGTGCCGTACAGCGCGTCGTACAGCGAACCCCAGCGGGCATTGGCCGCATTCAGGGCGTAGCGGGCGTTGCTGGCTGGCACCACCAGTTGCGGGCCGGCCTGATCGCTGATCTCCAGATCCACATTGGAGGTCGTGGCGCAGACCTGCTCCGGGACCGGATGCAGATAACCGATGGATTGCAGAAAGATGCGATAGGCCGGCATATCGCTGATCGGGCCGGGATGCGCCTTGTGCCATTTATCCAGCTCGCCTTGCAGACGATCTCGTTCGGCCAGCAGGTCGCGGTTCAGCGGAGCAAGGTCATGAACCAGCTCATCGAATCCTTCCCAGAACGCTTCACGATCCAGTCCGGTGCCCGGCAGGACTTCCTCATCGACGAAGCGTTGCAGAGTGACCGCCACTTTCAAACGATGGCATTTAATGAAATCAGTCATGGTCAGGCCTCATCCCTGGTTGTTCTGTAGGAGCGACTTCAGTCGCGAAAAAACCGGAAATCAATCGGCGTTCAGCGCCGCAATCCCGGCCTTGGCCACCTGGGCATCCTGATCGGCCTTGACGCCGGAGACGCCCACGGCACCGATGACCTGGCCATCGACAATCACCGGTACGCCACCTTCGAGCGACGTCAGCAACGGGGCGCTGAGAAATGCGGTACGACCGCCATTGACCATCTCTTCGTAACCTTTGGACTCGCGACGACCCAGTGCGGAAGTACGGGCCTTTTCGATGCTGATATAACTGCTGATCGCGGCTGCACCGTCCAGACGCTCGAAGGCCAGCAGGTGACCACCGTCGTCGACCACGGCAATGGACACGCCCCAGTCATTGGCCAGCGCCTCGTTGCGGGCGGCAGCCAGCATCTGGCTGACTTCGGTCTGGGTCAGAACGGCTTTGATTTTCATGGGATTCTCCAGAGTGGTTTTCAGTGAGATTCGGCAGGGTTGAGGGCCTGGTCGATCAGTTCGATCCAGTGCCGTACCGGGGTCCGGTTGGCGCCCGACAGGTGAGTCTGGCAGCCGATATTGGCAGTGGCTATAACGTTTGGCTTGCCGCTTTCCAGAGCGTTCATTCTGTTATCGCGCAACTGGCGCGATAACTCTGGCTGGGTGATGGAGTAGGTGCCCGCCGAGCCACAGCATAAATGCCCGTCAGGCACCGCTGTGAGGTTGAAGCCCAGACGTGTCAGCACCCGTTCGACTTCCCCGCCAAGTTTCTGTGCATGCTGCAAGGTGCAAGGGCAGTGAAACGCCAGACGCAGGTCGCTCTTGATGCCCAGCTCCTGCAGCGGTTCATCGCGCAGCACTTCCACCAGATCCTTGCTCAGGGCGCTGACCCGCGCGGCCTTTTCGGCATATTCAGAGTCATGGCGCAGCAGATGACCATAGTCCTTCACGAAAGCGCCGCAACCGCTGGCGGTCTGGATGATGGATTCGGCACCGCTTTCGATGGCGGGCCACCAGGCATCGATATTGCGCCGCGCCCGATCCAGTCCGGCATCCTGAGCGTTCAAATGATAGTCCACCGCACCGCAGCAACCGGCTTCGCTGACAGGCTGCACGCTGATGCCCAGGCGATCCAGCACCCGGGCGGTCGCCGCATTGGTATTGGGCGACAGGCCTGGCTGCACGCAGCCTTCCAGCAACAGAACCTGGCGTTCGTGGCGGTTTGCCGGACGAGTGCCTGCCGGTTGTATCGAGGCCGGAAGCTTGGTCTTGAGGCTGTCAGGCAGCAGCGGGCGAAAGGTATTGCCCAGTTGCGTCAGGGACTTGAACAGCCCGGCATGGGGCACCACATGGCGCAGGCTGTCGCGCAGCACACTCTGGCCCAGCGGGCGCGGCACGGCGGCATCCACCACGGCCCGTCCGATGTCCAGCAGGTTGTGATAATCCACACCGGACGGGCAGGTGGTTTCGCAATTGCGACAGCTCAGGCAGCGGTCCAGGTGCAACTGGGTTTTCTCGGTGACTTCATTGCCTTCCAGGACCTGCTTGATCAGATAGATCCGTCCGCGCGGGCCGTCCAGCTCATCGCCGAGCAATTGGTAGGTGGGGCAGGTGGCATTGCAGAAACCGCAATGCACGCAACTGCGCAGGATGCTCTCGGCCTCTTCGGCGCGGGGCAGTTGTCTGGCGTGTTCGCTGAGGGTGGTCTGCATGGTCAGAACTCCGCGTACATTCGGCCAGGGTTGAAGATGCCATGGGGATCGAGCCGGGCCTTGAGTTGTTGGTGATAGCGCAGCAGCGGTGTGGCCAGCGGCTGGAACGGACTGTCTTCGTGGTTCGCCCGATAGCAGGTTGCATGGCCGCCGATGGCCTTGACCACGCTGCGGATCGTGGTGCCCTCGGCATCGGATTTGAGCCAGCGTTGTGCGCCGCCCCAGTCGATCAACTGCTCGCCGGGCAAGTCCAGCACGCCGGTATTGTTGGGCACCGACAAGCGCCATAGCGGACGACTGTCGAGAAAGAAGTCCAGGCGCTGTTCGTTCAGCTCCTGCCAGTAACCGGAGTCCAGTGCCTGGCCACCGAGTCGGTCCCGAGCTGCGTTTACCGAGCCTTCCCCCCCTTCAAGGCGCAGATACAGGACGTTGCCATCATGGCTGGCGGCACTGATCGGCATCGGCTGCTGGCCCCATTGAGCCAGACGTTGCAGAGCCTGGGCGCTACTCATTTCCAGGGCAATGCTGCTGCACTGGCGCGGTTTGGGCAGGACCTTGAACGAGACCTCGGTCAACAGTCCAAGACAACCCAGGCTGCCCGTCATCAGCCGCGACACGTCGTAACCGGCGACGTTTTTCATCACTTCGCCACCAAAGCGCAAATGCTTGCCCTGTCCGGTAATCACCCGCGTGCCCAGCATGAAATCCCGTACCGAACCGGACCATGGCCTGCGCGGCCCGGACAGCCCGGCGGCAACGACGCCTCCGAGGGTGGCTTCGCCAAAAGCCGGAGGTTCGCAGGGCAGCATCTGCCCGGCCTCATCGAGCACATGCATCAGTTCGTTCAGCGGCGTTCCGGCGCGAGCGGTAATCACCAGTTCCGTGGGGTCGTAGCTGACAATGCCCCGGTGCTCGCGGGTATCGAGCACCTGGCCCGTCACGTTGCGGCCCAGGAAGTGCTTGCTGTTGCCACCCTGAATCCTCAAGGGCGTAGCGTCCTGCAGCGCCTGATTGACCTGATCGAGCAGGCTCTGGCTGGCATCGCGGTCATGGGTCGTGGCCATCAGAAGCGCTCCAGTTCGGGGAAGGGCAGTTGGCCCCCATGGATATGCATGGCACCGAATTCCGCGCAGCGATGCAGGGTCGGAATATTCTTGCCCGGATTGAGCATGCCGCCGGCATCGAAGGCCGCTTTGATGGCGTGGAAAAAGCTCAGTTCATCGCTGTTGAACTGGGCGCACATCTGATTGATCTTTTCCCGGCCGACACCGTGTTCGCCAGTGATGCTGCCGCCTACGGCAACACACAGCTCAAGGATCTTGCCGCCCAGGTTCTCGGCACGTTCCAGTTCCCCTGGCCGGTTGGCATCGAACAGAATCAGCGGATGCATATTGCCGTCTCCGGCATGGAACACATTGGCGACCCGCAGACCGTATTCTTCGGACAGTCGACTGATTCCCTGCAAGACACCTGGCAGTTCCCGACGCGGAATGGTGCCGTCCATGCAGTAGTAATCCGGCGACAGGCGTCCGACCGCCGGGAAGGCATTCTTGCGTCCGGCCCAGAAGCGTACCCGTTCGGCTTCATCCCTGGCCTGACGCAGCTCGGTGGCACCGGCCCGGGTCAAGACGTCCCTGACCCGTTGGCAGTCATCATTCACGTCGGCTTCGACGCCATCGAGTTCGCACAGCAGGATGGCTTCGGCGTCGACCGGATAACCGGCATGGATAAAGTCCTCGGCTGCCCGAATCGCCAGGTTGTCCATCATTTCCAGTCCGCCGGGGATGATCCCGGCCGCGATGATGTCGCCCACGGCGCGCCCGGCCTTTTCCACCGAATCGAAGGCTGCCAGCAGCACCTTGGCCACCTGCGGCTTGGGCAGCAATTTGACCGTCACTTCGGTGATGACTCCCAGCATGCCTTCCGAACCGGTAAACAGCGCCAGCAGATCGAAGCCAGGCGAGTCCAGCGCCTCGCCGCCCAGTGTCATGGGTTCGCCTTCGACGCTGAGCATTTCGACCTTGAGCAGGTTGTGAACGGTCAGGCCGTACTTGAGGCAGTGCACGCCGCCTGCGTTTTCCGCGACATTGCCGCCGATGGAGCAGGCGATCTGCGAGGAAGGGTCGGGTGCGTAATACAGGCCGTGAGGTGCTGCGGCCTGGGAAATCGCCAGGTTGCGCACACCCGGTTGCACGCGGGCCAGTCGGGCGGCGGGATCGATTTCAAGTATTTGATTGAAGCGTGTCATTACCAGCAACACGCCTTTCTCCAGAGGCAAGGCTCCCCCGGAAAGACCGGTGCCCGCGCCACGGGCCACCACCGGCACACGCCGTTCGTGGCACAGTCTGAGCAAGGCCCGGACTTCTTCCAGATGCCGGGGCAATGCCACCAGCATGGGCGTGGTGCGATAGGCGGACAGGCCATCGCACTCATAGGGCCGAAGTTCTTCGGGACGATGCAGGATATCCAGGTCGGGCAACTGCTGTTGCAGGTCATGGAGCAGTTGCTGTTTGTCGACGTCAGGCAGGGCACCGTCGATGTGTTCGTCGTAGAGAATATTCATGGTGCAACCCAGTGTTGTTTTTGTAGGGCTTGCGTACAGCGATGGCTTGCATCATTGGCGCTGCGAGCCTTACTGTCCATGCTTTAAAAGAGTGGTCGAACCAGTTTTTCAAGAGGTTGCGGCGCTGGATCTGGAAAAAGATCCTGTTAATCAATGTCTTGCTACTGATTTTGTTCGCCATCGGTTTTCTCTTGAATCTGGTCATACCAGTTGGAGCGAGGATGGACGGTTCTACCAAGCCGCGGCCGACGCAAGTGGCGGACGTGGTCTGTGAGCGTATCGAGCGGCTGATCGTCGACGGTGTCCTGAAGGTGGGGCAGCTCTTGCCCTCCGAGCGACGGCTGACCGAAAAGCTCGGCGTTTCCCGCACTGCCTTGCGCGAAGGGCTGAAGCTCTTGCGGGCGCGGGGGATTATCGAAACCGAGCAGGGCAAGGGCTCGTTTGTCGCGCACATGAACAGTCAGCAGCAGGTATCGCCGCTGATGCATCTGTTCGGTTCGCAACCGCGCACCCTGTATGACCTGCTTGAAGTGCGCAGCCTGCTGGAAGGCGAGTCGGCGCGGCTGGCGGCCCTGCGTGGCACCGATGCCGATTTTGTCCTGATCACCCGCAGTTATGATGCCTTGGTCGCGGCACAGAATCAGGAGCTTGAAGCCAGCGAGCATGCCCGGCTCGATCATGCCTTCCATCTGGCCATTTGCGAGGCCTCGCACAACCCGGTGCTGGTGCAGACCTTGCGTTCGCTCACTGACCTGCTGCTCAACACCGTCTATGCCTCGGTCAACAATCTTTATCATCGCGAACCGCAGAAGCGTCAGATCGACCGCCAGCATGCCCGCCTGTACAACGCTGTGACCGGTCGTCTCCCGGACCAGGCCCGCAAGGCTGCACTGGCGCATATTCAGAGCATCAGCGAAAACCTGCGAGAGATCGAAAACGAAGAACAGCGGCTGGTGCGTTCGACGTTGCGTCTGCAAGGCTGGACTTGAACGATGGCTTGACAGGCGAAGGGCGATCCCGCAATTTACGCATAAAGTAATATGTTTACGAAAATAATAACGAGCCTGCGCGAATGAATTCGCTCCCACGAGATACGGCCTGGCCTGCTCTGTTTACCTACTACCGTTCGACGGCCAGTTATCGTGTGCGTATCGCTCTGGCGCTCAAGGGGCTGGATTACACTTCGATTCCGGTCAATCTGATTGCCGACGGGGGTGAACAGCGCAAGCCGTACTACAGGGCCATCAATCCTCAGGGCCGCGTACCTGCCTTGCAGCTTGAGAGTGGTGAGGTCATAACCCAGTCGCCAGCCATCATCGAATACCTTGAAGAGCGCTACCCGCAGCCACCGCTGCTTGCCGCGGATCTGCTGATGCGGGCCAGGCAACGAGCGGTGGCGGCGGTGATCGGTTGTGATACCCATCCGCTGCACAACGTTTCGGTGCTCAATCGCCTGCGCGTTCTGGGGCATGACGAGGCCACTGTCACCGACTGGATCGGCCACTGGATAAGCGAAGGGCTCAATACCGTCGAGCAGTTGATTGACGGGACGGCGTTCTGTTTTGGTGATGTGCCCAGCGTGGCGGATGTGTATCTTCTCCCGCAGGTCTATGCAGCGCGGCGTTTCAAGGTCGACCTGAGCGCTTATCCTCATATCGCGCAGGTCGAGCAGCGGGCTTTGCAATCTCCAGCCTTCCTCAAGGCTCACCCGGATACACAGCCGGACAAGCCGGACTAGACTGAGTCTTATGAAAACATTGGGTCTGCAACTGATTTTCGGTGATTTCCTCGCCCGCAGCGTTCGGGGCGTTCCCTGTGCGCCACCCGCAGAAAAGTGATTCGAGCTGTCCCGCGTTCTCACTTTTCCTGCAAGGAGCCAGACATGGCTGATCTATACGAAAACCCGATGGGCCTGATGGGCTTTGAATTCATCGAATTCGCCTCACCGACCCCCAACGTTCTGGAACCTGTCTTCGAGATGATGGGCTTCACCAGGGTTGCGACCCACCGTTCCAAGGATGTGGTGTTGTATCGCCAGGGCGCCATCAATCTGATTCTGAATAACGAGCCCCATAGTCTGGCGTCGTACTTTGCGGCGGAACACGGGCCGTCGGTGTGCGGCATGGCGTTTCGGGTCAAGGATGCGCAAAAGGCCTATAGCCGCGCTCTTGAGCTGGGGGCGCAACCGGTGGAGATCGCCACCGGACCGATGGAACTGCGCTTGCCGGCAATCAAGGGCATCGGCGGTGCGCCGTTGTACCTGATCGACCGTTTCGGCGAAGGTACTTCGATCTACGACATTGACTTCAACTTCATCGAGGGCGTGGACCGGCATCCGGTGGGCGCAGGCCTGAAGTTCATCGATCACCTGACCCACAACGTCTATCGCGGGCGTATGGCGTACTGGGCGAATTTCTATGAAAAGCTGTTCAACTTCCGGGAAATCCGCTACTTCGATATCAAGGGCGAATATACCGGCCTGACCTCGAAGGCCATGACCGCACCCGATGGCATGATTCGTATTCCCCTGAACGAAGAGTCTTCGAAAGGTGCAGGCCAGATCGAAGAGTTCCTGATGCAGTTCAATGGCGAAGGCATCCAGCATGTGGCGTTCTTCACCGATGACCTGATCAAGACCTGGGATGCCCTGAAAGCCACCGGCATGCGCTTCATGACCGCGCCACCGGAAACCTACTACGAAATGCTCGAAGGCCGTCTGCCTGACCATGGTGAGCCCGAAGCCGAGCTTAAATCCCGGGGTATTCTGCTCGATGGTTCGTCGGAAGGCGGCCAGCGGCGTTTGCTGCTGCAGATCTTTTCCGAAACCCTGCTGGGGCCGGTGTTCTTCGAGTTCATCCAGCGCAAGGGCGATGACGGGTTTGGCGAAGGCAATTTCAAGGCGCTGTTCGAGTCGATCGAGCGGGATCAGATTCGGCGTGGGGTGTTGATGGCGGAATAGAGGAGAGCGGCAAGTTTCAAGCTGTAAGCTGCAAGAAAGAGCAGATACGTTCTCGCTTGCAGCTTTCAGCCCCCCATTCGGCCACTGATCGCCTGTGTCACTTCAACCAGTCGTTCGGCCGCCAGGTCCTGTGCCTGACCCGTCAGGAGCGCGCTCGAGCCCACCACCGTCACGACACCCGCCAGCTTGTTGCCCATGGCAAAAACCGGCGATGACACTGCGTTGACTCCCGGCAGCAGCAATCCTTGAATCTGGTGCACGCCATGGGCGCGGATCTGTTCGACATGCTGCTCTATGTCCTTGAGCTGCGCTGCGTTCAGGTGAGGCGTTTCCTGTTCCCGCAGGGCGGCGGTTTCCCGGTCATCCAGGAAGCTGGCGAATACCAGGCCGGTAGAAGAACTCAGCAGTGGCAATACCGAACCGATCTGCGTCACCAGGGTGACTGCACCTGTGGATTGCTCGACATACACCACCGTCGGCCCTTTGTTGCCCCAGACTGCCAGGAAGCAGGTCTGATTAAGCTCGTCACGCAGGGTTGTCAGGTAGGGCGCGGCGACTTTCAGTACATCCAGCTTGCCCAGCGAGGCCAGCCCGACCTGCAGGGCTTCGCGACCCAGGCCGTAGTGGTTGGTGGCCCCGTCCTGTTCGGCAAAACCGCTGGCAATCAGCGCTTGCAGGTAACGATGCACCTTGCTGGCCGGCATGCCCAGGTGTTCGGCCAGTTTCGACAGCGAGGTCGAAGGGGTCAGTTCGGCCAGGGCCTTGAGCACGCCAAGGCCGACTTCGGCTGACTGAACCTTTTGCTGGCGCCCGTTGGCAGGGCTTTCGATTTCATCGGTCATGGGTGGGGCGCCAATCTGAAAAGGCAGCTTTATAGCTTGACCACACTTCAAACTCAAATTACGTTATTCGTAATTGATTTACGATTTTTTGATTCCCGCTATGCGACCCGATAAAAACAAGAGGTCCAGATGCCTGTTCATCCCGATAGAGAACCCTTGGTGTACCAGTCCGGTTTCGGTAATCACTTCAGCAGCGAAGCGTTACCGGGCGCTTTGCCGGTCGGTCAGAACTCTCCGCAGAAACATGCGCTAGGGCTGTATGCCGAATTGCTGTCCGGCACGGCGTTCACGGTTCCGCGCTCCGAGGCCCGGCGTACCTGGCTGTACCGGATCAAACCTTCGGCAGCTCATCCCCGCTATGAGCGCCTGGCCCGGCAGGTTACAGGGCTTGAACAAGGGCCGATCACGCCCAATCGCTTGCGCTGGAATGCCTTCGATATTCCCGCCGAATCCACGGATTTCATCGACGGTCTGATTGCCCTGGCCAGTACCAGCGCGGCCGATCAGGCCGAGGGTGTGAGCATTTACGTATACCGGGCCAATACCTCGATGCAGCGGGCATTCTTCAATGCCGATGGCGAGTGGCTGGTGGTGCCGCAGCAGGGGAGGTTGCGCATCGTCACCGAGCTTGGACTGCTGGAGATCGAGCCGCAGGAAATCGCGGTACTGCCCCGTGGCATGAAGTTCAGCGTACAACTGCTGGATGATACTGCCCGGGGTTATATCTGCGAGAACCACGGCTGTGTGTTGCGCCTGCCGGATCTGGGGCCTATCGGCAGCAACGGGCTGGCCAACCCGCGAGACTTTCTGGCACCCACTGCCCGGTTCCAGAACAGCGACGCACCGGTTGAGCTGGTGCAGAAGTTTCTCGGCGAACTGTGGTCCACCCAACTGGATCATTCGCCCTTCGACGTGGTGGGCTGGCATGGCAATAACGTGCCGTACAAATATGACCTGCGTCGCTTCAACACCATCGGCACGGTCAGTTTCGATCACCCGGACCCGTCGATCTTCACGGTGCTTACGGCACCGGGCGCGGTGCACGGGCAGGCCAATATCGATTTCGTGATCTTTCCGCCGCGCTGGATGGTGGCGGAAAACACCTTCCGCCCTCCGTGGTTCCACCGCAATCTGATGAACGAATTCATGGGGCTGGTCGAGGGTGTCTACGATGCCAAGGCCGAGGGCTTCATGCCCGGCGGTGCGTCGCTGCATAACTGCATGAGCGCCCACGGCCCTGACAACGCCACCGCAGAAAAAGCCATTGCCGCCGAGCTCAAACCGCACAAGATCGATAACACGCTGGCCTTCATGTTCGAGACCGGCAAGGTGCTTCGTCCAAGCCGTCATGCCTTGAGCTGCGAACAACTGCAACGCGACTACGACGCCTGCTGGAATGACATGGCCAGCCTCTTCAACAAGGAACAGTCTCGATGAATGCTTCTTCGACACGCCGCAGCTGGATTGCCTCGGCCAACGACCACCCTGATTTCCCCTTGCAGAACCTGCCGCTGGGCGTGTTCAGCCATGGAGATACAGGTCCCCGTGGTGGTGTGGCCATCGGGGATCTGGTATTCGATCTGCGGGCGGCTGTACAGGCCGGTTTTTTTCCGGGCGAAGCGCAGAAGATCGCAGACGTCGCCAGTCGCGATCAGTTGAATGATTTCTTTGCGCTGGGTGCCCGGGCACGACAAACCCTGCGTCATGCCTTGCTGCAATTGTTTGCAGAGGACAGCCCGCAACGAGACAGCCTGCAGGCCGCCAGTCTTTTGTATCCCATCAGCGAGTGCCGCTTGCATGTACCGGCACGGGTCGGGGACTACACGGATTTTTACGTCGGCATCCACCACGCCACGAATGTCGGCAAATTGTTCCGTCCGGACAATCCTTTGCTGCCCAATTACAAGTACGTCCCCATCGCCTATCACGGGCGGGCGTCAACCTTGTGCATCTCCGGCACACCGATCAGACGCCCCAATGGCCAGACACTGGCTGCGGGTCAGGAAGTGCCGACATTCGGACCCTGCAAACGGCTGGATTACGAACTGGAAATGGGCGTGTGGATCGGGCCGGGCAATGAGCAAGGCACGTCGATTGCGATTGACCGGGCAAACGAGCATATCGCCGGTTTCTGTCTGCTCAACGATTGGTCGGCACGGGATATCCAGGCCTGGGAATATCAGCCTCTGGGGCCTTTCCTGTCCAAGAGTTTTGCCACGACCATTTCCCCCTGGGTGGTGACCGCCGAAGCCCTGGCTCCGTTTCGCAGTCCTCAGCCGCCACGCCCCGAAGGTGACCCGCAGCCGTTGCCGTATCTGCTCGATCCGGCGGATCAGGAAAACGGTGCGCTGGATATCGAGCTGGAAATCCTGCTGCTGACCGAACAGATGAAGGCTCGGGGCATGGAGCCTTATCGTCTGGCCCTGAGCAACAGCCTGAACATGTACTGGACCGTGGCGCAAATGGTCACGCACCACAGCGTCAACGGCTGCAAGCTGCAACCGGGTGACCTGTTCGGTACTGGAACCTTGTCCGGTCCGCAGGCCGGGCAGTTCGGCAGCCTGCTGGAAATGACCGAAGGCGGCAAACAAGGGGTGGCCTTGCCCAGCGGCGAGGAGCGACGCTTTCTGGAATCGGGTGACGAAGTGATCCTGCGCGCCCGCTGTCATCGTGAAGGGCAGGTGTCGATCGGGTTTGGCGAGTGCCGGGGTGTGGTGCTGGGCTGATGCTTTTGCAGCATCAGCACCTGAATCGTTCCCGGTAAGCCTGGGGCGTGACCGACAAGGCCCGCAGAAAACTGCGGCGCAGGGTTTCTTCGCTGCCAAAGCCGCATTGTGAGGCGATGCGTTTGATGGCCAGCGTGCTTTCACTCAACAGGCGTCGTGCGGCCTCGACGCGAAGCTGTTCGACGGCCCTGGCCGGTGTAGTACCGGTCTGGGCGCGGTAGTGGCGCACAAAACTGCGTTCGCTCATACCCACCCGGGCGGCGAGGCTGGCGACCGACAAATCGCCATCCAGATTCTCCATCAACCAGCCATGCAGCTCGGCGAAGCGGTTTTCCGTGGGATGGCTGGCTTGCTGCATCGACAGGGCGTTGCTGAATTGTGCCTGCCCACCGGGACGCTTGAGAAATACCACCAGATCGCGGGCCACTGCCAAAGCGATGCTGTGGCCCAGGTCCTGTTCGATCAGAGCCAGCGCCAGGTCTATGCCCGCCGTGACTCCCGCCGAAGTCCAGAACGGACCGTCATTGATGAAGATCGGATCGGGATCGACCCGTAAACTCGGAAAGCGCTTGGCCAGCCTGTCGCAACTGTCCCAATGGGTTACCACGCGCCGATTGTCCAGAAGCCCGGTCCGGGCCAGAAGAAATGCACCCGAGCAGACGGATGTCATGCGCCGGGCTGTTGCTGCCTGCTGCTGTATCCAGTTCACCAGTTGTGCATTTTCCATGGCGACGCCGATGCCGCGACCGCCTGCGATGATCAAGGTGTCGCATGGTTCGTCGGTGGGCAGCGGCCATGTCTGCAGCCCCAGGCCTGCTGACGACATGACACTGCCGGGCTCGGCAGCGACCACCTTCATGACATAAGGCGGCGGTTTGCCCAGGCCTTCCAGACGTCGATTGGCCGAGGCGAATACCTGCAATGGCCCGCAGACATCCAGGACCTGAACGTCAGCGAAGGCAACGATATGAATGGTTTTCTGGCTGTCAGCCATGCGGCAACCCTTTATCGAGACGGTTGGCGTAATTGGTGGGCTTTGTGGCGTATCCGCCAGAGGCTATCCCGCTACAGTTCATGCGTCCACTTTTCCTGCATGGAGTTATCGAGATGACGTTGCATATCGGCCTTCTGGTGTTTCCCGGTGTACAGCAACTGGATCTGACCGGGCCTTACGAAGTGTTTGCCTCGTTGCCCGGCACACAGGTGCATCTGGTCTGGAAAACGCTGGAGCCGCTCAAGGCCAGCACCGGGCTGACCCTGGTTCCTACAGTGGATTTCAGTGATTGTCCCTTGCTGGATGTCATCTGCATTCCTGGTGGCAGCGGCATCAATGCCTTGCTGGAAGATGAGCAGACCCTGGCGTTCGTCGCAGACAAGGCGCGTACGGCACGTTATGTCACTTCCGTGTGTACGGGCGCACTGGTGCTGGGGGCAGCGGGGCTTTTACAAGGGCGGCGAGCAACCACTCACTGGGCCTCGCATTCATTGCTGGCAGCCTTTGGAGCCATTGCCACTCAAGGGCGCGTGGTGCGCGATGGCAACCTGTTAACCGGCGGCGGGGTGACGGCAGGGATCGATTTTGCTCTGACACTGGTGGCCGAACTCTTCGGTGACGAGAGTGCCCAGGCGATTCAACTGCAACTGGAATATGCTCCGGCACCGCCTTTCGATGCGGGCAGTCCAGACACTGCGCCAGCGAGGGTTCTGGCCATGACTCATCAGCGTCTTGCTGCATCCCTTGAACAGCGGCAGGAGATCGTCAGGCGAGTCAGTGGGCGGGTTTGATCTCGTACCAGCCCAGAAACATGTCCAGAGCCGATTCGATCACTTCGGTCTGTTTCTCGGGCGTGAGAATCTCGGCATTGAGGGTCAATTGCGGCCAGAAGGCGAAGGCCTTGAGCAAGGCATGCATCTGGGCAGCAGCGAAACCCGGATCCACGGGTTTCAGACGTCCATCTTTCTGGGCAGAGCGAATCCACACCGAGAAGGCTTCTTCACGTTCGTTGATGCGGGTCATCCACGTCTGCGCACGGTCGGGAGAGTGAACGGTAGCACCGACGATCACCCGTGCCAGGTCCAGAAAATTGCTGTCTGCCAGGGTATCCATCTTGTGCCGCAACAGGTCGCGCAGTTGCTCGCGCAGGCCCTTATCGGCCTTGTAAGGCTCATCGGGCGATGGAAACACGCACGCCCAAAGGCGTTGAATGATTTCCGCGAAGAGCTCTTCCTTGCTGGGGAAGTGGTTGTAGACAGTCCGCTTGGAAACCTCGGCCCGTGCCGCGATGCGGTCCATGCTGGTGACTTCGAAACCGCGATCGCGAAACTCGGCAATGGCTGCCAGAACAATGGCTTCGCGTTTCTGGTCGGTAAGGCGCATGGGGGCTTTCATAGGTTCGCTTCAAACGTGCGTTTAGAGAAAATTACACTCGGCAGTTTACTTGTCGTGGCCAATCATGCAAGCTTAAAACTACACCGTGTAGTGTAAAGCGCTGTTACACATTTTTACTTCACGTTCCGCAAGGTGCGTATAGCTTGATGCAGCACGGCAGGATCTCGACCTGTTCTCAGGAGTCAGCACATCATGGCCATGAATCCCCCCAAAACAGATGCCGCTTCATTGCCTGTCTTGTCTCGTCATGAGGGACGCTACCGCAACCATGCGCCGGTCAAGTCGCTGGGGTTTGTCCGCACCCTGGGGGTGTTCTGGAATGCCATGTTCAACAAGCCCCGTGACACACGGCCCGCAGGCGAGATTCCGGTCCAGCCGCTGTCGCGCCAGCAGTTGCTGGCGGCTCCGAACAATACGGTGTATCGCCTCGGGCATTCCACCGTGCTGCTCAAGCTGCACAATGAGTTCTGGCTGACCGATCCGGTGTTTGCCGAGCGTGCTTCGCCGGTGCAGTGGGCCGGCCCGAAGCGTTTCCATCAACCGCCGATCAGCCTTGAAGAACTGCCGCCGCTCAAGGCGGTGATTCTTTCGCACAATCATTACGACCATCTCGATCATATGACCATCAAGACCCTGATGGACAAGACCGAGCACTTCCTGGCACCGCTGGGCGTGGGCGACACCTTGATCGGGTGGGGCGTGCCGGCTCGGAAGGTCCGTCAACTCGACTGGTGGCAGTCCACCGAAGTGTCGGGCATCCGTTTTGTGGCTACACCCTCACAGCACTTTTCCGGGCGGAGCCTGCTCGACAGTAACCAGACCCTCTGGGCATCCTGGGTGATCATTGCGGATGAGCAGCGGATCTTCTTCAGTGGCGATTCCGGTTACTTCGATGGCTTCAAGACCATCGGCGAGCAGTACGGACCTTTCGATCTGACCCTGATGGAAACCGGTGCCTACAACGTCCAGTGGCCGGATGTGCACATGCAACCGGAACAGACCCTGCAAGCGCATATCGATCTGCGTGGCCGCTGGCTGCTGCCGATTCATAACGGCACCTTCGATCTGGCGATGCATGCCTGGCACGAACCCTTCGATCGTATCCTGGCGCTGGCCTGGGAGAAGAATGTCTCGATTACCACGCCGCTCATGGGGCAGCCCTTCTACATCCAGTACCCGTGCCGTGGGGAAACCTGGTGGCTGGAAGTGGAGGAAACCGACGAGCCGGTGGAACCTGCCAAGGCTGCGGTCGCCAGACAAGAGCCTCATGCGCGTTGTAACTGCCGTCAGCAAAATGCCTGATGCACCGAGGCTTGTTACACCCTGTAATGATGTGAGTCCTCAAAGGATCACGGGGCGTGGAAGGGGAGGCGGCGTGATCGTGTTTTGATGTTATCTTGCTAGCGCTGACCTGATCCGCCGTCAGTGCCACGAGAAAACTCGATGCTCAACAGTAATGCTCTAAGAAAGCTCGACATGCAGGACCTGATGGTCTTCGTTTCGGTTTACGAGCAGCGCAATCTGACCCTGGTGTCGGAAGCACTGCATGTCAGTCAGTCGACGGTCAGTTACTGCTTGAAGAAGTTGCGGGCCAACTTTGAAGACGACCTGTTTATCAGTACCCGCAACGGCATGCGTCCGACGCGCAAGGCCATGGCCATGCACGACCATGTGCAGCAGATCCTGCAGAAGATCAATCTGTGCCATGACGGCCTGCACCTGTTCAACCCCACAAGCCGGCAGACAACCTTCACCGTCTGCGCCCCCGAGTACTTCGAGCTGCTGGTGCTGCCGCATCTGATGCGCAGCTTCATCGCTGGCGGATTTACCGTGACCGTCAACGTCCAGAAGCTGGACAAGGAACTGCCTGCCCAGGCTTTGAGTGAAGGCCAGTTCGATCTGGCCCTGTGCTTCGGTCCTGGCTTTCATCGCATCCCCGGCGGGTTGATGAGTCAGGTCCTGCTGGAAGACGATCTGGTCTGCGTCACGGACGCACAGTTCGCGCCGCAATGCGCCAGTATCGATCTCGACACCTTCACCCAACGCCATCATGTGTACCCGACACCCTGGACATCCGACACCAATATGGTGGATGGCTGGTTGCAGCGCCAGGGACGCGAGCGGCATATCATCACCCGCGCCAACAGCTACCGTGCAGCGTTGCAACTTCTGGAGGGGACCGATTTCATTCTGGTCATGCCACGCCGCATCCAGACCCTGCTGGCCACCGACCCCTGGATTGCGGTATTTGAACTGCCCCCCGATCTGCCGGAATTCACTCTGGATATGGTCTGGAGCAGGCATCTGGATGAAGACGAAGCCAATGGCTGGTTTCGCGAGCAGGTGGTGAAAGTCTGCGCGGAGCAAGGGTTGCTCTGAGTTGTAATGCATGGACTCCGAGATTGCGTATCAGTAGCATTGCGCGCTCTTTATTTCGTGCATTTTCAAGGATGTCTCATGCCGACTATTTATTCTCGACCGACCCTGACTGCAGGGCTGGTCGGGTTACTGTTCATTGCTGGCTGCCAGTCACAGACAGGTTCGCGATCACCGGAAGAACTCAAGAGGCTTGAAGCGTTTTCCACCGATTTCAGGAACGCACTGGCCACTAATGCGTGGTTGGCCAGCCCCGAGCTTCTCGATGGTGATGTGAAGCTAAGAGTTAAAATCAATCGCCGCAACGAAGTGGTTTTCTGTGAGACAGAGCCTTACTCACAGACTGCTTTGTCGAGCGTCTATCCACGTCTGTCGGCTCTGGTGAAAGATGTGTGCTGGAACACGCTGTTCCCTGTGGTGCCGAGCGAACTCTACGATCCCGATGGGACTGCGGACATCATCGCTCCGCTTGTGTTCTCGTCCGGGCAGGATACCGAAGAGCTCAGGCTCAAACGCATGGGGCGAACCATTCGCTACGCACAAAGCCGCTTCTTCTGGGAGCAGACCCTGCGCAAGCAACCGCCGTCCAGCATCGGTTATGCCGATTTCCGCTATGTGGCCAATGCCCAGGGGGAAGTACAGGGCTGTCTGGTCAACCTGCGTGCCAGCCGCCAACGGCCCGAAGCCTTTGAACTCGATGGTGACTTGCAGGCCCGGTTGAGTGCGCAATGCAAGCAGATGAACCTGCGCCAGTTGCCAGGCTTCATGGTCAACCCGCAAGGCATGGCCGAAGGGATCGTCCGGGTCGAATACATGCCATGGAAGGGTGGGCCGACGCCGCTTTGATCCATTTGCAGCTCCCGACATCTCGCTACAAAGGCAAGGCATACTTTAGCCTGGAGCGAGTCTTTCTTTGCATCTGGCTACAGGTCAATATCGTCATCACCAGATAGGGTTGATTATGGATAATTCAGGGGACTTTCTCGATACCCAGATACTGATTACGGCCATCCAGGACGCTGAGAGTGTTGATGTCGAAGGCGCAAGAGTTTCTTCTATTGTGGCGTCGGAGTTTCTGGGGGCTGTAAGCCCGGACCCTGTCAATGCCAACTATTATGTGCCCTTGATTTCCCAGCGACATGCAGCCATGAATTACCCTGACAGACTGATGCGTCGGGATCATGCTTTTTCGAAAATGAGTACTGATTGGGTGAAGATGGATTTTGGGGCCATTCACCCTTCGATCATCCATTTTGGAAATTATGCGATGTCGGAAATCATCAACAACAAATCATCGGAGCTTTTTAATAGCGTCATCTCCCATTTACCCAAGGAGAAAAGAAAAACGCTCAAGAGAAAGTTCAGCTTCCTTCTGGAGTGCGGAATAGAATGCGTCCCGCTCAGCAATGAGGCCATAGAAAAAGCTCAGGATCTGCTTTCTTCCCTGAAAGAAAAAAGCTCTCTGAAGAATAACTTCAGAAATAGCTGGAACGACTTGCTGATCGCTGCTATCGCCATCGAAAATTCAGGAAAGCTCCATACACATGACAACCTGCTTGCACGTCAGATTGCAGAGCATATGGAAGCGTCGGTTGTAGAAAAAGAAAGCTCTCTTGTGGTGGATTACTCTGTAAAAGAGGAAATCCTTAAAAAATTCAACAAGGAAAGCAAAGGTTATGTTAACCGGGGATGGCAGGTGGAGTTCAGCAGGCAGTCTCGTAGAGAGTGAACCGGAACGTTCAGATTTGTGAGTTCTGGTTTGGTAATTTTTTTGTCTATTCCACAGACTACCTGATCGGCACTGAGCGTCGTGACCATGGACGTGGAGCCGACCCCATTATCTTCCTGTATCGGCGAGCCGATTGTGCAGTATGCTCAATAAAAGAGTGCTTCGGCGAAGACTTTATTTAGAAAAACCTAGCGATCCAACTGCAGTGACTAACGCAGAACTGGAAAGCTAGGCAATGTGGTAAGCAGGTTCTGAAGAGATGATAGGCCTCGAAGTCTTCCAATTTGAAATTCCGACTTTTTCAACAGATCAATCCAAGGCAAACGTCTGCCGGATAGGCAGCAGAGCACCAAAAAAGTGGTCTATAACAGCTCAAGTCTCGCCGGTCAGATTGCTGCGGTCGAAAGCGGGATTGCCGTAGCGGTGCTGACCAGGTGCACAGTACCTGAGCATCTGCAAGTCCTGGGACCTGAACATGGCCTCGGCTCGCTGGAGTCAATGGAGGTTGCGATCTACCGAAGCAAAGCGTCTCAAGGGGCTAAGGCAGTCGATAGCCTGCGAGACTTTCTGATCAGACATCTTCGTGATCGCACCTCTTCATGAACTGATCGACGGCCCTGTGCCAAACCTCTGCACGATAATGTCACTGCGCTGCATCCGGGCTCGGTCGAAGAGCTCTTGAGTTGCCACGCATGGGCTGTCTGTCGGTTGGATACAGGCCTGCCGAGCAGCCTCAACCCACCTGCCAAAAGCGGAAAACTCAGAAAAAATCAGAATTTGTGAAAAATTTGCGAATTAATGAAGGCATTATGATGTCACAGGAGCGCTTCCTGAAATTTTCTTCATCCGGTTCCCTCTCCTTCCTTGCGAGTTCGCAACATGAATATTCTGAGTCAGTCCAAGTTTTCGACCAAGTTGCTGGCAGCTTTTATCTTCTGTGCCCTGATTACCCTGGCTGTAGGTGGCCTGGGTATGGTGGGAATCAGTCGATTGGCCGATGCGCTGGCGTTGACCTTTTCCAATAATCTGGTCTCGGTGGCCAACACCAATGAAACCCTGACCAGCCTGACGGCCCACAACCGTGGGCTTTACAGATTGCTCGATGCCCAGGATGGCGGCGTTTCGGAGGCGGACAAGGAGAGGGTTCGCCAGGCAATCGCGTCGGATCTGGAGCGCATGCAGAAGGTTTTTGCAACTTATCGCGCAACGCCTCTGGAGGATGATGAGCGAGCTGCCGGAGATGAATTCGAGAAGCTCATTCCTGTTTATATCGCGGGTGCCACCAAGGTCGCGGAACTCATGACGGCGGGGGACCTGACCGGGGCCCGCAATCGCCTGAACGTACTCTCGGGCGAGGACTTCTCCAAGGCCCGCAGCCTGTTGCGGATCATGATCGACTCCAATAATCGCCAGATCAAGGAAGGCGCGATTGCGGCTGCCGAACTCAAATCCAGCGCCATTGTGATGCTATCGTCGGGTGTGATTATTGCCTTTGTAGTCGCCGTCATTCTGGGCATCCTGATTACCCGGATGATTACCGGTCCTCTGGCCATTGCAGTCACCAGCGCCCAGCGCATCGCCAAGGGCGATCTGACTCAATCCATCGTTTCCAATCGTGGCGACGAAGCCGGTCAATTGCTCAATGCGTTGTCCGATATGCAGGGGGGGCTCAAAAACACCATTCAGGAGATTGCCAGCGCTTCGGGACAACTGGCTTCGGCTGCCGAGGAATTGAGCGCTGTCACGGACGAAAGCACTCGCGGGCTGACTCGCCAGAATGACGAAATCCAGCAGGCTGCCACGGCCGTCAATCAGATGACAGCAGCGGTCGAAGAAGTGGCCCGCAATGCCGTTTCGACCTCCGAAGCCTCGAAAACCGCTACCGACGATGCTGTTCAAGGCCGTGGCCAGGTGGATCAGACCGTCAAGGGCATCACCACCATGGTCAATGAGATTACTCAGTCGACCGAGGCGGTTGCACAACTGGCCGGTAATGTCCGGGATATCAGCAAGGTGCTGGAAGTGATCCGCAGCATCGCCGAACAGACCAATCTGCTGGCGTTGAACGCTGCCATTGAAGCGGCCCGTGCCGGTGAGCAGGGACGCGGTTTTGCCGTGGTGGCCGATGAAGTGCGCGCTCTTGCCCATCGTACTCAGGCTTCGACCGTGGAAATCGAAGGTATGATCGGTACTGTTCAGGCAGGTGCCGACGGGGCTGTTGCGGCCATGGGCAAGAGCCTGTCGCTGGCGACCAACACTCAGGAACTGGCAGAGCGTGCAGGTTCGGCGCTGATCAAGATTACCGAGGGTGTCGCGACCATCAACGAGCGCAATCTGGTGATTGCTTCGGCGTCCGAAGAGCAGGCCCAGGTGGCCCGTGAAGTGGACCGTAACCTGCTGAACATCCAGGACCTCTCGACCCAGAGCGCGGCGGGTGCCAACCAGACCAGTGCATCGAGTCAGGAGCTTTCGCGTCTGGCCACGTCCTTCAACATGCTGGTGGCCAAGTTCCAGCTTTGATGTCTTGGTGTTGATTCAGAAGTAGCCGGGGGCAGGATCACTGATCGTGAGTGATCCTGCCTTTTCATTCCAGAGAAGGGCTTCTGTTTCTTTCAACCATTGCAATGATGGTTTCCACCAGTTCGGTCTTTGCCTGTGCCGCGGTGATTTCTGCGCTCGCAGCGGCATTGGACAAGGCTTCTGCGGCACCCAGCATCGCTCGCAGGCCTGCCTGTGAAATGTTTCCCGAGGGTGAAAAACGGGCCAGGGCATTTCGGCATTTTTCCAGGAATATGGCCTCATACTCGCGCTTGATCTTTTCGAGTTCCGGTGAGCTGGCCAATGCGGCGATGACGCCGGCTATTTCGCTTCCCTGCAAGAGAACGCAGTCCACATAAGACGAGGCGATGATGTCGGCCTTGCTGAGCAGAGTGGCCTCGCTCGTCTCAAAGGCCACCTCCATCAGAGCTGTCTGACGCTCATCGAAATCCTTGTAGAGCGCTGCCAGCAATCCGGCACGTGTTCCGAAATGGTCATAGACCACCGGTTTGGTCACGCCTGCCTGCTCGGCAAGCCGTCCCAGCGTCAGCGCTTCGGTCCCTTCCTTGTGTACCAGTTGCCATGCCACGTCGATTAACTGGCGCTGCCGGTCCTCTCGCGATAACCGGCGACGCGGTTGTGGTTCTTGATTCTGTGCTGACGTGTCAGTGCTTGACATGGAAACCTACCAAAAGTAACTTAGGTTTTAACTTACTAAAAGTATATAGGCGCCGTCTTTAGTCAGCAATCAACAGGAGTATTCGCTATGCATGCGCTCATCGTAGTTGCTCATCATGACCCCCAATCGCTAACCCATAGCCTGGCGGCGCAGGTCGCAGAAGGGCTGAAGCTCGCCGATCCGGGGCATACTTTTGAAATCGCGGACCTGTATGCCGAGTCGTTCGATCCGGTATTCAATCTGGCCGATCATGCTGTGCTGCGTGAAAAAGCCTCGCCACCTGTCGACGTGCTGGCAGAGCAGGCAAGGATCGATCGGGCGGATGCGCTGGTGCTGGTTTATCCGGTCTATTGGTGGTCGATGCCGGGGTTGCTCAAAGGCTGGATTGACCGGGTATTTTCCAATGGCTGGGCGTTCGATTTCAGTAACGATGCCGGTCTTTTGAAGAAGCTGGGTCATTTGAATGTACACCTGATCGGTGTGGCCGGTGCCGATGCGGGGACTTATGAGAAGTATGGGTATCTGAATGCGATGGAAACCCAGATCGATCGCGGCATTTTCGGTTACTGCGGTGCCCGTGTCGTAACTTCAGAACTTTTGCCGGACTCCGAAACGCAGGATGCGGCTGTTCACCTTGATACTGCGCGTGCAGTGGGGGGCCGGATTTTTGCTTCCGGGGTTACGGGCTAGCCTTTTGCAGACATAACTTGAGCCGAGCAGGAGCAATCGGGCGGTGCTCCGCTTGGATTACTCGTGAACAGACCTCCACGGCTTCAGCCACAGCGCCAGCCCGACCAGCAGCGTCGCGCCATAGGCACAGCCGAGGGTCAGTTGCAGCCAGATATCCTGCAAGGGATGCAGCAACAGCGCCGCCAGGAGCATGAACAGTGCGGCCAGCAGCCAGTGACTGCGCCATGGCAGTACGGCGAGCAGGGACTGACGATGCATCAGCAGCAAGCCGGTGACCAGTGCGCCACCAAGAGCGGCGAGGGCGATGCCGGTCAGGCCCAGGAAAAACGGCAGGATGCCCAACAGCACGGCATTGCACAGGCTGCCGATCAGTTCGCAGTTCAGCGGCAGGCGGGTATCGCCGTCCGCATAGGCATAGCGCGCCAGCAACGCATTCCAGGCTCCGAACATCAAGGGCACGGCAAACCAGGCCAGCAAGTGTGGCAGCGGGCCGTCGTGGGTCTGATTGGGCAGTAACAGCACCACCAGCGCACCTGCGGCACCGATCAGACCGGTTACTGCAGGCAGGGTCAGCAGCGTGGCACTGCCCAGCCCTCGGCGCAGCAATGACAGGCGCTGGGTATTCTCGCTGCCGCTCATCAGGCCCAGCAGTACCTGGTTCAGGCTCATCAGGGCGATCAGGGGCAGATTGATGAGTTTGCGTGCCAGGTTGACCCAGGTCACCGCGCCTTCACCCAGCAACGAGGCGACCATCCGCTCCAGCAGCGCCAGGCCCTGACTGGCCAGATTGCTGCTCAGCAGCGGGCCGATTCTCTGAAGCAGTTCACGTACAGCGCCGTGCTCGGTTTGCCAGTGCCACGGTCGCCAGCCCGAGCGATACAGTGTCGGCAGCAGAACACCCGGCATCAACAGGCTGCCCAGCACGCAGGCCAGGGCCAGCCCCGAAAGCGTTGCCGAGTGGCTGAGCACTGCGAGGTAGATCACTGGCGGCAGGTTGAACAGCAACGAACCAAGACCCGCCAGCACAAAGCGTGAGCGCGCCTGCAGAGGAATGCACAGCAACGCATGCAGCAGGAAACCCGGCGCACACCATGCCAGCCAGTGCAGGCCGTTGCCTGCCAGGGCATAACCTTCGCTATCCAGTCCCGGTCCGATCAGACGCACCCAGAGTCCGGCACCCAGGCTCAGCACCAGGCTGAGCAGTACGCCGAAAATCAGCAGGCGTGGTGTCAGAGCCTGAAGCCAGTGCTGTTGCCGTTCGGCAGAACGCTGTTGATACAGCGGCAAGGCTGCGGCACTCAGCAGCCCGGCCGCCAGAGACATGCGCAAGGCCTCGGGCAGGAACATCGAAACCAGAAACGCATCGCTCTGGCTGCCCGCGCCCCAGGCGGCGACCAGCAGCCACTCGCGGGCAAAGCCGGCAGCCAGGCCGGTCAGCGTCGCCAGCGTCAGCCACAGGGTCGAGCCGAGCATGGGCGGGCGGCTTAGTGGAACAAAGTGAAGAGGCCTTTGCCGCCCACTTTGTACTTGAGGTTACGGGCGCGCTCGCCTTTGATTTCGGCATTCGGTCCGCTGACGATGGCGTAGTCCGGAACAGGTTTGGAGACCACGCTGCCGCCACCCACCACCGCACCTTCACCGATATTGGCCCCGAACGAGAGCAGGGCGCGGCTGCAGATCCAGGCGTAGTCGCCAATGAATACCGGCCCGCCCACCGCCCAGAATTCGGGCTCGTTGAGATCGTGCCCGCCCGCGATGATCAGCACATGAGAGGCAATGGTCACATGATCGCCGATCACCAGCCCGCCACGGGCATCCAGCTGACAGTGCCAGCCGACGGTGGAGTCGTTGCCGATGCGCAGGCTGTCCACCCCCAGCACCTCGGTATTGCGCCAGACCGTCGAGCCCTTGCCGATCTTGGCCCCGCCCATGCGCAGCCAGAGCAGACGCAAGGTGTGGCTGGGAATCTTGCAGATCAGGATGTTGTAGATCTGCTCCCAGGTGCGCAGCATGCGGTCGCGCAGTGTCGGCCAGTTGATGCCGTACAGCGGAATCAGCGCGCCCAGGGTTTCGCTGGCCAGCAGGCGATAGAAGCGTCGAGCCAGAGGATGCTCGATGCGCGGCTCGATATTCAGGTAGCAGATGAAGGACAGGGTGTTGTTCTTGATCCGGGTTTCGAAGCACACCTCGTTGTCCAGCATCCACTGGTAGGCGGCCTGCAGTTCTTCCAGATCCACGCCCATCTTGCGGGCATAGTCGGGAAGGGCCTCTCTGAGGTTATGCGAATGCATCATGCGGTGTTTCATTGCGGTGTTCCCAGGTCGGTTGAGGCGGCGGGGGATTTCAAGGGATTTGCAGCCTTGGTGCGCAGGCGCGTGGCTTCGTGCAGGCTGATGCCGACGAACAGCCAGAACAAGGCGACCAGCACGCTGGTGAAACTGAAATAGTGATCGAACAGACCGCTGAACAGCGCGGACAGCACACCGATTGTGCAGCCCAGGCCAATGGCATTGTCAGGGGTGAGGATGATCTTGCCGGAGGTCGGACGTACTTCTTTCCACCAGCTCAGGGTGACGGCAATGAACAGCAACATGCCGGGAATGCCCATCTTGTAGATGAAGTTCAGCCACAGGTTGGAAATACCGAACTGGGTATAGCCCGGCACGGGAGGATCGATCTTGAAACCGATGCCGAACGGAAACAGCGCCATGGCCTGCGGGAAGTGCGTGTACTCCAGGAAGCGGATGGCGGTACTGGTGTCGTCGTTGCTGAACAGGCCCATGAGACGATCCTGCAAGGGCGGATAGAACATCAGCAGCAACACGCCTCCGATGCCGCCCCCGATCAGCAGTCGCCCGAGATACGGCAGGCGACGACGCGCCATCCACAGCATGACCGCCATCAGACTCACCAGTGCGCCCCGTGAGCCGGTCAGCAGCAGGCCGATGGCACCCAGCGCCGCGACCAGCAGGCCCAGCGAACGAGGTCCGCCGCTGCGAGTGATGCCGAAGCAGAAGGCAATCGGCAGGATCATCGCCAGGACACCTCCGGCCACGTTGGGGTGCAGCCATGGCGAGCCCATGCGACTGGAAAGTGACAGCAGGCTCTCGCTCAACACGTCCAGGCCGCCGTAGCCCATGATTGCCAGAACCGGCGTGATGGCCGACGCCGAACCATTGATCACATAGGTCGGAATCGACAGCACCAGCATCATCAGAGTGCCGCTCAGTACGGCGATGATCACGTGCTCGATTGTCTTCTCATCGTTCAGCAGGCGAGGCACCAGGAACAGGATCGACAGGTTGAACAGCCAGCGTACCCAGTTGATCGGGCCGTTGCCGTCGGAAACGATGGTGATCTGGCCGATCAGGAAGGGGAAGGCGCTGAACAGCATCAGCGCCAGCAGCAGGCGTTCGGTGCGCATCATCTTCGGCACGCGGGGCTGTTCGAAGAACATGGCCTGCAACAGATAGCTGGCCCAGGTCAGCATGATCAGGGCTTCGGACACCGTGGTGCGAATGCCGATCTGTATCGTGGAATAAGGGATGAAGGCACCGATCACACAGAACAGCAGCAATCCGCGGATGGGCTGGCGGACCACGGTGATGATGGACGCTGTTCCGACCGCTATCAGCAGGACCTTGGACGCTGGCAGCAGCCAGATCATGACGCCGAAGGCCAGACCGAAAAACAAGCCGAGTGGCATCGCTACCGGCATCAGCGCAACTCCTCGAGAGCTTCATGCAGGCGCTTGTAGAACGCTTCGGGGGCATAATAGGTCGCCCAGGCCCTGGAAATTTCGGGGTCTTCCTCGGGGGCCGTTGACAGTTCTCCCATCAGTTGCACCAGTGCTTGGCTGTTGGTGGGGGAAAAGCGCGGGCTGTCCGGCGGCGTGATTTCATCCAGAGACGAGCCGGTGGCGACCGCGACCCGTGTACCGACTTTGAGGGCTTCGATGACCGGCAGGCCGAAACCTTCGGCATACGAGGGTTGCCAGAGACGGTCGGCGTTGCGATAGACCGCATGCAGTTCGCTGTCGCTGATACCGCTGAGTACATGCAGCCCCGGCAGGCGGCGCTGGGAATCGTTCAAGGGTTCGCTGCCGCCGACCAGCACCAGGTCCGGCACGGTGGGGAACTGCAGGCGGGCGTTCTGCCAGGCGTCGACGAACCAGGCAATGTTCTTGCGGGGCTCGCGGGTTCCGACACACAGCCAGTAACGCTCGGGCAATTGCAGTGCGGCAATGTCCGCAGGCTCGTCTTTGAAGCCTTCTACCAGCAGCGGCACGATGCGCAGCTTTTTCCTGGCTGAAGGGAACAGGCGAATGACTTCATTGGCGGTGAATTGCGAGGGTACCCACACCACATCGGCGACTCTCAGGGAGTAAGCAATCGAGAGATAGTCGGTCAGGCGATAGAACGCGGCCTTGAGGCGCGAGCCGTGATTGTTCTTCTGGGTGATCTGGAACAGGTCATGCAACTGCAGCACGTAACGCACATTGGCAGGCTTGCGCCCCAGTGGCAGCCCCATGTTGATATTGGCAACGTAGATCTGGACCTCGGTGTCGCGCAGAGCCTTGGGCAGGAACAACCCCTCGAAACCCAGGCGATCCGGCAGGCGATGCACCGAGTTGAGTGGGGTTGCCCATTTGGGGGTATGGATCAGACGCCGGATCGGATGTTCGTAAGGCGCAACTCCGAACAGTTGCAGTTGCACATCGGGGTGAGCGCGAAAGGCTTCTTCCAGCGCGAAGTTCTGGCGGCCGATGCCGCTGACGGGGTAACCGGCCGCAGCGCGGTAATCAAGTCCGATACGCATGCGCGAGTTCCTTGCTTGGGGGCGAAATCCGGGTGTAGATACCTTCCAGCTGGGCGGCCGAAACCGACCAGTCGTGCCGTGAGCGCACGTAGGCACGTCCGGCTTCGCCAATCTGAATGAGACGTGCAGGGCTGTCGATGTTGTCGGCGATCAGACGCGCCAGTTGTGCCGGCTCCTCGCTGCCCAGATAGTGCTCGCCATGGGTGACGTCCAGACCTGAAACGCCTTGCCCGGTCGTGACCACCGGCAGACCGGCAGCCATGGACTCCAGAATCTTCAGCTTCGAGCCGCCACCCTGGCGCAGGGGGGCGAAAAACATCGAGGAACTGCTTTGCAGGGCGCGCAGGTCCGGCACGAAACCCAGCCACTCGATGCGCTGATCGGGCCAGCGCTCGCGCCAGGACTCGGGCATGCCAAAGCCGCCGATGGCAAGGCGCACGGTGGGTGAAAGCTCCCAGACCAGCGGCATGATTTCGTCCAGCGCCCATTCGACGGCATCCACATTGGGACCGTATTCATAGTTGCCGATGAACAGCAGACGGCGGTTGTAGCGGTCTGCATGAACGTTGGCGTAGTAGCTGCAATCAACGCTGTTGACGGCAATGGACGTGGCCCGGCCACTCAGGCGCGAAAGCACCTTGGCATCTTCTTCGGTCACGGCGACCAGTTCGCTGGTCTGGCGGAAGACCCGCAGCTCCCAGCGCCGGTAGCGCCAGCGGTCATAGACGGCGAAAAGGCTGGCCCAGCGGGGTAGGCGGTCATAACTGGCTGCGCCCAGCGCCGATTCGACGTTGTGTTCTGTGAGCACGAACGGCTTGCCCGAGCGCTTGAGCGGCCCCTCGAACGGCTGAAAGGCATAGGTGTGCTGGAGCTGAATGATGTCCCAGTCTTCTTCGAGCAGCTTTTCAAAGGCCTGCTCCAGTTTGGGGGCATAGCCGTTGACGCTGGCCAGCATCGGCGGTGGCGCAAAAGCCACGGCCAGCAGGGTGCGCAGGCTGAACAGCGGACGCCGGTCGATGACGATCAGGCGTTCCAGCCAGGGTTCCAGCGCGCTGCGACAGGCATCGTCGAGCGGCACCTTGGATTGCACCAGCAGGGTGATTCGATGACCGCGTGCGGCCAGATTGCGCAGCAGATGATACTCACGTGTCTTGCCGCCGCTGGTGGTGGGCCAGGGCAGGTAGGGCAGTGTCCATAGAATTCGCATGCTTATGGATTCCATTCCAGAATTTGCAGGGTGGGTTTGAGTGCCAGGCTGATGCCCTGGCTACCGGATAAGGGAGTCTGGGTGCCGGTCAATGGATCATGCACGATGCCTTCATGGATTTGCGGGAAATTCAGGGTGGTGCCGGTGGCGCTCCAGAACATCAGCAGGCGTTTGCCGTCGCTGCTGCGTGTCCATGGCACGGCAAACAGATCATCGGGGACTGTGCTGACGGTGGGCGGAGCGGCTGGCTCCAGGCGCGGCCCGGTAATGTTCAGAAAATTCTGCAGCGCGGTATAGACCGGCTTGGGGTTGGCTTGCAGGTCGAGCAGGCCGTAACCCTGATCGCGGGCGCTGGCGCGTTCGTCCAGATCGCTGAGGTTGAACAGGAAGATGCGCTGGAAATCCAGGGCGCTCATCAGTGCCAGGCGGCGCAGGGTGTAATCGGCCTGGCCCTGGGTGCCGATGATGGCCTGCATTTCCACCGGGCCGGCATAGCTCGACCAGCCCCATTCGGTGGCCCAGACCTGTGACACGCCATTGCTGTGCAGCAGATTGTTCATGGCATTGGAGCGCACCAGGAAATCCCGGTCTTTGACCGAGTCGCCTTCGGGGTATTCGGAGTACGGGTGATACGCCGCCACAATGTTCTGCGAGCCCAGGCCGTTTTCGACCAGTCTCTGCAGCATGTAGTCCGAACGATGCTGCATCTGGCTGTAATAGGCCATGCCGGCTGTCACGATGGTCTTGTCCGGCATGACAGAGCGGATCGCATTGGCTGTGGTGGTCAGCAGATTACCGTAGGCAACCGGGTCGGCCTGGGGCAGCCAGATGATGTTCGGCTCGTTCCAGACCTGCCAGTTACCGACATGAGGATAACGCTGGGCCAGCGCCGCCATGCGTGCGGCGAAAACGTTGAAATCCAGCGGAGGATACTGATCGCGGCTCGCTGCGGTAGAAACCGAACTGCTGGCGAAGGGTGCCGAGCCCACCAGATAGGCGAGGGTGTTGTAGCGATGGCTCTTGATGGCAGCCATGGCGTTATCAAGATCCGTGAGGTTGTACTGATCCTGGACCGGCTCGATGATCGGCCAGTGAATGGTCAGTCGCACCCAGTTCAGCCCCAGTGCGTCCAGACGCTCCATTTGCTGCTGGTAGATCTCCGGGGCGAAATACTGGAACTGCACGTTGACGCCCAGGAAGTCCTTCCAGACCACCGCGCGCGGTGCCTGCAGGACGGTCGCTGCCTGAGCGAAAGCTCCTGCCAATGTCATCGCGACGCTCAGTAATGCCGCGATGCCCAGCCGTGATCTTGATGTGCGCTGCATGTCAGTTCACCTCGCATGCCTGCCTGAATACATCCCTGAAACGTTCTGCCGTCTGGCTCCAGACACGGGTCTTGCCTATGCGCGTAGCGTTTTCCGACCATTCGATGGCCATCCGCGGTGCTGCGCAGATACGATTCAATGCCTCGGTCAAAGCGGCTACATCGCCCTGGGGATAGATCATGCCGTTGCCATGGGAGACTTCTTCGGCAAACGAGCGGGCATCAGACGTGATGACTCCGCGACCGCAGGCAGTGGCCCAGGACAGCGCGCCGCTGGTGCCGCGCAGCTTGCCCAGAATCTTCAGTTTGCTGGACTCGCGATAGGGCAGGACCATCACGTGATGGGCCTGGATGACATGGGGGATCTGTTCGGCGGGCAGGTCCAGTTGCCAGTCCACCAGATCCACCAGACCCAGTTGCCGGATACGCAGACGCAACTGGTCCAGATAGCTGCCCGACGGTCCAAAGGCCATTTCCGGTTCGCTGCCACCGGCCAGTGTCAGGCGGACTTTGGCGCGCAATTGCGGCTGGGCGACAAAGACATTGGCCAAGGCATCCAGAAGGTCCTCGATACCCTTGCCGCGATAGATGAAGCCGAAATACAGCAACCGCAGAGGCTGCAGAGCCGGGAGTGGCACCGGTTCGATTGCCAGGTTGCCATGATTGATCACGGCCATCTGCGACTGTTCCAGGCCCATGCGTTGTTTCAGGCTCTGGCTGCCTGCCTGAGTCAGGGTGATCAGGCGGGTCATGCTTCTTGCCAGTTGGCGCTCTTCGCGCAGGCACAGCGGGTCGGCCAGTACCGTGGCGATTTCCGGCAGGGGCGAGCGCATGCTGCTGGCCAGGGATAACGGCCATGGCAGTTTTTCCCGACGCCATACCAGGCGCTCCGGATCATGCACGGTGGCGGTCAAGGGCAAATGCGGGAAACGCTGACGCAATACCCGCAATGCCTGAAACTCCGCCAGTCGTCCGCCGCCCAGTTCGGCATGCACCAGATCGATGCCGCTCCAGTCGGTTTCGGCAACACGTTGCTCGGCCTGGCGAGGATCGTTGCCGATGCCCTGCAAGGGCGTATGTACCTGCACGCCCGACTCCAGCAGAGCATGCCTGAGGTGCCCGGCATAATCGGCGATGCCGTTCTGTTCCGGTGGCAGTGGGGCGAGCAGGGCTATTTGCATCAGGCACGGCTCCCGATACGTTTGAGGAAACGCAGGACACTTTCCGGGACCACGAAGCGGCGGCGGTTGAGAATAATGCCGTCGACTTTCTTGAACGCGGTGTTCAGCGTGGTCAGTGCATCTTCGAGCATCGGTACGGTGGTTTGCTCTGCACGCACCACCAGCACGATCTGATCGGCATCGCGCAGCAGGACAAACGCCTCCTGGTTACCGTAGACGCCTGACGCATTGATCAGCGCGATCTCTCCCGGTTTTGCCGGGCCGCGTCCCTCAGTGCGTACCTTGTGACCCTGTTCGATCAGCAGGGTACTGAGGCGCGAGATGACAAAGTTCACCCCTTCACCGCGGTGTACGGAGGTGAAACCGATGGCCAGGCCTTTTTCCGCAACCTGACCCAGCGGCAGGATGCCGTAGATCCGGTGCAGGTTGGCCGTGAGGGCTGCACTGCGATCCTGGGCACGTTCCAGGTCCGGGAGACTGGTCCAGACCGGTACGCCAAAACGTCCTTCGATCTTGTCGCCGTCGTGGATGCGCTGGTCCAGCAGATAGAAGAAGTACAGCGCCAGGAAACCCACGACAACGCTCAAGGGGAAGGCCATCAGCAGCATCAACAGGCTTTTCGGGAAGACCCGGCTGGCGTTGAAGGTAGCGTCTTCAATGGTGGCGATGTTGCTGATCTGGCTGTTATCCAGTTCGCGGTCGATACGCGCCTTTTCCAGGCTGTCGGTGTAGAGCGCATAGCTTTTCTGGGCCGCATCCAGTTCGTTCTGCAGGCGCGAAAGCTCCGGCTCCAGTTTCAGGGCCAACTGGCGGTCTTTTTCCAGTTGAGCCAGTTGTGAGTCCTGCTGCGCCAGTTGGGTCTGCAGGCGGGCGTAGCTGGTCTGCTGGTCGGCATACACGTTCTGCATGCGGTTATAGATAGGGTTGGGCGTAATGCTTTCGGAGCGCTGGATGGTCGCATCCTGTTCCTTGAGCAGTTGCTTGAGGTTGGCGATTTCCTCGTTGGCAGCGCGTACCGGCGGCGCCTGCTCCTTGAACGAACGCAGCAGTTCCTGACGCTCGACTTCCTTGCCGTTGATGCGGTTCTGCAGATCCTGGCGGTTCGGGTTCAGCGCCAGTTCGCGACCTGCCGAAACCGTCTTGGGTTGCGCAGCCAGCTGTTTCTTCAGCGTGTCGAGCCCGGCCTTGGTTGAGGCGATGGCACGGATGGTGTTGTTGCGCTCGGTACGCAGATCATTGAGACCCTGAGACGTATCGGCCAGACGCTGGGAAATGCTCACCGCACCCAACTGGTTCAGATAGCCCTGTATCTGCTGCTTGTAGGAAATGATGTTGGCACCAATCGCCTTGACTTCGGTTTCGTAGAATCCGTACAGACTGACACGGCCCAGGGTCTTGGTGCGTTGCAGCTGGTATTCGTCGATCCAGGTCTTGAGCACGGTCTGCGCAACGACCGGGTCATTCCAGGTGAAGGTCAGTTCCATCACCGAAGAGCCCTGTTCGTGACGGACCTTGAAGTTCTTCTCCAGATCTTCGGCCATGCGTTCGACCGGCGTGCGCTTTTCCGCCAGGCCGACGAATTGCAGCACGCTATGGCCAGCCTCGAAGACTGAACGTACGACGTACTTGATACCGTTTTTCACTGAAGCCAGAACGCCGGTTTCAGGTTCGGCCTTGGACAGCTCGTTCAGGTACTTCTCGGCCACCATCCGCATGATCGGGCGACCGGTGAGCATGCGCTCTTCGTCCAGCAACGGGTCACGAAGGCCGTTGGGCACGACGATTGCCTGGCGGTCGGACAGCTCGATGGGCACGGTGCTGGTGTCACGACCTGGCTTTACCAGCAACAGCGCGGTGGACTCATAGCGGTTGGGCAGCAGGAACGCACCCAGAACGACGATGACGAACGTCACCAGCACGGTGATCTGGACTTCGCGCTTGAAGATAAAAAACAGGCGTAGCAGATCGCGAAATGAACGGATATTGATCATGTCTTTTCCCTGACGATTAGTTGTTGTTGCGCAACTCGTAGTTCATGCCAAGACCTATCGATTTCGCGAAAGGAATCAACTGGTTGAAGTACAGGTTGACACCGTCCACCTTGTTTCCGACCGAGGATTTGGGGACGAACACTACATCGCCACGTTGCAGCAGGACCGGTGCGCGAGGACCGCCAGCGTCTGCCCAGAGAAATTTGCTGTAGTCGAAGAAGTAAGTCTTGTAGAGGCCGTTTTCTTCAAGGCGCAGCAGGGCCACCTTACCGGCATCTGCATCGAGTGCGACTCCGCCTGCACCGACCAGAGCCTGCTCCAGATTGGTGGCCACATTGACCGGCAGCGTGACCGAGTTGCGCACCGCGCCGCCCACGAACACTGTATTGCCCGGTGACTGGGAAATATTGATGGTCAGGGCGGTCTCGCGATAGACATCCTTGAGCTTGCTTTCCAGTACGTCGTTCAGTTGCTGCAGAGTCAGACCTGCCGCCTTGACCGTGCCGATGTAGGGGTAGGAAAAGGTGCCGTCATTGAGGACCTGAAACAGCGTCAGCTCATAAATGGAGTTGGCGGTGAACGCCGATATGGACGGTGCCTCCCCGGTGTTGCGCACGATACGCAGGGTATCTCCGGGGCGAATCCGTTCCGGTGGCAAGGGTTTGCCAGCAAGAGCCCGGCCAGCCGCCTGGCCAGCCTCTATCTGCGCCTCGTCATCGGGCAAGCCGACCCGGGCGGGTGTATTACAAGCGCTTAGCAGCAATACGCTGATTAACAGCAGAATGCTTTTCATCGGTCCTGAACTCCTGTCATGCACGAATAAGGCTCCCTTTCGGGTAAAGAAATCATGTTGGCCGGTACTGCCTGTCCAGTGCGTGTTGGTTCAGTTCCTCATCGCTATTGATTGGCGTGTCATGCTGACCTTGCCATCCGTGTTCATGCCTTGGCCGCTTCCGGTGCCCGGCCATAAATGTCAGTGAAGCGCACGATGTCGTCTTCTCCCAGGTATTCGCCGCTCTGGACCTCGATCATCACCAGATCGATGACTCCCGGATTGACCAGGCGGTGTGTGTGGCCCGGTTTGATGAAGGTCGATTCATTGGTGTCGAGCATGAATTCGCGCTCGCCATTGGTGACCCGTGCCATGCCGCTGACCACGATCCAGTGTTCGCTGCGGTGGTGGTGCATCTGCAGCGACAGCGAACCCTGCGGACGAACCACGATGCGTTTGATCTTGAAGCGCTTGCCTTCTTCGAGCACGGTGTAAGTGCCCCACGGCCGGGTGACGGTGCGGTGCAGGCGATAGGCATCGTGTCCCTGGCGCTTGAGTTCCTGGGCGATGATTTTCACGTCCTGGCTGCGGGTGCCATCGGCGATCAGCAGGGCGTCCGGTGTGTCGATGATGACCAGATTGTCCAAGCCCACCGCACCTACCAGACGTTTCGGAGAGTCGATGTAGCAGTTGGTCACGTCATGCAATACGGTCTGGCCATTGCACTGGTTGCCCTGTGCATCTGCGGCAGTGAGTTCGCGCACGGCCTGCCAGGAGCCGATATCGCTCCAGCCCAGCTGGCAGGGCACCACGGCGACTTTCTGCGAACGCTCCATCAGCGCGTAATCGATGGAGATGTCCGGCACCTGGCCGAACAGTTCGCTGTCCAGTTCCAGTTGCAGTTCGTGGTTGCCTTCCTTGCTGATGCTTTTTTCAAGGCAGGCCTTGACCGCTTTCAGCACGTCGGGGGCATGGATTTCAAGCTCGCGCAGTACGGCATCGACGCGCATGCAGAACATCCCCGCATTCCACAGGTGCAGTCCGCCGTCCACGTAACCCTGGGCAGTGGCTTCATCGGGTTTCTCGACGAAGCGTGCGACCTGATAGCCCTCGGCATTGAGTGACTGGCCTTTTTCGATATAGCCGAAACCGGTTTCCGGCTTGGTCGGCAGAATACCGAAGGTCACCAGCCAGCCCTGATCGGCCAGCTCCTGGGCAACGCCGACTGCCTTGGAGAAAGCGTCCACATCGGTGATCAGATGGTCGGCAGGCAGCACCAGCAGCTTGGCGTTCTCCCCATACAGACGGGTCACATGCAGCGCTGCCGCAGCGATGGCCGCTGCCGTGTTACGACCAAAGGGCTCAAGAATGAAGTCCAGAGGCAGTTTGGTCTTGTTGAGCTGGCGATAGTCGTCAGCGGTGCGGAAATACACTTCGCGGTTGGTGACCGTCAGCAGCCGTTCGACTTCCGGCAGGCCTGTGGCGCGTTTGAAGGTTTTTTGCAGCAGACTTTCGCCATCGGGAAGACGCATGAAAGGCTTGGGCATGGCTTCGCGAGAGACTGGCCAGAGTCGGGTGCCGGACCCGCCGGCAATGATGCAGGGGATGAGGTTGCTCATCAGTAGGCCTCACGAGTGAAGAGCACTGCCGGAACAGTGCGCATAAGGATGTAAAGGTCGAACCAGACGGACCAGTTTTCTATGTACTCAAGATCGAATTCGACGCGCTTTTCGATTTTTTCCACGGTGTCTGTTTCCCCACGATAGCCATTGATCTGTGCCAGACCGGTAATGCCCGGCTTGACCCTGTGGCGTGACGTGTATTCCTTCACCGCTTGCTCGAAGAGAATGCCGGCCGCTTTGGTTGCCGTTGCATGGGGCCGAGGTCCCACCATCGACATGCTGCCTGCCACGACATTGAACAACTGTGGCAGCTCATCCAGGCTGGTTTTGCGTATGAAGCGCCCGACCCGAGTGACCCTGGCGTCACCTCGCGTGGTTTGTTGCTCGGCGGTTGCATCGGCCTGATGCTGATGCATGGAGCGAAACTTGAAGACTTCGATCAGTCGGTTGTTGTAGCCATAACGTTTCTGGCGGAACAGCACCGGGCCTGGAGAATCAAGCTTGATCGCCAGAGCGATGAGCAGCATGACCGGCGACAGCGCCACCACCGCCAGGGTCGACAGCACAATGTCCTCGGCACGCTTGAAGAATGGTGACCAGCCATTGAGCGGCACATCGGATGCGTTGAACATCGGCAGTTTGGCGACTTCGGTAATCCGGTTGTGGGTGTGCCGGAACGCGATCATGTCCGGCACCAGCAAGACATTCACCGGCAGCCTGCGCAGTTCGCGAATGATGTAGTCCATGCGGTTTTCGGCGGTCCAGGGCAGGGCAACCAGCACCTGGGTGACCTTTTCCTCACGGATCAACCGTTCCAGGTCGCTGGTGTTGCCCAGCAACGGCAGGTTGGCGACGGTCTTGGGCATGCGGCCGATGCGATCATCGATGAAGCCTGTTACACCCGAGCGGATGTCCTGATTCTCAAGCAGGTATTCGGCCAGGCGCAGGCCGTTTTCCGTGGCCCCCAGAATCACAGCGTTCTGCAGAAAGATACCCTTGCGCATCTGGTGCTTGAAAAATACCAGCATCAGCAAGCGCACGATGCAGAACAGGGCCAGGCTGCTGATGTACCAGAAAATCATTTGTTCGTTGGTCAGACGCTCGAAAAAGCCCATGGTCTGATGCATGAACAGCAGGACGCCGAAGGCCGCAGACCAGGCGAAAACAATGACGCGCAGGCGCAATGCGTTGCTGAACAAGGCTTCGGAATAGACCCCCAGCGCCTGAAAGATCAGGACGCAGACCACGCTGAAGAACAGCGGCATCACGGCGTAGTCTTTAAGGTTGTCGATAGCCCCGTCGTGCATCAGGGCGAGAATCAGCAGCCCTGGCAGGATGCAGGAAACTCCATGTATCAGACGGATGCCCAAAAGAAAGTATTCGACCAGGCTGGTGCGAGTCAGCGAAAGACTGTCGACTGGTTGCAACCGCATAAAGCTCCCTCACTACATGGCACTCATGGCCGGTCCATGATCTGTCGGTCGTAATATCCTAGAGTCAAAAAAATATCTTTTCTATTTATTTGTTGATAGAAAAGCCATTTATTTGTCGTTTTTGATTTTTTCTTATTTGTTTTGATGGTGTGTCAATTTTTTCAAGATATTCAAAGCCTTTGATAGCGTAGGTCTTTTCTTTACTTTTCGAAGATGAGCACCCTCGAATGGGGGGTTCTTGACAGTAAAGCTCATGACACAAAAAAAGTTTCCCTCTGGCGATATTATTTTGCCCCTTGAGAGCGCTGCAGAAGGGTTTCAGAAGCCTTTCCCCCAATAATTTCGGGTAATCCTGCGCTGCGGAGGGTGCGGAAAAAAATCTCTTCACAGAGGGGCCTTTTCCTGCTCGGTGGGGTCACATTCAGGTGCTATACGGAAATTGTCTTTGGACAGATCATCGATCATGGGGAGGCGTCATGACAAAACGCAGAGCGATTCTGATTCTGCACGGCAAGCAGTCGCTTAATGAGGATGTCCGCAGTGCCGTGCTGGAAAAGCGCCAACAAGGCTGGGAACTGGATGTGCGACTGACCTGGGAGGGCGGTGATGCCCAGCGACTGGTGACTGAAGCACTCGCTGCCGGCCATCGGCATGTCATTGCCGGAGGCGGTGACGGAACGGTACGCGATATTGCCGAAGCACTGGCTCAGGCCCGGAGCCAGAGCAGCCTGGTCATTCTGCCGCTGGGTACCGCCAATGATTTCGCCCGTGCTGCAGGCGTGCCGCTGGACGTGGCGGACGCGCTGGATCTGCTGGATGTGGAGCCGCGTGCGGTGGATCTCGGCGAGGTAGACGGCAAATTGTTTCTGAACATGGCCACCGGCGGCTTTGGCAGTCAGGTTACGGCCAATACCTCCGAAGACCTGAAAAAGGTGCTGGGCGGGGCTGCTTACCTGTTTACCGGTCTGACGCGCTTCAGTGAGCTGCATGCGGCCCACGGTGAACTGGTCGGGCCTGACTTCCACTGGCGTGGCAATCTATTGGCTCTGGGTATCGGCAACGGTCGACAGGCCGGGGGCGGACATGTGCTGTGTCCGGGTGCCATGGTCGATGATGGTCTGCTCGATATCAGCATCCTGCCAGCACCCCAGGAGGTGGTCGGTACGCTCAAGAGCCTGCTCGAAGGTGGCCTGGGGATCGACAATCTGTTTGTGCGAGCACGTTTGCCCTGGGTCGAGCTCAAGTCTGCCCAGGGGCTGGACATCAATCTCGATGGTGAGCCGCTGTCGGGTGAGAGCCTGCGCTTCGTGGCGCGTCCGGCTGCCTTGCAGGTCCATCTGCCGAAGAACTCACCTGTGCTCGGAGCGGTTCAGGCGCTCAATCGTCGAGACTGATGATCCGTTCACGCACGCTGAACAGCACCAGCCCGGCGACATCGTAGATTTGCAGGCGCTTCATGATCTGTGATCGATGACTCTCTACGGTCTTGATGCTCAGGCCCAGTCCGCTGGCGATTTCCCGGGTGGACTTGCCCCGTACCACCAGGCGCAGTATCTCCAGCTGGCGAGCCGTGAGGTTGTATTTGTCCAGCGCTTCGGGTCTGTTGGTACGCGGTCCGCGCAAGGCCCGGTTGATCACGGTATGGGCGATGGCCGGGCTCAGATAGCGTTCGTCGTTGCGCAGGGCTTCGAGCGCCTGCTCCAGTTCTCTGGCTGTCGCATCCTTGAGCAGATAACCATGGGCGCCCATCTCCAGAGCATTCATGATCGTTTCGGGATCGGTGTGCATGGATATGATCAGCACCTTGCTGTGGGGTTGTACCGCAAGCAGTTGCTCCAGCGCATCCAGGCCATTGGTGTCCTTCATGGTGATGTCCAGAAGGATGATGTCAGGTTGCAGTTCGAGCGCCAGGCTCGACAACTGGCTGCCATCGGCTGCTTCGCCAATGACGGCATAGCCGGGAAGGTCTGAAACCAGGGCGCGCAGGCCCGCCCTGATCAGCGAGTGGTCATCGATCAGCAGTAGATTGCAAGTCATTGAGGCTTCTTGTATGCGTTGGCCCGTTCGTGTGTGCGAGGAGCCCAGGGAAACAATACGTCGATCTGTGTGCCTTTACCTGGCGTGCTGTGCAGGCTCCAGGAGCCCTTGAGCAAGGCTACCCGTTCGGCCATGCCAGCCATGCCGCGCTGGTCGGCGTGTGCCGGGTTGTCAGCCGGCTCGAAGCCGACCCCGTCGTCCGAGATGAAGAGCGAAAGCCCGGCGGGCAGGCGCTGCAGGCGTACCAGCAGGTTTTTCGCGTGGGCGTGGCGCAGCATGTTGGTCACGGCTTCCTGAGTGACGCGAAAGGCCGCCACCGCCATTTCTTCGGGAATACCGGCCAGTCGCTGCTGACATTCCAGGCTCCAGCGGACCTGACTGTCGCTCAGGGTTTTCAGCAGGTGGGCCCGCAGGCTGGCCTCCAGACCCAGGCTCGACAACTGGCGGGGATTGAGGATGCTCGACAGGTCGCGCACTTTATCCAGGGTTTCTTCAAGGATGGCGTTCAGTTGCGCGCCGTGGGATTGCGCCTCTTCGGGCAGGCGGCGCTGCAGCCAGTTGCACTGGATCTTTGCCGCAGTGAGCATCTGTCCGATGTCGTCATGCAGTTCCCGGCTGAGTCGATGGCGCTCGCTTTCCTGAACCTCCAGCATCCGGTCGGCCAGTTCCTGGGGCTTTAGCTGAATCAGCTGGCGGGTGCGCAGTTGGGCGAGCCAGATACTGACAAAGGTGATCAGGTTGAGGGCAAGCAGTGGAAGGGGCAGGGCGTCTGAAGTCAGGAACAGCCCGATATTGCCCAGTATTGCGCCAGTGCACAGCACGTTGGTCAGCCAGTGGCCGTTTTTCGTGTTGAGGTATCGCAACCCTGGAAGCTTCCTGCTGACATGCATAGCGAATGGCGCCACTTGATGGTCGGTGCGGATCGATGTCCGGCAATTGTATAACCGCTCCTCAATTCAAGAGCCTGTCCATTACCGGGCAGTGATCTTGTCTCAATACAGGGCGATTTAATGGTTAACCCGCATTTCTGTAAACAGAAAATTGCCGGTCAATATGTGCGGTGGCCATTCCTGATGATGTTTCTGGATATTTCCATGATGCCGCAGAATTGAAAAAACATGGCTTGCGAACAGGGCTGACTCGCAAGGCCGACTGTTACTGGCCACTGATATTGGAAATTTCGGACAGCTTTGCCAGAAGCTCCTGCTGCTCTTCGCAATCCATGAGAAGTTCGCCAGTCTGGGGGTCGATCAGCTCCAGTTGCCATGACATCAATTCCAGACAGCTTTTCAGCGTATTCAGGACTTCCGGCGAAAAGCCCTTGTACTGACAGGCCTCGGTAAGCCACTGCTGCAGCTTTCTGGAAAAATCGGCAAGGCTTTCGATCGAGGCGCTCTGGGCCTCGATGCTCAGTTTGAGCAGATTGGTCAGCAGGCCTTCGATGGCGTCTTCATCGTCGCCGATCATTTCCAGGTGCGACAGGCATTCTTCCGACTTGTAGAGAAGGCTCTGTGAATTGCTAAGGAACTGATCGTGTTTTTGCTGCCACTCATTACTGTTCAGCATCCTCTGTCTCCACGCATTTGAGGTAGCGAATTTGTTTCGCCCGCAGCGAATGGACGACAGTTAATGTTGATTTCAAATGAATGTATGTAGGGGTTTTCTGAATGTTGCTTAAGGATTGCTTGTAAACATTTGAAGCATGAAGCCCTTCAATGACACCAAACCCTTGTCGGATTGCAATGCGAGCAAAGGGAGGCTTCCATTCGCTCACTGTGAATGGCGTCACAATAGTGGCTATTGAGAGTTGAGAATATCAGGTCGTCCCTGATAGGGGCTCAGGGGTACCCCTAGGCTCGAAAGCATCGAGCCTGTTTTTTTGTAAGGGTCAAAGAAGAGTTTTCTGTCATATTTGACCACGGGCAGTGCGACATCAGTAAAGCATGATGGTAATGTGACATCAATGCTTGGACATTGTATTTATGGCTATTAAGGTCCGGGCTGTTGCAGCCGATACAGGTACTGCAGACTCATCGTGATCAACGCTTCAGGAGCTATAAATGGCTGGCATTCTCGACACAGTAGATCAACGCACACAGCTGGTGGGCGAGAATCGCCTGGAAATCCTCATGTTTCGCCTTGCCGGTCGTCAGTTATTCGCGATCAACGTGTTCAAGGTCCAGGAAGTGCTCCAGCTACCCAAACTGACCCTGATGCCGCAGCGACACTCGTTTGTCTGCGGCGTGGTCAACCTGCGCGGCCAGACGCTGCCGGTGATCGACCTGTCCCAGGCGATCGGCATGCGCCCGCTGGTGCCAGGCCCGGGCAGTACCATCATCGTGACCGAATACAACCGTTCCGTGCAGGCGTTCCTGGTCGGTGGCGTGGACCGTATCGTCAACATGAACTGGGACGCGATCATGCCGCCGCCGACCAGCGCCGGTCGCCAGCATTACCTGACCGCCATCAGCAAGGTCGATGACCAGCTGGTGGAAATCATCGACGTGGAAAAAGTCCTCGCCGAGATCGTGCCCTACAACGCCAAGGTGTCCCGCGAGAAGCTGGAAGATCCGGCCCTGGAGCATGCCCGTGGCCGCGAAATCCTTCTGGTGGACGACTCCAAGGTGGCACTGGCCCAATTGCGCGACACTCTTTCGCAGCTGGGGCTCAAGCTGCATGTGGCCAGCGATGGTCTCAAGGCGCTGAACATGCTCAAGGGCTGGGCAGATGCCGGGGAGAACGTCGAGGAAAAACTGCTGATGGTCTTTACCGATGCCGAGATGCCGGAAATGGACGGCTATCGCCTGACCACCGAAATCCGCAACGATCCGCGTCTGCGCAGCCTGTACATCGTGTTGCACACCTCGCTGTCCGGCAGCTTCAACGAATCGATGGTCAAGAAGGTCGGTTGCGACAACTTCCTCTCCAAGTTCCAGCCCGACAAACTGGTTGAAGTCGTGCGTCAGCGTCTGCTGATGGTCAGCGGCGGCTGAAACATTTGCTGCCTTGCCTGGGGTGGCTCGTATAAGCTGCGACTTTCATGTCGCAGTTTTTCGAGCCACCAAGGAACAGGCAATGCTACGTCTCGCTTCTCTCTATCGTTTTCCTCTCAAATCATGCAAGCCCGAAGTGCTGCAGCGCGCGGCGTTCGACGAATTGGGGTTGGCAGGCGATCGACGCTGGATGCTGGTGGACGCAAACAGCGGACGTTTTTTCACTCAGCGAGCCTTGCCGCATATGTCACAACTGTCCGTGCTGTGGAATGCAGCGGGTGGCGTGACCCTTTCTGCTCCCGGTTTCCAGCCTCTGGATGTGGCTCTGCCTGCCAATGCAGAGGCGACTCTGCGCGGTGTTACGGTCTGGCGCGATACCTTGCAGGTGCCGGATGCGGGAGAGGAGGCGGCTGCCTGGGTCAGCGAATTCATCGGCAAGCCGACTCGTATGGTGTATGTGCCGGTGGATCGCGCTCGTTCGCTGCCCAGTGGATACGGCACTGGCACTGACAAGGTGTCGTTTGCCGACGGTTTTCCCTTGCTGCTGATCGGTCAGGGTTCGCTCGACGATCTGTCGGCCAGAATCGGGCGTCCCCAGGAGATGCTGCGCTTCAGGCCCAATCTGGTCATCGAAGGTGCCGAGGCCTTTGCCGAGGACAGCTGGAAGCGCATTCGCATCGGTGAGATGGAGTTTCGAATCCTCAAGCCGTGCGCGCGCTGCATCCTGACCACCATCGATCCGGCGACCGGGCAGCGCAGCGAAGATCGCGAGCCTCTGACGACGCTCAAGACCTATCGTGAGGTCGAAGGGGATGTGCTGTTTGGCCAGAATATGGTCAACGACGGGCCGGGTGTGCTGGAAGTCGGGATGCCGGTGGAGATTCTGGAGTAACGGCCAGCTATCCGGAGGGCAGGGCAGCATGACTGTCCTGCCCTCCGTCAGCGTTTAAAGGTCGTCGAAGAAACGCTCGTGCCAATCCACCAGCGGCTGAGGTGAATTGAGCTTCTGTCCGTAGATCACGGAATAAGACAGCACGTTCTGCACGTACTGACGGGTTTCGTCAAAGGGAATGCTTTCTACCCAGACATCGAATGCCAGATGGTTGGCACCCTTGAGCCATTGGCGAACGCGGCCAGGGCCGGCATTGTAGGCGGCGGAGGCGAGCACCCGGTTGCCATTGAACTGACCATGGACCTGGCTCAGGTAGGCAGCACCCAGCTGGATATTCTTGTCAGGGTCGAACACCTGCTGCGGCGAAGCCAGCGGAATGCTGAACTTGCGGGCGGTTTCCTTGGCGGTGGCCGGCATCAACTGCATCAGGCCGCTGGCACCCACGCCTGAGCGGGCGTCGTCCATGAAGGCGCTTTCCTGGCGGGTAATGGCGAACACCCAGCTCGAATGCAGGCCGCGTACCTGTGCTTCCCGGACCAGCGTGTCACGGTGGGCCATGGGGAAACGGATATCCAGGTCGTCCCAGTACTGCGCCTGACTGATGGTGCGAATCGCCGGGAAATACCACTTCATGTCATAGGCCAGCTTCGCCTGGGCAACCATTTCATCGCGGTTGAACAGGCGGCTGACGTGATACCACTCGCGACGGCCGTCGACGATTTCGCCACGATCATGAAACTCCAGGGCGCGGCGTATGCCCGGCGTGTTGCGAACCTTGTTGACCAGCGCAGGGCTGAGCACCAGAGGCTTGTTGTTGAGCTGGTAAGGGCTCTGGGTGCGGTCGGCCGCCAGGAAACCATAGAAGTCGCGCTCCTTGGCCACGTCCTTGTACAGAGTCGGGATCAGCGGGTTGTTCGGCTGGGCAAGTTCGAGTGCGCGAGCTTCCCAATAGCGCCAGCGATTGGTGCTGGCCAGATCCTGAGGCAGGCGGCGGGCCAGTTCGTAGGCATCCTCCCAGCGTCCCAGGCGCAACAGCAGGCGCAGGCGCCATTCGGTCACTGTGTTGTCCCGCAGTTCGGGATCATATTTGGTCATGACCTCCAGAGCCCGGTCGTCATAACGACGGGCCAGAGTCAGGCCGATTTCCTTGGCGATCTCTACCTGCTCTTCGCGGGAGAAGTGCATGGTCGCGGCGTAACCGTCGAGCATGGCCAGGGCTTTTTGCGGGTCCTGTCTGGCGAGGCGACGCAAGCCAAGACCGACCACGTCGGACATGGCTTCATCCACAGGGGCGAACTGCGCCGGGTTATTGAGCATTTCCGGCTTCTGGGCAACGGCCAGCAGCAACTTGCCCTGAGGTGCCAGTGAATTGAGGCTGTTGACCAAGGTGTTTGCCAGGCTGTAGTTGCGAGCCTGGGCGGCCAGCTTGGCGCGCTGCCAGCGTTTCTGCTCGGTCAACTGACCGGCCGCTGCCCACTGGCTGAAGAATGCATCGCAGGCGTCCGGCTGGGTCTTGCCGGTCATCCACAGCTTTTCGGCGCTGGCATAGCCTTCGGCGCGCATGTTGTTGTTCAACTGGTACTGACCGTACAGGCAGTCCAGTTCGACAAAATTCATCTTGGGGCTGTAGTACTTGACGAAGGTTTGCCAGTCGCCGCGCTCTGCCAGCCAGCGCAACCAGCGCAGCTTCATCCAGTTGGCCTGTGGCAGATCGCCGTGCTCGGCCAGGAATCGTTCTATTTCCTGATTGCTGGCGGTCTTGAGGCGCGCAGTCAGTTCGTCGTATTCGAGGTAGGGCTCCAGCGGATAGGTGGCCAGTGCCGATCTGTACATCTGATAAGGGCCCGAATCACCCTTGGCCAGTGCCCGTTTTGCTTCGTCGTAGTATTTGCGTTGTTGGCTGAGGTCTGCCGCGTGAACATTCTGGGCCGCGGTGGCAGAGAGCAGCAGGCAGGATAAAAAGCTGAACAAGCGACTGCGCATGAGACTTCCGAGCAGATGATTCGTGAAAAGTGCCACTAGCTTAGCCTTTTGCCAGCCCCGGGTGAAAGCATTGCCGAAGGCTGTAGCTCGCGGGAATGAAACCGGATGTTATAAGGCCGACACCCTCCGTCGCTGGCGGGCGGCATGAATACCGACATCCATGGGTGATCTCAGGTAGAATGCGCGCCCGGTTTTTGGAGAAGATCATGACCCTGCTCAAATTCAGCGATGTGTCCCTTGCTTTCGGCGCCATGCCGTTGTTGGACAAGGTGTCCTGGCAGATCGCCCGTGGTGAGCGGGTGTGCATCATCGGTCGCAACGGTACAGGCAAGTCCAGCATGTTGAAGCTGGTCAAGGGCGTGCAGAAGCCCGATGACGGTGCCGTCTGGCGTGCGCCCGGCCTCAAGATCGGCGAGTTGCCCCAGGAATTGCCTGTGGCCGACGAGCGGACCGTTTTCGACGTGGTCGCCGAGGGGCTCGATGGCGTGGGCTCCTTGCTTGCCCAGTATCACCATCTGGCCCAGAACTGCGTGACCGAGGAAGACCTCAACAAGCTCATGCACGTCCAGCAGGAACTCGAAGCCCGTGACGGCTGGCGCCTGCAGCAACTGGTCGAAAGCACCCTGAGCCGTCTGCAACTGCCGGCCGACAAGACCCTGGCCGAGTTGTCCGGTGGCTGGCGTCGCCGTGTGCTGCTGGCTCAGGCGCTGGTGTCCGAGCCGGATCTGCTGCTGCTCGACGAGCCGACCAACCACCTGGATATCGGCGCAATCGCCTGGCTCGAAGAAGCCCTCAAGGATTTCCAGGGCGCGGTACTGTTCATTACCCACGACCGGGCATTCCTGCAGAACCTGGCGACCCGCATTCTGGAACTGGACCGTGGCGGTCTGATCGACTGGAACGGCGACTACGCCAGCTTCCTGGTGCACAAGGAGGCGGCACTGGCGGCCGAAGAAACCGCCAACGCCCTGTTCGACAAGCGTCTGGCCCAGGAAGAAGTGTGGATTCGTCAGGGCATCAAGGCCCGTCGCACCCGTAACGAAGGCCGTGTGCGCGCCCTCAAGGCTCTGCGCGTCGAACGCAGCGAGCGTCGCGAGCGTACCGGCAAGGCCAATATCCAGCTCGATACTGCCGAGAAGTCCGGCAAGCAGGTAATGATGCTGGAAAACGTCAGTTTCGCCCATCCGGGTGGTCCGACGTTGATCAAGGATTTCTCCATGGTCCTGCAGCGCGAGGACCGTATCGGTCTGCTGGGAGCCAACGGTACTGGCAAGACGACGTTGCTCAAGCTGATGCTGGACAACCTGCAGCCTACCCAGGGCAAGGTCGAAGTCGGCACTCGTCTGGAGGTCGCTTACTTCGACCAGTTGCGTCATCAGCTCGATCTGGAAAAGACCGTGATCGACAACGTGGCCGAAGGTCGTGACTTCATCGATATCGATGGCCAGAGCCGCCACGTCCTGAGCTATCTGGGCGATTTCCTGTTCAGCCCGCAACGTGCGCGGACGCCGGTCAAGGCATTGTCCGGTGGCGAGCGTGCCCGCCTGCTGCTGGCCAAGCTGTTCAGCAAACCGGCCAACCTGCTGGTCCTCGACGAACCCACCAACGACCTGGACGTGGAAACTCTGGAACTGCTCGAAGAAGTGCTGCTGACCTTCAAGGGCACCGTACTGATGGTCAGCCACGACCGGGCATTCCTGGATAACGTGGTGACCAGCACGCTGGTGTTCGAAGGGGAAGGCAAGGTTCGCGAGTATGTCGGTGGCTATCAGGACTGGCTGCGTCAGGGCGGTTCGCCGCGCCTGCTGGGTGTGACCGACACCAAGTCGGGCAAGGCCGAGCTGAACAGTGCCGTGGTGCAGGCTGCACCGGTTGCCGCTCAGGAAATGCCGGTCGCGAAAAAGAAGCTCAGCTACAAGCAGCAGCGCGAGCTGGAAGCCTTGCCGGGGCAGATCGATGAAGTGGAAGGGCTGATGGCTGCCCTGACTGCCGAAATGGCCGAGCCGGGCTTCTATCAGCGCTCTTCCGAGCAGACCACTGCGGTGCTGGCTCAGGTCGAAAGCCTGCAGGCGCAGCTCGATGCCTTGCTGGAGCGCTGGGCCGAACTGGACGAGTGATACCGATTCGCACCTTCAAAAAAAGCCCGGGATCGATGCCCGGGCTTTTCGCTGGTGAGTGTTTTTACTCAGGCTTGTTGAGGCGTACGGCCAGAACGTCGCAAGGTGCGCCATGCAGGACGTCATTGGCGGTCGAGCCCAGCAGCAGGGCCAGACCATGGCGGCCATGGCTGCCAACAACAATCAGGTCGCACTTCTGGTTCTTGGCCAACTGGTGGATTTCCTGGCGTGGCTGGCCGTAGACCAGATGGCTTTCGCCTGCCTTGATCTCCGGGTATTTTTCCTTCAGCTTTTCCAGCTTTTCCTTGGCCTGATCGAATTGCTGCTGTTGCAACTGTGACAGATCCATCGGGACGTCGCCCCCGAAGGCCATGGCCATGGGTTCGACGATATGCACCATCGACAAGGTGGCATTGCTGGCCTGGGCCAGCACCCGGGCGCGACGTATGACGGGATCGCACTCGTCGGTGAGGTCAATGGCAACCAGAATGTGTTGATACGACATAAGGAGGTCCTCCGAGAGGATTGCGATAAGTGTGAGTATGGCTTCTTCGCACGCTTGTGGGCAGGCCCTTTTGCAAGCCATTGTTTATTTTGATTTTTTTAGTGCTGCGAAAGCTGGCGAGCAAGACTGTGGTCTGCTCTGCGACTCTTTCGGGTGATCTCCTTTTATCGGCGCGCATTCGCATCCGTTTCGATGCCGGATATTTCCAGATGCGGCCACTTTTCGTACAGAGCCTGATCGGGCGGGGACAAGAAATATGATGACCTTGGTGGTTCTGTCAATCATTTGTGTGATGTTGAGCCCTCTGGTATGGCTGCGTCCCTCGCGTCAACAGAGCGGCAGAATGGCCTTGCGCCTTGAGGCCCGGCGTCTGGGAATGGCCATGCAACTGGTACCCCAGGAGTGGCCGCACTGGCTGTCAAAGGAGCCGCCAAGCCCGTGCGCCCAATATCATCGTCCTCGATCGGGCTCACAGATGGCATGTTGGGCCTATTGGCAGAGCGAGCCGGGTGTCTGGCTCAATCGCTGGCGCGAGCCTTGCGAGGATGCCGGGTTGATAAATCATTTCAATACGTTGCCGGCGGACGTGTTCAAGGTCGAGGCCGATACGCAGATGATTGCCTTGTTCTGGGGCGAAAAGGGGGAGCCGCAGGTCTTGCCGAAAATCGATGCGGTGCTCAAGGCGCTGGCCTGAAGCCCGCTTGATTCGCAGCCAATAAAAAGCCCGACAAAAGCATCGGGCTGGGGGTTGGCCAGGCAGGCCGATAATTCTGGGTGCTACGGTGCAATGCCGTAGATCGCCGGGTGCCCTGCGCCGATGAGCGGCTTTGCTGGCACTGGCCAGACTTTAGACCTTGCGCTCCGTTTTGTCGCGTTTTTCCCGAGTATTTTTCATCTGCGAGCCTCAACGGTGCAAAAAGCCCTGTCCGGGGTTTGCTCCGAGCTTTGCATTATCACTTTTTTGAATGGGCCCAAATCAAACTCGGGGCCTTGAGTGAGGGCTGGCCCGCAATCTGGCCAATACGCCGTTTTTATTGATGTTTCGTTGAATTGACAATTTTCGGGTTTTGCCTGATGGTGTGCATACCCAAATCAAACGGGCGTATGAATTGATCGTTTGGTCGTCAGACGGCTCTGACAGAACTCTGACTACCACGTCGGCGGGTGTGCTTGATTTGGCGTGTTCATCGACGGCGACGTCGTAGTCTCGTCGAACCCCAAGGTTCGGCGAGTATTGTTCAGCTTCCCTATTGTGGAGATCAGTTGATGATTTACGAAGGTAAAGCCATCACGGTTAAGGCTCTTGAAAGTGGCATCGTCGAATTGAATTTCGATCTCAAGGGTGAGTCCGTCAACAAGTTCAATCGCCTGACCCTGAACGAGCTGCGTCAGGTGGTGGATGTCCTCAAGGCCGACGCTTCTGTCAAAGGTGTGATTGTCACCAGCGGCAAGGATGTATTCATTGTCGGTGCCGACATCACCGAGTTTGTCGATAACTTCAAGCTGCCGGAAAGCGAACTGATTGCCGGTAACCTGGAAGCCAACAGGATCTTCAGCGACTTCGAAGACCTGGGCGTGCCAACGGTCGTTGCTATCAATGGCATCGCTCTGGGTGGTGGCCTGGAGATGTGTCTGGCGGCTGATTATCGTGTCATCGCCAGTACTGCGAAGATCGGTCTGCCAGAGGTCAAGCTGGGCATTTACCCTGGTTTTGGCGGTACTGTCCGCCTGCCTCGTATCATCGGGGCCGACAACGCCATCGAATGGATCGCTTCGGGCAAGGAAAACGCTGCCGAAGACGCCCTCAAGGTCGGCGCTGTCGATGCGGTGGTCGTCCCTGAAAAACTTCAGGCTGCTGCTCTGGATCTGGTCAAGCGCGCCATCAGCGGCGAGTTCGATTACAAGGCCAAGCGTCAGCCCAAGCTGGACAAGCTCAAGCTCAATCCGATTGAGCAGATGATGGCATTCGAAACCGCCAAGGGTTTTATCGCAGGTCAAGCCGGACCGAATTATCCGGCACCTGTCGAAGCCATCAAGACTATCCAGAAAGCCGCCAACTTCGGTCGCGACAAGGCTCTGGAAGTCGAAGCGGCCGGTTTCGTGAAAATGGCCAAGACGTCTGCGGCCCAGAGTCTGATCGGCCTGTTCCTGAACGATCAGGAGCTGAAAAAGAAAGCCAAGGCATACGATTCGCTGGCCAAGGATGTGAAACAGGCTGCCGTACTGGGCGCTGGCATCATGGGCGGCGGTATCGCCTACCAATCGGCTGTCAAAGGCACGCCGATCCTGATGAAGGATATCCGCGAAGAAGCCATTCAGCTGGGTCTCAATGAGGCTTCCAAGCTGCTGGGCAGTCGTGTCGAAAAAGGTCGTCTGACTCCAGCCAAGATGGCCGAGGCACTCAATGCGATTCGTCCGACCTTGTCCTATGGCGATTTCGGCAATGTCGACCTGGTGGTCGAAGCGGTAGTCGAAAACCCCAAGATCAAGCAGTCCGTACTGGCCGAAGTCGAAGCCAATGTGGCTGAAAACGCCATCCTGGCCTCCAACACCTCGACCATTTCCATCACCTTGCTGGCTCAGGCCCTCAAGCGTCCGGAAAACTTCGTCGGCATGCACTTCTTCAACCCGGTGCACATGATGCCGCTGGTGGAAGTCATCCGTGGCGAGAAGTCCAGCGAAGAAGCCGTGGCCACCACCGTTGCCTACGCCAAGAAAATGGGCAAGAACCCGATTGTGGTCAACGACTGCCCGGGCTTCCTGGTCAACCGGGTCCTGTTCCCGTACTTCGGCGGTTTCGCCAAGCTGGTCAGTGCCGGTGTGGACTTCGTGCGTATCGACAAGGTCATGGAAAAATTCGGCTGGCCCATGGGGCCTGCGTACCTGATGGACGTGGTCGGCATCGACACGGGGCATCATGGTCGTGACGTCATGGCGGAAGGTTTTCCGGACCGCATGAAGGACGACACTCGTTCAGCCGTGGACGTGCTGTATGAGGCCAAGCGCCTGGGTCAGAAGAACGGCAAGGGCTTTTATGCCTACGAGACGGACAAGAAGGGCAAGCCCAAGAAGGTCAGCGATCCGACCGTGCTGGACGTACTCAAGCCGATTGTCTACGAGCAGCGTGAAGTGACCGATGAAGACATCATCAACTGGATGATGATCCCGCTGTGCATGGAAACCGTGCGCTGCCTGGAAGACGGTATCGTCGAAACCGCCGCCGAAGCCGACATGGGCCTGATCTACGGCATCGGTTTCCCTCCGTTCCGTGGTGGTGCGCTGCGTTACATCGACTCCATCGGCGTCGCCCAATTCGTTGCCCTCGCTGACCAATATGCCGAGCTGGGTGCCTTGTATCAACCGACCGCGAAGCTGCGTGAAATGGCCAGTAAAGGCCAGAGCTTCTTCGGTTAAGCGCCTTCTGAGGAATGAACGTATGAGCTTGAATCCAAGAGACGTCGTGATTGTCGATTTCGGTCGCACTCCGATGGGCCGCTCCAAGGGCGGCATGCACCGCAACACCCGCGCCGAAGACATGTCGGCGCATCTGATCAGCAAGTTGCTGGAGCGCAATGCGAAGATCGATCCGGCCGAGGTGGAAGATGTCATCTGGGGCTGCGTCAACCAGACCCTGGAGCAGGGCTGGAACATCGCGCGCATGGCGTCGCTGTTGACCCAGATCCCGCACACTTCCGCGGCCCAGACCGTGAGCCGCCTGTGCGGCTCGTCCATGAGCGCGCTGCACACGGCAGCCCAGGCGATCATGACCGGCAACGGTGATGTCTTCGTGATCGGTGGCGTCGAGCACATGGGCCACGTCGGCATGATGCATGGCGTCGATCCTAACCCGCACATGTCCCTGCATGCTGCCAAGGCGTCGGGCATGATGGGCCTGACTGCCGAAATGCTCGGCAAGATGCACGGCATTACCCGTGAGCAACAGGATGCCTTCGGCCTGCGCTCCCACCAGCTTGCCCACAAGGCGACGCTGGAGGGCAAGTTCAAGGACGAGATCATCCCGATGCAGGGTTATGACGAAAACGGTTTCCTCAAGGTTTTCGACTACGACGAAACCATCCGTCCGGATACCACCCTGGAAAGTCTCGCGGCGCTCAAGCCTGCATTCAACCCCAAGGGCGGTACTGTGACAGCGGGTACCTCATCGCAGATTACCGATGGTGCGTCCTGCATGATCGTCATGTCTGCCCAGCGTGCCAAGGACCTGGGCATCGAGCCGATGGCCGTCATCCGCTCCATGGCCGTGGCGGGTGTCGACCCGGCAATCATGGGTTACGGCCCTGTGCCTGCAACCCAGAAAGCCCTCAAGCGTGCGGGCCTGGGCATTGCCGATATCGACTTCTTCGAGCTCAACGAAGCCTTCGCTGCACAGGCCCTGCCAGTGCTCAAGGATCTGAAAGTGCTCGACAAGATGAACGAGAAGGTTAATCTGAACGGCGGCGCTATCGCCCTGGGCCATCCATTTGGATGCTCCGGTGCGCGTATTTCGGGTACTTTGCTCAATGTAATGAAGCAGAATGGCGGCAAGCTGGGTGTCTCGACCATGTGTATCGGTCTGGGCCAGGGCATTGCCACTGTTTTTGAACGCATCTGAGATTGAAAGGGTCTGTTGTCGTCAACGGACCCTGAATTGATGCGAGCCGGGGCCTGGTCCCCGGCTTTTGTATTTTGGAAAAGGCAACTTTTTTACCCGTTGTTTCAGTCATGTTTCAAGAGGGCAGCAGCATGCAATTACAGCCAGGGCTCTATCGCCATTACAAAGGCCCGGAGTACCGGGTATTCAGTGTTGCGCGGCATTCCGAGACCGAAGAGGACGTGGTGTTTTACCAGGCTCTTTACGGTGATTTCGGGATGTGGGTGCGTCCTTTGAGCATGTTCCTCGAGTCCGTCGAGGTTGACGGCGAGCAAGTGCCGCGCTTTGCTTTGGTTCAGGCCGAGCCGAGTCTCTTCAGCCGTCCGTGAGTCGGCATCGCACAACAGCCTGTGCTTGACCTCACCTTGTAGCCACTATATATAGCGTGGCCTTTATAAGCTCCACTCGTCTTTCATCTAGTTTTCAGGAATTTTCTGATCCATGGGCAAATCGCTGGTCATCGTGGAATCCCCGGCTAAGGCCAAGACCATCAACAAGTATTTGGGCAACCAGTACGTGGTGAAGTCGAGTATCGGCCATATCCGAGACCTGCCCACCAGCGGTTCGGCTAGTGCTGCCAAGGAACCTGCCGCCAAGCGTGGCAAGGCAACTGCGAGCGAAGCGCCCGCACTGAGCCCCAAGGAAAAGGCCCGGCGTCAGCTGGTGTCGCGTATGGGCGTCGACCCCGAACACGGCTGGAAGGCCAAGTACGAAATCCTTCCCGGCAAGGAGAAGGTGATCGAAGAGCTGCGCAAGCTGGCCAAGGATGCCGACACCATCTATCTCGCAACGGACTTGGACCGCGAAGGGGAAGCCATTGCCTGGCACCTGCGCGAAGCCATCGGCGGGGATGACAGTCGCTTCAAGCGCGTGGTGTTCAACGAAATCACCAAGAAAGCCATCCAGGAAGCCTTTTCAAAGCCCGGCGAGCTGGATATTGCCCGTGTGAACGCCCAGCAGGCCCGTCGCTTCCTCGACCGCGTCGTGGGCTACATGGTTTCGCCTCTGCTCTGGCAGAAGGTTGCTCGTGGCCTGTCGGCCGGTCGTGTGCAATCGGTTGCCGTGAAACTGGTCGTCGAGCGTGAACGCGAAATCCGCGCCTTCATTCCTGAAGAATACTGGGAAATCCATGCCGACCTGGGCACTGCCAAGGGTGCCAATGTGCGCTTTGAAGTCGCCAGGGAAAACGGCGAGGCCTTCAAACCGCTCAACGAAGCTCAGGCCATGGCGGCGCTGGAAAAGCTCAAGGCTTCCAGCTACAGCATCGTCAAACGTGAAGACAAGCCGACCAGCAGCAAGCCGTCGGCACCGTTCATCACGTCCACCTTGCAGCAGGCGGCCAGTAACCGTCTGGGCTTTGGTGTGAAGAAAACCATGATGATGGCTCAGCGCTTGTATGAAGCGGGCTACATCACTTACATGCGTACCGACTCCACCAACCTGTCGGCCGATGCCGTCAGCATGGCGCGCACTTACATCGAGACAGAGTTCGGCAAGAAATACCTGCCCGACTCCCCGAATGTCTACAGCAGCAAGGAAGGCGCACAAGAGGCTCACGAAGCGATTCGTCCGTCCGACGTCAACACCCATCCAAGCAAGCTGTCGGGCATGGAGCGTGATGCCGAGCGCCTTTACGAACTGATCTGGCGTCAGTTCGTGGCCTGCCAGATGCCACCGGCCCAGTACCTGTCGACCACGGTCAGTGTTGCTGCCGGCGACTTCGAACTGCGCGCCAAGGGCCGCATCCTGAAGTTCGACGGTTACACCCGCGTATTGCCGCAGATGTCCAAGCCTGGCGATGACGGTGTGCTGCCGGACATGGCGCAGGGCGAAACCCTGAAACTGGTTGCGCTGGACCCGAGCCAGCACTTCACCAAGCCGCCGGCGCGTTACTCCGAAGCAAGTCTGGTCAAGGAAATGGAAAAACGTGGTATCGGTCGTCCTTCGACCTATGCGGCGATCATTTCCACCATTCAGGATCGTGGCTACGTTGCATTGCACAATCGCCGTTTCTATTCGGAAAAAATGGGCGATATCGTCACAGGCCGTCTGTCCGAGAGCTTTTCCAATCTGATGGACTACGGCTTTACGGCCGGCATGGAAGAGAACCTCGACGATGTGGCCCAGGGTGAACGCGACTGGAAGAACGTGCTGGACGAGTTCTACGGCGACTTCCGCAAGAAGCTCGAAGTGGCCGAAGCCCCTGACAGCGGCATGCGTGCCAACCAGCCGGTCATGACCGACATTCCGTGCAAGGTATGCGGCCGTCCGATGCAGATCCGCACCGCCTCGACCGGCGTATTCCTCGGCTGCTCGGGCTACAGCCTGCCTCCGAAAGAGCGTTGCAAGGCGACGGTCAACCTGACTCCCGGTGACGAGATCGCCGAGGATGATGAAGGTGAGTCCGAATCCCGCGTATTGCGCGGCAAGCATCGTTGCCCGGTCTGCAGCACGGCCATGGATGCCTATCTGCTGGACGAGAAGCACAAGCTGCATATCTGCGGCAACAACCCGGATTGCTCGGGTTACGAGATCGAAGAGGGGACTTATCGCATCAAGGGCTACGAAGGTCCGAGCCTGGAATGCGACAAGTGCGGCAGCGAAATGCAGCTCAAGACCGGGCGTTTCGGCAAGTTCTTCGGCTGCACCAATGCCGAATGCAAGAACACCCGCAAACTGCTCAAGAGTGGTGATGCAGCGCCGCCGAAGATGGACCCGGTGAAGATGCCTGAGCTCAAGTGCGACAAGGTCGACGATACCTACATCCTGCGCGACGGAGCTTCCGGTCTATTCCTGGCTGCAAGCCAGTTTCCGAAGAATCGTGAAACCCGCGCACCGCTGGTCATGGAGATCGTGCCGCACAAGCACGAAATCGATCCCAAGTATCATTTCCTCTGCGAAGCGCCTCAGAAAGACCCCGATGGCCGCCCGGCGGTAATTCGTTACAGCCGCAAGACCAAAGAGCAATATGTCCAGACCGAAGTGGAGGGCAAGCCGACCGGTTGGCGTGCGTTCTATGAGGGTGGCGTCTGGAAGGTCGAAGACAAGCGCTGATCGAATGTGCCCGGCGCAAGTCGGGTACGGTTTGTCCCGAAGGCTCCTGGCGGGTTTATCCTGTCGGGAGCTTTGACGCTTGGGGCTATGCTCTTTTTATCTGACCGTTATGGAGAATGCCGCCATGGCCCATGAACTCTATACCCGCACCAATCAGAAGATCTATTTTGCCGGGCTTGCGCTTGAGGCGCTGGGCAAGGCCGAGAAGGGGCAGGCCATCAATGCCCAGGCACTGTTGCAGGCTGAGCGTGAAGCCGTCCTGTTTCATTTGTATGGCGCGCTGCTGGGGCTGTGTCATGAGATTGCTGGTTTCTATCGCTTGCCTCAGGCCAATGCGCCCCGGGCCGAACTGCTGCTGACTCAGGATGTGCTGGACGCTGTGGCAATCCCGGAGATGGCCGAGCTGGTCGAGCTGACGAAGAATCGGGAAACCTGGCTGGCGCAGCTTCTGTCGGCCTACAGCGCCTTGTTCGAGCCGCCTCGCGCCCCGAAAACGCCCAAGGGGGATGTGACCCAGGCGATGATTGTGGCGGTAAATCTGGACAGTGACCCTGAGATCGAGCTGACTCGTGAGGAACTGGAAGGCTGGCGACAACAACTAAAGGGTCTGGCCATTCGTTTTCGTGAAGGCTTGAGCGAGTGCTAAAACCAATGATCTACAGGCTGGCAGACTGTTACAATGCTGGCCTTTCGCGGAGTATTTGTACTGATGCCTACCTCTTTTCTTGAAATTGTCGAACTACCTGACGGCCGCATAGAGTTGCGTCGAGCCGATGATGAAGGGGCGCTGGTCACCCTCGACTTCTCGGCGGATGCCAAGTCTTTCATGCAGGGTCAGCATGTCGAGATTGCCAAGGCAATGCTGAGCGTAGGTGTGCAGATGGCCGGACGGCTGGCCGAGGGTGAGCTCGAAAAGGACACCGGCCCGAGAGTTCTTCATTAACGAGTGGGCAATCAGCCCAGTCGAATATTCAGGCTCTGTGCATTCCCGACCCGTGCCGCATTGACCAGTTGCTGGCGAGCAGCAGCGCTCAGCGGGTTGAGCCAGCTGACCACCGTATGACTTCTTCCCAGTCGAAGCGCCTCACGAGTCAACTCCAGTGCGCTTTGAGTCCCGCGCGGTTGCAATAGCAGAATTCGCTCTCTGTTGAGCCCTGCATCCCTCAGCCATGTCTGAGTCAGGCTCGAGGGTGGCGCAATCAGGGTCAGCCAGCGGTCGCTGGTATCCTGGCTCAGCTCTCGAAGAATGGGGGCCATGAGGCTCAGGCAGTTCCCGGCAGCGCCGCGCAATGTCAGTTCACTGAAAGCTTCCGGCTCGTTTCTCCAGGCTTTTTCGGGTTCTTCGGCAATCATCGGAGTCATGGGCTGAGCCAGGAACGCCTCGAACAGCGGCAATTGCGTATGCGGTGCTTGATGGATCTGCATGGAGTCTCCTTAGCGGCGAATGACGCCGACACTCAGGCCTTCGATTACCAGTTCCTGATCCTTGAGATCGACCTCGATGGGGACGAACTCCGGGTTTTCAGCAATGAGCCAGACCTTGCTGCCTTCACGCTTGAAGCGTTTTACCGTGACCTCGTCGCCGATTCGTGCCACCACGATCTGGCCGTTGCGGGCTTCGCGGGTGGTGTGGACGGCCAGAAGGTCGCCGTCGAGGATGCCGATATCCTTCATGCTCATGCCGTGGACACGAAGCAGGTAGTCGGCACTGGGATGGAAGAAGGTCGGGTTGATATTGCAGGACTCTTCGATATGCTGCTGGGCCAGGATCGGCGCACCAGCGGCAACACGGCCGATGATCGGCAGGCTGTTTTCGTCGGGTTTGGCCTCGAAACCGGGAATGCGGATGCCGCGTGAGGCACCAGGCGTCATTTCAATGGCACCCTTGCGGGCAAGTGCCTTGAGGTGTTCTTCGGCCGCGTTGGGGGATTTGAACCCCAGTTCCTGAGCGATTTCCGCACGGGTAGGCGGGTAGCCATTGTCTTCGAGGCAGCGTTTGATGAAGCCCAGAATCTCGGCTTGGCGTGGCGTCAGTTTGATCATGGCGGGCGCTCTGTCTTTTTATACAGTGACTGGGATTATATACAGTGAAGGCGTATTGGCAATCGTCCTTTTCATTTTCGTCGCCCGGCGGTCGGGTTGCAGTCTGTCTGCAAGAAGTCGGATAAGTGACTGTTCGGCCACTATATGAACAGCCCGCTTGACAAGAGCCCCGGCTGATACGTATGTTTCAAACGTTCGTTTGTTAGGCAGAGAGCCATGGCCCAGTCGGAAACCGTTGAACGCATTCTTGATGCTGCCGAGCAATTGTTCGCAGAAAAAGGCTTTGCCGAAACTTCCTTGCGTCTGATAACCAGCAAGGCGTCGGTCAATCTGGCTGCGGTGAACTATCACTTCGGCTCCAAGAAGGCTTTGATCCAGGCGGTTTTCTCGCGTTTTCTGGGACCTTTCTGCATCAGTCTCGAGCGCGAGCTGGAGCGTCGTCAGGCAAAGCCCGAGCAAAAGCCAACCCTTGAAGAGCTGCTGGAAATGCTCGTCGAGCAGGCGCTGGTGGTTCAGCCGCGTAGCGGCAATGACCTGTCGATCTTCATGCGTCTGCTGGGGCTTGCCTTCAGCCAGAGCCAGGGGCACTTGCGTCGCTATCTGGAAGACATGTACGGCAAGGTATTCCGCCGCTACATGATCCTGGTCAACGAAGCCGCGCCACGCATTCCGCCTATCGAACTGTTCTGGCGCGTGCATTTCATGCTGGGTGCCGCAGCCTTCAGCATGTCCGGTATCAAGGCCCTGCGTGCCATCGCCGAGACCGATTTCGGCGTCAACACTTCCATCGAGCAGGTCATGCGTCTGATGGTGCCATTCCTGGCTGCCGGCATGCGTGCGGAAACCGGCGTTACAGACGCTGCCATGATTGCCGCACAGCTCAAGCCACGTACCAAAAGCTCTTCAAGCGCCCCCGTCGCCGCCAAGGCCTGACGATTCCTGGATGCGCTCGCATTGCGCGAGGCTCCAGGATCAAGCACCATGCCGGGATTGATTGGAATGGTGTGTTAAGGGTTTTTCTATGAGTTCTGGCCTGCAAGGCTCCCTGATGGTCGATATCGACGGTACCTGGCTGACCGCCGAAGACCGTCAGTTTCTACGTCACCCCGAAGTGGGCGGTCTGATTATCTTTGCCCGTAACATCGAGCATCCGCGCCAGGTACGCGAGCTGAGCGCGGCCATTCGTGCCGTTCGCCCGGACTTGCTGCTGGCTGTGGATCAGGAAGGTGGCAGGGTTCAGCGTCTGCGACAGGGCTTCGTGCGGTTGCCGGCGATGCGTGCCATTGCCGACAAGCCCGATGCCGAGTCATTGGCCGAACACTGCGGCTGGCTGATGGCGACCGAGGTGCTGGCTGTGGGCCTGGACCTGAGTTTCGCGCCGGTCCTGGACCTCGATTTCCAGCGCAGCGCGGTAGTTGGAACCCGTTCCTTCGAGGGTGATCCGGAGCGGGCCGCCTTGCTGGCTGGTGCCTTTATCCGTGGCATGCAGGCTGCCGGCATGGCCGCCACCGGCAAGCACTTTCCGGGGCATGGCTGGGCGGAAGCCGATTCCCATGTGGCAATCCCCAATGACGAGCGCAGCCTGGACGAGATTCGTAGCAAGGACCTCGTGCCTTTTGCGCGCCTGAGCAAGCAGTTGGCAGCCGTCATGCCTGCCCATGTCATCTATCCGCAGGTCGATTCGCAGCCTGCCGGTTTCTCCCGTCGCTGGTTGCAGGACATCCTGCGCGGCGAACTGCAATTTGACGGTGTTATCTTCAGTGACGACCTGTCGATGGCGGGTGCTCACGTGGTGGGGGATGCGGCCAGCCGTATCGAGGCTGCGCTGACGGCCGGTTGTGACATGGGCCTGGTCTGCAATGACCGTGCTGCCGCCGAGTTGGCCCTGAGTGCTGCACAGCGTCTGAAGGTCAAGCCTTCTGCGCGCATCGCCCGCATGCGTGGCCAGGCTCATGCTTCGACGGATTATCGCCAGCATCCGCGCTGGCTGGCGGCGCTTCAGGCGCTGCGCAATGCCCAATTGATCGATTAAGGATTTGCAATGACGGTTTACGCGATTATCGGCGGCACGGGCCTGACCCAGCTGGAAGGTCTGAACATTCGCCAGTCCCTGCCCATGAATACGCCTTATGGCGCGCCGTCGGGCGAAATCCAGATCGGTGACTATGCCGGTCGCGAAGTGATGTTTCTGGCCCGTCACGGCCATCCTCATCGCCTGCCGCCGCATCAGGTGAACTACCGCGCCAATATCTGGGCCTTGAAGCAGGCCGGTGCGCAAGCGATTCTGGCGGTGAATGCCGTGGGGGGTATTCATCCGGCCATGGGCACCGGGCATTTCTGCGTGCCCCATGATCTGGTGGATTACACCAGCGGCCGGCAGCACACGTTCTTTGCCGACGATCTGGAGCAGGTCACCCATATCGACTTCAGCTACCCCTACAGCGAAGCCCTGCGTGCCCGTCTGATCGCTGCACTGGCGGCTGAAGGGTGCGAGTTCAGTGACCGTGGAGTGTATGCCTGCACCCAGGGGCCGCGTCTGGAGACAGTGGCCGAGATCATTCGTCTTGAGCGTGACGGCTGCGACATCGTTGGCATGACCGGTATGCCGGAAGCGGCACTGGCCCGTGAGCTGGAGCTGGATTACGCCTGTCTGGCGCTGGTGGTCAACCCGGCGGCGGGCAAGTCGACGACTGTCATCACCATGGCCGAGATCGAGCAGGCGCTGCGCGATGGCATGGGCAAGGTGAAAGCGACCCTGGCGCGGGTGTTGTCGGCGCAGTGAAAAACCGCTTCATCAGCCATTTCAGATTCAACGTATGGCCAAAGGCTTACAAGTGCTGAAGATATTTCGCTCTTTTCGCTTTATGCCGGGGTCCGTACTATTGGATCCAACAACTGGTGAACAGGGAGTTCGCCAGGATCAAGGATGATCGACCATTGCCTGGGAGGCGGCCGACAGGGAGTTGGATGGTCTTTGGAAAAACCCGCTTCGGCGGGTTTTTATTTGCCTGTCAAAAAGTTTCGGATGCCCCATAGGAGCTTATTTCTTGCCTTTCTTTGGGGCTGCCGGCAGCGGTGCGAACAACGCCTGCAGGTCTTCGTCGCGCAGCTTCCAGTCTCCGGCCGAGCGGCCATCCAGAACGCCTGCCGCCAGTGCCGATTTTTCCTGCTGCAAGCGCTGGATCTTCTCTTCCACCGTGCCTCGGGCAATCATCTTGTAGACGAATACAGGTTTGTCCTGGCCAATGCGATAGGCGCGGTCGGTGGCCTGGTTTTCTGCGGCCGGGTTCCACCAGGGATCATAGTGAATCACGGTGTCGGCAGCGGTCAGGTTCAGGCCGGTGCCGCCGGCTTTCAGACTGATCAGGAACACCGGCAACTTGCCGTTCTGGAATTCATGAATCGGTGTACGACGGTCCCGGGTCGCTCCTGTGAGCAGGGCATAGGGAATGCCGCGCTGTTCCAGCTCCTGCTCGATCAGGGTCAGCATCGAGGTGAATTGCGAGAACAGCAGGATCTTGCGACCTTCGGCCAGCAGTTCCTCGAACATCTCCATCAGGCTTTGCAGTTTGGCCGAGCTGCCCTGTTTGGCATTGACCGGCATATCGTCGTTGACCAGTCGCAGGTCGCAGCAGACCTGACGCAGCTTGAGCAGAGCCTCAAGAATGATGATCTGGCTGCGGGCCACGCCTTTGCGGGAGATCTCGTCGCGAACCTTCTTGTCCATGGCCAGGCGCACGGTCTCGTAGACGTCGCGTTGCGCGTCATTGAGTTCGACCCAGTGAATGATCTCGGTCTTGGGCGGCAGCTCGGTCGCCACCTGTTCCTTGGTGCGACGTAGCAGGAAGGGTTTTATGCGGGCGTTGAGGTGATGCAGGCGATCGACATTGCCGTGTTTTTCAATGGCCGTCCGGTAATTGCTGTTGAATTCCTTGCTGCTGCCCAGCCAGCCAGGCATCAGGAAGTGGAACAGCGACCACAGCTCGCCCAGATGGTTTTCCAGGGGCGTACCGCTCAGGCACAGGCGCTGGCGGGCATTGAGGTTGCGTGCGGCCTGGGCGGCCTTGCTGTTGGGGTTCTTGATGTACTGTGCTTCATCGAGAATCAGCACATGCAGCGGCAGTTTCTCCAGCAGTTCAAGATCCCGGGGCAGCAGGGCGTAGGTGGTCAGGATCAGGTCGTAGTCCTGAAGATTGCTGGCTTCCTGATGACGATTGGCGCCATACAGGGCCAGGACCTTGAGCTGAGGCGTGAAGTTTTCGGCTTCGTCCAGCCAGTTGGGGATCAGGCTGGTGGGCATGACCGCCAGGGCAGGGCGGTCGAGGCGTCCGGCCTGTTTCTCCATCAGCAGATGCGTCAGGGTCTGCAGGGTCTTGCCCAGTCCCATGTCATCGGCCAGCACGCCGCCCACTTCCAGCTCGCGCAAGGACTGCATCCAGCTCAGGCCTTCCAGTTGATAAGGGCGCAGCGTGGCATTCAGGCCTTCGGGCATGACGATCGGCGCATCCTTGATGTTCACCAGTCGTTCGGCGAACTGGCGCAGGCGGTCGCCGCCTTGCCATACCAGTGGCAGGTCATCGAGTTCGGTCAGGCGCGCCGCATCGGCCCGGCTCATGCGCAGGGTATTGCTGTCTTCCTCGCGCCAGTAGAAATCACCCAGGGTCGCCAGCACCGGCTTGAGCCGCCCGTAGGGCAGGGCGACCTGTACCGGGCCGCCGCCGTTCTGGGTGAAGTGATTGAGCTGGACCAGCAGTTGTTCTTCATCGCCGCGCTTGGCTACGGCCGAAGGGCTCATCAGTTCCGGGTGGCTGCGCAGCAGGTTGATCAGGATCGGCAGCAGGCTCAGGCGTTCGCCGTTGACGATGATGCCCAGTTCCAGGTCGAACCAGTCGCGTTCGGTTTCCTCGTCGATGACGGCATACCAGTCGTCCACGGGCGTGACATCGAAGCCGAAGTCATCGCGTATTTCGATTTCCCAGCCTTCCTCGCGCAGCCTTGGCAGGTCGTCCAGTACAAAATGCAGCCAGGCCTTGTCGGTAGGCAATTCATACATGTCCCCGGCGCTGTCGGGCAGAGCCTTGCTTTGTCGGGTGGCGACCTTGAAGCCGATGTCGTTCAGTTGCTGGCGATATTGCCGCTCCTGCTCGCCCTGGCGACGGATGCGCAGGGTTTCGGTTTCGGTGTGCTCGATGATGTCGCTCTTCTGGTTGACCAGATCGCTGCCCAGGGAACTGACCAGAATGCTGACGTTGGTAGTGCCGACTGCATAGTGCTTGCCATAGGCGAAGGCCAGGGCCGCACGGTGCTGGATGTGGCGCTGCATGCGACCGTTGCGCGGCTCGTAGGCGCTGAATTCGATACTGGCGAGTATCAGTCGCGGTGTGGGTTTGATGGTGTCGATCAGGCGCTCGGGCAGGGTGGTCTGATGTTCTGCAACCTCGCTGGCGTGGGAAGCCATGGCGGCAGCCAGGGCCTGCTTGTTGGCCGGGTCCTGCAGAAAATGCAGGGCCGCTACGCAATGCTTGCAATCGTTGTGTACCGGGCAGGTGCACTTGCAGACCAGAAAGTTCTTGTAGCGATCCGGATCCTTGAACAGCAGGGTCTGGGTATAGAGCTCGTACCCTGAGCCCCGGCAGGTGGTGCGAATGATCTGTGGGCTGGACTCTTCGAGTGCGATGCGATTTTGCAGGGCATAGCTGTACCCCCGCTCAAGAGTCTGGGGTTTGAATAGCTGTGTCCATGCCGAAGCAAGGACTTTTTCGAGAATGGACGACACTGTTTTAAAAAGCCCTACGCCTTAGCGATGCTCAAAAGAAAGGGAGCGCAGGTGCGCTCCTGAGTGCTCAAAGGGGAGAAACTTTTATCAGCAGGGCTAGGCTGCTGTTATCCAGATAGATCAGCTCGCCGTTCTTGACCCTGGCGGTCTGTTTCATGTGCTCACTGCTGATCAATATGCCATGAGGATCAAGCTGGTTGATCCAGAAGTTCGCGGATATATCGGTAAAGCGCGAGATTGCCAGGCTGATGGTGCCCTCCACCGGGAAGTGGCCAAGTTGTTCCTTGCCGCTGGTCACGGCCATTTTACTGTTTTCGGTGCCGATGCTCTGTTGCCAGGCCTTTTGCAGCAGTACCTGATATTTACCGCTGTCCTGAAGCTTGCTGGCCATGTCGTTCAATGCAGGGCTTCGCTCGTTGCCGGAGTCGATGCGGGTGGCGCCGGCGCTCCAGTCTTCGGGGGCGAACTGCAGTGTGGCGGCAGGCTCGCCGAGCTGGCGAAACAGGATCATTTCCACCTGATACAGGCTGTCGGCAAAGGCTGTCGGAGCGACAAGCGTCAGCAGCAGGATCAATGAACGGAACAGACGCATGGATGAATCCTTCAAGCAGTTTTCGGGGTCAGGCGCTCAAGCAGCGCTTCGATCGTATTGAAGCGCTCGTCGGGGCGCTCCATGGGGACCATGAATTTGAAGAGTGTGGCACCTTCGAACTTGTAGCGGTTGGGCTGGCTCTGGATCAGTTTGATCAGGGTCAGCGGGTCAACCGGGGTATCGGCTGCGAACTCCAGACGTCCACCCTGAGGCCCGGCATCGATCTTGCGGATGCCCAGTTTCTCGGCATGCAGCTTGAGCTGCGTGATGCGTATCAGGCTCTTGGTGGGTTCGGGCAGCAGGCCGAAGCGGTCGATCATCTCCACCTGCAGGTCCTTGAGGCCATCCTCGTCGGCAGCGTTGGCAATGCGCTTGTAGAGGATCAGGCGGGTATGCACGTCCGGCAGGTACGATTCGGGAATCAGTGCCGGAACCCGCAGGTTGATTTCCGGGCCGCCGCCCAGCGGCTGATCGAGGTTCGGCTGTTCGCCCTTGCGGATCGACTTGACGGCGCGTTCGAGCATTTCCATGTACAGGGTGAAGCCGACGGCCTGGATCTGGCCGCTCTGACCGTCGCCCAGCAGTTCGCCTGCGCCGCGGATTTCCAGATCGTTGGTGGCCAGTACAAAACCTGCGCCCAGGTCCTGGGTGTTGGCGATGGCTTCCAGGCGCTTCTCGGCATCGGGGGTGATCTGCTTGCGTGGTGGCGTCAGCAGATAGGCATAAGCCTGGTGATGACTGCGTCCGACCCGGCCGCGCAACTGGTGCAACTGCGCCAGACCGAACTTGTCGGCGCGCTCGATGATGATGGTGTTGGCGCTGGGCACGTCGATGCCGGTCTCGATGATGGTCGAGGCGATCAGTACGTTGAAGCGCTTGTGGTAGAAGTCGCTCATCACCTGTTCGAGTTCGCGCTCGCGCATCTGGCCGTGCCCGATACCGATACGTGCCTCGGGCACCAGTTCGGCCAGATCGGCGGCGCATTTCTCGATGGTCTTGACGTCGTTGTGCAGGTAGTAGACCTGACCGCCGCGCAGCAGCTCGCGCAACAGCGCTTCCTTGATGGTCGGCTTGTTCTGCTCCATGACAAAGGTGCGGACCGACAGTCTGCGGGCTGGTGGTGTGGCGATGATCGACAGATCGCGCATGCCCGACACGGCCATGTTCAGCGTACGCGGGATCGGTGTCGCGGTGAGGGTCAGGATATCGACTTCACTGCGTAGGGCCTTGAGCTGTTCTTTCTGGCGTACTCCGAAGCGGTGCTCTTCGTCGATGATCACCAGCCCCAGATTCTTGATTTTTACATCGTCCTGCAGCAGCTTGTGGGTGCCGATGACGATATCGATCTTGCCCTCGGCCAGATCGGCCACGGCAGCGCTCACGTCCTTGGCGGACTTGAAACGGCTCATGACTTCTACCCGGACTGGCCAGTCGGCAAAGCGGTCGCGGAAGCTGTTGTAATGCTGCTGGGCGAGCAGGGTGGTGGGCACCAGAATCGCTACCTGACGTCCGCCGTGTACGGCAATGAATGCGGCGCGCATCGCCACTTCGGTCTTGCCGAAACCCACATCGCCGCAGACCAGCCGGTCCATGGGCTTGGGCGCCAGCATGTCGGCGCGGACCGCTTCGATGGTGGTCTGCTGGTCCGGTGTTTCCTCGAACGGGAAACCGGCGCTGAACGTTGCGTAATCGGCTTTCGGGTCCTGGAAGGCATAGCCTTCGCGGGCAGCCCGGCGAGCGTAGATGTCCAGCAGCTCGGCGGCTACATCGCGCACCTGCTCGGCGGCCTTGCGCTTGGCTTTCTGCCAGGTTTCCGAGCCCAGGCGGTGCAGCGGCGCATTTTCGTCGTCGCTGCCGGTGTAGCGGGCGATCAGGTGCAGGTTGGCGACCGGTACATAGAGCTTGGCGTCTTCGGCATAGGCCAGCATCAGGAACTCGGCGACCTGATTTTCGACTTCCAGCGTCGCCAGCCCGAGGTAGCGACCAACGCCATGATCGATGTGCACCACCGGCGCGCCTTCGCGCAGTTCGGTGAGGTTCTTGATCACCGCATCGTTATTGCCGTTGTCGTTGCGCTTTTCACGGCGTCGGCGCTGCATGACCCGCTGCCCGAACAACGGGCTTTCGGCCACCAGGGCCAGTGCCGGTTGTTCCAGCACCAGACCTTCATCCAGAGGTGCGATGGTGATTGCCAGCCGGTCCTTGCCATTGACGAAGTCCAGCCAGCTATCGACGGTCCTGGGACGCAGTTTCAGGCGATCCAGCAGCTCCAGCAGCACTTCGCGGCGTCCGGCGGATTCTGCGGTGAACAGCACGCGACCGGGGAATTCGTCGAGAAAGGTCGACAGCGCGGCCAACGGCTGGCTGGCCTTGGCCTCGATGGCCAGATCCGGCAGCCCCTGGGCCGGGAAGCGTTCGCGACCGACACCGGGCTCGACATCCTGCTGGCTGGCAACCACTCGCGGCCAGCTCTTGAGGCGTGAAAAGCAGTCTTCCACCGGCAGGAACAGCTCGGCAGGCGGCAGCAGCGGGCGATCCGGGTCGATGCGACGCTCTTCGTAGCGGTTGCGTACATCGTTCCAGAAGTTTTCGGCGGCCTGTTCGATGCCCGGCAGCGAGAACACCTGGGTGTCCTGGGGCAGGTAGTCGAACAGGGTCGAGGTTTCCTCGAAGAACAGCGGAATGTAGTACTCGATCCCGGCTGGCGTGATGCCGCTGCTCAGGTCCTGGAAGATCGTACTGCGTCGGAAGTCCACGTCGAAGCGCTCGCGAAAGCGCGCCTTGAAGCGTGTGACTTCTTCTTTCTGCAACGGAAACTCCCGGGCCGGCAGCAGGCGGACCGACTCGACCTTGTCTATGGAGCGTTGCGTGTCGGGATCGAAGGTGCGCAGGGTTTCGATTTCGTCGTCGAACAGGTCGATCCGGTACGGCACCTTGCTGCCCATCGGAAACAGATCAATCAACGCGCCGCGCACGGTGAACTCGCCATGTTCGTACACCGTATCGACATAGCGATACCCACTGGCCTCCAGGCGTGTGCGCATGGCTTCGACATCGAGCTTCTGGCCGACATCCAGTACCAGGCTGCTGCCCAGCAGGAATTTGGTCGGGGCCAGCCGATGTAGGGCGGTGGTGATGGGAACTACCAATACGCCATGATCCAGTTCCGGCAGGTTGTAGAGGCTGGCGATACGCTGGGAAATGATGTCCTGATGCGGCGAGAACAGGTCGTAGGGCAGGGTTTCCCAGTCCGGAAAATGCAGGACCGGCAGTGTCGGCGCGAAGAACCTCAGTTCCTGCTCCAGCCGCTCGGCGCTCTGGCTGTCGGCGGTCAAAAGCAGGGTGAAGCGCTTGGCGGCGCTGGCTGCCTCGGCAATAGCCAGGCTCAGTGCGGCACCGGGAAGATTGCCCCAGTGTTGTTTGCCGGCAGCGGCAGGAAGAAGCGGTAGACGCAGAACGGGCACGGAAGGTCAGGCTCCAGGCGTTGCGACAGGGGCGGCGATTGTACCGGGGTAAGGTACTGGCTGTCAGTTTTCAGGTCAGCTTGAAGCATAAAAGCCCGGCGCGGCGATTTGTCGTTCATATGAGGAACAAAATGTAGTGCGCGTTGATCTGACAACGGCGCATTGCTCATAAACAAAGGCGGCGGCATAATGTAGCCCCTTTTTTCAGCCCCTACATGTGGAAGGTTCCCGTGACTCAGAAGCCCGACCAGTGTCTTGGTGAATGGATCGATCGTGAAGCGCTCGCCGAGGCGATGATTCCGCTTATCGGCCAGCTCTACCGCAATAACAATGTGGTGAGTTCGATCTATGGCCGCAGCCTGATCAACCGTTCAGTCATCGCGATTCTCAAAGCTCACCGCTTTGCCCGTCATCGCCAGTCCGATGCACTTGAGTTGTCCGTGCACGAAACTTTCCCGCTCGTCAAAGCGATGAGCGAGCTTGAGCTGGGTGCCGCTTCGGTGGACCTGGGCAAGCTGGCCGTGAAATTCAAGACCGAAGGCAATGGCCGTTCCGCCGAGCAGTTCGTGCGTGACGAACTGGCCAGTGTCGTTGGCAAGAAAAACGCCACTCCGGCCAAAGGCACTGACGTCGTGCTTTACGGTTTCGGTCGTATCGGTCGCCTGCTGGCCCGTATCCTGATCGAGAAGACCGGTGGTGGCGAAGGCCTGCGCCTGCGTGCCATCGTTGTCCGCAAAGGCGCGGAAAACGATCTGGTCAAGCGTGCCAGCCTGCTGCGTCGTGACTCGGTACATGGTCCTTTCGACGGCACCATCACCATCGACGAAGCCAACAGCACCCTGACTGCCAACGGCAACCTGATCCAGATCATCTACGCCAAGAACCCTGCCGAGGTGGATTACACCCAGTACGGTATCAAGGACGCCCTGCTGGTGGACAACACCGGTGTATGGCGTGATGCCGACGGTCTGGGCCAGCATCTGGCATGCCCGGGTATCGACCGCGTTGTTCTGACCGCGCCTGGCAAGGGCAAGCTGAAGAACATCGTGCACGGTATCAACCACGGTGAAATCACGGCCGACGACAAGATCGTGTCCGCTGCATCCTGCACCACCAACGCCATCGTGCCGGTGCTCAAGGCTGTCAACGACAAGTTCGGTATCGTCAACGGTCACGTTGAAACGGTTCACTCGTACACCAACGACCAGAACCTGATCGACAACTTCCACAAGGGCGATCGTCGTGGCCGCAGCGCGGCGCTGAACATGGTCATCACCGAAACCGGTGCTGCCACTGCTGCTGCCAAGGCTCTGCCTGAACTGGCCGGCAAGCTGACCGGTAACGCGATCCGCGTTCCGACGCCGAACGTTTCCATGGCCATTCTCAACCTCAACCTCGAGAAAGCCACCAGCCGCGAAGAAATGAACGAGTACCTGCGTCACATGGCGCTGCACTCGGACCTGCACAAGCAGATCGATTTCGTGAACTCGCAGGAAGTGGTTTCCACCGACTTCGTTGGCTCGCGCCACGCTGGTGTCGTGGATGGCGAAGCAACCATCGTCAATGACAACCGCGTTGTTCTGTACGTCTGGTACGACAACGAATTCGGTTACAGCTGCCAGGTTGTTCGCGTCATGGAAGATATCGCCGGCGTCAACCCGCCAGCCTTCCCGCAGTAATGATGTAATTGCCCGGTCTTGCCGGGCAGTTCCCCAAACGGGCCGAATCCTGTATCTACAGGTTTCGGCCCGTTTTGTTTATGGAGAGTCGCTTGATGAGCGGTGGTTCGACAATGGATTGTGCGCAGAAACAGCTCAAAAGCAGTTTTTTCATGTTGTTTCTGACGATTTTCATCCCTTTTGGCCTGGGGCACTTCGTCTCTTACATGTTCCGTACGGTCAATGCCGTGATCTACGTCGATCTGCAGACGGACCTGAGCCTGCCTGCGAGCAGTCTGGGATTGTTGACGGGGGCCTATTTCCTGACCTTCGCGGCAGCGCAGATTCCGCTGGGTGTCATGCTCGATCGTTACGGTCCTCGCAGCGTGCAGGCGCCGATGCTGCTGCTCGCGGTACTGGGTGCGGTGATTTTCAGCATATCCAGCACCGAAGCGGGTCTGCTGGTGGGGCGCGGCCTGATCGGCCTGGGGGTGGCGGGTTCGCTGATGAGTGCCATCAAGGCCTGCGCCATCTGGTTGCCGCCTGAGCGTCTGCCCTTGAGTACGGCTTGCCTGCTGTCGATTGGCGGGCTGGGTGCCATGGCTTCAACGACGCCCTTGCATGTGCTGCTCAGTTGGTTCACCTGGCGTGAAGCGTTTCTGATTCTGGCGTTGCTGACTTTTTGTGTCGCCGTGATCATTCACGTCAGCGTCCCCCGGACTTACGAAGCCAGGAGCACGCGTTACTCCGATATGTTCGCTGCCGTGGGCAAGCTCTATTCGTCATGGACCTTCTGGCGCCTGGCTCTGTACTCGGTATTCGCCCATGCGATTTACATGTCGGTGCTGTCGTTGTGGATGGGACCGTGGTTGCGCGATATGGCCGGTCTGAGTGATTCGGGTATGGCCAGCGTGTTGCTGTTCGGCACTGTCGCCATGGTTGCCGGTTCTCTGGCGTTTGGTGCCATAACCGATTATCTGCGCCGTTTCGGGGTGCAGCCGATCATGGTCTGCGGTGCGGGGATGGTGATCTTTATCGTCTTCCAGATGCTCATGGCCAGCGGCTTGCCGGTTTCACCGTACCTGATTGCCATGGGGTTCAGCTTTTTTGGTACGTCCACCACCATGAACTACGCCATCGTTGCCCAGTCGGTTGCACCCGAACTGGCGGGACGAGTGAGTTCGTCCTTCAACCTGGTGGTATTCGTACTCGCGTTTTTCCTGCAATGGCTGATGGGGATCGTGCTGAATCTATGGCCGATGGGCGAGGGGGCAGGGCACCCGGTGGAGGCTTATCAGTGGTCGCTGGGCCTGATGATTGCCTTGCAGTTGCCGGGTGTGTTGCTGTGGCTGAGTTTCAGGCCCTGGAAGCTCAAGGTCTGAAAACGAAAATGCCCCGACACCGGGTCGGGGCATTGTGATGTTGCGTTGCTACAGTGCTGATCAGGCTGTAGCTGTAACACCCGGGGTTTGCAGTTTGTGTCCGCCCTTGCGGAACAGCACCAGTGTTGCGATCAGGCCCAGGATCGCAGCGCCGGTCAGCCAGATACCAGGCGCAGCCTTGTTGTCCAGTACATGGATCAGGTAGGTACATGCCGCCGGGGTGAAGCCACCGAAGGTTGCAGTCGCCAGGCTGTAGGCCAGGGAGAAACCGGTGGTGCGAACGTCTACCGGCATGATTTCGGTCAGGGCTACCACCATGGCGCCGTTATAAGAGCCATACAGGAACGAGAACCACAGCTCCACCATCAGCAGATTGCCGAAGCTCGGGTGTGCCACCAGCCACGACAGGGCCGGATAGGCTGTTGCGATGGCCAGCACGGTTGCAGCGATCAGGAGTGGCTTGCGCCCGATACGGTCGGAGAACGAACCCATGATCGGCAGCCAGATAAAGTTGGACACGCCCACGCAGACCGTTACCAGCAGGCTGTCGATGTCCGACAGATGCAGTTCGTTCTTGCCGAAGGTCGGGGTGTAGGCAGTGATCAGGTAGAAGGACACGGTGGTCATCACGACCAGCGCCATACCGCCCAGCACCAGGCCGAAGTTCTGGCTGATGGAGCGCATGACTTCGCTCAGGTTCGGACGATGGGTACGGGCCTCGAACTCGGGCGACTCTTCCAGGGAGCGGCGGATGATGAAGATGGCCGGTACGATCAGGCAGCCCACCAGGAACGGCACGCGCCAGCCCCATTCGCCCATCTGATCAGGGCTGAGCCAATGGTTGAGGCCGACGCCCAGCAGGCCGGCGAAAACCACGGCAGCCTGTTGACTGGCCGACTGCCAGCTGACGAAGAAACCTTTGCGACCCGGCGTGGAAATTTCCGCCAGATAGACCGAAACGCCACCCAGCTCCACGCCCGCGGAGAAGCCCTGCAGCAGACGGCCCAGCAGAACCAGCAGGGGAGCGGCAACGCCCAGGGTTGCGTAACCCGGTACGCAGGCGATCAACACAGTGCCCAGAGCCATCAGCGCCAACGTGATGATCAGCCCTTTGCGGCGACCGTGACGGTCAATGTAGGCACCCAGGAAAATCGCACCCAGAGGGCGCATCAGGAAGCCGGCACCAAAGGTAGCCAGCGAAAGCATCAGGGACGCGAATGCGCTGTCGGCAGGGAAGAAGGTCTTGGCGATGGCTGTGGCGTAGAAGCCGTAGACCATGAAGTCGAACATTTCAAGAAAGTTACCGCTGACAACGCGAAAAATCGCCTTGCCCTTGCCTGTGTTTGAGGCCATTGGAAATACTCACTTAGGCTGTATAGCTAGGGGATCCGTTGTATTTATGTCCTGCTTTGCACCGGTGAAGGCTCAAGCCCGCACCTGACGCATAATTGTAACCATATGTGTAAACGCCTTCGAAAACAACCTTCCACTGCATGACAGTCTTTTGAAATGCGAGGTCGATCATGACTGTATGGGGTATTTGTTTATGTCTCGGGGAGGGGGCATATGGCTTTAGCTCATTGAAATAGCGCCTGGGCCTCTGGCTTGCAGATGGCCATCAAACAAGTGAGCCGATTTCATATGACTATTGCATTCGATGTTGCAGAACAATTTGCCGCTCGCCCGACCTTGCGTCGGGTCGCTGTCGCAACCTTGCGTCAGGAGCTGCGTCAGTTGTACCCGACATTGCAGATCGACCCGCAGACGGCAGTCGTCTCCCGCAAGACGACCGCAACACGTCTCTCATCTTCAGCCTCACAAGAGGCTCAACCCCTTGTCGACTGTCTGCTGGAGCATTTCGCAGCCCAGTCCAGCGTGAAGTGGAGCAGCGCACAGCACATGCTGCTGGGGGCGGCAGGCCCGTTGTCTGTAGAAATGTCCGACGTCAGTGCTTTGCTGAACCGGGTAGCGCTCGGTCTGTTCGAAACCTTCAAGCTGGCACTGGTCAATTACTGGAGCGAGTGCACTGAAGAGTCTGTCGGTTGCCGCAGCCGCTGGGAGTGGCTGGCGGGGCGGATCAAGCAGGTCTTGCTCGATGAACTGAGCACAACGCCTTCCCGTGAGCAGTCGCCCATGGCCAGGAAATGGTTGCACGATGTCGCCCTGTTTCCGGAAAAAGCCGAGCGTGAACGGTTGGCTGTACAGCGGCCTCTGCCCAGTACCTGCATTATTCGCTTGCAGGTCGGCGGACCCGACTCTAAATCGGTGATCCTGCCGGCCCTGGTCATTTTCAACACTCGGAAGGGCAATGAGCAGGTCCTGATGTATCAGCTGTCGGGTCGCTACCAGAGCTGGCCGACGTTCAGCGCCTGGGAGCGAAGCCTGGCGTATCTGCTGGATGATCAGGTGGAGAAACTGAACGTGCAGTGGACCGCCCATGAGCCGGAAGACGACATTTTCGGCGTGCTGGCCATGGCATTGCTGGAGAACCAGCTGGTGGGCATCCAGGGGCTCGAAAGCAGCCCGGGCTATGATCTTGATCGTCTGGAACATTCACTGGCAGCGCTGACCGACATCTGCGGACTCTTTGAGGTGGAATCCGCTCGTTCTTCGGCGCTGGATATCGAGCGTTTGCCGCTGTGGATGAGAAACGCGCAGGAAGCGGACCGCAATCAGTACAGTCGCCTGATGGTCGATCTGGCGGTGACCCAGAAGCGTTCCGGGGGCCACTCCTTCAATGAAGGGCTGCCGCCGATTCTTGAATTCGCGTCCCGATCCCTGGCCATGGCCATCGCTCAGGATCACCTCGACGGAGTGGACTTTCTGCCCGAACAGATTCAAGTGCGAATAAACAAGGTCACTGCTATCGCTGTGCCGTCAGGCGGTCAGGTTGTTGTATCCGGAGGTGTCGAACCGGTGATCATGACATTTCCCGAGTTCGCTCTGGAAAATCTTGCCGGGCTGCCTGCTGGGGAAATCAAGGTCTATCGCACGGATGGAAAACCATTGCCGCACTGGATGACGGGGGAGTATCTGAAAGAGCTTACCGTGCGCGTCGATATCGGCCAGGTTTATCCGGATCTGCTCAAGCGCTATCTGGTGACTGACACCGCCGAAGCGCAGCGGCGCGAGGCCTTGTTTGCCGCTCAGTTGCGTCTCCAGCTGCCTTTGCAGGCGCTGGAGCAGAAGATCAAGGGCGATCTGAGCCAGAGGGCTTATCAATCCGTTTGCGCCATCATGCAGACAAGTGTGACCGAGCGACGTGTTGGCACTCGGCCAATCGTCCTGCGACCCCTTTCCTTCGTTCGTCAGGCGGGACATCGGGCCGATGTGGTGGCCAATATGTTCGTGATCGGCCCGCAGGATAACGCTGTCGGGCCGCATGTGCTTTACAGGCCTTTTGCCCATACCCCACTGACCGAGTTTGCCAACTGGTCGGCGTTGCTTGCGGCGGTCAAACAACCCGGAGCATTGCAAAACAACATACTGGTCTGGTTGAGTGACAGTGCGCGTCCGGTTTATGCCAATGGCGGTTTTGATGAGCCACATATCGTTCGCTTTGGTCTGGGCTCGGATTCCGCCCCCCTGGAAAAACCCCAGCCAGCGGTGCTGGGCACCGATGTTCTGCGGGGCGACATCATGCTCGGCCTGTTCAATGCCAATGCCCGGGCGCTGATCGAACTGGCAGACCGCAATGCTGTTTCCAATGCTGAAAGTCGCTGGGCGCTGTTCAAGGAAGGCGGCTGGCTCTTGCTCAATACCGTGCTGCCGCTGTTCAGCGGGCCGTTTGCCAATGCCTTGTGGCTCGAGCAACTGTTGTCCGGCGTCGATCAGCAACTTTCCAGACCCGTTTCGGAGAATGAAGGGGGCTCGGCACAGCTTGCCGGCCTGTTGCTCAATATCTCGCTGATCTTGCTGCATTCCGGGGTTTCTCTCAATAACCTGGCATCCGTGAATAGGCTTGCCACCAGGCGGATGCTGGCAGAGCCGGTTATGGCAGCCGATCCTGTAACCGTTCGTCAGGCTCCTGCCGTTGCCGGGAGCTTGTTGAGCGATGTGCGGACCGTGCTCGACTTTTCCTGGTCGCAACCCGGCAATCGACTCAGCGGAGCACAGCGTCTGGAGCTGGAAAAATTCAAGATCCGGCCTGCAACTGTCCCCGGCAATCCTGTTGCCTCGGGGACGTATGCCGGTCTCTACAGCTTCAATGACCTCTGGCTGGCCAGAGTCGGCAGCGACCTGTTTCGGGTTACGGTCGGGGAGGATGGAGTGCGTGTCGTGCGTCCCGACAGTCCAGAGGTGCCCGGTCCCTGGCTCAGGCACGATGGCCAGGAATGGCATCTGGATCTGGGGCTGCATCTGCGTGGTGGCGGGCCGAAGAAAAACATTCGCCAGATGGCCCGGCAGAACGCAGAGAATCTGACCCGTATCAATCAGAGCCTGGCAGAGCTCGATGGGCGCGAAACGGAACTGGTGAACAGGATCACAGGCTACAACGCGCATCTGAATACGGCCACCGGTGAAGTGCGGCAGCTTTTTTTCGACCGTCTCGAAAGCGCAATGGGCGAAGAGGTCGAGCTATTGAAGCAGCGGATGAATCTGTGGGAGCAGTTGCGGGCAGGAGATCGACCTCCCGAGCGACAGAGGGCACAGGATATTGCACGGGTCACGATCTATCTGGAGTTTCTGGAAGGTCGGCTGGCGGCCGAGAACGGCATCCTGGCCGGCACCGAAATCGCGAAAATGGCCGGTACCGGGAGCGTGCTCTCGGATGAAAATATCGAAACCTATCTGGGACTGTTCAAGTCGCTGTCGAACAGGCAGGAAAAGGGCATGCACTGGTCGCAGATTCGCGAATCGCTCTGGGAGAAGCTGCGCGCGGTGCCCAAGGTGGGCGAAGAGTTCTGGCGCAAGCAGGTTACGACGCTTTATCAAGGCAAGCTGTTCTCCAACCTCGAGTGGAGTTTCCAGCACATGATGTCGTACCTGGAGCTGTGTTTCAGCAGAGAGCACATGACAGCCAATGAAGAGTTTCGGCCTTTCAAGGAGTTGCGCAACGACATGGGCTTGAATGGCGCGTTCGCGTCTCATGCCGAGCTTGAAAGGCCCAACGACTATTCGCTGGCCGAACGAATCGATGTTCTGGAAAGTGTCTTGCGCGAGTATCACAAGGCCAGAGGGATTGCTGACGATGTCGATGCCGGACTCTTCACCGGGGATCAGGTTCAGTACCTGGAGAGCTTCAGGCGCGAGCTCAATATGCTGTGCGAGAGGACTCAAACCCAGCTGGCGAAGCTGATTCAGGAAAACGTCGAGCCTTCGCCCGCCGTGGTCGAATATGTGCCGCGGGTCGCGCAGCCTGACAAGAGGGTCATCAGGACCCGAAATCATCGCTCCTTTGTCGGGCATGTACGCCGCGACGACAAGAGTTTTCCGGGTGAAGTCGCCGATGTCATGAATACGCAGACTGGCCAGGTGATCAGTTCCTGGCACCGGCATGCGGATGGTCAATGGGTGGAAATGCAGACCGCCCGACCCGAAAGGCCAACTCCCGGTGCCCGACCGGTATCGGCAAGTGAGTTGCAAAGACGCGCCCGTACATTTCTGCTTGAAGTGGAGCCTGCCCTCGAAAAGGCCCGCTCGCAGGCCACACAGGCCTATGAGCCCGAAGATATCGAAGACATTCTGGTTTTCAAGGCGGGCAAGCTGATTGCGCTTGCCGAGCAGATGACCGAAAGCGCCAGGACATCTGAAAATCTGTCGCAACAGATGATCTCGAGTGCCGCGCAGTTGCGCGATGCCGCAGCCCGTCTTACGGCAGAAGGCCGCAGACTGCGTATCACCATGATCAAGTCTCAGCCGCCGACAGCCGCACGTATCAGCTATCTGCATCGCCAGGGCGAAATCAACATTTCCTCTTTCGAGGGCAGGAAAAACATGTCGGGTGCCAGGCGTGATGACTTTCTGCAGGAGTATGCGATTCGTGACAAGGACAACCGGTTGTTATGGTGGGCGCATTTCCACTACAGAAACGAAACGGACAGCGCCCAGGCATTCACGGCGGCTCACCTGAAATTGCCCGAGCAGAGGATGATCGGTTACAAGTCACTGATCAAAAGCTCGGGAGGGGCAAAGGACGTGGTCAATATCTATCGCAGTGCCATTGGCAGGGACGTCGCACAGCGCCTTTTCCTGGTGCTGAGTCCATGAGGGTGTGGCTGGGCAGGTCTGTGCTCATGCTGTTTTCCGGTGCCATTGCCGGCTGTGATCCGGGGCCTGCCTTGCAGAATTTTGGTGGGCCGACCATGGGCAGCGGTTATTCGGTGAGTTATGTGCGCCACCCCGGTCAGCCCGATGTACGTGTCGTCCAGCCCGAAGTCGAGGCGATACTGGCCGAGGTCGACCAGCAGATGTCCACCTGGCGCAGCGATTCGGATGTCGAGCGTTTCAATGTCATGCCGGTCAATCAATGCCAGATCATGCCGCCAGCGGTGCTTGATCTGGTTCGCGTCGGTGAGCACCTGTCCCGTGAAACGCAGGGCGCTTTCGACCTGACGGTCCTGCCGTTGATGAACCTGTGGGGTTTCGGCCCCCAGTCCCGTGGCCAGCAGGTGCCGACTGCGCGGGAACTGGCCCGGGCGCATGAGCGAGTGGGGTACCGGCACCTGAGCATCGATAACCGGCGCTTGTGCAAGGATGCCGATGTTGAGATAGACCTGAGCAGCATGGCTGCCGGTTACACGGTAGATCGCATCGCCGCACGACTCGATGAGCTGGGCGTGCATAACTATCTGGTACAGGTCACCGGCGAACTGAAGGTGAAAGGGCGCAAGCCCGATGGTTCGGCATGGCGGGTTGCTCTCGAAGCGCCTCGCGACGATCAGCAGATCGCGCAGAAGATCTTTGCCCTGGACGGTTGCGGTGTTTCGACGTCCGGGGATTACCGTCACTACTTCGAATATGAAGGGCACCGCTATTCCCATACCCTGGATGCGTTGAGCGGGGCGCCGGTGGATCATGACCTGGCATCGGTGACGGTGATTCATCCTTCGGCTCTGATGGCCGATGGCTTGTCTACTCTGTTGCTTATTCTTGGGCCGGAACGGGGCTGGGATTACGCACAACAGCATCAAATCGCTGCTTTCTTTGTGATTCGCGCCGATAAGCGTTTTATGATTCGCAGCAATCCGGCGTTCGATCGGTTGTGTGCCGTGCAGTCGCAGTGAACTCATGGCGTGAGAATGATCGATTGCAACGAGGCCAAGCAGACAAAAGTGGCCTTCGGCGCGACCAAGGGGTAATGTTCGCCCCCTTGGTGCAGCGCTAGACTGGACCCCGTGATTTAGCCAGAGATGCCAGAGTGGCGCCTCGGTATGTTCTAAAGGAGTACGCATGGCTGTCTACAACTACGACGTAGTGGTACTGGGTTCCGGCCCAGCCGGAGAAGGAGCGGCAATGAATGCCGCCAAGGCGGGACGCAAGGTTGCGATGGTCGACAGCCGTCGGCAGGTCGGCGGCAACTGCACTCACCTGGGCACGATTCCTTCCAAGGCATTGCGTCATGCGGTCAAGCAGATCATTCACTTCAACACCAACCCGATGTTCCGTGCCATTGGCGAGCCGCGCTGGTTTTCGTTCCCGGATGTGTTGAAGAACGCTGAAATCGTCATTTCCAAGCAAGTGGCCTCGCGTACTGGCTACTACGCCCGCAACCGGGTGGATGTGTTCTTCGGCACCGGCAGCTTCTCCGACGAAAACAGCATCGACGTGGTATGCGCCAACGGCGTCGTCGAAAAGCTGGTGGCCAACCAGGTCATCATCGCCACCGGTTCGCGCCCTTATCGTCCTGCCGATATCGATTTCAATCACAAGCGTATCTATGACAGCGACACCATCCTCAGCCTGGGTCATACCCCGCGCAAGCTGATCATTTATGGTGCCGGTGTGATCGGCTGTGAATACGCCTCGATCTTCAGTGGTCTGGGGGTGCTGGTCGAACTGGTGGACAACCGCGATCAGTTGCTGAGCTTCCTGGATTCGGAAATTTCCCAGGCGCTGAGTTATCACTTCAGCAACAACAACGTGATGGTTCGCCATAACGAAGAGTACGAGAAGGTCGAAGGCCTGGATAACGGTGTGATCCTGCACCTCAAGTCCGGGAAGAAGATCAAGGCCGACGCCTTGCTCTGGTGTAACGGTCGCACCGGCAACACCGACAAGCTGGGTCTGGAGAACATCGGCCTCAAGGCCAATGGCCGCGGTCAGATCGAAGTCGACGAGAACTACCGCACCAGCGTTCCCAATATCTACGGCGCAGGCGATGTCATAGGCTGGCCGAGTCTGGCCAGTGCCGCCTATGACCAGGGGCGTTCGGCAGCGGGCAGTCTGGTGGACAACGGCAGCTGGCGTTATGTCAACGACGTGCCGACCGGCATCTACACCATTCCCGAGATCAGCTCGATCGGCAAGAACGAGCATGAACTGACTCAGGCGCGGGTGCCTTACGAAGTGGGCAAGGCGTTCTTCAAGGGCATGGCCCGTGCGCAGATTTCCGGTGAGCGGGTCGGCATGCTGAAGATCCTGTTCCACCGTGAAACCCTGGAAGTCCTGGGCGTTCACTGCTTTGGCGACCAGGCTTCGGAGATCGTGCACATCGGTCAGGCGATCATGAACCAGGAAGGTGCTGCGAATACGATCAAGTATTTCGTCAACACCACCTTCAACTACCCGACCATGGCCGAAGCCTATCGGGTAGCGGCCTACGATGGTCTGAACCGGCTTTTTTAAGCGGCTCCGGCCGGTGGCCTGAGCCGGCCGGGGAGACCGATTTCAGCGATTCTCGAGGGTGGCGCTGGCCAAACCGGGAAAGTCTGTAATCAGGCTGTCTACGCCGAAGTCGGCGAGCCTGCGCATCAGCGCAGGTTCGTTGACGGTCCATACCGACACATGCAAGCCCTGACGCTGCGCTTTCTGCAGACGCTCCGGGGTGCACAGTGTCCAGTTCAATGCCAGAATCTCGCAGCCATAGCTCTGGGCGACCTTCAACGGGTCGAGCCAGGCATATTCGGCGACCAGTCCGCGGCTGATGTCCGGTGTCAGTTCGACAGCGGCGCGCAGTACTTCCCGTGAGCTCGAGGTGATGGTCACCTTGTCCAGCAAGCCATGGCGCTGAGCCAGTTCACGAATCGCCAGCACGGTGTTGGCGGCACGGGTGCGTGAAGCGCTTTTGACTTCCAGTTGCCAGTGTTCAAAGTCGCATTTCTCGAACAGTTCTTCCAGATGCGGGATCGGGCAGGGTGTGACCCAGCCGGGGCCGCCCTTGCGGGCGTCGTAGGTCACAAGGTCGGCGGCCAGATGTTCGTGGACCTTGCCGCGCCGATCCGTGGTGCGCTTGAGGGTCGGGTCGTGAATGACCATCAGTTCCCCGTCGCGAGACAAGTGCAGGTCCAGTTCGCAACGGCGAACACCGTGCTTGAGGCATTCCTGAAAGCTGGTCAGGGTGTTTTCCGGTGCTTCGCCCTTGGCGCCGCGGTGGCCGTAGATAAGGGTCACAATTACTCCTGGCCTCAAAGGCGCCAATTACATGAATGTGAGATGTGCAAGGGAACGGCTTCAGGCTCTGGGCTGACTGCCTTGTTCAAGTGCCTGACGGCGTTGCTGGGCCTGGCGTTGCAGGACATGGCGGGCGAGCAACTGGCGCTGGGCGTCCGGCAGGTCCACGAATTCGGTGCCGACATCGAATTCGCCGTTTTCCAGAGTGTTACAGTGAATGACAGTGGCGCGCAGCATCAGGCCTGAAGCCTGGGGCATCAGCACCATCTTGATCGACAGTTTTTCGCCCGGCGTGTAGCTCTGTCGAGAGGTAAAGAGCAGGCCGCCTTCGGACAGTTTCACCGGTTGCGGAGCACCCAGCTTGCCCAGAGCGGTATGGGCAACAACCCGGCCCAGCAGGTCGATACGCTTGTTCAGCGATTTGAGAAAACTGTTGAGCACCCGGTCACGCTCGTCGAGCTGACGCAGCAGGTGCTGGGATTCGAACTCGCTGACATGCAGTTCGCTGAGCAGATCGAACAGTGCCGAAGTCTCGCGCATGGCTTCCTGGCTGGCTTGATCTGCCTGCGACAGGGGGTTAATTTCCAGTGCGACGCTGTCTTCGATACGGTAGTATTCGCGGCGTTCTTCTTCATCTAGTGTCGACATGGCGAACCCATGGTAGCTGCTGTGGTCAGAGAGTTTCGAGTGTAAAGCTGCACGTCAAGGCCCGCCACACGGACGTCCCCATTCCTGCGAACAATTCCCTACATGTTCAGACCTCTTTTTGTTTTCATCGGCACGCGTTACACCCGTGCAAAACGACGTAACCATTTTGTTTCCTTCATTTCCCTGACCTCCATCATCGGCCTCGCCCTGGGCGTAGTGGTGATGATAGTCGTGTTATCGGTCATGAATGGCTTCGATCACGAAATGCGTACCCGCGTGCTGGGCATGGTGCCTCACGCCACCATCGAATCGGGCGAACCGATCGCCAACTGGCAGGGGCTGGCTGCCAGGGTCCAGGAAAATCCGCAGGTGCTGGCGGTTGCGCCATTCACCCAGATGCAGGGCTTGCTGACCAATAACGGCAAGGTCCAGAAAGTACTGCTCAACGGTATTGACCCGACTCAGGAGCGCAAGGTTTCGATCATCGACAACTTTGTGAAACAGGGGAAACTCGACAGCCTTGAGCCCGGCAGTTTCGGCATCGTGATCGGCGACAAGGCCGCCACCAAGCTGGGAGTCGGCATCGGTGACAAGCTGACCTTCGTGGCCCCGGAAGTCACGGTCACGCCTGCGGGCATGTTTCCGCGCATGAAACGGTTCGAAGTGGTCGGCATCTTCCACGTCGGTGCCGGTGAACTGGACGGCTATCTGGGCCTGACCAACCTCGAGGATCTGGGGCGTCTGCATCGCTGGAAGCCGGAGCAGGTCCAGGGCCTGCGCCTGAAGTTCGATGACCTGTTCGCTGCCCCTCGCACTTCATGGGAAATCGCCCAGAAGCTGGGCGAAAACAACTTCTACTCTCGCGACTGGACCCGTACCCACGGCAACCTGTATCAGGCGATCCGCATGGAAAAAGCCATGATCGGCCTGCTGTTGCTGCTGATCGTCGCGGTGGCTGCGTTCAATATCATTTCCACGTTGGTCATGGTGGTCAACGACAAGAAGGGCGACATTGCCATCCTGCGCACGCTGGGCGCGACGCCGCGACAGATCATGGCCATCTTCATGGTGCAGGGCTCCGTGATCGGTGTGGTCGGTACGCTGATCGGCGCGGCGGTGGGTATTGTGGCGGCGCTCAATGTCAGCTCGGCGATTTCGGCGCTCGAAGGCCTGATGGGCCACAAGTTCCTCAACGCCGACGTGTACTTCATCGATTATCTGCCTTCGCAACTGATGGCCCAGGATGTGTTCCAGGTCTGCGGTGCCGCGTTGGCCCTGAGTTTCCTCGCCACCCTGTATCCAGCCTGGCGTGCGGCGCGCACCCAGCCTGCGGAGGCGTTACGTTATGAGTGAGTCGGGCATGTTAGATAAAGCTGTATTGAGTTGCCGCAATCTGGGTAAGTCCTACGAGGAAGGTCCGGAATCTGTCGTGGTGCTGTCCGGCCTGCAGCTTGAGCTGCATCCGGGTGAGCGGGTGGCGATTGTCGGCAGTTCGGGCTCGGGCAAAAGTACCTTGCTCAACCTGCTGGGTGGCCTGGATACGCCTTCCGAAGGCAGTGTCTGGCTGGCCGGGGAAGAACTGTCGGCACTGAATGAAAAGGCTCGCGGCCTGTTGCGCAACCGCGCGCTGGGTTTCGTCTATCAGTTCCACCATCTGCTGCCCGAGTTCACCGCCCTCGAGAACGTCTGCATGCCGCTGTTGATCGGCAGCACATCGATTCCCGAGGCCCGTCAGCGGGCCACCGCCCTGCTGGAGCGCGTAGGCCTCGGGCACCGGCTGGCGCACAAGCCAGCGGAATTGTCCGGTGGCGAGCGCCAGCGTGTCGCGATTGCCCGTGCGCTGGTGAACCAGCCGGGGCTGGTAATGCTCGACGAGCCCACCGGCAACCTCGATCATCACACAGCCCAGGGCATTCAGGACCTGATGCGTGAACTGAGCACCTCGTCGCGTACGGCGTTTCTGGTGGTGACCCACGATATGAACCTGGCCCGGCAGATGGACCGTGTCCTGCGCCTGGAAGACGGTCACCTCGTCGCCGGTTGATTGACCCGCCCCGACGCAAGTCATCGCGTCGGGGTCTTTACCTTTTGCTACGGTGCTCCGCGAATGTTCAGACCGTTATCCATTTTCATCGGCGCGCGCTATACCCGCGCAAAACGCCGTAAAAGCTTTATCTCGTTCATCTCGATGACCTCGATGATCGGTCTGGCGCTGGGCGTGCTGGCGATGATCGTGGTGTTGTCGGTCATGAACGGTTTCCAGCGTGAAATGAGTTCACGGATCCTCGGCATGGTGCCCCATGCGATGATCGCTGGCGTCAAGCCGGTGGATGACTGGAAGCCGCTGGCAGACGCGGCTCTGAAGAACCCGGAAGTCACGGCTGCGGTGCCGCTCACCGAGATGGAAGGCATGCTGTCCTACAAGGGCTCCATGCAGCCGATCCAGGTCAGTGGTATCGATCCTGCGCTTGAGCATCAAGTCTCCATCGTGACGAAGCACATCACTCGCGGCAACCTGCAGGATCTGAAGCCGGGCGAGTTCGGCGTGGTGCTGGGCGATATCACGGCGCGTCGCTTTCGCTTGAGCGTGGGTGACAAGCTGACCCTGATCGTGCCGGAAGTCAGCAGCGCGCCGGGCGGCATCACGCCGCGTATGCAACGCCTGACCGTGGTCGGTGTGTTCAAGGTAGGGGCCGAACTGGATGGCTCCATGGCGCTGATCAACATTGCCGATGCCGCGCAGATGCAACGCTGGGAGCCCGGTCAGGTTCAGGGTGTGCGGCTGGCGCTGAAGGATCTGTACAAGGCACCGCAGGTTTCCACTGCCATCGCTTCGAGCCTGGGCGCCGATTATCGTGCCGATGACTGGACTCACACCCAGGGCAGCCTGTTCAGCGCCATGAAAATGGAAAAGACCATGATCGGCCTGTTGCTGCTGATGATCGTCGCCGTGGCGGCGTTCAATATCATTGCGACCCTGATCATGGTGGTGAACGACAAGGGCGCGGATATCGCCATCCTGCGCACCATCGGTGCCACACCTCGGCAGATCATGGCGATCTTCATGGTTCAGGGTACGGTGATCGGTATTGTCGGCACCTTGATCGGTGGCGTGCTGGGCGTGATTGCCGCACTGAATGTCAGCAGCATCGTCGGCTGGTTCGAGCGGGTCAGTGGCCAGCACATCTTCAGTTCCGATGTGTATTTCATCAGCAACCTGCCTTCCGAGTTGCAGGGCGGTGACGTGGTGCTGATCTGCAGTGCCGGTTTCATCCTGAGTTTCCTGGCAACCATCTACCCCGCATGGCGCGCCGCCCAGGTGCAACCGGCCCATGCACTGCGATACGAATGACCGATCCCGTGCAGCAATGAATTCGTTGCTGCACGGGCGTCACAGTGCGAGCAGGCGTTAAAGCTGAAAGCCCGGTGCAAACCCTATAAACTTGCCGGGTTAATTCATGAGATTCCAGGTATCGCCATGCATCCCGCAGCCGAACACTCTCCGCTGGGCAAGTCCAGCGAGTACATCGCCACCTACACGCCATCCCTGTTGTTTCCGATTCCGCGCGCTGCGAAGTGGGCCGAGCTGGGGCTGACGGCTCAGACGTTGCCTTATCGGGGTGTCGATTTCTGGAATTGCTATGAGCTGTCCTGGCTGCTGCCGTCGGGCAAGCCGGTGGTGGCCATTGCCGAGTTCAGCATTCCGGCCGATTCGCCCAATATCATCGAGTCCAAGTCCTTCAAGCTCTACCTCAACTCGCTGAACCAGACCTCCTTCGAGAGCACCGAGCAGTTGCAGGCGACCCTTGAAAAGGACCTGTCGGCAGCGGCGGGCAAGCCTGTAGGTGTTCGCATCAGCCGTCTGGCCGATATCGAGAGCGAGGGCGTGGCCAGCTTGCCGGGCACCTGCATCGACGATCTGGATGTGAGCATCGACAGCTATGACCATCCGCAACCCGAGCTGCTGCGTTGCGACGATTCCCGTGTCATCGAGGAAAGCCTGCACAGCCATCTGCTCAAGTCCAACTGTCCCGTGACCAGCCAGCCTGACTGGGGCAGTGTGGTGGTGGAGTATCGTGGTGCGGCGCTGGATCATGCGAGCCTGCTGGCTTACATCGTCAGCTTCCGCCAGCATTCGGACTTCCATGAGCAATGCGTGGAGCGGATCTTTCTCGACCTGCAGTGCTTGCTCAAGCCAGAGAAACTGACGGTTTATGCGCGCTATGTGCGCCGTGGCGGGCTGGATATCAACCCGTATCGCAGTACTGAAGCGTTGCAGGTCGATAACCGTCGACTGGCACGTCAGTAAACAGAGAAGCCCGTCATTCGACGGGCTTTTTCGTGATGTCAGATCCCGATGTTGCCCAGGGTCTGGACGATATTGCGCAGGGTGCCGGCGATGGCCGGATGCTCCAGCTCGAAGCGTTCTACCGCGAGATTGACACCATCGGCCAGGCTGGCGTCCTGAGTCATGCTTTCCAGCTGAATCTTTGTTTCGATCTGTTCCATCAGCTCATGAAGATTGACACGCTCGGCTTCGGACAGCGGCGGATTATGCTCCAGTTGCTCGCGCAGGGTATTGAGTTGTTCTTGCAGTTCGCGGGCAGGCATGGCGTGCTCCTTGGTTGATAAGTCTGTTTCATGGACTCTTCCAGAGGACGAAAGGTCCGTGATGCATTAAGACTAATCCACTACAGAATTGCCTGCATGATATGTATCAGGGCTTTTCGCCTTTACTGCGGCGCAAGGCGATGTCTGCGAGGCATGACTCCAGTTCGCCCAGATGATCGATGACCGAATGCACGCCCTGGGCGTAGAGCTTGAGCGTCGCGTGGGCGCGGCGTTGTTCGCGTTCGCTGTCGTTCAGCGCCTGCCATTGTTTTGGCGAAAGACCGCACAGAGGTCCGCAGGAGGCCAGGCCTATGGTCCAGAGTCCGGCATTCAGTCCCGATTGCAGCAGACGCGGATCGCCGCTGATGAGCACGCAGCCCTCCAGCTGATTCACTTTCAACGCCATCAGGGCCAGCCAGCAGGCGTCGGGGGCAGGCCATTTTGCGTTCGGGCGTGGAGCCGGCGTGATCCATTCGCTGACGGTCGCAGCCAGCGCATGGCTCAGGTTTTCAGGCAGTTCATCGATCCAGGCGCACGGCATGCCCTGGCGACTCAGGGTTTGCAGAATGTCCATTGCGCCGGGCGTCGCGAGGGCGAAGTCCGGTTCCTGGGCCTTGATGCCTGCCTGCGCACCAAAGTCCACCAGACAGCCGCTGAGGCCGAACAGCAGGGCAGGGAAGTCAGGCAGAGCGTTGGCGACTGGCGCGAGCATGGTAATGTCTCTGAAATATTCATGAACGCTACCGGGCTTTTATGACATTCGGATGAATGTCCGGTGACTGTGTTTAAACGCTCGCGGGCTGACAGAACTGACTTATTTCTGGCGGAACGCTTTATACTGCCAATCCTTGCGTATGGGTTCGCAGTCGCGCGTCATAATCTTGATCAGGAGTTTCAGCTATGCCCGTGATCGGTGCAGGCTTTGCCGGGCGTCTGGCTCGGTTGTGTGTATGTGTGGGAGTTGCCTTCGCTCCGGTAGTGGTGCAGGCGGCCGAAGACGATCCGTGGGAAGGCGTCAACCGCGCCATTTTCCGGTTCAATGACACCGTCGATACCTACACCCTCAAGCCTATTGCGCAGGGCTATCAATACATAGCACCGCAATTCGTCGAAGATGGCGTACACAACTTCTTCAACAACATCGGCGACGTGGGCAACCTGGCCAACAACATCCTGCAGGCCAAGCCTGCGGCTGCCGGTGTCGATACTGCGCGTCTTATCGTCAACACCACCTTCGGCCTTCTGGGGGTCATCGACGTCGGTACCCGCATGGGCTTGCAGCGCAGCGACGAAGATTTCGGCCAGACACTCGGATACTGGGGCGTGAGCAGTGGACCCTACGTCGTGCTGCCGCTGCTGGGGCCAAGCACCGTGCGCGATGCCATCGCCAAATATCCGGACACCTACACCGAACCCTATCGTTACATCGACCATGTGCCAACCCGCAATACCGTGTGGGGTATCGACCTGATCGATACGCGTGCCAGTCTGCTGTCGGCCGAGCGTCTGGTGAGCGGTGACAAATACACCTTCATCCGCAACGCCTATTTGCAGAACCGCGAATTCAAGGTCAAGGATGGTCAGGTCGAAGACGATTTTTAATCGTTACGCAATGTTGATCGAATGAATGAAGGCGACCTTGGTCGCCTTTGTTTTTTTCGGGAAGGGATTGGCAATCAATTCATCGAAATGATGGAGAGCCCCAGTTTCTGCCCGCCGCCTTCGATATCTGTCAGCCAGACGACCTCTGTCTCGGCGGACAGTCCCGAGAGGGCCGGGTGATCGGAATCGATGCTGACGCTGAGTTTGTCTCCGATCTTGAAGGAACGTGGCGCCTCGACCTGCATTCCGGTGCTGGAAAGGTCGATGCAGACGGCTGGAATTACCTGACCTGCATGGAGCAGGTTGATATCTGCATCGATACGCATGCGAATATAGTCGCGTTTCTCCTCGTAGCTGCGATCATTTTGACCCATGTCTATCCCTTCGTTTTGGTTGCTGATTAGTAGGTTCTTATAACTCCCGGCGATTTGCGATGTAAAGACGTAAAGTGAGCAGGGTCGTACGCTTGAAACGCCCGTCGGATGGGAGTACCGTCTGCGCCTTGAAGGGCACCTCTGAAACCTGATTGCCGGTCCGACTGCGGACCTGCCGTTGCAGAGAGGCTAGAAGCGAATCCAGTAAGCAGGTACCGGCATGGCCGGGCCGCCTACACAACCTCATCTGGCGCCGTTTGCCCACATGCCAAAAACCAGTGCCACACTGCTGATTATCGATGACGACGACGTAGTGCGTGCGAGTCTCGCCGCCTATCTGGAAGATAGTGGCTTCAGCGTCCTCCAGGCGAATAATGGCCTGCAGGGAATACAGACATTCGAGCAGCAAAAGCCTGATCTGGTCATTTGCGATCTGCGCATGCCCCAGATGGGAGGCCTTGAGCTGATTCGTCAGGTGACGGGCCTGTCTCCACAGACTCCGGTCATTGTCGTTTCCGGGGCGGGCGTCATGAGCGATGCGGTCGAGGCCCTGCGTCTTGGCGCTGCCGACTACCTGATCAAGCCGCTGGAGGACCTGGCCGTTCTCGAGCATTCGGTGCACCGCGCACTGGATCGTGCCCGTCTGCTTCAGGAAAACCAGAACTATCGCGACAAGCTCGAAGCGGCCAACCGCGAGCTGGAAGCGAGCCTGCATCTGTTGCAGGAAGACCAGGATGCCGGTCGTCAGGTGCAGATGAACATGCTGCCGATCAGCCCCTGGGCCATCGATGAGTTCCAGTTCGCGCACCAGATCATCCCGTCACTGTATCTGTCCGGCGATTTCGTGGACTATTTCCGTGTCGATGAGCGGCGTGTCGCGTTCTATCTGGCCGATGTTTCGGGGCATGGCGCATCTTCGGCATTCATTACGGTGCTGTTGAAGTTCATGACCACTCGTCTGCTGTTCGAGTCCAAGCGCGGCGGCACATTGCCTGAATTCAAGCCGTCGGATGTACTGTCGCACATCAACCGGGGTCTGATCAGCTGCAAGCTGGGCAAGCATGTGACCATGGTCGGTGGCGTTATCGACGAAGATACAGGCGTCCTGACCTATGCAGTCGGTGGCCATCTGCCGTTGCCTGTGCTGTTCACGGACGGGGAAGCGCGCTATCTGCAGGGTCGCGGTCTTCCTGTCGGGCTGTTCAACGAGGCAACCTATCAGGACCATGAACTGGAATTGCCCGCGTCCTTCAGTCTGACGATGTTGTCTGATGGCATACTGGACCTGCTGCCCGGTGATACACTCAAGGAAAAAGAAGCGGTCTTGCCGGAAATGGTGAAGACTGCTGGTGGCAGCCTGGAAGGACTGCAGGAGGTTTTTGAATTGGCTACGCTAGGGGAGATGCCGGATGATATCGCCTTGTTAGTGTTACGCAGGAATCTTGAATGAGTACCGGTAGAATCCAGTTCGCCGAGCAGGAAGGCACCTTCGTACTGAAGTTCGTGGGCGAAGTGCGTTTGACGCTGTGTTCGGCCTTGGATGCGACAATCGAGAGAATCTTCAGCGCGCTGAATTTTTCGGCCGTGGTGATCGATTTGACCGAAACCCGCAGCATCGACAGCACGACATTGGGCCTGCTGGCCAAGCTGTCGATCCTGTCGCGTCAGAAGGTAGGGTTGCTGCCAACCCTGGTAACGACCCACGAAGACATCACGCGGCTCTTGCAGTCGATGGGCTTCGATCAGGTGTTCAACATCGTTGACCGCCCCGTCCCGCGCCCTGAGTGCCTGACCGACCTGCCGTCGCAGGATCAGTGCGAAGAAGTGGTCAAGGCCAAGGTGCTGGAAGCGCACAAGATCCTGATGGGGTTGAACGACTCCAACCGTGAAGCCTTCCACGATCTGGTCAATGCCCTCGAGGGGCAGCGATAAGTCAATCCGCAGGTTTGCCACGCCGAATGGCGGGCAATGAAAAGGGCGACCCCCGCGAGGAGGTCGCCCTTTAGTGCATTCAGGCCTTGGCGGCGAGCAATGCTTCGAGCTTTTCCTGGTCGCGAGCGAACTGACGAATGCCTTCGGCCAGTTTTTCCGTGGCCATTGCATCTTCGTTGGAAGCCCAGCGGAATTCCTTCTCGGTCAGGCTCTGACGGGCTTCGCCAGCGTTGCCCGGTGCCAGTTTCTGTTCCAGGCTGCCGTTGTCTTCGGCCAGTTGCTTGAGCAGATCCGGACTGATGGTCAGGCGGTCGCAACCTGCCAGTTGCTCGATCTGACTCAGGTTGCGGAAGCTGGCACCCATGACCACGGTCTTGAAGTCGTTGGCCTTGTAGTAGTTGTAGATGCGGGTTACGGACTGCACGCCCGGATCTTCTGCGCCGGTGTACTCCTGGCCCGACGATTTCTTGTACCAGTCGTAGATACGGCCCACGAACGGCGAGATCAGAAACACACCGGCTTCGGCGCAGGCCACGGCCTGAGCGAAAGAGAACAGCAGGGTCAGGTTGGTCTGGATACCGTCTTTCTCCAGTTTCTCGGCGGCCCTGATGCCTTCCCAGGTGGAAGCCAGCTTGATCAGGATCCGGTCGCGACCAATACCGGCTGCATCGTACAGACTGGCCAGACGCTCGCCGCGTTCGATCATTGCATTGGTATCGAAGGAAAGCCGTGCATCCACCTCGGTGGAAACCCGCCCGGGCACAACATCCAGAATCTTGCGGCCAATGGCGACGGCAAAGCGGTCGGACGCCAGACCGATATCGCCCTTGCTGCCGCTGAAGGCTTCGGCCAGCAGCTCGGCATTGCTTTCGCTGGAGGCCGCCTTGAGCAGAAGGGAAGGGTTGGTGGTGGCGTCTACCGGCTTGAGGCGGGCAATGGCATCGAAATCACCGGTATCGGCGACGACAGTTGTGAATTTCTTGAGTTGTTCCAGCTTGGAAGTCATTAGCGTGCTCTGTCCTGTGCGGTTGGATGACATTACCCGAGCGTTGCCTGCCACTCAAGGTCGCAGATCATGATCTCTGCGTTTGATGACGCGCTTTCCTCATTCGCGGGCAATGGAGGGTGCTCGGGGGTATGGAAGACGGGTTCAGACTGGATTTGAGCGTGGTTGGGGCCGGTTGTTCCCTTGGTGTGGTGCAAGCTTGGTCCGCAGTCTCGATGCTTCCTGATAGACTAGGCAACCTTTGCGTTTTGGCATTATTTGCCTTGGCGTACCGAATTCGCTGTCCTGCTCCACTCGTCCGATGAATATATCCGTGAATACTGCCCGATCCCTGAAACCCATCCCATCCCGTCGCTTCTCCGTTGCGCCGATGATGGACTGGACTGACCGCCATTGCCGGTATTTCCTGCGCCTCCTGTCGAAGAACGCCCTGCTGTACACCGAGATGGTCACCACCGGTGCATTGATCCACGGTGATCGCGAACGTTTTCTGCGCTATGACGAAGCCGAGCATCCGCTGGCCTTGCAGCTGGGTGGCAGTAATCCTGCGGATCTGGCGACCTGTGCCCGTATGGCTGAAGAGGTGGGGTACGACGAGGTCAATCTGAATGTGGGCTGTCCGAGTGATCGGGTACAGAACAATATGATCGGTGCCTGCCTGATGGGGCATCCCGAGCTGGTGGCCGATTGTGTGAAGTCCATGCAGGATGCCGTGGCGATTCCGGTGACGGTCAAGCACCGGATCGGCATCAATGGCCGGGACAGTTACGCCGAGCTGTGCGATTTCGTCGGCAAGGTTCATGAGGCTGGCTGCAACAGCTTTACGGTGCATGCCCGTATCGCGATTCTGGAAGGGCTTTCGCCCAAGGAAAATCGCGATATTCCACCGCTGCGCTATGACGTGGCGGCGCAGTTGAAGCGGGACTTCCCGGGCGTTGAGATCATCCTCAATGGCGGCATCAAGACCCTTGAGCAATGCCGGGAGCATTTGCAGACCTTCGACGGTGTGATGCTCGGGCGTGAGGCGTATCACAATCCCTATCTGCTGGCTGAAGTGGACCGCCAACTGTTCGGCAGCACTGCGCCGGTCATCAGTCGTGCGGAAGCTCTGGAAGCGTTGCGGCCTTATATTGCTGCGCATATCGAGAGCGGCGGCACCATGCACCATGTCACGCGGCATATCCTGGGCATGGCCCATGGCTTTCCGGGGGCACGACGTTTTCGGCAGTTGCTGTCGGTCGACATTCACAAGGCGGAAAAGCCCTTGTTGCTGCTGGATCAGGCGGCGGAGTTTCTGGCGGGTCATTAAACGTTTTGGTCTTTTCGTGAATGAACTGGCTCCCACAGGTGCAGGAGCCAATTCATTCGCGAGGGGCTGCCAACAATAATCGCGCCTGATTTGCTCTGGATCAATCAAAGCCGCCTTTGCGATGGTCGCTGACCTTGAACGGGACTATGTTGAATACATACCCATTCAAGGAGAGATGTCATGCACAAAGTACTGGTTCCTTATGACGGATCGGCTCATTCGAAGCATGCGCTGGAGTACGTCATCGGTCTGTCGGGCAGTCTTGCGCGGCCCCTGCAGGTGCATTTGCTCAATGTGCAGGCCAGCCCGGTCGTGTATAGCGACTATCTGGCACCGGACATGATCGAGGGCGTAAAGGCCGGGCTTTTCAATGAAGCCAATCGCGTCCTTGCCGAAGCCGTGGTGCTCTTGAAGCAGGCCGATATTGCCCATCAGACTCACGTGGATCTGGGCAACGTCGCCGATCAGGTCAAGCTGGCTGTGCCGCAACTGGGTTGCGACACTGTGGTGATGGGCACTCGCGGCCTGGGCAGCTTCGGTGGTTTGCTGCTGGGCTCGGTCGCCAACCGTGTGATTCATGAAGTATCGGTGCCGGTCATTCTCATCAAGTGATCGAATTCAAGGCTGCGCCGGTGCCCGATACTGGCGCAGCAGTTCGATTTTTTCCGGCGGCAGCAACTGGCGCAGGGTTTTGTACAAGGCGCGGGTTTCCAGCAGGTTCCAGATCCGCAGCATGGTTTCCAGTGCATCCAGTGGCTTGCTGATGAAGTCCCGGGCTCCGAGGGCAAGTGCGCGCAGACGGGTTTCGCGGGTGGCGTCGGCGGTCAGGACCATGATCGGCATGTAGTCGTTGCTCGGGATTCGCCGGTTCAGTTGCTCCAGCACCGCAAACCCGTCGAACTCCGGCATGTGCAGGTCGAGAATCACCAGATCCGGCTCGAAGCTGTTGAACAAGTCCAGGGTTCTCAGCGGCTCGGTGCTGCTCAATACATTGGTCAGGCCTTCCCGGGCGAGCAATTGCTCCATCAGCTCAAGATTGGGGCGTTGGTCATCGATAATCAGGATACGGAAATCGCCGCTCATGAAGGCTCCGGTAGGTATTGATCGAGATGCGCGAGAAAGGCCGGCACCTGGATGGGTTTGGTCAGGATGGCCGTCGCTCCGGCCTGGCGCAATTCGCGGTGGGTCTTGTCACTGGCGTCGGCCGTGATCATCAGCACCGGCGTGTTGGCCGTGCTGGGGGATTGTCGCAGGCGCTGCAAGACATCGCGCCCTGTCAGGTCCGGCAGGTTGACATCCAGCAGAATCAATTGCGGTGCATGTTGCCGGGCCAGATCCAGCCCCAACTGTCCTTGCATGCTCGACAGTAACTGGATACCTGGCCTGCGCTGCAGCAGGGTTTCGATCAGGGCCATGCTCGACAGATTGTCTTCGACGCACAGCACTTTGCCGTAGTGTTCGACGCGGTCAGGGTGGGGGGCGACAGGCATCGTGCTGATGCGGCGAATCGGCGCTTCTTCTGCCTTGTGCACTTGCGTATAAGGCAGTTCCAGGGTGAAGCGGCAGCCTTCTCCCGGCGTGCTGTCTACAGTCATGCTGCCGTTCATGGTTTCCAGCAGGCTTTTGCTCAAGGCCAGACCCAGACCAGTGCCTTCGACACTGGAGTCGGCTTCGAGGCGTTCGAAGGGTTTGAACAACTGATCGAGTCGATCCAGCGCAATGCCTTTGCCCGTATCGATGACGCTGATGGCTACCCGGTCGTCCTGTTGCCGGACTTCGATTCTCACCAGTCCATTGGGGCGATTGTATTTGATGGCGTTGGAAAGCAGGTTCAGCAGCACCTGAACCAGACGCTGACGGTCGGCAATCACACCGCTGTCGCTTGCCAGTTCCGGCAGTTCGGCCAGCTGGATGCCGCCATCTGCCGCCATGGGCCAGACCAGGCTCAAGGCTTCCTGCAGAACTTCGGGCAAGAGCACCGGCTCCAGATTGAGTGACAGATGACCCGCTTCGATCCGTGCAATGTCCAGGACTTCGTTGATCAGCGTCAGCAGGTGTTGACCGGCCCGCAGGATATGACCGACCTGGGGTTTCTGATGATTGCTGGAGTCCATGTCCAGCAGTTGGGCGAAGCCGAGGATGGAGTTCAGGGGCGTGCGCAGTTCGTGGCTCATGCGCGAAAGAAACTCGCTTTTGGCACGGCTGGCGCGTTCTGCTTCTTCCCGGGCTGTGCCGAGGGCGATCTCGGCTGCGCGGCGGTCGGTGATGTCCCGGGTGATCTTGGAGTAACCGCGCAGGGCATCGCTGCTGTCATATTGAGCGGTGATGACCACGCTGGCCCAGAAGCGGCTGCCATCCTTGCGGCAGCGCCAGCCTTCTTCCATGTAGCGGCCATTGAGTTTCGCTTCGCGCAGCGCCATGTCGGGGTGTTGCGGGCATTCTTCCGGCAGATAGAACAGCGAGAAGTGCTGGCCGAGGATTTCCTGTTCGGTATAACCCTTGATGCGTTCGGCCCCGGCGTTCCAGGTGGTGACATAGCCCCTGGCATCCAGTGCGAAGATTCCGTAATCCTTGACGCCTTCGATGATCAGGCGCAGGCGCTCTTCGTTCTCGCGCAAGGCCCGCTCGCGTTCGGCCAGCAGTTGACCAGCCTCCACCAGACGTGTGCCCAGTTGACCGACTTCATCGTTTTCCGGCGGTTGCGGCAGCAGCGGGTGGCCCAGCGCCAGACGCTGGGCGTTGCCTTGCACCTGCTGCACCCTGGCCACGATGCCTCTGGAGAGCATCAATACCGCAAGGATGGCACCGAATACACCCGAGCCTGCGGCCAGAAACGTCGACCACAAAAGCCGGGCACGGGTCTCGGCTGCGTCTGCCGTGCGTTCCGCCAGCAAAGTGTCTTCGCGTTCGCGCATGGTGCGGATTCGGTCGCGCAGTTCATCGAGAATGTACTTGTTCTCGATGAGGATGGTCGAAATCGTGTCCTGGCCTTCCTGACTCAGGTTGCGCAGGGTTTCCAGCCCGTCGACCTTGGTTTCGATCAGTGGCGCAATGGCCTGCAGGTGTTCGCGCATCTGTTGGTCGCGCACATTGGTATTGAGTCGGTCCAGGGCGGCTTCGATCTGTGCCTGGGCATTCAGATAGCCCGGCAGGAAGTCCTCCCGCCGGGTCAGCAGGTAACCGCGCACGCTGGCTGCCGCCTCAGCGAGTTGGGTGTGAACGCTCTGGATATCGCCCTGAACCAGCAGAACTCTGCGCACATCTTCTTCAGCCTGGGTGGTCTGGCGCTCGGCAATGTAGATGAGCATCAGCGAAAGCATCAGAATCACCAGTGGCAGGGAAATAGCCACCAGTGCCTTGCCGCGTAGCGGAAGGTCTTCCCAGCGTCTGACGTTAAGCAAATTCACCTCCAGTCTTCGGATGTCTGATTCACCAGGCCCAGGGCCATACCTCGCACCGCTGCCTGTGTCCGGTCTGCGGCACCGAGCTTGGCGATGACCTTCTCCACATGAGACTTGGCAGTCCCCGTGGTGATGCCGAGTTTTTCGCCGATTTCCCGGTTGCTGCAGCCGCTGGCCACCAGACCCAGAACCTGGCATTCACGGGGTGTCAGGGTTTCGGTCAGCAGACTGCGGTTGCTATTGTTTTCGCTCATGCGCGGCAGCGGAGCATTACCGAGGACCCTGGAGGCATGGGACACAGGTTGCAGGCTGGCGAGCACTTCGTCGCGGCAGGCATCCTTGGGCAGATAACCGACCGCACCGGCGCTGATGGCGGCTTGCATGTGGTCGGTGTCGTCATCCGTGTTGAAGACCATCACGTTCAAGCGGGAAAGGAATTCGTTTTTGGCGCGACTGGCGCGTTCCACTTCTTCACGGGCTGTGTCGAGGGCCATTTCGGCTGCGCGGCGGTCGGTGATGTCCCGGGTGATCTTGGAGAAGCCGCGCAGGACATTGCTGCTGTCGTACTGAGCGGTGATGACCACGCTGGCCAGGAAGCGAGTGCCATCCTTGCGGCAGCGCCAGCCATCTTCCGTGTAGTGCCCTTTGAGGGTGGCCTCGTGCAGAGCCCTGTCAGGGTGTTGCGGACATTCTTCGGGCGGGTAGAACAACGAGAAATGCTGGCCGAGGATTTCCTGCTCGCTATAGCCTTTGATGCGTTCTGCACCGGTGTTCCAGGTGATGACATGGCCCTGGGTATCCAGAGCGAAGATCCCGTATTCCCTGGCACCCTGGATGAGCAGTCGCAGGCGTTCCTCGTTCTCGCGCAGGGCCTGTTCGCGTTCGGCGAGCAGTTGACTGGCTTCCATCAGGCGAGTGCCCAGTTGACCGACTTCATCGTTTTCCGGCGGCTGAGGCAGCAATGGATGGCCTTGTACCAGACGCTGGGCGTTGCCTTGTACCTGTTGCACCCTGGCCACAATCCCTTTGCACAGTATCCATATGGCCAGAAGGGCACCCAGCAGGCCTGATCCTGCAGCCAGCATCGTTGCCCAGAACAAGCGTTCCCGGTTTTCCGAGGCGACGGCCGTGCGCTCCGCCAGCACGGCGTCTTCGCGCTCGCGCATGGTATTCAGGTGACTGCGCAGTTCATCGAGAATGAATTTGTTCTCCATGAGGATGGCCGCAATCGTGACTTTCCCTTCCTGGTTCAGGCTGTGCAGCATTTCAAGACCGTCGACCTTGTTTTCGATCAGCAGCGTAATGGCCTTGAGATGTTCGCGCATCTGTGGGTCGCGCACATTGGTGTGGAGCCGGTCCAGCGCGGCTCCGATCTGGGTCTGGGCGTTCAGATAGCCCGGCATGAAGTCTTCCTGACGGGTCTGCAGATAGCCGCGCACGCTGGCAGCGGCTTCGGCGAGCTGGGTGTGAACGCTCTGGATATCGCCGCGAACCAGCAGCGCCCTGCGTACATCCTCTTCGGCCTGGGTGGTCTGGCGTTCAGCTATGTAGATGAATGTCAGAGAAAACATCAGCATTATCAGGGGCAATGAGGTCGCCACCAGTGCCTTGCCGCGTAGCGACAGGTCTTCCCAGGGTTTGAGGTTGCGCAAGGTTTACCTCCAGTCGCCTGAAGACTGGCTCACCAGTCCCAGAGCCACACCGCGTACCGCCGCCTGGGTCCGGTCGGCGGCACCGAGTTTGGCAATGACTTTCTCGACATGTGCCTTGGCGGTGCCAGCGGTAATACCGAGCTTTTCGCCGATCTCGCGATTGCTGAAGCCGCTGGCCACCAGCCCCAGGACCTGGCGTTCCCGGGGCGTCAGGGCTTCGGTGGTGATGGCGCGGCTGCTGTTGCGTTCGGTCATGCGCCGCAGCAGGCGGGCGCTGACGGCACTGTTGAGGGCTTCTTCGCCGCGGGCCACACGTTGCAGGCTGGCAATCACTTCGTCACGGCTGGCGTCCTTGAGCAGATAGCCCACTGCGCCGGCACTGATGGCGGCTTCCAGGTGATCGGTGCTGTCATCCATAGTGAACATCACCACTTTGAGCTGGGGCATGCGCTGCTGGAGGATACGTGCGGCACCCAGGCCGTTGAGGACCGGCATGCGGATATCGAGGATCGCGATATCCGGCTGCATCTGTTCGCACAGTTCGATGGCCTGCTGGCCGTCGGAAGCCTGGCCGATGACCTCGAATTCCGGGTGGCCGGCCAGGAGCGAGACGAATCCGGTCCGGGTTACTTCATGATCGTCTGCCAGGACCAGTCGGAGGGTATTCGTCATAGTGTTGCCTTGTCTGTGGTGAGAGGGACGGTAGCGCGTATCCGGGTGCCGGATTCCGGGCTACTGACGAAAATCAGTCGGCCACCCAGAAGGCTGGCCCGTTCCTGCATGGCCACCAGTCCAAGCTTCTGTACGCCGTTGTTCCTGGGTTGCTGGTCAATGATGAAGCCACAGCCGTTGTCTTCGATCAGCAAAGAGGCAGTGGTGTCATGCAGCTCGAGCGCCAGTTGCACGTTGTCGGCATTGGCATGCTTGAGAATGTTGTTGATGCCTTCCTGGGCAATGCGAAACAGGGCGATTTCCAGGTGGCTGGGCAGGCGGGTCATGGAGCGTGAGCGCCAGTGTACGTTAATCCCGGCTTCGCGTAGACGGTCTGCATCCTTGTCGACGGCCTGCAGCAGGCCGAAATCGTCAAGAACGCTGGGCCGCAGGCCGCTGATCAACTGTCGGCCTTCACCGACGCAATGCTGGGCCAGGGTCAGGATGGCCTGCAGGTCGTTATCCAGCGGTTCTGGCAATCGGGGGCAGCGACCGGCAAACCCCTGCAAACGCTGATGCAGGCCGGCGAGGGTCTGGGCCAGTCCGTCATGCAGGTCATAGGCCATGCGCTTGCGTTCGTCTTCCTGGGCGGTGAACAACTGATTGACCAGTTCGGACATGGTCCGCTCACGTGCCACCAGGGCTTCGAGCAGACGATTGTTCTCCAGATGCGCGGCCAGCAGGGTGGCGAGCAGTTGCAGGGACTCGATGTCTTCGCTGTCGGGGGCGCTGATATTCACGCTGTTGGCCAGTACCAGCGTGCCAAAGGAGCCATCGTCGGCCCCGCGCAGGGGCAGCATCAGGACGTTGGGCAGCGTGGCATGGTCGCGTTCCAGCCATTGCGGCCCTATGGCCAGCGTATCGGCGACGATTTCCAGGCTGCGCAGGCGCTCTTCACTGCCATGCAGGGCAGTGGTGCGCACCACATTGTCGCCTCCCCATTCCAGTAGCAGGCCGTGGTCCATGGCGACGAACGCGCAGGCCCTCTGCAAGACGCGCTGGCGCATGGCTTCGGGAGGCAGCTGGGTCAGTTCCTGTCCGGTATCCACCAGCAGACGAAGGCGGGCGGCACGGCTTTGTGACTGGCGATATTGCGTGCGAATCGCCAGGGCACTTGCTGGATCATGTGGAGGGCTTTGCATCTGTGTCGTACTCCGGGCGTGGGTTCATGCCCGCGCGGGCACAACATAATGCCATTAAAACCTGTGATGGCGCGGGGTGCCTATCTGCCAGTTGGCATAGAAAAATAACCCCGGTTGGCCGATGGATAAAGTTGTTCGCAACGGCAAATTAGTACTCGCTGAATCCCTGAACAGATCCTTGTAGGAGTGTTGCGATGAAACTGAAACAAACCGCCCTGGTCATGCTTTTTGCTCTGAGTGCTCCGCTGGTTCACGCAGCAGACACGGCTCCCTACACCTATCGGATGGTGGCCGAGCAGCCGTCCAACGTGAAGGACCAGGAAATTTCGGGTTTGTTTGACCGCTGGAACAACGCACTGAAAACCGGCAATCCACAGACTGTGGTGAGCCTCTACGCACCCAATGCCGTACTGCAGCCGACGGTTTCCAACAAGGTGCGCGCCACTCCGGCAGAGATAAAGGACTATTTCGATCACTTCCTGGCCCTCAAGCCGGTCGGTGAGATCAACTACCGTGAAATCCGTCGTCTGGGCAAAGACGCCGCGGTGGACAGTGGTGTCTATACCTTCACCCTGACCGCTGCCGATGGCAAGAAAAGCAAAGTGCAGGCGCGCTACACCTTCCTGTACGAGCGTGTAGGTGGGCAGTGGAAGATCCTCAATCACCACTCTTCGGCCATGCCGGAAGTGCAGCCTGAGTACCAGGTCAGCCGCTGATTCGGGAAGTCGGGTATCTGAAACACATCCGGGGCCTTTGCTCCGGATGTGTTTTTTTGCGTTTGTGAGGGCGGATCCGCCATGCGAACGAGCAGCTCATATGCCGAATGGCATAGTCAAATAACCCCGATTGGCCGATGGCGCAGGTTATCCGCAGCGGCAAAGTAGCACTCACTGAATCCCTGAACAGATCCTTGTAGGAGTGTTGCGATGAAACTGAAAAAAACCGCCCTGGTCATGCTTTTTGCTCTGAGTGCTCCACTGGTTCACGCAGCAGACACAGCTCCCTACACCTACCGCATGGTGGCCGAGCAGCCGTCCGACGTGAAGGATCGGGAAATCTCGGGTCTGTTTGACCGCTGGAACACTGCACTGAAAACCGGTAACCCGCAGAGTGTGGTCAGCCTGTACGCGCCGAATGCGATTCTGCAGCCAACGGTTTCCAACAAGGTGCGCGCCACGCCTGCAGAAATCACGGATTACTTCGACCACTTCCTGGCCCTCAAGCCGGTCGGTGAGATCAACTACCGCGAAATCCGCCGTCTCAGCCCGGATGCAGCGATGGACAGCGGTGTCTACACCTTCACCCTGACCGCTGCCGATGGCAAGAAAAGCAAAGTGCAGGCGCGTTACACCTTCCTGTACGAGCGTGTAGACGGGCAGTGGAAGATCCTCAACCACCACTCTTCGGCCATGCCGGAAGTGCAGCCTGAGTACCAGGTCAGCCGCTGATTCAACCAGTCCGATACCTGAAACACATCCGGGGGCCTTTGCCCCCGGATGTGTTTTTTGCGTTCGTGAAAACGGATTCAGTTTCTGACGCCGCTGACCTTGCGGCAGTGAATCAGTGCATCGCGGATCATGAAGTTCACCAGAGTAGGGGAGACGCCCAGTTCCTTGGCGATATCCTTTTGCGGGACGCCGTGCAGACGATACATCTCGAAGGCGTATCGGGTGCGCGCCGGCAGTTCCGACAGCGCGTCGGCGATCTTCTCCAGGCTGGAGAAGTTGATGTGCGAGGTTTCCGGCGAGGCACCCTGAACCACCACATTCAAGCCTTCATCTTCCGGGCCTGTGTATTTGAGCTCCAGGGCCTGCTTGCGATAGTGATCGATGGCCAGGTTGCGCACGATCTGGAACAGGTAGCTGAGCTGGGCCTTGAACGAAAGGGTGATCTGGGGGGCGGAACGCAATCTGAAAAATGCGTCTTGCACCACATCTTCGGCGCGGGAGCGGCAGCCAACGATACGGGCGGCGATTTTGACCAACAGCAGATAGTTGTCGATAAAAACCTGGAGTAAGGGTGAGTCACACTTACTTGTGAGCACTTGTTCCGTCATGGAATTCACCTTGCTGCGAGTCTTGGAGAAGGTGTGTCCCCGTATTGGGTGGCACCTGCTGAACGGCGGGTAAACTATTCTTAATGATAATAATTGTCAAATGCGAAATCGAATCAGTGCACCTGGAGGGCGCAATTCGACTCCTGTGCGCTTTTGCAGCGCACCGCTCAGATGCGACTAATTATTTCCAGATGCCATCCGTTCTCATTGATGACAGGCCCGTCCACGACTGCGGCCACGGATCAGATCAGGAGGACACAATGGGTTTCGAGCGCGCGCATCGCAGCTTTTTCGTCGGCGTTACCGGATGGCAGGGCCTGATATGAGCACTCCTGCGAGCCTGACGCTGTTCTGTCTGCCGTTTTCCGGGGCCAGTGCGATGTTTTACAGCCCGTGGCGGCGCAAGCTGCCGGAGTGGGTGAACGTTCGTCCTCTTGAACTGCCGGGTCGTGGCATGCGCATGAACGAGCCGCTGCAGACCGATATCGTACAGTTGGCCAACCGCCTGGCTGACGAGATCAGTATTGAACTGGATAAGCCCTACGCGATTTTCGGACACAGCCTTGGCGCCTTGCTGTCCTTCGAGCTGGCTCATGTACTGCGCGCCCGCGGTTTGCCTGCACCGCTGGCCCTGTTCACTTCGGCCTCGGCGGGGCCGGTGCGCCGCGATGTCAGCGAATACGCCATCGCCAAGACCGACGAGCAACTGATCGCCCGGTTGCGCAAGCTCAAGGGCACCAGCGAAAACGTGATTGCCAACGATGAGCTGATGCAACTGATGCTGCCCATCCTGCGCGCCGACTTCCTGGCCTGCGGCAGCTTCAAATATGGCGAACGCGAGCCCTTGAGCGTGCCGATCCATGTCTTTGGCGGCAAGCAGGACAGCGTCACGGTGGAGGAACTGCTCGACTGGCAGGAAGAAACCTGCACCGGTTTCTCCCTGGACATGTTCGAGGGCCATCACTTCTATCTGGTCGACGAGCAGGCCCAACTGCTGCGTCACCTTCGGCGTTACGCCGAGCAGCACCTGACCCGCTGGCGCAACGGCGCAGCGCGGCAAATGGCCCTGGCGGCCGGTTGATCCCCCGATTGCCTCACGCGCGTCTGTGCCTGACAGCGCGCGCCTTTTCTTGAAATCCAGACCTCATTTGGCAAGCCGAATACAGCAGGAACCTCATCATGGATGCGTTTGAACTCCCCGATACCCTGGCACAGGCCCTTCAGCGTCGCGCCTCGCAGACGCCTGAGCGTCTGGCCCTGCGTTTTCTCACTGACGAAAAAGATCAGGGCATCGTGCTGACCTACCGTGATCTGGACCTGCGTGCCCGGACCATCGCCGCCGCGCTGCAAGCCCGGGCCGAGCCGGGTGAGCGGGCCATTCTGCTGTTCCATAGCGGGCCGGACTACGTGGCGGCCTTCTTTGGCTGTCTGTATGCCGGTGTGATTGCAGTACCGGCCTATCCGCCGGAATCCAATCGTCGTCATCACCAGGAGCGTCTGCTGTCGATCATCGCCGATGCCGAACCGCGTCTGTTGCTGACCGGCTCCGACCTGCGCCCGGCCTTGCTGCAGATGGATGAGCTGGCGGCAGCCAATGCCCCGCAACTGCTGTGTGTCGACACCCTCGACAGCGCCATCGCCGAAGGCTGGCAAGGTCCGGTCCTGAGCAGCGACGATATCGCGTTCCTGCAATACACCTCCGGTTCCACCGCCTTGCCCAAAGGCGTTCAGGTAAGTCATGGCAATCTGGTCGCCAATGAACTGTTGATCCGTCACGGCTTCGGTATCGATCTCAACCCCGATGATGTGATCGTCAGCTGGCTGCCGCTGTACCACGACATGGGCCTGATCGGTGGTTTGCTGCAACCGATTTTCAGCGGCGTGCCCTGCGTACTCATGGCGCCTGCCTATTTCCTGACCCGGCCACTGCGCTGGCTGGAGGCGATCAGCGAATACGGCGGCACCATTAGCGGCGGCCCGGACTTCGCTTATCAATTGTGCAGTTCACGGGTCAGCGATTCGGCGCTGGCGCGTCTGGACCTCAGCCGCTGGCGCGTGGCCTATTCGGGCTCCGAGCCGATTCGTCAGGACAGCCTGGACAGCTTTGCCGAAAAGTTTGCCGTGTGCGGTTTCACCCCGGACAGCTTCTTCGCCTCCTATGGCCTTGCCGAAGCGACACTGTTCGTGGCCGGTGGTCAGCGCGGCAAGGGTATTCCGTCCCTGCGTCTGGATGAACGTGCCTTGGCGCGCAACGTGGCCGAGCCGGGTGACGGCAATCCAGTGATGAGTTGCGGCACCAGCCAGCCCGAACATGGCGTGCTGATTGCCGATCCACAGACCCTGGCGGTACTGGGGGAAAACCGTGTGGGTGAAATCTGGGCCTGTGGCCCGAGCATCGCCCATGGTTACTGGCGCAATCCCGAAGCCACGGGCAAGACCTTTATCGAGCATGAGGGTCGTACCTGGCTGCGCACCGGCGACCTGGGTTTCCTGCGTCATGGCGAGCTGTATATCACCGGTCGCTTGAAAGACATGCTGATCGTGCGTGGGCACAACCTGTACCCGCAGGACATCGAAAAGGCTGTCGAGCGTGACGTCGATGTGGTTCGCAAAGGCCGGATTGCAGCGTTCGCGGTTACTCAGCAGGGCAGTGAAGGGATCGGCATTGCGGCTGAAGTGGGGCGCAGTGTGCAGAAAACCCTGGCTCCCGAGACGCTGATCAGGATGATCCGTCAGTCCGTGGCCGAAGCCTTTCAGGAAGCGCCCACTGTGGTGGTGCTGCTCAACCCGGGAGCCTTGCCCAAGACCTCCAGCGGCAAGCTGCAACGTTCTGCCTGCCGCACCCGTCTGGTCGATGGCAGCCTGGACAGCTATGCGGTATTCCCGCAGAACATCGTTGCCGACAAAGATGCAGTGTCAGCTACCGGCCCTGATCTGCAGGCCCGTGTAGCCAGAATCTGGTGCGAGCATCTGCAAGTGGAAGAGGTGGCCGCCGATGACCATTTCTTCCTGCTGGGCGGTAACTCGATCATTGCGACCCAGGTGGTTGCCAGCCTGCGCGATGCGCTGGGTATCGAGTTGAACCTGCGCCTGCTGTTCGAGGCACCGACCCTGGCGGCGCTGGTTGCGCAGATCGAAGTACTGCAACGCGAAGGTCAGACTCAGGATGCCATTCCCCGCTTGTCGGGCAACGATGCCTTGCCGCAATCCCTGGCCCAGAACCGCCTGTGGTTCCTCTGGCAGATGGACCCGCAACGCAGTGCCTACAACATTCCCGGTGGCCTGCACCTGCGGGGCGAGCTGGACATCACCGCGCTGCGCAGCAGCTTTCAGCGCCTGGTCGAACGCCATGAATCCCTGCGCACCCGTTTCTACGAGCAGGACGGCGTGGCCTTGCAGCGTATCGACCCGATCAGCGAACTTCCGCTGCAGGTGATCGATATCAGCGATCTGTCCGGCGAAGAGCGCCAGGCCCGTGCCCAGGCCATCCGCGAAGAGCAGGCACGCCTGCCGTTCGATCTGCAAGCCGGCCCGCTGCTGCGCGTCACGCTGGTGAAGCTGGACGATGAAGAGCATCAGTTGCTGGTCACGCTGCATCACATTGTGGCCGATGGCTGGTCGCTGAATGTGCTGATCGACGAATTCTCGCGCCTCTACGCCGCTGCCATTCAGGAGCAGCCTCTGGAGTTGGCACCGCTGTCGTTGCGTTACGCCGATTACGGTCAGTGGCAGCGCGAATGGCTGGCCCGTGGCGAGGCTCAGCGTCAACTGGATTACTGGAAGGCACAACTGGGTGACGAGCAGCCGACCCTGACGCTGGCCACCGATCATCCGCGTTCGACCCGCAAGCAGCACAGCGCTTCGCGCTACAGCCTGCGCCTGAGCAGCGAGTTGAGTGCAGCGGTCAAACAGGCCGCCCAGGCTTATCAGTCGACGCCGTTCATGTTGCTGCTGGCCGGTTTCCAGAGCCTGCTGCATCGCTACAGCGGGCAAAAGGATATTCGTATCGGCGTGCCCGGTGCCAACCGTCCGCGTCATGAAACACAAGGGCTGATCGGTTTCTTCATCAATACCCTGGTGTTGCGTGCGCAACTGGATTCACGTCTGCCGTTTTCCTCGCTGCTGGCGCAAACCCGTCAGGCGGCGCTGGAGGCCCAGGCCAATCAGGATCTGCCGTTCGATCAACTGGTCGAGGCGTTCCCGCAGGCCCGTGAGCAGGGCCTGTTCCAGGTCATGTTCAACCATCAGCAACGGGACCTGAGCGCCTTGCGCCGTCTGCCGGGGCTGCTGGCCGAAGAGCTGCCATGGCACAGCCGTGAAGCCAAGTTCGATCTGCAACTGCACAGCGAAGAAGATCGCAATGGTCGCCTGAACCTGTCTTTCGACTATGCCGACGAGCTGTTCGAGCGCGACACCATCGTGCGCATGGCCGGGCAGTTCGTGCGTCTGCTGACCCAGGTCTGCGAGCAGACCGATATCGTGCTGGGTGATGTGCAATTGCTCAATGCCGATGAGCTGGCCGAACAGGCGAAATGGGGCGCTGCACCTTGCGCGCCTGCCGCTCAATGGCTGCCGGAACTGCTGAATCTTCAGGCTCGCCAGACCCCGGAGCGCATTGCCCTGATGTGGGACGGCGGCAGCCTCGACTTTGCCAGCCTGCATGCCCAGGCCAACCGTCTGGCTCATTACCTGCGGGACAAGGGCGTCGGCCCGGACGTCAAGGTGGCGATTGCGGCCGAGCGTTCGCCGCAGCTGCTGATCGGTCTGCTGGCGATCCTCAAGGCCGGTGGTGCCTATGTGCCGCTGGACCCTGATTACCCTACCGAGCGCCTGGCCTACATGCTCGAAGACAGCGGCGTTGAACTGCTGTTGACCCAGAGCCATCTGCTGGGCGATCTGCCGGGTGCCGAAGGCGTCATCACCATCGTCATGGACACCCTGCATCTGGATAACTGGCCTGTCAGTGCGCCGGGCCTGCACCTGCATGGCGATAATCTGGCGTACGTGATTTACACCTCCGGCTCCACCGGCCAGCCCAAGGGCGTGGGCAACACCCATGCCGCACTGGCCGAGCGCCTGCAATGGATGCAGGCCACTTATGCGCTGGACGAAACCGATGTACTGATGCAGAAGGCACCGATCAGTTTCGACGTTTCGGTGTGGGAATGCTTCTGGCCCATGATCACCGGTTGCCGCCTGTTGCTGGCCGCTCCCGGTGAGCATCGCGACCCGCATCGCATTGCCCGGCTCATCAAGGAATACGGCGTCACTACGCTGCATTTCGTGCCGCCGCTTCTGCAACTGTTCATCGATGAACCGCTGGCCCGGGAGTGCAATAGCCTGCGCCGCCTGTTCTCCGGTGGCGAAGCCTTGCCCGCCGAACTGCGCAACCGGGTTCTGGAGCAATTGCCGAGCGTGCAGTTGCATAACCGCTATGGCCCGACGGAAACCGCCATCAACGTCACCCACTGGCAATGCCGGTTGACGGATGGCGAGCGCTCGCCGATCGGTCGCCCGCTGGGTAACGTGCTGTGCCGGGTTCTGGACAGCGACCTGAACCTGCTGCCCCGAGGCGCAGCCGGTGAGTTGTGCATCGGTGGCGTCGGTCTGGCTCGCGGCTATCTCGGACGTCCCGGGCTGACGGCCGAGCGTTTTGTCGTCGATCCGCTGGGCGAAGAGGGCGCACGTCTGTATCGCACCGGCGATCTGGTGCGCTGGGCGGCGGACGGTTCGCTGGAATATTTGGGGCGTCTGGATCAGCAGGTCAAACTGCGTGGCTTCCGGGTCGAGCCTCAGGAAATCGAAGCCCGTCTGCTGGCTCAGGAAGGCGTCGGTCAGGCTGCGGTACTGGTGCGTGAAACCGCTTCCGGTCCGCAACTGATCGGCTACTACACGGCAGCGCTGGAGCAGGAAAACGACGCCGGACAGATCGAGCGCATCAAGTCTTCCCTGGCCCTTGAGCTGCCCGAGTACATGGTCCCCGCGCAACTGGTGCGTCTGGACAGCATGCCCCTGAGCCCCAGCGGCAAACTGGATCGCCGTGCCTTGCCCAAGCCGGTCTGGCAGAGCCGTGAACACGTCGAGCCCGAGACGGACCTGCAAAAACAGGTCGCTGCTATCTGGCGCGAAGTGTTGGGCGTGCCGCGCATTGGCCTGCGCGATGACTTCTTTGCTCTGGGCGGCCATTCGTTGCTGGCTACCCAGATCATTTCCCGGGTTCGTCAGGCCTGTGATATCGAGCTGCCGTTGCGGGCGCTGTTCGAAGCCAGCGAGCTGGGCGCGTTTGTCGAGCAGGTTGAATCCATTCAGGCCTCCGGCGTCCGCAACAGCCAACAGGGGATTGCCCGGATCGACCGCAATCAGCCGGTACCGCTGTCCTACTCCCAACAGCGCATGTGGTTCCTGTGGCAGATGGAGCCGGACAGCCCGGCCTACAACGTGGGCGGCATGGCACGTCTGAACGGCGTGCTGAACATCGAGTGTTTCGAGGCGGCACTGCAAGCCTTGATCCTGCGCCACGAAACCCTGCGCACGACCTTCCCGAGCATCAATGGTGTGGCTTGTCAGAAAGTCTCCGAGGAAACCGGCCTGCGCATGCAGTGGCAGGACTTCTCGGCACTGCAAGGCGAAGCCCGTCAGCGTCGCCTGCAAGAGTTCGCTGACAGCGAGGCGCACAAGCCTTTCGATCTGGAAACCGGTCCGCTGTTGCGTGCCTGCATGGTCCGGGCGGGCGAGCTTGAACACTATTTCGTCCTGACCTTGCACCATATCGTCACCGAAGGCTGGGCGATGGATATCTTCGCCCGTGAGCTGGGCCTGCTTTACGAAGCCTTCCTTGAGGGGCGTGCTTCGCCGCTGGAACCTCTGGCGGTGCAGTACCTGGATTACAGCGTCTGGCAGCGCCAGTGGATGGAAGCCGGCGAGCGTCAGCGTCAACTGGATTACTGGACGGCACAACTGGGCAACGAGCACCCATTGCTGGAGCTGCCGAGCGACCGTCCGCGTCCGCCGGTGCAGAGCCACAAGGGCGAGCTGTATCGTTTCGACCTGAGCGATGAACTGGCGGCTAAGGTGCGCGCCTTCAACGCCAGCCATGGTCTGACCCTGTTCATGACCATGACCGCCACCCTGGCGACACTGCTCTATCGCTACAGCGGCCAGACCGACCTGCGCATCGGCGCGCCGGTGGCCAACCGGATTCGTCCGGAAAGCGAAGGGCTGATCGGTGCGTTCCTCAACACCCAGGTGCTGCGCGTCCAGCTCGACGGGCAGATGAACGTCGCGCAACTGTTCGAGCAGGTTCGCCACACGGTCATCGAAGGCCAGTCCCATCAGGATCTGCCGTTCGATCATCTGGTCGAAGCCCTGCAACCGCCACGCAGTGCGGCTTATAACCCGCTGTTCCAGGTGATGTGCAACGTACAGCGCTGGGAATTCCAGCAGAGCCGCGAACTGGCCGGCATGACAGTCGAATATCTGGTCAACGATGCCCGGGCGACCAAGTTCGACCTGAACCTGGAAGTTACCGAACTGGATCATCGTCTGGGTTGCTGCCTGACCTACAGCACCGATCTGTTCGATGAACCGCGTATCGCACAGATGGCCGGGCACCTGCTCAATCTGCTGCAAGCCTTGCTGGCCGATCCGGCACAACGCTTGAGCGAGCTGCCGCTGTTGCAGGAGGCCGAGCGTCAGCAGTTGCTCGACAGTCTGGGTGTCGAAGCGGGCGAGCAGCGTCTGGACCAGTGCATCCACAGCCTGTTTGCCGAACAGGCCAAGGCCCGTCCGGACGCACCGGCCCTGACCTTTGCGGGTGAAACCCTGAGCTATGCCGAACTGGATGGCCGTGCCAATCGTCTGGCCTGGATGCTGCGTGAGCGTGGCGTCGGCCCGCAGGTGCGGGTCGGTCTGGCGCTGGAGCGTTCGCTGGACATGGTGGTCGGCCTGCTGGCGATCCTCAAGGCCGGTGGCGCCTATGTGCCGCTGGATCCGGAATATCCGCTGGAACGCCTGCAATACATGATCGAAGACAGCGGCATCGGCTTGTTGTTGAGCAATGCTGCCTTGCTCGAAGCCTTGGGCGAACTGCCAGCGGGTGTCGGCCGCTGGTGCCTGGAAGATGACACGCCAGCCCTGGCCGCTTACCCGGCGAGCGAGCTGCCTTTTATCAGCCTGCCGCAGCATCAGGCGTACCTGATCTACACCTCCGGTTCCACTGGCAAGCCCAAGGGTGTGGTGGTGTCCCACGGTGAAATCGCCATGCACTGTCAGGCGGTGATTCGCCGCTTCGAGATGCGTCCCGATGATTGCGAGCTGCATTTCTATTCGATCAACTTCGATGCTGCCACCGAGCGTCTGCTGGTGCCGCTGCTCAGCGGTGCGCGGGTGGTATTACGCGCCCAGGGGCAATGGGATGCCGAGGAAATCTGCGAACTGATCCGCAGCCAAAAGGTGAATATTCTCGGCTTCACCCCAAGCTACGGCAGCCAGTTGGCGCAATGGCTGTCGACCCAGGGCCAGACCCTGCCGGTTCGCATGTGCATCACCGGTGGCGAGGCGCTGACTGGCGAGCACTTGCAGCGGATTCGGGCGGTCTTCAAGCCGGAGCTGTTTTTCAATGCCTACGGTCCGACCGAAACCGTGGTCATGCCGCTGGCCAGTCTGGCTCCGGCCTGGCTGGAAGAAGGCGAAGCCAGCGTGCCGATCGGCAGCGTAGTGGGCGCCCGGGTGGCTTACATCCTCGATGCCGATCTGGCGCTGGTGCCGCAAGGTGCGACCGGCGAGCTGTATGTCGGCGGTGCCGGTCTGGCCCAGGGGTATCACCAGCGCGCAGGCATGACGGCCGAGCGTTTTGTCGCCGATCCGTTCAGCGGCCATGGCGGGCGTCTGTATCGCACCGGTGATCTGGTGCGCCAGCGTGCCGATGGCCTGGTGGAGTATCTGGGGCGGATCGACCATCAGGTGAAGATCCGTGGCTTCCGTATCGAACTGGGCGAAATCGAAACCCGCCTGCTGGAACATGAAGCCATCCGCGAAGCCGTGGTGCTGGCGCTGGATACACCGGCGGGCAAGCAACTGGCCGGTTATCTGGTCAGCGATGTGGCCGGGCAGGGTGAAGAACAGCAGGCGCAACTGCGCGAGTCGATCAAGACACACTTGAAGGCGCAACTGCCGGATTACATGGTGCCCACGCACCTGATCCTGCTGGACAGCATGCCGCTGACTGCCAACGGCAAGCTCGACCGCCGTGCCTTGCCAGCGCCCGACCCGGAACTCAATCGTCAGAGCTATGTGGCCCCCACCAGCGAACTGGAACAGACCCTGGCGGGTATCTGGTGCGCGGTATTGAATGTCGAAAAGGTCGGCCTCAACGATAACTTCTTCGAACTGGGCGGCGATTCGATCCTGTCGATTCAGGTGGTCAGCCGTGCGCGTCAGGCCGGGATTCACTTCAGTCCTCGGGACCTGTTCCAGCACCAGACCGTACAGACCCTGGCTGCCGTGGCCACGACCAGCGAAGTGGTCCGCGCCGAGCAAGGGCTGCTGACCGGCGAATCGGCCCTGACACCGATTCAGCACTGGTTCTTCGAGACACCGATTCCCCGGCGTCAGCACTGGAACCAGGCGCTGGTGCTGGAGCCGACCACTGCACTGGAGCCTCGCCATCTTGAGCAGGCGCTGCTGGCACTTCTTGAGCAGCATGATGCCTTGCGCCTGAGCTTCCGTGACGATGCGGGCAAATGGCAGGCCGAGCACCGTGCCGTGACCGGTGAAAGCCTGCTGTTGCAAACGCGTGTGGCCGATATGAACGAGTGTGCCGCACTGTTTGTGGACACCCAGCGCAGCCTCGATCTGCAGAACGGTCCGCTGCTGCGTGCCTTGCTGGTGGACGGGCCGCAGGGGCAGCAACGCTTGCTGATGGTCATTCACCATCTGGTGGTCGATGGCGTTTCGTGGCGTGTGCTGCTGGACGATTTGCAGGTCGCCTATCGCCAACTGGCCGATGCCGCAGCGATTCAGTTGCCAGCCAAGACCAGCGCCTTCCGGGACTGGGCTGCACGTCTGCAAGCCTATGCCGGTAGCGAGTCGTTGCGTGAAGAGCTGGCCTGGTGGCAGCGCCAGCTCAACGGACCGGGTGCCGAATTGCCTTGCGACAATCCTCTGGGCGGCCAGCAGAATATTCATGCGCAGACCGTCAGTGTGCGGCTGGATGCGCAAAGTACCCGACAGTTGCTGCAACAGGCGCCGAGCGCTTATCGAACTCAGGTCAACGACCTGCTGCTGACCGCACTGGCGCAGGTGGTCTGCCGCTGGAGCGGACAGGCGTCGGCGTTGATTCAACTGGAAGGCCATGGTCGCGAAACCCTGTTCGACGAAATCGACCTGACTCGCACCGTGGGCTGGTTCACCAGCGCCTATCCGTTGCGACTGACACCGGCACTGCTCGACGGTCCGGGCGCATCAATCAAGGCGATCAAGGAACAGTTGCGTCAGGTTCCGCACAAGGGGCTGGGTTATGGCGTGCTGCGTTATCTGGCCGACGGCACCAGCCGCGCGGCGATGCAGGCCTTGCCGGTCGCGCCGATCACCTTCAACTATCTGGGGCAGTTCGATCAGAGCTTTGCCAGCGATGCCTTGTTCCGTCCGCTGGAAGAGTCGGCGGGCGCGGCTCACGATGCCCATGCGCCGTTGCCCAACGAACTGAGCATAGACAGTCAGGTGTATGGTGGCGAACTGGTGCTGCGCTGGACTTTCAGTGGCGAGCGTTACCGGAGCCAGGCCATTGCCGAACTGGCGCAGGCTTATCTGGAGCAATTGCAGGCGCTGATTGCTCATTGTCTCGCTGACGGCAGTGGCGGCCTGACGCCTTCGGACTTCCCGCTGGCCGCTCTGGATCAGGCGCATCTGGATGCGCTGCCGGTTCCGGCAAGCCAGATCGAAGATGTCTACCCGCTGACCCCGATGCAGGAAGGCATGCTGCTGCATACCCTGCTGGAGCCCGGCACCGGTCTGTATTACATGCAGGATCGCTATCGCATCAACAGCGAACTGGACCCGCAACGTTTCGCCCAGGCCTGGCAGGCAGTCATTGCCCGTCATGAAGCCCTGCGTGCCTCGTTCTGCTGGGACATCGGCGAAACCATGCTGCAGGTCATTCACAAACCCGGCAATACGCCGATCGATTATCTGGACTGGCGCGATGTTGCTCATGACGAGCAGGAGCCGCGTCTGCAGGCCTTGCTCAAGTCCGAGCGCGAGGCCGGTTTCGATCTGCTCAACCAGCCGCCGTTCCACCTGCGCCTGATTCGTGTCGACGAGGCGCGCTACTGGTTCATGATGAGCAACCACCACATCCTGATCGATGCCTGGTGTCGCTCGTTGCTGATGAACGACTTCTTCGACATCTACACCGCGCTGGGCGAAGGCCGCGACGCACAACTGGCCGCGCCGCCGCGCTATCGCGATTACATCGGCTGGCTGCAACGTCGTGGTCTGGTGCAGGCCCGTGACTGGTGGCGGCAGAACCTCAAGGGCTTCGAGCGTCCGACGCCGATCCCGAGCGACCGTCCGTTCCTGCGCGAACATGCCGGTGACAGCGGCGGCATGGTGGTAGGTGACTGTTACACCCGTCTGGATGTGGCCGATGGTGTGCGATTGCGCGAACTCGCCCAGCAGCATCAACTGACCATCAACACCTTTGCCCAGGCGGCCTGGGCCTTGACCCTGCGGCGCATGAGCGGTGACCGCGACGTGGTGTTCGGCGTGACCGTGGCCGGGCGTCCGGTGGAAATGCCGCAGATGCAGCGCACCGTCGGCCTGTTCATCAACACCATCGCCCTGCGCGTGGGACTGCCGCAGGATGACCAGCGATGCAGCGTTCGGCAGTGGCTCAACCGTTTGCTGGAAAGCAATATGGAGCTGCGCGAATACGAATACCTGCCACTGGTGACCATCCAGGAAAACAGCGAGCTGCCCAAGGGCCAGCCGCTGTTCGACAGCCTGTTCGTGTTCGAGAACGCGCCGGTGGAAGTCTCGGTGCTGGACCGTGCGCAAAGCCTCAATGCCACCTCGGATTCGGGCCGCACCCACACCAACTATCCGTTGACGGCGGTGTGCTACCCCGGCGATGACCTGGGGCTGCATCTTTCCTATGACCAGCGTTACTTCGACGAAACCACGGTCCAGAACATGCTGGGCGAGTTCAAGCGCCTGCTGCTGGCCTTGATCGAAGGCTTCCACGGCGATATGTCCGAACTGGCACTGCTCAGTGCAACGGAGCGCGAGTTCCTGCTCGAGGGCTGCAACCGGAGCGATCACGACTACCCGCTGGAGCGCAGCTATGTCGAGCTGTTCGAGGCGCAGGTCGCGGCTCATCCGCAACGTGCCGTCGTCAGTTGCCTGGATCGTCGGTACAGCTATGCCGAATTGAATGCACTCGGTAACCGGCTGGGCCATGCCTTGATCGAGGCCGGTGCCGGTTTCGATCAGCCGATTGCCCTGCTGGCCGAGCGCAGCCCCGAACTGCTGGGCATGATCATCGGCAGTTTCAAGGCCGGTGCCGGTTACCTGCCGCTGGATCCGGCGCTGCCGAATCAGCGCCTGAGCGGCATCATCGGGCAAAGCCATACGCCGGTGCTGGTCTGCAGTGCCGAATGCCGCGAGCAGGCGCAGGCCTTGCTGGCCGATATCGAAGAAGCGAAGCGGCCGCGCCTGCTGGTCTGGGAAAGCGTGCAGCAGCGTGAGTTGTCGCAGGACAATCCGGGTCGCTACAGCGCGCCGGACAATCTGGCTTATGTGATCTTTACCTCGGGCTCTACCGGCTTGCCCAAAGGCGTGATGGTCGAGCAGCGCGGCATGCTCAATAACCAGTTGAGCAAGGTGCCTTATCTGAACCTGAGCGATGCCGATGTAATCGCCCAGACCGCTTCGCAAAGCTTCGACATTTCGGTCTGGCAGTTCCTCGCGGCTCCGTTGTTCGGTGCGCGGGTGGACATTGTGCCGAACGATATCGCCCGTGATCCGCAGGCTTTGCTGAACCATGTTCAGGCTCAGAAGATCAGTGTGCTGGAAAGCGTGCCGTCCCTGATTCAAGGGCTGTTGGCCGAGGAGAAGGCCACCCTCGACGGCCTGCGCTGGATGTTGCCGACCGGTGAAGCCATGCCGCCGGAGCTGGCCAGCCAATGGCTGCAACGCTATCCGCATATCGGACTGGTCAATGCCTATGGCCCTGCCGAGTGTTCAGACGACGTGGCGTTCTTCCGCGTCGATGCGGAATCGACTCGCAGCACCTATCTGCCAATCGGTACACCCACCGACAATAACCGCCTGTACCTGCTCGACGAGGCGCTGGAGCTGGTGCCGCTGGGGGCGGTGGGCGAGCTGTGTGTGGCGGGGACCGGTGTCGGTCGCGGTTATGTCGGCGACCCGCTGCGCACTGTGCCGGTGTTTGTGCCCAACCCGTTCGGTGCGCCGGGCGAACGTCTGTATCGCACCGGCGACCTGGCGCGCAGAAGGGCTGATGGCGTGCTGGAGTATGTGGGTCGTGTCGACCATCAGGTGAAGATTCGCGGCTACCGTATCGAACTGGGCGAGATCGAAACCCGTCTGCAGGAACACGAAGCGATTCGTGAGTCCGTGGTGCTGGATATCGATGGCCCGCTGGGCAAGGTGCTGGCGGCCTATCTGGTGCCACGTGCCCCTGCACAGGCCACGGACCTGCTGCGCGACGAGTTGAAAAGCCACCTCAAGAGCAGCCTGCCGGACTACATGGTGCCAAGCCATCTGGTGATGCTCGACGCCATGCCGCTGACGCCGAACGGCAAGCTGGACCGCAAGGCCCTGCCAAGACCGGATGTCAGTCAGGTGCAGAACGATTACGTGGCACCGCAGAGCGAGCTTGAGCAGCAACTGGCGACGATCTGGGCCGATGTGTTGAAGGTTGAGCGTGTCGGGATCACCGACAATTTCTTCGAGCTGGGCGGTCACTCGCTGCTGGCGACTCAAGTGGTTACCCGTGCGCAGAAGCTGCTGCAACGCAATGTACCGCTGCGCGCCATGTTCGAGTTCAACACCATTCAAGGCCTGGCAGGGTATCTGGAAGGCCTGGGTGGACAGAAGGTCGATGAGCAGAAATTCGACCGGCTGGCGGATCTGATGGCTGAACTGGAGGGGCTGTAAATCAGCCTCTCGTCGGCGCACGCGCACGGCTGACAAAAAAGCCGTGACAGGGTGTAAATCCGCAGGCGGCTGGCGCGTTTTTCAATGAAGCAATGAATGCCCGATACACGACTCAAGTGCGTGTATCGGGCCACATGGACATTTCGCTTATCGACAGCGTATTGAGGGTTGCACAGATGTCAGTCGCTACCAGGTTTATTGAAGATCAGCCGGCGCAGCCTGCCGAGACGCTTTACCAGTTCGACGAATCGCCCTTGCTGGCCCGCCAGAATCGTCAGGAATCCAACGCCCGCAGCTATCCGCGACGTATTCCTCTGGCGCTCAAGCGTGCCAGGGGTATTCATGTCGAGGACGTCGAGGGGCGTCGTTTCATCGATTGTCTGGCGGGCGCTGGCACCCTGGCGCTGGGGCATAACCATCCGGTCGTGATCGAGGCCATTCAGCTGGTCATCGGCGACGAACTGCCGTTGCATACCCTGGACCTCACCACACCGGTCAAGGATCAGTTCGTTCAGGACCTGTTCGGCCTGCTGCCACAGGCACTGGCGCAGGAAGCGAAAATCCAGTTCTGCGGCCCCACCGGCACCGATGCGGTGGAAGCAGCCTTGAAACTGGTGCGTACCGCCACCGGGCGCAGCACGGTATTGTCGTTTCAGGGCGGTTACCACGGCATGAGCCAAGGTGCCTTGAGCCTGATGGGCAGCCTGGGGCCGAAGAAACCGCTGGGGGCCTTGCTCAGCTCCGGTGTGCAGTTCATGCCGTATCCCTACGATTACCGTTGCCCGTTCGGTCTGGGTGGTGCGCAAGGGGTCAAGGCCAACCTGAATTATCTGGAAAACCTGCTCAACGATCCCGAAGCCGGGGTACAGCTACCGGCTGCGGTGATCGTCGAAGTGGTGCAGGGCGAGGGCGGGGTGATTCCCGCGGACCTGGACTGGCTGCGCGGTCTGCGCCGTATCACCGAGAAGGCCGGAATTGCCCTGATCGTCGATGAAATCCAGAGCGGCTTTGCGCGTACTGGCAAGATGTTTGCCTTCGAGCATGCGGGGATCATTCCGGATGTCGTGGTGATGTCCAAGGCCATCGGCGGCAGCCTGCCGCTGGCAGTGGTGGTCTATCGCCAGTGGCTGGACACCTGGCAGCCAGGGGCGCATGCCGGGACCTTCCGCGGCAATCAGATGGCCATGGCTGCCGGTTCGGCGGTGATGCGCTATCTCAAGGAACATGACGTCTGCGAGCACGTGAACACCGTGGGCGCACGTCTGACCCGGCACCTGCGCGAACTGCAGCGCGACTTCCCGCAACTGGGGGATATTCGCGGTCGCGGGCTGATGCTGGGTGTCGAACTGGTAGACCCCAATGGCGAGCCCGATGCTCTGGGGCACCCACCGGTCTTTGCCCGTCTGGCACCGCTGGTTCAGCGCGAATGCCTCAAGCGCGGGCTGATTCTGGAACTGGGCGGTCGTCACGGCAGCGTCGTGCGCTTCCTGCCACCGCTGGTGATTACTGCCGAGCAGATCGACGAAGTGGCCGGTATATTCGGTCGTGCGCTTTCGGCGGCTGTTGCCAGCCTTTAATTTTCCGACGTAGCGATACGTTCACTTTACATAGCCGTTGTGAATTGGCGCATCGGCACTGAATAACCATGGAGAGCAGCAATGACTTCAGTTTTCGACCGCGACGACATCGTCTTTCAGGTCGTGGTCAACCACGAAGAGCAATATTCCATCTGGCCGGATTACAAGGCGATCCCCAATGGCTGGCGCACCGTAGGCAAGAGCGGCTTCAAGAAGGAATGCCTGGCCTACATCGAAGAGGTGTGGACCGACATGCGTCCACTGAGCCTGCGTCAGAAGATGGAAGCGCAGTCAGCCTCCGTGCATTGATTGCAGACCCGTCATACAAAAACGCCCCGATCATTATCGGGGCGTTTTTGTATGTGCAGGCTGGGGATTATCGCCTTGACCTGTCGCGGGCAAGCCCTTCCACAAGGATTGCGCTCATCTTGTGGGAGCAAGCTTGCTCGCGACAGCTTTATTACAGGCGACAAATAAAAGAGGGCCGTCGTAAAGACGGAACTGTTAGTTGCAACTCAGGCAAATCCGGATATGCCCGCCGAGGATGAGCGTGCCCGTTACTTGATGATTTGCCAGGCTTGGGGCCGCCTTGCGCCTTTACGGCGCGTCACTTTGGTTTCGGCCAAAGTAACCAAAGCCATTGCTCCGGGTTCGGCCCCGCCTGACGGCGCGGTTCCTTCGCTCCGGCACTGATCCGGCGGTCGCCACAATGGGCCATCCATGGCCCAATGCGGCTAACTCTGCATCCATGCAGAGTTCCCACCGGATCAGCACCTCCACTCAGCCTTCACCAACGTCGCGTTCTACGGTGTCTGCACTATCGCGTTAAAGAACTGCTGTTGTTTGGCTCTGCTTTTCTTTTTAAACACAAAAAGCCCAGACAACGCCGATTGCGACGTTGGTGACGGCCGAGTGGAGGCGTTGTGTAGTGGGTTGCGAGGCAGGACGCCGAGCAAGCGCCGCCGGGCTAGGGACGGCCCGTCGGTGCGTACCCACGGAGCAATGCCGGAGCGAGGGAACCCCGGCTTGCCGGGGCCGAACCCGGAGCGCATGGTTTTCCCCCCTTTTGCCGAAACAAAAGGGGGCCGTCGTAAAGACGGAACCGTTAGTTGCCACTGAGGAAAATCCGGATATGCCCACCGAAAAATGAACGACAGCACGTTCGGCAAACTCCAGAACCCCGGCTATCAACCTTTACCTCCCAACCCCCCAATCACCTGATCAATATTCCCCTGCAACTCAGCCAGTGGATCCTCACCATCGATCCCCAGCACCAACAACTTACTGCCTGTCGCAGCAATTGCAGCCTTCACCGCCTCCGGTGGCTGACGATGATCCAGCACTACCGCCACATCGTTCTCTTTCAGCGTCTCCGTCAGCTTTGTCAGCGCTTCGGGTGTCCATTGCTCGTCGGTGAGTGCCTGAGTATCGATCAGCTCCAGGTTCAGACCGCTGATCAGGTAGCCGAAACGGTCTGAAAGGCTCACCACACTCAGATTGTCCGCACTGGCCAGACGGGCTTCGCTGGCTGCGCTCAGTTTGAGTAACTGCTGTTTGAATGCCGCCAGGTTGGCTTCGATTTTCGGTTTGGCTGCCGGAGCAAGGCGTACCAGATCGGCTGCCGTCACATCCGCCATGCGGCCCAGATTATTGCTGGACAGCCATGGCTGACTGTTCAAACCATCGGGACCCTGGCCGGGCTGCACCGCGATACCGGGCAGGCTGCCATCTACCGGCCGCGCAGCGTCGATTTCGACGATGCGGATATTGCTGCGTCGGGCATTGGGGTAGAGCGGGTCGTCGGCCCAGATCGAGCGCAGCCCGATCACCGCGTCGGCTTCCACGCTCAGCTTGCGCAGGGCTTCGGCGCCGCGGCCGGTGAAGTAGGCGGTCTGGCGCGAGCCGGGCAGGTTGGCGGCTGCTGCGCGCTCCAGCACCACGCCGCTGTCCTTGAGCAGAATTTGCCCAAGGCCATAGGTGATGGGCAGGCTGGCCAGTACCCGAACCGTTTCTGGCTTGGCACTTTGGGTATCGGCCGCATACAGGCTGTTGCTGAACAGGCCGGTCAGGGCCAGGGCGAGGGTCAATGTGCGCAGAGTAGACATTTATCCGATATTCCCTTTGAGGCTGGGGACCGTGCCGCGAGCGATGGCGGCCAGGGCGAAACCGATGCCGGCCACCAGAATGATCGCCGCGCCGGACGGCACAGGCAGGTCGAAGACGATAGGCAGCAGAATGCCGCACAAGGTACTGACGGTGGCGATGGCGACCGAAATCCAGAAGAACCCCTTGAGTGACTGGCTCAACAGTCGCGCTGCGGCTGCGGGGATCACCAGCAGCGCGCCCACCAGAATGGCACCGATGACTTTTACGGCAGCCACGGTAATCAGCGTCACCAGAATCACGAACAGGTAATCCAGAGCCTTGACCGCGACGCCGCGCACGGCGGCCAGTTGCGGGTTGAAGCTGGCCAGCATGATGCGGTTGTACAGCGGCAGGCTCAGGCCCATGACCAGCGAGCCGACGATCAGCAGCACCAGCAGGTCGTTGCCGTTGACGGTCAGCACCGAACCGAACAGCACGTTTTCCAGAATGTGTACGTTGATCTTGCCCGCCAGTACCAGCAGCAGGCTGGCCCCCAGTGCCAGAGATACTGAAAGGAACACACCGATCAGGGTGTCCGGTGCCAGGCCGGTGCGGTTGCGCAGATAGTTGAGCACGATGCCGAACAGCAGGCAGTAGCCGAACAGGCTGCCATAAGGGCCGGTATAGGGTTCGCCCAGCAGAATGCCGATGGCCACGCCGGTCAGGGCGGCATGGCCCACGGCTTCGGAGAAGAACGCAAAGCGCTTGACCACCACCAGTGTGCCAAGTCCGCCCAGCACCGGGCCGATCAACAGGCCGGCGAGCAGGGCGTTGACCACAAAACCGTAGGCCAGGGCTTGCGGCAGATAGCCGGACGAGGCCAGGCCCTGAATGAACAGACGAAAGCTTTCGTAATCCATCATGCAGCACTCCCTTGGCTGTCCGCTGCACGCGGGTGGGCAGAGAACAGCGTCAGCAGCCGCTCGGGTGTCAGTGCGGTCTGTGCCGATTCATCGAACAGCACGCGGCGATTGAGGCCGGTTACGTGATCGGCCAGACGCTTGACGGCCTCAAGATCGTGCTCGATCCACAGCACGGTGATGCCCGCCTGACGCCAGTCGCCCAGCAGACGCTCGAATACCTGGATACCGGCTTCATCGAGGGCCGACATCGGTTCGTCGAGCACCAGCAGTTGCGGTGCCGGAATCAGGCCCTGGGCCAGTAACACACGTTGGCGTTCGCCGCCGGACAATGCACCCATGCGTCGCTTGCGCTTGTCCTGCATGCCGACACGCTCAAGGGCTTCGCCGATGGCTTTTGCGTAATGACGTGACAGGCCGAGGAATGCGGGACGTCGCTGGCACATGGCGGCCATGAAGTCATCGACCGTCATGGGCAGACCGCGGTCGAACTCCAGCGCCTGAGGCACATAACCGATCAGACCGGGTGAGCCGGGCCACTGCAAGCTGAGTTCACCTTGATGAGGCGTCTGCCCGAGCAGGGTCTTGATCAATGAGCTCTTGCCGCCGCCGTTTGGTCCGACCAGCGCATGCACGCTGCCAGCCCGCACGTTGAAGCTGATGCGATCGAGAATGGTGGTACGACCCAGGGTCAGGCTGACATCGGCAAAGGCGATGCCCGGCCCGCGGCTGGCGAGGGAGAGCGGTTCGGCAGCAGTCATGCGCCAGCCTCCTGGATGGCTTGGACCACGGTATCCAGGTTGCCTTTCATTTCTTTCTCATACTTGTCGGCGCTGTATTCGCCATAGGAAATATGCGACAGCGGGTAAAGCTTGACTCCGGACTCACGCTGGATGGTTTCGACGTAGGTGGACGGGAAATCCAGCTCCGAGAAAATCACTTTCACGTCCAGTTCGCGCAACTGGTCGATGGTCTTCTTCAACTGGCTCGGGCTCGGCTCGATGCCGTGGGCGGGCTCTACTACAGCCGTAACTTCCAGGCCAAATTCACGCAGCAGGTAATCGTAGGCAGCATGCACCGTGGCAACCCGCAGGTCGGCATTCGGGGCTTTGGTGAGCTTGGCCAGCGCATCGGCGCGCATCTGCCGCAGTCGCTTGCCATAGGCGCGGGCATTGGCGGTGTAGGTCTTGGCGTTGTCCGGGTCAAGCTTGCCCAGTTCCCGGGCAATGTTGTTGACCTGGGCGATAGAGGCACTGATCGACAGGAAAGTATGCGGGTTGACTACCTTGCCGGCACCGCGAGCTGCGATCCCGGTAGCTGCCAGCAGCGGTACATCGGCGTTGGCTTCGATGGTGGCGATATCCGGCTTTTCGCTGGCGGCGATCATGCGGTCGGCAAAGTCGTCATGGCCCACGCCGTTGAGCACGACCACGTCCAGCGAACCGATACGCTTGATGTCTTCGGCGCGGGGTTCATAGGCATGAGGGTTGAAGCCGGCAGGAATCAGCGGCACCACTTCGGCCTTGTCGCCGACGATATTGCTGACATAGCTGTAGTAAGGATGCAGGGTAATGCCGATCCGCAGGCGTTTGGCCGGGTCGGCGTTGACCAGCGGGGCGAGCAGCGTGGCGAACAGGCCAACCAGTACGACGCGCAGCAATGGACGGCGTTTCAATGAAATAGGCATGGGCAAGCGGTCTTCTTTTCAGTGAATGCGTGGGTTCAGTGTCGATGCTGGCGGGTAACCCCGGCATCGAATTGCGCGACGACCTGCTGCCAGCCAGCGCTGATCAGCGCCTGGTCGCCAAGATCGGTCGGCACGGCGGGCGAGTCTTTGCGGTTGATCCAGATATCGGCTTCGGCCTTGTCATCGGTCTCGATGCGCAGCAGGAAGGATCCAGCCACTGCCGGTGTCGGGCTCAGGCCCAGATAGGAATGACCGAGCATTTGCCAGGCATGATTGCCACGGCTCACGGAGCTGGCGTCACGGGTAAATGGCGCAAAGCCTTCATCGGCCAGTTGCCCGGGTGTGACCGGCTCCTGTTGCTCCTGGGTCAGCAATCGCACTTCGTCCAGAGTCACACGCAGGTCGGCGTAGATGCCTTGTTCGGCAGCGCTGAGGTCGCGGCGGGCGTCCAGTTGATGGCTGGCGAGCGCGTCGGCTTCATGTTTTTCTCCGCGCAGGCCGACCACTGTTGCTGCAACGCTCAGGATCAACAGGCACAACAGCAGCACGTAAAGGGTTTCATGACCGGCACCGGCCGGACGGACAATCTGTCGGGTCGATGTACTCATGGGGCCTCGATATCGGCTTGGTCGATTTCCACGACGTGGCCCGGGCCTGCATCGAACAGCACATAGAACTCGGCGGAAGGGCGCTTGAAGGTCAGGGTCGAGTCCTCGCCCAGCTTGCCGGGTACCAGAATGGTTTCGTCATAGCCGATGACGTCCAGTGTCACCCCCGGCGCGCCGCTGCCATCGGAAAAACCGCCCGTGCAGCGGATCTGCTCGGCGTCGATCTGCTTGCACTCGCACATCGGGTTGTGCGCCAGGGCATTGCCGGCAAAACCGGCGCTCAGCAGGAAGAGGGCGCTGATACCCGACTGGCGTAACGGGAAGCGTACGATCATTTTTTGGCTCCTTGTTTTTTCAGCCAGGCTACGGTCGTGGGGGAGGCCTGTTGCAGCGGAATGGAGGTTTGATGCACGGAGCCGTCCCAGCCTTCCATGGTGATCCACAGGTCCTGATCGGGGTCGGTGGTTTCCGGAATCTGCATGAAGGCGGTCATGCGATAGGCCACGCCGAAGAAGATCACTCCGGCGGTCCGCAGGCTGCGGGGTTTGCCGATGCGCAGGTAAGTCGCCTTGACCTGATCGGCGCAGCTTTCGCACAGCGAGGCATTGAAGTTTTTCATGTAGCCCGAAGCGCCGGAAAAGATCGGCGCTTCGTTGCGTTCCTCGGCCAGTTTCATGCTCCATGGTCCGACCTGAATGGTACCCAGCTCACGCTGGCCTAGCCCCTTGTCGCCACGCAGCAGGGCATCGTCGGCGAAGTACTTGGGCATGAAACCCAGGGGAACCAGCACCAGCAGGATGTTGATATGGAAACGCCACTTGTGCCAGAGACGGCCCAGGGACGACGCAGGTTGTACGGTTGCGGCCTTGCTCACAGGGTGTTCTCCGGAATTTCGGTGGCCAGGGAAGGGCGCGGGGGCTGTTGTTTCCTGGCTGCGGACTGTTCGGCCTTGGCGTCACGTTTCAGGGCATTGAGGGTGGCCAGCGCCGTGCGCTTGCTCCAGATCAGCAGGCCACTGAGGACCATCATGCTCAACAGCAGGCCAAAGAAGGCCCAGATCAGTTTGATCCAGATCCCGCCGAAGTCGCCGGTATGCAGCGGGCGCATGGATTCGGTGACGAACTCCAGCTTGTTGCGGTCCGACAGCAGGTGCGAAGTGGCGATTTCACCGCTGTACGGGTTGATCTCGGCGGTCTGATACATCAGCGGATACCAACTGCGCCCACCGACCTCCATATTGGCGTAGGCATTGCTGGGCGGGCTGATAAAGCTGGCTTCCAGGCCGGGAATCCGTTGTTTGGCAATTTCGATGGCCTTGTCCAGGCTGATGGTCGGCGCAGGGCTGCCGTCAGCCGTGAGCGGCACGCTGCTGTGGGGAATGATGGACGCCGCCTGGGATTTGCTGGAAATGCTGATCTGGTTATCCCAGAGCAGGGCCTGGATCAGGAACCAGGTGCCGGTGATGGAAATCACGGCAATGAACCAGATCGACCAGATGCCGCTCAGGCGATGAAAGTCGCCCCAGAAGATCCGCGCACCGTGCTTGAAGCGCAGCGTGGGTTTCAGGAAGCCTTTCCAGAATTTCTTGTAGACCACCAGCCCGGTGATCAGCGACACCAGCATCGGCAAGCCGAGGATCGACACCAGATACCAGCCCCAGGAATAGCCATTGGTGAAAGGCACCAGCCACCAGCCATGCAGGGCGCGGGTAAAGCGGCGGAAGTCGAAGGCCGGCGTGACGCCCTGGATAAGGCCGGTGTAAGGGTTCACATAGGCCGGCACGGAGCGCCCGTCGGGGTAGGTGATGTTGACGCTGAGGGCGAAATATTCACCGTCCGGCTGCATCATCGTGCCGATGATCAGGTTCGGCTCGTTACGCTCGATAGTGGCCCTGATCTGCTCGAAGGTGAGGCGCGGCGCATCGTCCGATGGCTTGACGGCACGCATCTCCGGATTGGCCAGCCACATGATCTCCTTGCTGACCACCGCCAGCGTGCCGGTAACGCACACGATCAGCACAAAAAACCAGATCGGCAGTGCCAGCCAGCTATGGACGAGAAACCAGATTTTTGAGCGGGACTTCTTTGACATGGGGGAACGGTCTCGATTCACGGTGTCAGAGCGGCCATTGGTGAAGGGCACAGGCTCTTGTTTGCTGAAAACGGTCATGGCTTTTGGCCGATGCTGCCGCTGCATCTAATAAAGACGAATGAGAATGAAAATGATGTAATTATTTCTTTCGTTTAAATGAAAGTAAATGTTTCAAGCGACGGAAGTGAGCTGTATTTCTGTGGGAAAGGCCTAATTTTCAGGTGGCCGGGTACGTTAAATCAGGACGTCGGTGTTGCGTCAGGCCGTTGGGGCTCGCACGCTTTGCCATCAAGGGAGAGTCATCATGAGTCATACGTTGAGTTTGAATATCCGGCCATTGCAGGCCGGGGCCGGTACCTTGCCCCTGCTGGTGGAGGCACCCGAGCCGGGCCTGGACTTGATGGAAGCCCTGAGCGAATTCAAACCACTGGTTGCCGAGCATCTGTACCGCAGCGGCGGAATTCTGTTCCGCGGCTTCAATGTCGGCGGGGCGGAAGCCTTTCGTGAGTTCGCCGCCGGGTTTGGTGACCCGTTGCTCACTTATGAATTCGGCTCGACGCCGCGCAGCAACGTGACCAAAGGCGTCTACACCTCCACCGAATACCCGGCCCACCAGAGCATTCCCCTGCACAACGAGCAGGCCTATACCCTGGAATGGCCGATGCGTATCTGGTTCTACAGCATGATTGCTGCCCAAACCGGTGGCGAAACCCCCATTGCCGACAGCCGTGAAATCTATCGCCGGATTCCTGCACGCATTCGTGACCGTTTCGTCGACAAGAAACTGATGTACGTGCGCAACTTCGGCAACGGCCTGGATGTGGACTGGAGTCAGGTGTTCAATACCGAAGACGAAAGCGTCGTCGAAGCCTACTGCCGCGCCCACAACATCCAGTGCGAGTGGAAGGACGATGGCGAACTGCGCACCCGGCAGATCTGTCAGGCGGTGGCGCGTCATCCGGTGACCCAGGACATGGTCTGGTTCAATCAGGCACATCTGTTCCATATCTCCAACCTGCAACCGGAAGTCCGCGAAACCCTGCTCGATGTGGTCGACGAAGAAGATCTGCCGCGCAACGTCTACTATGGCGACGGCTCACCCATCGAAGAAAGCCTGCTGGACGAAGTCCGTGGTGTGCTCGATGAATGCACCGTCAGCTTCCCCTGGCTGGAAAACGATGTGCTGATGCTCGACAACATGCTCTCGGCCCATGCGCGCTCGCCGTTTACCGGCAAGCGCAAGGTGGTGGTGGCCATGGCGCAGGGGTATACCGAGCCGGTCAGGTGATACTGACCTTTTCATTGCGTCATTCGTCGTAATCAGCGCGTCGCGCAAAGTCCTCAGCCTTGGGCGTCGCCTGGATGCCCTTGGCTTCCTGAGCTCGATACCAGGCTTCGATGGTCAGCTCTTCGCTCAGACGGGATTTGATCACGCAGGGTTGCTGCTGCCACGGGTAGTGCTGCAATTGCTCGTTGAGTTTCTTTTCTCCTGAGGTCTTCCAGCCGGTTAATGCCTGATCGCGCCAGCGGCGTGGATTGCGCTTGATGCGAGCATCATGGGCACTGGTGACCGGATCCAGATGACGGCTCTGTTCCAGCACTGGAAGGTCGGGCAGGGGCTGAGTCACGTCCATATAGCGTTGCAGAGAATCCCAGAAGGCGAGGGCATTGGCCTTGTCCAGTCCCAGGCTATGCATCTTGGTGGCGAGACAGATTCGGGTGTTGGTGTAGCGGTGATAGAGCGTGATCGCATAGTCACGGTAGCCATAACCGCTGGGCAGCGTGGTCAGCACCGGATCGAATTCTTCGAAAGGTGCAACAAACAAACGCCGAAAACGCCGTTTGAAACGCACCATACCGTCTACCCGATTGAACTCGCTGCCGTCGTGACGGCTGATGGTGCTGTGTAGCCAGAGCAGGCAGTCGAAGCCGATGGCGCCCATGAAGTAGAGGAAGGTGCCTGTCCAGAATGCAATATGCATTTCGCTGTTGCCGAAGAGAGAACCTTTTAGCCAGAGGACAAGGCTAGTGCAGATAAGGAGTCCGGCAATTTGAATGTAATGAACGGATTTTTTTTCGGTCATGTAAAGGGCTAGGGACGTGACCATCAGACCTACTGATAGCGCGGCTATTAAAACGATGATTTCAGTTGCCACATTTCCATATGCCAGTTCAAGAATGACTGAATAGAAAGTACCCATACCCCAAAGAGCCCATATGAAGAAAAAGCTCATTAGTTTAAGCGTAAATAAAATATGAGGTATCTTGCTGGAGTTCTGAAATCGCCAGTGTTTTGCATCACAATACACTTCCTGTTTTTCACCATCCTCTTCCTGCTTCTGATAAATCAGATGCTCTTCGCACTCCAGTTGCAGGGTGATTTCCGTAGCTGAATCCAGCCCGGCGTAATGACCAAAGGCAAGATGCGTGTCGAACAGGCCGTTGCGGTTGAGATGGACGTACCATCTTGGTAGTGGCAGAGGTTCTTGGCTGTCGCCTCGGTAGGCGCTAGTGGCGTAGGCATTCATATCTGTGACTCGTCGTAATCAGCACGTCTTGCAAAGTCTTCAGCCTTGGGCGTCGCCTGGACGCCCTTGGCTTCCTGAGCGCGGTACCAGGCTTCGATGGTCAGCTCTTCGCTCAGACGGGATTTGATCACGCAGGGTTGCTGCTGCCACGGGTAGTGCTGCAATTGCTCGTTGAGTTTCTTTTCTCCCGAGGTCTTCCAGCCGGTTAATGCCTGATCGCGCCAGCGGCGTGGGTTGCGCTTGATGCGAGCATCATGGGCAGCGGTGACCGGATCCAGATGACGGCTCTGTTCCAGCACTGGAAGGTCGGGCAGGGGTTGGGTCACGTCCATATAGCGTTGCAGGCAATCCCAGAAGGCGAGGGCATTGGCCTTGTCCAGTCCCAGGCTATGCACCTTGGTGGCGAGACAGATTCGGGTGTTGGTGTAGCGGTGATAGAGCGTGATCGCATAGTCACGGTAGCCATAACCGCTGGGCAGCGTGGTCAGCACCGGATCGAACTCTTCGAAAGGTGCGACAAACAAACGCCGAAAACGCCGTTTGAAACGCACCATGCCGTCTACCCGGTTGAACTCGCTGCCGTCGTGGTGGCTGATGGTGCTGTGCAGCCAGAGCAGGCAATCAAAGCCGATGGCACCCATGAAGTAGAGGAAGGTGCCTGTCCAGAATGCAATATGCATTTCGCTGTTGCCCCAAAGGGTGCCTTTTAGCCAGAGGACGATGGCTGTGCAGATAGTTAAGCCGCAAATTTGAACGTGGTGGAGGTACTTGTTTTCGGTCATGTATAAAGTTAAAGCCCCGAACATCAGTACGACCGATAAAAAAGCTATCAGCAATGTAAGTCCTGTACCGGGATAGCCATGTCCAAGTTCTTCCTGGATTGGAAAGAAAATCCATGTGCTCCATGGAAACCATATAAAAGGAAAGCTCATCAGCTTGGATGTGAATAATATATGTGGAATATTGCTGGCATTCTGAAAGCGCCAGCGCTTGGCATCGCAATATACTTCCTGTTTTTCACCGTGCTCTTCCTGTCTCTGATAAACCCGGTGTTCTTCGCACTTCAATTGCAGGGTGATTTCCGTAGCCGGGTCCAACCCGGCGTAATTGCCAAAGGCAATGTGGGTGTTGAACAGGCCATTACGGTTGAGATGGATATACCACCTCGGTAGTGGCAGAGGTTCCTGGCTGTCGCCTCGGTAGGCACCAGGGCTGTAGGGCGTATCTTTATTTGTGTTCATACAGTTAACTCGACGGTTTCTATTTGCCAATACAAGGGGGCGTTGTCTGGAGTGGGTTGGCCGGATGGCGCTCGACGATGCGTGGGGATGAAGGGTTTCCACTTTTTCGGATGGGGCTGTGGAAGTACCAGTGGCGGGGTATCCGGTTCGGCGCGAAGTTCGATCTGGGTGCTGATTTGCAGTCCTTCGGTTCGTTTGAAGCGTGCGCCGGAGAGCGGCGACTCCATCAGCGAGGGCAGTACATACAGCACGCTATGGGCATCCAGCGGCACGGCGGACAGTTTTGGCGTGCCGCAGGGTTGCCAGTGATAGAGACGAGAGGCATAGGCCTGGCCGGTGTCCAGAGCCGAGCGGAATTCATGGCCCAATAGCTGAAGATGGTTCGCGTCATTACTGAGCATCCCCAGCAAGGGCGTGCTCATGATCACCACCCAGTCTTGCCCGCTCAGCGCGGTTTGATCGGGTCTGAGGGTTTGGGTATGGCTGTTGGTCGGGAGTTTGCGTTGTCGTTCGGCGGCCTGCAGGGTTTGAAGCTGAGGTGCTGATGCCTGTCTGCGCCAGTCGGCGAGCCGTTGCACGCTGATCGTTGGCTTGCCCAGAATGCCTGCCAGTTGCTGATAGGCAATCAGGGGGTCTTTCAAGTGCATGTACGATTGCGAGCTATCTGTGGCTTGCACTTTTCCGATCAGGGCATCTATACCGAAAGGCCCATAGCGCACTGCAAGTTCGGCTTCGTTGTCGTTCAGCAGATTAGTTCTCACTATGCCGCCAATGACCATGCTTGCAGCAATCAGGAGTGCAATGGGATTGGTTACAATGCCTACGGCATAGAGGCCCCAGAGAATACTTCCGGCGGTAATGACGGCATAACTGATGGAAAGTGCATAATCACCAGCTTTATAAGCTCTATAACAGTCCCATACGCTGATCACCGCGCCAATTAATGTGGCTACGCCGCCAATGGCGCGAAGAAGCGGTAGCTTGGAACTACCTGTCTGTTTCTCAAGGTTTCTTGCCCAATGGGTTGAAAATAGCGCTACGTTTATACGGGGCTTACTTAAATAGTTTGCAGTGGTTACTCCAAATAGAAGTCTGCTGTTGTTTGCGATGGCTGCCATCAAGTCTGCTATAGCACTTAATATGCCCGCGTGTCCTCGGGCGGACTCTCCCTCAGCTTTAAAACTTTGCAGCGCATTCGTCTGCACCACCAAGTTATAAACCGCCAACCCCAGCATCAACGTCGGTACCGCTGTGGTTTTTTTCAAATCCTGGGTCAGCGCACCAAACTTCATCCGGAAGTTGCTGTAGTGCTCCAGTTCCGGATGTTCCTTGGGTAGCGCGATAACCATCACGTTGCGCAACAGCGGATCATGCTTGCTGCTGCCTTTGGCGCTGGTACTGCCCAGGGTTTCGCCGGACTGGCCGTGCAGCGTGGCGTAGCGGTAGTTCTTGCGGGTCAGTTCGGCGCGTTCGCTGTTGGTCAGCCCTCTGCGCAAGCCCGCACCCTGAACGCCGATCACCACGTAATCCCTGCCCAGTGCTTCGTCCATAGGCATCAGGCGGATGCCGGTCATCTTTTTCGACAGGGCCGCGAGGGTGGTGAAGGTGGGGGCGAAGAGTCGGTCGAGCTTGATTTTCGAGGCGCTGTTCGCCAGTCGACTGATTTGGGCCACGACGCTGGCCCCGAAAATATCCAGCAGATCGCCCATGAAGAAAGCAAAGCTTTTGGCTATCCCGGCACCATCGAGCTTGTCGACAAAGGAAGCGCTGAACATCAGTGTGCTCAGGCCCATGGCTTGTGGTTCGGGTGGTTGGCCGCTGTCGCGCAGGGCAATCAGGCGTTTGAGCAGTTCGGGAGGCTGATCGGATTCCCTGGCCAGCAGCATTGCGCCCAATGGGTGATCGGCCTGCAGCACGCTTCTGGTCAAGCTTCTGATGGAGGTTTCCAGCTCGCTGATGTCCATGCCGGTCAGCAGCGCATCTGCCTGCGCCGGTGTGTATTCAAGCGCGCCCAGAGCATCTGCCATCAGACTGTAGGGCTCCAGCAAGGCCTGGTCGTGGCGATGAATCCAGTCCTGAAGTACGGCGGGCAGTTTCCGGTCGAGCACGTCGACCAGTCGCCTGAGGTGCATCGCCAATGATTGGCGACCGAACCTGCGTTCCTGCTCGAAAACCGTTGCATGAAATTTCGGCAGGTCGATCTTGCTTTTCAGGTCGGCGTGCTCGCCGCCGACAGCGCTATACAGCACCTGGGCGTAACGTCCGTTGGGCTGATGGGCAATCAGGGCATTCAGGGTTTGCAGATAGGCCACGCAATGACGTATCTGCGCGGTGGCATGGCGCACGGCAAACAAAGGATCTTCGAGGATCAGGGCAACCAGATGGCTGTTGTCCCGAAGTTGGTATTGATCCAGCAGATCCGCTCCGGCCTCGATATCCGGAAGTGGCGGGGGTGGTGGTTGCTGGAGGTGTTGCGCCAATTGCTCCTGGCGCGTTTGCAGGCACTTGAGCAGGTTTTCGTCGCTGAACGAGCAAAGCGCAGGGGTAAATTCCAGCGGGTCCTGCAGGGCGCTTTCAATATTGAAATCCCTGGCCCGCAGGCCTTTGCTGATGCGGCCAACAGGCAGGCTCGGGTTGGCCTGGGTGGTTTTCCATTGCTTCGAGCCGACCACTGCTGTGTCCCAGATGCGTGCCACGTGCTGGCAGCGGGCCTTGATCCGGTTCGCGTCGTTCTCAAGCCAGTCGATGTATTCCCAGCTCCAGGCCAGTTCGCTGTAGGCCATCTGGAACTGGTCGGCGACAAAGCGCCCCTGGAGCAGCATTGGCAGGAGCAGTACATGCTGTTTGACGGTCACGGGGGCGCGCTGGTCGGCATTGCCGAGTTGCCCGGCGACCTTGCGCCAATGCGCGACATCGACCTCGAACAACTGGCCCTGGCCGTCGGTTTCCAGTTCCCGCCACAGAACGTTCTTCCAGAACACATAAATCCGTCCCCGGCGTGGCAGGCCGCCCCGGGGGGATTCCTCGGGTTGGTCATGGCCGGGAAGTCGGGTCAGAGGCAGGATGGACAAGAGTGTATTGCGCTGAATGGTTTCCTCTTCCCGGGTGCTTCGGGCATCGGAAAGCAGCGGGATTTGCAGCACACCGCCATCGCTACGCGGAATTTGCATGGCCAGTTGCGCACGATGGTCATTGAGGTACTCGGTTTTCTTGCGTGTACCTTGAGTGATGGGCTTGTTGTTGAACACGCTCATGGCTGTTCCTCCGGACTCAGCAGGATCACCTGACTGCCATGATCGGGGTCGCCCCAGACATCGACGATCAGCGCCTCGGGCTTCTGGCTGGAGGGGGATGTTTCGGGTTGCACGGTCAGCGGTTTTCTGCCGGATACGGATGTATCTGCCGCCTTGGGAGCGATGGGCGGTACAGACGGCGCTTCGCTGCCGATACCTGGATAGCCGCCCTGATTGGTCCTGACCAGCGGCCCGTTGATGCTCACGCCGCTGTGATCGAGCTTGATAAAGCTGCCGCCGACCTTGAGGGTCAGTTCCATGCCTGCATCGATCACCAGCTTGTCGCCGGACTTGAGATGGATTTCCTCACCGGCCTCGACCAGTTGTGCCACGCCGACCTTGATGTGCTGGACCTGCGCAATGCTCAGGTGATCGTTCGCCCTGACCTCGACCTTGCGGTCGGCGTTGACGGTGCAGTGCTGCTCGGCCCTGAATTCGCTGTAGCTGTTGGCCTCGACCCGGTCGTGACGCTCATGGCCGACATGGATCTTCTGATCATGACCAATGCTCTGGTCCCAGTTGCGCTGGGCGTGGATGAAGATCTGTTCCTGATCCTTGCGGTCCTCGATGCGCAGCTCGTTGGAGCCCCCGCCGCCGGGGCTGCTCAAGGTCTTGAACACGCTGCGGGTGCGGTGTTCGGGCAGGGCGTAGGGCGGGACGTTTTCGGCGTGGTACAGGCAGCCGGTCACCAAGGGCTGATCGGGATCGCCTTCCAGAAAGGTCACCAGCACTTCCATGCCGACCCGTGGCAGGGCGACAGCGCCATAGCGGTTGCCCGCCCAACCGGACGAGACCCGCAACCAGCAACTGCTGCTGGCATCCTGCCGGCCCTCACGGTCCCAGTGGAACTGCACCTTGATCCGGCCATGCCGGTCGCAATGGATGTCCTGATCCTGAGGTCCGGTGACCATGGCCGTCTGGCTGCCGGCAATGCGGGGTTTGGGGTGGCGCAGGGGCGGGCGGTAGAAAGCATCCCACGGCGTGCCCCGGAAGGTGTTGCGATAGCCCTGCCAGGCAGGCTGTGGTTCATGGCCTGCGGCTTCTTCCAGCACCTGCGGCTGGCGGCCTTCGTGGCGTACTTCGGTCAGCAGCCAGAGTTGATTCCAGCTTTTCTGCGGGTGCCCGGCCAGGTCGAGAAAGTGTCCGCTGAGCAGGGCGGGCTGGTCGCTCTGGCCTTCGGCAAGGCGGTAATCATGGCGATGGCGCTCCAGGGCGCGTCTGGTCAGCAGGTTGCCGCGTTCCCGGTCGGTGAAGCGGCCGGGGTAATCGTAATCCTCGAGGTCCGGGAGGATCGCTTGATCCTGTGTGCTTTCCAGGGCTACGCGGGGTTTCTGAAAGTCATAGTCCCGCCGGGTGGTGCGGGTGCTGCGGGTTTCCAGACGCACATTGAAGCGGTTGACCAGCGGCTCATGGGGGAGCATTCCGCTGTCCTGTCGGTAGCTCAGGGGCGCGAGGCGGGGAAAGACGGTCTGGTCATCGCCAAACACCAGCTTGTGCATCGTGCGGCTGTGCTGGAAGTGGTAGTGCAGGCCTTCCTCTTCGCAGAGGCGCTGGATGAAATGCAGGTCCGACTCGTCGTACTGCACGCAGTATTCGCGTTTGGGGTAGGGCAGGCCGAGCTGGAAGTGATAGCGGTCGGCAAGGATGCCGTGATCCTGCAGGATTCGGGCAATGATCTGCGGCACGGATTGCTGCTGGAAGATGCGTTGGTTGATGCGGTGGCCCAGGTACGCCAGATGCGGCCGCAGGGTCATGGCGTAGTGAGTCAGACGCTTGCGCGAATCCCCCTGAGCGATGCGGTCGATCAGGCCATGCACGCCAATGTCGTCAGGGCCGAACTGCAGAAAGGCCGGGCGATTGAGCAGGCTGTCCAGGTCCTGCGCCGGATTTTCGCTGACCAGTTGCAGCTCAAAGGCAAAGGGCTGGCTGATGGCTTCATTGCCGGTAAAGGCCAGTACCTGAAAGTCGTGTTTGACGTCTTGCAGGTGCAGGTTGAAATGCGTCTGATGGGCGGATGCGGACATCCCTTGTTCCTCCGTCTTTAAGGGGCGCTAACGCCCGTTGAGCGGAGGGAGGAATGTCAAAAAGCGTGCCGACAGAAATTTATCCAGCAAATACAGGCATATGGCGTTTTGCAGGGTGAGAAAAGGGCGAAGGATTCAGCAAAAAGTGCGCAAGGGCTTGCGCACCTGAGTAATTCCTTGCGCAGTGGCTGGAGGCCTTGTAATCCGTGGCTTTCAGTGTGAATGACCGGTTTTGGGTGCGCATTTTCTTGCATATCAGGGCCATGAGCTATCGAGCATTAATTTCCGTTAAATATTTTGTCTCCAGTTCGTTCTTGTTGATACGACCAAGCCTCATGGTCAGGCCTATTCAGCAAGGACCCAATGCATGAATCCCGAACACGCCCATAAACTGGCTCGCCGTTTTGTCGAGCTGCCTCCTGAAAAACGTCGGTTGTTTCTCGACGGTATGCGCCAGGAGGACATGGACTTTTCGTTGTTCCCGATCCCGTCCTGCATTGGGCTTATTGAGCGCGATGGCCTGTCCTATGCCCAGCAGCGCATGTGGTTTCTCTGGCAACTCGACCCTGAAAGCTCCGCCTATAACCTGCCGATGTCGGTGTGTCTGAACGGCTCGCTGGATGTCGCGCTTCTGGAGCAGGCCTTCAGTGCCCTGGTCGAGCGTCATGAAAGCCTGCGCACGACCTTTGGTCAGGACGGCGACCGGGCCTTCCAGCGGGTAGCGGAACCTGCGCCGGTAAGCATCGAATTGCTGGATCTGAGCACCTTGCCAGCGGAGCAGCGCTGGTCGACGGCGCATCGGGAAATGGCCCTTCAGGCCGGGCAGTCCTTCGATCTGGAGAAGGGGCCGCTGTTCAGTATTCGTCTGCTGCGTCTGGCGCAGCAGGAGCATGTATTGCTGCTGAACCTGCATCACATGATCACCGACGGCTGGTCGATGAATGTGCTGATCGATGAATGGTTGCGTGGCTACGATGCGTTGGTGGCAGGCAAGACCTTGCAGCTGAATCCGCTGGCCGTGCAGTACCGCGATTATGCGTTGTGGCAACGCAGTTGGCTGGAGGCGGGCGAGCAGGAGCGGCAGCTCGACTACTGGCGCGAGCATCTGGGTGAAGAACATCCGGTGCTGGAACTGCCCACCGACCGGCCGCACCCGGCGCTGCCGACTCATAGTGGCGCGCGTCTGGAAATCTCGCTGGACACCACGTTGCTGCGGGACCTGAAAAATCTGGCCCAGCGTCAGGGCGTCACCTTGTTCGTCGTGTTGCTGGCTTCCTTCAAGAGCCTGCTGCATCGCTACAGCGGGCAGACCGATATCCGCGTCGGTGGGCTGATTGCCAACCGCACGCGCAGTGAGACCGAAGGTCTGATCGGTTGCTTCATCAACACTCAGGTATTGCGCAGCGAAGTGACGGCGCAGACCCGATTCGTCGATCTGTTACAGATCGTGCGCCAGGCGGCGATGGGCGCGCAGTCCCATCAGGAGTTACCGTTCGATGCGGTGATCGATGCCTTGCAACCCGAGCGCAGTCAGAGCCATAACCCGCTGTTTCAGGTGATGTTCAACCATCAGCCGGTGGTTGCCGATCTGCTGGACAAGCAACTGGCAAGCGGTCTGCGGGTGACCAATCTGCCAGCCGAACAACAGGCTGCTGCCGGACGTGCCCATGCCGCTGCCAGCGACCTGATGCTGGCCACCAGCGGTGAAGGCGAGCAGCTCAATGCGGCCTTTACCTACGCCACCGATATTTTCGACGAGGCGACCATCGCTCGTATGGCCGGACACTGGCGCAACCTGCTGGTTTCGGTCTGTGCCGATCCGCAGTTGCCGGTGGGCGAGCTGTCGATGCTGGCGGCCGACGAGCGTCAGCAATTGCTGGATGTCGATGCCGCGCCACGGGCCAGTTCTGCCACGCCCGCACATCGTCTGTTCGAGGCGCAGGTCAAACGTACGCCCCATGCGCAGGCGCTGGTCATGGCAGGTGAAAGCCAGGCACCTGGCCTGAGCTACGAACAACTGAATCAACTCAGCAACCGTCTGGCCCATCGCTTGCGTGGGCAAGGCGTAGGGCCTGACGTATTGGTGGGCGTTGCCTTGGGTCGCTCCCTGGAAATGGCCGTGGCCTTGCTCGCGGTGCTCAAGGCGGGCGGAGCCTATGTACCACTGGACCCCAGGACACCGACCGAGCGTCTGAACCATGTGCTGCAGGACAGCGGCCTCAAATTGCTGCTGACCCGCAGCGAACTCCTGCCAGATTTGCCGGCGCTGGGCGATATCCAGTGCCTGTGTCTGGACCGGCAGGACGAGCAGGGCGAAGCCGCTGAACAGAATCTGGATGTCAGCGTCGATCCGGCCAATCTGGCTTACGTGATCTACACCTCCGGCTCCACCGGTCGCCCCAAAGGCGTGGCCATCAGTCATGGCGCGCTGGCCGAGTTCGTCACCCTGGGCGCGACTTACAGCGACTTGCGCGAAGGTGATCGGGTCCTGCAATTCGCCACCAACAGTTTCGATGGCTTTGTGGAGCAGTTCTATCCGCCGCTTTGTCATGGCGCCTGTGTGGTACTGCGTGACGATCGACTCTGGGACAGCAGCACCTTCCATCAGGCGGTTGTCGAGCATGGCATTACCCTGGCGGACCTGCCTGCCGCGTACTGGCTGACCCTGGTGCAGGATTACGCCGCCCGGCCACCTGCGCACTATGGTGCGTTGCGTCAGATCCATGTGGGCGGCGAGGCCATGGCCGTAGAAGGCTTGCGCTTGTGGCGTCAGGCCGGGCTCGGTCATGTGCGACTGCTCAACACCTACGGGCCGACCGAGGCCACGGTGGTGTCGAGCATCCATGATTGCAGCGCATTGACGCCGCAGACCGTCTCCTGGCGCGGCGTGCCCATTGGCCGGGGGCTGGCGGGACGTCGTCTGTACGTGCTCGACGACCAGTTGAACCTGCTGCCTCAGGGCGCGGTGGGTGAGTTGTATATCGGTGGGCCGGGTCTGGCCCGGGGTTATCACGGCCAGCCAGCGCTGAGCGCCGAGCGTTTTATCGCCGACCCGTTCGTGGCGGGTGAACGGCTTTATCGCACCGGCGACCGGGCGCGGCTGGGAGCCGATGGTGCGCTGGAGTACATCGGACGCGTCGATCATCAGGTGAAGATCCGTGGCTTCCGGATCGAACTGGGCGAAATCGAATCGCGTCTGCAACAGTGCACCGGCATTCGCGAAGCGGTGGTGCTGGCGCTGCCACTGGCTGGCAGCACGCAACTGGTGGCTTATCTGGTGCCTGAAGCTGCAGCCAGTCTCGATGTCGAACAGGCAGCGCTGCGTCAGGGTATCAAGGCCCAACTGCAAGCCGGCCTGCCGGACTACATGGTGCCCACCCATCTGCTGCTCTTGCCGAGCCTGCCGCTGACCCCCAGCGGCAAGCTCGACCGCAAGGCCTTGCCGGTTCCCGACCCGAGCCAGTTGCAAGCGGCGTATCGCGCACCGCAAACCGAGCTGCAGATCTGTCTGGCGGCCATCTGGGTGGAAGTGCTGCATGTACCGCAGGTTGGCCTGGACGATCAGTTCTTCGAGCTGGGCGGCCATTCGCTGCTCGCCGCGCAAGTGATTGCCCGGATCAAGACGCAACTGGGCGTCAGCCTGCCGCTGCGCACCCTGTTCGAGAAACCTGTGTTGAGCGATCTGGCCGCCGAAGTGGCGCTGCTCACCGATGACACGGCTGACAACGACTGGAGCGATATGGACCAGTTCATGGATTCACTGGAGGAATTTGGCGCATGACCGGGACTACTGCTGCACGTATCGCTAAACGCTTTGTCGGGCTGCCCCTGGAACAGCGTCAACAGTTCCTCGCCAGACTGCGCCAGGAAGGCAAGGACTTCAGCCTGTTGCCGGTGCCGGTCAGCCGCCATGATTTCGACGAGATTCCGCTGTCTTTCGCGCAACAGCGACTGTTGTTTCTCTGGCAACTCGACCCGCTGAGCGATGCCTACAAGATGACCACCGGCCTGCGTCTGCGCGGTGAGCTGGATGAGTCGGCGCTGCTGTGTTCGTTCGATCATCTGATCGAGCGCCATGAAGTCTTGCGTACGGTGTTCAACACCGAGGGCGACCAGCCGCGGCAAGTGATCCTCGGCAATCAGAGTGTGGCGCTGGAACGTGTCGATCTGTCGGCCTTGTCGGAAGGCGTCCGCGAAACCGAACTGGCCCAGCAGGTCGAGCAGAGCACTCGTCAGCCGTTCGATCTGCACAAAGGTCCGCTGTTGCGTGCCAGTCTGTACCGCCTGGTTGCCGATGAACACGTGCTGGTGGTGAGCATGCATCACATCGTTTCCGATGGCTGGTCGATGGATGTGATGATTCAGGAGTTCGTGCACTGCTATCAGGCTTACAGCGAATGTCGCGAGCCGGTGCTGCCGGAGCTGCCCTTGCAGTACGCCGACTATGCGATCTGGCAGCGCAAGTGGCTGGAAGCGGGCGAGGGCGAGCGGCAACTCGATTACTGGCGTCGGCAACTGGGCGACGAGCAGCCGCTGCTGGACGCTGCCCATGATTTTCAGCGTCCGGCGACCCAGAGCTTTCAGGGCGAGCACCTGAAATTCGACTTTGGCCTCGACCTGTCCCGACAATTGAATGCCTTTGCCCGCAGCCAGGGCATGAGCCTGTTCATGCTGGTGCTGGCCGGTTTTTCCCTGTTTCTGTCTCGCAAGGCCGGGCAGCGGGATATCCGTATCGGCGTGCCCAATGCCAACCGTGGCCGGGCTGAAACCGAAGGCCTGATCGGCTTTTTCATCAACACCCAGGTGCTGCGCTGCGAAGTGGACGAGCGCCTGAGCTATCTCGATCTGCTGGCCCGGATTCGTGAAACCTCCTTTGGTGCCCAGGCACATCAGGACGTGCCGTTCGAGCAACTGGTGGATCAACTGGCACCGGAGCGCAGCCTGGGTCACAACCCGCTGTTCCAGGCCAAGTTCAACCAGAACGTGGTGCTCAAGCAGAAAGTGGCCCTCAAACTGCCGGGGCTGGAGGTCAGTGAATACGCGTTCCACAAGGATGGCGCGCATTTCGATCTGGCGCTGGATATCACCGACGATGGCGCGCTGATTCATGGCGACATGACCTTTGCCAGCGACCTGTACAAACGCTCGACTGTCGAAGGCTTCATTCCGGCTCTGCTTGAGCTGTTCAAGACCTTGCTCGCAGCCCCGCAAGCGCCTTTGTTCGGCCTCGGCACGCTGCCTGTCCAGCATAAGCAGATCGATCGTGAACCTGCCGCGCAGGTGCTGCAACAGTGGCAGGCTCAGGTCGAGAAGCAGCCCGAGGCCCTGGCCGCCCGTTGCCTTGAGCGCACCTTGACCACTGCCGAACTGGATCAGGCGGCCAATCGTCTGGCCCATCATCTGGTGAGTCTGGGTGTGAGCGAAGGTCAGCCTGTGGCGGTGCTGATGGAGCGCTCGCTGGACTGGCTTACGGCGGTGCTGGCGATCTTCAAGGCGGGCGGCGTCTACATGCCGTTGGACGTCAAGGCACCGGATGCACGTCTGCAACAGATGCTTGAAGGTGCCGGTGCCCGGGTGCTGCTATGTGCCGAAGGCGATCAGCGCCAGACTTCGCTGTCGGTGGCCGGTTTTCAGGGTCTGACCTATGCGCCGAGCCTCTGGCAGCACCAGCCTGTCACCCATCCTGCCATTGTGGTTTCGGCGCAGTCGCCGGCCTATGTGATTCATACCTCCGGTTCCACCGGTCAGCCCAAAGGCGTGCTGGTCAGCCATGGCGCGCTGGGCAGTTATGTGCGTGGCCTGCTCGAACGTCTGGAGCTGGCACCGGACGCCAGCATGGCGCTGGTCTCGACCATCGCTGCCGACCTGGGCCATACCGTGCTGTTCGGTGCCCTGTGTTCCGGGCGTCCCCTGCACGTATTGACGGAGGCTCTGGGCTTTGACCCGGATGGTTTTGCCGAGTACATGGCCGAGCATCGCGTCGGCGTGCTGAAAATCGTCCCCGGTCATCTTGCAGCCCTGTTGCAGGCTGCCAACCCCGCCGATGTGCTGCCGCAGCATGCGCTGATTGTCGGTGGCGAGGCGTGTCCGCCAGCCTTGTTCGAGCAGGTTCGACAGCTCAAACCGGGCTGCCGCTTCATCAACCACTATGGTCCCAGCGAAACCACGGTGGGTGTGCTGACTCATGAAGTCCAGGCCATCGATCCGGCCCGTTCCGTGCCGGTGGGGATGCCATTGCCGGGGGCTCATGCCTACGTGCTGGACGATGTACTGAACCTGAGCGACGAACAGGTTGCGGGTGAGTTGTATATCGGCGGCGACAGCGTGGCGCTGGGGTATCTCGGGCAGCCGGGTCTGACAGCCGAACGCTTTGTGCCGGACCCCTTTGCCGGGGAAGGGCAGCGGGTCTATCGCAGTGGTGACCGGATGCGTCGCAGCCGTCAGGGGCTGCTGGAGTTCATCGGTCGCAGCGACGATCAGGTGAAAGTGCGTGGCTATCGGGTGGAGCCTGCCGAAGTGGCGCGGGTGCTGCTGCGCTTCGAGTCGGTGGCCGAGGCCACGGTGGTGGCGCAAGGTGTCGAGGGGGATGAGTCCCGCCTGCAACTGGTGGCGTATTGCGTGCCTGCTGCGGGCACGACGCTTTCGGTCGACACCCTGCGCGAGCAACTGACCGCCAGCCTGCCGGAATACCTGGTGCCTGCGCAGTTCGTGGTGCTGGAGCGTCTGCCGCTGACCGCCAACGGCAAGCTGGACAAGCGCGCCTTGCCCAAGCCGGGCGTGATCAAACAGCGCTACACCGCACCGGTGGGCGAGATCGAGGAAAAGCTCGCCGCGGTCTGGGCCGATGTACTCAAACTGGAGAAAGTCGGCACCACCGACAACTTCTTCGAGCTGGGCGGCGATTCGATCCTCAGCCTGCAGATCATCGCCCGTGCCAAGCGGCAGGGCCTCAAGCTGAGCCCCAAGCAACTGTTCGAGAAACAGACCATCGCCCAGTTGGCGACGGTGGCCAAACTGATTCAGAAGAAACCCGCAGCAGCCGTCGAACAGGTGAGCGGCAATTTGCCGTTGCTGCCGATTCAGGCGCGCTTCTTCGAAATAAACATTCCCGAGCGCCATCACTGGAACCAGTCGGTGATGCTCAAGCCCAACCGCCCGCTGGAGGCCAGTCACCTGCTGGCGGCCTTGCAGGCGCTGATCGAGCAGCACGATGCCCTGCGTCTGGGCTTTGCCCAACAGGACGGCCAGTGGCAGGCGAGCTTCGGGCCGCTGTCCACCCGCGATCTGCTGTGGGTGCATGAGCTGGACAATATCTCGCGCCTGACCGAACTGGCCGATGAAGCCCAGCGCAGCCTGGACCTGAAGAACGGCCCGCTGCTGCGTGCGGTGCTGGTGAGCCTGCCGGAAGGTGAGCAGCGTCTGCTGCTGGTGATCCATCACCTGGTGGTGGACGGTGTGTCGTGGCGCGTGTTGCTGGAAGACCTGCAACAGGCTTATGTTGCCCTGAACACCGGCAAGGCTCTGGCACTGCCGGCCAAGACCAGTTCCCTCAAGGCCTGGGCCGAGCAACTTCATCGTTATGCCGCCAGCGAGACTCTGGCTGCCGAGCGCGATTACTGGCTGCAAACCCTTAGTGGCGATATCCAGCCATTGCCCTGTGACAATCCGCACGGCACGCAACGCAATCGCGATGTGGCGCACGCTTCGTCCTGGCTGAGCAAGGACCTGACCCACAAGCTGCTCAAGGTGGCCCCGGCGGCTTACCGGACTCAGGTCAACGACCTGCTGCTGACGGCCCTGGCGCAGGTGTTGTGCCAGTGGAGCCGGCAGCCTTCGGTGCTGATCCAGCTGGAAGGCCATGGCCGCGAAGACCTGTTCGACGATATCGACCTGAGTCGCACGGTCGGCTGGTTCAGCAGTCTGTTTCCGGTCAGGGTGACACCGCAAGCCGAACTGGGCGCAAGCATCTGCGGCATCAAGGAACAACTGCGGGCTGTGCCGAACAAGGGCGTCGGCTATGGCGTGCTGCGCTATCTGGGCGATGCCGGTTTTGCTCGCGAGCTGGCTGCCTTGCCCCAGGCGCAGGTCACTTTCAACTACCTGGGACAATTCGACGGCAGCTTCAATGCAGATGACGGCGCCCTGTTCGTACCGAGTGGGGATAGCAGCGGTCATGCCTTGAGTGAAGACGGGCCATTGAGCAACTGGCTGAGCATCAACGGCCAGGTGTTCGACGGCCAGTTGCAACTGGACTGGGCGTTCAGTGGCGAGGTGTATCAGGCTGCGACCATCGAGGCTCTGGCGCGCCAGTACGAGCAGGCGCTGACAGCGGTGATCGAGCATTGCCTCGATGGCCAGCAAGGCGTCACGCCATCGGACTTCCCTCTGGCCACCCTGACTCAGACGCAACTGGACCGCTTGCCGATTGCCGCCGGGAATATCGACGATATCTATCCCTTGGCACCGATGCAGCAGGGCATGTTGTTCCATAGCCTGTTCGAGCAGGAAGCGGGCAACTACATCAACCAGTTGCGTGTCGATGTGGCGGGGCTGGATGTCGAGCGCTTCAAGGCTGCATGGCAGGCGTCGGTGGATGCCCATGAAGTGCTGCGCAGTGCCTTTGTCAGCCATCTGGAGCACTCGCTGCAAGTGGTACAGCGGCAGGCTGTTGTGCCCTTCGTCGAGCTGGATGCCCGCAATCAGCAGGCGGCGTGGCTGGATGACTGGGCGCAGGCCGACCGGCAGAAGGGCTTCGATCTGACCCGGGGACCATTGCTGCGTCTGGCGCTGCTGCGCACGACGGACAATAGCCATCACCTGATCTACACCAGCCACCACATCCTTATGGACGGCTGGAGCAGTTCGCGCCTGTTGGGCGAAGTGCTGCAACGCTACAGCGGTCAGCCGCTGCCACAGCAAAGCAGCCGTTATCGCGACTATATCGAATGGTTGCAACGCCAGGATGCCCAGGCCAGCGAGCGTTTCTGGACGGAACAGGTGGCGGAACTGAGCGAGCCGACTCGTCTGGTACAGGCGCTCAAATCCAGTGCAGGCGGGCAGGGTTATGGGGATTACTTCCACCTGATCGATGCGGCGGGTACTCAGCGCTTGAGTGATTTCGCCCGCGAGCAGCGTGTGACCCTCAACACCCTGGTGCAATCGGCCTGGCTGTTGCTGTTGCAGCGTTATACCGGGCAGTCCAGCGTCACCTTCGGGGCGACCGTGGCTGGACGTCCGGCAGATCTGCCGGGTGTCGAGGAGCAGCTGGGTCTGTTCATCAACACTTTGCCGGTGATCGCCAGCCCGCGTCCCGAGCAGTCGGTGGCGGATTGGGTGCAGCAGGTGCAGACCAAAAACATTGCTCTGCGCGAGTACGAACATACGCCGCTGTACGACATCCAGCGTCTGGCGGCCAGCGGTGGCGAGGCGCTGTTCGACAACATTCTGGTGTTCGAGAACTACCCGGTCTCCGAGGCCTTGCAACAGGCTCCGGCAGGTCTGGCTTTCAGCGGCTTGCACAATCAGGAGCAGGCGCATTATCCGCTGACTCTGGTTGTCGAAGCGGGCGATACGCTGTCGGTGCGTTTCAGCTACGACCGCCAGCACTTTGCCGCCGAAACCGTGGCGCAACTGGCCAGCCATTTCGATCACTTGCTGCAAACCCTGAGCACTGCGCCGTCGGCTTCGTTGGGCGAACTGGCATTGCCGACTGGCTGGATACAAACCGTGCAGACCTGGCCAAGCGCGCAGTGCGCCCATCAACTGATCGAGGCTCAGGCCGCCCGCGTACCCCAGGCCATTGCCCTGAGCCTGGGCGACCGGCAGCTGACTTACGAAGACCTGAACCGTCGCGCCAACCGTCTGGCCCACAAGCTGCGCGAGCAGGGTGTTGGCCCGGAAGTGCGGGTCGGCTTGGCGGTGGAACGTAGCCTGGAAATGGTCGTCGGCATCCTGGCGATCCTCAAGGCCGGCGGTGCCTACGTGCCGCTGGACCCGGATTCTCCCTCGGAGCGCCTGAACTACCTGATGAGTGACAGCGGCATTGCCTTGCTGCTGACCCAGGACCATCTGTTGACCAGCCTGCCGCTGCCGCCGCAGGTGAACACCCTGTCGCTGAACGATTCGCTGCAAGGTTATGCCGAGAGCAACCCGCTCAACCTGAGCACGCCGGATAACCTGGCCTACGTGATCTACACCTCGGGTTCCACCGGCAAGCCGAAGGGCACATTGCTGCCGCATCACAACCTGATGCGCCTGTTTGCGGCCACCGATGACTGGTTCAAGTTCGATGAGCGTGATGTCTGGACCCTGTTCCATTCCTACGCCTTCGACTTCTCGGTCTGGGAGATTTTCGGCGCACTGCTGCATGGCGGTCGTCTGGTCATCGTGCCTCGGGACGTCAGCCGCTCGCCGGACGACTTCCATGCCTTGCTGGTGCAGGAACAGGTCACGGTGTTGAACCAGACACCGTCGGCGTTCAAGCAGTTGATGCGGGT
>NZ_JAFGZD010000011.1 GCF_017165765.1 Pseudomonas capsici
CGGAGCGAAGCAACCGTGTCGTTATTCAAGCCTTTTCGCCGAAATGTTTTTGATCCCGGATCATGGCATTGAGGATCGTCAACAGCTTGCGCATGCAGGCGACCAACGCGACCTTCTTCGTTTTCCCGGCAGCCAGCAGGTGGTTGTAAAACTTCTCGATGACGGGGTTATGCGTTTTCGAAGACAGGGCCGCCATGTACAACACTTTTCTCAGTTCGCCCCGGCCACCCCATATGCGCCGCTGTCCCTTGAATTTACCGCTGTCGCAGTTGAAAGGAGCCACGCCAACCAGTGCAGCCACTTGCTTGCGATTGACTCGCCCAAGCTCTGGCAGCAGTGCCAGCAACGAGAGTGCAAGCACATCGCCAACGCCTTTCACCTCGCATAACAGGTCGTAATTGGCCTTCCAGATCGGGGAGGCTTTGATCGCGTCATGCAGATCGTCGTCAGTATTTTTCAGGCGCTTTCTCAGCCAGACGAGATGGGCTTTTATGTCTCTTTGAAGAGCCTTGAACGTGGCCTGTTTGAGTCGATTTTCTTCCGCCACGATCATGTCGATGATCTGGCGCCGTCGAGCCAGGAGATCCGCCAACTCGTGAGTACGCGCGTCCGGGATCTCACGAATGGCCGGTTTGACGGCCTGAGCGAATTCGGCGAGGACCCGCGCATCAATGGCATCGGTTTTCGCCAACCGGCCAGTAGCCTTGGCGAAATTGCGCACCTGCCGTGGGTTAACGATGACAACCGGCAAGCTCGCTGCAAACAGTTCAGCCGCCACCAGTCGCTCGAATCCTCCTGTGGCTTCCAGCACCACCAGGGCTGGATTGAGCGTCTTGAGGTGTTGAGTCAGACGCTGGATATCCGCCTGGCCATTAAGAAATTGCTCGACTTGTCCTGTCGTGCTGATGAACGTATCCAGTGTGCTTTTGGAAATATCGATACCGACGTACACAGAGTCCTGATTCATGGCGTTTTCCTCGTGTCCAACCTTGCAGAATCGGGCTTGAAGCCCAGGCAACCGTTCGGACTAGATTAGGAAAGGAACCTGCCTCGACCCATGCTTCACTACGATCTCGTGATCCAAAGAACCCTCGGTCTGGGCAGGTAAAACCAGCTTACAAGGAACCCCGCCGTCAGGCGGGGCCGAACCCGGAGCAATGGCTTTGGTTACTTTGGCCGAAACCAAAGTGACGCGCCGTAAAGGCGCAAGGCGGCCTCAAGCCGAACCCTTGATCGGCAACCACACCACACCTGTTTGCTGCGCGACAGCGCGGCGCCAAGGCAGCGGGTGATCTCCCACTGACACCGAACCAAGTTCGGCAACACGCGAAAGAACAGACAGGTCAGTCCGCCAGACGCCAAGTCGTGCCACCCTTGCCGTCTTCCAGGATCACGCCCATGGCGGTGATCTGGTCGCGGATCCGGTCGGACTCGGCCCAGTTCTTGGCGCTGCGGGCATCCAGGCGAGCCTGGATCAGCGCTTCGACTTCAGCTGCATCGACACGCCCTTCGGCACCGGCACGCAGGAAATCCTCCGCTTCGAGCTGCAACACGCCCAGTACACTGGCAAGTTGCTTCAGACGTGCAGCCAGACCGGCCGCAGCCACCTGATCGCTATCACGCAGACGGTTGATCTCACGCACCATCTCGAACAGCACGGCACAGGCTTCAGGCGTACCGAAGTCGTCGTTCATGGCTGCGGTGAAACGCTCGACGAACGCTTCGCCACCCGCAGGCTCGGCCACCGGCAAGCCCTTGAGCGCATGATAGAAACGCTCCAGCGCACTCTTGGACTCTTTCAGGCTGTCTTCGGAGTAGTTGATCGCGCTGCGGTAGTGGCTCGATACCAGCAGATAACGCACCACTTCCGGGTGGTATTTGGCCAGCACATCGCGAATGGTGAAGAAGTTGTTCAAGGACTTGGACATCTTCTCGCCATTGATGCGGATCATGCCGCAGTGCATCCAGGCATTGGCGTAGGTCTTGCCGGTCGCGGCCTCGCTCTGGGCGATCTCGTTTTCATGGTGCGGAAACTCCAGATCGCTGCCGCCACCATGAATGTCGAAAGTCTCACCCAGGCAGCAGGTGGACATCACCGAGCACTCGATATGCCAGCCCGGACGTCCCGGTCCCCATGGCGACTCCCAGCTCGGCTCGCCGGGCTTGACGCCTTTCCAGAGCACGAAGTCCAGCGGATCGTCCTTGGACTCGTCCACTTCGATCCGCGCACCGATGCGCAGGTCTTCGATCTTCTTGCGCGACAGCTTGCCGTAACCCAGGAACTTGCCGACGCGGTAGTACACGTCGCCATTGCCCGGCGCATAGGCATAACCCTTGTCGATCAGGGTCTGGATCATGGCGTGCATGCCGTCGATATGATCGGTGGCACGCGGCTCCATGTCCGGCTTGAGGATGTTCAGCCGCGCTTCATCTTCGTGCATGGCATCGATCATGCGCGCCGTCAGCGCGTCGAACGACTCGCCGTTTTCACGGGCACGATTGATGATCTTGTCATCGATATCGGTAATGTTGCGCACATAGGTCAGGTCATAACCGCTGAATCGCAACCAGCGGGTGACCAGATCGAAGGCCACCATGCTGCGCCCGTGGCCCAGGTGGCAGAAGTCGTACACGGTCATCCCGCAGACGTACATCCGCACCTTGTTGCCATCCAGCGGCTTGAAGACTTCTTTGCTCTTGGTGAGCGTGTTGTAGATCGAAAGCACTGTCCTAACCTCAGCTCCAGGAATCCCGCAGTGTCACTGTGCGGTTGAATACCGGACGACCTGGTTTCGAGTCCTTGATGTCCGCGCAGAAATAACCTTCGCGTTCGAACTGGAAACGGTCTTCCGGTTGCGCTTGCCCCAATGAAGGTTCGGCACGACAACCGGTCAGCACTTGCAGGGAGTCTGGATTGATGTTTTCCAGGAAGGTGGCACCATCTTCGGCCTTGTCCGGGGTCGGAGAGCGGAACAGACGGTCGTACAGACGAACTTCGCACTCGACGCTCGCCTCTGCCGGAACCCAGTGAATCACGCCCTTGACCTTGCGGCCTTCGGGGTTCTTGCCCAGGGTGTCCGGGTCGTAGGAGCAACGCAGCTCGACGATATTGCCGTCGGCGTCCTTGATGGCCTCGTCGGCGCGGATCACATAGCTGCCGCGCAGACGCACTTCACCGGCTGGCTCCAGGCGCTTGTAGCCTTTTGGCGGCTCTTCCATGTAATCGTCGCGATCGATGTAGATCTCGCGGGCGAACGGCAGCTCGCGCACACCCAGGTCTTCCTTGGGGTGGCGTGGCAGTTCGAGCTTCTCGACCTGGCCTTCCGGGTAGTTGGTGATCACGACTTTCAACGGACGCAGCACGCACATGGCACGCGGCGCGTTGCGGTCCAGGTCGTCGCGGATGCTGAATTCGAGCATCGCGAAATCCACGACGCCGTCGGAACGGTTGGTGCCGACCATTTCGCAGAAGTTGCGGATCGAAGCCGGGGTGTAGCCACGGCGACGGAAACCCGACAGGGTCGACATGCGCGGATCGTCCCAGCCATTGACGTGCTTTTCGTCGACCAGTTGCTTGAGCTTGCGCTTGCTGGTGACGGTGTAGCTCAGGTTCAGACGCGAGAATTCGTACTGACGCGGCTTGCACGGTACTGGCAGGTTGTCCAGGAACCAGTCGTACAGCGGGCGATGGCCCTCGAACTCCAGGGTGCAGATCGAATGCGTGATGCCTTCGATGGCATCGGACTGGCCATGAGTGAAGTCATAGTTGGGGTAGATGCACCACTTGTCGCCGGTCTGGTGGTGATGGGCATGACGAATGCGGTACAGGATCGGGTCGCGCAGGTTCATGTTCGGCGAAGCCATGTCGATCCTGGCGCGCAGTACACGGGCACCGTCCTCGAACTCGCCGGCCTTCATGCGGGCGAACAGGTCCAGGTTTTCCTCGACACTGCGCTCACGGAACGGACTGTTCTTGCCCGGCTCGGTCAGGCTGCCGCGATATTCGCGAGCCTGCTCGGGAGTCAGGTCGTCGACATAGGCCTTGCCCGACTTGATCAGTTCCACAGCCCAGTCGTGCAGCTGGTCGAAATACTGCGAGGCATAGCGCACTTCGCCCGCCCATTCGAAACCCAGCCACTTGACGTCACTCATGATGGCGTCGATGTATTCCTGGTCTTCCTTGGCCGGGTTGGTGTCATCGAAACGCAGGTGCGTCGCGCCACCGAACTCGTTGGCCAGACCGAAGTTCACACAGATCGACTTGGCGTGACCGATATGCAGATAGCCATTAGGCTCCGGCGGAAAGCGGGTCACGATTTTGGTGTGCTTGCCTGAATCCAGGTCTGCCTGCACGATCGGACGCAGGAAATTGGTAGGGACGACAGGGCCTGCCTTTGAATTCGCAGCGGGTTCTGGAGTGGGCTTGCTCATAGGATCCTTGGACATACAGGTGCGCGGCCAGGGTAGGCCGACTAAATCAAAGCGCTTATCATAGCCGAAGCTGTCAAGCCCCTGACAACAGAGTGCGCATTTGAGGTGGATAAAAGCAGCAAAATACCCGAAATATGTAACCTCCCCTGTAAACTGCGCGTCAGGGTGATACTGCGCCCCTTCATGAATGCCAAAAGAGCGAATGAGAATGTCCAAAGTAAAATTGACAACCAACCACGGCGACATCGTTCTGCAACTGAATGCAGAGAAGGCTCCGATCACCGTTGCCAACTTCATCGAATACGTGAAAGCCGGCCACTACAGCAACACCATTTTCCACCGTGTCATCGGTAACTTCATGATCCAGGGCGGCGGTTTCGAGCCTGGCATGAAAGAGAAGAAAGACAAGCGTCCAAGCATCCAGAACGAAGCCAACAACGGCCTGCAGAACAAGAAGTACAGCGTTGCCATGGCCCGCACCATGGAGCCGCATTCGGCATCCGCCCAGTTCTTCATCAACGTGGCTGACAACAGCTTCCTGAACCACAGCGCACCGACCGTTCAAGGCTGGGGCTATGCCGTGTTCGGCGAAGTGATCGAAGGCACCGAAGTGGTCGACAAGATCAAAGGCGTTGCAACCACCGGTAAAGCCGGCCACCAGGACGTACCGTCCGAAGACGTCATCATCGAGAAAGCAGAGATCGTTGAGTGATACTGCTGATCTCCGACCTGCATCTTGAGGAAAAACGCCCGGATATTACCCGGGCGTTTCTGGATCTACTCTCTGGCCGTGCCCGCCAGGCCACGGCGCTGTATATCCTCGGGGATTTCTTCGAGGTCTGGATCGGCGACGATGCCATGTCGCCGTTCCAGAGCTCGATCTGTCAGGCCCTGCGCGAACTGAGCGACAGCGGCACCCAGGTTTTCCTGATGCACGGCAACCGGGATTTCATGATCGGCAAGGCGTTCTGCCAGGCAGCGGGTTGCACCCTGCTGAACGATCCGAGCGTGGTTGCGCTCAACGGTGAGCCGGTACTGCTGATGCACGGCGACAGCCTCTGCACCCGGGACGAAGGCTATATAAAGATGCGCCGCTACCTGCGCAATCCGCTGAGCCTGTGGATCCTGCGGCATCTGCCTCTGAAGACCCGACACAAGCTGGCACGCAAGCTGCGCAATGAAAGCCGCGTCCAGACCCGCATGAAAGCCAATGACATTGTCGATGTCACTCCCGATTTCATTCCTCAGGTGATGGCGCAATATGGCGTCCACACCCTGATTCACGGGCACACCCACCGCCCGGCGATTCACAAGCTACAGATTGGCGAACAGACCGCGCAGCGCATCGTGCTGGGTGACTGGGACCGCCAGGGCTGGGCCTTGCAGGTGGACGAACAGGGCTTTTCGCTCAGCCCGTTCGACTTTCCGCCAGAGCAGATGGCCCTGCTGAACTGAATCCGCCCCGTGGGGGAGCTTGCTCGCGACGGGCCGCGTGAAGTGTGAAAGAAATGCATCGCCAGGCCCTCTTCGCGACCAAGGTCGCTCCCACAGGACCGTGCCCAACCGGGTATTTAATGCCCACCCGGTCCGGCCTTGGCGGCAAACGGTGGCCTGGCCAGCCACACCAGCAGAATCAACCCCGCGAACACCCAGCCCAGCATGTAGAAGTAATCCACCGTGGACATCATGTAGGCCTGGCTGTTGAGGGTCTGCTCCAGTTGCGCATAAGCCTGTGGGCTCGCGCCTCCCAGGCTGTTGAGTGCATCACGGGTGGCCGGGTCGAAGGTGCTGATGTTTTCGCTCAGGTAAGCGTGATGCTGATCGGCGCGGCGAATCCATATCCAGGTGGTCAGCGACGCCGCAAAGCTGCCGCCCAGTGTTCTCAGGAAAGTGGCAAGACCCGAGCCGTCGGCGATCTGCTGGGGCGGCAGGTCCGAAAGCAGAATGCTCAAGGTCGGCATGAAGAACAGCGCCACACCAATCCCCATGAACAACTGCACCAGCGCCACATGCTCGAAATCCACCTCGTTGGTGAAGCCGGCGCGCATGAAGCAACTCAGGCCCATGGCCAGGAAGGCCAGACCAGCCAGCAGGCGCAGGTCGAACTTGTGGGCATATTTGCCGACGAAGGGCGACATCAACACCGGCAGGATACCGATAGGCGCCACCGCCAACCCGGCCCAGGTCGCGGTGTAACCCATCTGGGTCTGCAACCATTGGGGCAGCAGCAGGTTGATGCCGAAGAAACCGGAATAGCCGCCGATCAGCACCAGAGTGCCGATCCGGAAGTTGCGGTAGGCAAACAGCCGCAGGTTGACGATGGGATGCTTGTCGGTCATCTCCCAGATCACGAACACCGACAGTGCAATAACCGAAATCACCGAACCGATGACAATGAAGTTCGACTCGAACCAGTCCATGTCATTGCCCTTGTCCAGAACGATCTGCAATGCCCCGACGCCAATGATCAGGGTCAGCAATCCGACGTAATCCATGGGCTGACGACTGGTGCTCACGGGGCGCCTGGCCATTTGCGTACGCACCACCCACACCGCGAACAGGCCAATGGGAACGTTGATGAAGAAAATCCACGGCCAGCTGTAACTGTCGGTGATCCAGCCGCCCAGAATCGGCCCGGCAATCGGTGCCACCACCGTGACCATGGCCAGCAATGCCAATGCCATCCCCCTTTTGGCGGGCGGATAAACCGCGATCAACAGGGTCTGGGTCATGGGATACAGCGGCCCGGCAACCACGCCCTGCAGCACCCGGAAACCCACCAGCTCCGGCATCGACTGGGAAATCCCGCAGAGGAACGAAGCCAGCACGAACAGCAGGGTCGCCCACAGGAACAGCTTGACCTCACCGAAGCGGCGGCTGAGCCAGCCGGTCAGCGGCAACGCAATCGCGTTACTGACCGCAAACGAGGTGATAACCCAGGTGCCCTGCTCCGAACTCACCCCCAGGTTCCCGGAAATGGTCGGCAAGGCCACGTTGGCAATCGTGGTATCGAGCACTTGCATGAAGGTCGCCAGCGACAGGCCGATGGTGCACATCAACAGGCTGGGCGGCGTAAATGAGGCCGGGGCATTGTTGCTCATCGCAAATCCCTTGAAACGGAGACGTTGCCCCGGCCCGAAGGTCGGGGCGTGCGGATTGGCGGATCAGCGCTGCGCAGTGGCTTTATTGCCGGCGGCACTGTTGTCATGGATCAGACGCGCAATCATGGCGTCGGCATCGGCCAGTTGCTCGGCGTAGATATCGGTGCTGAAGCTCGCTTTCTTCGGCGGCTGCTGAGCCAGTACCGGACCGCTCTGGTCATGCAGATTGACATCGACCGTGGTCGACAGGCCGATCCGCAGCGGGTTGTTGGCAAGCTCATCGGGGTTGATGTGAATCCGCACCGGCACGCGCTGGACGATCTTGATCCAGTTGCCGGTTGCATTCTGGGCTGGCAACAGAGCGAAGGCACTGCCGGTCCCGGCTCCCAGGCTGTCGATGGTGCCGCTGTATTTCACCTCGCTGCCGTACAGGTCCGAAGTGATCTCGACCGGCTGGCCGATGCGCATCTTGCCCAGTTGGGTTTCCTTGAAGTTGGCATCGATCCACAACTGATCCAGCGGGATAACGGCCATGGTTGCAGTGCCCGGTTGAATCCGTTGCCCCAGTTGCACAGTGCGCTTGGCCACGTAACCGGTCACCGGCGACACCACAGTGGTGCGGGCATCGGCCAGATACGCCTGACGCAATTGCGCAGCCGCAGCTTTCACGTCCGGGTGAGAAGAAACCACGGTGTCATCCACCAGCGCAACGCTGCTGGCCAGTTGTTGCTGGACATTGCTCAACGAGCTTTGCGCGCTGGTCAGGTCATCCTTGGCGTGGGACAGCTCTTCCTGGGAAATCGCCCCGCTCGCGGCCAGACTGCGACGACGGTTGTAGTTGTCCTGAGCCTTCTGCACTTCGGCACGCTGCGCAGCCAGTTGCGCCTTCATGCCATCGACATTGCTATAAAGCCCGCGTACCTGGCGAACCACCTTGGCCAGATTGGCCTCGGCGCTTTGCAGGCTGACTTCGGCATCGCTGGGATCGAACTTGATCAGGACCTGGCCTTCACGCACCAGATCACCGTCATCGGCACCGATGCTGATCACCGTACCGGTGGTCAGCGGCGTGATTTCGACGACGTTGCCATTCACATAGGCGTCGTCGGTACTTTCGCTCCAGCGACCATAGAACTCATGCCAGGCCCACACAGCCGCACCGCCAAGGATGACGATCAGTGCGAGCACCAGCAGCATGAATTTGCGCTTGCCCGGATTGGCATCTTCGGGCGAGCTGGCAGATGGTTTTTCAGTAGCGGCAGTAGCCATGACGAGTACCTGTAGTCGGTGAAGCAGTAATTGCGTAATAACGAGGTTCTACCGGGGATGTCGGCCGTGGCCGCTCATTTCGCCCCGGTGGACTTGAAGCTCAGGCGCGTGAGAGTGATGTGATCGTCGGCGGCCACCAGCACCTTGGTCAGGATTCGCTCAAGGGTCGCGACTTCCTCCTTGTCCAGTGCGGCGAAGGTGTCGTTCATCGCATCGGCGCCGATCTGCGGCAGCAGGTCCGAAAGTTTCTGCCCCTGCTCACTCAAGGCCACATGCACCTGACGCCGGTCGGCGGCTGAACGGGTGCGCACGATCAACCCCTTTTGCTCCAGACGATCGAGCATTCGCGTCATCGAACCGCTGTCCAGAGACAGGTGCCGACACAATTCGACAGGGGTATCGAGGGCGAACTGGGAAATGATGATCAGCACCTTGAACTGCGAGAAGGTGACGTCATAAGGCAGCAAATACTTGTCCAGCATGCGGTCCTTGAGCGCATTGGTGCGACCGACCAACAGACCTATCAGGCTGGAATCGAAATTATCGGACGTGAAATGTTTCAAGAGATCACCATAAAAGCTGCTTAGGCAGTGATATGGCGATATTACTGCCTAGACAGCTAATGTCAAAACATTTGTTAGCTGGCTAACAATAACTTCATAAAAAAACGACCGCTGGCAACAGACGGTCGTTTCCGGGAAAGCAGGTCGACAATCAGGCCGCGACAGGCACACCGCTATGGAAGCGGAATTCCTCGTCAGGGCTTTCGATCAATTCACGTTCGGCGTGGCGAATCTCTTCGATCTTGGCGTCGACATCGGCTTTATCGCCGTAGGTGTAGGCCAGCTTCAGGTAATCCTGAAAATGCCGGGCTTCGGACTTCAGCAGCCCGCCATAGAACTTGGCAAGTTCTTCGTCCAGATGCGGGACCAGCGCGGCGAAGCGCTCGCAGGAGCGGGCTTCGACGATGGCCCCGACGATCAGGGCATCGGTCAGCCGGTAGGGATTATGGTTGCGCACCCGTTTGCGCAAGGCTCCCGCATAGCGCGCCGAACTGACGTTGGCCATGGGGATTTCGCGCTTGCGGATAATGCTCAGTACCTGCTCGAAGTGCCGCAGCTCTTCACGGGCCAGACGCGACATCTTGCTCAGCAGATCGAATTTGTCGTTGTACTGGAACATGAACTGGAACGCCGCCCCGGCGGCCTTTTTCTCGTTGTTCGCATGGTCGATCAACAGAATGTCCAGATTGCGCAACGCGGCCTGAACCCAGCTGTCGGGCGTGCGGCACAGCAGAAAGGCTTCGATTTCGGGGATCGGATACATAAGCTCACAGATGACGGGTTTGCAAGGTCGCGCATTATACGAGGCGTATGCGCCCGGGGCGACAGAAATGCTGTGATCCAGATCAAGCGACGGTCCCATGCGCGGCAACTATAGTTGTGGAGCACAATTCGCCTTGTGGAGGTTAGCCCCATGCAGTCTGTTCGCAGCATCCTGGTGGTCATCGATCCCGCCCACACCGATAGCCTGGCCCTCAACCGTGCAAAACTGATTGCCGGAGTCACTCAGGCGCATCTTCATCTGCTGATTTGTGACAAGGATCACCCTCACACGCAACAGCTTCACGAACTGAAGAACAGTCTTCTGCAAGAGGGCTTCACTGCAACCGCCGAACAACACTGGGAAGACTCCACCTACAAGACTATCTGCACGGTGCAACAGACCGAGGGCTGCGGCCTGGTCATCAAACAGCATCTGCCAGACAACCCTCTGAAAAAGGCCCTGCTCACTCCGGACGACTGGAAACTGCTGCGTTACTGCCCAAGTCCGGTATTGATGGTCAAGACTTCCCGTCCCTGGACCGGCGGCGTGATACTCGCCGCCGTGGATGTCGGTAATGCGGATGGAGAACACAAGGCACTGCATTTCAGCATCGTCGATCACGGCTATGACATTGCGGCCCTGGCCAAAGGGCAGCTGCACGTCATAACGGCTCACCCTTCGCCCATGCTGTCGGCTGCCGATCCGGTCTACCAGCTCAAGGAAAGCATCGAGGCGCGCTATCGGGATCAGTGCCGCTCGTTCCAGTCCGAATTCGATATCGACGACAGCCACCTGCATATCGCCGAAGGCCCGGCGGATGTGCTGATCCCCTTTACCGCCCATCAGCTCGATGCAGCCGTCACCATTATCGGGACGGTGGCGCGTACCGGTCTTTCAGGCGCATTGATCGGCAACACCGCCGAAGTGGTGCTCGATTCGCTGGAAAGCGATGTGCTGGTACTCAAGACCGAGGAGATCATCCGGCATCTGGAAGAGATGTTTGATGCCTGAGCCTTTTCGCGAATGAGTTCGCTTCTACCGGAGGAGGCCCATTTATTGCGGAAACATCAGACCCCGAACGCATCCTTCAGAAAGCCCGGCGCGATATATCGCTGGTAATGGGCTTCTGACAGCAGGAAAAACTCACGGTCGATGGCATCGCGCAACTCCGGCAGCGCCCAGTCGCGAAATTCCGGCAGCAGGACGAAGCCATAGGCCTCGACCTGATTGATGACCCGCGCCCCGCGAGCGATCAACTGGTAGGCCCAGCAATATTCGGACTGGTGCGCCACAAAACGGATCTTGCGCTGGACGAGCTGCATGCGCAGCTTCTCGACATCGAAGATTTCGAGCTTGGCCGCCATCACCTGGACCAGCAGTTGCTCCAGGCGCAGCCAGACCGCCCTTTTCTCGTCTTCGTTGTAGCCATTCCAGTTGACCACTTCATGGTGGAAACGCTTGCAGCCACGGCACACCAGGTCCCCGTAAACAGTGGAGCAAAGGCCGACGCAAGGCGTTTTGATGATTTGATCAGGCATGGCTGGCAGGACAAGGACAGGCGAAACGAGGGGGCATGTTAGCCCTTTGTCTAACAGGGGTCACCCCCGAAGATGTAGGGTCTAACTTACCTTCGGCGAAGTTTTGCCGTAGAATCGTCGTGCCTTAGAAGGCGCCAATGTCCGTTAGAAGCTGTTTTCAAAGCGTCACGAGCACAGTCAAGTTAATCCCGCAGTACGGTGTCGACAGGCCGTTCCCTCATCACGAATGGCCGTGTCGACCTACCATCCCCCCGTCCTGCAGGCGTAAAACTTTGAAAACAGCTTCGTTAGGAATTGCCGATACCCTGCCAACAAGGCTCGAAAGCCTTGCGTGGGTACGGACAATTTCTGGATGAGCGTCCCGGACACCCATTTGGGACCACTGATGAGGGTAATACTGTGCTTGAAGCCTACCGTAAACACATCGAAGAGCGTGCCGCCCAGGGTATCGTGCCCCAGCCGCTTAACGCCGAACAAACTGCCAGCCTGGTCGAGCTGCTGAAGAATCCTCCCGCTGGCGAAGAAGATTTCCTCGTCGACCTGATCACCAACCGCATTCCGCCAGGCGTGGACGAAGCGGCCTACGTCAAGGCCGGTTTCCTGTCTGCCGTGGCCAAGGGCGAAGCCACTTCGCCGCTGATCGACAAGAAGCGCGCCACCGAACTGTTGGGCACCATGCAAGGTGGCTACAACATCGCAACCCTGGTTGCCCTGCTCGACGATACCGAGCTGGCCGCGGTCGCTGCCGAACAGCTCAAGCACACACTGCTGATGTTCGACGCCTTCCACGACGTTGCAGAAAAAGCCAAGAGCGGCAATGAGCACGCCAAGGCCGTCCTGCAATCCTGGGCTGACGGCGAATGGTTCAAGAAGCGCCCTGTACTGGCCGACAAGATCAGCCTGCGCGTCTTCAAGGTCACCGGCGAAACCAACACCGACGACCTGTCCCCGGCACCCGATGCCTGGTCCCGTCCGGATATCCCGCTGCACGCCCTGGCCATGCTGAAAATGGCCCGTGAAGGCATCGTTCCCGATGTACAAGGCTCCATCGGCCCGATGAAGCAGATCGAAGAAATGCGCGGCCAGGGCTTCCCTATCGCCTACGTCGGTGACGTGGTCGGTACCGGTTCCTCGCGTAAATCGGCAACCAACTCGGTTCTGTGGTTCTTCGGCGACGACGTTCCCTATGTGCCGAACAAGCGTGCCGGCGGTTTCTGCTTCGGCAGCAAGATCGCTCCGATCTTCTACAACACCATGGAAGATGCTGGCGCACTGCCAATCGAATTCGACGTTTCCAACATGCACATGGGCGACGTGATCGACCTGTACCCGCATGAAGGCAAAGTCACCAAGCACAACAGCGACGAAGTCCTGGCCACCTTCGAAATGAAGACCCCGGTCCTGCTCGACGAAGTACGTGCCGGTGGCCGTATCCCGTTGATCATCGGTCGCGGTCTGACCGGCAAGGCTCGTGCCGAGCTGGGTCTGCCACCATCGGATCTGTTCAAGACCCCGGATCAGCCGGCTGCCAGCACCAAGGGTTTCACCCTGGCGCAGAAAATGGTCGGCAAGGCATGCGGCGTAGAAGGTATCCGTCCGGGCACCTACTGCGAACCGAAGATGACCACCGTCGGTTCCCAGGACACCACTGGCCCGATGACCCGCGACGAGCTGAAAGACCTGGCTTGCCTGGGCTTCTCCACCGATCTGGTCATGCAGTCCTTCTGCCACACCGCTGCTTATCCAAAGCCGATCGACGTCAAGACTCACCACACGCTGCCTGATTTCATCATGACCCGTGGCGGTGTTTCCCTGCGTCCAGGCGACGGCATCATCCACAGCTGGCTGAACCGCATGCTGCTGCCGGACACCGTCGGCACCGGTGGCGACTCGCACACCCGCTTCCCGATCGGTATCTCCTTCCCGGCCGGTTCCGGTCTGGTCGCTTTCGCCGCAGCCACCGGCGTCATGCCGCTGGACATGCCCGAGTCAATCCTGGTCCGCTTCAAGGGCAAGCTGCAACCTGGCATCACCCTACGCGACCTGGTTCACGCCATTCCTTACTACGCGATCCAGGCTGGCCTGCTGACCGTAGAGAAGAAAGGCAAGAAGAACGCCTTCTCCGGTCGCATCCTGGAGATCGAAGGTCTGGAAAACCTCAGCATCGAACAGGCTTTCGAGCTGTCCGACGCCTCGGCCGAACGTTCGGCTGCCGGTTGCACCATCAAGCTGGCCAAAGAACCGATCATCGAGTACCTGAACTCCAACATCACCCTGCTGCGCTGGATGATCGAGCAAGGCTACGGTGACCCACGTACCCTGGAGCGCCGCGCCAAGGCGATGGAAGCCTGGATTGCCAATCCGGAGCTGCTGGAAGCCGACAAGGACGCCGAGTACGCCGAAATCATCGAAATCGACCTGGCCGACGTCAAGGAGCCTGTGCTCTGCGCGCCGAACGACCCGGACGATGCCCGCCTGCTGTCTTCGGTACAGGGCGAGAAGATCGACGAAGTGTTCATCGGTTCCTGCATGACCAACATCGGCCACTTCCGCGCTGCGGGCAAGTTGCTGGATCAGGTCAAAGGCCAGTTGCCGACTCGTCTGTGGCTGTCGCCTCCGACCAAGATGGACGCTCACCAGTTGACCGAAGAAGGCTACTACGGCATCTACGGCAAGGCTGGCGCGCGCATGGAAATGCCGGGCTGCTCGCTGTGCATGGGTAACCAGGCTCGCGTAGAACCGAACTCCACCGTGGTTTCGACTTCGACCCGTAACTTCCCGAACCGTCTGGGTGACGGCGCGAACGTCTACCTGGCCTCGGCCGAGCTGGCGTCCGTCGCTTCGATCCTGGGTCGCCTGCCGACCGTCGAGGAGTACATGAGCTACGCGAACCAGATCGACACCATGGCAGCGGACGTATACCGCTACCTGAGCTTCGATCAGATCGCCGAGTTCCGCGAAGCCGCTGCGAACGCCAATATCCCGGTCGTTCAAGCGTAAGCACGAAACACAGCGTCAAAAGAACCCCATCCTTGTGATGGGGTTTTTTATTGCCTGTCCATTGCTCCCCGATTCTTCTGCATTCCATGAAAGGGCTTGCCGATATTTATTTCGCATATTAATTAATTTATTTCACATACGAAGTAAATCCCATGAAGACGACAACCCACTCCATCCCCTGCAGCAATGGTCATAAGGTCGAACTCACAATCCATGACGATACAGCTCCTGCCAGGGCGGTCGTCCAGATCAACCCGGCGACGGGTGTCACCGAACGCATGTACTACCCGTTCGCCCAGTATCTGGTCAGCAACGGTTTCACGGTCATCACCTACAACTATCGGGGCGTCAGCAGGAAAGGCCCTCATCCGAAAACCGTTCAGGCGGGTTTCATTTCGTGGGCTGACAACGATATCGAGGCTGTCACCCACTGGGTTTCCGGGCAGTACAACGGGGTTCCTCACCTTGCGGTGGGCCACAGCTTCGGCGGGCATGCCATCGGCCTGTGCGAAAGCAGCAACAGACTCAACGCCGCAGTAACCCTGTGCTCCCACGCGGGCTGTCTGCGATTCATAAGGCCTTGGCAGGAACGTTTGAAGGTGGCGATCCTGCTGAAATTTCTGGGGCCTGTCAGCGCGAAATTACTGGGCTATTTTCCAGGACGCAGGCTGGGGGTTGGCGAGGATCTGCCAGCAGATGTCATGCGCGAGTGGTCACGCTGGACCAGCCTGCGCCAGTATTTCTTTGACGATCCTTCGGTCAACGCCCCTGCCCGCTTCGCACGGCCAACGCTGCCGATTCTGGCCGTGGGTGTCGAGGATGATCCATGGGGCCCTGCCGAAGCCATCGATGTGATGACGAAGCATTTGACGGGCTGTTCCATAGAGCGCCGCCAGCTTGGTCGGGCAGACAGCAATGGCTTACCCATCGGGCATCTGGGCTTTTTCCGTCAACAACATGCCGACACGCTATGGCCAGTAGTGGCAAGATGGCTGGAAACTCAGTTGCCGGATAATCCGAATGGCGCATGACCGTCGCTACGTCTACTTGCTCAATGCTGCTCAAAAAAGCCTGTCCAGATACATCGAACGACATATCTCGAATCGAGCCGGCATCAGTGCCACTCAGGCTGGCGCACTCTTTGTGCTCAATGGACAGGACGGTGCACTCAGTGGCGAGGTCGCGCTGGCGCTGGATATTGCGCCCTCGGCCATGACCGGGCTGGCAGACCGGATGGTCAAGTCGGGGCTGATCGAGCGCCGTGTCGATGAACATGACAAACGCAGCTATCGCCTGTGGCTGACAGAGGCAGGCCGGACAGCAATTCTGCAGGCTAGCGGTGAACTGGCCCCCTTGAATGAAAAGCTGACACAAGCGTTCAGCGACGAGGAAATGGAGATTGTTTCCAGATGGCTGGCGGCTGTCAGGGATCGCAGCCAGTGACGGTCCGGTTCACCCTCTACGCAGGTCAATGACAGGCGCATGCTGCGTCATCAGTTCAGCGACCCAGTCGATGAACACGCGCAGCTTGAGGCTGAGATGCCGGTTCGGCGCAAATGCCACGTACATCGGCATCGTGTCCATGCGCCAATCCCTGAACAGCGGCACCAGGTCACCGCGTTCAAGATGAGGTTTGGCCATGTAGTCCGGCACCCACAAGATGCCCATGCCGGCCAGGCCTGCAGCAAGGTAGGCATTGCCATCGTCCACCGCCAGCACATACCGACCGTGTACATGAAGACTCTCACCGTCACGTTGCATGGCATAAGGCAAGGCCTTGCCGGTACGCGCCCACAGAAAGCCGACAATGCGGTGATGGGTATCTTCCAGCTCTCGCGGATGCAAAGGTATGCCGACCCGTTTCAGATAACTCGGGGCCGCATACACACCAAGCCTGAGGTCCCCCACACGCCGGGCCATCAGGGATTGATCAGTCAGATCGCCGCCGCGTACCACGCAATCCACATTCTCACCAATCACATCCACGATACGATCGCTGACGCCCATGTCGATCTGGATGTCCGGGTATCGAGCGTGAAACTCGGGCAGAGCGGGCATCAGGATCGTACTGGCAAACGGGCTGGGCACATCCACCCGCAGCCGCCCTCTGGGCAAGGCCGAGGCGCTGGACAGGCTGGTCTCGGCATCGTCCAGATCCGCCAGCAGCCTGACCACCCGCTCGTAATAGGCTGCGCCATCGGCCGTGACATTGACCTTGCGCGTCGTTCGGTTCAGCAACTTGACCCGCAGCCGGGCCTCCAGTTGCTGCACCAGTTGCGTCACCGTGGTCTTGCTCATGTGCAGGGTTTCGGCTGCCCTGGTGAAACTGCCCGCTTCTACCACCCGTGCAAATGCCTGCATTGCATCGAAACGGTCCATTTCCACCCCGGATAGCTGCTGGATTGTTTGGTTTTTATAAACAGTGATAGCTACAGTTGCTCGTTTATCGCAGTAATACAAGCTTTTAGAGTTCCTCCATCGTTAATGACAGCCGCCCTGGCTGTCCCGATGGAGATCGACCATGACAAAGCGTGATGTAGTTTTCCCAGCCGGACGCCTCGAACTCTACGAGCGCAATCGCTATTCGCCTGCGATCCGCTCCAATGGTTTCCTGTTCGTTTCCGGCCAGGTCGGCAGCAAGGAAGACGGCTCGCCCGAACAGGATCTGGAGGTACAGGTCAGGACAGCCTTCAACAACCTGAACGCCATCCTCAAAGAAGCAGGCTGCACTTTCGATGATGTGGTCGATGTCACCATTTTCATGGTCGACCCCGAATCGAAATTCGAAAGGATCTGGAAAGTGGTGCCGGAATTCTGGGGCCAGGCCCCCCATCCGACACTGACGGCAGTGGGTGTGACCTGGCTCTATGGATTTGAATTCGAGATCAAGGTGATTGCGAGAATTCCGGAAGCTGTCGAGGGGTGAGAGGTTTCAGAGGCCATGATGATCTGGCTCGCAATGCAGATCATCGTTCTGGCCACCTATGCCATCCACCCCAGCGTCATCGCCGTCAGCACCAGGTAGCGCAGCCCTTTCGCCAGCGTGACGATCAGCAGAAAACTCCAGAACGGTTCACGCAGGACGCCTGCGATCATGGTGATGGGGTCACCGATGATCGGCACCCAGCTGAACAGCAGTGCCCAGCGTCCGTAACGTCTGTAAGTGTGCTGGGCCTTGTCCAGATGGCGCTCGCTGACCGGAAACCAGCGCCGATGTCGAAAGTGCTCGATGGAGCGGCCCAGATACCAGTTCACGGCGGAACCCAGGACATTTCCCGAGGTGGCAACCAGCAGGAGCAGAACCGTCGCATAGCGCTCCGAAAGCAGCATCCCGACCAGCACGGCTTCCGATTGCAGCGGTAACAGCGTGGCAGCACCGAACGCCACCGCAAATAAGCCCAGATAGCTTGTCAGCTCGAACATCGAGTCATCCCACAAATACAGCACCAGTCGGCGTCTTGAGCTATCGGCATTATCATGTAGATACCAATCGGTTCACGCTTGTGTTCACAACTGCAGGGAGCAGAATCCGAAACCTTCAAACCACTCATAATCATCGGCTGCCTTATGCTAACGTGCCCGTATTATCAACTTGAAGCCGTTCGCCCATGTCAATGACTGACAACCTTCTCGCCTTTACCCTGGCAGCCACCCTGCTGACACTGACACCCGGCCTCGATACGGCCCTTGTACTGAGGACTGCTACTGTAGAGGGCAGGCAGCAGGCACTGCGCGCCGCCCTGGGTATCAATGCCGGTTGTCTGCTATGGGGTGCCGCTGTCGCTTTTGGTCTGGGTGCCTTGATTGCCGTCTCGGAGCTGGCATTCAATATTTTGAAATACTGCGGCGCGGCTTATCTGGCATGGCTTGGATTGAACATGCTGTTGCGTCCGCGCACTTCATTGTCGCCCGTCGAAACGAACGGCAAGCCTGGTACCAACTGGTTCCTGAAGGGTATGGCAGGAAACGTGCTCAACCCCAAGATCGGTATTTTCTACGTTTCCTTTCTTCCGCAATTCATTCCCCAGGGCCAACCCCTGATCGCCTGGACATTCGGTCTGGTCAGCATTCATGTGCTGATCGGGTTCATCTGGTCAGTCATGCTGATTGGTGCGACTCAACCACTGGCAGGCATTCTGCGTCGTGAAAAAGTCATCAAGTGGCTGGACCGCACGACCGGCATGATCTTTCTCATGTTTGCAGCCCGACTGGCCTTGAGCAAACGCTGAAGACTCAGACCTCGGATACGCCTCGATCCAGAGGCGGAACTACTCCTTCGGACAGCATCTTGAGCAGCCGCGCCCGGCGACGTTCGAGGTCATTGATCTGCTGTTCGATGGAAGCCAGTCGCTCACGCTGGGCAGCGGTGGTATCCGGGCACGCTGCAGCGCCTTCTATCATGCGCATGCAGTCGGGAAAGCTGCGAATCTCGGCCAGACTGAAGCCGGTCGCGATCATCCTCTGGATCTGCCTGACTTGCGTGACGGCTATCGCGGGAAATGTGCGATAGCCATTGTCGGCACGCATGGACTTGAGCAGCCCGTTCTCATCGTAATGACGGATCGAACGCACACTGGCGCCGGTTTCCCGTGCCAGCTCGCCAATGCTCATGGCGCTTTTGGGAGTGGAATCGTTCATGGGTGCAGACCTGAGACCGGGAAGAAAAGGTAGCACGTTTTTTTGCTTGACCCTCACACTTGCGTGAGGGTCGAGACTGCGGGCAACCCTTGAACCCGGAGTCATATCGTGTCCCTTCAACCTGCATTGCGTCGCGTCTGCACACTACTCTTCTCAGCAATCCTGCTGGCCGCTTCGGCGCTCGCCCAAGCTCAAAAAAGCTATACGGTTACAGCGCCAGACGGCGTCATCCTGGCAGTCCAGGAAGCCGGCAACCCCGACGGTCCGGCCATCATTTTCATTCATGGTCTGCTCGGCAGCCGCATCAACTGGGACGCACAGGTCAGCAGTCCGCTGCTGCAACGCTACCGGATGATCACCTATGACCTGCGCGGCCATGGTCTCTCGGGCAAGCCTTCGGATGCCCGGGCGTATACGGACGGGAACCGCTGGGCAGACGATCTGGACGCTGTCATCAAGGCTTCGGACGCCAAAAGACCTGTATTGGCGGGATGGTCGCTGGGCGGTGTGGTCATTTCCAATTATCTGGCCAGGTACGGTGACAACCGCATCTCAGGCGCGCTGTACATCAATGGCGTCATCGAACTGAAGCCCGAACAGATCGTGGCGCATCCAGAGGTTTACCGGGATCTGAACTCCAGCGATCTGAAGACCCACCTCGACACCGTGCGTGAATTCCTTGCCCTGTGCTTCCATACCCGGCCCGACACCCAGACCTTCGAGCGATTGTCTGCCAATGCGGCGATGGCGTCCTGGGACATGCAAAAGGCCGTTCAGTCCATGACCGTCGAAGCGGCCAAAGGCCTGGGCAATGCAAAGGTGCCGGTGTTGCTGCTGTATGGTGCGCGTGATGCCCTGGTGCAGGTCAAACCTTCGATTGCACGCGCCACGCAGCTGAATCCGCGGGTGAAAAGCACGCTCTACGAAAACTCCGGCCATGCTCCTTTCATTGAAGAAACAGAACGCTTCAATCGCGACCTGTCGGCTTTCATCGATTCAACATCGGTGCGCTGATGGCCTGGCGGAGCAAGATTTGTGGCCTGACAGTCACAGACACTCCTGCGCCGCCCGCTCGAATCGGGAAGTGATGAGCGTCGATGCCAATAGCTGGCGCTCATACAGAAACACTTTTCCGCCTGTCGGAGCCTTGTAGGCCTCAATGACATTGTCGGCCGTGACCGGGCTGGACACGATGATCTTGTAGTGCCGCTGGGATTGCGACAGCACCGGGTTCAGCGAATGCTCCTGCAGTTTGGGCATTACGCACTGCACGTATTCATCAGGAGCCTTGCTGGTCTGCAAGATGAGCGTCGGTTGATTCGGTGCAGAAGCACAGCCACTCAACAACGCAAAAACAACGGTAATGCCCGGAAAAAGTGAAAGACGCATCGGTGGGAGTCCTGAAATAAAAAAACGGCTCATCGAGCCGTATGTCCAATGCGCGCCATTTTCCATATTTATTGCAGGGAATAGAATCTCTGGTTTCTGATAGTCACTATCAGCGCAACCGATGAAGCCAGCCCCCATCCGTCATTTCCACTGAACATTCCCCCGGCACCCTCCTCAACTCAGGTAGAACCCGACCCGAGGTGAACCGATGAAAACGTCCCTGCCCAATACCCCAAGCGCGCCCGATCAGTCCGGAACCGAAGGTGATCTGGACGACGATCCCACTCAGAACGAGCCTGAACAACCGGACGAGGAAAAGATCGATCACGCCGTCGAAGAGACATTCCCGGCCAGCGATCCGATCTCGCCTTGAACCCCATCAATCCTGGCGGCCCATTTCCTGAGCCTGCCAGAATGCCTGGAACAGTCCGCCCGCGCTGCGCAACCGCTCGGGCGGGCCGTCTTCGACGATACAGCCCTGCTGCATCACCAGCACCCGGTCGAACGCGCTGAGTGTGGTGAGCCGATGGGCGATGGCCAGTACCGTGCGACCGCGCATCAGGCTGCCGAGCGCCGACTGGATGATGGCTTCGGAGCTTGAATCCAGAGCAGCAGTGGCTTCATCGAGCAACAGGATCGGCGCATTCTTGAGAAAGGCACGGGCGATGCCGAGGCGTTGGCGCTGGCCGCCGGAAAGCATCACGCCCCGCTCGCCCACCAGGGTTTCATAGCCCTTGGGCAACTGGTCGACGAACTCGTGACAATAAGCACTGCGAGCGGCGGCGATCACTTCCTCGCGGGTAGCCTCGGGCCGACCGTAGGCAATGTTCTCGTAGATGCTGCGGTTGAACAGGGTCGGTTCCTGGGGCACCACCGCTATCTGGCGACGCAGACTGTCCTGACTGATCTGCCGCAGATCGCGGCCATCGATGCGAATGCTTCCCGAGCTGACGTCATCCAGACGTTGCAACAGCCCCAGCAGAGTGGTCTTGCCTGCACCGGACGGACCGACAATACCAACCCGCTGTCCCGGCTCGATGCGCAGGCTCAACCCGCACAGCACTTTGCGTCCGCCGGGATAGGCATAGCCGACATCCTGCAACTCGATGGTGCCGGATGGCGCAACCCAGTCCTGCTCGGTGTCGCTGAGTTCATAAGGTTTGGCGATCACCGACAGGGTATCGCCGACAGCGCCCAGATGCTGGCTGGTCTCGACCAGGGCCAGCGCCAGGTCCCGTGAGCCGTGCAGGATACGAAACGTCAGTGCGCTGACCATCACCACGTCGCCAACGCTCACTGCCCCGCGAGTCCAGAGCAGAATGGACCAGGCGAGCATGGTCCCCGCCATGCTCGCCAGACACAGGTCATGCAGCACCCGGGCCTTTTCCACATACATCCAGCTCCGGCTCTGAGCCCGTGCCTCAGTGCGGATTTTCGCATCCAGCCGCTGGCGCTCTCGCTCCCGCGCCGTGAAGGCCTTGATCGTCCAGACATTGTTGACCAGATCCACAAGCTCACCGCCCACACTGGCCGCCTGCGCCGCATAAAGCTGATGACGACTGCGCCCGCGAATGCCGAAGAAGGTGATGATCGCCGCCACCAGCAGCACGAACGCCACCAGTGCCAGCGCCATCTGGATGCGCACTGTGGCCAGCACCACCACAGCCCCCAGAAAGTCGACGCAGGGCGGAATGATTTTCCACAGCAGCGCACTGTAAATCTGCCCCGCCGCCGCACCGGTAGCCGAAATGCGACTGCCCAGGGCTCCGGCGTAGTGCTCGGCAAAGTAGCGCATCGGGTGCCCGGTCAGATGGCTGAACAGGTCCACGCGCATGTCCGCACAACTGGCAACCACCGTACGACAGCCCAGCCAGCCGCCCAGGCGCCAGAACAGGTTTTCGATAGCGATCAGAAAAATGAAAAAACCGAAGGCGAACCAGACCCCGGAGCGATTGCCCTCGTCTCCCATACTGTCGACCAGCAACTTCATGCCGTACTGTACGGCCACCGCGCAACTGGCGGCGGCAATCACCAGCGTGACCATACCGCCATAGGCCCATGCACGACGCCTGACGTAGCTCCACAGAAAGCTCCCGGCAGTGGGGTTGGGCGGCACACTCTGCGCAATGTTCATGCTGACGGCCTCTTGGCAATACGCATCTGGGCCTCGGCCAGGCGCAACGCAAACCGGGCCAGAGCATCACGGGTCGACGGGTCTTCGGCACGAAAGCCACTGGCATCGGCATAGCCGAGCAGACCGCTGTCACAGTGTCGGTCGTCATCCCAGCCGGGATAATCGAGCACCGGGTACAGACACAGGCCACGCAGGTCGACCCCTTTGCTCAGCGCCAGGATGGCCTGCTCACCGACATAATCCAGCCACGGCCCGCGCCCGGCACCTTCGGCTCCGGTTTCGCTGATCACCAGCGGACATCCATAACGGGCATGGACCTCCACCAGCATGCCGACCAGAGGTCGAAAGTGCGGCTCGCCAAGCAGGATCGTCGGTCCGCCGTGATACCACTGGTTATGCGGATAGAAATTCACCCCGAGGATATCCAGGAAATCCTTCTGTCCACCCAGGCCCGGCCAGCTTCGGCCACTGATCAGATCCCAGCTTTCGTACTGGGCCAGACGATAAGCCTCGGCCGCCTCGACATCACCCGGTCGCTGCCGGGCAGCCCGCACATGAATCAGCGGATCGGCATGGATGAAACGCGCCCGGGGATCGACCTCACGGATAGCGGTCATGGCAGCAATGCTCGCCCGCACCAACTGGTGTTTGAGTTCGGTGCCACGCCGATGCCCCAACGGATAGAAATAACCCACCTCGCCACCGCTCCAGGCCCAGAAAGACGGCTCGTTGATCGGGCAGTAGAACGGCACCTCATCGCTGAATTCGCGCACCCGCCTGGCCACTGCCTGTGCCATACGGGCGAAACGCTCGACGAAAACCGGTCGCCAGATATCCAGATCATCGGGATATCCGTAATGCCCCAGATCCCAGATCACCTGAGTGTCGGTTCTGGCTGCGGCCTGCAACAGCGGCTCCAGACTGCTGAAGTCGTAATGGCCGGGACGCGGCTCGATCAGGTGCCAGCGCACTCCATCACGCACTGTGCGCAGCCCATACCCGGCCAGGCGACGATAATCCTGCTCGGCCCAGCGGTCATGGCCGGTTGAGGCGATCAGGTCCAGACGCTTCCCGTCACCGCGACGACTGCTGGTGCATTCAAATCCCCCCATCAGAAAACTGGCAAACGGTTCAAGCCCACTCATGGGACGCGCCCTCGGCCGTTGCGCCGCGGGTCTGGGCAATGCGTTGATAAAGCGCCAACGCCTGCCCCACTACCTGATCCATGTTGTAGTACTTGTAAGTCCCCAGCCGACCGAGAAAGGTCACGCCTTCGGTGGACTCGGCCAGAACCTTGTAGCGCTGATACAGCGCGGCATTTTCCGCAGCCGGCACCGGGTAATAGGGATCGCCTTCGGCGCAGGGGTATTCGTAGGTCACGCTGGTTTGCGCGTGCTCCTGGCCGGTCAGGTGCTTGTACTCGGTGATGCGGGTATAGGGCACGGTTTCGTCGGGATAGTTGACCACCGCGACATCCTGAAAACGTTGCTGCGCCAGGGTCCGGTGCTCGAAACGCAGGGAACGGTAAGGCAGACGCCCGAGGGAATAGCCGAAATACTCGTCCACCGGCCCGCAATACACCAGATGGCCGCGGGGCAGTAAACGGTCGATCCCGGCGAAGTCCACACCCAGCAGAATGTCGATCCCCGGATGATCCAGCATCCGCTCGAACATGGCGGTGTAACCCTGGCGGGGCATCATCTGGAAGCTGTCGGTGAAATAGCGGTCATCGGCGTTGGTTCTCGCCGGTACACGAGCAGTGACCGAACGATCGAGCTGCGCCGGATCGAGCCCCCATTGCTTGCGGGTGTAGCCGCGAAAGAACAGCTCGTACAGCTCGCGCCCCACCTGACCGACCACCACATCCTCGGCACTGCGTACCGGATCGACCGGCTCGGCGCGCTCGGCAAGAAAGCGCTCGGCACCGGCCTCGTCCAGTTCCAGGCCGTAGAGTCGATTGAGCGTGGTCAGGTTGATCGGCACCGGCACCTGCTGCCCGCGTACACGAGCCAGCACCCGATGCTCATAGGGCCGCCATTCGGTGAAGCGCGACAGGTAATCGACAATCCGTTGCGCATTGGTATGGAAGATATGCGGCCCATAGCGATGCACCAGAATCCCGGCTTCGTCCAGGTGATCGTAAGCGTTGCCGCCGATATGTTCGCGGCGGTCGATCAGCAATACTTTCAGTCCAAGCCCGCAGGCCAGTCGCTCGGCCAGCACGCTGCCCGCGAAACCGGCACCGACGATGAGATAGTCGTAGAAGGGCGCACCGCCCTCCCCTTGCAATTGCCCGGCACGGTAGCGGGCCTGTTCGAGAGTCAGGCGAGGCATGCGATGTGCTCCATCATGGCGTTCCAGGTTCGATCCCAGCTCATACCGGCCAGGGCCTGATCGGCCAGATGAAACATCGCATCACGGTCCTGGCGCTGGATCAGCGCGGCTTCGATGGCAGTGACGAAACCGGGGACATCCTCGGCAATGTGCACCACCGGGCAATCGCCATAGGTACGAACGACATCGCGGATCGGGGTGCTCACCACCGGACAGCCGCCTGCAAGGTATTCAGGTGTCTTGGTCGGGCTGATGAAGCGCGTGGCTTCATTGAGCGCAAAGGGCATCAGCGCCACGTCCCAGCCACTCAGATAAGCAGGCAGCTCGCTGTAGGCTCTGCCACCCAGGTAATGAATATTGGGCAGCCTCGGCAGACTGGCCTGGTCGATCTTGACCACCGGGCCGATGATTACCAGTTGCCAGTCAGGTCGCTGCCGGGCCAACCCTTCCAGCAAGGCGAGATCGAGACGCTCGTCCACTACCCCGAAAAAACCCAGTCGAGGATGAGCGATAGCGGCCTGATCGGCAGGCTCGGGCAATGCCTGCCGGGCATTGGCGAAATGTTCAATATCGACACTGCTGGGCATCGCATGCACATTGTCGTGCTGGGCACGCTTGGCCTCCCACAGGCTGACGCCGCCCGTGAAAACCACATCCGCCAGCGCCAGCAGACGCTGCTCGCGTTCAAGCAACTGCGGCGGCGCGCCCTTGAACGCCGAGAGTTCGTCCATGCAGTCATAGACAGTGCCACGGGCCGACAGATGCTCGCTGAAGCCCAGGCTCATGGGTGTGAAATACCAGCGCAGCAAAACCTCCCGTGGGTTGCGCAGCAGATAGTCATCGAGCAATTGGCGAAGTTTCTCTTCGGTCTGTTCGGCGTTCAGCCCCGCAGGCAGATACGGCGTCGCTACCGTGACACCGTTCTCCTGAAGAAACAGTTGCAGATGAGCCTGCTGACCCTCGGCCGTCAGCGGCTCCTCGAAAAACAGTACATCGTAACGCCGCGCCATGCGCGTCATCAGGTGTTGAGGACGCTGGTAGACGAACCCCCAGCGTAAATGTGAAAGGCAGACAAGCAGGGGACGCATGCTGACAACAACTTCATGGCCTTCGGCCAAATGCTCTGCGACGGGGTATGCAGCCGGGGTTGGAATCATGAGGTTCTCTCCAGAGCAAGTGATGTCGTGGCGATGAGCAAGACGCACGACACAGAGTTATGGACGAGTTCACCGCGCCGAGCGTTCAGTCGGCACACCTCGATGGCCGACCAGTGACATGACCGCCCGGCCAATTCCCGGAACCGCGGATCGGAACTGCCTTTCGTTATGAAGTAAGCGATCCACTCCATTCGCGCGGACCTTCGCAATAGCGCAACAGCGATCGCACCCCACTTTTTTCATGCGAAGGTGACTCTATGATCCTTGTGACCGGTGGTGCTGGTTACATCGGAGCCCACGCGGTACTCGCCCTTCTGGAGGTAGGCGAAGAGGTGCTGGTTCTGGACAATTTCTGCAACAGCAGCCCCCATGCCCTGACACGAATCGAACAGATCTGTGGCCGTCGTCCTGTCCTGATACGGGGCGATGTGCGTAATCGGGAAGTACTTGCCAGGCTGTTTTCACGCTACCCGATCCGGGCAGTGCTGCATTTCGCCGGCCTCAAGGCCGTGGGCGAAAGTGTGCGCAAGCCGCTGCACTACTACGACACCAACGTCAGCGGCACCATCAACCTGTGTCAGGCAATGGCCAGCGCCGGTGTTTTCACACTGGTGTTCAGTTCATCGGCCACCGTCTATGGCAATTGCCGCAAGATGCCCATCGCCGAGCAGGCACGCAGTGGTCGGCCCACCAATCCCTACGGGCAATCGAAGCTCATGGCCGAACAGGTACTGGGCAGTCTGGCACGAGCCGATCAACGCTGGCGCATCGCACTGCTGCGCTACTTCAATCCGGTGGGCGCTCATCCCTCGGGGCTGATCGGCGAATCGCCCAACACGGTCCCCAACAACCTGCTGCCCTACCTGCTGCGCGTCGCTGACGGACAGTTACCGGTGCTGCCGGTCTATGGCAGTGACTATCCGACGGTGGACGGCAGCGGCGTGCGGGATTACATCCACGTCCAGGATCTGGTCGCCGGGCATCTCGATGCGCTGCACTACCTGCGCACCAACAGCGGAATTCGCGCCTGGAACCTGGGAACGGGCATCGATCATTCGGTGCTGCAAGTGGTGAAGACGTTCGAGCGAGTCACGGGCATGAAGGTGCCGGTGCAGATGCGCGAACGACGTCCCGGCGATGTCGCACAATGCTGGGCCGATCCGTCACGGGCGCGCCGCGAACTGGGCTGGGTTGCCCGATATGGCCTGGAAACCATGCTGCGCGATGCCTGGCACTGGCAGTGTACAAGTCCCGAAGGCTACGAAGATGGATTGCTCAGCGTGCCGGAGCCGCTGTCGGCAGGCGGCGTCGATGCGACAGGCAACGGTCTGCATGCGGTTTATCTGTCTCGCAAGCGCCCGTGATCCTGCCCCCCGAAAACAAAAAGCCCCGCATCACGACGATGCAGGGCTTTTCGTTACAACCGGGCTAAACCATCAGACCGCGACGGCTTGCCCGCTCATTGCCAGATCCAGCAACTCGCGGTTGGCGACCGCATACATGGCGTAGTCCGTGCCACTGGCCGCACGCAACTCGACCAGCATGGCGCGCCAGCGCTCGACCATCGGGGCGTGTTGCTCCAGCCACAGGGCCAGACGCTCTTCCAGATCCTCGGGACCTTCCGGAATCTGCAACACAGAGATGGTGATAGCACGCTGCTGCCAGTCGACATCGTCACGGAAGGCTTCACGGGCCAGCGCCTGCCAGTTGTTTTCCACCGGCAGATTGCTGATCTGTTGCAGATACCAGGTCACATCCAGTGCACTGCCTACTGCGAAGTACACCTTGGCCACGTCGGCAGCATTGTGCCCGGTGACATCGGAAGCTTCGATGATCGGCAGCAGGGTGTACAGGTGATTGGTGCCTGCGACCATGCGCGCCAGCAACTCGGGCACACCCGCTTCCACGTAAGCCTTGTAACGCGACTGCCAGACCTCACGGGTCTGTCCTTCCAGCAGCTCATCGAGCTTGAGGCCCAATGCCGCCAGGTGCGGACCGAAGTGAGCCACGTCACGACCGGCATCCAGTTCGTTGCGACGGCTGCGCAGGAACCAGCGTGTGGCACGCCGTCCCAGACGCATCAGTTCGTCCATCAGCGACAGCTGGATTTCAGCCGGAACCTTGTAGTCCAGCGCCTCGATCTGACGGAACCAGTGCGGCAGATGGAAGATGTCACGCACGGTCACGTAGGCAGCCGCCACGTTGGCCGCGCTCATGCCGGTGGACTCCTTGAGCCGCTGCACGAAGGTGATGCCCATGTGGTTGACCAGATCGTTGGCGATCTGGGTGCTGACGATCTCGCGTTTGAGACGGTGAGCACGCATGGCGGTCGAGAACCTGGCGCTCAGCGACGGCGGGAAAGCCGTCTCCATGTCGCGGGTCAGGTAATCGTCGTCCGGCACACGGGATTCCAGCAAGGCTTCCTTGAGGTCGATCTTGCTGTAGGAGATCAGGACCGACAGCTCGGCACGGCTCAGGCCCTGGCCGGCTGCAACCCGCTCGGCGATCTGATCTTCGGCCGGCAGGAACTCGATGGCGCGATCCAGCTTGCCGCGACCTTCGAGGTCGTTCATCAGACGCTTGTATTCAGCGATCCGGTCGTAAGCGCGACGTGCCGCCAGGGACAGCGCCTGGGTCTGCTTGTAGTTGTTGCCAAGCACCAGGTTGCCGACTTCGTCGGTCATGCTTTCGAGCAACTGGTTACGTTGCTTCTCGGTCATGTCGCCGGCCTGCACCACTTCGTTGAGCAGGATCTTGATATTCACTTCGTGGTCGGAGCAGTCCACGCCACCGGCGTTGTCGATGAAGTCGGTGTTGGTCGCGCCGCCATTGAGGCCGAACTCGACACGGCCCAGTTGGGTCATGCCCAGGTTGCCGCCCTCGCCCACCACCTTGCAGCGCAACTCGTTGCCATCGACGCGCAATGCATCGTTGGCCTTGTCGCCCACATCGGCATGGGATTCTTCGCTGGACTTGACGTAAGTACCGATACCGCCGTTCCACAACAGATCCACCGGCGCCTTGAGCAGCGCATGCAGCAGTTCGGTCGGGGTCAGCTTGTCGGCCTTGATGTCGAAGCGCGCCTTCATCTGCTCGGTGATGGCGATGCTCTTCGCACTGCGCGGGAAGATCCCGCCGCCAGCGGACATGATGCTGGTGTCGTAGTCGGTCCATGCCGAACGCGGCAGATTGAACAGACGCTGACGCTCGGCGAAGCTGGTGGCAGGGTCCGGATTCGGATCGATGAAGATATGCAGGTGGTTGAAGGCTGCGACCAGTTGCAACTTGTCGGACATCAGCAAGCCGTTGCCGAACACGTCACCGGCCATGTCGCCGATACCGATCACACTGATGCTGTCCTGCTGGACATTGATGTCGCGCTCACGGAAGTGACGCTGCACACCCACCCACGCGCCCTTGGCGGTGATGCCCATCTTCTTGTGGTCGTAACCGGCCGAACCACCGGAAGCAAAGGCATCGCCCAGCCAGAAGCCGTAATCGATGGCAATGCCGTTGGCAATGTCGGAGAAGGTCGCAGTGCCCTTGTCCGCCGCAACCACCAGATACGGATCGTCGTCATCGTGACGAACCACGTTGGCCGGCGGCACCAGTACGCCTTCCTTGAGGTTGTCGGTGATGTCCAGCAGACCCGAGATGAAGATGCGGTAGCAGGCAATGCCTTCAGCCTGAATGTCGTCGCGGCTGCCACCCAGCGGCAGGCGACGTGGCAGGAAACCGCCTTTGGCACCTACCGGCACGATGACCGAGTTTTTCACCTGCTGGGCTTTTACCAGACCCAGCACTTCGGTACGGAAGTCTTCTTCGCGATCCGACCAGCGCAGGCCGCCACGGGCCACATTGCCGAAACGCAGGTGAACGCCCTCGACGCGCGGCGAATAGACGAAGATCTCGAACTTGGGCACCGGCTTGGGCAGTTCGGGAATCAGGCGCGGGTTGAACTTGAAGCTGAAGTAGCTCTTGTTCTGACCGTTGGCGTCGGTCTGGTAGAAGTTGGTGCGCAGGGTCGCCTTGATCAGGTCAAGATAACGACGCAGGATGCGGTCTTCGTTGAGCACCTGGACGTTGTCCAGCGCCGTGAGAATCGCCTGCTCCAGACGCAGTTGCTTGTCGTCCAGATCGTCGGAACCGAGCTTGCGTGCCAGATAGAAACGGGTCTTGAACAGCCGCGTCAGTTCACGGGCGATGTCGGTGTGGTTGTTCAGGGTGCTGGCGATATAACCCAGGTCGAAGCCCAGACGAATCTGCTTCAGATAACGGGCATAAGCACGCAGCAGCGCCACGTCACGCCATGGCAGACCGGCGGTCAGCACCAGACGGTTGAAGGCATCGTTTTCGGCATCGCCGCTCACGATATGGACGAAGGCGTCCTGCAGCGTATCGTTGAGCTGCTGGATGTCGAGGTTCAGGCCTTCGCCGTAGGTAAAGGCAAAGTCATGAATCCAGAACTCACGGCCATTGGCATGCTGCAGACGGTACGGGAACTCGCCCAGCACGCGCAGGCCGAGGTTTTCCAGGATCGGCAGCACGTCCGAGAGCGCCAGCGGCGTGTCGGCGTGGTACAGCTTGCAATGCAACTGCTGACGACCGCCGGACAGCGGCTGATAGAAGCTCATCACCAGCGGATTGGTTTCACTCAGGCTCAGCACATGCTGCATGTCGACGACAGCCGAGTGCGCGGCGAAACGCTCGCGATAACCTGCCGGGAAGCCTTTGGGGAAGTCGGCCAGCACATTGGTGCCATGGGCTTCGCCGAAGCTTTCGACGACCAGACTCGAATAATCGTCCTTCCACGAACGGCAGGCCTGGATGACTTCGTTTTCCAGTTGTACCGGATCGATATCCAGATTGACCTTCGGGTCCACGCGCAGGATCAACTGCACACGGGCCAGAACCGATTCGGAGAAGAAGGTCCAGAATTCGCAGTCGCTGGCCTTGAGGCGCTCCATCAGAACCTGCTGGATCTTCTGGCGTACTTCGGTGGAATACACGTCGCGTGGCACGTAAGCCAGGCAGTAGCAGAAGCGGCCATACGGGTCCTTGCGCAGGAACACGCGAATCTTGTTGCGCTCCTGGATCTGCACGATGGACATCACAGTGCTGAACAGCTCGTCCACCGGCGTCTGGAACAGATCGTCGCGTGGCAGCACTTCAACGACCTGCGCCAGCTCCTTGCCCAGATGCGCCTTGGCATCGAAGCCGGAACGACGCTCGACTTCCGCGACCTTGCGACGGATGTACGGAATCTGCCGCACGCTTTCGCCATACACCGACGAGGTGTACAGGCCCATGAAGCGGCATTCCTTGATGACCTTGCCCGACGCATCGATCTGGCGGATCGAAACGTAATCAGGGTAAGCCGGACGGTGTACACGGCTCGGGTGCGCGGCCTTGGCGAACGACAGCAGGGTCGGTTCGCGCAGATAATTCACCGCATAGCCTTCGATATGCAGGTCTTCGCTGGAAAGCCCCGGACGCAGCAGCTTGGCCAGACCCAGCAGGGATGACTCGTCGTAGATCAGTTGACCGCCATCGCCTTCGCCGCGAACTTCAAACTCTTCGTAGCCCAGGAAGGTGAAGTGGTTATCCACCAGCCATTGCAGGAAGACCTTGATCTCGGCCTTCTCTTGCTCGTCCGTGTTGTATTCGTTGGCATCGATGCTTGCCAGCAACTCGTGCAGGCGGGCCTTCATCGGCTCGAAATCTTCTACCGCAGCGCGGACTTCACTCAATACCTGCTCAAGCTCGCGGGCCAGCACGCTCAGTTCGTTGGCGTTGGCGCAGCGGTCGATCTCCAGATACATCAGCGATTCTTGCAGCACACCTTCGCCCGTCGTGCCCTTGGGCAGCAACTCCAGCAACTCGCCTGCAGCCCCGCGACGCACGCTCAGGACCGTGGTCTGCAGGGTATGGATGCTGTAACCGCGACGGTTCAGCTCGGTGCGTACCGAGTCGACCAGGAACGGCAGGTCATGATGCAGCACTTCGACGGCACTGTGAGTCGACTGCCATCCATGACGCTCGTAATCGGGGTTGTAGACCCGCACCTGAGGTTTGCCGTGCTCGAAACGCTCCAGCAGACGCCAGGCGGACAAGGTGCAGCCTGCCAGGTCGGAAAGGCGACGCTGGGTCAGTTCATCCAGGGAAATGATGCCGAAGAATTGCTCAGCGAACAGCGCTACTTGTGGCAATGCCTGTTCGTTGATGTGCTGAGCCAGTGCCGACTTCAGTTGATGCTGGAAGTCGGACTTGCTGGCTGCGGTGAAGAACGCCATCTGTGGTACTCCGCTTTGCTTTTATAAGGAGGAAGCTTGATGGAAGTGTCTCGTACCAGACTGCACCGGGATGTAACGGGCAGAGGCACAGCATGGCAGAGTGTAAAGCTAAAGAAATAACGCTTGCCGCGAACGAGTCGTCACATTCCATTTCACAAACGGGATCGACACGTGAGGGAGCGGCTCTTTGACCGCTCGTCTGATTGCAGCTTAGCGAGAGCACGCTGGCGGATACTTACAGACCTGCGACATATTCGGACATCGACGAACAATAACCCTCATATAACCGGGCACCCAGCGGTCCTGATGACTCGTGGGACCGAATTCATTCGGGAACCGGTCCTGCCCCGAAAGAATTACCCAGCAAATTTCATCCGGGGCTGGCACACTCATCCGCCAGCCCAGCCAGGACCTCGACATGCAAATCAAGACCGCCCTTTTACTCGCCAACCCCTGCGACGACGAGAACGACGACATGGCGCTGCTCTGCTGCCATGACGAAAAAAACGAGCTGTTTTCCCTGGCGCGCTTTCCGGATGAAGACGAAGTAGAGATCACCGTATGCGATGACACGGTGTATGTGTCGGCACTGAACATTTCCCTGAGCGCCACACAGTTGGTGGTGGAAATTTCAGCCGAAGATGCAGAAACTCTGGGTGGTGATACTCGCTATGAGATTCTGCACAACACGTCCGCTGATGACCTGAAAGAGGTGCAGCAGACAGTGCAGATAATTCTCGAAAATGTCGGTACATACGTCAGCGAAATCGACTGACATAAAGGAGTATGGTCACAACTTCGCTATCTGGAGTCTGCCATGTCGCCCATCTTCGATGCTCACTGCCACATCATCGACCCGCACTTCCCGCTCAAGGCCAACAACGGCTATTTGCCCGACCCTTTCAGCGTCCTGGACTATCAGGCTGCCGTCGTCCCTCTGGGGGTCATGGGCGGTGCGGTGGTTTCCGGATCATTTCAGGCGTTCGATCAGGGCTATCTGCTTGAGGCGCTGCGCCGGCTTGGCCCGGACTTCGTCGGCGTGACCCAGCTACCCGCCAGCGTCACCGATGCCGAGCTGGAAACCCTCAACGGCTTCGGCGTGCGCGCCCTGCGCTTCAACCTCAAGCGCGGCGGCTCGGAGCAACTGGATCAACTCGAGACCCTGGCCAGACGCGTCCACAGGCAAGTGGGCTGGCACTCCGAGCTTTATATCGACTCACGGGAACTGGCCGAAATCGAAACCCGCCTGCTGCAACTGCCCGCCATCAGCATCGACCATCTGGGTCTGAGCCGCGAAGGCCTGCCCACTGTGCTGCGCCTTGCGGAACGAGGGGTACGGGTAAAGGCATGCGGATTCGGGCGTGTCGACTTTCCGGTGGAGCAGGCGCTCAAGGATATTTTCTCGGCCAACCCCCATGCCTTGATGTTCGGTACGGACCTGCCCTCGACCCGTGCACCTCGCCCCTTCCAGGCGAGCGATATCGAACTGGTCACCCAGGCTCTTGGCGAAAAGGCTGCACACAAAGTGCTATGGGAAAACGCGGCGAACTTCTATCGGGTATGAAACGCCCCGCATGGCACATGGATAGATCGCGTCTTGCCCGACTTCGGGCAGCGCTTACACACATCTTTGACAAAACATGTGGGACGATTCCCAAAAAGACGCCACCTAATTCCTGAAAGCGTATAAAAAACCCTGTAGCGGTTAGTCGATCACTATCGGGATGGATTAAAGTATCGCCCCCAGCTCCGGTGTCATGTGACGCCGCTGATTACCTTGCCAGGAACACTCATCGATGGAACATCGTGAAGCGCTGATTGCGCTGCGAACATTTCTCTCAACGCAGATCCTCGGCCAGGAAAAACTGATCGAACGCTTGCTGATCGCCTTGCTTGCCGACGGCCACATGCTGGTCGAAGGCGCTCCGGGTCTGGCCAAGACCAAGGCCATCAAGGAACTGGCCGAAGGCGTCGAAGCGCAATTCCATCGCATTCAGTTCACCCCCGACCTGCTGCCGGCCGACATCACCGGCACCGAGATCTACCGCCCGGAAACCGGAAGCTTCGTATTCCAGCAAGGGCCGATCTTCCACAACCTGGTACTGGCCGACGAAATCAACCGCGCGCCGGCCAAGGTACAGTCGGCCCTGCTCGAAGCCATGGCCGAACGTCAGGTCAGCGTCGGACGCAGTACCTATGACCTGTCGCCGCTGTTTCTGGTCATGGCCACACAGAACCCCATCGAACAGGAAGGCACCTACCCGCTGCCCGAAGCGCAGCTGGATCGCTTCCTGATGCACGTCAAGATCGGTTTTCCCGACGCTGCGGTAGAACGCAAGATCCTGCAACAGGCCCGCGGCGAAGCCCTCAACGGAGAAACCAAGCCCGAGCGCCGGATCAGCCAGCAGGCGATCTTTGCCGCCCGCAAGGAAATCCTCGGTCTTTACATGGCCGATGCCGTGGAGGAATACCTGGTGCAACTGGTCATGGCTACCCGCACCCCGGCCAAGTTCGATCAGGAACTGGCCGAGTGGATCGGCTATGGTGCCAGCCCGCGCGGCTCCATTTCCCTGGATCGTTGCGCCCGCGCCCACGCCTGGCTGGCCGGGCGCGACTTCGTGAGCCCCGAAGACATTCAGGCGGTGCTGTTCGACGTGCTGCGCCATCGCATCATCCTGTCGTTTGAAGCAGAAGCTGCCGGTATCGACCAGGACCGTGTCATTCAGCGGATCCTCGACGTCGTCGCCGTTGCCTGAAGCCATGCAACCCTACCTGATTTCACAACCGGGCATTCGCGTCAGCCTCAGCGAGCTGATCGAGATGCGGCATCGCGTGCGAGAAGTGCAACTGTTCTCCACGCCGAGCAGACGCAGCCCTCTGATCGGCCTGCATCACTCGAAATTGCGCGGACGTGGCGTGGACTTCGATCAGGTGCGGGTCTATCAGGCAGGCGACGATGTGCGCAGCATCGACTGGCGGGTCACGGCCCGGACCCAGGAACCGCATACCAAGCTGTTCCATGAAGAACGCGAACGTCCGATCTTCATCATGGTGGAACAAAGCCGTCGCCTGTTCTTCGGTTCGGGCCTGATGTTCAAGTCGGTGCTGGCAGCCCAGGCTGCGGCCCTGATCGGCTGGGCGGCGCTGGAGCACAACGACCGGATCGGCGGGCTGGTGTTCGGCGACAACGAGCATTACGAAATAAAACCCCGGCGCAGCAAGCAGTGCCTGCTGCAACTGCTGAACCGGCTGGTGCGGGTCAATCAGTCGCTGCATACCGAAATCGCTGCCGACCGCGATGCATTCGGCATCGCCTTGCGGCGTGCCCGGGAAGTCCTGCGTCCCGGCAGTCTGGTCATCGTGCTCTGTGACGAACGCGCCCTGTCCGATGCTGCCGAACAACAATTGAGCCTGCTGTCACGGCATTGCGACCTGCTGTTGCTGCCTGTCTCCGACCCTCTGGACCGCGCCCTGCCCGCCGCCGGTCTGCTGCGTTTTGCCGAGCGTGGTGCCCAGCTGGAACTCGACACCCTGGACCCGGAACTGCGCAAGGCCTATCGCGCACAGGGCGAGGCCCGCTCCGATCGCTGGGAACTGCTGGCGAAGAAACTTCGGGTCCTGCTCATGCCCCTGAGCACTCAAACCGCCATGGTCGAGCAGTTGCGCGACTATCTGGATGCCCGGCATCCGGTAAAGAACAAATGAACCCTCTGGATCAGTTGCAACCCTTGATCACACCTGCGCCCATCGGCTTCTGGCCGCCGGCACCGGGCTGGTGGCTGCTGATGCTGCTCATACCTGCCGTGGCCTGGGGTTTCTGGCGCCTGCGTGTGCTGCTGCCGGTCAAGGCCAGCCAGCGACGCAGCGAACAGCCTCTGGACCCGGTACGTCTTGCCGCGCTGGCCGAACTGGCCAGCCTGCCCAAACCCTATGACGGCGCACCGGCCGGAGCCTGGCTGCAACAGATCAACGGTCTGCTCAAACGTGTGTGCCGCAACCACTACCCTCATAGCCAGAGCCACACCCTCAATGGTCGCAAATGGCTGGCCTTTCTCGACAACCGCTGCCCGGCCGCCGGCCTGACCCGCTGGATGATTCTGGTCGAAGGTGCCTATAAACCCGAATGCAAGCTCGACGACAAGGCCATTACCGGCCTGACCCAGTCGGTCGAAACCTGGATTCGCAAACATGTTTGAGTTCGCCTGGCCATGGGTCTTCGCCCTGCTGCCATTGCCCTGGCTGATGCGCTTTGTGCTGCCGATTGCGGACAGCGGTGAAGCGGCGCTCAAGGTCAGCTTTCTCAACGAACTCGAAGAACTGAGCGGGCGCCGGGCCAAGGCCAACCTGCCCGCCTGGCGGCAGCGCCTGCCGCTGCTGCTGATCTGGCTGTTGCTGCTGATAGCGGCAGCCCGTCCGCAATGGCTGGGCGAACCGCTGCCCATCGCCGCCAGCGGCCGGGATCTGCTGGTGGCCGTGGATGTGTCCGGCTCCATGGACTATCCCGACATGCAATGGAAAGGCGAAGATGTCAGCCGTCTGGTACTGGTCCAGAATCTGCTGGGCGACTTTCTCGAAAACCGCCAGGGTGATCGCGTCGGTCTGATCCTGTTTGGCAGCCAGGCATTTCTACAGGCGCCCCTGACCTTCGACCGGCGCACCGTTCGCATCTGGCTGGATGAGGCCAGGATCGGAATCGCCGGCAAAAACACCGCCATCGGTGACGCCATCGGCCTGGCGCTCAAGCGCTTGCGCCTGCGTCCGGCCAACAGCCGTGTGCTGGTGCTGGTGACTGACGGAGCCAACAACGGCGGGCAGATCGATCCGATAACCGCCGCACGGCTGGCCGCCGAAGAAGGTGTGAAAATCTACCCCATCGGTATCGGCTCGGATCCCGACAGCAGCGGCGTGCAGAGCATGCTCGGCCTGAACCCGAGTCTGGATCTGGATGAGCCCACCCTCAAGGAAATCGCCGCAATCAGCGGTGGCCAGTATTTCCGCGCCCGTGACGGCGAAGAACTGCGCAAGATTCGCCTGACCCTCGATTCACTGGAACCGGTGGCCCAGCAACCCACCCAGGCACGTCCGGCCATGGCGCTCTATCAGTGGCCGCTGGCGGCAGCGCTGGTGGGGAGTGTCTTGCTGGTCCTCGTCGATCTGTGGGCCAACAACGCCCTGCAACGCCTGCTCAACCAGCAACGACTGGTACGTCTGCGCAAGCGCCTGGAACGTATCCGGAGGCCACGATGATCGCGCTCTGGCCTCACTGGCTACGGCCCTGGTGGCTGCTGATCCTGCCACTGCTGGGCCTGTTGATCTGGCATCTCTGGCACCGGCAGAAACGCGCCGGGCGCTGGCAGATGATCATGCCCCTGGCGTTCCACTCCGTGCTGCTCAACGGCGGGCGCGGACGCAACAATAAATTGCCGTGGGTCATTCTGGGCATCTGCTGGGTCCTGGCCGTACTGGCCCTGCTCGGTCCCGGCTGGCAGCGGGTCGAGCAGATCAGCCAGAAACCGGTCGACCCACTGGTGGTGGTGCTGGAACTGACGCCGCAGATGCTCGCCACCGACAGTCCGCCGACCCGCCTGGAACAGGCCAAACGCAAACTGCTGGACCTGTTGCAGGCACGCCGGGACTCGCAGACCGCCATCATCGTTTACGCCGGCAGCGCCCACACGCTGGTGCCACTGTCCGACGATCAGGTGACCAGCCATAACCTGCTGGATGCCATCAAGCCCTCGATCATGCCCCAGGCCGGTCAACGCGCCGATCTGGCCGTCAGGAAAGCCCTCGATCTGCTCAAGCAAGGCGCGCTGGGTCAGGGCCGGATTCTGTTGATCGGCTCATCGTTGAGCGAACAGGAACGCCAGGGGATCGAGCAACTGCTCAGAGGACAATCGCCGCCGCTGCTGATCCTGGGGATCGGTACTGCCGAAGGGGCTCCGGTGACACTGGAAAACGGCAGCCTGCTCAAGGACGCTCAGGGCGCGATCATGGTGCCGCGCCTCGATAGCGCAAGCCTCAATGATTTCGCCAACAACCTGGGCGGCAGCTATCGTCAAGCCAGAATGGACGATGAAGACCTGCGCAGCCTGGGACTGTTTGCCGGCCCGCAGAATCTGCGCAGCGACGGGCAGGTCCTGCAGTTGGATACCTGGGCCGATCAGGGCTACTGGTTCCTGTTGCCGCTGTTGCTGCTGGCAGCCTGCGCCGGACGACGAGGCTGGCTGTTCTGTCTGCCCCTGCTGTTCATGCTGCCGCAGAACAGCCAGGCGTTCGAGTTCCAGGACCTGTGGCTGCGCCCGGATCAACAAGGCCAGCGCCTGCTGGAGCAGCGCCGCCCGGCCGAAGCCGCACAGCACTTTGAGAACCCGCAATGGAAAGGCATGGCCTTTTATGAAGCGGGAGACTACGCCACGGCAGCCCAGCGCTTCGCCGAAGGCAACACGGCCGCTGACCATTACAATCGCGGCAATGCCCTGGCCCACAGCGGAGAGCTGGAAGCGGCACTGGATGCTTACGAACAGGCACTGGAGCGCCAGCCGGACTTTCCGGCGGCGCAATTCAACAAGGCATTGATCCAACGCTTACTGGATCAGGCCAACGATCCAACCCCTTCGGAAACAGGGCAGGACAAGAGCGAGCAAGCGGAAGAAGGCCACGAAACAGCGCACCAGCAGGCCAGCAATGCGCCCGAAACGGAACAGAATCAGTCTCAATCCGAGGAAGACGGCAGCACCGACAGCCAGCCCCCCGAATCGGCAGGCAACGACAATACAGGCTCGACGCAAGACGATGAACAGACCACTCGCCCACCTATCCAGCCGGCCGAGAGCCAGCTCACTGTCGAACGACGTCAGGCGCTGGATCAATGGCTGAGGCAGATCCCGGACGATCCCGGCGAGCTGCTGCGGCGCAAGTTTCGCTACGAACAGCAACATCAGGAAAAGACCCGATGAGTCGTGTGTACCCCCTTTTGACCGGCCTGTTCCTGGGGCTGGTCGTCTTGTCGTCACAGGCAGCGGAACTGATCGCCAAGGTCGATCGCACGCGCCTCAATTCCGGCGAGACCGTGGAACTGACTCTGGAAACCACCGATGTCACGCTGTTCGGCAAACCTGACCTGAGCGCCCTGGACGCAAACTTCGATGTGCGCGGCACCCGCCAGATCAACCGGCTGACCACGCTCGATGGCGGCAACCAGGCCACCACCCGCTGGATCATCACCCTGCTGCCCCGCCAGTCGGGCATTGTGGTGATTCCTTCGCTGCAACTGGGCGAACTGAAAAGCCAGCCGGTAAGCCTGCAGGTCATGCAAAGCGATAGCCGGGAGAAAGGCAGCCAGTTGGCGCCGATTTTCATCGAGGCCAGCCTGGATCAGGAAAGCGTCTATGTGCAGGCTCAGGCGGTACTGACCCTGCGCATCTATCACTCGGTATCGCTGTTCGACGACAGCAGCCTGAGCCCCTTGCAGATTGCCGAGGCGCGGGTCGACAAGCTCGGTGACTCACGCACCTATGAAAAGCTGATCAATGGCGTACGCCATGGTGTGATCGAAACGCGCTATGCGATCTACCCCCAGCAGAGCGGCACCCTGGAAGTCCCGGCGCTGGTCTTCAGTGCCACGCTGGTGCAGACCGGCTCACAGAATCAGGAAGCCAGTCCTTTCGGGCCGCAGCCGGGCCGGCTGATGCGGGTCAGTTCCGCCAGGATGCCACTGAACGTCAAACCCAAGCCTGCCGACTACCCGGCCGATGTCCCTTGGCTGCCGGCACGCAGCGTGACGCTGGAAGAAAGCTGGAACCCCGAACCGGGCAACAGCCAGGTGGGCGACTCCCTGACCCGTACCATCATTCTCAAGGCCGAAGGCCTGTCCGGCTCGCAATTGCCGCCCTTGCCCGCCACCCAGGTAGCGGGCCTGAGGCATTACCCGGATCAACCGCAACTGGGCAATCTGATCAGCGAGCGCGGCCTGATCGGCACCCGCGAAGAACGTGAAGCGCTGGTGCCCAATCGTCCGGGTGCCATCGACCTGCCCACCGTGGACGTGACCTGGTGGAACACCCGCGAAGATCATCTGGAACACAGCAGCCTGCCTGCGCGAACCCTGCAGATCAACAATAATCCGGGGCTGGCGGTGGACACCCCGGTCAATAACGAACAGGGCGGCCTGACGGTCATGGGGCCGCCGGTCTGGCCATGGCAACTGAGTACCGTGCTGTTCGCCCTGACCACCCTGCTGAGCCTGATCCTCTGGTGGCGGGCACGTGGCCAGCCAGCGGTGACCCGCACGGTGCAGACCGGCCCGAGCCCGCGCACCGTACTGGACGATCTCAAGCGTGCGTGTACCGCCAACGATCCCCATGCAACCCGTCAGGCACTCGATGCCTGGGCACGTCAGCAGCCCGAAACCCTGGCCGACATGGCCGCCCGTTTCGTGCCGCTGTCCGATGCGCTGGATGGCTTGAACGGTGCGCTGTACAGCGAAACCGGCAAGTTCTGGATGGGCGAAGATCTGTGGCGCGCCATCCGTACCCTGCCCGCAGCCGAGCGGATCCAGGACCCGACGGGCGATGCAGGCTTGCCGCCGCTTTATCCGAAGTGAGATGTTGATAGCCCTCCCGTGGGAGGGGGCTTGCCCGCGACAGGGCCGGAAAACCAATACATCTGCCAAAAATACCGCTTACAGGTCAATCAATGCGTCTGTTTCACACCTCCGACTGGCATCTGGGTCAGAACCTCCACGGCCAGGAGCGGGACTTCGAACACGCCAGCTTTCTGAACTGGCTGCTGGCCCGTCTGGCCGAGCGCCAACCCGATGTGCTGCTGATCGCCGGCGACATCTTCGATACGGTCAACCCGCCGGTCAAAGCCCAGGAGCGTCTGTACGACTTTATCGTCAACGCCCATGAGCAACAGCCGCTGCTGACCATCGTCATGATTGCCGGCAACCACGATTCGGGCTCACGCATCGAACTGCCTGCTCCGCTGATGCGCCGCCTGCGCACTCACGCGCTGGGGCGGGTGTTGTGGCTGGATGACGGTTCGCTGGATGCAGAGCGTCTGCTGCTGCCGTTGCCGGATGCGAAAGGCGACATCAAGGCATGGTGCCTGGCCTTGCCGTTTCTGCGCCCGGCCGAAGTCACGGGCGCGACCCTGGGTGACGATTACCTGCGCGGCATTGCCCAGGTCCATGAACTGCTGATCGAGGCTGCCAACGCAAAACGTCAGCCGGGCCAGGCCCTGATCGCTGTCAGCCATGCGCATATGGCCGGTGGTTCGGTGTCCGAAGACTCCGAGCGTAGCCTGATCATCGGCAATGCCGAAGCCCTGCCCGCCAGCCTGTTCGGACCGAGCATCACTTACGTCGCCCTGGGTCATTTGCACAAGCCCCAGCGGGTCAATGGCGAAGATCGCATTCGCTACAGCGGCTCGCCCATTCCGTTGTCATTCTCGGAAATCGACTACAAGCACCAGATTCTGGAAATCAACTGCGACGGCGAGCAACTGGTCAGTGTCGAGCCACGTCTGATCCCCCGTGCCGTCAACCTGCAACGCCTCGGCCCCGCCCCGCTGGCCGAACTGCTGCTGAAACTCAAGGACCTGCCGGACATCGATCTGCTGGCCGATATCGACCGCCAGCCCTGGCTGGAAGTACGCGTGCGTCTGGACGAGCCGCAACCGGATCTGCGCAACCAGATAGAAACCGCCCTGCAAGGCAAGGCCGTGCGTCTGGTACGTATCGGAGCCGAATATGCCGGTCATGGCAGCCGCAACGGCGATGATGAGGAGTCGACCCTGATCGAACTGGGCCAGCTCACACCGCAGGAACTGTTCAGCCGTGCCTGGGAGGAAAACTTCGGCAACGCAGTGGACGAACAGACCCTCACCGATTTCGCCACGCTGCTGCGTGAAGTTCAGCAGGAGAGCGAACAGCCATGAAAATCCTCGCCATTCGCCTGAAAAACCTGGCTTCGCTGGCCGGGCCGTTCGAACTGGACTTCACCGCCGAGCCGCTGGCCAGTGCCGGTCTGTTCGCCATTACCGGCCCTACCGGCGCAGGCAAGAGCACCTTGCTCGATGCCCTGTGTCTGGCACTGTTCGGAGCGATTCCGCGACTGAGCAATATCGGTCAGTCCAAAGTCCCGGATGTTGAAGGTGAAATCACCACCAGCGACCCGCGCACCCTGTTGCGTCGTGGCACAGGCAGCGGCTATGCCGAAGTGGATTTTGTCGGCATCGACCAGCGTCGTTACCGTGCCCGCTGGGAAACCAATCGCGCCCGTGACAACGCGGCGAAAAAACTGCAGGCCAGCCGCCAGACCCTCACCGATCTGGACAGCGAACAAATCCTCAGCAACCAGAGCAAGCGCGAGTTCGAGCAACTGATCGAACAGCGCCTGGGCCTCAATTTCGAGCAGTTCACCCGCGCCGTGATGCTCGCCCAAAGCGAGTTCAGTGCCTTCCTCAAGGCCGATGACAAGGAACGCAGCGAACTGCTGGAAAAGCTGACCAACACCGCCATCTACAGTCAGCTCGGACGCCGCGCCTACAGCAAGAGCAAGGAAGCCGAAGAGGCGCTCAAGGCCCTCAACGCCCAGGCGGGCAATATCACCCCACTGGAGCCTGAGCAGCGCGCCGAACTCGAACAGAACCTCAGCGAAGCCCAGCAACAGCACAAGGCCCATCAGGCCCGGTTGCGGCAACTGGAGCTCAAGCAGCAATGGCTGACCGAGCTGCATCGTCTGCGCGATGAACAGTCGAGCGCCAGCGAAAGCCTGAACAGCGCGCAACAGGATTGGGATAACCAGCAAGGCCAGCGCCAGACCCTCGGTCAACTGGAGCGTCTGGGCCCGCAACGCCATCTTTTTGCCCGCCGTATCGCCCTCAATGCCCAGCTCACTCCGCTGGCCGAGCGCATTGGTCAGCACCAAGCCCGGGAAACCACGCTCCAGGCTCAACAGCAGCAACTGGAAAGTGCCCGCAGCAGCGCGCATGCCAGGCTGCTCGAAGCCCAGCAGCAACAGAACGATGCCAAACCGCTGCTGCAACGGGCCTTTGAAAGCCAGAACACCCTGAACCATCTGACTCAGGAACTGGCCAGGATCGTCGCGCTCCAGCAACAGGCAGACCAGAGTTGCGCTCAGGGCCAGAGTCAGCTGGACACTTTACGCGCTCAGCAGCAACAGGTCGCCGAGCGACTGGAACGTATCGCCCTGCAACTGGAACACAGCACCGAACTAGCACCGCTGGCACAAGCCTGGAGCGCCTGGCGCGACCGGCTCAAATCCCTGACGCTGACTGCCAATCGCCTGAAACACGGGCAAGACGAGCTGCCCGCTCTGCAACAGCGTGCCGCCGATGCCGATCAGCAATTGCACCAGCAGCGCAACGAGCTGGAAGTGCTGTACCGAGAGGCCGATTGCGAAGCAGAAGCGGTCACCGAGCAGACCCAGCTTCTGGGCAGCCTGTTGCAGGACAACCGCAAGCAGCAGCGCGCCTTCGAGGAACTGGCCCGTCTGTGGGCCAGCCAGCAGGAGATCGACAAACAGCTGCTGGCACTCGCACAGCAGCAACACGACGCCCAGCAGGAACGCGAAAAGCTCAATGCCGAAGGCATTCAGACCCGGGACGATCTGAAAGTTGCCGAGCAGACCCTGAGCGTCACTCAGCAATTGCTGGAGCGTCAGCGTCTGGCCCGCAGCGCCAGCGTCGAAGAACTGCGCGAGCAGTTGCAGGACGACCAGCCCTGCCCGGTGTGCGGCAGCGTCGAACACCCCTGGCATCAGCCCGAAGCACTGCTGCAAAGCCTGACCCGCCACGATGAAACCGAACAGGCCGGCGCCCAGAAAGCAGTGGATGAGTTAAAGGAAAAGTACAACCAGTTGCGCGAGCAGGTGGGCGGCGTCATTGCTCGCCAGAAAGAACTTATCCGCCAGCAGGAAAGACTCGCCCTCCAGCAGCAGGAACTCGACCCGGATCTGCAGGCTCACCCTCTTGGCGCACAACTGCTGGATCGTGATGCCGCACAACGCGACGGCTGGCTGAAGCAGCAACTCAACCAGTTGAACGAAGTCATCAGCCGTGACGAACAGCGGCAGAATGCATTGCTGAGCCTGCAAAAAGACGCTGCGCGCCTGCAACAGCAAGTCCAGGCTGCTCATGAAGCCAGCCAGACCGCCGCACGTCATGTCACGGACCAGATCAAGCAACTGGAAGCGGATCGCGAGCGCCTTGAAGAAGAACTGACAGCGCTTGCCACACTGGTCTCGCCCGAGCTGCTGGACAGCCTGCGCAACGACGCTTCGGCCACCGTCATGCAGCTTGAGCAACGCGTGACCCAGCGTCTGGACCAGCTCGAACAGCAAGGCGAAGAGCAAGAAGAACAGCGCGAACGCCAGCAGCGCATCGAAAAGGAACAGGATGCGCAACAGAACCGGGTTCAGCGTCAGACAGAACTGACCGAGCAGGTTCAGACCCTGAGTCAGCAGCAACAGGCCAGCCAGCAGGTATTGAGCGAACTGCTGGGCTCACACGCCGATGCCCAACAGTGGCAGCAAGCGCTGGAACAGGCGGTCGAACAGGCCAGACACGCCGAAAACTCGGCGGGCCAGACATTGCAGGATGTTCACAATCAACGGGTTCAGCTCGGTGCCGAACTCAAGGCCGATCAACAGCAGTTGCAGGCTCTGGAGCAGGAGTCCGGGCAACTCGACGGCCAGATCGGCGAATGGCGCAGCAGCCATCCTGAAGTGGATGATGCTGCGCTTGAAGACCTGCTGACTTACGACGACGCACGCATCGATCAATTGCGTCAGCAACTGAGTCGCAGCGAAAAGGCGCTGGAACAGGCCAGAGTGCTGCTGCAGGAACGCGAACAGCGCCTGCAACAACACCAGGCGCAGCACAGCGATATCACCGATAACGAACAACTGAGCGCCGCCCTGCTCCAGGTTCAGAGCGAATGTGAAGTCAGCGAACAACACTGCGCCGACCTGCGCGCCCGGCTGAGCGAAGACGAACAGCGGCGTAATGCCAATAGCGAACTGCAGGAACGGATTGCCCGGGCCACCGGTGAGTATCAACGCTGGGGCCGTCTGGCGGCACTGATCGGTTCGGCCGAAGGCGACAAGTTCCGCAAGATTGCCCAGGCCTACAACCTCGACCTGCTGGTGCATCACGCCAACGCCCAGCTCAGGCAACTGGTACGCCGCTATCGCCTCAAGCGCGGCGGCAGCATGCTTGGCCTGCTGGTACTGGATACGGAAATGGGCGACGAACTGCGCTCGGTGCATTCGCTATCGGGCGGCGAAACCTTCCTCGTCTCCCTGGCCCTGGCCTTGGGACTGGCTTCGATGGCGTCGAGCACACTGCGCATCGAATCGCTGTTCATCGACGAAGGCTTCGGCAGCCTGGACCCCGAATCCCTGCAACTGGCCATGGACGCCCTGGATGGCCTGCAAGCCCAGGGACGCAAGGTTGGCGTGATCTCCCACGTCCAGGAAATGCATGAACGGATTCCGGTGCAGATCAAGGTGCGTCGACAGGGGAACGGGTTGAGTACGATAGAGGTTGGGGAGTGACTATTCGCGAAGTGACAACACTTCGGCATATCTATCAATCTTGTTACGCACTTCTTTCGTGATGGACTTCCAGTCCTTCAGGAGGTCATAGGAGAAAAAAGATTGAATGAGCAGCCCTGACTGGTTGTAGAAAGATGTTCTGCACGTGCCGTTTTTTCTGGAAGGGTCGTTTAACCAGACAACCCTGCAGAAAAACTCTGTCGGGGGTGTGGTGTTGTCTGATTCCCGGGCTTGGTAAATAAAATTACGGGAGAAGTCTGTAGAAGACGGGGCGTTTACAGGGTATTCGATCAAGTCCAGGTCTGTGCGCTCGACTGGCGCGTCTGTCTTTTCAAAAGACAACATGCTCTCCATCCGGGCAGGGTTCCCCCGCGCGGAGATCTCTGTCCTGATCATGTGCTGTTCCCCTTTGCCTGCCGGCCCCGTTCTGGGTGGGGTAAAGAGCAAGCCCATGTTGAGGTGCAAGGTCAGCATGTCAGCCTTTGCGGTTTGAATGGTGTCAGCCGTATACACATCGAACACAACATCCGCAGGCACACGAAAAGTCGAGTTTGCGACCTGGATCGTGTTCGGTTGACCCTCGGTAATACCGTGGGCAGCACGGTACTCGGGGGTATTGACCTTGGGAGCTTCCTTGTTGCAGGCGGCAAGAAAGAAGAACAGGGGCAAGAGAGCGAGGCTGCGGCAAGCCCTTGCATAGGCGTCGTGAGTCACAGAAATCCCTTCAGCGTGATGGCTTGGTGATTCTGTATTGAAATCAGGCCGCAGTGCAAAAATCTTCGCGAATGAATTGGCTCCTGCTCTGTCGCAGAAGCGAATTCATTCGCGAACAATCCGAATCACGACGCTCGTTCCTGTGGGGCCGCAGCCACGACCACCGAAGGCGCAGCCGACTCATAAGCACGGGTTTTAAGTTGTGGATGCAGGCTGGTGATGGTCACCACGGCAATGAAAACGACATAAAGCGAAATCGCGATATACGCGCCCTGTCTGATTGAACCGAGAATGGCAGTGGCCATGTTTACAACTCCATAGTGTTTTGCATGGCCGACAGGATCGTCGATATCCGCAGTATTGAGAAACCACGGTTATGCATAGCCACTATGCGTTTTTTTGATGAGTGAAGTATAAAACTTCAACGCATGACCAATAACCAGGCATAAAAAATCCCCCGCTACTCATTAAGTAACGAGGGATCCGGTATAAGCCCAGTCCACAGTAGATGCATGGTCTGCCACGCAATGGGCAGTGGTCGCAAAAACCTGTGTGAGCCTGTGAAAACCTTGGGGAGTCAGTGCTTACTGCGCAGTCTTGTGATCCAGCGCGGCATAGAAGTTGGCACTCTGTTGCAGGTACTTGGGCGTGTAAGTCTGGGTAGCGTGGGCTTTTTTGTCGGTCACTTCAACACTGGCGCTGGCGGGAAGAACAACCGATGCCGAAATAGCCGATGCTGCAATGATGGAAAAGATATTGAAGTTCATGTCGTCAACCCTCGGTGGTCTTTTATATATGCACGCTTGGATTCAAGTGGTGGCCGCTGTGGCCTTGACTCAAACTTACGCCCGAGGCTGCTCATTCAAAAATCTTTTATGCCACTAACGCATATCATCTGGATTAATAGTTGCTCAAGCCCGCGCAAACCGCAGGCTTGAGCCTTGGCGACGATCAATCGTCGGTCAGGAAATGCAGATCCGAAGGTGAATCGAAATCGACTTTCTGCACCGTTTCACCCAGCATTCCGGTTTGAGGATCACGGCGAACCGTGACGATCTGGTTGCTCTTCTGGTTGGCGATCAGCATGAACTGACCACTGGGATCGAAGCTGAATTCCCGTGGTTCCGTACCTTCCACTGAACGACGTTGCAGCTCCTCAAGCTTGCCGGTGGTCGGGTCGATCCGAAAAACCAGCAACTGATTGGCCTCGCCACGGTTGGCGACATAAAGAAAGCGGCCATCGGGCGACGCATGCAGACCACCGGCACCATTGCGCTGCTGCACGCCCTGGTTTTTCAGATCGACCAGTTGAGTCTGTTTGAACTCGCCATCCAGGTAATCGAACACCGCGACCTGAGCCGACATTTCCAGCACCAGCCAGGCATGCTTGCCCTCGCGGCTGAACAGGATATGCCGAGGCCCGCTACCGCCTGGCAACTGCACCGAAGGCGTACTGGCTGGCTGCAGGGGCCTGGCCTGACTGGCGTCGTAGCTGTACACGAACAACTTGTCGGCTCCCAGATCGGCAGCAACCACGTACTTGCCCTCAGGCGTCGGTACCGCCGCATGCACATGGGAAGACATCTGCCGCTCCGGATTCACCTGACTGGCAACATTCGGCCCGGCCGATTGCACGACGTCCTGAAGCTTGCCGTCCCTGCCAACCGGCAATACCGCCAGAGATCCGCCAGGATCGGGCTGCACGGCATAGTTGGAAACGAACAGATAACGCCCATCAGGGCTCAGGCTCGAATGAGTCGGTTCGTCGCCCCTGCTCTTGACCTGATTGAGCGGCGTCACCTGATGAGTCTTGGGTGCGATGGCAAAACTGCTGACCTTGCCTACCACATCGCTCTGCCCCGGACCGTTCTCGTTGACCGCATACAAGTAACGCCCGTCTTTGGACAGGGTCAGCCAGGAAGGGTTTTCAGCACGAATCACCTGACGCGGGGCGGGATCGATCTTGCCGGTCTGGCTGTTGAAGCCGAAACGGTAGATGCCTTCACTCTTGCCCTGGGTGTAAGACCCCACCAGCAAATCGGTATCGGACATGGTTTGAGCCTGTACAGGGAAAATGCTGATTGCACTGGCAAGCGCCAGCCACGGCAAAAATGCAGGAGTCATGGGGGCATTCCTTTTCTTGTTGAAATTATGGGTGCCGTCTTCACGACAGTCAGGGGTATGACAGGCTATCGCTCATGGAGTTTTGCGCAAGGCTCAATCCAGCTCGCCTTCATCCTCATCGTTCGGGGTGAATGCATCGAGGCAGACGATCCGGTGATCGGCATTGCCATCATTGATGACCCAGCTTTGCAGGCTTTCATCGAAGACCGCGGCCTGAATCTGCGCCTGGCTGAAACGCCATACCTTGCGCTCGCGGCCATCCATGCACTCGATATTCAGGTCATCGGCCAGAGAGAATTCCCAGGCGTGAAGCCCGTCGATTTCCAGCATTGTGGAAGCTTGCAGAGCGGCGAGCAGGGTGGTGGGTGCGGTTGTCATGAGAATGCATCAGCCTTTGTTAAAAGGCGAATGATAGGACAAAAGGGGCCCCAGGCCGAAATTAAACCGTCAACTTATCGGAAGACTGCAAGACCTTTATCAGGCCCCTGCTCTTGCCTTGAAGAGACACATGATGTGCGCTGTCAGCATGGTCCTGTTCGATCTTTCTACTACTTACTTGACGGGCTTGATCACCCCGTTATCAATCGCAGCCACCTTGTTCATGGGCACTTTGATTTTCTGTCCGGGCGAAGTGATGCTGTCTAGAATGGCCAGCCCGGTCTGATAGTCGACCACTGCAAGCGAACCCTGCTGAGGCACCTGGGTTCCGCAGAAGTCAGCCGGTATTACAAGTTCAGTGCCTTCCGGGACTCGAGAGAATACAGTCTCCGTATCAAGTCCCAGCTCATACGAATAACTGTTGTACCATTTATCTCCAGTCCAGAAAATAAGATCCTGCTTGTCTGACGGTGCTGCTTTCAGGGAATAGGCATCCCAAGGCTCATGACCGTTGACGGCAATAATATTATCAACAGAAATCGTATAAACCTTTCCTTTATAAGCCTTATCCAATATACCAATAGTTCTTTTCGACACATCGACGGACTTCAGTTCCCCTTCGTATAAAAAACTCACAAGCCCCGACTTCTCCTCAACCCTGAATGTAGAACCCGGTGCAGCCTTTGCAAAACTGTCCATTAGATTTTCCATTGTGCCATCTCCTATGACACCTCCATTCATTTTTACATTAGCAGCACTTCCTCGGGTCACGAACAACATCGAGCGATATGGCTAGAACATTTGAATTTAAAACACCCAATGTAAATTCACAGAATAAAGTTCGGAAAATCCTTTTATTGTTTTATTGAGAAAAATCCATATAAAAACAAGGGGACTTATTCAGATAGTATTTATCCATCCGACATCGGTCCCCCGCACACTCAAAGCCTGAACCGATCCACCGACTGCGAAAGCTGCCCCGCCAGCGCCGACAATTCATCGGTCGTCCCGGCAGTCTGGCCAATGACTCTGCTGTTGCCTTCGGACATGCTGGCAATCATTTCCACCTGATGGGCGATTTCGTTGCTGGCCAGACTTTGTTCGCTGATGGTGCGGCTGATGTCGTTGACCAGTTGGGTCGTGTTCAGTGTGGCATCGAGGATTTCCTTGATAGCGGTTTCGACTTCGGCGGTAACGGCCATGCCCTTGTCGACCTGAGCAACGCCCGTTTCCATGCTGGTGACGGCTTCGCGGGTGTTTTGCTGGATGCGGGCAACCATGCTGGCAATTTCCTGGGTGGAGGCGCTGGTGCGTCCGGCCAGGCTTCTCACTTCGTCGGCCACCACGGCAAAGCCACGCCCCTGCTCGCCGGCACGGGCTGCTTCGATGGCGGCGTTGAGCGCCAGCAGGTTGGTCTGGTCGGCGATGCCCTTGATCACCTGGATGATATTGAAAATGCCCTCGGACTCTTCATCCAGATTGCGGATCACCTGTGCCGACTGCTGCGACGAACGGGCAATGCCTTCCATATCGCTGACCACCTGATGGATCACGCGACCGCCATTTCGCGCCAGTGCTTCAGCCTGGTTGGCCATGTTCAGGGCTCGCTCGGCGTGTCGGGTGATTTCTTCGATGCTGGCGGTCATTTCACTGGCCGCTGCGGACATGGTGCTGGCAGCCGAACTCTGCTGCTGGCTGCTGTCCGCCACTTCATGGCAGCCGCTGCTCAATTGCTGGCTCATACCGGTAACGCCATGAGCATTGCTGCGCACCACCTCGATCATGCTCCGCAAGTCGCGCTGCATGATTGCCAGGCTGCGGATCAACATGCCTGCCTCATCCTGCTGCCGGGGCTCGACAATGGGTTCGCTCAGGTTGCCATGGGCAATGCTTTCGGCAATCCGGCTGGCGGTCAGTAATGGCCCCATGATGCTTCGGATAACCCAGAGTCCTTGCACGATCAGCAATATCAGACTGGCAATCAACACCGCGGCCAGGGTGACGTTGGCGTTGCTGCTGGCTTGCCGGGTTTCTTCGCTGGCCTGTTGCGTGCTGCTTTCAATGGTCTCGCTCAGGCTGGCCATTTCGTCTTCCAACTGGCTGAACGCCTTGTTGAAAACGCCCAGTTCCCGATGCGCACTTTCGGGGTTGTCGAGCGCCAGAGCGACTATTCTTTCGCCAGCGGCAATATAGGTTTCCAGGCTGGGCTTGACCTTGTTCAAGCCCGCCTTGATGACTTCATCCAGCGGCAACTTGAGGTTTTCATCGAGGACTTTACGAAAGAGTGCCGCATGTTCGGCAATGGAACTGCGCACCTCTTCTTTGGTGCTGTCGCTCTGCCCCAGACCCACCAGCATCGCCGAAAGCACATCCGCGCGCAGGGCGTCGTGCATCATGTCGGCCTCAAGATGGTTACGCAGCGCGGTCATGCTGACCTCGTTGTCTTCCATCGCATCGGCCATCCGGGCATTACCCATATAACTGACCAGACTGGTAATCAGGATGGCAATGACGCCGGTCCCCATAAGCAGAAGCAAACGTAGTTTTATAGACACCCTGCCGCCCTCTTGTGGTCCATCAGATCGAGCAAAACGTAGCTCCAGACTGGTTGTCGGCACTTTTATCGGGTTAGTTAAGATTATTTACCGTTTTTTCGCTTCATGGCCTTCCCCAGGTTCGCGCGCCTGTTGATCGCTTCTTCACCTGCAGACAGAAACGGTCAATGCTTCTCCAGCGCCTGCTCACGCCGCCCCAGCAGAAAACCGCACACACCCCAGCACACCGCCAGCACTGCACCGAAGAGCATGGCGGCTGCCGGATGATCGCCCAGCAGGTCGATGGCACGCTTGAGCCAGCCACTGGCCGCATCGCCACCGCGATAGACCACGGTGTCGATGAAGTTCTTGGCCTTGTACTTCTGCTCGGCAGGCACGACGGCGTAGAGCATCTCGCGTCCCGGCCTGACCAGCGCATATTCGCCCACCCGGCGGATGACCATGACCACCACAAATATCGAGAACAGAGGCGCGAACGCCAGCGCCAGGAAGCCCGGCACCATCAACAGCGGCACAGCCACCAGCAACACGCCGACACCAAAGCGCCTGGCAATATGTCCGGTGAGAAAAACCTGAATAATCAGGGACAATGCCTGCACAGTGGCGTCGATCAGGCCGAAGATCCGCGTCTGCTCGGTGCGATCCGGAAAATACTCGGCCACCAGGCGTGCCTGCTCGAAATACAGAAATGTATTGATGCTCGCCAGCATCAACACAAATAGCGTGATGCCCATCAGATAGGGCGAACGAAAGGTCTGAGTAGCACCGGCGAATGGATTGCCGCCCAGGGCCTTGTGTCTGGGTGCCGGTTCATCGGTTTGAGACAGCGGCCGCGCATCCCGCCAGCGATGCAAACCCGTTGCCGCCGCGGCGCAGGCCAGGAGCAGCAAGGCGCTGATGATCAGCAGTCCGGCATGGCCTACCGGTCGCACCAGCAAAGCCCCCAGAACCGGACCGGCCAGACCGCCCACGCTTGCCCCTGCGGCGATCAGCGCAAAGGTCCGCCGGGCCTGTGACGCCACCATCACATCGGTCAGTACGCTCCAGGCCAGGGATATGGCGATCAGGTTGAATACCGACAGCCAGATATAAAAGGCTCGTGCCGCCCAGACGTTGTCCGGCTCCAACCGGAAAACGGCGGCAAACACCAGCAGAATGCAGGCGCAACCCACATAGACCCACAGCGCCAGCACCCGACGCGGCATCCGTGAAGCCAGCCAGCCGAACACCGGCAGCATGACCAGCGTCGCAAGAAAGGTTCCGGTGAACAGCCATTGCAGGTTGTCCACGCCACCGGCAATCCCCATGGTTTCCCGCACGGGCCGCAACATGAAATAGCCGGTAAACAGCGTGAAGAACATCAGCAGGCCGACAATGACCGGCTGCACCTCATCCTGCCCGACATTGAAAAGCCGGGAGACAGTGCGCATCAGCGGCGTAGCGGGCTTGCCCGGCATGGTGGCTCCTGGTGAGGTGAACCGCATACGACCCTTGGAGTAAAGCCTATTTCAATCCCTGGACCGCAAATACTCTGCCATCGCAGCAAAACGCCGACGGGTTTCGTATTCGAACAGGCGGTTGACCAGAGGATCGAGCACTCGCCCCAACCAGCGTGGACGCATCTGGAGACGGAAGGTGTAGATCAGCTCCGAGCGAGAATCATCAAGGTCGCGGTGCTGCATCGATGCGGCCCAGCTCTCGAACCAGCCAGCAGGTTCCACCAGCACGGCAGCCGCAACCCTGCCCGGCTGATAATTCACAAAACGGGTGCGCATGGCAAACATGCGTTTCCAGCCACGCCCCTGATTGAAAGTGATCGCCCCGACATAAGGGTGACTGCCGCCGCCCTCCACTTCAGCCCGCGACAACAAACTGTCCCAACGCATGCGCACGTCGTGATCGTGAAAGGCCTCAAAGACGTCGGCGGCGCTGGCCGGCATGATCATCCTGATTCGGTTTTGCCGCATTTTCTGCTCCTGCATAGAGGCGGCTTGCCGGCGACAGTGTGAAAGTCGCCAGCAAGCTGCCTCCCACCAAGTCATTCAATGACCTTGACTGATCGGCATGATTCTACACAGGCTGTGAATCAGGTGGGGCCGGATTTATCCGGGAAGGCTTGGTTTCTCGCGATAAAGATTAATATTGCTTCACTGCATGAATCAGTGACTGAAGCGCTTCACACTGGTAATGGCCAGAAAGATAATCGGACCATCAGACGAAGATGGGGCTCGGTAACAACCCAAAGCTTTTAAATGATGGATCGCAATAGCCGCCAACTCCCAAGCCATTTCTTCTCCCTCAATTGAAAATGCCTGTTCATCCCCAAAAAGATCGATTCCTGTGATGCCTTGCAATTGTTTCAGCAGGAGCGCTTTTTGACGAAGTTCAGGGGGAACCGTGGAGTTGCCCCAAGCCCATCTCCAACTAGAGCTTTGGGGTGCAAACGAGCCAATGTTCAGTATCTCTGCCTCAATGACCAACCTGTCATGGGCATCGAAAAACTGGACGGTGGCAGACTCTTGGTCCAACCACCAACGCGCCATATCGCCAAGCCCATAAACGCTACTCAGCTCATCTTGCTTGTTGATCAACTCCTTCATGGAGGTTTCAAGCAACACTTCAAATATTTCTTCTGACATTCTTTATCCTTCACTTACAGCACAACATGACCCTGGCATTGAGACTTCGTTTCGCTGGACCGGTCCTGGTTTCCGGATATATGTGGAAGGGGCCATCCTGCTGACAGTTACTGTTTTATCACCTCAGGCCCATCATCGCGGCAATCATGAATAAGCAAATCGCTAGTGTTGCAGCGGCTCCCATCAAGCAAAAAACGACCGACGCCCCAGCAATCGCCGCCACCAAGAGCCGGTCACACCCTCGGGCCGCACCTGAACCAGCTCCGGCAAATCCCGCAATTTCACCCAAAGCTCGCCATGCCATTGCAGCGAACTCAGGGTATTGCCCTGCCAGCGCATCTGGTACAGCAAGGGCTGATCGGCTACCTCTGCATGACGAACATCCAGTGCGGGCAATACTTCCTGGGCGAGCCAGCGGCGCAGTGCGCGGTTTTCCGGGACGTAGTGATGGACGAGCATCGCGAAGACGCCCGATTCGCAGATCATCAGGCATTTTTCCCAATTGCCGTGGGTCAGCAGCCAGACGGTGCGGCGTTGGTCGATATCGAGTTTGAGGGTGGCGCGTTCGTCCAGTTGCTTGCCCATCAGCCGGGCCAGATCCTGCAAGGGAAACCAGACCTGAGCGTCCAGCATCACGGCGCGCAGCATACGGTGATGGCGGATGAAGATGGTGGGTTCGAGGTGGTCGGTGCAGGGTGACGAGGGGTATGGAAGGTCCATTGTGTCAAAGCTCCTTGTGAGAAAAAGAGCTGCCGGACGTCGTCAAACGAATTGGGTGGCAGCTGTGCGAAGGTTGACGAACCGGCCTTCACTCGCGCACACCGGCAGACCCGAAGGTCTCCGACGCACAGCCGCCATGAAGCAACCTCATGCATGAAATGGCATGAGGCAGCATGGAGCGCGATTGCGAGTGCAGGATCAGGTCGTCAAACCCGGCCGCTGATTTTGCAGCGACGCCGCACCTTAAATCCCCGAATCGACACATACAAGCGGCCGGGATTTTCTAGGAAATTTCACTCAAGGGAAAGGGAAGATGCCAGGCGGCAGCTTCCTTTCGGACTGCATAACAACCTATCACTGTGGCAGCAGGCAGCCTTTTTTCTTCAGAGACTCCAGCACCCAGGTACGGTCATTGGTGCCTTGGGCGATGTGCTCCATCTGCTTGTTCTCTGCGGTGTGCTTGGCCACTGCGCGCTCATACACTTCCGCGACCTGGTCATAAGGCACACACAGCAGACCATCGTCATCGCCAATCACCAGGTCGCCCGGCTCAATCACCATGCCATCGATTGCGATCGGCACATTGATCTCGCCCGGGCCATCCTTGTATGGCCCCCGGTGTGAAATCCCCGCCGCAAACATCGGGAAATCACCCTGGCCGATGGCACCGGCATCGCGGATCGCACCATTGATCACGATCCCTGCCACACCACGCTTGACGGCGTAGGCGACCATCATTTCGCCGATCAGCGCATTGGACAGGTCACCACCGGCATCCACGACAATCACGTCGCCTGGCTGGGCAATATCCAGTGCGTAGTGAAGCATGAGGTTGTCCCCCGGACGGGCCTTGACCGTTATCGCCGGACCAGCCAGCACGCCAGCGCGATGCATCGGGCGCAACCTTGCCCCGCCTGCGGTCATGCGGTTCATCGAGTCACTGACGTTAGCGACCGGCACCTCGCGGTAGCGCGAAACCCAGCCTGCATCGACCTTGCGTACGCGCTCCAGAACCCTGAATCCAATGCTCATGTGACATACCCCTGTTATTGATGTTGTTCGATGTCGTCGGTTGTGCGGAAACCAAACAAAACAGAATTGAATTTCATTATTTAAAAAAACAACCCCATTGAACCCCATCCACCTCACCAAAAACAAGAATCAAAATCTTAATATTGAAACAACGTTTCAATATGCTAGTGTTGGGCACAAGCAAAACCTGCTCATCACATCTGAAGCGACCATAACAAGAAGGTGTCTGACATGACCCGAACCATCCTGCTCACCGGCCCCGAACTCGCAGCGGACGCCATGCACCTGGCTGCAAGCCAGGGCATCAGGGTGATCCCTACAACGCCTTATCTCCCCGCCGAGGAACTGGAAGCGATCATCCGCGCCGAGCAGCCCGATGCGATCATCGTGCGTCAGGGTCAACTGACCCGAGCCATGATCGAGGCATCACCCGGACTCAAGGTGATCGCCAAGCATGGCGTGGGTTTCAACACCATCGATATTCAGGCGGCCGCCGCTCTGGGCGTGCCGGTTTGCATTGCAGTGGGTGCCAACGCGCAGTCCGTTGCCGAGCACGCCTTTGCACTCATGTTCAGCGTGGCCCGCCAGACCGCTCTTCTGGACGCACGTATGCGTGACGGGCACTGGGACAAGTCTTCGGCGAATGGTATTGAATTGTCTGGCAAGACCCTTGGCCTGGTAGGACTGGGTTCGATCGGCAGCATCCTGATGGATCTGGTGGCACCGCTGCAGATGAAGGTGAAGGTCTATGACCCCTATCTGCAGCAATTGCCCGAGCGGGCTCATGTAACGCGCGAAGAGGACTTCGATCGCCTCCTGGCCGATAGCGATGTCATCAGCCTGCATTGCCCGCTGACCGACGCCAATTACAACCTGATCGGTGCTGCGCAATTCCAGCGCATGCGCCCTGGCTGCATTCTCATCAATACAGCCCGCGGCGAGCTGATCGATACCCAGGCTCTGGTTGACGCACTGAGCGAACGCAAGATAGCGGGTGCCGGTCTGGACACCTTCAACCCTGAGCCGCCACCTGCCGACAGTCCGCTCTGGGGGCTGCCGACGCTGGTCGCTACCCCGCATGTGGGCGCAAACACCTCCGAGGCGCGGGATCGCGTGGGGCTCGTCGCACTCCGCCAGATCATCGATGTCTGGGAGGGCACGCCTCTGGACCCTCGGTGCGTGGTCAACCGCCACCTGCTCGACCGTTGATCCCATGACCCTGAGCTTCCCTCAAGGGAGGGAAGCTCTGCTCATTGAAACACTCCAGAAAAACAAGAACCGGAGAGTCACATGACATCAACAACCTCAAGCGTCAGCGAACTTGAACGCAGCACCATGCACCGGGTGGCCTGGCGCATATTGCCCTTTCTCATCGTCTGCTACCTGATTGCGATCATTGACCGTGGCAACATCGGCATGGCTTCGCTGCAGATGAATGAAGACCTGGGCCTGACCGCCAAAGTATTCGGTTTTGCCAGCAGTCTGTTTTTCTTTTCCTACTTTCTTCTGGAAGTCCCCAGCAATCTGGCCATGCAAAAGTATGGCGCGCGTATCTGGATAGCCCGGATCATGATTACCTGGGGATTGATTTCCGCAGGGACGGCCTTCGTGCAGGGAGCCAACTCGCTCTACGTGATGCGTTTCCTGCTCGGCGCTGCCGAGGCCGGCTTTTTCCCCGGCGTGCTGCTGTATCTCACCTACTGGCTGCCTTCCGCTTATCGTGCCCGCATGGTTGCCATCTTCATGGTTGCCATTCCCGCCGCCAACTTCATTGGCTCTCCTCTGTCGGGGCTGTTACTGAGCCTGGATGGCTGGATGGGCATGCGCGGCTGGCACTGGCTGTTCATCATCGAAGGCATTCCGGCCGTATTGCTGGGGATCGCCTGCCTGTTCGTCCTGACCGACCGCCCCGAGCAAGCCACTTGGCTCAGTAACGAGCAACGCAACTGGTTGACCCGGCGTCTGGCAGAAGAGGCCTCGAAAAAAACCACCATCGGACACATTTCCTTGTGGAAGCTGCTTCGCCACAAGGATATCTGGGTACTGGCACTGATCTACTCGGGTGCCTCTGCCGCTGGCAGCACCATGAGCGTCTGGGCCCCGCAACTGCTCAAGACCTTTGGCTTGAGTGCCATGGAGATCGGTCTGGTCAACGCCATTCCCTATGGCCTCGCTTCGGTACTGATGATTGTGTGGGGACGCAGTTCCGATCGCACCGGCGAACGTCGCTGGCATACGGCAATGACCATGCTGATGATCGCGGGCGGCCTGCTGCTGACCCTGTTCACTTCATCGCTGGTGGCCACGGTGATCATGCTGAGCCTGGTGCTGATTGGGGCCTACTCGATGAAGGGTCCGTTCTGGGCACTGGTTTCCGGCTGGCTTTCGTCTTCTACTGCCGCGGCGGGGCTCGCAGCAGTAGGCGCACTGGCCAACCTGATCGGCGGCGGCATCATGGTAAATGCCTATGGCGCGATTCATGACGCAACAGACAGCCATGCCCTGGCACTGATGCCCCTGGCGGCGCTGTGCACGCTTGCAGGCGTCATGGTTCTGGTCATCGGCCGCAAGCGTGAACGCGAGCAGGCCGAACAGAGCGAGGCTGCCGTCGCCAAGAGCTGAAACACCACACCGAGCAACGCCTCAATACAACAAAGAGGGTTTATCAGATGGCTTTATCTCGTCGCCGCTTCCTGCAGGCAGGAAGCGCGTTGAGTGCACTCGCGTCCATGGGCGTTCTTGCCAACGTCCCTTTCAGCCGCGGTGACGCCCCACCCAGACACTCTCCACCGGCCGGTAGCGTTGATTGCCACATGCACCTCTATGATGGACGCTACCCTGCCGTCGCCACTGCCAAGCTGCTCCCGGACGACGCCTCACTCGATGACTATCGCCAGTTGCAACGGCGATTGGGCATGTCGAGAATGCTCATCGTGACGCCGTCCACTTACGGCACCGACAATCGCATCCTGCTCGACGGGCTCCTGCGCAGCCAAGGTAACGCGCGCGGGGTAGCCGTTGTGGATCCGTCGATAAGCGCCGAGGAACTGGGCCGCCTGCATGATGCTGGCGTGCGTGGCATACGCTTCAATTTCAGCGTCGGCAATACGTCACTCGATGACCTTGAACAACTCGCCCCTCGAGTGAACGAGCTTGGCTGGAACGTGCAAGTCGCCACCGGACCTCATCTGGTGGAACTGGAGCCACGCCTAGCCAGACTACCGACAAAACTGGTGATCGATCACATGGGGCACGTCCCCCAGCCCGAAGGCGTGAAGTCCGATGCATTCGCCTCACTAACCCGGCTGCTGGACAATGAACGAACCTGGGTCAAGCTCTCCGCTCCCTACCTTCGCTCGCTCTCGGGAGCGCCGCACTATGAAGACTCGGGAAAGGTTGCCAGCGCATTGATCAAGAGAAACGCCGAACGAATGCTGTGGGGCAGCGACTGGCCCCACCCTACGCTGGCTGCGGACCTGAAACCCGACGACGCCGCCATTCTGGACCTGCTGTGGGCCTGGGCTGGCGACGAGCAAAAGCGCACATTGATTCTGCGCGATAACCCCGTATCACTTTACGGATTCTGACTCGACAGCACCGGAGTGACTTGCCGCCTTGCAACCCAGGCTACGCATCAGGTCGCGGGCGGCGTCAAAAAAGACGGCCCTGAAACTCTCGGCAGCCTCTTGCGTCAAGCGGCTTGCAGGTCCTGAAATGACCAGAGCGCCCATCAGTTCCTGCTGGGCGCCATAAATCGGCAGTGCAACAGAGGCGGCATGAGGGTCGGTCGCGCCACAGGAATAAAACGGTTTTTCCAGCGCCATTGCGGTCTGGAAAGAAGCGCGCAACGCCTGGGCTCCGGCAGCCTCATCCATTGGACGCATGTCACCCGGCTGCATATTGAGCCGCAGCCGATGCACAGAATTCACCCGGTACTGACACATGCGGTAGGCACCATGGCGAACGTAAAAGGATACGGTTTCACCGGTCTGCTCGGACAGGTAATGCAGTTTTGGCATTACATGGCCTTCCAGATCGAGCGACTCCTGGTAAACGGCATTGAGCCTCATGACTTCACTGGCCAACTGATAGCGCCCGTCAGCCATTCGCGTGATGAACCCATGATTTTCCAGTGAAACCATCAGGCGCATGATCGTGCTTTTGATAAGCCCCGTACGCTCGACCAACTCGACCAGACTCAGCGCCTTATCGCCAACCTGAAATGCTGTGAGCACCGTCAAGACCCTGTCGGCCGAAGCCACACCATTCACCGCAGGGCGCGGCCGCGCTTTTACCATTACAGACACCTCGACTTGTGGAGCCCATCAGCAGGCTTGACCGGGCATTATCCGACAACGAGGTCATCCTCGCCATCGTTGCAGGCATGCCCCACCACCCGCAGCGCCCGCCTCGCCTGTCGCACAAGCGAAATCAAAAAAATCAGAACAACATTTCAATAAAATTCAATTTTCAAGAATTAAATGTCGATCAACGACATAAAATGCATTATTTTGAAATCAGGTTTTACTTTAACCATAACAATTCAAACCTCAGGAGCGACCATGAGCTTCTTTCCCGCACCCTCCATCGTCGAAACCACTGTTTTCACCCGCTTGCCGAACCATTTCCGCAAACCACGTCGCACCGCGTGGGCGGATGCCAACCGTCAGAGTCGTGAAATCGATTCGTTTCTGGAAGGCCCGTCTTTCGACCGCAACGGCAACCTCTATGTGACCGATATCCCTTATGGCCGGATTTTCAGGATTTCCCCGCAAGGTGAATGGGAGCTGGTATGCGAATACGACGGCTGGCCCAATGGCCTGAAGATCCATCGCGACGGGCGAATCTTCATCACCGATTACAAACGCGGAATCATGGTGCTTGAGCCTCAGAGCGGGCATATCGAGCCACTTCTGGAATCGGCAGGCTCCGAAGGCTTCAAGGGGGTCAACGATCTGGTCTTCGCCCCCAACGGCGACCTGTATTTCACCGATCAGGGCCAGACCGGCCTGCAGGATCCTACCGGGCGAGTCTACAAACTGAGCAGTGACAACAACCTGTCCTGCCTGATCAACACCATCCCCAGCCCGAACGGCATCGTTTTCGACCCACACCTCAATCACCTGCTGATAGCGGTGACCCGCGCCCAGCAGATCTGGCGTATTCCACTGGGCAACGGTTCGATCATTGGCAAGGTCGGGGTCTTCGCTCAATTGCACGGCGGTCTGGGCGGGCCGGATGGTCTGGCGCTGGACAGCGAAAGCAACCTGTACATCGCGCACACCGGTTTCGGCTCGGTATGGAAACTGTCGAAAGTCGGCGAACCGCTGCAACGCATCGTCTCCTGCCAGGGCATCAGCAACACGAACCTGGCCTTTGGCGGTCAGGACAACCGCAACCTTTACATCACCGAGTCGGAGTCGGGCTCGATCCTGCAAGTGACCACAACAACGCCGGGGCTGGCCATGTATTCGCATAGCTGACTCACGCGCCTCACCATGTCTTCAAAACAATTACAAAAGAAGTGACGCCATGACCCAGAACATTCCCGATCCGCTCCCTCCTCTGTCCGATGAAGAAGGCGAGAAACTGCTGCGCCGCGTGATGCTGCGTATCCTACCCTTCATATTCCTGTGCTACGTCATCAGCTACCTGGACCGCACCAACGTCGGTTTTGCCGCCATCAGCATGAACAAGGATCTGGGCCTGACCGCCACCATGTTCGGCTGGGCAGCAGGCCTGTTTTTCTTTGGTTATTTCATTTTCGAGATCCCCAGCAACCTGCTCATGCAACGCTTCGGTGCCCGGGTCTGGATTGCCCGGATCATGATCACCTGGGGCCTGATTTCCATGGCCACAGCCTTCGCCACCGGGCCGATCAGCTTCAGCATCCTGCGCTTTTTGCTGGGCGTGGCAGAAGCCGGCTTCACGCCCGGGGTCTATCTGTATTTCACCTACTGGTTTCCCGGTAAATGGCGTGCCAAGGCTATCGCTGCCTTCCTGCTGGGTATTCCCACCGCCAACATCATCGGTTCGCCATTGTCCGGCTGGCTGATGGAAATGCACGGCATCATGGGGCTGAAAAACTGGCAGTTCCTGCTGATCGCCGAAGCCTTGCCAGCGGTGCTGCTGGGCATTGCCTGCCTGTTCGTGCTGGTGGACACTCCGGCCAAGGCGCGCTGGATGAATGATCGGGAAAAAACCTGGCTGGGCGAGCGCCTCAAGCAAGAGCAGCAGGCCATCGGCTCTTCCCACGGCAACACCTTGCGCAGCGCACTGACCAACCCCAAGGTCTTCACACTGGCCGCGATCAACTTCTGCTGCATCGTCGGTTCTGTCGGCATCGGCCTGTGGATGCCACAGATCATCAAAAGCCTGGGCATGACCAACACCACCGTCGGTCTGGTCACAGCACTGCCTTATGTTCTCGGTGCAATATCCATGACGATCTGGGCACGCCTGGCCAACCGCAGCCAGCAACGCCTGCCCTATGTGGCCGGCGCACTCGCCTTTGCGGCCGTGGCTCTGGTGGGTGCTGCGCTCACTGACGAGCCGATAATGAAAGTCACCTGCCTGGCGTTGACCGTATCCGGCATCCTGTCATTCCAGGCGACCTTCTGGGCCATTCCGTCCACCATCCTGACCGGACGCGCCGCAGCAGGCGGGCTGGCGCTGATCGTCTCCATCGGCAACCTTGGAGGCTTTGCCGGTCCCTTCCTGATCGGCCTGATCAAGGACGCCACCCAGTCCTTCGCCGTCCCGTTCTACGTGGTCGCCTCGATCCTGATGCTCGGCACCTGCCTGATGCTCTGGCTCGGAGACCCGGCACGCCGCAAGGACGCCGACGCCGGGCAGGCCGCTTACGACAGCGGCTCTCGGTAAACGCCTTCCGGCCGGCCCTGCTCAGAGGGCCGGCCCTCCATCAACCAAGAGTTGTTTCAAGAACCGTGGCCGCAGGCGCATAAGGCGACTGCAGGTCACGAACAGCGTTTTGCGTTGAGAAGGAAGCCATCAGAAAAATGAGGCCCAAGGCAGCAGGCAGTGCGCTTTTGGGATTGCGGACACCCAGGTGAGCCATCCCGGACAATATCAGGTGATAGAACATGCCAGCGTAGGCAAGATCACTCAGCGCTACATTGAAATGCCAGAGAATGGCGAGGGGGCCGAGTACCTTGACGACGATCATGAACGGTACAAGCCACGGGGCCGAATATCCCAGCTCCGCCTGGGCCTTTCGCACAAAGTCGCCTTTGGCGATATAAAGACCTGCTGACGTGAAATAAAGCAGCGACAACAATACAGTGCTGATCCAGTAGAGGTAATAAGTGGTCATTTTTTCTCTCTGACTTGAAAGTAAGTTCAATAAGTGGCGAGGATGTCGCCTCACATGAACTTCAACAAGTAGGATGAATTAATGGTGGCTAGTATGGAAAACCAGACTATTGAGGAAACTACAGTCAATATGCATGAAGAAATGCGTCGTGCATTTGCTCTGCTTTCAGGTAAATGGAAACTGGAAATCATGTGGCTGCTCAATCAGCGAATCTATCGCTTTGGTGAGTTGCGCAAAGCCATTCCCGGTATTACTCAGCACATGCTTACAGCACAACTGCGAGAACTGGAGGCCGACGGCCTGGTATCGCGCACCGTATTTGCGGAAGTACCACCGCGCGTCGAATATGAAATCACCCGGAAGGCTCGCGGCCTTGGGCCAACAATGGAAGCGCTCGCTGCCTGGTGGAGCGAATATGGAGCAAGCGTGCCGGTCAAGCCCGCCGCACGCGGGCGCAAGGCCAACTGATATGTCGCGGGTAAGCTCCCTCCCACGAGGTGTTCATCCTGTGAGAGGGTCGCGACAGCTTCATTTCAAACCACGTATCGCTATACCGCCTTCGCCCGTGCCGCATGCAGTTTCTTGTAGCTGTCGATCAGGCGCAGGTGTCTGTCGAGGCCTTCGAGTTTCATGCTGGTCGGCGTCAGGCCGTAAAAGCGGACGCTGCCGTCCATTGAGCCCAGCACCGCGTCCATTCGCTCGTTGCCGAACATGCGGCGGAAGTTGACTTCGTAGTCTTCCAGCGCCAGTTCTTCGTCCAGTTCAACTTCCAGCACCACATTCAAGGCCTGATAGAACAGGCCGCGCTCGACAGTGTTGTCGTTGAATTGCAGAAAGGCTTCTACCAGCTCTTTCGCCTCTTCAAACTTCTGCAGGGCGAGGTAGATCAGCAGTTTCAGCTCAAGGATCGTCAACTGGCCCCAGGCCGTGTTGTCGTCGAACTCGATGCCGATCAAGGTGGTAATGTCGGTGTAGTCATCCAGCTCGCTGTCTTCCAGGCGCTTGACCAGTTTTTTCAGGCTGGCGGCGTTCAGGCTGTGCAGGTTCAGGATGTCGGCACGGAACAGCAGCGCCTTGTTGGTGTTGTCCCAGATGAGGTCTTCCAGCGGGTAGATCTCGGAATAACCCGGCACCAGAATGCGACAGGCCGACGCACCCAAGTGCTCGTACACCGCCATGTACACTTCCTTGCCCATGTCTTCGAGAATGCCGAACAGTGTTGCGGCTTCTTCGGCGTTGGAGTTTTCGCCCTCGCCGGAGAAATCCCACTCGACAAATTCGAAGTCGGATCTGGCACTGAAGAAGCGCCACGACACCACGCCGCTGGAGTCGATAAAGTGCTCGACGAAGTTATTGGGCTCGGTCACCGCATGGCTTTCAAAGGTCGGCTGCGGCAAATCGTTCAGGCCTTCGAAACTGCGGCCCTGCAGCAATTCGGTCAGGCTGCGCTCCAGCGCCACTTCAAAGCTTGGGTGCGCGCCGAACGAGGCGAACACGCCACCGGTACGCGGGTTCATCAGGGTGACGCACATCACCGGGAATTCGCCGCCCAAGGACGCATCCTTCACCAGAACGGGAAAGCCCTGCTCTTCCAGACCCTGAATACCGGCCAGGATGCCGGGGTATTTCGCCAACACGTCCTGCGGCACATCCGGCAAGGCGATTTCACCTTCCAGAATTTCGCGCTTCACCGCCCGCTCGAAGATTTCCGACAGGCATTGAACCTGTGCTTCGGCCAGTGTGTTGCCAGCACTCATGCCATTGCTGAGGAACAGGTTTTCGATCAGGTTGGACGGGAAGTACACCACCTCGCCATCCGACTGGCGCACATACGGCAGCGAGCAGATGCCACGCTCCACATTCCCGGAGTTGGTGTCGTATAGATGCGAGCCGCGCAGTTCGCCGTCGGGGTTGTAGATGTCCAGACAGTATTCGTCGAGGATTTCTTCCGGCAGCGCGTCTTTACGGCCCGGCTTGAACCAGCGCTCGTCCGGGTAATGCACGAACTCGGCATTGGCGATGTCTTCGCCCCAGAACTGGTCGTTGTAGAAGAAGTTGCAGTTGAGCCGCTCGATGAACTCGCCCAGCGCCGACGCCAGTGCGCCTTCCTTGGTCGCGCCCTTGCCATTGGTAAAGCACATCGGCGATTGCGCGTCGCGGATATGCAGCGACCAGACATTGGGAACGATATTGCGCCACGAGGCGATTTCGATCTTCATGCCAAGACCCGCCAGGATGCCCGACATATTGGCAATGGTCTGCTCCAGGGGCAGATCCTTGCCGACAATGCAGGTGCCCTCTCCCGAGGACAGACTCGGCATCAGCAACGCCTGAGCATCGGCGTCCAGATTCTCCACTTCTTCGATCACGAACTCAGGCCCGGCCTGCACCACCTTTTTTACCGTGCAACGGTCGATGGAGCGCAGGATGCCCTGACGGTCCTTGGCGGAGATATCGGCAGGCAGTTCGACCTGGATCTTGAAGATCTGGTTGTAGCGGTTTTCCGGATCGACAATGTTGTTCTGCGACAGGCGAATGTTGTCGGTGGGGATATTGCGGGTTTCGCAGTACAACTTCACAAAGTAAGCCGCACACAAGGCCGATGAAGCCAGGAAATAGTCGAACGGTCCCGGTGCCGAACCATCGCCCTTGTAGCGGATAGGTTGATCGGCAACCACCGTGAAGTCATCGAACTTGGCTTCAAGTCGGAGGTTGTCGAGAAAGTTGACCTTGATTTCCATGCGGGATTACCAGAATAGCGAGCAAACGATTGGCGCCCATTATCCGGTTTTTCAGCTGGAAGTCTTGCGCTTTGCGGACGGCTGCGGCTCAGGCCATGGCATCGAGCTCGGCCAGCAGCTCTGGCGCAAGGTTCAATTCGCTGGCTGTCAGGTTCTCTCGCAGATGAGCCACAGACGATGTGCCGGGAATCAGCAGGATATTGGGAGAGCGCTTGAGCAGCCACGCCAGCGCCACACAAAGCTGTGATGCACCTGCACGCCGGGCAACGCTCGCCAGGACTTCGGACTGCAGCGGCGTGAAACCACCCAGAGGAAAGAACGGCACATAGGCGATGCCTTGGGCCTCCAGATCGGCAATCAGAGACTCGTCATTGCGATGCGACAGGTTGTAGTGGTTCTGCACGCAGGCGACCCTGGCGATACCTTGCGCCTGCTTGACTTGAGAGGCCGTGACGTTGCTCAGCCCAAGGTGCCGGATCAATCCCTGTTGCTGCAGTTCGGCCAGTACCGTGAACGGCTCTTCGATAGAACCTTCGGCGGGCGCGTTTTGAGTACCCCAGGCCCTGAAGTTCACGACATCCAGCACGTCCAGTTGCAGATAGCGCAAGTTGTCGTGTACGGCACGAATCAGATCGTCCGGATCATGGGCCGGCAGCCATGAAGCATCGCTGCCACGCCGGACACCCACCTTGGTGGCAATCACCAGGTTATCGGCGTAAGGGTGCAGAGCCTGACGAATCAACTGGTTGGTGATGTTCGGCCCGTAGAAGTCGGCAGTGTCGATATGGTTGACACCGGACTCCAGCGCGCCACGCAGCACTGCGATTGCCGCGTCCGGGTCCTTGGGTGGACCAAAGACATGAGGACCTGCCAACTGCATCGCGCCGTAGCCCATGCGATTGATTGTGCGGTCACCCAGTAGAAATGTACCTGCCTTGCTGGCGTCGCTCATGTGATCTGCCTCTGTCCAATAGTGATGTGCAGCCACTATAGGTATTGACGACTGATCTGATAATCCATTGCAATCAGCACAGCTTGTACGGGAGAGCGAACAGTGACAACAGACATTCAGGACTTGCTGGCATTCGTGGCGGTGGTCAACGCTGCGGGTTTTCGTGAAGGTGCCAGGGTCAGCGGCAAGTCCGCATCGAGCCTCAGCGATGCAGTACGCCGCATGGAAGCACGCCTGGGAGTGCGTCTGCTCAATCGCACCACGCGCAGCGTGACACCGACCGAGGCCGGCAGAAAACTGATGGAACGCATCGTACCGGCACTGGGCGAAGTCGAGGCGGCACTGGATGTGGTGAACGACTTTCGCGACAGACCTTCCGGCACGCTCAGGCTGAACGTGCCCCTGAGCGCCGCGCGGGTGGTGTTGCCTTCGATCATCACGCCATTTCTGCAAGCCTATCCCGAGATCCGCCTGGAAGTGATTGCAGAGGAAAGCTTCGTCGATGTGCTCGCGGCGGGCTGCGACGCGGGTATTCGTTACGATGAGCGTCTGGAACAGGACATGATTGCGATCCCCATCGGGCCGCGTATCCAGCGTTGTGCTACGGCAGCCTCACCGGCTTATCTGGACGCACGGGGGCGTCCCGAGCATCCACGCGACCTGCTTGAGCATGCCTGTCTGCGGGGCAGATTTCCCAGCGGCGCAATGCCTGCCTGGGAATACGAGCGCAATGGCGAAGTGATCTGCGTCGAGCCCAGTGGCCCGCTGGTGGTCAGGATAGGCGGCGCAATGGATATGGCCATACAGACGGCCATCGATGGCCTGGGGATTATCCATCTGTTCGAAGACTGGTTACGGCCTCATCTGGACAGTGGCGCCCTCGAACCGGTACTCGAGCCCTGGTGGCAGAACTTTTCGGGGCCGTTTCTCTATTACCCCGGGCGTCGTTACCTGCCCTCGCCCTTGCGGGCCTTCATTGATTTCATCAAGGCAGGCTGAACCGCCCCGCCCTCATCGGGCAGGGCGACGAACGCTTCTGCAGGATTCAACCCTCAGGTTCGGCAATAACGATCTTGCCCCGCGCCCGCCCGGACAACTGACGCGCCCAGGCTTCGTCGAACGCCTCGAAAGGCCGCTCAAGATCAATCACCACCCGCACGTTGTTTTCGGCGATGTATGACACCAGCTCGCCCAGTTGCTCGGCGTAAGGCTTGGCGTAGAACATGCTTGCCGTCACCTTGTAGACCCCGGCTGCGGCCTGATCCGGCGGCATCACTGTGGATACCAGCCGTCCCCATTTGCGCAGAACCTTATAGGAATGCAACTGAGTGTCGCCCCCGACCAGATCAAGCACGACATCGACCTCGGAAACGACAGCGGTGAAGTCCTGCGATCTGTAATCGATGACATGATCCGCACCGAGACTGCGCGCCAGTTCCAGACCTTCTCCCGACGCCGTGGCGATCACCCGCGCACCGGCCTTGTGAGCGAACTGAACGGCGAACGTGCCAACGCCACCCGCCCCCGCATGAATCAAGACGGTTTCGCCGCGCTTCAGACCTGCGCCCGCAAACAGCGCATACCAGGCCGTTACCGCTGCGGTGGGAATTGCGGCACCTTCGACATACGACAGGTTTCCGGGCAAACGCACACACGCACTGGCGGGTATCGCGGCGAACTCCGCCAGGCCGCCACATTTGCCTGCGTCGGCCCAGGCAATCACCTGGTCGCCTGGCAGCCATTGCCTGACCGCCGAACCGACCCGCTCCACGGTGCCCGCAAAGTCAGTGGCGAGGGTCAACGGCAGCGCGATATCAAAGAACCGGGTTGCGACGCCTGACACCACCAGCGCATCCAGAGGATTGAGCGCCGCTGCCTGGACACGGACCAGCACCTCATCCGGCGCAATAACGGGAACAGGTACCTCCTTTTGACTGGGGATATCGTTGAAGGCATCGATGCGAATGGCTTTCATGGTGCAACTCTCCTGATGGAACACAAGTGCATCCAGCAGCCAGTCACGGCTGACGGGGTGATAGCCCGGCACGGTCCACTCGACCGGTTGCCGCGCCATAAAGAAAGGTGTGCACGGCGCTGGCGACAATGCTGTCGACCTTCTCGGCAGAAAGCTCTGTGGGGATCAGCCCGACGATGGCGCGTAACTTGAGATCACTGGAAATCATGCTGACAAATTGCACAGCCAGCGCATCGGCCGGAATCGCGCTTGAGAAAGCGGGTTCTGCCTGGGCCTGCTGCTCGGCAATCCAGCGCGCCAGAATCCCGATGACTTTCTGGTAGCTGCACGCAAGCATGGCCTGTGCAATTTCCGGGAAGCGCTTGCCTTCGGTGGTCAGCAGGCGGTGAACGGCCAGTGTTCGCGGCGACAGTGCGATTCGTACCAGTTCGATCCCGAAGCCCGAGAGAACCCGCTCGACTTCAAGCCCTTGAATGTTCATTTCTTCCAGGGGTTTGGCCATCTCGGCACAGATATGCATCATCGCGGCCTCGAACAGGCCTTCCTTGCCGCCAAAATGGCTGTACACATTGCGTCGCGAGCCCCCCACGCGAGCAATCAGATCGTCGACAGCCACGGCGTCGAAACCACGCTCCAGAAACAGTTGCGCCGCAACCACCGTCAGGTTGTCGACCCGCTGCGCGCCTTTTGGGGTGCGATGCGCGCTGGAGGCCGTGCTGCGCTGTATAGCCATGGAATGGGTGCCTTTGAATAAATTTGGTACGGTACAGTACCACACCAAAATAGTTTGAAAAGCCCCACATGACTCTTTGAAGTCACGTCGAAGTGAGAGGTGCTTGAACGGCTCCACGCAAGCGACCGGCATCCTTGGCCGGTGGCAACCCGAACATGCGGGCGTAATCCCGACTGAACTGCGAAGGGCTTTCGTAGCCCACCCGGTAACCGGCACCTGCCGCATCCAGCGCTTCGGCCACCATCAACCGACGGGCCTCCTGGAGCCGCAACTGGCTGCGAAACTCCAGGGGGCTCATGGAGGTGACCGCCTTGAAGTGCGCATGAAAGGTGGAACGGCTCATGCCTGCGATATCGGCGATGTCATCGATGCGGCAGGTTTCGCTGTAATGGCTGCGCAGCCAGGCAATGGCCCTGGCGATCTGGCTAAGGCGACTGTCTGCCCTGGCCATTTGCCGAACCACGCCGTTACCGCTGCCGATCAGCAACCGGTAAAGAATCTCGCGAATCGTCAGCGGGGCCAGGGCTTCGATATCGTCCGGCGTCTCCAGCAGCCTGGCCAGCCTTGCAACGGCGTCCAGCAGTTCGGGGGTCGTGTCGTTGAGTTCGATGCCGGCAGCGGGCAGACCATTCGTCTCGTCCGGGGCCGGATAGCGCAGGACCAGCTCGCTCAACACCGTCATGTCCAGGTCGAGCACAAGGCACAGATACGGCTCTGCCTCGCTCGCTTCGATCACCGATCCGGTCACGGGAATGTCCACGGACGCCACCAGGTATTTGGCTGCGTCGTAGATATAGGACGTAGTCCCGACCATGACCTGCTTGCGGCCCTGGGCAATCAGGCAAAGAGTCGGTTCATAGACCACAGGCATCGGAACGGTCGGCGAATCCGAGCGAACCAGACTGACACCGGCAATCGGTGTCGGGTGTATGCCGTCAGTCGGAGCGTGACGGCTGATGAGATCGACCAGCGTTTCCAGAGGGCCCATGTTTGCTCCTTTGAGGGTCAGGCCTGTTGCGCTCCCGGATAATCGTGCAAGGACAGCGGACGATCCGGCTACAGGCAGGCGCGCCACAGAATGCAGACTGATGCCTACGGATTTCAGGTTCCACTTTCTGTCAGGAGTTCAGTATGTCCACTCTTTCAGCACTCGACCAATACCGCCTGCTCGGACGATCAGGCATGCGCGTCTCGCCACTCGCCCTTGGCACCATGACCTTCGGTTCCGACTGGGGCTGGGGCGCGGATGAAGCCCAGGCGCGGCAGATCTTCGATACCTACGTCGATCATGGCGGCAACTTCATCGATACCGCCGTCAACTACACCAACGGTGCTTCGGAGCGCATCCTGGGTCAGTTCCTCAAGGGCAAGCGTGATCGTCTGGTGGTCTCGACCAAATACACCATGGCCCGCGACCCCGGTGACCCCAACTCGGGCGGCAACCACCGCATGAATTTGCTTCGCTCGGTGGAAACCAGCCTCAGGCAACTCGATACGGACCGCATCGAATTGCTTTACCTGCACGCCTGGGATTTCACCACCTCTGCCGACGAAGTGATGCGGGCGCTGGACGATCTGGTGCGCAGCGGCAAGGTGCTCTACCTCGGCATCTGCAACACCCCGGCGTGGAAGGTCGCGCAGTTGCAAACCCTCGCCGACCTTCGCGGCTGGTCGCCTCTGGTGGCCTTGCAGATCGAATACAGCCTGGTCGAGCGCAGCGTCGAGCACGAACTGATCCCGATGGCACAGGCAATGGGCCTTGGCGTGCTGCCGTGGTCGCCGCTGGGTGGCGGCATTCTGACCGGCAAATACAGCCGCGACGATCTGAGTCAGGCCAGCGAAGCGAATGTTTCTCCGACCCGCAAGGGCGTGATCAGCTCATCCGGCCACATGAATGAACGCGCTCTGGAAATCGCCAGCGTTGTCGGCGATATCGCCAGAGAAACCGATACGACGCCTTCCCGGGTGGCGCTGGCGTGGACACTGCACAATCCCGCCGTCGTCGCGCCGGTCATGGGTGCCAGAACTCTGGCTCAGGTGCTGGACAATCTGGGCGCGCTCAGCCTGCAACTGGACGACGAACATATTGCACGCCTGGATCGGGCCAGTGCGCCCGAGCCGATCTTCCCGGCCCGTTTCGTATCAAGGCCGATGGTGCAACAACTGATATTTGGTGGGGCTCGTGGACCGCTCTCTGGTTCGTGGCAAGGGCGGTAAAACCATCTGACAGTCGCCGGCAAGCCGCCTCCCGCAGGCGGCTTCTTCAAAAGGGAGTCTTTGCCATGAGCCTTTCAAACGCTGGAAAAGTCCTGGCGCTCGTTGCGCTGATCATGTCGAGCACGGTAGCTGCTGCTTCGGAGCCAGACGTTGCGGCACGCAACAAGCAAATCGTCAGCGAGGCATTCGATCGCTGGGCCGCAGGTGGCAACCGTTTTTTCGGTGAAATGCTGGCACCGGACATCGTCTGGACGATCAAGGGTTCGGGGCCGAGTGCCGGGGTCTACCGAGGTCTCGAGCCGTTTATCGAACAGGCGATCCGGCCATTCGTATCCCGGCTGTCCAGACCGGTCAGGCCCGTCAGCAAGCAGGTCTGGGCGGATGGCGATCACGTCATCATCCAGTGGGACGGTACCGGCATGGCCCGTGACGGACAGGCTTACAACAACAGCTATGCCTGGATCTTTCATATGCGCAACGGCAAGGCAGTGGAAGTCACTGCCTTTCTCGACCTTGCGCCTTATGACGATGTCTTGCGGCGCATTCCCGAGGCTACGGCGTCACGCCAGCCAGTGCCATAACAGCAGCGTGCCAACCAGCCCGACCACCGAAACGATGGTCTGCAGCACTGACCAGACCCAGATCGTCTGCTTCAGTTGCAGCCCGAAGTATTCGCGGACCATCCAGAAGCCGGCATCGTTGACGTGACAGAAGAACACCGAGCCTGCACCGATTACCAGGGCCACCAGCGAGGCCTCGACCGGTGCAAGTCCAGCCATCATCGGTGCCAGGATGCCCGCGGTCGTGGTGGTCGCCACGGTGGCAGAACCGGTTGCCTGCCGCAGCGCCACGGCAATCAGCCAAGCCAGCAGCAGATAGGGCATGTGTGCGCCCTCCGCCACTTTACTGATCGTCTGACTGACACCCGCATCCAGCAGGGTCTGCTTCAAACCGCCACCGGCACCGATGGTCAGCAACAGCACGGCAATCGGCGCCAGGCTTTTACGCAAGGTCCCGCCCACATGTTCCCGGGAAAGACCGTTGGCCCAACCCAGACACACCGTTGCAGCCAGCACCGCGATACCCAGGGCAACCAGCGGCTCGCCGAGAAACTTCAAGGTCAGCGCAAGGCTGCTTTCAGGCTCCATGAGCACCTTGGCCAGGGTGCTGCCGAGCATCAGAATCACCGGCAAAAGAATGATCAGCAACGAAATGGCAAAACTCGGCCGGCGGCTGACATTGGGCCTGGCACTGAACAGCTCACCCAATTCGGCAGGCTCTGCGATGTGCATGCGTTTCGACAACCAGTTGCCATAAAGAGGGCCCGCGAGAATCACCGCCGGAACCGCAATGCACAGCCCCAACAACATGGTCAGCCCCAGATCGGCGTGCAAGGCACTGACCGCAATCAGCGGCCCCGGATGCGGAGGCATCAAGGCATGCAGCGTGGTCATGCCCGCCAGTGCCGGAATGGCAATCTTCAGCAGCGGCTGATTGGACTGGCGCGCCATCACAAAAATGATCGGCACCATCATCACCAGCCCGACCTCGAAGAACAGCGGCAGGCCAATGACCATCGCCACCAGCGCCATGACCCAGGGCAACGTCTTGCCCTTGCCCAGCCCGAGCAAAGTGGTAGCAATCCGGTCTGCGGCCCCCGACTCGGCCATCAACGCACCCAGCATCGCCCCTAGGGCAATGATGATCCCCGCCTCCCCGAGAATACCGCCTGCGCCTTTACTGAACGCTTTGGCAACGGCTTCCGGCGGCAACCCCGCGCCGATCCCTGCAATGAAAGCCCCCACCAGAATCGACAGAAACGGAGGAAGCCTGGTGACACTGATCAAAACGATGATCGTGGCAATCGCAATCAGGCAGCAGATAATCAGGCGGGTGTCATGCAACACCCAGGCAGCAGACGACAGATCCAACGTAAACCCCTTCTCGACACGGTTTCATCACGAAATAACTGAAACAATTTGTCTCAATTTTTCAGAACCATACCGGAATGCGGCATTGTGCCGCAGTTAAATTTTCACAAAAGGTCGCTGGCGTGCGGCAAACAGGCAGGAGTCCTGCCGAGCGGTTGAGGTCAATGGATCATTTTGGGGGAGGCGGATTGCTGGCGACTGAGACGCAAAATATCTGCCGGTGACTGTCCGGATGACCAATACCTACCAGGCAATCCGATCCATTTCTTCCCGGCTCATCGCACGCCAATCGGTTTGAAGAATTCCGTAATCATCACGAGCATGCTCAAGTGCCTCTTCCAGAGACAACATCAAGTGCTCGCCCTCAACCTGCTGACTGCCGTAGTCAATAAAACGAATCTCCATATAAACCGGTGATTCGCCCTCCCCCTCGACCTTGAGACCAAACAGCACGATAGCGGTTACGGCAGGACGATACTCGCAGCGTTGCTGTACGAAGGCGAACAGGTGTTGGGGTGCTTGCGTCATTTGTGTTCTGCCATCGTTCATTAATTGTCGTGGACGTCTGGAAGAGATAAAGAAGGACTGATGGTTGTCCACCATCAAGAGATGAATATCCCACCTGTCAGGAGCTTCTGTGCCAGCGCTTGAACGCCTTGCGCCCTCGCAACACACCCCACGACATCGCAAGCCCTGCACCGCCAAGAAGAATAAAAATCACCAGGGTTTTCAGCAGATACAAGAGAAAACGTACTGGCTGCTCGTCGAAGATGAGGTGTTCTTTGACTCTCTGGCTACGCGGCCCTGTGAAGACATCGAATTGCCAAAGTGTAAATGCGTCATAGAGCTCGTCAGTCATCATCGCCCACGCAATACCCAGGCAGAAGAAGGCACCGATGAAACAGTAAATGCGTACGCGATATCCCGGGATCACAAAGGCTCCATTATCTTTGAGAAGGCAGCTCCCCTGGCTGCCGGACACGCACGCCAGCAAGTCGGCATACCGAAGTCATCAAGATCGATTCGACATCGGTAGCCGTTCTGAAATACATGATCGACGACTATATGCGCTTAAAGAAGCATCCCCACCGCCAGCCGGTTGAAGGCATTCATCAAGGCTGCGGCCAGGGTCAGATCAGAAATTTCTGCATCGGAGAAGTGCGCCTTTAAAGGATCATACAACTCGTCGGGCGCGCCCCTCTCGCTAATGTATGTGAGCGTCTCTACCCATGCGAGTGCAGCGCGTTCACGCTTGTCGAAGAGTTCGCTGATTCGCCAGCCGGCCAGGCAATCCAGTTTCTCTTGCGGCACTTCAGATTCGCGCAGGGTCTGCGAATGTTTGCTCAGGCAAAAAGCGCAGCCATTGATCTGCGAGATACGCAAGTACACCAATTCGAGCAGCGGCAGACCTAACGGGCTCGCAGCCAGTGCCTTGTTGGTGGCAAGCAGGCCTTGGTACGCAGCAGGCGACAAGCTGGTGAATGGCAGTCTGAGTTGGCTCATAGTGAAGGTCCCATGCAGGAGAAGTGATCAGGTTTAAACAAGGCCGTTGAACTGTGATTCCAGTGAAAGCATGGCCTTGGCATCTGTAATCGTTGCGCGAATGGCTTCGTCACCGAATACCAACCCCTGGAGATAGATAAAGGAAACGTTGAACAGCCCAAGGGTGTTAAGCACTTGGCGCAAGTAAGGCGTCAAGAAGTCCGGTTGACGTGCTAGCTCGCCGCGGTGAAAGCCACCCGATCCAACTAATACGTACACAGGACGGTCAGTCAGCAGACCGGTCTTACCCTCTGAATTTGAGCTGAATGTCCGGTGAATACGCAGGACGTAGTCGATCCAGAGCTTGAGAGCGGCAGGGAGCGTGAAGTTGTGCATCGGGGTAGCGATAATCAGGATATCGCTTCGCTCCAACTCTGCGATCAGCACCTCAGAGAGGTCGAACACCGGCGAGTCGAAAGGCGTGATCGTGGTCAGAGCATGGGCATAGCCCGCGCCGAGCGGTGGCAACACATCCACTCCCAGTTCGCGCTCCAACAGCTCAAGTTTCGGATAGCGGTTGCGCAAGAACATCACCAGTTCCAGCGCCAACTGGTTCGCATGGGAATCTCGGCCACGAGGACTGGCATTGATCAGCAGGACATTGTTCATACCTGGCGCTCTGCCCGAAGGCTCTTGGTAAAATGCATGCCACGGGCCAACAGCCCCTGGCGAAAATAGAAGCGCTGGGCCAGCGCCATGTGCAAGCCAGTATCCAGCACAAGGTGATCACAGCCGCGGCTCACAGCCTGATCGCAAATAGTCGTCAACAGCCGCCCGCCCAAACCGGTGCACTGAAGGTCTGGGCTCACCACGAGATCGTCAACGTAGGTAAAACGCCCGTAGAGCAGGTTTTCCAACTCGCGGTAACCCACCAGGCCGACTATGTCCTCGCCATCGTACGCTGCCAGTAAACGGTAGCCCTGCTCGGTCTGCCGAACCAACTGCGCCACATAGGTAGTCGGGGCAACAATATGCGGTCGCAAGACCTGCATCAGACCGAGACTGGCCTGAAAGTCCTTCTCGCTTTTGAGATGTTCGAATGTGTAAGGCATTACGCCGTCCGTTAAATAGAGATGGGCCACTCTATCGTCGGGATGGCTTATTCTGTAGAGCCAAATAATGCATAAACGACTAGGCCATGATTACTCCTCTTGATGTAGCTCCAGGCCAGACCACGCCGATCTATCGCCAGATCTATCAAAGGTTTCGTGAATCTATTGCAGACGGCCGCCTGCGCCCGGGAGACCGGGTACCAGCCGTTCGTGCGCTGGCTGCGGAGCTGAATCTCGCCCGCGGCACTGTGGAGGCGGCCTATCAGTTGCTGATTGGCGAGGGTTACCTGACCGCTCGCGGAGCAGTTGGAACATTTGTTACACCGCACCTGATGCCCGCTTGCTCATCGATGCTCCGCACGCCGATCGTTTCGACGAAGTACCAGGTCAACCACGCAGGAACATTGCCGCTAGCCCTGCAGATGGGGATTCCCGCACTGGATGCTTTTCCACGAAAGCTCTGGACAAGACTCGTGGGTCGTCAACTGCGACAAGCCGGGCTGGAAGGCCTTGTCTACCCAGACTCGCAAGGCTACGCACCGTTGCGCTCTGCCATCGCTGCCTACCTGGGGATTTCACGGGGTATCTCCTGCCATCCAGATCAGGTCTTCGTGTGTGCTGGCTATCGCGCCTGCCTTGACCTGATCAGCCGCACGTTGATGCGTCCTGACGATAAATGCTGGATGGAAGAGCCCGGCTACTTCATGGCCAGAAACGCCCTGCTGGACGCTGGCGCAGAGCTGGTGCCGGTTCCAGTAGATGACGAGGGCCTGGACGTCGCGCATGGCATCGCCAGTTGCCCGGATGCGAGCTTCGCAGTGGTCACTCCGACCCACCAGAGCCCGCTGGGTATGTCTCTATCACTGCCGCGCCGTCTGGCCTTGCTGGACTGGGCAAACCGCCAGGGTAGCTGGATCATCGAGGACGACTACGACAGCGAATACCGCTATCAGGGCAAGCCCTTGCCATCCCTTAAAAGCCTCGACCAGCAAGGCCGCGTTCTCTATACCGGGACCTTCAGCAAGGTTCTGTTCCCCGGCCTGCGCCTGGCTTATCTGGTTGTGCCAGCCGAACAGACCCTGGCATTCGCCCGTCAGGCCGATCGTCTGCATAATCACTGCCCACACTTGCTTCAGGCGACGGTCGCGGCGTTCCTTAACGAGGGGCACTTCGCCAGACATTTAAAGAAAATGCGCTCGCTATACTCACGCCGCCGTCAATGGCTGGTCGATGCATTGCAACAACAGTTCGGCGACCGCCTGCTGGTCAACCATCAAGTGAGCGGTATGCATCTGGTCGCAGGGCTTCGGGAAGGTAATGATGCAGAGCTCGCTCTGCGCGCCCAGTCCGTTGGCATCGCGGTCGAACCGCTGTCACAGTGGTACTTGAAAGTCAAACCCAGGCACGGTCTGATACTGGGCTTCACGAACATCGTCAGCGTCGAACAGGCATCGGCTGTAGCACTTCGTCTGGCTAACGTCATGCAACTGAAATGATTCAAAACTGGGATTCAATCGCCTCCTTTATGCTGCGGAACTTGCAGTCTCGACACAGACCAAAGACACCAAACCCAAGACCTCGCGCACGCGACGGTTAATAGTCGTTCTGTAAAAGTGACGGCGGTGACATATGACAGACAAGGCGCAGTTGCTGAAGCAGGCAGAACGGGCATCCGAGGATATGTTTGCCTGGACCGACTTTGTCGCACAAACCGAGTTTCTGTGGCAGGACAACACACTGATTGAGGATGCAGAAGCCTGGCAAAGCCTGTGGTACGAGCTGGAGATCCTGAGTGGCCTGGCGCTGGCAGAGTGGGAGGAGCAAGGTCGGCCAGCCGACTGGTCAGCCGCCTGGCACAACGCCTATCAGCAGGACGCACGTGAGCTGGCGGCTGAACTGATGACATTGATTGCCTGATCGTTGACTCATCGAGAAAAGTGCATGTATCGCAAAACTGCTGCAGCCCTGCCGCTGATGTTATCTGGTGGCTGTAGCCAGTTTCCGCACCATCGTTTTTTCACCCCCGCCCGCCGCTGGCCAGAATACGCCGTGGGTGCGTATTGTCGGCGGCACTGAACTGGTCTCCATCGGGCAGAAATTCAATGGCCAATCCACTGGAGGCATGGTGCGCAGAAGTGAATTCATACTCACACGACACCAGGATCTCGGGACTACCCACTCGAGTTCTGAGCGCAGACCGCATATGACAGCACACAACCTGCCGCACTCTATTTAACAGGCGAGGTCATGTAACCGTTGCAACCGCCTTGCGAATAGGCTTTGAGGATTTTTTGATCAGGCGCCGCATACATCACGATTTTGCAGCCCACGCGCCTTGTCTCATCCGCGTAATGGTCCGTAAGGTAGAGAACGCCATTACTGTAATTTTGGGAGGTACCTTGGTGAACGCTTTCGGTTACATCGTGCGCCATGGTCCAGGTGAACGCGAACACGCCGTTCGGCGTCTGCTCCATTTTTTGCGGTGGCCCCCATTTCTCGAAGGCATCGTTGATGTCACGCCCCTCCCAGTCTTTGCGTGCCATCAACTCAGGGATTGAAGCGCACGCTCCCAAGATAGCGGTACTGACCGCCAACGTGATTATTAGCAGGCCATTGACTTTCATGGGTTTGCTTTCTTCAGACGTTGTTGTCGATCAAAGTTTTGATAAGCCTCCAGCGTCCTTCTGAATTGCTTGCTGTAGATCTCGGTCGCATCAGAGCAGTCTTTGGGGTTTGCCTGGTTCTTTGCGAGGGCGCGTTGCATCTCAGGCATTCTTGCCTGAAACTCCACCTGGATCGCTGCGCAGGATGGCTGATCGCCTGATTGCGCCAGTTGCGCCTCACAACTTTCGGTGAGCTGGTTGAGTTTTTCCAGATCCATTCTGGCGCACTGCGGCGGTATCCAGGAGTTGACCTTCCACTCCTGAAACTTTTTCATGGCCTGGGTGGCCTTTTCCATGTCACCGTCAATCTGAGTCATGATGGTTTCACGGCAGTCGATACCGCGTTGTGTTGTACGCATGCGCTCGACCTGCTGTTCCGCTTGTTTGATCACGTTGCCGAACTCGGCGTGCAATGCATTGCATGCCACCGGTTGGGAGCTCAGTTTGAGCTGGGTCTCGCAGGTCTTGGTGAGAAACGCGACGCTGTCGGTTTTCACTATCCCGCACTGCGTTGGCGTATAGACAGCTCCCTCCGGCAACGCAGGCGGTGCACTGGCGCAGCCCGAAAGAAAAGCGAGGACCGCCATTGGGGTGACGGTCTTGAACAGCAACAGCGGAATGCTCATCGGAACAAGTCCTGACAGGGGAGCACTCAAGGCTAGGTTGCCCTGCGCCTCGAATCTATAGTACGGATGAGCTATTGAAGAAAACTGTCGCGCCTTTGCCATGGAAGTGGTTGTAGAACGCTTGTCCCAGTCGCTGATCCTCAAAGCGCCCTTGGCTCCAAAGCGGAGCAAACTCCTCATAAGCGGCGCGTTCGATCTGCAACGAAAAATCACCTCCCATGTCAGGCGCCCATCAGTAAAGGGACCAAACGTACCAACTGCCTACCGCCCCTTCAAGTTCAGGATTTCCAATAGTCAGCTCCCGACCAAGAGCTGACACCGCCGTCCGCTTCTGGCGTTGCTTTCAGGCCAAAGCCAACTCGCTACTTTTGATGTTCGCGATAGGCCCCAGGATCGAGGCGTCAAACCCATCTAGAGCTTCCTTGTTGGCCAGTCGCCGAGGTAGATCCGGGTTCGCGAGCGCAGCCTTTCCGATTGCGATGATCTCGGCACCTTCTTTCATCGCAGATAACGCGTGCTCAAGCGTATGTAAGCCACCATTTGCAATCAACGCCACCTGCGGTGCGTAACGACGAGCGAACGATACTAGGCTGTTATGGCTGGTTGGAAATGCTGGTTTCCAGGCTTCGAATTCCGTGACGTGAATGAAGTCGACTCCAGCATCACTGAGCGAGCCGAAGATCACTTCGGCAGCCAGCTCTCCTTCGGCCCATTTGTGCTCGTAGTCATTGACCTTGCTCTGCGAGATTCGAACACCCACAGGCACCGCGCCTACCGCCCTCCTTACCGCTTTGACGACCTCAAGGGTCAGGGATAGTCGAGCCTGTACGGAGCCACCCCAGCGGTCGTTACGCTGATTTGTGTAATCGGTGAGGAACTGATCAAGCAGATATCCATTCGCGCCGTGAATTTCAATGCCGTCGAAATTGGCAGATTTGATTGCCAGGGTTGCAGCCTGTGCGAAGCCCTCAATGGCATCGGTAATATCTTCTTCGGACATGGCTCGGGGTACGGGGTATTGGCCCGCGCCATAATAAAACTTCATCTGCTCTCCCTTCGGGCGCAGCGCTGAGGGTGCTGCCGAAACGTCGACGAAGCGGTTGCCCTGACTGAGAGCACCTGCGTGCATGATCTGGGCAAAGACGGCACCCTGGTGAGCGTGGATGCTGTCCGTGACTGCTCGCCAAGCTTGGGCCTGCTGGTCATCGGTAATGCCGGGCTGGAAGGGGTAACCCTGCGAGTGCTTCTGATCGGTATAAATACCTTCGGTGATGACCAGGCCAAAACCTCCTTGGGCGAAGCGCTCGTAATACCGGGCCATCTGCCGGGTTGCGAGCCCCGTGTCGGTAGCGCTGACGCGTGTCATAGGCGCGACCGCCAGACGATTCTTCAACGAGAGGCCGGAAATATCATATGGAGTTAAAATCCGTGAATTGAGCATCATTGGTTTCCTCTTTTTGCGTTCTGCCAAGTAAGGCGATGCACAGAGGTTATGCGCCAGCGGAGACAATGAGAATTGGGCGTAATGGATAAAGCGCTTTAACAGAAAGAGATATAAAGATGCAGATTTCGGACGTTGAAGTGTTCGCAGCCATTGCTGAAAGCGGCAGTCTTTCGGGCGCAGCTCGGCGGTTAGGACTGTCTCCCATGGCCGTGTCGCGGCGGCTAGCTTTTCTTGAGCGTGAGCTGGAGGTTCGGTTGGTACATCGCACTACTCGCTCGGTTTCGCTTACGCCTGAAGGGGAGGTTTTCCTACCATTTTCCAAGACACTTCTTGGCGTGAGCGAGGCGGCGAAAGTCACCTTGAGGGCGAACGCAGGAACCGCCAGCGGTGTACTGAAGGTGACGGCTCCAACGGTCTTCGGCCAGGCCGTCATCATGCCGCTCATCCCGCAGTTATTGGCCGAGCATCCTGCTCTGCAAATAGACCTCCACCTCTCGGACAGCATCGTAGACATTGTCAGCCTGGGAATAGACGTAGCTATAAGAATTGCGACCCTTCGCGATTCTGGGTTGGTTGCTCGTTCGCTGGCTCCCAATCCCCGCGTGCTTTGCGCAAGTCCCGTTTATCTAGAGCAGCACGGCGCGCCCACTACTCTCGCTGACCTACGCCGGCATCGTTGCATAGCACTTCACGGTATGCCGCATTGGCCTTTCGTCCAGCAAGGGGAAACAGTTGGCTTCAAAGGTGAAAGCCTGTTCTCTGCGAATAGCGTCGAAGCGGTGCGCACCGCGAGCAAACAAGGGTTGGGGCTAGCAATGCTCACGTATTGGGATGTTCGCGACGACCTTGAAGATGAGAGCTTGCGTCTAGTGGAATTAGAGGATGCAACTCCCGAGCAGCTTTGCATCACTGCTGTGCTACCTACCCGGCAGCAGGTGCCGCATCGTGTGCGCGTCTTTCTCGACGTGTTAGAGGCATCCCTGAGCAATCCGAAGTGACCGCTTCTGGCAGCTTTCCGCCATCCGCACCAGCCAGCAATCCCCCAAAATGCCGATTGAGCACCCGATCGAATTCTGAGAAGCTCGGTACGCTCTCTGGGCACGGTTTCACCGTTGAAAAGCGCCATTCTTCCCGAGAAAGCCTCATCCCGTGTGAGCGGGCTACCTGACGAGAGTCGTATACACGATGCTATCTGCCGAGCTGAAATCCTTTTATATGGTTGCTCGCCAGGGCAGCATCACCCAGGCAGCCAAGAAGCTTGGTCTGAGCCAGCCGACGGTCACTACTCAGATTCGCAGCCTGGAGGCGCAATACGGCGTAGAGCTGTTCTATCGGGGAGGCCGCCGCCTGACGCTCAGTGAGGAAGGTGCCCGCCTGTTGCCGATGGTGCAGAAACTGCTGCAGCAGGAGGCCGACATCGAGTTCTTTCTGCGTAACAGTGGGCACATGCAAGGTTGTCTGCGCATCGCGGCCACCGCCCCTTACTACGTGCTTGATCTGGTACGGCGTTTTCGTGATCGTTTTCCGCAGATTCAGGTGACCGTGGAGATTGGAAACTCCCAACAGGTGATAGAAGCGCTGGAGGAGTACCGGGTCGACCTGTCTGCCTCTTCACAGCTGGAAGAGGATGGGCGCTTCACTCGGCTGTTGCTTGGCCAGGATCCGCTGGTGCTGGCTGTTCATCGCAGCCATCCATTATCCGTCCATACGCGGTTGTCTCCTTCGGCACTTGCCGGGCATTGCCTGCTGATGCGCGAGACAGGTTCCACCACTCGCCTGCTCACCGAGCAGATGCTGCGAGCGGCCTGCGTGGCTCCTGGTCCGCTGTTGGAAATAGGTAGCCGCGAATCGATTCGCGAGGCTGTTCTGCGCAATATCGGCATAAGCGTCATTGCCCGACATGAAGTGCCGGATAATCCGGATCTGCGAGTAGTCGCGTTAGATGATGCGCCGATGATTTCCGAATACCTCTACTGTTTGCGCGAGCGTCGCCAGGCCAGGTTGCCAGCAGCATTCCTCGGCATTGCCAGAGGTACTGGTTAGCGCCGCGCGAAGTTTCCCTTCCTAAAAATGCCGATACCACTATCGGCAGCTTTTGCCCTTTTGCCACAAAGCCTTAGTAAGCCAGGCCTAAGCTGACACTCGTTCGATTCCAAACGAGGTTACTTGCATGGCCACCGTCGATCTGCAACTGCGCGACATTCATAAAGGCTTCGGGACATTCAAGGCGCTGGACGGTGTGTCTCTGGACATCGCAGCCGGTGAGCTTGTCTGCCTCCTTGGCCCATCCGGGTGCGGCAAGACAACCTTGCTTCGGTGCATTGCAGGCCTCGAGAGCCAGGATCAGGGCCGCATCCATTTTTCCGGTCGTGACGTCTCGGCGCTACCACCACAAGCGCGTGACTACGGCATCCTGTTTCAGTCGTACGCACTGTTCCCCAATCTGACTGTTTCGCGGAACATCGCGTATGGCCTGACTGGGCAGGGACGAGAGGCGATGCGCGCACGCGTTGCCGAAATGCTTGAGCTTGTTGGCCTTTGCGGTAGTGCAGAGAAATATCCGGCACAGCTTTCCGGTGGTCAGCAACAACGTGTTGCGTTAGCCCGTGCGTTGGCTCCGAGCCCTTCACTGCTGTTGCTCGACGAACCCATGTCAGCGCTCGATGCCCGGGTACGCGAGCATCTATGTGCAGAGCTGCGAAGCCTTCAGCGTCAGCTCGGAATCACCACCCTGATGGTGACCCACAATCAGGATGAAGCCATGTTGATGGCTGACCGCATCGCGGTCATGAATCAGGGACGTGTCGAGCAGTACGCAACGCCTCAGGCTATCTACGACAGACCCGCGACTCCTTTTGTCGCCGGGTTCGTTGGCCAGGGTAACTGGTTGCCGTGCCGACGCGAAGGTAGCCAGGCTCGGGTCGGGGCGATCAGCCTTCGTTTGGCCGAGGTCGGGGACAATGCCCAAGGCCGCTTGTTCTGCCGGCCTGAGGCTGTGGTTATCAATCCGCAGTCAGCCCAGGAAAACCTGTTCCCGGCACGCATGCGAGAAATAACCTTCCTCGGTAATCGTTGCCGCATGAGCTTCGAGCTCGATGATCTACCGGGCCATGCCCTGCTGGCCGAAATGACACCAGAGGCCATGCCGCCGCTGCCAGGTAATCAGATTAGTGTTGCCCTGCCACCCCATAGTCTTCAGGTGTTCGTCTGATGGAGCAGGTAGCCGTCTCAACGGCGCGGCCAGTGAACGTTCGGCGGCCTGCGGTTCTGGCCGACCGACTGTTTGTGCAAGGCGGGCAATGGCTGATGTTGCTCCTGCTGCTGTTGGCTGTCGTGCTACCGCTATTGGCCATGATCTGGCGGGGGCTTGCCGGAGACCCGGGCCAGGGTGGCGGGCTGGCTGCTGCCATCGAGCTGTTTGGTAGTGCAAATTTTCGATGGTTGTTGGGCAATAGCCTGACCGGTGCTGTCGCCGTCGTGCTGATCGTCGTGCCATCGGCCTATGGCTTCGCTTACGCCCTCCAGCGTACTTGCATACCCGCCAAAGGACTATGGCGTGGCATTTCGCTGCTGCCGTTGCTGGCCCCATCGATGTTGCCGGGTATCGCGTTGATCTACCTGTTCGGCAATCAGGGTGTGTTGCGTGACTGGGTTCCAGGCAGCATCTATGGTTTTTGGGGCATCGTGCTCGGTCAGGCGATCTATACATTTCCCCACGCCCTGATGGTGCTGATAAGTGCCTTGGCACTTTCGGATGCACGACTTTTCGATGCAGCTTCGAGTATGGGCGCATCGCCCTGGCGAGCATTTCGCAGCATCACCTGGCCAGGCAGTCGGCAAGGTGTATTCGCTGCAAGTTGCCTGGTGTTCACCCTCTGCGTCACCGATTTTGGCGTGCCGGTGGTGGTTGGCGGTGACTATCAGGTACTTGCTCTGGAGGCTTACAAGGCCGTTCTCGGCCAGCAGCAGTTTGGACGTGGCGCACTGATTGGTCTGTTCCTGCTATTGCCGGCATTGCTCAGTTTTGCTGTCGATCTGTGGTTGCGGCGCCAGCAGCGAGGCGCCATGGGAGGGCGTGCGCAGGTCTACCACCCCATGCCGAATCATCGCCGTGACTCCAGTTTTCTAGTGATGGTGGCTCTGATTTGTGCCGTGCTGCTCGGGGTGTTCGGGATGGCAGTGTACTCATCCCTGGTGAAGTTCTGGCCCTATGACCTGAACCTGTCGCTGCACAATTATGCGTTCTCGGACTTGCCCGGCGGCTGGCTGGCTTATCGCAACAGTCTGCTGCTCGCGAGTGGGTGTGCACTGTTCGGCAGCGTACTGATCTTCACGGGCAGCTACCTGCTCGAGAAAACCCGGCAAAGCCGACTCACTCAACTATTGCGCCTGCTCTGTTTCATTCCCATGGCCGTGCCAGGCCTGGTGCTGGGGCTGGGCTACGTGTTTTTCTTCAATCTCCCGACCAACCCCTTACACGGTTTTTACGGCAGCCTTACGTTGCTGGTGATCTGCACCGTGGCGCATTTCCTGACCACCGCGCAAATGACCGCCGCAACAGCGCTGCGGCAGCTTGATGGCGAGTTCGAGGCGGTCGCTCTCTCGCTCAAGGTTCCGCTGTATCGCCACTTCCTGCAGGTAACGCTACCTGTCTGCTTGCCCGCGTTGCTGGACATCATTCGCTATCTGTTCGTATCGGCCATGACCACGGTCTCTGCGGTGATCTTTCTCTACAGCCCGGACAGCGTGCTGGCGTCAGTCGCCGTATTGAATATGGACGACGCTGGCAACGTGGGCGGTGCTGCTGCCATGTCCACCCTGATCCTTCTTACATCTGCCGGTGTTTCCCTACTGCTGGCCTGGGCTTCGCGTGGCTTGCTACGCCGCTCCCAGGCTTGGCGTGTGGTGCCCGGCCATTGATTCACTGGAGACCTCTCATGCGCTATCAGTACCCCGATCGACTGCAGGCGGTCATTCTCGACTGGGCAGGTACCGTGGTTGATTTCGGCTCATTCGCACCCACCCGTATCTTCGTCGAAGCCTTCGCCGAGTTCGATATCGACATTAGCTTGAGGCAGGCCCGTGGCCCGATGGGCATGGGTAAATGGGATCACATTCGAACCCTGTGCGATCAGCCAGCCGTGGCCGAGCAGTTTTACAAACGGTTCGGGCGCCAGCCAAGCGATGCCGATGTCACTGCAATCTACGAACGCTTCATGCCGCTGCAAATCGCCAGGGTCGCCGAGCATTCGGCACCGATACCAGGTGCACTGGAGGCTGTAGCGAAGCTGCGCGAGCGCGGTCTGAAAATTGGTAGTTGCTCTGGATACCCCAAAGCCGTGATGGAAAAGGTGGTCGATCTTGCCGCTGCTGCCGGCTACCGCGCTGACCATGTGGTGGCGACTGATGAGGTTCCCAAAGGCCGTCCGAGTCCTGCCCAGGCGCTGGCGAACGTCATCGCCCTGGAGATTGATGACGTGGCTGCCTGCGTCAAGGTCGACGATACCGAACCCGGCATTCTCGAAGGGCGTGGCGCCGGTATGTGGACGGTGGCCTTACGTTTCTCGGGCAATTTCCTGGGCCTGAACTGGGAGCAATTCCAGGCGCTTTCCGAAGAGCAACTGGCCGTTGAGCGCGAGCGCATCGATTCGCTGTTCGTTGCCAGTCAACCGCATTACCTGATCGACACACTGGCCGACCTGCCACCGATCATCGAAGCCATCAACGCGCGCCTGAGTCGTGGCGAAAGCCCCCAAGCCAACTGATCTGTCACGTCGCCCACACTCCCGGAGATTCATCATGTTCAAACCGTTTTCCTTGCTCTGCGGCCTCTTCGCAGCCGTCGCTCTACAGGCACAAGCAGCTACCGAACTGACCGTTTATACCGCTCTGGAAGTCGAACAACTCAAGCCTTACCAACAGGCCTTCGAGAAACAGAATCCGGATATCAGGATCAAGTGGGTACGTGATTCGACCGGGATCGTAACGGCCAAGCTGATGGCCGAAAAAGATCGCCCGCAAGCGGATGTGGTGTGGGGACTGGCAGCTTCCAGCCTGGCCATTCTCAAGCAGCAAGGCATGCTCGAAGCTTATGCACCGAGTAGCCTGGATCAGATTGGCTCCAACTACCGAGATAACGCCAACCCGCCATCCTGGGTCGGCATGGATGTATGGGCTGCAACTATTTGCTTCAACACCATCGAGGCCGAGAAGCAGGGACTGCCGAAACCAGCCAGGTGGGAAGATCTGGCCGACCCTGTCTATAAGGGGAAGATCGTCATGCCCAACCCGGCCTCATCCGGGACCGGGTATCTGGATGTCAGTGCCTGGTTGCAGACTTTTGGTGAGCAAGGCGGTTGGGCCTATATGGATAAGCTCCACCAGAACATCGGCCAGTACACCCATTCGGGCTCCAAGCCTTGCAAGCAGGCAGCAGCAGGTGAATTCCCTATCGGTATCTCCTTCGAATATCCAGCCATTCAATTGAAACGCAAAGGCGCGCCCTTGGACATTGTGCTGCCAAAGGAAGGGCTGGGCTGGGAGATTGAAGCGACCGGGATCATCAAGGGCACTGCGCATCTGGAAGCAGCCAGAAAGCTTGCAGATTTTTCCGCCAGCCGTGAGGCCATGGAACTCTACAAGGCCAACTTCGCCGTGTTGGCCCAACCGGGAATCGCCGAGCCGTTTCAGGAACTTCCGGCGGACTATGAACAGCGCCTGATTACCAACGACTTCAAGTGGGCTTCGGAGAATCGTGATCGCATTCTCGCCGAGTGGCGCAAACGCTATGACGGGAAGTCCGAGCCCGTCGGCAAGTGACGCCGAGGCGTAGTCCTGTCACTGGGGCTACGCCTGCTCCTGCCACATTTCCCTCATTCAGGAGTTTATAAATGAGCCAACAAGACTGCGATCTGCTGATCGTCGGTGCGGGTATTCTCGGTCTGGCCCATGCCTGGGCGGGTATCCGTCGGGGTCTGAAAGTCCGGGTTTTTGAGCGTAGCGATCGGGCATCGGGCGCATCCATCCGTAACTTTGGTCAGGCGCTGGTAACCGGCCAGGCACCAGGGCCAATGCTTGACCTCGCCCGTCAGACCCATGGACTGTGGGCAGAGCTGGGTGAGGCTGCCGGGCTGACGTTGAAAAAGCAGGGTGCGCTCATATTCGCCCGCACTGAATCCGAGGAAGCCATGCTCGAAGCGTTCTGCGCAGGTCGAGGTCGCGAGCTCGGTTACCGAACCGATTTGTTGCGCGGCGCAGCGTTGCAGAGCCTGTATGACGGACGATTTGCCCATCATCGCGCAGCGCTGCATGGTCTGGACGACCAACAGCTGTACTCACGCGAGGCACTTCCTCAGATCGTGAATTATCTGCGTGGCCTTGGCGTCGATTTCCACTTCTCTACTCTGGTCAGGGACATCGAAGCAGGCAGTGCACTGACCACAGCAGGGCGTTTCAGGGCACGGCATATCCTGGTGTGCTCAGGGCATGATTACCAGACGCTGCTGGCCGAACAGATGGCCGCACTAAAACCATCAGTGTGTCGCCTTCAAATGCTGCGGGCCCGACTGGAAGAGCCCTTCGACCTGCAGCATGCGGTGCTGACCGGCCTTAGTTGCGTTCACTACGGCGCGTTCTCCGACCTGCCAGAGGCTGAGGCCATCCGCGCAGAAATTCGGCGCAACAGCCCTGCGCTGGAAGCGCATGGCATTCACTTGCTGATCAGCCCGACGCCTTACGGCGATCTGATCATTGGAGACTCCCACGACTACGGCAGCGATGCCGCTCCATTCAACGCCGAAGCGGTTGATCAACTGATGATCGACCTGGCCGAGCATACTCTGGGAGGAGGTCTCCAGATATTGGAGCGCTGGCAAGGGGTGTACGGGGCACGTGGCCCTGGCCCGTTCAGTATCCTGCGCGTCTGCGATGGCATAACTGCAGTGCTGATGCACACCGGTCTTGGCATGAGCGTCGGCCTGGGCCTGGGTGAGCAAACGGTCGCCGCACTGTTGGGAGAGAGCCAATGGCCAACAGTCCTGCCCGCGTGAGGGTAAATAGCGAAAAAGCAGTGCGTCTGCTGTTCGAGTTGTGCAGCCAGCAAGCCGAGGCTGACTACCTTGGCGAAGCCGTGAGCCAGCTCGAACACATGGTGCAAGCTGCCGAGCTGGCAATCGCCGAAGGGGCTGACGATGAATTGGTGCTGGCAGCCTTTTGTCATGATGTTGGCCATTTCTGCACGATGCCAGCATCCAGCACGCCAACGACCCGGTGGGGCCGCAAGGAGCACGAGAAAGTCGGAGCCCGGTGGCTGCGCGAACTGGGCTTTCCACTGCGCCTTTGCGGTCTGGTGGAACGCCACGTCGATGCAAAACGATACCTGTGCCACCGCGAGAATGGGTATCTGCAGTCACTGAGTGAGGCCAGCCTGCAGACACTGGCCTGGCAAGGAGGACCAATGACTGAAGAGCAAGCAACTCTTTTCGAGAGCGATCCATTGTTTGCCGACAGCCTGAAGTTACGTCGCTGGGATGAAGCGGCCAAAGTGACCGGAAGACAGCAGACTGAGCTTCATCATCTTGTTTCTCTGGCGTATCGCGTGCATGAAGCATCTTCTGCCGGTGAAGTGTAGAGGGAAGAGCAAGGGCGGCTGAGCTGATGACATTGACCGCCTGATCGTTGATTCACCGAGAAATGTATCTGTCACGCGCCAGTATGTCGTGTACTGGGAGTCGTGTCGGGAGCTTGGCGAACCTTATCCGAACTCCGCTCTACCGGCACACGGCCCCGATACAACGCATTGAATTGAAGTCATATACCGCTGAATGGCCAATCTGCCCTTTCGGCATCGGAACGCCTTTGGGAATAAAAAACGTCGCGGCATTTCCACCGTACAAGCCAGCAGGGTAAGTAAAAGGTTCAAGCACAACATAGGCGTTGAACAAGTCTGGCATGCTCGGACGCGGTTTCCCGATACCTGCCACCGGCGGCACATCGCGTTCGGGCGTGCTGGCAGCCATGGCATTCACCCATGCCTGGGCATCCTCATTCGTGGCGGCGCGGAGCAAGCCATTGGCAACCGCCTCCTCAAGTCCTGCCTGACCGGCCAGCGGGGCATCCTTTTCTTGAAAACTCTCGGGGGTTATCGCCGTTGAGGTGACAAGCCTGGAGCCCGCGCTGAGTGGCTGACCGATCAGAACATTCCCGGACTTGTCGGCTGGATAAACGAGCTTCACGGGCTGGCCGAATAACTGCCGCGACAATGGATTGAGCCCGGTATTTTGCTCTTTACCCACATAGAAATAACCGCACGGGCCTTTGTTTTCATAACTGCTGTTGAGCACAGGCACCTTGGCATCCAGACCCGCCACGCCTTGACGGTAATACCCCGAGACATACACCGCCACGATCTTCGTGCCCTGACTCCAGCCGATATTCCAGACTGTCGGTTCATACGCACCGAGTATCAACGCAACCGGTTGCTCAGGGCTGTTGACCGCAATATCGAACTGAGTGGCCTGATGGCCGCTTTGATCAATCTGAAACGGCAACTCACGCCCCGAATAAGCTCCCGCCGCATACACCACCATGGCGTCGGGAGCCTTGAAGTCCTTGAAAGCACAGGTAGCCGGGGTGTCATTCTGAACAACAGGAGGCGGCGCGGAGAATTTGAACTCCTTCAGATCTTCTGCGGTGGAAGAGGTTGCAACGGCAAACAGTGCTGCTGCGATCCTTGCTTTCATATTCGCTCCTTGAGGGTGGTGGCGACGGACACAGAGGCTTAGCTGCCGGGGAAATATACTTGGTTAGGTTTATGGTGGGGTGGGTTTGTTTTGAGAGATTGCTTCCGGCCGATTCTGTTGAAAAAGTCCCGCCGCGATTTTTTCCCATGAAAGAGCGTCAACGACGTTGAAATCTGGTGCGTTCAGAAGACAGAGCTGTCTTGGTTTTTACGTAGCAACGCCGAAATCGAGCGTTTTTTGAACCTCCGAAAAGCTGCTCTCTCAGAAACCGACTTTTTCAACAGAATCGGCCAGAAGCAGTTGTTCGAGACCGGCAGTTCTCGGCCAGTAGCTGCCGCTCATAGGTGTCTAGGAAACTCAGGACCATTCACGGTGATTCATTGCTGCTACCGGTCCCTAGTGCGATCATGCCCCACATACTCAACTACCTGTCCAACCCTCCGCATCCCGGCGCGGGCCAGGCGGTTCATGCTGAGCCGTTTAATCTCTATGAACGCGTTATCCTCCCCTAATACAACGCCCACCCTTGGAATCAGCTCGGTTTTTCCGGGCGGGCAGCACTTCAGGAAGAAGCTTACATGCGCATGTTTAAGGATATCCACCCACGCTGGCAGCAACAGGCAAAGCGTTCTTCCCAACCATTGATCATCCTGTCGCCCTATATCACCCAGGACGTTGCATTGAGTCTGGTTAAAGGCAAGACAGGCGCGCGGATCTACACGTTGTTTGACACCAACGTCTTTGCTACCGGCGGTTCGGATCTGGAGGACATCGTCGAGTTGATGCAAAAACATGAGGTCTACCAGCTCGATGGGCTGCACGCCAAGCTGGTGACTGACAAAGACACCTTTGTCACGGTAGGCAGCCAGAACCTGACTCAGGGTGGAAAGCACAATCTCGAGCTCAGTGTCCACCTCAATGACGAACCGGCTCGCCGGCAGGCGATGGACATCGTTGAGCCCTGGCTGGATGATGCCGAGCGCATTACGCCAGAAATGGTCGCGGATATGAAGGTGGACATCGAACGCTTGAAGGGCTTGTACAACGAGTTCCAGAAACAATGTGCGGAGCACCAAAAGGATTTCGTTGACAAGTCCCGGCGACGCGCCCGACGTGAGCGCTTCGAAGCGCATGCGAAAAATCGAGCTGCGATCGCCAGCAAGCTCAAAAAAGTCTTGAGAGCGAGCGTCACAAAAACCGCTCAGGTAAAGCGCATAGACCAGTATTCTGTTCTTAAGACCGAAGATAAAGCCAATTTACTGGTATGGGAACGGTCGAACGGAAAGGTTGAAGCAACGTTAGATAAAGGTGACCGCTATTTGTGCTTCCTGGAATCGAATGACTTTGGCTGGGCAAGGGTCGCTGGCCAACAAATCAGCCTGATTGGTCGAGGGATCACTTTCGGGCCAGGGGTATTCAACGCTTTCCCGAACCTGTCTCTCCAGATGTCCTCGGCTGCGAGGAGCTTGATCGGCCATCCAAACGGCACCAACCTCGTCGTGAGTTTGTGGTGGGGGAAATCGCACGTATGCACAGTGCCTGGTTCTTTCCAGCTTGATGACATCACTTTGTTTGAAGCCAAACGACCGAAGCCAGCAAGGCCAAAAATCAAAGGGCGACCCAAACCCGTTCAACCCGCACCAACCACGCTTACAAGAGAAGTGATTACGTGGATCACGGAGAACTCTCGCAGTTTTGAACTGCTTGTTCGCCGAAGCGTTACCGAGAGTTTCAACTACACGGCGGGGCACAAGCTGACGGGTGTAAGGGCCGCGAGGTTCTTTGGCAAAACAGGTAGTCGAGTCAAGATCCGACTGGCCAAGGTCAGGAACAACCCGGTCCTGCATGTCAGTCCGTTGCCCAGCTAAATTCTAATCATAGAACTGCATGCACCGCCGGCTCGCCTGAAATGTCATTTAAACCATTACTGGTATCTCTCTTGGGAGAAATCATAACCGTGCTGACAGTCTGCTTCTGGCCCAGAGTGTGTAAAAACGCGCCAGTGCAATGTCAGCACCTAGCCCCGGCGGTTTTTACTATGTAGTCGCTCGCGGTAAGCCCTGCGGGTCGTCACTAAGGTCTGGGAAGCTTCAATAAAGCCTCTACGATACCAAGTGGGCAACAAAGCCAACCATTTCAGGCTGACAACTCCTTCATTAAGCTGCTGGTGCCAAGGATTTTCATAACGCGCTTCATGTTGTAGGCGAGCACGTTCAAGCTCATTTCTGCACTGACGCCGTCCAGCCTTCGCGTCAAAAAATGCGTAGCGCCCATCCACTGTTTGAGCGTCCCGAAGGGATGCTCAACCGTGCGTTTGCGGATTCGCATCATGTCCGGCGCGTTGCTCAGCCGAACCTGCATATCTTCCAGTATCGACTCATGCTCCCAGCGCCGAGCACGGCGTTGCTTGCTCGGTGTGTACCGCGTTTTTACGGCGCAGGCCTGACACTTTGAACTCCAGTAACGATGCAGCTTCATGCCTTTCTCGACGCTGGAGAAACGCCATATCAGCGTTTCTCCAGCTGGGCATACATAGTGATTTTTCGCCGTGTCATAGATAAAGGCATCGTTGTTGAAGCGCCCATCAGCTTTAGCTCCAGAAGTCATTGGCTTGGGCACATACGCAGTGATATCCGCGTTGTGACAAGCCAGGATTTCCTCTCCTTTGAAATAGCCTCGGTCAGTCACCACTGCAAGCGAATCCGATGCCATGGCCTCGCGCGCCTGATTGGCCATTGAGCTGAGCTGATCCCGGTCAGAGCCGACATTGGTCACCTCATGGGCAACGATCAAATGGTGCTGAGCATCGACTGCTGTTTGCACGTTGTAGCCAACGATTCCTGTACCACGCGTCATCATTGAACGCGCGTCTGGATCGGTCAGTGAGACCTGTTTATCCGGTGAGTCGTTGAGCCGTATTTCAATCGCGTGAAGCTCCTTCATTTGCACTTTCAGCTTGGCGATTTTTTCCTCCAGCCGCACCGTCTTGGCTTCACAGGATGTAGGCTCTTGCCGATCCGCAGTATCAAGTGCCGTCAGATAACGGTTGATGCTCGATTCGATTTCTTCCATGCGCCGCTTCAGTTTGGCGCTGGTGAAGTTACGGTCGCGGTTGTTGACGGCTTTGAATTTGCTGCCATCGATGGCGACGAGATTTTCACCGAACAATCCCAACTGCTGACACAGCACTACGAACTGGTGACAGACGCCGCGGATGGCCTTGCTGTTATTTTTTTGGAAGTTGGCGATGGTCTTAAAATCCGGCATCAAACGCCCGGTCAACCACATCAGCTCGACGTTGCGTTGAGCTTCTCGTTCCAGCCGCCGACTCGACTGAATGCGGTTGAGATAGCCTTAGATGTAGATTTTCAGCAAGATTGCGGGGTGGTAAGCAGGTCGGCCGGTATCGGCTGGAATGACGCCTTCAAAACATCGACTACTCGCACCGGATTTGTGTTGCTGACGTAGTCTTCAAGGCTTTCGGGAAGCAAAGTGCTTTGTCCGCGATGCTCACCCTGAATGAAGCGCTTCATTGCCGCCCCCCGAATTGATCACGCCAAAAATGATAGCAAAAGCATCCTGATTCAGCCGCTGGCATGCGTTCGCCGGTCAACAGTTTTTTGAGGTAATGACGATGAGCCGATTGCACATGGTAAATATTGACCTGAGTGGGGTGTCAAGCTCTGAGGAACTCCATTTTGTCTTGAAGGACGCGCTCGGTTTTCCTGAGTGGTATGGCTGTAATTGGGATGCTTTCTGGGACGCGATAACGAGTCTAGTGGAAATGCCCGAGCACCTGAAAATTTCAGGGTGGAACATGCTATCCAAGCGCTTACCTGAGGATGCGAGGCTCATGCATGAATGCCTTACCGAAATGAAGGTTGAGTACCCAGCGCTCGCATCAGATGTAGATTTCGGCTAAACGATCCCAAGCTGACATTTCGCCAGTTCCACCTAGAAACACAAGCGTCGCGCGGAGGTACTTTCCAAATCCTTCAGCGGGATGCCTGTCTCCCCTGACGCCGGCTGAACATCTGTTTTTACACACTCCAGGGCCAATAGCAGACGCTCAACTCAGTCTTTTCCAGCCAAAACGGAAAACTCTGAAATGCCCTCTTTGGCAAACCAAGAGCAATAGGGCACCCACTATGGTGGGTGCAATCCAACTACTGTCAACAATTCGTAATCACGAAAGTGATGATAAGGATTTTAACTCATCAAGAATTCAAGACGCTTCTGCTTGCTCAATAGTTTCAGTTGGAATTTGTATTAACGGATCAAAAAAAGGAATGCCTTCCTTACTACATACAGCTTTTAAACTTTTGTCAGATGTCACTAAAGTGAGATTCAATCCATTCGCAGCAGCAGCAATAACGGTTCCTGCTACCAATGCATCATGAGACCCAAATGCAAAACGATGGGACAGTTGCATGAGCAGCTTCTTGCCTTCCGACATTTCAGACGTTCCCAATGGCAATAAGTCAGCTTGTATACTGCCAGACTTACCCTCAATATCCTTCATAAGTTTCTGAAGGGCTTTGTAAACTTTAGGGTTCATTCGTGGGCGTGGATTTGTTACGCAAATATTAGAGCAAGGAACATGTTTGTCCTCATTCAGGATATTTCGTGTACAAGCTTCTTTTTGAGCGTTCACTCCACCACGGCGATATTTCCCTAAAACGGAATGAATTTCCATAGCTACGATTTCTGGAATGAAAAAACTTAGGGTGTCACCGGATTTTATTTTTTTTTCCAAATTGTAATACGCATCAGTTTTAGGGTGCTGAAACAACAATGCATAAGCGTTTGTATCTAGTGCAAAAGGTTGAGTCATAATCTGCATCCTTATAGATTTTTAAAAGTCTCACTCGGCACTAAGCTAAGGAGTTGATCGCGATCTTCTTCACTAAGTGGATCAAGCATTTTCTTGATTATTTTGACAGTTTCCCACAAGTCAGCATCGGCTCCTTTACTGATATATCCCTCTACACCTAAATTAATAAGCTTTTGCATTACTGGTGGTTCTTGATAATTTGTATATACAACAACATCAACATAGGGGTCTATTTTTCTGATTTCTTCTAGAGCTTGATCGCCAGTCATTCCCGGCAACTTCAAATCCAAAATAATCAAATCAAAAATTCCCGGCTTTATTAGATCTATCGCATCCTTTCCGTTTGTAACCCAAGTCACTTCGATGCCTTCACTCTCAAGCCCCTGCTTGAGCATTTCTGCGGTTTTATTCTCGTCCTCAACTAATAATAGGCTGTTCATGCTGTCTCCACCTCCGAGTTAGATGGTTGTTTTGGCAATGTTATTAGAAAACGAGCACCTTGATTATAATGAACGTCCACCGAAATTTTTCCGCCTAGCATTTTAAGCAAGTTCCAAACGATAAACAAACCTAGTCCCTCTCCTTGCCCTGGCGCTTTTGTAGAGAAAAACGGATCGAAAATTTTATTTCTGTTGCTCATAGGTATCCCAACACCAGAGTCAGAAAAATACACTGTCACTTCTTTAGGGTTGCTTTCAACTCTGATATCGACAATGTTTTCCCTGCTAATTTTTCTTTCAGAAATAGCGTCTATAGAATTTAACAGCAAATTGCTTATCAACTGGTCAAATTTCACCGGATCTCCAACTAGAGTTATTGCCCCTTTAGGTGAAATTTTCACGCTTATATTGTTCTGGATAAGGCGCGGACTTTCTCCATCGGCTCGCCTCCGTATGCGCTCCATAATATCAAACGATTCTATAACCCCTCTGCTAGAGGTAAGTGGTGAAAGGCGACGTATAAGCCCCCCCATTCGTTCGGTTTCTTCTAAAATTGAAGCAAATACCGTCGACACTGCAGACAAGGTTAATTTTTTTTCAAACAGCTTTTGATAAAACTGTATGGTATATCTTATATTTGTTATCGGCTGGCCAAGTTCGTGAGATATACCTGTTGTTAGATCACTAATAGCAGCAAGTTGTTTTTGATGTTCAAGTTGAGAATATAGATCTTGAACCTTGGAGGCGAGCTCCGTCTCACTCTCTGCTACTTCTGCGATATATTTTTGATCGCTATTTTCTCTTTTTTGGTAGAGAAAAGAAATTGTGTGCTCTAATCTCTTTGCTTCCTCCAGCATCCCAAACCTGATATAAAAGTTTCTTACTGTGCGCAGTACGGGTAGATTAGTGGCGAAACCTTTATCAATTGTGCGAAGTATACTTTGTACCGTGTGGTAGTCATTTTTCGCTTCAAAATAGTACACCATTTCGTACAATACGTTGAAGTCTCGGGCGCGTAGAAGTGCAGGTTCTCTTTCTAATAGGATATCTGCTGGCCCGTAGTCCTTTCGCAGCCTGCATATTCGAAATAGCGATCGAACCGCAATAGGCTGAACCTTTACAGCAAGAAGCTCGGTAATAATTTTTAATGCGCTAGCTAGCGATCCTAGCTTCTCATAAAGCGAAACACAGTAAAGATCTATTCTAAATGTTTTTAAAGTTCTTTTTCTGTTGAGGATATGGGCATCTAATATCGCAGACAAATTCTCACTACTATCCTCCTCAATTCGCTTTTCCAACTTCACAAAAGACTCAAATTGGGAATCGTCCTTTAGAAGTTCTAGAAATAAACGGCTTTGCTGGTCTGTTTCTTCGCTTACGACGTGAATATCCGAGCTTATTATAGCTTTGACGGCCGTCGCTACCGCTGGCTTAAAGTTTTTTTCGTTAATAGTAGAAAAAACCATATCTGTAAGTTCAAGTGCTTTTTCTTGTGAAATGGAGCGCCTGAAACGATGATATCTTTTTGCAAACCCGTTAACTTCACGATGATAAGTTGAGATTAGTTGAAGATGTCTCGCAAGAGCTATAAAAGCTTGATCAAATTCATCATTCTGAAAATGCAGATCACTAAGTATTTTGTAGAAGAATTTATTATCCAGCGATAGTAAAATTGCCCTTTCGCAGATTTTAATGGCGGAAGCCAAATCTCCAATCGTCCTGAATTTTGTCGCTGCTTGCGAAACCTCTAGGCGAGTAGAGTTTTCGCTAATTGATTGTAATGCGCTTTCCAAATCCGTTGGGTTCATTGCTTTGTTTCTCTATGAGTACAACTCTGATCTTAATCATTTTTTGCTTTGTAAGGAAACAGCTTAATGAAAGTCATCATCAATAGAAAATATCAGTGAATTTCATATTTTTCAATGGCTGGAAAAACGCAAAGATTGACTACGAGGCTCAAGTCCATCAAGAACATAAGGCTGCCGCCGATGATTTTTTGCTTTTCCGTGAGCACTATGATTTCAAAGGTGTATTCATAGCTATCTAGAGCGCTCCCGCCTTCGTAGCCCTCTGAATGACAGCTCCTGGCCGATTCTGTTGAAAAGTCGGTTTCTGAGAGAGCAGCTTTTCGGCGGTTCAAAAAATGCTCGATTTCGGCGTTGCTACGTAAAAACCAAGACAGCTCTGTCTTCTGAACGCACCAGATTTCAACGTCGTTGACGCTCTTTCATGGGAAAAAATCGCGGCGGGACTTTTTCAACAGAATCGGCCATTAGCAGTCCTCTACAAAGGACTGCCTTGGACCTAAAGCAATTCCTGGCCCCTCCCCCCATCAAACCGCCCCCGAGCCGCCCGAAACTCCTCCGCATTCTCCAGCAACCACGTCCACAGCGGCACCATATGCACCAGAAAACTCCGCCCCAGCGGGGTCAGTTCATAATCAACCCTCGGCGGCACCTCGCCGTGATCGCAACGCGAGATCAAGCCGTCTCGTTCGAGTTGTCGCAAGCTGCGGGTCAGCATGCGTTGGGTGATGCCTTGCAGGCGGCGGCCGATTTCTGCGTGGCGCAGTTTGCCTTCCACGCCCAGTGTATGGACGATCCCCAGCGACCAGCGATTGCCCGCATGGGTCAGGACTTCGCGTTTGAGTCCGTCGTCCTCGGCGCTGAGCGCATCGCAGGTGGCTTGGGACAGGCGGATGACCTCATCTTCACTCATTGCGTTCATGCGGTATCACTCGTGTGCCTTCTTCTGAATGTTCGCCAAGGATGACAGGATAAAACATCGCTGATCATTCACCGGGAATTACTGATGCATTCACACGACTCTGCAACAACCGGCACTATTCTGGTCCTGGGCGCGGGCGAACTGGGCATGGCGGTGCTTCGCGAGCTGGCAGCGCGGCCTGCTGCGCGTGTCACTGTCATGCTGCGCCCCTCCGCGCTCGACGCTACCTCTGAACCCAGGCGCCAGACACTCGAAACCCTGAAAACCCTGGGTATCGAGGTGGTGTCTGCCGATGCGGCAAACGACTCAGAGGAAAGCCTTGCCGCCTTGTTCAGCGGTTTCGATACCGTGGTCAGTTGCCTTGGCTTCGCTGGCGGTTCCGGGACACAGCTCAAATTGACCCGCGCCGTTTTGCAGTCCGACGTGAAGCGTTATGTACCGTGGCAATTCGGTGTGGATTACGACGTGATCGGTTACGGCAGCCCTCAAACCCTGTTTGACGAGCAACTGGACGTGCGCCAGATGCTACGCGGCCAGTCGCGTGTGCAATGGCTGATCATTTCCACCGGCATGTTCACCAGTTTTCTGTTTGAACCGGCGTTCGGCGTGGTCGACCTCGACCAGAACATCGTGCGCGCCCTGGGGAGCTGGGATACGGCCGTGACGGTTACCACGCCGGAGGATATCGGTCGCCTGACTGCGTCCATCCTCTTCGAGCCGACGCTGGTCAATGAAGTGGTTTTCACGGCGGGCGACACCATCACTTACCGGCAATTGGCAGACACGGTCGATCAGTTGCTCGATCGCACCGTTGAACGTGTGGAATGGACGGTGCCTGCGCTCATGGCCGATCTGGCAGCCGCACCCGACGACTCCCTACGCAAGTACCGGGCGGTGTTCGCGCAAGGCAAAGGGGTCGCCTGGCCCAAGGCACATAGCTACAACGCCAACCGGCAGATCGATACCGTCACGGTCGGCCAGTGGATTGAACAAAACTTGTGTTGAGCAGGTAAAGGCACTTGATGCACAGGCTACAAAACCTGTTCCCCTAACAACTCGTTAATCCAGCCAATCTGCCGCGTAATTTCCTGCATCTTCTCTTCAGGCACCGCCTGCGCCCGGCCGAAGTTACTCAAGGTCTTCTGTTTCTTGAGTAACAAGCGCTGCCATTTGAGCAGGAAAGCCGGGCTGCGGGCCTGCATCTGCAGCGGGCCGAAGAACAGTTCCCGGGCGGAGTAGATCACCGGCCCGGAACGGTCGGCGATGATGATTTCGTAGTCGAAGCGGTTTTCCCGCAGCACTTCCTCGCAGAGGATGCGGTAGCCATTTTCCATCAGCCACTGGCGCAGCGGTTGCTCGCCACCGTTGGGTTGCAGGATCAGGCGTTCTTTGCCAGTGAGGTGCGCTTTACCGCTGTCGAGGATGTCACGAATCGTCTCGCCGCCCATGCCGCACAGGCTGATCGCCGTAATCTCGTCTTCCGGTCTGATCGCCGCCAGACCGTTGGCCTGGCGCACGGTAATCGATTGTTCCAGATCGTTCTCGCGCACGGTGCGTTGCGCCGCATGGAAGGGTCTCAACGCCACCTCTCCCGCCACCGCCGACGCGATAGCGCCACGGCGCATCAAGGCCACAGGCAGGTAAGCGTGATCCGAGCCGATATCGGCCAGCCGCGCATCTGCTGGCACATGGGCCGCTACACGCTCCAGGCGCATGGACAATGTCTGTTCGTTCAACTGCTGACCCTCACCCACGAACGAGCGGCACCTCTGGCCGGTCGGGGCGCGATTCTGTCGAGTAATGGCGGGGATTTCAAATGTTTGGCCAATAACGCAAAGACAGACTGGGCTAGCACACGCCTGAAGAGGATTAAATAGACTGCCTGAGCTATATGCATTATCGACCCCGCGTGGAGAATGTCCTGTTGAACAGTGTTGCCGCTTATCAGGCCCTCACTACCTACCTGTACATCACGTGGATACGAAAGATGCCCCTGAATAAAACGGTTATTCAACTACTCATGGCTGGCGCGGCGGTATCGTTGCTTCAGGGTTGCGGGATCGTGGCATCCAAGACGGTCAGTGACAGCAGCTTGCAGGAAAAGGCAGCCGTGACACTCAACACCACGCCGGAAAAAGTACGGATTTTCGACAAGCGTGGCGAGCTGGACTCGGTGAAGTTCAAGGCACAAAGCAGCAAAGGTGTTTATAACTGCTACTACACCACCCTCGTGGCTCTGGATTCCGACACGCTTTGCTCCGGCCCGGTGGAAGGCTCCGGCAAACAGACTCCATCTGAAGCTGCGGCCCCTGCCAACTGCAATGCGTTACTGAAAGCGGCCGGGCGCTGCGGATCATGAAAGGTTCCGTTAGCGCACTGTTCACGCTGACGCTGGGCAGCCTGGCACTGAGCGGTTGCGTGCCGATAGCGCCGTCCGCTCAAGGGTTCAACGCCATGTCGGGCCAGCCGGTTTCGCAGCAAGCCTCGATGCTGGAAGTTCGCAAGGCGCACGACGAGATGTTTGCCCGGTTCAAGGCCTCAGGCAAAGCCATTCTGGTCGTACCGAGCGCCAGTCTGGACAGCCTCAAGACAGACTTCGGGAACAACGATGACATCGCCACGTTCCTGCGACTGCGCTCGGGAGTCACCGAATGGACCAACACCTCTCGCCCGTCTTCCAGGATCAAGGTCGGTTACGACACCAGTAACAAACCCGAAGAAAACAACGGAGAAAACTCCTACTTCCAGCTGGTATTCGGCAGGACGCTCTACAAGATCTATCTGGTCGATCCCGGCCATTACAGCATCAGTGGCGTGAGCTATAACCTGCCCCGCACAGCTGCATTCGAGCCGCCTGGCGGACGCAACATTCAGCCTTCGCCATTGGGTTACGCCATGCTCAAGTCGATCACATTCGATGAGTTCGAGCGGGGCAAGAAGTGGGAAGACGCCAGCTACCGTAACGAAACCGTGCAGGAGGATTACTGCACCTCGGTGCGCGTGGTCAATAACGAATGCACAAGCTGGGGGAAAACCTCCTACGACGTCAAACGAGAGAGCTCGCCAGCAGGCTGGACGGAAAGCATAAAGCAGCGAACCATCGAAGCCCGCAGCGTGACAGCCACTATCAACAAGGAATTCGCGAGCTTCGATATTGCCTCGGGTGAAGTGATCCTGATCGATGGTTTCTTTGCCGAACCGCCTGCCGCCGAACTGCGGGAAAACAGTTGCAAGCAGGCCGATCAGGAACGGATGCGCTGTGAGCTGAAGCAAGTGACCCTGGTGCAACTGCTGGGTGAAATCGAGGAAGTCCGAAAAAGCCAGAACCCGGCTGACTGGGGTTTGCCGAAAATGGCAGAGGTCCTCAAAGGGCTGACCTATCGACCGATCACTATCAAGGCTCGCGAAACCAGCGGCAAGTCGGTGTGGGGACCGTCGTATAGCGTGAAGGCGAACTGAGGAAGACTGAGCGCCTTGCCCCACGCTGGCGGCAAGGCGCTATTGAACACCATCAGTACAAGGTGTCCGCAATGCGCCCCGGCAAGGCTTTATCGTAGGCATCCCCATCGATTTCATCGGCAGAGACGGCCTTGAGAATCTGTCCTGCCGTCGGCAGCGCATGGCGCTCGATGTGGCGTGTCACATCCCACAGACCGGACCTGATAACCGCTCTGCTGCACTGGAAATACACACTGCTCACCGTGATCTGCAGGACAGATTTCGGCAGTTGGCCATTGACGGCAAAACGCTGCAGCAATGGCGGATGGATCGATATCCTTGCCGTTCCGTTGACCCGCAGGGTTTCCCCGACTCCCGGCACCAGAAACAAGAGAGCAACGCGAGGGTCCTCGACGATATTGCGCAGCGTATCGATCCGGTTGTTACCGCGTCGATCCGGCAGATAGAGCGTCTTGCTGTCTTCGATATGGACAAACCCGGCCTGATCGCCGCGAGGAGACGCATCCAGCCCGCCAGGGCCTGAAGAAGCCAGGATGACAAAGGAAGCCGACTCGATAAAAGGCCTGTAGGCAGCATGAATATGATCGACTTCCTTGAGGATGGACGGGCGAGCGATGGGGCCGTAGAGTTTTTCCAGCGCCTGCAGGTCTGTCACATGATCGCGGCTGTCAGTGTCCATGATATTCCCGGCTGATGAGTGAGCGAATGACACACTGCCATTGCTTCCGGCGGGTCTGCAAGTCTTCACCCGTCAGCGCCGTTCGGTCCGGGTGCTTACATCGACCCACACGGCCAGTACCAGGATGCTGCCTTTGACGATCATCTGCCAGTAGCTGTCCACGTCGAGCATGGACATGCCGTTGTCCAGGCTGGTGATGACCAACGCCCCGAGCAACGCGCCATACACCGTGCCGGAGCCGCCGCGCATGGAGGTGCCGCCGATGAAGCAGGCGGCAATGGCATCGAGTTCGCCCATGCTGCCGGCCGAGGGTGAGCCTGCTGCCAGGCGTGCGGTGTTGACCATGCCGGCAAGCGCGCACATCACGCCCATGATGCCGAAGATCCACAGCTTCACGAACTGCACATTGATGCCGGACAGCCGTGTGGCTTCCATATTGCTGCCCACCGAATAGACGCGGCGTCCGAAGACGGTCTGGCTGGTCACGTAGCTGAACACGCCGAGCAGAATCAGCAACAGCAGTACCGGTACGGGGATGCCGTCGTAGCTGTTCAGCGTCTGGACGAAACCGGCCAGCACCGCGCCGATCAGCACCACGCGCAGGATATCGCGCACCAGTGAATGCGCAGCCAGCCCGTGAAGGGCGCGATTGCGGCGCTGTTTCCAGGTCAGGAACAGGGTCAGGGCAAACAGCACAATCCCCAGGCCCGTGCCCACCGCATGCGGCAGATAGCCCTGCCCCACATAGACGAGTTCCGGCGAAACCGGAGCGATGGTGGTGCCGCCGGTAATGCCCAGCAGAATGCCGCGAAACGCCAGCATGCCGCCCAGCCCGACAATGAATGACGGGATGCGCAGATAAGCCGTCATGTAGCCATTGGCGATGCCGATCATCAGCCCGCACAACACCACAATGCTCAGGTTGGCCAGCAGCGGTATGTGATAGATCACGTCGAGAATCGCTGCCAGTCCACCGAGCAGCCCCAGCAGTGAGCCCACCGACAGATCGATCTCGCCACTGATGATCACCAGCACCATGCCGCAGGCCAGAATCCCGGTGATGGACATCTGGCGCAACAGGTTGGAAAGGTTGCGCGGGGTCAGGAATCCGCCTTCGGTCTGCCAACTGAAAAACAGCCAGATAATCGCCACGGCGATGACCAGCGCGAGCATTTTGTAGCGAGTGAAGAGCTGTTTGACCTGGTTCATCTACGCAGACTTCCGATCATTATTGTTATGGCCAGCGGCCTGGCTGAGGGCGGCGGCAAGCACCTGCTCCTGAGTGAGATCGCGGTTGATGAAATCGCCGCGCAACTGACCTTCGCCGATCACCAGCACCCGGTCCGAGACGCCGAGCACTTCGGCCAGCTCCGAGGACACCATGATGATCGACACGCCTTCGGCCGCCAGTGCGCCCATCAGTTTGTAGATTTCATACTTGGCGCCGACATCCACGCCCCGGGTAGGCTCATCGAGAATCAGCACCCGGGGTTTGGTCAGCAGCATCTTCGCCAGTACGGCTTTTTGCTGGTTGCCGCCAGAGAGACTGGTGATCGGCAGAAACGGGCTCGCGGTCTTGAGGTGCATGCGCGAGATTTCCTGATCGATGCCATGCAGCTCGGCTTCGGCGTCGATGCGGGTCAGCTTCGAGTAGTTTTCCAGCACCGCCAGGGTGATGTTCTGGCCGACGCCAAGATCCGGAATGATGCCCTGGCGCTTGCGGTCTTCGGGGACCATGCACAGGCCGGCACGAATGGACTTGAGCGGCGTGCTGGTATCGATCTGCTGGCCTCCCAGCCAGACTTCACCTTCGTGACGACCGGGATATGCGCCGAACAGCGCCGAAACCAGCTCGGTGCGACCGGCCCCCACCAATCCGGCGATCCCGAGGATTTCACCGCGCTTGAGAACGAAGGAAATGTCATCGACCCGCTTGCGCCGAGGGGTATCGACGTCATAGCAGGTGATGTGACGCGCCTCGAAAATCACCTCGCCAATGCTGTGGGGTTCGGTGGGATACAGATTGCTCATTTCCCGCCCGACCATCTGGGTGATGATCCTGGGGATGTCCATGTCTGCCATATCGGTCGTGGCGATGTGCTTGCCATCGCGGATCACCGAAATGGTGTCGCATACGGCGGCCACTTCATCGAGTTTGTGGGAGATATAGACGCACGCCACGCCCTTGGCCTTGAGGTCGCGGATGATGTCCAGCAACACCTCGATTTCCGAACGGGTCAGCGCCGAGGACGGCTCGTCGAGGATCAGCAGCCGTGCCTGCTTGTTCAGTGCCTTGGCGATTTCCACCAGTTGCTGGTAGCCACCGCCGTATTGGGAGACCGGCAGCGAGACGTTCATGTCCGGCACTTTCAGCTCACGCATCAGGGCTTCGGCGCGGTGGGTCATGGCCGGGTAATTCATGCGCCCGCCGAACAATGTCAGTTCATGGCCCATGAATATGTTTTCGGTCACCGACAGGTCGGGAACCAGAGTCAGTTCCTGATGAATGATGACGATACCGGCAGCTTCGGTTTCTCTGATCGACTGGGCCTTGAGCGGCTGGCCGTCCCAGAGGACTTCACCCTCCCAGGTGCCATGCGGGTAGACCGCCGACAGCACTTTCATCAGCGTGGATTTACCGGCCCCGTTCTCGCCGCACAATCCGACACATTCACCCGGCCTGACCTTGATATCGATGCCATTGAGGGCTTTGACACCGTCGAAGGTTTTGACGATGCCGTTCATTTGCAGCAGGTAGTCGGACATGGCAAAGGCTCACACAAAAGGTCCACTCCCCGGCAAGGCCGGGGGTTGTACTCCGGTCGGTCAGATCACTGCCCGGCAATCTGTGCCTTGGTGTAGAAGCCGTCCTTTTCCAGCAGGTCGATGTTGTCCTTGGTCAACGGGGTTGGCGTGAGCAGGATGGTGTCGACCTTTTTGCTGCCATTGTCGTACTGCGAGCTGTAGGTGGGTTTCTCGTTACGCGCCAGTTGCACCGACAGCTTCGCGGCTTCGGAAGCGATCAGCTTCAGCGGCTTGTAGACGGTCATGGTCTGCGTGCCATCGATCACTCGCTTGACCGCAGCCAGGTCGGCATCCTGACCCGAGATCGGCACTTTGCCAGCCAGTTTCTGCGCGGCCAGTGCCTGAATGGCCCCGCCTGCAGTGGCGTCGTTGGAAGCGACAATGCCGTCGATCTTGTTGTTATTACGCGTCAGGGCATTCTCGACGATGCTCAGCGCTTCGGTGGGGTTCCACTCTTTGACCCACTGTTGGCCAACGATCTTGATATCGCCCTTGTCGATGGCCGGTTGCAGCACTTTCATCTGACCTTCGCGCAGGATCTTGGCGTTGTTGTCGGTGGGCGCACCACCGAGCAGGAAGTAATTGCCCTTGGGCGCGGCTTGCAGCACGCCGTTGGCCTGCATCTCGCCGACCTTTTCGTTATCGAAGGAAATGTAGGCATCGATATCGGCGTTGAGAATCAGACGGTCATAGGACACCACCTTGATCCCGGCCTTCTTGGCTTCAGCCACGGCGTTGGTCAGGACGGTGGCGTTGAACGGCACGATGACGATCACATCGACACCACGGGAGATCAGGTTTTCGATCTGGGAAATCTGTTTCTGCTCGTTGGCATCGGCCGACTGGACGAAGACCTTGGCGTTGAGCTGTTCGGCCGCCGCGACAAAGTAATCCCGATCCCGTGACCAGCGCTCCAGACGCAGGTCATCGATGGAGAAACCGATTTTCGGGTTGGCAGAATCGGCCATGGCCGGGATGGACAGCAGGGCCAGAGCGCCGGCCAGCAAGGTGCGTTTGACTTTATTCATGGTGGTGCGTCCTTTTATTGTTGTTTGAAAGACACTGCCTGACGATGAGTATCGTGCTGGTACAACTGTAGAGCGTCATGAAGCCGGACCCGCACAGATTTGTCGTGGGAATGTAACAGCCTGTCCGTCAGCTATAGATGAACCGGTTGACGAGGTTTTCGAGCATTTCCTGCCTGCCGCTCACGGCCTGCGGGTTCAGATCGTTGGCAAAGGCATGTTCGGCCAGTGACTCCAGGCTGAACCCGCCCGCCAGTACCTTCTGCCCCAACGGTTGTTGCCAGCCTGCATAGCGTTGATCCTTGAATTGCTGAAGCCGGTCGTTCTGCAGCATGACGGCGGCACGTTCGAGGGACAGGGCGAGAACATCCATCGCCGCCACATGGCCATGAAACAGGTCGACCTCATCGAGGCTCTGGCGGCGCACCTTGGAGTCGAAGTTGAACCCGCCATTCTTGAAACCACCGGCCTTGAGGATTTCATAGGTGGCCAGGGTCATTTCTTCGACGCTGTTGGGAAACTGGTCGGTGTCCCAGCCATTCTGCGGGTCGCCGCGGTTGGCATCGATGCTGCCGAAGATCCCCAGCGAAGCGGCCGTGGCGATCTCGTGGTGGAAACTATGACCGGCCAGGGTCGCGTGGTTGGCTTCGATATTGACCTTGATTTCGTTCTCCAGACCGAACTGCTGCAAGAAGCCGAAGACCGTAGCGCTGTCGTAATCGTACTGGTGCTTGGTGGGCTCCTGCGGCTTGGGCTCGATCAACAGGTCGCCCTTGAAACCGATCTTGTGCTTGTGCTCGACCACCATCTGCATGAAGCGCCCCATCTGTTCGCGCTCGCGCTTCAGGTCGGTGTTGAGCAGCGTTTCATAGCCCTCGCGGCCGCCCCACAACACATAGTTGGAGCCTTTGAGGCGTTGGGTGGCGTTCATGGCGCTGAACACCTGAGCGGCGGCACAGGCGAACACTTCCGGGTCCGGGTTGCTGGCGGCCCCTGCGGCAAAACGCGGGTTGCTGAAACAGTTGGCGGTGCCCCACAGCAGCTTGATGCCGCTCTGCTCCTGATGCCGCTCCAGATGATCGATCATCTGCGCAAAGTGGTTGCGGTACTCCTTCAGCGAACGGCCTTCCGGGGCCACATCGGTATCGTGGAAGCAGTAGTAGTCGATCCCCAGCTTGGTGAAGAACTCGAACGCTGCCTCAGCCTTGCCGATGGCCACTTCCATGGGATCGCCCGCATGCTGCCACGGGCGCTTGAAGGTCCCCGCACCGAACACGTCGGAGCCCGGCCAGACGAAGGTGTGCCAGTAGCAGACGGCCATGCGCAGGTGCTCGCGCATGGGTTTGCCGAGGATGATTTTGTTGGCGTCGTAGTGGCGGAAAGCCAGAGGAGAATCGCTGGCCGGGCCTTCGTAGCGAATCCTGTCGATATCAGGGAAGAACGGCATGGCTCGTGTCCTTTTGTTGTTCTTGTCGGTGCCTCGATACTAGCAACGGCCCTGTGCCCGGAAATTATGAAAGTCACCAACAGCGAGTGCGATTTTGCGTATTGAGATTCACTGCAAGCACGCCTAGGCTGTGACGACCACCTTGGTGTTGGCAGACCCGGGACAACAATAATGAAAACCGTACCGCCCGTTCACCGCGTTGCCCTGCTGTTCAACGGCAGCAAGATCTATGACCGCGGCATCATCAGCGGCATCGGCAATTACCTGAGCAGCACCCGCGCCTCCTGGGACCTGTTTCTCGAGGAGGATTTCCTGTGCCGGTTGAAAGGGATCGAGCGCTGGCAAGGTGACGGCATCATTGCCGACTTCGACGACCCGCTGATCGGCGAAGCGCTGGCCGGAAGCCGATTACCGGTCGTAGCCGTGGGCGGCTCCTACCAGGACGAACGCGCCTACCCCAAAGGCATTCCCTACGTCGCCACCGACAACAAGGCCATGATCACCCTGGCCTACGAACACCTGATCGAGGCCGGACTGACGCGCTTCGCCTGCTTCAGCCTGCCCGAAGCCCAGGCCAATCGCTGGGCTCAGGAACGGGAAAAGGCCTTTCGCTGGCTGATGTACCGCGATGGCCTGCATGCCGAGGTCTACCGTGGCATGGGCACCAGCGCGCCCTTGTGGGACAGCGCCGTCGAACAGCAGATCGCCTGGCTGCAAAGCCTGCCCAAACCCATCGGCATCATCGCCGTCAGCGATGCTCGCGCCCGGCAACTGCTGCAAGCCTGCCTGACCGCCGGGATTGCCGTACCGGAACAGGTGGCCCTGATCGGCATCGACAACGACCCGCTGACCCGCAGCCTGACCCGCGTACCGCTCAGCTCAGTGGTCCAGGGCACCGAAACCATGGGCCGCACCGCCGCACAACTGCTGCACCAGATGCTGCACGGCATGCCGACCAAGGGCACCCAGATTCTGATCCCGCCCGACTCGATCAACGTGCAGGTATCGAGCCTGCATCAGCCATTGGGCGACCCCTACGTCATGCAGGCCCTGCTGTTTATCCGCCAATACGCCTGCCAGGGCATCAAGACCGCGCAGGTGGCGGCCTATGTCGGCGTATCGCGCTCATCGCTGGAGTCGCACTTTCGCAGCGTGCGCGGCTGCAGCGTGCATGACGAGATACTGCGTTTCAAACTGGCGGCCGCAGCCAAGGGGCTCAAGCGCACGGACTCGACGATTGCAGATACGGCACGCAATTGCGGCTTCAAGTCTGCGCAGTATCTGCATACGGTGTTCAAGCGGGAATTCGGGTGTACTCCGCGCGAATATCAGCATGAGCACTGATGTTCAAGGGCTGCGACCGATTGTCGAGAACGGCTATCCATAAAACCTTATCGCCACCTGTCCGGGACGCCGCCGTATAACGTGCGATAGAGCCTATTTGCAGCTTCCCTTTTCGTTGACGTGAACAATTCTTCATTGGGATCAAGACCTTATGCCGACCCTGCGTCTGTAAAATCGGCGTTTTCTCAACGGAGGTTCACACCATGCTCAGAGCACTGTCATGCACCGCCCTGCTAATTGCCACATTCGCGGCTTCGGCAGCAGATGCGGCAACCCGAGAGCCCGACACGCTGACCGTACTCAGCTCAGGCGGCATCATGGGAGCCATCCGCGAAGTCGCTCCGGCCTACGAGAAAAGCCACCATATCAAACTGAACATCCAGGCCGCCCCCTCCATGGGCGAAACGCCCCAGGCAGTCCCCAACCGTCTGGCACGTGGCGAACAGGCCGATGTGCTGCTGATGGTCGGTTCGGCACTGGACAAGCTGGTGGCCAACGGTCAGGCGAACAAAGCCAGCCGGGTCGATCTGGGTGAGTCGTACATCGCCATGGCTGTGCGCAAGGGCGAAGCCAAACCCGATATCAGCAACATGAACAGCTTTCGCCAGAGCCTGCTCGACAGCAAGTCGGTCGCCTACTCCGACAGCGCCAGCGGTGTGTATCTGTCCACCACCCTGTTCCCGAGCATGAACCTGGGCAGCGACTTCACTGCCAAGGCACGCATGATCCCCGCCGAACCTGTCGGTGCCGTCGTCGCACGCGGCGACGCCCAGCTCGGCTTCCAGCAACTGAGCGAACTCAAACCGGTCAGCGGCATCGATATCGTTGGCCTGATTCCGGCCGACGCACAGAAGATGACCATGTACTCCGGTGCCGTCGTCAGCAAGAGCTCGCACCAGGAACAGGCACAGGCCCTGCTGGACTACCTGGCCTCTCGCCAGGCCGACGCTGCAATCGAAGACAGCGGGCTCAAGCCTTTGAAGCACTGATCATTTCAGTCAACCGCAGGAATTCATTCGCTCTGTCTGCATGAAGTGTTGCAAGTCCGTCAGAGGAGTGTGGGCGGCAGCTTGCTGGCGACTTCACCGTTGTCGCCAGCAAGCTGCCTCCCACAGCATTACCAGCGCTGTACCAGAGACACTTCAGACGACACAAACCTGTTGCGTAATTGGGCTGATCAGTCTTTCCATCACGGCATGGATGATTGCACAGGTGAGTTATCAGGCCGGAATCAGGCCCGCTTCCTGATAGCTGCGCATCAAATCATCAAACAGATCCAGATCCGCCTTTGTCCGCGCGATGAGCTGTGCGCCTGCGACGGCGGTGTAGATGGCGCGAGCACGCCGCTCACAGCTCAGGCCAGCGTCCCCACCGGCATCTGCCAGCACTTCAGCGAGCCATTTCACATTAACGTCCGCAAATGCCTGGACCTCTTTTGAAACCTGCTCAGGCAGATCTTCGTACTCTGCAGCCATAAAGCTGGACAAGCAGAGCCTGTTATCGTCCTTCAATGACTTGCGAAAGATGGACGGATACAACTGCAAGCACTGGTGCGGATCAGAGTTAGAGGCCCGGATGTCTTCCAGCATAGCCAGCGTATCCTGCCAGTAGCGTTCAGCAACGGCAGCGCCCAACTCCGCTTTGCTTGGAAAGTGGTAGTAGATGCTTGCGTTCTTGATACCCACTTCTTCGGCGATGCTACGGAAATTGATGCCACTGTATCCATGCAACTGCGCCGCGGATCTCGCGGCCGCCAAAATGGCCTCTCGGGCGTTTTCGCTCACGTGTAATCCTCGACTTTTATTCAGACCTTGTGTGCCAGGCAGTCTACTCGCTACACATCCACCTGCCAACTGACAGGTAGGGTATTGACAGAGAGAAAATCTTCGCCCAATCTTTACCTACCAACTGACAGGCAGGTAATTCTACCATGACTCTTTCACAGCAACGCGTTGACGCTTCCAATGTTACCCCGATGAAAATTTATGACTGGTTCGATGGACCCTACCCGGCTCGGGTCCGCATAGCTCTCGCCGAAAAGGGGCTGTTGCCGAAGATTGAATTCGTCTCAGTGAATCTCTGGACCGGCGAACACAAGCAACCCGAGTTCCTTGCCATCAACTACTCTGGCACGCTCCCTGTGCTTGAGCTCGGAGACGGAACGCTGATCGCAGAGTGCACCGCGATCACCCAGTATCTAGACAGCCTGGACGGTAAGCCGACGCTCACGGGTGAAACGCCTCTGGAGAAGGGGCTCATCCATATGATGACCAAGCGCGCCGAAATCGAATTTCTCGATGCTGTGAGCGTCTACTTTCATCACGCCACTCTGGGCCTGGGGCCAAAGGTCGAGCTGTATCAGAACGCCGAGTGGGGCGCAAAAATGGGCGAGAAAGCGATCAGAGGGATGCGTTATTTCGACGACCTGCTCAAAGATCGGCCTTTCGTTGCAGGCGACAGATTTTCGATGGCGGACATCGCTGTACTAGGAGGGATGATCTTCGCCTCGCTGGTAAAACTCCCGGTACCGGAAGAGTGCGTAGCGTTGCGAGCATGGCATGCCAAAATGCAAGAACGCCCAAGCGTTCAGACCTGGCGCGCTCTGGTTGAGCAAGGTGCACCAAAAAGTTAGTGATCACGCAAAAACGCAGATAGAAAGATATGTGCTTCAACTCTCTTCTGCATAAAAAATCTCGCTAGTTGAAAAAGTGTCGGACAGACTGAAGTAACGAATGCACTGGAGACATGCAGAAGCGAATTCATTCGCGTAGGCAGAGGTTCAAACGACATATCGCTATGGGATGTACCTGCCTCTCGCGAATAAATTCGCTTATACACTCAGGCTCTGCGCACCTCGACATGCGCCAGCGAACGCTCCAGTTCGGCCTTGGCCATGCCGATCAGATGCACGACCGAAAAGGCCAGATCACGCTTGGGGCCGTTGAGGGTATCGCCGGTTTCATAGGCGGTTGCAGCGGCACAGCGTAGCAGGTCGCTGACGTGCAGCAGGGACTCTTCCAGTGATGGGAAGGGGGGTGACGGTGTTGAATCGATCATTGGGAAAACTCCGATAAAGCCATCGGATGTTTGCTGCTAAACAAACAAGGGTGGCAGCTTTGACGCGGGTTAGCAGACCGGCAGTTTTCCCAATTCCGGCGCACTCGAAAGTGCCCCACGCAAAGCCGCCATAGCGGAACTTGCGCTGGAAAAACTGATTCAGGCTGCTAAACCCGATCGCTGATATTCAGCGACCGACGCAGCCTAGTGTCGGGATTTCACAGGCGCAAGGGCTTGAGATTTTCTAGGAAAGTTCACACAGAAGAAAGGGCAAAGCCTGCCGGAAACGTCCTGCACAGACGGGATTTTCATTAGCTGAGGTAACCGTCTGCCCAAAGCCCCCTCCGCAACCTAAGCAGAAGGGGCTTGGACTTGAAAGGCCAGGTCGACAATCACATCCAGCACGTCGACCGCTATCCACCCTCCTCGCTAGCGGGCCGCTTTACTCGGACACATCAATCCAGATCGTCTTGATTTCGGTGTACTGGTCGTGCGCCCAGATTGACTTGTCACGCCCTCCAAAGCCGGATTCCTTGTAGCCGCCAAATGGAGTGGAGGCGTCCCCTTCACCGAAGCAGTTGACCGTTACGACACCTGCACGTATCTCACGGGACAACTTGATGGCATGGCGAAGATTGTCGGTGTAGGCCGAAGCCGCAAGGCCATAAACCGAGTCGTTGGCCAGGGCGATGGCTTCGTCGAGGGTGGTGAATGTCGTGACCGAGAGTACCGGGCCGAAAATCTCTTCCTGAAACAGGCGGCTGTCGCTACCCACGCCATCGACAACGGTCGGTTCGACAAAAATATCGTCTTCGGTGTTGCCTCCGAAAACAACCTTCAGTTTCTCGGCAGCGGCCTGCTGAAGGTAGGAACGGACCTTCTCGAAATGCGCCTTGCTGACCAGTGAGCCGACGCGGTTTTCCGGGTCCAGCGGGCTGCCCATTTTCCACTCGCGCATTTGCACGCCAATACGCTTGAGCAATTCTTCCTTGATGTCGGCATGGACGATCAGCCGCGAGGAAGCAGAACAGTTTTCACCCATGTTCCAGAACGCGCCATTGACCACGTGACTGGCGACCAGATCCAGGTCAGCGACGTCATTCATCACGACCGCCGGATTCTTGCCGCCGCACTCCAGCACAATCCGCTTGAGGTTCGATTCCGCCGCGTAGTTGAGGAAACGACGACCGGTGTCTGTCGAACCGGTGAAGCTGACCATGGACACATCCATATGCCGGCCCAATGGCTCGCCCACTTCCTTGCCGCCTCCCGACAACACGTTGAAAACGCCGGCAGGCACGCCCGCTTCATAAGCCAGTTCGGCGACGCGCAAGGCTGTCAGCGTGGTTTCCTTGGCGGGCTTGACGATGATGGAGCAGCCCGCAGCGAGCGACGGGCCGATTTTCCAGGCCAGCATCAGCAGCGGAAAATTCCATGGCAGCACCAGTCCCACTACCCCGATCGCTTCGCGCACCACCAGCGTCAGAGCCCCGGAGCCGACAGGCGCAGTGCTGTCGTAGATCTTGTCGATCAGTTCTGCATGCCAGCGAATCGTGTGAATGGTTTCGGGAATGTCGGTGAGCTGACACTCGCGAATCGGCTTGCCGCTGTCCAGGCTTTCCATCACGGCCAGTTCGTGAGCGTTCTGCTCCAGCAGATCGGCAAAGCGCAGCAGCACTTTCTTGCGCGCACCCGGACTCTGCTTGCTCCAGCGACCATCCTCGAAAGCGTCCCTGGCCTTGGCAACCGCAAAATCCACGTCGCTGGCGTCGCAGGCCGTGATCTGGGCAAGCACTTCATTGGTTGCCGGGTTGATGGTGGTAAATGTCTGGCCCGAACGGGAGGTATAGGCCTCTCCGTTTACGAAGGAAGCTGTCGGAAATTTCAGTTTTTGTGCGATGGCGACATATTCAGCCGCGCCTAGAAGATCAGCCATTGTTCGAACTCCCGATCACTTGAGCAACTTCACGTTTGAGGGTGGCGATGATGTCCTTCAAGGACTCTTTTTCATGCTCATACAGCGGTTGCAGCGGCGCGCGCACGCTGCCGGTGCTCAAGCCGTTCAACTCACAGCCAAACTTGATGGACTGGACGAACTTGCCGCTTTCCAGGAAATCCATCAGCGGCATGAAGGCGCTCATGATCCTGCGCCCTTTATCAAAGTCCTTTTCGATGACACAGGCTTCGTAGAGCGCGACATGTTCACGCGCAATGAAGTTCGAGCCGGCACATACCCAACTGCGTGCTCCCCAGGCGAAAAACTCGAGAGCCTGATCATCCCAGCCACAGGAAAGGCTGATGTGTGGATAGTTGCGCGCCAGGTTATGGACTTGGGCCATGTCACCGGAGCTTTCCTTGATGGCCACGATATTTCTGGATTCGGAAACGGCCGTGAAATACTCCTGCCCCATGCTGACGCCCATGCGCGCCGGGTAGTTGTAGAGCATGATCGGCAAGTCGGCAGCGCGGTCGACCGTCAATGCATGAATGGCGTTTTCCTTCTCGGTCGGCAGCGCATAGGGTGGTGACCCCACCAGCAGGGCATCGGCCTTGATGGCCCGGGCAGCCTTGGCGTATTCGACGGAATCTTCAGTACGAATGGCCCCCGTGCCGATGATCAGCGGCAGGCGACCGGCAATGACATCTTTCGCCTGGGCCGCAAGTTCCATACGTTCCTGGGACGTGTGGGCGTAGTACTCTCCGGTCGAACCACCAATGATGATTCCATGAACTTTCGATTCGATCAGGTATTCGAGCACTTGGGCGAAAGCCGGTTTGTCGATTTCGCCCTTTGCTGTCAGGGGCGTGATTGCCGGGGTGTAGATGCCTTCGAACTTCATGTTTTATCTCCACAGTCAGGTGAATATTTCCCGAGATACGCCCGTCGCGATTTATCGGGACGACTCATTGCCTTGGTTCAGTTGCTCAGTGCCGCCGCATCCCGCAAGTTCAATGAACGGGTTTCAGGCGCCATGGCCCATGCAGCAATCAGCCCGATGAAAGTGACCACTGCCGCCATGTACATCGTGTTGCCGATACCCAGTGTGTGAAGCGAAACAGGCACCAGATAAGTACCGATGGCCGCCCCGACACGCGAGAGTGACGTACCGATCCCCACCGCGAATGCACGGATTTCGGTGGGAAACAGTTCGTTTGGATAAACCAGTTGCAGGACCTGGGCGCCACCGATGAAGACGGCATAGGCACCGAAGAGGAAGAGCACCAGCATTTCGTGGCTGTTTGAAAATACCGCCAGCAGCAATAACGCCAGCCCTGACCACAGGAAGCTGTGAATGAGCATGCTACGTCGGCCAATGGTGTTGATCAGTCTTGTTGCAAGTACGCATCCCACGACAAACAACAGCGTGATGGCCATGGAGCCATAGGATGCCCACTCTCCTTTCAGATTCAGCGCCATGAGCACCTTGGGCGCGAAGGCATATACCGCAAAGACCGGAATGATCGAGCAGGACCAGAACACCGATACAAAAAACAGACGCTTTCCGTAACCGGAGCGCAGCAGGTCCTGAAAAGACATCTTCTTTTCGTCGGGCTGTTCAGGCAGATCCCGAAGCGAATAATGCTGGCCATAGACACGCTTGATGACATGCTCGGCTTCGGCATTGCGCCCCTTGCTCAAGAGCCAGCGCGCGGATTCCGGCGTGCCGATGCGCAACAGTAAAAGCATCAGGCCAATCACGGCAGTGCTTGCCAGCGCGTATCGCCAGGCATCGTCACCACCGGCATTGAGAATCGCATTGCCGACGACGTAGGCAAATGCCGCTCCGGTAAACCACAGAATGGTCAAGGCCGCGAGTCTGGGGCCTCGTTGTTTCTTCGGCAGAAACTCCACCAGCAAGGCGGTGGCCACCGGGTATTCGATCCCCACAGCCAGGCCAATAATGAACCTGAGTGCAAACAGCATGGCGGCAGATTCAACCCAGAATTGCGCCAGCGAGCAGAGGATGAAAAGTGAAGGCCCAATGAAATAAACAATCTTGCGACCCAGCCTGTCCGTCAGCCAGCCGCCGAGAAAACCGCCGAAAAATACGCCGATCAATGCCGATGCCGCAATCATGCCCTGCCAGAACTCGGTCAGATCAAGTGCAGCACTTACCTGCAGCATTGCAATACCGATAATGCTCAATACATAACCGTCGACAAACGAACCGCCTCCGGAGCGGGCGGTCAGTAAACGGTGAAAGTTATTAAGCGCAATATCCTCAACGGAGGTATTAGGATTTGTCATTATTATCTCCTGTGTCGCTTCGTTCATTCGATAGGCTGAAGCGCAAACCCAAAATTCAAACAAATGAAATCCGTCTCGATCGGAAACAGTGAGGCCTCATCGGCAATACCAATGAAAAACTGCTAACTTCCAATCAATCGTTTAAATTCGAAAGCACACTTGGCGTATTACTTGATCAACTTTCCTTGCCAGCGCGGCATTGTCCCCATAGTAGATTCATGTTGACGCCCGCCGAACGCAGGGGCTCGGGCGGATTCTTGTTCGGGCCGGGAGACGACAGTAAAAAGTCGATCAGTGGATGCGTCTTTCCCGCCAGCCAGTCTGCAAGCAGAGTGCCCGTCACCGTTCCTCGTGTAACGCCCAGTCCATTGCAACAGAGTGCGCCATACACGTTGTTTGCCAATTGCCCGAAATGAGCCATGTGATTTCGCGACATGGCCAGCGAGCCGCCCCATGTGTACTCGAAGTTGACATCCGGGAGCATGGGAAACCGGCGATTGAATGATTCCCTGTGGCGCTGGATAAAACGCTGAAGGTACTTCTGATGACTTTTGCCGTCGGCATTGAAACTGAAACTGTTACGCACCAACAGGCGGTTATCCGTTGTTCTGCGCAAGGTAGTGCCAAAAGGATCGGCAGGAATGACGCCCCAATAAGGCAGCCCGCCCAGGCGTGCCTGCTCTTCTTCTGTCAGTTGCCGGGTCAGGCTCGCATACGTGAAGATCGGCAGCATGCGGCCCTTCAAAAAACCAAAGCTCATGCCAAATGCGTTATTGGTCAGCAACAACTTGTCGGCAACGATTCTGCCTTGCTTATGGATCAGAGTGGTCTTGTCACCGTATTCAACCTCGGTGATCGGAGTGTTCTCGTAAAGTGTCACGTTGGCCGGAAGACTGTCGGCCAGGCCCTTGACCAGAGCGGCAGGTTGTATGAGCGCAGTACCGGGTGTAAATAAGGCTTTTCGATAAAAGCTCGTGCCAATGTGCTCGGGCAAGTCTTGCCCTTCGAGCATTTCGTATTCCTGCCCCAACCTGTCAAGACCGCGGCGATAAGCCTCCAGAACAGCGATACCCCGCTCCTCGATGGCAGCCTGATACTTGCCGCAGCTGCGAAACTGGCACTCGATCTGGTGTTCCTCGACCAGACGCTTGAGGATGGATTGCCCGGTCAGGTTCAATTCCATGCTGATGCGCGCAGTCTTGATATCACCGATATAGTCTTCGGCTCCAATATCGTGTGGCAGGTCGATAGCAAAACCTGCATTTCGTCCTGAAGCGCCATAACCGACTTCCTGAGCTTCGATCAGGACGATTTCCTCATCCGGGAAGTTCAGTGCAAGTTGACGCGCCGCAGCAAGCCCTGTGAAACCCGCACCGATCACAACCCAGCGAGCGGATCGGACACCGGAGTGAGACGGACGAGCCATCCTTGGAGGACTTAAATGAAACCAGCCACAACTGGAATCATCGGCTGGGGTGTATCTGACTTTTGCCATTTTCGCGACCTGGTTTCTTTTATAGTTGTAAGTGCCAAAACTTCCCTATGCACAATCCCATCACACAAGTTGCAGTGTTTATTGCATTGAAACCGGTACTTTTCGCTCAATAGGCGACTGTTACATCCAGCCCTTCGGGAGCGGCATATTCGGACATTCTGCGACGCGACAGTTCAAGGTGTGCCCGCACGATATCCCCGGCCAGCGCCGGATCATTGTTTTCAATGGCGCTGATCATTTCATCATGCTGTTGAGCGGCCAGATCCAGATCCTTCTGCATGTCGGCAGTGGTTGGATGGCGATAAAAGATTTTCCCCAGCCGGGCATGATCAATCAGCAAACGCTGCAAACTGGGCATCAGATAAGCGTTATGCGCCATCTTTCCTATTTGCAGATGGAACTCGTCGTTGTAGAGCACGCGTTTCTCTACATCTTTTTCTTCGATGGCAATGCGGAACAACGCCTGGATGCGTTTCAGTTCCTCGATTTGCGCAGGTGTGGCATGTGTTGCCGCAAGCTGGGTGGTCGCGATGTAAATCAGCGGCGCAGCCAGGAAAAAACTTCTAAGCGATTGATAACTCATCGACGAAACACGGGCAGCACGATTCGCTTCAAGATCGATATACCCCTCGGCCGCCATCTGCCGCATGAGTTCACGCACAGGGGGACGAGACAGGCCGAACTCATCGCACAGAGCCAATTCGTCAACCACTGCGCCGGGTGCCAGTTCCATACTCAGAATCCGGCGTCGCAACGCCTCTCCCAGCACGGTTTTACGGTCAACGGGCTGATCGGTACAAGCCTGTTGATCGAGTTCTTTTGTGGCCATCGCTAGAAACCTTTGTACGGGTAAGTGAGCACTGTCTACTACCTGCACTTTCACTATAAGACAACATTATTCTTTGTGTCTACAATTAAAATACATAGATTTATCAGCTTTGAATGCTCAGTGACGAATGGTTATGAAGCCAGTATTTAATAGACGAAACAGGGCCGAAAAGAGCGGCAATGCCACCCTCTTCCATGGATGTGATATCTCTTTGCAGAGTTATCGTTATGGACTTATTTGACCAGCCTGGTTTCCTTGGAAGGTCGATAACCGAAATAGGCGTTGTAGCACTTGCTGAAGTGGCTGGGAGACACAAAGCCACAGGCAACCGATACTTCGACAATGGTCAACGTCGTGTGTTGAAGCAGGCGACGTGCTTCCGTGATTCTCAGGTCCATGTAATAGCGGTGAGGCGCAGTCCCCAACTGTTCCTGGAACAGGCGCTCGATCTGCCGACGAGAACGACCTGCGTAGAGACATAGCGTCTCCATATCAAGCGGCTCTTCGAGGTTGGCATCCATCAGGTTGATCACCTCCCTCAACGGGCCGCTGACGGAGACATTGAGTGAAGGTTTTACACGCCTGTAGCGCGATGCCTCGAACGCCAGAATGTCTTCGATTCCATCTGTCAGCGTCTTGTCGTGCCGCCTCTTTATCCACTCCAGAGCCATATAGAACGCCCCTGTCGGGCTGGACGCCGTCAGTCGGTCGCGATCCACCACAAAGGCTTCGCTGGTGACATGACTGAGCCGGGCGATTTCTGCGAGAGCAGGACGATGCTCCGGATGAATCGCACAACGATACTCGTCCAGCAGACCTGCCCGCCCGAGAAACCAGGCACCGTTCCATATTCCGGCCAGTGCAATACCCTGTTCGGACGCGCTCTGCAGAAGACCGGTCAAGGCATCATCTGCCGTGAGGCTCGTCCGGTATCCGCCGCACACCACCAGCAAGTCCAGGTCTTGTATTTCGACCGGGCTCAAGCATGCATCGGGACGAATCACCAGCCCCAGATCACTGATCACCTCGACCTGATTCAGGCCAAAGGTTTTCGTCGCAAACAGCTCGGGCCTCAGCAGATTTGCCGTGATGATCGTGTCGAGCGCCTGGGTGAAGGCAGGCAAGGAAAAATGCTCCAGCAGCAGAAAGCCTGCCCGAGCCCTGACGGGCACCGCCCCTTCATGATCCTTGAGATAACGAAGGTTCTTGCCCTTCATGGCACCACTGAACTGACGTCGCTCTGCCAATCTTTGCCTCGCTATGCTTTAACACGTTGATACCTGCACCCAGGACGCAGCCGAATCCTTCACGCCAGCCTGCGCGCAGAGTGACGCTGCAATGCACCGCGTGACAAGCGATCCAGCAGCAACGCAACCGCCACGATTGCCAGACCTGCACGCAGTCCGAGCCCCATCTCCATTCGGGTCAGCCCGCGTGTGACTTCCGCACCAAGCCCTCCGGCACCCACCAGCCCCGCCAGCACGACCATGGCCAACGACAGCAGGATGCATTGGTTGATCCCCACCAGCAACGTCGGGGCCGCAGTGGGCAACTCGATCTTGAACAGAATCGCACGCGGAGAAGCGCCCAGAGCCTGACCAAGCTCCAGCAGATCCTTGGGCAACTGCTTGAATGCCAGTGTGGTCAGCCGCAGCATCGGTGGAATGCCATATACGATAGTGGCAATGATTGCCGGCACGCGCCCCAGGCTGAACAACATGACCGCCGGGATCAGGTAAACCCAGGGCGGCACGGTCTGCATGATGTTGAGAATCGGCACGAACACCGCATCGACACGCTTGAATCGAGCCGCCAGGACGCCCAGAGGAAAGGCAATGCTCACCGAGATCAGCACCGATACCGAAACCAGCGCAATCGTCTGCATGGAAGCCACCCACAGCCCCGAAAACAGACAGAACGCCAGCATCAGCGCAGCAAAAACAGCCACCCGCACATTGGCGAAAACAACAGCGAGGATCACGACCACACCGATCAGGACATAAGCGTGTGGTGCCAGCAATGCGGTTTCAATGCCGCCCAGCGTGGCTTCGATCACCTTGCTGATCAATACAAACAGACCATGCAGGTTGGTATTCAACCAGTCGATGGCGGGAGCCATGAATTCGCCGGGAGAAAAACTCAGCTCAGAGAGGCTCATTGACTTGCTCCCATGCGCGACTGCGTCGCACTTTGCGCCAGTCGATCCAGAATCATGGTCAGAATCACGATCGCAATGGCTGCGTTGATCGACCGGGCGATATCAAGCGTACGCACTGCACCATAAATGGACTCACCCAGGCCGCCGGAGCCTACGATGCCAGCGATCACCACCATGCCAAAAGCCATCATCAGGCTCTGATTGACCCCAGCCATGATGCTCGGCATCGCGAACGGCAAGCGGATCTTGAAGAACATCTGCAACCCGGTCACACCACTGGCCTCGCCAAGCTCGATGAACTCTCTGGGCGTCATGCGGATCCCCAGGGAAGTCAGACGCAAGGCTGGCGGCACCGCCACAATGAAAGTGGCCAACAGTGCCGTCCCCGGGCCGTAGCCAAGCAGCGCAATCGCCGGGAGCAGATAGATGTAGGGCGGCAAGGTCTGGACCAGATCCAGGCAGGGATCGACCATCCGGTCAAGCATGGGCGTCAGCCCCGCCAGCACACCCACCGGGATCGCGACCAACAACGCCAGAAACGTGGCCGTGAGCACCAGCGCCAGTGTACTCATCGTCTCGGGCCATAGACCGATCATCGCGCATCCAAGCAATGCCAGCATCGACAGCACGGCAAAACGGATACCTGCCATACGCCAGCCGATGAGGCCGACGGCAAGCGCAACGACGTAATGGGGCGGATAGGAAAGGCACCACAGCACGCCTTTGAATCCACCTTCCAGACCATGGTTGAGCGCATTGAAAACAGATTCGCCGTTCTCGGAAAGCCACTCGAGACCCGCATCGATAGTCGAGTCGAATTGCGCTGAAAAATCGGGCGTGTTCATGCTGACGTCTCCAGGACGTCGGCCAATTGTCCGGCCGTGCTGTCGTTCGGAATACCTTGAACACCCCGCAGCAGATCACGGGGCGTGGTCACGCCCACCACCACGCCATCCTTGACCACCGTTATGGCATCGGCCCTGGACTCCACCGCCAGGCCGATCAACTCGTTGATATCCGCCTCGGCCGAAGCCTGGGGAAACCGTGTGAGATCACAGGCCGGATTGGCCGCCTCAAAGGTGGCGACAGGTGTCATGACCGAGTGCGCCTTGACCAGATGCAACCTTGAAATACCGGCCACAAACTCGGCTACATAATCGTCTGCCGGATTGAGAACAATCTCTTCGGCGGTACCGACCTGAATGATCACGCCATCCTTCATGATCGCAATGCGATCACCAATGCGGATCGCCTCGTCCAGATCATGGGTGATGAAAACCGCTGACTTGCCCAGATCCTTGGTCAGTTGGCGGAACTCATCCTGCAATTGGCGACGAATCAGAGGATCGAGCGCACTGAAGGGCTCGTCCATCAGGATGACTTCGGGATTGGCGGTAATCGCCCGCGCCAGCCCTACCCTTTGCTGCATGCCGCCGGACAGTTCGTCGGGATAGCGTGAGGCCCATTCGGTCAGACCCACCTTTGCCAATGCACGCTCCGCCACCTGATAACGCTCGGCCTTGCCGACACCCTGAACCTCCAGTCCGAATGCGGTGTTCTCCAGAACCGTACGATGGGGCAGCAAGGCAACACTCTGGAAGACCATGCCGATATTGCGTGCCCTGACTTCCCGCAGTTTCGCGGGAGACAGGGCAGACAGATCGTTGCCCTTGACCAGGACCTTCCCGGAGCTGGGCGTTATCAACTTGTTGAGCAGTCTGATGAGCGTGGATTTGCCACTGCCGGACAACCCCATGATGCAGAAGATCTCGCCACGGCGAACCTGAAGGCTGACATTGGAAACCCCGACCACACAGCCATAGTCCTGCAGGATACGGGTTTTGCCGAGCCCCTCTTGCACTACCGCATCCATTGCAGCCTTGGCGTTATGTCCAAATATCTTCCAGACAGACTGACAATCTACAAGTACTTCGTTGGCGTCTACTTTAACCGTATTCATTGTTGAGCCTATTGAACCAGTTCACTGGTTTTTCTATTTTTCAATGGATCAGAAATCGGCAGTTAAATGAAAATTCGATTCAGTATTTTTTGATATTGCCCCAACGCTTCAACAGGTCCGCATGATTATTCGTCCACTCCGTGACGGCTTGATCCATGCTTTTGCCGTCCTTGACCTGGCCATTGATGGCGGTGATATCGGCCAGTGGAAGGTAGACACTTGCAATGACTTCACGGGCATGAGGGTATTCCTGAGAAAAGCCTTTATGACCGATCCAGTAATAACCTTGCGGTGGAGGAAAAACACCCTTCGGATCCTTGAGGAACTTGAGATCGAACTTCTGAGCCATCCAGGAAGGTTCCCATACGGTTACCGCAACCCACTCCTTGCGATCAATGGCTGACTTCAAGGCCGCGGTCATGGCGGCGGTACTGCCTTCGACCAGTTGCAGTTTGATCCCGTAATCCTTGACGGCTTTGCTGGCATCGCTCATCAGACCCGAGCCGGGCTCGATGCCGATGATTCTTGAACCGAACTTCTCGGCGTTGTCGTTCAATTGCTCAAGCGAATCGATATCGACATATTTAGGTACTGCAATAGCCTGGTAAAGGCCATACGAAACCGGAGACAGCTTCTCCAGGCGATTCTTGTTCTTGTTCCAGTAGTCCTGGGCAGCATAGTCCGTTTGAGAAGCCAGGACCTGAATATCCCCTTTGCCCAAGGCAGCATAAGCGATACCCCATTCGGAAAACTCGATGACCTTGACGTTATAGCCTGAGTCTTCAAGCACCTTTTTGGTCACACCGGTAATGGGCGTCAAATCCTCCCATGACAGGGTTCCGATCGTAATCGTTTTTTCTTCTGCGCGTACGGGCAACATGATCATGCCCATCAACGCAACCGCGCAGACGACTTTCCAAATATTCTTCATGGCATTCCTCGATCTACGTTTGAACTTGTTTTTATAAACTTCCAGACAAGGGAAGTCCGTGGTGTGAAACTTGAATTTCACCCTCTTGCACTGCTTGCTTTGATGTCCTGACAAACACCGGTCACTGTCAGAGTGAGTCAATCGAAAAAGGCAGGTCTGCTTTCATTCCTTGAGGCGCAATAAACATTTCCATGTTTTCGCGGGAAAGTTCCCAATGCTCGAATACCAGATCGACAACTGCACTTTCATCGCGCTTCTCGATCGCATCGATAAACGCATCATGGTGCTCGGCAGAAAGTTGCAGCCGTTGCTCCATGTCTTCGTTGCTGGGACGGAAAAAGGTATGACCGATACGGGCATGATCGATCAGCAGCCTTTCCAGGCTGGGCTCCAGATACTGATTGCCCGCCATTTCACCCATGATGGCGTGGAAACGGTTGTTCTCCACCACCATCATCCGTGCATCACGCGACACTGTCGCAGTACGAAATCGTTGCTGGGTTTCCTTCAGGTCCTGTAAATGGCGGGCCTTGAAGTTCTGCACGGCCAGACGTCCTATCGCGGCATAGACCATGGGCGCTACCAGAAAGAAGTTGCGCAGCGTCGAATGGTTCATGGGGATCACCCGAGATCCGCGATTTTCCTGGATATCGATGTAGCCCTCACCGGCAAGACGCCGAAAGACTTCCCGCACCGGGGTTCTGGAAAGACCGTAACGCTCGCTGATCGCCGCTTCGTCCAGCGCCTCGTCAGGGTCCAGCTCCATCGTGAGAATCTGACGTTTCAGGTCGTCATAGAGCGTGTTTTTGCCGCTTTTCACAAAGACCTCCAGAGCAGGCGAATCCGTGCTTACAGCTTGTTGTTGAATTCAGATTCGCACGGGCCGAAGGCACCGTCAATGCTTTGTATTTTTTATGTATACATAGAAAATACTATAAAAATATCGGGAATCCATTCATTTATCCCTTTAAAAACATGGCGTTAAGGGAAAAGCGTCAGTTCTGAATAGTCGCTAACAGGAATGTTTCTTGTCGCAGATTGAACGTCCTGCGAAGAGGGAGTTGACCGGTGCGATCAGAAGGGATGTCCGAGTGCGCCGCTTATACGACTGCACGCGACCTTCGCAAATGAATTGGCTCTGTCCTCGTTAAGCTCTGTACGAAATGTTTTCGAGCGAAGGTGAGGCAAGGCAAAAACAGGCGAGGAACGGTCGGAGTCGCGCTCGACTTTACTGGTGTAAATGAGCATTCCGAGCCTGTTTTTAACGCAGCATCATCGAGCGCAGATACATTTCGTACAAAGCCTAAGCTCTGGTACAGGGCTGGTAATGCTGTTGGAGGCAGCTCGCTGGCGAAAACGGTCCAGTCGCCAGCGAGCTGCCTCCAACAGTTCTATGACGGGCTTGCAACACTTGATGCAGACAGAGCCAATGAATTCGCTCCTTCAGCACCTCGACACGCGCCAGCGAACGAGCCAGTTCGGCCTTGGCTCATTGAGCGCTGACCAAGACAGCTTGTCCCTCCCGAAGATGTTTGCGGAACCGGGACTCATAGTCCTCGGCAACTGCAGCTTGAATGCTGGCGCGGCTGGCAAGCGCACAGCGCCACTCGGCAACTCTGTTAAGTCCGATGAATAACTGATGATCAGGTTCGAATCCGAGTATGTCGAAGTAGCGGAAAACCGGAGCAACGGCGATATCAACCATGCCGAATTTTCCACCAGCGAAGAACGGGCCATCCGATTTTTCACCGTCGAGTCGTTCCAGCTTTCCTCTCAACGTTGCAGATTTACCGAGCGCTGTCTGCTGATCCGCAGCATTCAGGTATCCCCATGCGTCAGCAAGCATGGCAGTGGCAAACTCGATCCAGGCACGGTGTTGAGCACGCATGAGCGCAGTTTCCGGGTGCAACGCGGGCTCCGGGTACACCTCCTCAAGGTATTCGCAGATCGCGACACTCTCGAATAGAACAGTCACGCCCTCATTGTCATCCGGCACCGTGAGTAGTGGAACCTTACCGGTCGGCGACATAGCCACGAACCAGTCCGGCCTGTCTTTAAGGTCTACATCGATACGCTGAAAGGGAACGCCTTTTTCGAGTAACAGAATGGCCACACGCTGAACGAACGGGCACAGCCCATGGCTGACGAGTGTGAACTGTGATTGGGACATGAAATACCCACCATTAAATTGGCAAGGCCCGCCACCAGGCAGGGAGCGGGCCGTATAAACGCTACGTCCGTGCCAGCCCGTTAAAGCGAGCGACCGCCGTCGACGATGATTTCCGTACCAACCGTCCATCGAGACTCGTCCGAGGCCAGGTACAACACTGCCTTGGCGACTTCTTCAGGCGTACCGAAGCGGCCGAATGGAATGGTCGCAGCGATATCCTTGTTGACCTGTTCCCGATAGGCATCGGGAATGCCCAGCTTGTCATACAGCGGCGTATCGACCGGGCCAGGGCTGACCGCGTTTACCCGCACACCACGCGGCAGAAGTTCACTCGAGAGCGTTTTCGACATGTTCAGGAACGCGGCCTTGGTCGCCGCATAAACGGATGAACGCGCATCGCCAAGGTGCGCACTGACGGAGGTGTTGAGAACAACCGATGCAGGGTCAGCGAAAACCGGCAGCAGTGCCTGCAAGAGGAAGTACGGGCCTTTGACGTTGATGTCGAAGGAACGATCAAACATTTCCTCCGTCCAGTCTTCTATTGGCATCCAGACTGATACGCCAGCATTGAGGAAGGCCACATCCAGTTGTCCGTAATGAGCCTCAACGGCCTGCGCCAGTTCCTTCTGCGCTGCGATACTGGCCGAGTCGGCACGCAGCACCAGGACTTCGCTCCCCAGGATTGCCTGAGCGTTGGCAATCGACTCCGGATTGACACCTGTGACGATCACGCGCGCGCCTTCGGCGAGAAATTGCCTGGCAGTTTCCAGACCGATACCGCTGGTACCGCCCGTGATGAGGGTACGCTTGCCTTGTAAACGGGACATATGAATTTCCTCTCGATTTGCAGGCCAGCCGAGCGGCTGACCTTCTGAGAGAAACTATGTATTCATGCACAGATATTGATAAGTCGAGAAAACAGTATAAATATCATGCCTCAACTGCATGAATGAGAGACGCCTGATGGATCGATTGCTGCTAATGACCTGTTTTGTACGAACGGTCGAAACGGGCAGCTTTTCAGCTGCGGGTCGCGATCTAGGGCTGGGGCAGCCTAACGTCAGTCGTTATGTCGCAGCACTTGAAGACCATTTGCAAACCAGGCTTCTTCATCGATCCACACGCAAGCTGGTACTGACGCCTGAGGGAGAACGCTATTACGCAGACGCTCGACGCATTCTCGACTCCGTGGAGCAATCCGAGTCGTCACTGAAAGGGAACGTCGCTGCGTCCGGATTATTGCGCGTTGCCTGCCCGACCGCATTGGCCCACACCTTCATCGTGCCGCATGTCGCAACCTTCCTGGAACGCTATCCGCACGTGTCGCTCGATCTGCAGATCAGCGATCGCTACGTTAATCTGGTCGACGAAGGGGCTGAACTCGCGATCCGCATTGGACACCTGGAAGACAGTGCCATGCGAGCCCGCCCACTGGCCTGGTTCGAGCGTGTATGCGTTGCCAGCCGTGAATACCTTGCGCAACGCGGGTCACCAACCTCACCCGCTGAACTGAAAGCACACGACTGCCTGATCTACACACTGCTTTCAACGGGCACTAACTGGCGCTTCAAAGACATCGATGTTGCGGTTTCCGGCCGACTACGAGTCAACTCGCCCGAGGCGATACGCGAGTACGTCAATGCCGGATTGGGAATCGCGCAAGGGCCTCAATGGCTTTATGAGGAAGGGCTGCGAAGTGGCAATCTTCAGCTGTTGCTGACTGACTACGTGGCACCCCCTGTCCCGATTCAGGTCGTCTATCTGGCGAATCGGCTGCTGCCCAAACGGGCCATCGTCTTCATGGATTTTATTGCGGATGTGTTTGCGAAGAGTCCCGCATTCCATGAATACCAAAAGCCGTCTCACAAGCCATGACCGGGCAGGGACTGAATCAAGTCGCCAGCAAGCTGCCTCCTACAGGCCGCTGGCTCCTGATGCAGACAGAGCCACAGGATATGCATTACACCGCCACCGGCACCGTAAATCTGAATTCACTGCCCAGCCCCACCTGGCTGTCTGCAGTCAGTACACCGCCATGGGCCTTGATGATGCCTTGGGAGATGTAGAGCCCCAGGCCAGTGCCGGTCGGGTTGCCTTCCTTGATGGTCCAGTAACGCTCGAAGATGTGCGGCAGTTGTTCCGGCTGAATGCCTTCGCCCGAGTCGCGCACGGTGAAGACGATTTCATTGCCGCTGGGCACTGCAGCCACGTCGATCCGGCCTTGTTTGGGCGTGAACTTGATGGCGTTACCGATCAGGTTCGACAGTACCTGGAACAGGCGTTCCGGGTCGGCGCTGACTCTCAGGTCCGGTTCGCTATGGAAGGAGATATCGATGGATTTATCCATGGCCAGTGGTGCCAGCAAGGAATAGGCCTCTTCGAATATATGGCTCACTTCCAGCGGCTGCGGGGAAATGATGTAGCGGCCCGCTTCGATTTTCGAGGTGTCGAGCAAGTCTTCCAGCAAGACGTTCATGCGGCTGGCAGCCTGTTGCATGGTATCGATGGCGGCTGAAATACGTCGTGAAGTATGTGGCCCGTCGGAGCTGAAGGCCTTCTGCATCATGCCGCAGAGCATGGAAATGACCGTCATCGGGTTGCGCAGGTCATGGGATACCACGGCAACCAGTTCGTCACGGGCGCGCACGGCTTGTTGCTCCCGGCGCACCTGACGCGCCAGATCGTCTTCCAGTGCAAAGCGACGCAGGTCGTTGGCAGCGAAAATATCGCCATGGGTCCATTTGGTCGAGATACCCGCCATCTCGACTTTCCAGATCTCGAACGAGGTACGCGGTCGCAGACGCAGGCCTGCACCGGAGCCTTCCATATCCAGCGGCTTGTTCGGGTTACCGCTCCACTGAATGCTTTCCTTGACCTCGGGACGGAACCACAGCACGCCGTTATCGACCGGTTTTGGCAAGCTCATGGCCAGAACACCGCTGGCCTGCTGCTGATAGGCCTCGGCCTCCGGGTAGATGCTGGACAGATGATGGCTGAAAAAGACCTGTTGCCCCCTGGCCATCAGCCATTTATGCAGAGCCTTGATTTCGCCAGGCTCGGGGCACAGACCAAAGGTATGCAGTTGTCTGTCGTCAATGATCGCCACACCCGAGGCACCGACCAGATCCATCAGGATTTGCGGTTGCTGCTCAAGACCGTCGAAGACGTTCTCCGACGCAGAGACCATGGAGTCGTTCAGGCTTTGCAGCATCTGCAGCTTGGCCTCGCGCTGGCGAGTGACTTCCAGGGCCTCCATCGCACGGATCTGCAGGGACAATACCTGGCCGATGGCCTGACAGGCCCCCCGCAGTTCGTGGGAAACGTACAGAGGCGTGCGATGCCCGCAACTGATCAGCCCCCAGAGTTTGTCGTCCTTGAGCAGGGAAACGCTCATGGACGACAACACGCCCATGTTCTTCATGTATTCGCAGTGAATCGGCGAAACGCTGCGCAAGGTGGAGAAGCTCAGGTCCAGCGACTCTCCGGTATCGGGGCGCAGTTGCGGAATCAGCGGCACCGGCGTGTAGTCGGCATCGGGAATGATGCGCAGCCAGTTGCGACGATAGAGCTCGCGAGCCTGCTCGGGAATGTCCGAAGCGGGAAAGAACAGTCCGCTGAACAGCTCCATGCCGGGCGACGAGGCTTCGGCAATGACCTGGCCGTGCCCCTCTTCCTCGAAACGGTAGATCAGAACCCGGTCATAGCCGGTCAGTCTCTGGATTTCACGGACACTGATTTCGTACAGCGCCTGCAGGGTCTTGGCCGCCTGCAACTGACGCAACATGCGCCCAAGGTTGGCAATCCGCTCACTGCTGGCAACTTGCGCTTCCTTGTCCTGAATTTCCAGCTCCAGCACCAGAACGCCCTGATGCCGGTGCATCAGAGCCTCGAAATCCCGGCCATTGACGGTAACGATCAGTTGCGCAATGTCGTTGAACGACTCCTGGGTGCTGGCGCTTTTAAGCACATTGGCCCAGCCGTCGCCCACGGCGAATTCCAATGGCTGTCCCAGCACATGATCGGGGTTCTTGCCGAGCAGTTCCTGCACGTTGGCGCTGACCTGCTGCACCACGAAATCCGGTTCGGTCAGAGTGAAGAGCACGCCATGAGGCTGAATGGCACCCGGATACTGAATCGGCTCGTTGGCACAGTTGGCCAGAAGGGCCTCGAAAGTGTCTTTATCGAGTTGGCTCATAACAGTACCTCTTGACCATCGAGCCAGTGCTCGAAACATGCAAATGTGGATTGGGCCGCCAACACGGCAGCCTCTGTGGTTGCGGCGTCGGCCTGCACACTGTCCAGGTGAGCCAGAAACGCTTTCCAGCGCATGCCGGTTGCGCTGCCATAGACATTCAGAAAAGCCGCACCCGTTTGCTCGTTCAGCCCCAGCCGCTTGTGGATTTCGCGGCGCAGGATCTGCCCGCCAAGAGTGGCGCCTTCAAGCACGTACAGTACGCCAAGACAGGCACCGGGAGAGTCGATCAGAGGCAGTTGCCTGCACAGGGCAAGTTCATCGATCGCCTGATCGGTCATGCCCAAGGCATGCAGATCCTGAATCAATGCAGGAGTTTTGACTCGCTCGGGCGCATCCAGTTCATCCGGCATCAGGCCACTGGCCAGCAACTCGGACTCCAACGGCCTGTAAAAACCATGGTAGGCCTGGATCAGACGAAGGTAATAAGCGCTCGTCAGGACAGGGGAAAAAAACGGCAGGCGCTTTTCCAGACCGACATGTAACTGATTCGTTTCAGAACGAAGAGCATCAAGTAGTCGGGCCGGGGAAGCCTGGGTACACGTTGCCAACATCCACTAATGCTCTCAAGGGTGGGAACGACAAAAAACCGCATCCAGGCGAAATTGGGCCCCAACATACAGACTGCCGACGATATCTGACAGAGTTTTACAAAAATTACCGATGAATAACAGAAGGTTATGCATCGGTAAAAGTCTGTTGCTGACGTACGAAATCTTACCTGAGAGACAATTCCAGCGTAGCAGACTGGCAGGAACACTCGAAATACGCGTCTCCATCGCCAGCAGCCACGAAGGCTCTACGTCGCACAAGCGTTTCTGGATCACCGCAGCAGGAAATTTATTCCGGGCAGATTCCGGTGGAGGGACGAGTCAGAAGAGTTACATGCCATGGGAGACGGCTTGTCGGCACTTCACCGCCTCCCACTTCAAATCAGCGCACGTTGCGATACAACATCAAACGCGAACTCTCGTGCAGCCCGCGAGTCAGGTCGCGCAGCCGCTCGAACTCTTGCGGGTTCTGCTCGGCGACATTATCCAGCGGAGTGCGGGACGACAGATCGTGCAGGGTTGGCGAACTGCCGTCGTGCTCCATTTGCAGCAGATAATGCCGGGTGACAGCACCGATCAGCGGGAAGGTGCCTTCACGCAATACCAGCGGCACCACCCGCTCGCCTTCCGGTGCCGGTTGCTGAATGTCACGCCCCATCGCGCCGTTGCTGAACTCGACACCCGCCATGCCTGCCACCGTGGGCAACAGGTCCGCCAGCCCGACCGCTTCCTCGATGACCCGCGAGCCCAGCAGCGCCGGCGCATGAATCAGCAGCGGAACGTTATTGCTCTCCAGCCCCAGTTGCTCGAAGGCCGGAGCCATGTGAGGGATCTGGCTGATGCGGGTGTTGTGGTCACCGAACATCACGAAGATGGTGTTTTCGTAGTAGCCGCCCGCCTTGGCCAGCTCCATCAGGCGACCGATATTGAAGTCCAGCAGGCGCACGGCATTGTACTGCTCGACACTGCGCGAACCCGCCGCCTGCACCTGCTCCAGCGTCAGGTTGCTGACCTCAAAGCCATCGTTCTCCTTGGGAATGGTAAAAGGCCGGTGATTGCCAGCGGTCTGCAGGTACGCGAAGAACGGGCGATCCTTGGGCAGTTCACGCAGGATCCTGTCGCTTTCCTTGAACAGGTCCAGATCGGAAATGCCCCATACATCTACCTGAGGCGACTTCCAGTCACGCTCGTCATACAGACGTACATCGTCGATGCTGCGACGAATCAGTGCATTCATGTTCGCCCAGCCCGAGTTGCCGCCGATCATGTACAGCTTCTGATAATCCTTGAAGTCATTGATGATCGTATTCTGGCGGGTCAGCAGCGGATGGCGTGTCGCGGTCTCTTGACGGGTGACGTCCGGAACCCCGGTGATACTCGCCCAGACGGTCTTGGCGGTGCCGGTGACCGGAACATAGAAATGCCTGAAGAACCAGCTTTCGGTGGCCAGACGATCCAGGTTCGGCGTGGGATTGAGCGGGTTGCCATAGGCCCCCACGGCACTGGTGCCCAGGGATTCGAGCATCACGAAAATCACGTTCGGTGCACGCTCGCCGTTGACCCGGTAAGGCTGCACGGCTTGCTGACGCTTGAAGCTCAGGCTCTGGGCATCGGGCTGCGCCACGCCCAGATATCGGGCGACCACGTCATAGTGCTGGCGCACCTGATCTTCGTCGTAGCGGGACTGGGAAACCTTGAGGGTGTCATACAGGAACAGCGCCGGGTTGAGCCCCAATGCCGCCACCTGGTTATTGCCGGAGAAAAACGCATCGCTCCAGCGCAGCGGCACCGGATTCTCCAGGTTGAGGTTTTCCACACGGCCCAGCAGTCCCAGAAAAGTCGCACACACCATCACAGCCGCGCCCCAGGCCGCCGACCAGCGCCTGACCGGACGCGGCGCTCGTTGCAGCGTGATGCGTTCCAGCCAGAGCAGGATGCGCGCCAGCACCAGCAAGGTCAGCAGCCAGCCAAGGCTGATCCAGACCACCGGATAGGTTTGCCACATCATGTCCCGGGATATCTGGGCATCTTCCAGATAGCGCAGAACACTGGCGTTGAGCCTTACACCGAGATAGGCGTAATGACCGAAGTCGACGATATGAATCATCGTCAGCAGCACCAGCGCCAGCACAAGGTACGAGCGCGCTATCCAGCGCAGCGCACGGACGCTGAGCATGTTCCAGCGCGGCAGCCACAGCAGAAACGCCACCGGCAACGACACCAGCAATGCCAGACGCAGATCGAAGCGAAAACCGATGCTCAGGGTTTGCAGCACGGTCGGGTCGCTGAACAGTTTCTCGTGCTCGATCCCGGAAAAACTCCAGAAAAACACGCCCCTCAACAATGCCGACAACAGGAAAAACAGTACGATGGTGCCTGCCCAATACTGCAGGCGTCGTGATTGCAGCCAACTCATTTTCATTCCTCTGTTCATGCATTTCCGGGTTGTGAGTAGCTGCGATACAGGCGACGTGCAACGAATACCAGCAACGCAATGCAGCCGTACAACGCCAGAAACGGGTCGATCAGGTAATCCCAGTAGTTTTCCGAAGGCTTGATGCGGAAGGTGAAAGCCAGTGTGGCCAGCGCCAGCATCAAGGCCCCCAGATGGCTGCGCAGGTACAGCAACATCAGGGTGAGAACGCCGACCGCGATGATCATCGGCCTTGGGTTGAAGCCCCAGCGGTAGGGATCGAAATAGGTGATGCCCAGCGTGGCCGGGTAGAGAACCAGGGCCAGGGCCGCAAGCACCGACAACACCAACAGGCGCTGGGGAGCCTCGAGTGGCTGGACGAACCCCAGACGCTGGGCAGTCAACCAGACCAGACCGACAAGACTGGGGATCGCCAGGTCATCGCTCAGACTGCGCACATAGGACGCCAGAGACAGGCCATCGATGGAAACCACGCTCGCCAGCGAAGCACTGGCCAGTATCGCCAGACGCCAGCGCTGCGAAGAAGTCCAGGAAGACAGGATCAGAAACAGCACCAGCGCAAACGCCAGGTGTGTCAGCCATTGCGCGATCATAACAAGTGCTCCGCCAGCCAGGCTTCGTTGAAGCTGACATGCTTGATGAAGGTGTTATTCCAGGAGTAGACCAGGTGGTACATACCGTCCGGGCTGCGAATGAAATACGGGTACTCGTATTCAAAATCGCACCCCTGCGGCGAACAGACCCGCTGGTCCAGATTGCTCAGGAACTCGGCTTCCAGAGGCTGACGTCGGGCACCACTGGAGGCCCGGAAACCTTCACCGAGGATTTCCCGATAGGCTTCCAGCGAAAACGGATGCCCCAGCGGATCGGGGGACTTATCCAGATCGATCACCGGACGCCACTGGTTCATCTGCTCATCGGTGCCGTACAGGCTCAGCTTGAAACGACCGTCCCGCAGATCATTGAGGGCCACCAGCAGACCGCGCCCCGGCACACCGACGGCTGCCAGCGACGAGTTGGGGTTGCTCGGCTCAAGCGGGTGCGGCTCGCTCCAGGTCTTGCCGCCATCTTCGGTGCGGCTGGCCAGTACGCGGTGATAGGTATTGCCCGCATAGCGCAGCAACGCCACGGCCCGCTGACCGTCCAGCGGTACAACCGTGGGTTGCAGAGAGTTGGTGCCACGGCTGATGCGGAACTTGTCGATCACGTCACCGCTGGGGCTCAGGTAAAGGTACTCGGCAAACTTGCCCAGAAACTCGTGATAGACCGGCAGGCCGATGGAGCCGTCGGAATGGAATACCGGCGCGGCACGAACCAGAGTGCTGATGTTCAGGAAAGGCGAAGTGATCAACTGCCGCGGCTGCGACCAGGTGGCGCCCATGTCCTGAGAGACCATGGCATTCACCGAACTGCCCGCCCAGCCGCCCACCGATACCGACACATAAAACAGCCAGAGACGCTGATCCGGAGCCAGTGCAATCACCGGATTGCCCAGTTTGCGAATGTATTTGCCCGTACCGGCCTGGGTGGACTCACGGGTTGCGAGCACCTGTTCATTGCCCCACTCACCGGCGCTGGCATCGAACCTGGAGGCACGAATCTCCACATCCCCTGCGCCCTCACGGGAACCGGCGAACCATACCGACATCAGATCACCGCCCGGCAAGGCGGTGACGGCAGATGAGTGAACGAAATCATCGAGATCGGAGGAGGCGAAACGCGAACTGTAGGTCGCCGCGGTAGCAGCGCCCTCGACACTGACCGGCGTCTCACTGACCGCAAAAGGAGAAAGCCTGTGCAGCGGGTGGCTGAGCCAGGCACTGAGAAAGATCAAGACAACAGCAAGGCCTGCGCTCCATGCAGCCAGGTTTCGGGAAATAACAGGCATGAAAATCCAGCACCTTAGCGAAAGGAATTACAGGGGCTATTTCAATTGTTGTTTTCGGGCTGTTCGGGCAATGAACGGCGCTTGCCGGTCAGCATCGACAGCGGCAGGTTGTCACGTACCTGAAAACTCTCGAAGATCGCGGCGGCCATATGCAGCACGACCAGCGCGCAAAGCACATTGGCCAGGGATTCATGGATCTGCAGCGGCCAGTCGGCCCCCCACAAGGCATCCACTTCTTCCATCATCCAGCCGGTCAGGCCGATGGAAAAAATCAGCGCCATCATCAGAACCATGACCAGTGCCCCCAGAGGCGAATGGCCGAGCCGATGAGCAGGTCGCCTGTCGATCAGCGACCGCACATGAGCCCGCAAACGACTCGGGCTCGGCCAGAAGTCACTCCAGCGGGCACTGCGTGGCCCGACGAATCCCCACACCACTCGCACACACAGCCAGGCAACGGCGTAATAGCCGAGCCACACATGCCAGTCGCCACCGGCCTCATTGAAGAAGTAGTTGGCGATGAAGACACCCGCGACAGACAGATGAAACAGCCTGACGAGAGGGTCCCACAGACGCAGGGAAACCCGGCTCATCAGCCTTTGATCTCGGTCTTCACGGCTTTGCCGGATACAGGGTCATGGTAGATTTCGACCTTGCGCTTGTCTTTGTCGAAACCGTAGATCTCGTAGCAGTTGCCGTCGGTGACCTTGAACTTGCTGATCTGGTAACCCTGGGCCTTGAGTTGCTCCTGGAACTTGGCCTGGTCCTGCCACTGGGATTTGTCGGCAGTGGTGCACTGCGGACCGGCAAGTGCCAGAGGGCTGGCCATCAGCAAGGAAATCAGCAGGACTTTACGCATGTTGGATACTCGCAGCAGTTAAGGAGTCGCTACTGTGCGAAAGCAATCTTAGGAAAAGCTTAAGGTGTAACAGGTCGTTACATCTTCTCGACATATGGCTCTACGCGAGTCACGGCCATAACGGCATGATGGCGCCCCGCCCTCCCCCAATCCATTGCCCGGAACCTCTTATGCGTCTGCTTCTGGTGGAAGATGATCGTGCCATCGGCCAAGGCATCAAAGTCGCCCTGAACACCGAGGGCTATACGCTCGACTGGATCGAGGACGGGCTCAGCGCCCTGCATGCCCTGCGCAGCGAACGCTTCGACCTGTTGCTGCTGGATCTCGGTCTGCCACGCCTGGACGGCTTCGATCTGCTGCGCCAGTTGCGCGCCGAACAGCAGTCGCTGCCGGTATTGATCCTGACTGCCCGCGACGGTACTCAGGACCGCATCGCCGGGCTGGATGCCGGTGCGGACGATTATCTGATCAAGCCCTTCGACGTCAACGAACTCAAAGCCCGGGTGCGCGCCCTGCTGCGCCGCAGTCAGGGTCGGGCGCAACCGTTGCTGGAACACGCCGGCATCAGCCTGGATCCGGCCTCGCAGCAAGTCAGTTTTCAGGGCAACGAAGTCCCCATGACGCCCATGGAATATCAACTGCTGCATCAACTGATGATCCGCCCGGGCAAGGTGGTCACCCGCGAGCGCCTGTCCACCACGTTGTATGGCTGGCAGGAGAAGGTCGAAAGCAACACGCTGGAAGTGCTGATCCACAACCTGCGCAAGAAACTGTCCACTGATCTGATCCGCACCGTTCGCGGCGTCGGCTACCTGCTGGAGCTCAAGGCATGACCTCGGTACGCGCACGAATTCTTGCCCCGGTATTGCTGCTGTTGCTGCTGGGCGATCTGATCATCGGCCTGCTGGTGCTGCGCGACAGCCATCACGAAATCGAAGAGGTCTACGACGCCCAGCTGGCGCAGAGTGCCCGCCTGCTGCAAGGCGTGCTGCGCCAGCGGGCCGAGGGCGAAAAGGATCTGAGCAAGCTGTATGAAGCGTTCGACGAAGCCATGAGCCGGGTCGGCACCAGCGGCGTGGCCCATCCTTACGAAACCCGCCTGACCTTCCAGGTCTGGCGTACGTCGGGTGAATTGCTGGTGCGCTCCGCCGAAGCCCCGGTGCTCACTGAGCCGCCCAGGACCGAAGGCTCCCATGACCTGGTGGAAAATGGCCGTGAATGGTGTGGCTTCCTGCTGGCCGATCCGCAGCAGGGTTTCCTGATCTGGGTCGGTGAGCGCGACGATGTGCGCCAGGGCCTCATTCAGATCATCGTCAGCCATACCGTGTGGCCCACCGTGATTGGCGTTCCGCTGCTGATCCTGTCCATCTGGCTGGTCATCGGCTGGGGCCTGCGCCCGCTGCAATCCATGGCGCAGGTGATCCGCAAGCGTGATGCAGAAAGCCTGGAGCCTCTGGCGCTGTCGCCCTTGCCCAAGGAGCTGGAGCCCATGCAGACCGCTCTCAATCGCCTGCTGACCCAGATCGACAATCTGCTGGAACGCGAGCGGCGCTTCATTGCCGATGCCGCCCATGAACTGCGCACCCCCTTGACCGTTCTGCGCATCCACGCACAGAACGCCCGTCAGGCCGAACTCCCGGAACAACGTCTGGAGGCACTGGATTTTCTGGTCAGCGGCGTTGATCGGGCAGCCCGTATCGCCAGTCAGTTGCTGACCATGGCAAGGCTTGAACCGCACTTGAGTCCGGAGCAGCTCAAGACCTTCGAGCTCAATACGTTGGTGCAGGAAGAGATGGCCGAACTCACGCCGCTGGCGCTGGAGAAACGGGTCGAGCTGGTGCTGGAGGCCGATGAGGTGTGCATGATCCACAGCGACCCGGGCGCCATCACCATCGCCTTGCAGAACCTGCTGACCAACGCCCTCAACTTCGCCCCTGCCGCCAGCGAGATCCGGGTGGTGCTGCAACGCCAGGAAGATGGCAGCGCCCGTTTATGCGTCGAGGACGCCGGCCCCGGCATCGACGAGCAACACAAGGCACGTCTGCTTGAGCGCTTCTACAGCCAGGGCAACAGCAATGGCGCGGGATTGGGACTGGCGATTGTCGACATGATCGTGCGCAAGCTGCAAAGCAGCCTGCATCTGCACAATTCGCCCCAGGGCGGGTTGCGGGCGGAGTTGCGGCTTAACAGTGCGCCGATCAGTTAAGGTCAATGAATCGCTTTGGCAGGAGGGGCCTTGGCCGCGACAGCCAGTTCAGGCACCGAAATGTGGTGCCTGCAAGCTGAAGTCGCCAGCAGGCGGCCTCCCACAAAGTAATTTATTGGTCTTGGCCGATCTGCATCAGCCCGTCAGACCCCAGCCGCATAAGCTCCTGTCGCCGTTCTGCGACGCACCAGGGCAATCAGCAGAATCGTCCCGGCAACCGCCGCTGTCATCAGGGTTTCATAGCGGTAGCCGGGGCTGATGAGCATGTAGCCCAGCACCAGAGTGATCAGGCCGATCACCAGCCAGGTCAGCCAGGGAAACAGCCACATCTTGAAGGCAGGCTCCTGACCTTCCCTCTCCAGTTTTCTGCGCATCCGCAACTGGGAGACGGCAATCACCAGATACACCAGCAGCGCAATGGCACCGGTGGTGGACAACAGGAAACCGAACACCTTGCCCGGAAAGGCATAGTTCACGAAACAGCCGACAAAACCTGCCAGCGTGGAAAGAATCACTGCCACGGTCGGCACGCCACTGCCGGAAACCCGCTTGATCTGCGCCGGGGCTTCGCCACGTGCGCCCAAGGAATACAGCATCCGCGAAGCCGTGTAGAGGCCGGAGTTCATGCAACTGGTGACCGCCACGAACACCACGATATCCACCACCATCTTGGCACCCGGCACATTGATGATTTCCAGCGCCCGCTGGAACGACCCTACCTGCAGCAGACGCGGATCGTTCCAGGCCACCAGCGAGACGATGAAGAAGATCGAGAAAATGTAGAAAATTGCGATGCGATAAACCACCAGGTTGGTGGCCCTGCGAATCTTCTCTTTGGGGTTGGCCGTTTCATCGGCGGCGATGGTGACGATTTCTGCGCCGAAGAACGAAAAGATCGTGATCAATACCCCGCCCAGTACCGCGCCGAATCCATTGGGCATGAAGCCGCCGTTCTGCCAGATCTGCGAGACGCCGGAGGTTTCGACCAGTGGCCAGAAGCCCAGCACGGCCAGGGTGCAGACGCCGATAAATGCCAGAATCGCAATCACCTTGACCAGCGCGAACCAGTACTCGAACTCACCGAAATTCTTCACGCTCACCAGGTTGGTACAAGACAGCGTGATCATGATCAAAAAGGCGAACAGCCAGGACGGTACCGAAGGCATCCAGGCGTGCAGGATATCGGCACCGGCAATGGCTTCGACCGGAATGATCAGCACCCAGAACCACCAGTACAGCCAGCCGATGGTAAACCCGGCCCATGGCCCGATGGCCTGTCCGGCATAAGTCGAGAACGAACCGCTGTTGGGATTGGCAATCGCCATTTCACCCAGCATGCGCATCACCAGCAATACCAGCAGCCCGGCAATACCGTAGGAGATCAGAATGGCAGGCCCTGCCGTGGCGATGGCCTTGGATGAGCCGATGAACAGACCGGCACCGATGATGCCGGCAATGGAAATCATTGAAACCTGCCGGGATGTCAGCCCGTGCTTCAGGGAACGGTGCTCTTTCTTGTGGGAAACCATGTTCTACCCTCAACGTTGAGGTTGCACAGGGAGGCCCACAAAGAGGCAGCCCGACGACGCAACCTGTTCTTGAATAAGCATTCTTGTTGGCGCAGTGCTGTCACTGCTTTTATGGGCTTACTTTCAAACGGAATTCAGATAGACCGGATGCCGAAAGACCGCCACGGCAAAGCCGGGCGAAGTATGAAACTTGCCATTTGCATTTCCTTTGATCGATTTCGTACGGCAGCAGAAATTGAATGAGAATTTTGTTGTATGGCGTTTTGTTCTTTTGAAAAATCAGAGCACGACGCGCAGGCATTGCCCGGCGTGATACAGCGTAAAACCGGCATCGTAGGCCAGTGTGCGCAATGAACTGCCCACGACCGCCTTGCTCTTCGAGAAGCTCACTGGCAAAGCCTTGGCATCGTTGCTCAGCAAGTAATCCGCAAAGCATTTGCCCACCAGTGTTCCGGTGGTGACGCCCCGGCCATTGAAACCGGTAGCCGCCAACAGACCGGGAGCAGGCTCGAACAGACGCAACAGATGGTCCGGCGTAAAACCGATACGGCCCGTCCAGGTGCCTTGCCATTCGACCTTGCCCAGTTGCGGGAAGTAGTGCTGCTGGATGCGATCGGCCCACTGACGGATAAACCACAGCGGATAATTGCCGGCATTGCCCAGGCTGCCAAGCACCAGGCGCCCGTGCGCGTCGCGACGAATGCTGCTCAATACCTTGCGGGTATCCCAGGAGCCCTGCCCGCCACGCAGAATGTCTTCCTGCTCGGGACCGGTGAGCGGCTGCGAAGCCACCTGATAGTAGTAACCGGCAAAGATATGATCCTTCACATCGGTCCATTCGCCTTCGGTGTAGGCATTGGAAGCGATGATGACCTTTTCGGCCCGCACACTGCCCTGAGCGGTGCTGACCTTCCAGCCATCTTCCGTGCGTTGCAGACCGGTTACCGGCGAGTCACCGAAGATCGTCCCGCCACGCGCAACCACATTGATTGCCATGCCTGAAACATAAGCCATGGGATTGACGGTCCCGGCCCGGTAGTCCAGCAATGCACCGGCTATCCTGCTGGTCCCGCAAGCCTCTTCACAGGCCTTGCCGGTCAGCAGTTCGACATTGGCGCCACGGCGCTGCCATTGCTCGGCGCGGCTTCGCAGATCAGCCAGACCGCTGGCGTTGTGCGCCATGTGCAGAGTACCGGTACGGGTGTCCTGACAATCGATTCCGTATTTGTCGATGGTGGCAAACACCAGAGCCGGAGCTGCACCCAATGCGCCATTGAGGCGACTGGCCTCGGCGCTGCCCAGGACCTTTTCCAGATCGTCCGGTGCCACCCAGGTACCGGCGTTGACCAGTCCTACGTTACGCCCAGAACCTCCGTGGCCCACCTGATGGGCTTCCACGATACAGACCGACTTGCCGCCCTCGATCAACTGAAGAGCCGCGGACAGACCGGTATAACCGCCGCCGATCACACAAACGTCAGCCGTCCGCTCTCCACTCAACGGCAGATGGCCGGGCCTTTGCGGCGTCAGTTGCTCCCACAGGCACTCTTGACGAAATTGCGTCATTGCAACACTCCAGCCCCATGAAGTTTCAGGCTCGCCGGGCGAGCCTGATGTCCTGTCTGTCAGTCGAAAACGATGCCCTGGGCCAGCGGCAGTTCGCGGGAATAGTTGACGGTATTGGTCTGACGACGCATGTAGGCCTTCCAGGAATCGGAACCGGATTCACGCCCGCCGCCGGTTTCCTTCTCACCACCAAATGCTCCGCCGATCTCTGCACCGCTGGTGCCGATGTTGACGTTGGCAATGCCGCAGTCACTGCCCGCCGCACTCTGGAAAGCCTCGGCTTCACGAAGGTCGGTGGTGAAGATGCAGGACGACAGGCCTTGTGGCACTTCGTTGTTGAGACGCAGTGCTTCCTCGAATTCGTCGTAGGCCAGCACATAGAGAATCGGCGCAAAGGTTTCGTGACGCACGACATCGCTCTGCGCCGGCATCTCGGCAATGGCCGGAGTCACGTAGTAGCCATTGGGGTATTTGTCCTGCAACTGGCGCTCGCCGCCGAAGACCTGGCCACCCTCATCGCGGGCCTTGCCCAGCGCGTCCTGCATGGCTGCAAAAGCCTGCCTGTCGATCAGCGGGCCGATCAGGTTGCCTGCCCGTGGGTCGCCGACCCGTACCTTGGCGTAGGCCGCTTTCACACGCGCAACCACTTCGTCCTTGATGGAGCGATGTACGATCAGGCGACGCAACGTAGTACAGCGCTGGCCGGCAGTGCCTACCGCGCTGAACAGGATGCCGCGTACGGCCAGATCCAGGTCGGCGCTCGGGGCCAGGATCATGGCGTTGTTGCCGCCCAGTTCCAGAATGCTGCGACCGAAACGAGCCGCCACACGCGGACCCACTTCACGCCCCATGCGGGTACTGCCGGTGGCGCTCACCAGCGGTACACGCGGATCATCGACCAGTGCCTCACCGGCTTCACGGTCACCGATGACCAGTTGCGCCAGACCTTCCGGCGCATCGCCGAAGATTTTCAGGGCCTTATCGAACAAGGCCTGGCTGGCCAGAGCGGTCAGCGGGGTTTTCTCGGAAGGCTTCCAGATCACCGGGTTGCCGCACACCAGTGCCAGCGTGGTGTTCCAGGCCCAGACCGCCACCGGGAAGTTGAAGGCACTGATAACACCCACCACGCCCAGCGGATGCCAGGTTTCACGCATATGGTGGCCTGGACGTTCGGAGGCGATGGTCAAGCCGTAAAGCTGACGGGAAAGGCCGACAGCGAAGTCGCAGATATCGATCATTTCCTGCACTTCACCCAGACCTTCCTGAGTGATCTTACCGGCTTCGATGGACACCAGTTCGCCCAGCGCCGCCTTATGTTCGCGCAGCACTTCACCGAAGATGCGCACCAGCTCGCCACGGCGTGGAGCCGGAACCGTGCGCCATTTCAGAAACGCGCTGTGGGCGCGGTCGATGCGGGCCACGACCTGCGCCTTGCCTTCCAGGCTGACGGAGGCAATCTGGCTGCCATCGATAGGGGTGTAGACGGGGTAATCCCCTTCTGTGTAAGCACTTTTCGCTACGCCCAGGCTTTCTAACAAATTGGCAACCACATTGATTCTCCTGCAGATGACACTGGTTGAAATCATTGATGTGGATCAGTATTGACCCGCAACAGTCCTTGTCACAAACGACCATTTAGAAAAACATGATTCCGTTTTGGAATGAACCATCCCGCACGTCAACAGGTAACCGTGAATGTCCAAGCGTTTGATGCCCTCAACGACCGCCTTGCAGTGTTTCGAAGCCTCGGCCCGTCATTTGAGCTTCACTCGCGCTGCCCAGGAATTGCACCTCACCCAGAGCGCCGTGAGTAAGCAGGTCGCGCAGCTGGAAGAGATGCTCTGCCACCCGCTGTTCCAGCGTATCCGCCGCCGTCTGCACCTGACACCGGCGGGCGAGCTGTACATGGCCGAGGTGAACAAGATCCTCATTCAGGTCGATATGTCGAGCCGCTACATCCTGACCTATGGCGGCGAGACAGAGGTACTGAAAATCGCCACCCAGCCGACGTTCGGCGACCGCTGGCTGGTGCCGAATCTCAAGGGCTTCGGCAGCCGGAACCCCGGCATTCATCTGGATATCCGCAGCGAGCTGGAACCCTTCGATCTGGTCAGGGCCAAGGCCGATGTGGCGTTCTTTTTCGGTCAGGGCACCTGGCCCGGAGCCACCTGTATCGAGCTGTTCAAAGAGGAAGTGGTCCCGGTCTGTGCACCGGACCTGCTGGCCAGCAGCGACATCCCCAGCGCCCAGGCTCTGACTGGCCATACCCTCTTGCAATGTACCTCGCGCCCGGAGGCCTGGCATGAATGGTTTCTCGAGCAGAACCTGCATTCGCAAAGCAGCTATCACGGCCCGCGTTTCGACACCTTCTACATGTGCATCCGGGCCGCCCAGGCCGGTTGCGGCATTGCCTTGATTCCTCGCTATCTGGTCAGCGAAGAACTGGCCGAAGGCAAGCTGGTCGTGGCCTGGGATCACCCGATGCAGAGCGATGGCTCGCACTTTCTGGCCCATGCCGAACACGCAGCCGAGGTCCCCAAGGTCAAGGCGTTCGTGGACTGGATAAAACAGCAGGTGAAAGCCCGACATTCAGAATTATTGGAATGACTCGACGATTTTATTTCGTTTGCGGGGCATGTCCGTTGTTCGTTTAGATACACCCGACGTTCAACACAGCAGGATGCCCCTATGTCTTCGCCGAACACCTTCTCCAGAACCCACCGCGATTCGTTGCCGGAGCGTTTCCAGTGAGCAACGAAAATATCAGTGCGTCCATTTCATTCGTTCACCCTGTCACCCTTTCCCACGGCAAAAACGCCGAAGTCTGGGACACGACCGGCAAGCGTTATATCGACTTCGTGGGCGGCATTGGCGTGCTGAACCTGGGCCACTGCAACCCGCTGGTGGTCCAGGCCATTCAGGCGCAGGCCGAAAAGCTGACCCATTACGCCTTCAACGCCACCCCCCATGATCCGTATATCCAGTTCATGAACAAGCTGGAGCAGTTCGTTCCGGTCAGTTTCCCGCTCAGCGGCATGCTCACCAACAGCGGTGCGGAAGCAGCGGAAAACGCCTTGAAGATCGTACGCAGTGTCACCGGGCGCACAGCAGTCATTGCCTTCGATGGTGCCTTTCATGGCCGCACTCTGGCGACCCTGAACCTCAACGGCAAGGTCGCGCCCTACAAGCAGCGCATCGGCGTACTGCCCGGCACGGTCTATCACATTCCTTTTCCGAGCAAGGATACCGGCGTCACCACTGCCGAAGCCTTGAAAGCCATGGATCGTCTGTTCAGCGTCGAACTCGATGTCAGTGACGTGGCCTGCTTTATCTTTGAATCCGTTCAGGGCGAAGGTGGCTTCCTGCCCATGGAACCTGAGTTCGCCCAGGCGCTGCGCAAACTCTGTGATGAGAAGGGCATTGTGTTGATTGCCGACGAGATCCAGTCCGGCTTCGGTCGTACCGGCCAGCGCTTTGCCTTCAGCCGACTGGGGATCGAGCCAGACCTGATTCTGCTCGGCAAAAGCATCGCGGGCGGCATACCGCTGGGCGCAGTGGTGGGCCGCAAGCATCTGCTCGACACCCTGCCCAAAGGCGGCCTGGGCGGGACCTATTCCGGCAACCCCATCGCCTGCGCCGCCGGACTGGCATCGCTGGCCCAAATGAGCGATGAAAACCTGTCGCAGTGGGGCGAAACCCAGGAAAACATCATCGTCAGCCGCTACCGTTCCTGGCAGGAGAAAAAACTCTCACCCTATCTGGGCAGGCTGACCGGCGTCGGCGCCATGCGCGGCATCGAACTCGTCACCCCCGAAGGCAAACCGGGCACCACACAACTTGCCCAGTTGCTGCAACTGGCCAGGGACGCCGGTCTGCTGTTGATGCCCAGCGGCAAGTCACGACACATCATCCGCTTGCTGGCACCGTTGACCATCGAGCCGGATGTACTGAATGAAGGGCTGGATATTTTCGAGCGTTGTCTGGCAGCCCTCGACTGAACCGGGTCTGTTAACTGGAATTTGTGCGGAGAAACGATCCAGATGAGCACTGCAAGTTTTGCAAACCGTGATGAGATTCGAGCCAGCTTTTCCCGCGCCATGTCGCAGATGTACAAGACCGAAGTGCCGCTCTACGGCACCTTGATGGAGCTGGTGTCCGAGGTCAACGACGCGGTCATGACCCATCAGCCCCGGGTGCTGGAAAGCCTGAAGCAGACCGGTGAAATCCAGCGTCTGGACATGGAGCGCCACGGCGCGATCCGGGTCGGCACTGCGCTGGAACTGGCCACCCTCGCCCGCCTGTTCGCGGTGATGGGCATGGAGCCGGTGGGTTATTACGACCTGACACCTGCCGGTGTGCCGGTTCATTCCACGGCGTTTCGCGCGGTACACGAGCAGTCGCTGCAGGTCAGCCCGTTCCGGGTCTTTACTTCGCTGCTGCGCCTTGAACTGATCGAAAACGATGAACTGCGCACCTTTGCCGCAGAGGTCCTGGCCAGGCGGATGATCTTTACGCCCGGAACCTTGGCGCTGATTGAACGGCACGAGCAACAAGGCGGCCTGAGCGAGTCGGACGCTGAGGAATTCGTCCAGCAGGCTCTGGAAACCTTCCGCTGGCACAACAGCGCGACGGTTTCGTTGCAGGACTACAAACGGCTCAATGCCCAGCACCGTCTGATTGCCGATGTCGTAGCCTTCAGAGGCCCGCATATCAACCACCTGACCCCGCGCACTCTGGATATCGACGCCGTTCAGGCCGGCATGCCCGGCAAAGGCATCACGCCCAAGGCCGTGGTGGAAGGCCCGCCCCGTCGCCAGTGCCCGATCCTGTTGCGCCAGACCAGCTTCAAGGCACTGGAAGAAGCCATCACCTTCAGTGGCGAATCGGGCAGTCATTCGGCACGCTTCGGTGAAATCGAACAACGCGGCGCAGCGCTCACGCCCAAGGGCCGGACGCTGTACGACCAGTTACTGAATGCCGCCCGTGACGAACTGGGCGAATTTCCCAACGAGGCCAACTCGGTGCGCTATGCGCAACTGCTGGAAAAAACTTTCCAGGCCTTCCCCGACAGCTATCAGGAAATGCGCGACCAGGATCTGGCCTACTTCCGCTACTTCGCCACCGGAAAAGGCCCCGTCCCGCAGAGCGGTGATCTGGAGCAGTTGATAAAGGACGGCCATATTCGCTTCGAGCCGCTGGTGTATGAAGACTTCCTGCCGGTCAGCGCAGCGGGCATCTTCCAGTCCAACCTGGGTGACGACTCGCAGTCGCATTACGCGACCAGTTCCAGTCAGGACGACTTCCAGAAAGCCCTTGGCCGCCCGACCATCAATGAACTGAAACTGTATGCCGATACCCAGCGCCGGTCTCTGGAGGCACTGGGGCTATAACCTCAAGGGACGGTCACATCCGCCTGGCCACTTTCGACCAGTGCGCTTTTGACAAAACCCTCGGCCTTCCTGCGCTCGACAAAGGCCCTGACAAACGCCGCGCCAGCCTCACACTGGCGCGGTACGGCCATGGCCTGGCGGATGGAGGTGAATGCACCGTCCAGTACGCGATAGCGCGCATCGCTGGCCGCGACCTTTTCCAGCGGCTGGCGCACACCTGCTGCCGCATCCAGGCCTTGTTCGATGAACAGGTCCACAGCCCCGGCGGAAGTTTCCGCTCGTTCCAGCCGGGCATTTTTCAGGGTGCGACTCAGATACAGGTCATAAGCCGCGCCCTTGCCTACTGCAATCCCGATATCAGGTTGATCAAGCTCTTCGACCGAAACGTAAGGCGCCTGGGTCTTCACCAGATAGGTGCCTTCGATAATCACATAAGGCTCACTGAACGCGACCTGCTCTTCCCGAACCGGCTCGATGGCCAGGAACGCGATATTCCAGACACCTTCGGACAGCGCCGCGAACACCTTGCCCGCCGCATCGAAGGTCACCATTTCCAGACGCACGCCCAGCTCCTGTGCCAACGCCTTGGCCAAAGCGACCGATACACCTTGCGGCGAACCATCCGGCGCTTTCTGGGCCAGCACCGGATTGCCGAAATTGATGGCAGCGCGCAGCACACCCTGAGGGGCCAGATCGTTGATTACTGCCGGGCTGATCGAACTCATCGAATTCTCCTCGAATGCTTAACGGGCTTGCTGGCCCAGGGCCTGACCTTCGTCGGCAGGCGGATTGGTGACACGCATCAGGATGGTCATCAGGAAACCTGCCAGCAACAACGCAGATAGAAACAGTAACCCATTGGAAGCGCTCTGGCTGGTGCCTTTGACCAGACCGATCAACGATGGGCCTACAAAGCCGCCCAGGTTGCCGATGGAGTTGATCACGGCGATGGAAACCGCCGCTGTCGAACGGGTCAGGAACAGTGTCGGCAAGGCCCAGAAGGGAGACTTGAAGCTGTAGAGGCCCGACAGGCTCAGACAGATCATGGCCATTGCCAGAACCGGACTCTGCAAGGCACCCGCCCCCATCAGGCCTAGCGCCGCCACCAGCAGCGGAATCGCCGAATGCAGCTTGCGCTCGTTGCGTCGGTCGGAGCTGCGCGACCAGACGATCATCGCCACGGTGGCGACGATATAAGGCAGCATCGCAATCAGGCCGATCTGTGTATGGGTCAAGGAGTCGGAAAAGCCTTTGATGATCTGCGGCATCCAGTAGCCAATCCCGAGGCTGCCGCACTGATAGACGAAGTAGATGAACGACAGATAGAGGACCTTGGGATTGGTCATGGTCTTGTAGACGCTCAGGCTCTTCACGTTCTTGCGGCTTTGACGATCGCGTTCGAGTTCGTCCACCAGCCAGGCCTTTTCCTCGGGCTTGAGCCACTTGGCCTGCTCGGGACGGTCCGTGAGATAGAACAGACAAGCGATGCCCAGAAAAACCGCCGGGATGCCTTCAAGGAACAGCATCCAGCGCCAGCCGCTCCAGTTGAACCAGGTCACGTTGTCCATGATCCAGGTGCTCAAGGGCGCACCGATGATGTAGCTCACCGGAATCGCCGCCGTGAACAGCGCCACAGTGGTCGCCAGTTCCTTGGAGCGAAACCAGAAAGTCAGGTAGACAATGATGCCAGGGAAGAAACCCGCCTCGGCCACGCCCAGCAGAAAGCGCAACACATAAAGCTGGCTGGCGTTCTGGGCAAAGGCCGTCAGGGCCGCAATGAAACCCCAGGTCACCAGAATGCGTGCAATCCAGACCCGGGCACCGAACTTGTTGAGCATCACGTTGCTGGGGACTTCAAACAGAAAATAACCGATGAAGAAAATCCCCGAGATGAATCCGAAGGCTTCACTGGTCAGGGCCAGTTCCTTGTTCATTTGCAGCGCCGCATAACCGATATTGGCGCGGTCCAGATACGAAACGATGTACAGCAGGAAGACAAACGGAATGATCCGCAGGGTGACTTTGCGGACGACCGCAGTTTCGTCGATTGCAGTGTTGTTATTCATGGCGACCTCACGGGATGCGGGGCAGTGCCTGCATCCATTGTTTTTATAGTGTTGCGCTTTATGCGGTAAAAACCATGCACACCGGGCTGCCGGTGGAAATCGAGAATCCGGTCTTGCTCAGCCCACCCTTTTTCGCATCGACCGCCATCGAGACGATGGTGTCGCTGTCCTCGTTGAGTGCAAACAGGAATCGCTCGTTGGGCGTCAGGGTAAAGAAACGCGGCGTCTTGCCATCGGTAGCGATGAATTCCACCGGGCTCAGCATGCCGGTGCCTTCGTCGATGACAAATGCCGCGACACTGTCGTAGCCGCGATTGGAGGCATAGAGAAAGCGTCCGCGACGATCGATCTGGATCTCCGATGCCCGGCTGTTGCCGGTAAAGGTCGCAGGCAGCGAAGGCAGCACCTGAATGGCCTTGAGCGCGCCGCTCGAAGCGTCGAAGCGGTAAGTCGTGACCGTCGAATCCAGCTCATTGATGGCATAGGCAAAAGGTGCGCCGGGATGCAGCACCACATGCCGCGGGCCTGCACCTTCGCGGGTGGCTACGAACGGTTGGTCGGCCGGGTAGAGCTTGCCGTTGTCGAAGCGGAAACTGAAGATCCGGTCCAGCCCCTTGTCCGGCACCAGCACGAAATGGCCGGACGGGTCGAAGGGGTTGAAGTGCGGCTTGGAGAACGGCTGCTCGATCCGGTGCGGCCCCAGCGGCCCTTCGAGCTTGAGCAACTGGTTCAAGGTGCCGAGGGAACCGTCTTCGGCAACATTGAGCACCGCCAGCGAACCGCCGATGTGGTTGGACACCACCAGAAAGCGTTCGCTGGGGTCGAGTGCCAGATGCACCGGGTTCTTGCCTTCGCAGCTTTGCCGGTTGAGGAACGTCAGCCTGCCCGTGGCCTTGTCGATGCTGAAGGCGCTGACCTCACTCTGGTCGCCATGCACGGTATACAGCCGGTCATTGGCGCGATTGAGTGCCAGAAAGGACGGATTGACCAGATCCTTCAGCACCTGGACCGGCTTGAGGGTGCCCTGCTCCTGATCCACTTCATAAACCGTGATGCCTTCGCCACGGGCATTGCGCTCACGAGTGGTCCTTGACCCGACATATGCGTACATGGGGGTTGTTCTCCGGGTAGCCTTGGGTTGTCTGTTCAATGTTTCAGTCGCGTCTGCGCGTCCGGTCGGTACCAGGGATGCGAGCACCGCGAAGCCGGCGGCGGTGCCCATGTGCCTGATAAGCGTGCGCCGGGTGAGACCGGCCCCCGTGGGGTGAATGGCAGGCGCGCAAGGGCCTGCGTCTGTGTCGTCGCTGTGCATGTTTGCCTTCCTTATTATTGTTGATTGCAAAACTCGTAGTGCCGATCACCTGAGGCTGTGGGAGGCCGCTTGCTGGCGACTTCAGTGCCGGGTGCGCTTGACCACCTTGCGAATCACGAACGGCAACACGCCGCCATGGGTGAGGTAGCGAATCTCCTGCAACGAGTCGATACGCACCGACAGCTCGACCTGACGGGGCTCCCGTTCGGCATGCAGAATGCTCAGCACGACCGGGTTATCGCCGACCACCAGCCCGTCGAGGCCACTGAAATCCAGATGCTCGGTGCCATCGAGATGCAGGTCTGCAACCGTTTGCCCGGCCTGGAACTGCAGAGGAATCACCCCCATGCCAATCAGGTTGCTGCGGTGAATGCGCTCGATGCTGCGAGCCACCACGGCCTTTACGCCCAGCAGGGCCTGGGCCTTGGCTGCCCAGTCACGGCTTGAGCCTGCGCCGTAATTGATCCCGGCGAAAACCACCATGGGCGTATGGCTGCTCGCGTAACTTTGCGCAGCCATGAACAGCGGCAGACACTCGCTGTGGTCTGCATTCCAGGCCCAGACACCCGGTCCTGGCTGCGTACCGTCCAACAGCAGATTCCTGACCGAGGCATTGGTGAACGCGCCCCGCAACATGACTTCGTGATTGCTGCGCCGCGTGGAGTACTGATTGAGGTCCTGCGGGTCCTCGCCCCGCTCCAGCAACCATTGGCCGGCCAGACTGGCAGCAGGAATGGCACCGGCAGGCGAGATATGGTCGGTGGTGACGTTATCGCCCAGCACCATCAGCACCCGTGCATCACGAATCCCCAGGCTGGCCTTGGGTTCGAGACCGATATCCGTCAGGTACCGAGGGCGACGCAGGTAGGTGGATTGCGGACTCCATGGAAACTGCACGCTGCCCTCGGCAGACAGTGCCTGCCAATGGCTCGTGCCGTCCCAGACGGTTTCCAGACGCTTGCGAAAGAACTCCGGCCTGACCACGCCCAGCGCCAGCTCTGCGACATCCGCATCGCTGGGCATCAGATCCCGCAGATACACCGGCTGGCCATTGCTCTCATGCCCCAGCGGCTGCGACTCAAGATCGATATCGATAGTGCCGGCAATGGCATAAGCCACGCACAGCGCCGGAGAAGCCAGATAACCCGCTGGCACCTTCGGATTGACCCGCCCCTCGAAATTGCGGTTGCCCGACAGCACCACCACGCCCTTGAGGCCTTGATCGGCAAAGGCTTCGACATGCTCTTCAAGCTTGCCGGAGTTGCCGATGCAGGTCATGCAGCCAAAGCCTGCCAGATCGAAACCCAGTGCCGAGAAATCCGCCAGCAGGTCGGCCTGCTGCAGGTAATCCGCGACCACTTGGGAGCCTGGAGAGAGTGACGTCTTGACCCATGGCTTGCGCTTCAAGCCCAGACTGCGTGCCTTGCGGGCCAGTAATCCGGCCTGGATCATCTGCGACGGGTTGGCTGTGTTGGTGCAACTGGTAATCGCCGACAGCACCACGGCGCCATGGGTAATGGGCTCTTGAAACGAGGGCTCGAAAAAGGTCTGGGCAACAGGCCCGGCAATCAGATCGGTACCGCCCAGCACTTCGTCGCGAAAAGACGCAGCGGCACTGGAAAGCGTCTGCCGTTGATGGGGCTGATGCGGGCCGGCCACGCTGGGCTCGATGCTCGCCAGATCCAGTTCGATCAGTTCGTCGAACTCGGGTTCGGCCAGCTCATCACGCCGCCAGAGACCCTGCGCATTCATGTAGCTGACGATTCTGGAACGTAACTCCCGGGAGCGGCCACTCAACTCCAGGTACGACAGCGTTTCATCGTCGAACGGGAAGAACACTACGGTCGCGCCATACTCGGGCGCCATATTAGAGACAGTACCGCGCGCCGCCCAACTGAGGGTCGAAAGGCCCGGCCCGGTAAACTCGACGAACTTGCCCACCACCTTGCGCTGACGAAGGATCTGCGCAACATGCAGGGAAAGATCGGTGGCGGTGACGCCGGGGCGCATCACATTGCTGACGCGAATGCCGATCACCTGTGGAAAGCTGATCGGTACCGGCTCCCCGACCATCGCCGCCTGCCCTTCCAGACCGCCCACACCCCAGCCCAGCACGCCGATGGCATTGATCATCGGCGTATGGCTGTCGGTGGCGACCATATCGTCAGGATGCAGCAGACGCTGGCCATCCTCGGTGCGACTTTCCCAGACCACCTGCGCCAGGGCTTCCATGTTCATCTGGTGGATGATTCCGGTGCCCGGCGGAATGACGCCAAAGTTGTCGAGGCTTTTCTGCGCCCACTTGATGAAACGATAACGTTCGCTGTTGCGCCGGAAGTCGATATCCAGGTTCTGCTGCACCGAATCAGGCTGCGCATAGCTTTCGACGATGACCGAGTGATCGATGGTCAGGACCGCCGGGATGGACGGATTCATCGCCTGAGGATCGCCGCCCAGTTCCGCAACGACATCGCGCATGCCCGCGAAATCGGCCAGCGCAGGCAGACAGGTGGTGTCGTGGAACATCAGGCGGTTGGGCTGAAACGGCACTTCGCAGTCGGGGCCGTGATCCACCGCCCGGGCCAGTACCGAAGGCAAGGCCTCGGGAGCACAGCGAGCGACGTTTTCCAGCAGGATTCGGATCGAATAAGGCAACTTCGCCAATTGCTCGGACGAAAGCATCTTGTGCAAGTCGACAAAAGCAAACTGCTCATGGTCGATGACCAGATGGTTGATCAGGTCGTGGGCGATCTCGGTCATACGCTTGGGCTCGGCTTTTTATAGTATTCGCGGCACTGACACCGCTATGCAGCCGATACTAGGAGCACTGCCCACGGATGAAAATTGAAGTCTCGCCAAGGCAGCGTTCGCCGATGGAGAACGCTCAGTCGGTAACGAGCCTGAAGTTGTCGATCAGGGTCTTCAGGGTCGGCGAGGCCGCTTCGTACTTTCTGAACACCAGCAACAGCGAGCGTTGTGCCCAGGCCTCGTCCAGCGTCACCGCCTTGAGCCTGTGGCTGCGCAGGTATTGCCTGATCACACTGCGAGGCAGAATCGCCAGCCCGAGCCCGGCTCCCACCATCCGGCACATGCAGTCGAAACTGCTGATACGGATTCTGAGTCGCAGGTCCATGCCCAGCTTTTGCGCCTCGCTGGTCAGCAGGGTGTGCATGGAGCTTTCCAGATGCGGCCCGACGAACTCGTGCTCCAGCGCCTCCTGGAAACGCACGGACTTGCGCGTCGCCAGAACATGATCGGCAGGCACCACCAGCGTCAGCTCATCGTTGCGATAAGGCACGGTTTCCAGCCCCTGAGCAGCCGTCTGCGCAGCAATGATGCCCAAGTCCGCCCGACCGTCTGCCACGGCACGAATCACCGCAGAGCCGACCCGCTCCTCGATATCGAATTTGATCTGCGGATACAGGGCGACGAACCCGGCCACGTCATCGGGCAGAAACTGCGAGAGCGCCGAGGTGATGGCATGAATCCGCACATGACCCTTGACCCCGCTGGCGTACTCCCCGAGTTCGGTATCCAGTTGCGCGAGGGTCTGCTTGAGCTGGCGCGCATGGAACAGCATCGACTGACCCGCCGGTGTCAGCTCGACCCCTCGTGCGTTGCGTAACAGCAAGGGCGAACCGACCTGGGCCTCCAGATCTGTGATGCGCTTGCTGATGGCCGATACCGCCAGATGCCTGATGCGCGCAGCACGGGTCAGGTTGCGCTCTTCGGCAACAGTGATGAAAACGTCCAGGCTGGTCAGGTCGTAACGCAATGGGGAGTCCTCGCAGAGGGGTGGTGCATTAAACAGGATTTCACGCCTCTCTTCGCGCCTGCAGCGGCTGAAAGCCCTACTTTCTGTGTTCTGATTAAGGCAACGATAAATAAAGTTCGCAATATTGGTGTGCCGCATGCTGCTCTGCATACTCGCAGCAAAGGTTCAAAGCAGCCTGGGCCGATATCACTCTGCGGCCTTACAAGAATATTCAGCCCCACAAGGGTTTCCATGGGCACCATGGACTTTTAAAGCTGCCCCGGGCGCTCACAACGCGCCCTCCTGAAAAGCACAACAACGATTGATAAGGCCTGTTAAAAGGTCATTCAGCAGGCAAGGGGATCATCATGCAACACTCACAGGCCGCAGTGGCGGGTGACAAACAGGCTGTTTCAGCCACCGTAAAACTGTATATCTGGGCCGCGATCATCCTTATCGTCGCCGAAATGATCGGCGCCATCAGTATCCCTCTGGGCCCGGGCAAAGTCGTCTTGCTACCCATGGTCTGGGCACTGGTACTGGGCGCGGTGATCGGTATCGCCAGCCGCCGGATGCCAGGCACCATCGGTGTCGACCACGCCACGCAACTGCGCTCGGCTTCCATCCTGCAACCTGCCCTGCTGATTTTCATCGCCAAGCTCGGTCTGGTGGTCGGCGGTTCGCTGCCGGTGGTGTTCGCTTCCGGCTGGGCACTGCTGTTCCAGGAGTTCGGCCATTTCGTCGGCACGGTGATTCTCGGCCTGCCCGTCGCGCTGATGCTGGGCATCAAGCGTGAAGCCATCGGCGCGACCTTCTCGGTCGGTCGTGAGCCGAGCCTGGCGATCATCGGCGAACGCTATGGCATGGACTCTCCCGAGGGGCGCGGCGTACTGGCCGAATACCTGACCGGCACCCTGTTCGGCGCGCTGTTCATTGCTATCGTGGCCGGCTTCATCACCAGCCTCGGCATCTTCCATCCCAACTCCCTGGCCATGGGCTCGGGCATCGGCTCGGGCAGCATGATGGCCGCCGCCGCTGGCGCCATTGCCGCTCAGCAAACGCCGGAAGTGGCCAAGGAAGTCATGACGCTGGCGGCAGCCTCCAACCTGATCACCACCACCATCGGCACCTACTTCACCCTGTTCATTTCCCTGCCGCTGGCGGTCTGGGGCTATCGGGTGCTGGAACCGCTGATCGGTCGTACCACCAAGGCCTCCATCAGCGAAGAAAACATCAGCAGCAAGGACGTCTCCCTGGATGTTCCGGAGCTGAGCTGGGCCGGCAAGGTCAGCGCATGGCTGGCAGCCGGTGCGCTGGCGCTGATCGCCAACTATGTCGGTTACAAGACCCTGTCTTCCGATGCCTTCACCGGCATGGGCATCATGATCTTCTGTACCTTCGTGGGTGAAATGCTCTGCAGCCTGCTGCGTCGCAAGATCCCGGCGGTATGCACGGTGTCGCTGGTGGCAATGTTCCTGACCTCACCTGCCTGCCCGTTCGCCGCGGAAATCACTCGCCTGACCAGCACGATCAACATGCTGGCGGTGATTACCCCGATGCTGGCCTTCGCCGGTCTGTCGATTGCCAAGGATCTGCCAGCGTTCCGGCGCCTGGGCTGGAGGATCGTACTGGTATCGTTCCTCGCCAACTTCGGCACATTCATCGGTGCCGTGCTGATCGCTGAAATGTTCCATTGATCCGACCCGCTGAACACTGAAAGGGCGCGTCGATTGACGCGCCCTTTTCATTTGCCCGGTACGGCTTCGCTCACCAGCCAGTCATGCACTGCACGCCTGGACGGTGTGCTCAGTGCGCCTTCGCGATAGGCCAGCACGTACTTCTTCTTGGCCTTGATCGGATGCCCGAAAGGCACGATCAACGAGCCCTGCTCCAGTTCGTCGGTGATCAGCGTCTTGCGCGCAATGGCCACGCCCATGCCCATTCTCGCCGCATCGATGGTCAGGTGATTGCGGTTGAAGGTATGCCCGCGCCGCACATCGATCCCGGCTGCACCGATAGCCGCCAGATAGAACTCCCACTCGGCATATTCGTAGCTGCCACGCCAGGCCGTGATGTCGTGCAACAGCGGAAAATGCACCAGTTGGCTGGGCGTATCCAGAGGCGGTTTGCCTTCCAGCAGCGCTGGCGAGCAGACAGGGAACAGCTCTTCTTCCAGCAAGGGCGTGGTCATCAGACCCGGATAGCTGCCGTCGTTGAGGTCGATGGCCAGATCGAAGTCGTCGTCCCGCAAAGAGCCGCTGCTGTCTTCGGCAATGATCCGCAACTGGATGTCCGGGAAAGCCTCCTGTAAGCGTGGCAGACGCGGCATCAGCCATTTGCCGAGAAACGAAGGAATGCAGCGCAGCTTGAACACGCCGCCGATTCGCCCGGAATGCAGCAGGCGCAATTCATCGCTGATTCGGCTCTGCACTTCGTTGGCCACCAGCGCCAGCCGCTGCCCTTCGGCGGTCAACTCAAGCCCGCGCCCGACCCGGTGAAACAGGGCAAAGCCCAGACGCTCTTCGAGCTGACGCATCTGCTGGCTGATGGCACCGGGAGTGACATGCAGCTCTTCGGCACAACGGGTGAAGGAAAGATGCCTGGCCGCACAGGCGAACACTTGTAACCAGGCGTGCATCTGCGCGTTGAAAATTCTGCTCATTGAAGAGTTCCGCTAAAGCGTTGCATAGGAACAATCGTTTGTCGTTTGGAAGCCCGCGGCCAAATATGAGCACCATGAACAGGGAGTCCATGGCTCCCATGGAAACTCATTTGCAGGACCTCCGTGATGGCTATCAGCGTCTTCGACATGTTCAAAATCGGCATTGGCCCCTCCAGTTCTCACACCGTAGGACCGATGCGGGCCGGTGTACTGTTTGTGACCGACCTGCGCGAGCGCAACCTGCTGCATAGCGTAGAACGGATCGAAGTGCGATTGTACGGATCTCTTTCGGCAACAGGCATCGGTCACAGCAGCGATCGTGCGACTGTCATGGGTTTAATGGGCGAATGGCCAGACCGGATCGACCCGAGCCAGGTCAATCAACGCATCGACGCCCTGCTGGAAAACGGCCAGTTGCTGCTGGCCGGCGAGCGGGAAATCAACTTCCTCTGGCAGCGCGACATGTGTCTGCTGGACGAAAGCCTGCCCTATCACCCCAACGGCATGACGCTGTGCGCCTATGGGCCGACCGGCGAGCTTTACGAGCAGACCTACTATTCGGTCGGTGGCGGTTTCGTGATCGACGCCGCACAGGCCGCCAGCGGTGTGCTGGACAACGATGACACCGTGCTGCCTTATGACTTTTCCAGCGGTGCCGAATTGCTCAGGTTGTGCAAGACCCACGGCCTGAGCGTTTCCGAACTGATGATGGCCAACGAAAAGGCCTGGCGCAGCGAGGAGGAAATCCGCGAGAAGATCATGGTCATCTGGGAAGCGATGCGTGATTGCGTGAACAAGGGCCTGAGCGAAACCGGCATTCTGCCCGGCGGCCTGAAGGTTCGTCGTCGTGCCTATCGTCTGCATCAGAACCTGCAGAATCTGGATAACCCCAACGTGATCGGCTCGACCCTCAGCGCCATGGAGTGGGTCAACCTCTTCGCTCTGGCGGTGAACGAAGAAAACGCTGCCGGTGGCCGCATGGTGACGGCACCCACCAATGGCGCAGCAGGCATCGTGCCTGCGGTGCTGCATTACTTCATGAAATTCAACCCGGCCGCCAATGACGACGACGTGGTGCGCTTCTTCCTCAGCGCCGCTGCGGTGGGCATTCTGTGCAAGAAAAACGCTTCCATCTCGGGTGCGGAAGTGGGCTGCCAGGGTGAAGTCGGATCGGCCTGCGCCATGGCAGCGGCCGGGCTGGCAGAGATTCTCGGAGCCTCGCCGGAGCAAGTGGAAAACGCAGCGGAAATCGGCCTTGAACACAACCTGGGCCTGACCTGCGACCCGGTCGGCGGGCTGGTGCAGGTGCCGTGCATCGAGCGCAACGCGATTGCAGCCGTGAAAGCCATCAATGCCGCACAAATGGCCCTGCGCGGCGATGGCGAACACTTCATCTCACTGGATCACGCCATCCGCACCATGCGCGACACCGGTGCCGACATGCACGACAAATACAAGGAAACGTCACGGGGCGGGTTGGCGGTGAATCTGGTGGAGTGCTGATTGAAGTCGTCGCGGCCAAGGCCCCTCCCACTGAAATTGTGGAAGGGGCCTTGGCCGCGACAGTGACATGAAATGATCAACTCACCGGCAAACACTGCTCCACCAAGGCCGTCCACACGGCAACGCCAGGCTCGATCACCTGATCGTTGAAGTCGTAGTACGGGTTGTGCAGCGCGGCTGAAGGTTTCTCGCCGTCTACACCCAGCCAGACGTAGGCACCTGGACAGGCATGCAGCATGAAGGCGAAGTCTTCGGATGCCATGGACGGGTTGCAACCCCACTGCACGTTAGCCTCTCCCACTGCCGCAACAGCCGCTCGACGAATCGTGGCAGCCGCTTCGACATGGTTCTCGGTGACCGGGTAGCCGACGTTATAGACCAGCTCGCCACGCACTCCGAAAGCCACCGGCAAACGCTCGACGAATTCGCCGATCAGTTGCTGGACCTTGTCGCGCACCGGCGTCTGCAGGCACCGCACCGTACCGCGCAAGACTGCCGTTTCCGGGATGACGTTGATCGCTTCCCCGGCATTGAACTGGGTGATGCTGACCACGGCCGAATCCAGTGGAGAAAGACGCCGCGACACAATGGTCTGCAACCCCAGGACCAGCTCGGCAGCCGCCACAATCGGATCTGTGCCCTTGTCCGGCATTGCCGCATGGCTGCCTTTGCCGGTCAGGGTAATTTCGAAGGTGTCCAGCGAAGCCATCATCGGCCCCGGGTTGATCACGACATTGCCTGCCGGAACGCCCGGCCAGTTATGCAGCCCGTAGATGGCGTCCATCGGGAACTGCTCGAACAGGCCGTCCTCGATCATGCGCTGGGCACCGCCCAGGTTTTCTTCGGCGGGCTGGAAGACAAAATGCACCGTGCCACGGAATTTGCGCGTTTCGGACAGGTGCCGCGCTGTCGCCAGCAGAATCGCAGTATGACCATCGTGCCCGCAGGCATGCATGCAGCCCTTGTGTGCCGATTTATGCGCGGCGTCACCCAGTTCCTGAATCGGCAGCGCGTCCATGTCGGCACGAATGCCGATCACCGGGCCATCGCCATTGCGCAAAGTACCGACTACCCCCGTGCCACCGAGGCCGCGATGGACCTCGATGCCAAAGCTGGTCAACAGACTCGCCACCTTGTCGGAGGTCTGCAACTCCTGGAAACCCAGCTCGGGAGCCGCGTGAATCGTGCGACGCCAGACTGTGGCCTGATCGATCAGGGCTTTGGAAATCTTCATTACGGTTACTCCAGACTCGCGCCATAGCCGAAACTGGCAGCAGGCTTGGCAGCGGTTTCGACCCAGACGCTTTTCACTTCGCTGTACTCACGCAACGCATCGAGGCCCGAGGAACGGCCGTAACCGCTTTCGCCGTAACCGCCGAAAGGCGAGCTGACGTGAATAGTCTTATAGCCATTGACCCAGAAGGTCCCTGCACGCACCTGCCTGGCCACGCGATGAGCACGACCGACATCGCGGGTCCAGACGCCACCGGCCAGGCCGAAACGGCTGTCGTTGGCGATACGGATGGCATCCTCCTCGTCCTTGAACGGAATCGCCACGACCACTGGCCCGAAGATTTCTTCCTGGGCGCAATACAGGTCGTTGGTGCCGGCCAGTACGGTCGGGTTGACGTAATAGCCCGGCTTGTTCGGGATCGAGTCGGCCTCTTTGCCCACCAGTTTCGCGCCGTCCTTGAGTGCACCTTCGACCATGGTTTTCACATGGTTGTATTGCTTGGCGTTGTTGATCGGACCGATCTGGGTTTCCGGGTCGCTGGGGTCACCGATCTTGAATTGCGTGGCGGCCACAGCCAGGGCATTGGTGAATCTTTCGAAGATCGATTCCTGCACCAGCAGGCGCGAACCGGAGACGCAGCTCTGCCCGGCACCGGAGAAAATCGCTGCCTGAGCGCCGCGCAAGGCGACTTCCAGATCGGCATCTTCAAACACGATATTGGCCGACTTGCCGCCCAGTTCCAGTACCGCCGGAATGCAACGCTGAGCCGCAGCCACAGCGATATGGCGACCGGTTGCAGGCGAGCCCACGAATACCACCTTGCGAATGTCGGCCTTGGCGATAAAGGCCTGGCCAATGGAATGGCCGAAACCGGCAATCACGTTGACCAGACCTTTTGGCACACCGGCACGCTCGATCAGTACGCCGATCATCAGCGAGCTGAGGGGGGTCAGTTCGGACGGCTTGAGAATCACCGCATTACCGGCAGCAATCGCCGGTGCGATCTGCCAGCCGCAGGTGAAGATCGGTGCGTTCCAGGGCGTGATCTGCAATACGGTGCCCAGGGGCTCATAGGTCACGTAGTTCAGGTGCGTGGTGGGGACCGGAATGATCTCGCCATGCAGCTTGTCGGCCCAACCGGCGTAGTACTCGAACATCTCGGCCACTTTGAGCACTTCGACACGGGCGTCGCGAATCGGCTTGTTGGCGGTCAGGGATTCGATCTGTGCCAGGTTTTCCTGCTCTTCACGTATCAGCGAACCGATCTGATACATGGCCCGGCCACGGGCCTGGGCGGTCAGTGCCCACCATTGCGCCTGAGCAGCCTTGGCGGCCTTGTCGGCCAGACCGACCAGTGACTCATCGGCATCCGGGAAGGTCAGCAGCACGCTGTCGTCATGGGCATTGCGCACTTCTACAGGAGCACCGTGACCTTCGACGAACTCGCCACCGACGTAGCTGGCAATGACACTGCGATCGCCCCAGTAAGGGCGCATCAGTTCAAGGATTCTTGCAGTGCTCATCGATTATTCTCCACGGCCATAAAGTTGGGCATCGGTACGCTGCACGATTGCGCAGAAGTCTTCGTTATCCGCCAGGGTTTCGCTGCTGGCTTTCCACAATTGGGCAACCACACGGGACAGCGGCAGCTCCATGTCCAGACTGTCCGCCAGATCGCTGGCCAGCCCCACGTCCTTGCGCATCAGGCCCATGGTGAAACCGGAGTCGTAGGCCTTGTTGAGCACCCAGGTCGGAAACATGACCTGGGTAGCGCCACTGCGCCCCGAACCGGCATTGAGACCTTGCAGCAGTTTTTCAGGATCGACACCGGCCCTGGCCGCCATGGCGACTGCTTCGGCGGTGCTGATCAGGTGACAGGCGGCCAGCATGTTGTTGGCAATCTTGGCGACGTTGCCAGCGCCACATTGCCCGACGTGAACGCGGGTGCCGCTCATGCCTTCCAGCACTGGCATGACACGGGCCAGGTCATCGTCCTGAGCGCCGATCACCATGGACATGGTGCCGGTGGCCGCGCCTTTGGGGCCGCCGGAAACCGGGGCATCGATAAAGGCCACGCCGGTCTTCAACAGTTCGGCAGCCACCTTGCGGCTCATTTCCGGTGTGGAGGTGGTGGTGTCGACGACGACCAGTCCCTTGCGTCCGAACTCGATAATGCCGCCCTCGCCCAGGCAGACCGACTCGACATGCTCGGCCTTGGGCAGCGACAGAATCAGAATGTCCGAGTCCTGAATCAGTTGCTTGCGCTCGGCAACCGGCTTGACGCCTTTGCTTTCAGCTTGTGCCAGTGCCGCCCGGGACAGATCGAAACCGCTCACATCGAAGCCTTTGCCCGCCAGGGTGGCCGCCATGCCGCCGCCCATGTTGCCCAGTCCGATCACACCTACTTTCAAAGTCATGTTTCGTATCTCGGTTAAAGGTTTTGTACAAATTCAAGGATGACGTTGCCCGCCGCTTCGGGTTGCACCATGACGCGGCCCGGCACCTGTTCGTGGGGTACTTCGTTGTGTTCGAGGATGAAACGCACCGTGTCCAGGCTTTTGGTATGCAGGCCGATGGCGATGGCATGGGCACGCTCGCTGGCGGCGTGGGGCAGCCTGACGCCGGGGTATTGAACGGCAGCGGTGGCAGCATCCATGGCGCGCAGGAGGCCACAGCGGGTATCGGCTTGCAGGATGTTGCCGTTGTAGGTGACAGCGTCGCCGTACAGGGCTTTCCAGCGAGTTTCGAGTTCTGCCGGATCGGTCAGGTAAGTCACGCTGAAAATTCCGTCCACGCCATTGCAGTGGTTCTGCCAGCCCGGTACCCAGATCAGTTCGGGACGGTGCTGATGGCAGATAAAATTCGAGGCGTCGGGCAACGCCGGGTCGATGAACAACCCCAGAGACACAACCGCTTCGTCGGGACGGCCGTCAGGCAATGTCATGCTGCGGCGGAAATCGATCCGGCCCTGGCTCGGCAGACCGGCCTCGACCAGACGAGCGTGATCGGCGTCCGCATCCTTGCTGTGCAAGGCAACCAGCGAAACGCCCTCTTCGCCACGATCCAGAAACTCCCCCAACTGGCGACCAAAGCAGAAGCCGTTGACCGAGTTGGTGCCGAACTTTGTCGGGTCATCGATACCGATCAGTTCGATGAAGTTGCTTTCAAACATCATCAGCGAGGTCACGCTGCCCCATGGGTGATAACTGACCGGGGACGGCATGAAGCCCATTTTCCGATAGAGCTGCAACACGTGGGCATGGTCACGCACAGTGACCAGCGGATGATCGATACCTTGTGGAAACTGAGCGACGGCTGCCATATGTGAACTATCCCTGCATTATTCTTGTGATTTTGTCGTGAAGGTAGCGAGTGAAGCCGGTGCAGTGCCGACGGGTCTGGCAGGCGCACCGGCCACCACCACGCCCGCCGACACGGGTTTGAGGACAACGGAATTGGCGGCCACGATGGCGCGCTCGCCCACCTCGATATTGCCCAGCACGGTCGCACCTGCGCAGATCAGCGCGCCGCGACGGATTTTCGGGTGCCGATCGCCTGCTTCATTGAGGGTGCTGCCCAGCGTGACGCCATGCCAGAGGCTGACTTCATCCTCGACCACAGCGGTTTCGCCAATCACCAGCCCGATGCCGTGATCGACGAACAGGGCTTTGCCAAGTCGTGCAGCAGGATGAATATCGATACTCCAGGCACTGGCTGCCCAGTTCTGCAGCAGTACGGCGCTCTGGATATCACCGTCGTTCCAGAGCGAGTGGGCAATGCGGTAAGCCTGCACGGCCTGAATGCCGCGAAAGGTCAGGAATGCTGTGAGGTGATCGGGACAGGCCGGATTGACGACAACCAGATGGTTGATGTCCACCGCCGCTGCTTCGGCAATGCCCGGGTTGGATTGCAGTACGGCCTTGAACCAGCTCTGCAGATCGGCATCGGGCACTTTGTCCTGAAGCTGGTGAGCCAGGTTGGCGGCCAGCGCAGACTCAAAGGATGAGTGCGCCAGAATCCGGTTGTGTGCATGCAGGGCAAGCACCGGATTGCGTTCACCAAGCTGTTGCGCCTGTTGGCGCAGACGTTGCCAAAGAGCTGTCATACACCCCTCCCGTTTGCCTATGGATCGAGTATGGACAGCGCTGACACCCATCAGCAATAATCCAAAAATTGAATTTATGTTGCCTTTACCGCAACACAGGAAAAACCATGAGCCTCGTTCAGGATCGGCGGATTCTTTATTTCTTCGAAGCAGTGCGCCTGGGCAGTGTCCGGGCTGCGGCTGATTTCCTGAACGTCGCGCCCTCGGCTGTCAGCCGACAGATCGCTCAACTGGAACAGGAGCTGGGTTCACCCCTGCTGGAAAGGCATCGCCGGGGCGTCAAACCCACCGAAGCGGGCGACAAGGTGCTGGCGTACTACCGGCAGAGGCTCACCCAGCAGGAAGTGCTGCTGGAGTCCATACAAGCTCTGCGCGGGCTGCACAGCGGTTCGGTCACGCTGGTGTCGGGGGAAGGTTTTCTGGAAAGCCTGGCGCAGCCGCTGGCCAAGTTCTCGGCGCTCTATCCCAGGATAGAACTGATCGTGAATGTCTGCGGCAGCAACGAAGTGATCCGCCAGGTGGTGGAAGATGAGGCGCATATCGGTCTGGTCTTCAATCCGGCTGCCGACCCGAAAATCCGCTCGCACGCTCATCAGAAGCAACCGGTCTGTGTGGTGACCGGCCCGAACCATCCACTGGCTCAGGAAAAAGGCCCTCTCGAACTCAAGGGCCTGGATCGTTATCAATTGGCTTTGCCGAGCGTGTCCTATGGCATCCGCCAGATTCTGCTGCAGGCCGAGCATCAACTGGGCGTTTCAGTGAAACCGGTGCTGACGTGCAACACCTTTTCCATGCTCAAGCACTTCGCCATGCATGGCGGCGTCACGCTGCTGCCTACCTTCGTGATCGAAGAGGAAATGAAAGCCGGAAAACTGCTGGCCCTGCCCTTGCAGCATGAAGTGTTCAGCAGCCCTCAGACGCACCTGATAAGCAGACTGGGGCGTCAGCTCAGTGTCGGTGCCAGCCGGCTCATGACGCTGCTGTTGCAGGAAATGACGGCGTTTCAGAACTGAGGCTGGCAGACCGTATCAAGTCGGAACCGGGGCATGCCCGGCAATAAGGCGCTCGTGCTTGAGCTCGGCCCAGAAGTCAGCCGGGATGGCCACTTTCATGGATTGGGCATTGCTGGCGATCTGTCCCGGCACACGAGATCCGGGCACGATGGCTGACACCAGCGGGTGCGCGGCAGCAAACTGCAAGGCGGCAGTGCGCATGTCGATGCCATGACGATTGGCTATGGCAGCCAGCCTGGTACGACGCTCGACCGCAAACGGCGGCAATTCGGTTGAAAAGTTGAAACGTCGACCGCCTCCCAGGAAACCGTCATTGAGTGGAGTCCCGACAACCACGCTTGTGCCTTTTTTGGCCAATGCGGGCAGGGTCCGGTCAAGCGCCTGTTGGTGATCGATGATCGAATACTGACAAGCCAGCAAGACGATGTCCGGCACAGGATCGTCATGCTCCACGGCGCGAACGGCTGCATCGGGCCGGTTGATTCCGAATCCCCAGGCTTTTATCAGCCCCTCTTCGCGCATTTTTTCCAGTTCACGCATGGCTCCCGTACGAGCAATCTCATAGGCCGCTTCCCAGCCGCCTTGCAACTCCGTGTTGTCCGGCGACAGGTCGTGGATGTAAACCACGTCTATACGCGCCAGGCCAAGCCTTTGCAGGCTATCTTCGACAGAGCGTCTGGCTCCGGCGGCGGTGTAGTCATAGTGGTATTCAAAAGGTGCCGGGGAGGTCCAGATCGAGCGATCGCCAATGGGCTTGCCGGCGGCCTTGAACACGCGCCCGACCTTGGTGGAAATGACATAGTCGTCCGGGTTTCGGTTATGCAGGAAACGTCCGAGACGATATTCGCTGAGGCCGAATCCATAGAAGGGAGATGTATCAAACAGTCGCACACCCGAATCCCAGGCCGACTGCAAGACGGCTGCCGCCTGCTCATCGCTGATGGGGGCAAAGATATTACCGATTTGCGTCCCTCCCATGCCGAAGCGGTAAGGCGTCATGTAACGAAGGTTGTGGCGAGCCGGGTTTGTCTGCAGCGCCGTGCGCACCACATTGCCACGAGTCGGCAACACGCTGCCCCTCTCGTCCGATGGCACGCTGGTCAATGTCTGGGCATTACCTGCCATGGGCAGCAATGTGGCCGCCAGTGCGCCGCCTGCCGAAAGCCTGAGAAAATCGCGCCGATCCATCACAGATTCCTTGCTCAATATCGTGGGGGGACATCAGGAAGAGCCTCAAGATAGTCGAGGGTTTTTGAAGGGCGTGATCACAATCCGATGCTCTTTTTGCACAATCCTGCCGACGCACTTGAGCGGATGACCTCTTCTGCGCACACTGCAATCTCAGTCCTTGCAGGGTCAGGTTCATGAATCGATCGTTGGCGTTGTCCACTCCTAATCCTGGCCGGGAAGACGATGGTTTAAAGCGACTTACCTCACGGGTACTGGCTCATTGCAGTGACGAGGCTAACCCCAGCGCCATAAAGGGCCTGACCTTCTATCGCATGGAGGCCCCTGGATTACCGACCTATTGCGTCTACGAACCCTGTATGGCGCTGATTGTTCAGGGCACCAAACACACCGTATTCGGTCATGAAGAATTGTTGTCAGAGCCAGGCAGCTTTTTCGTCACCTCGATTGATATCCCCACCACAGCAAAAGTCATCCAGGCCAGTGTCGAGCGTCCTTACCTCTCAGTGGTATTGAAACTCGATATGGCGATTCTTCACGATGTTGTTCAAAGCATGCCCGTGGTCGACGGCAGCACCAATCCGACTCGTTGCTACGCCGCCGGGCAGGCATCGGATGAGCTGATCGATGTGTTCAATCGTCTGGTGGGCTTGCTGGATCGACCTCAGGAGATTCCGCTCATGGCAGAGCTGGTCAAGCGCGAGGTCTGTCTTCGACTGCTTCTCAGTGAGGCTGGAGACTGGCTGCGCTGGATCGTACGGGAAGGGTATCGCTCACGGGGAATCGTGAGAGTAATCGACTGGCTCAAGCGCAACTATGCCAAGCCTTTGCGCATCGCCGAACTCGCGGAGATTGCAGGGATGGCTGGCTCGACTCTGCACCATAACTTCCGGCAACTCACTGGGACCAGCCCATTGCAGTATCAGAAGACACTGCGCCTGCATGCGGCACGCAGCCTGATGCTGACGGAACGACTGGACGCCAATACGGCAGCATTGCGTGTGGGCTATGAAAGCGTTTCGCAGTTCAGTCGCGAGTACGCACGCCGCTTCGGCGCACCACCTTCACGTGATATTCGCCAGACGCGAACTTCGATCTCGGCTTCTTAGGCGTTCAGCAGTCAGGACCGTGGGCGTGGGAGGCAGCTTGCTGGCGACTTCACGTCGCCGAAGGCCACAAAGACAAAACCCCTACCTGCGTGTGCAGATAGGGGTTTCGGAATTGAATCTTGACGATGACCTACTCTCACATGGG
>NZ_JAFGZD010000012.1 GCF_017165765.1 Pseudomonas capsici
CAGTGAGATCGGGCAGTTACTGCCGCATCAGTGGATGCCGGCCTGACTTACGCAAGGTGAGTTCGCCGGACGCTTACGAAGATGTCATCTTGCGCGGAGGGTTTCCCGTCCAGCTTTTTGGCGACATCCGTCGCGACCTCGAGGTAGTCGATGCTCTCCGATCTGACTGCGGAGACAATGGTGTTGCTTCCGAACGCACAAATTTCCTTTTCAAGCAGGCCCGAAATAGATTGCAAGCGGCCCTGCACCTTCCGGGTCATGATGATTGCCTTCACGTCGCTGTCGAGGGCTATCCTGCCCTTGCCACTGTCGGTGATCAGGTCGGCCAAGACTTCCAGATCCGCTGATGCGGCACGCGATAAGAGATCGAATATCGACCGGTCTCTCGGAACAACTGACTCCATGTGTCCCTCTGTAAGCATTCCTAAAGTGGCCGATCATAGCAATGATTGCCTATAGCCAGTACTGGCGTGCTGATTTTAGCCACAAGACACACACGTGTCTTCCCGCTGGAGAGTCAGGTTGGGGCTCACTGAATAAGGAATGCAGAGCAGACGCCATAGAAGCTGGACAGCCAAGGTGTGTCCATCTTCCAGGCAATTGGCATTTCTTATTCTATCCTAGACAGATGATTATCCGAGACTCCGACTGTGCAGTTGCATGGGGCACGTCGTACCAGTTGGTCATGGAGACCGACTGGCAGCACCGGATGTATCGAGCCTAGAGTGTCTTGAATGCCGAGAACCGTGCGAACGCAGCGGCGCTCGACTACTAACGGCATCCTCTGTCACCTGTGGCGCTCCTCAGTCAGCGTACGAAGCCTTCAACGCCCTGAAACCCAATAACTCCAGACGCTCTAGGCATTTATAACGATTTGATGCGGCCACCGCTCTCCGCTAACAAAGCGGTGGCGAAAGCTCTCGGAAATCACGTCGCCACTTTCGACCTAGAGGCATCCCAGCTCGCTGGGTAACCTGAGCACATCACTCACCGAGCGCATCCAGCTAGCTGAAGCGCTCTTCTCAGGAGCTTCACCATGACCAAGAAAACCTCCGGCTCGCAACAGCCTTCGTCTCAGCGTACGCAAGCGAACCATCGCTCAGATAGCCTGAACGTCAACAAGGGAACCAGCGGATCGAACATCACCAACTCCCGAGTGCACGGCAATCGGGGCAAGCAACTCAATCCTAACCAGCATTAACTGACGACGGCATTCGGAGCATTATTGATGGAACGACAGTACACCTCCCCTACCCTCGGCGATGTTGCTCAGTACGCCGTGGCGGCTTGCGGCGTAATGCCCCGCAAAGCCCGTAATCGAGATGACGAGACAGAATTCGATCAGGGCATGGCCAAAACCTACCAGAAGAAGATGCAGCGGCTGGCGAAGGAGGATTGCAACCTACAAGAAGCCTTTGAAGACATTGCCCAACTTCTGACCGCTTCGCTGGAGCGGTACATTCGCTGTCCCTTCTGGGCAGAACAGGTTCGAGATCTGTTGAACGAGCTGTACGGGTCATACGCTTCCATGGTCAAACGCATGGGCACCATGATGACCAAACGGGACACTACTCGCTTTTTCCTCACCAGCTACGCAGTTGACGTTGCGGTTAGGTCACTGGCTCACAACTGGGTCGTGCTACAGGGCTATATTTATGCTGCCCCGCAGCCTATGGAGCCTTGCTGGTACCTTCCTTCCAACGTGGAGGGCGAGCTTTCAACTCCGCTGGACAAGGTACTGGGCTGGGCATACGGCGCCTGTGGTCTCACGCTGGCCACCTTCCATGACCCGATCGGAGTGGTCGGGGATACGACGAAGCTCAAACAAAATGAGCGGGCTGTTAGAAGTTGGAAAAACGGAAAGCACCTCCCGTCCCTGCCGGCGCTAGTGAGCATTCTGGAGGATTCGTTCCAGGCTCTGTCTTCGATTGGGAAGCCTGTGGGGCAGAGACTTCAAGACGGCATCATCACCTGCGCTACTATTGCACGCATCACCACATTCATTTCGAAGGATATCCAGGAGCAGCTAGGCACAAAATACCTCCAGGATCTCCTGGGCCAGGCCCGGCTCTACTGCGGCTGGATGACGCCTGAAATCAACACGTACATGGACAGCCTCAACCAGGAGGTCGACGCACGTCTTGCAGAGCATTTTGCGGCGGGGTTAGCCAATGAAAAAGTTCGGCTCGAAGCATTTGAACGGGTAGAGCTTGGGGTAAAGATGGCCCCAGATTTCTGGGCCGTCTTTGAAGGCAAACGCCACAATGCAAGCGAGCTCTTGCTTAGTCACAGGGATGCGGAAGGTCATGTTTCTGACGACGTCGTTCAGTGGATAGAGAGCCGCTACGGATCCTATGCGGCCAGGGTTCGGTCAGACTCAATCTCTCGCTGGAGCATCGATAAGCCTGAACTGTTCGACCTCTACCTGCAGAAAGCTCTGTCTCTGAGAAATGGCTCAGATGTAACCCTAGAAGCAGTTGAGGCGCTACACGAAGAGATGACGTTGGCAGGTGTCGCCGAGCGTCTTCCATGGCTAATGCACTGGTTGAAAGGCATCGTATGTTATCGAAAAGAGGATTATGGCTCCGCATCCAGCCACTACATCGAAGCCTTCCAGCTCGCTAAGTATTCGGCAGGTGAGCTGCAGTACTCACTGGCTAACCAGTACTTGGAGGTTATGGCCAAAACCAATCAATGGAGACGGTTCAAGCAGGGCGTCCGCTGGGCGAATTATTTAGATATCCCAGTCCGTTGGCTGCGCGACAAGGAGCCCACCGAAGAAAATATCCAGAATGCCTACGGTATCTTAGGGATTGAGGCGGTTCGCTACGCTCGAATGTAAAGGTTGTCCCAGGATATCGACTGAATAGACATTGGAGTGCGCCATTCATGGGGGTGAACCTTGCCCAACGGCCTCGTCGCAGTTCTGGGAACGCTCTTCAAGTTGCCCGAAAACCTGTGCTCTAGGCGCTTGCCAACAAACTCGATAGCAGTATCCGTCTTGTTGGCTCAGGTTCGAAATGCTTCCGACAGTGGTGACGAGGCTGCTACTCAAGCAGCTTTGACTTCCCGCTACCCCGATTCTGCTGAAGCCAAAACCGGAAGCGGCTTCCTGCAGAGGATGGTCAGGGATCGTGAAACCAAGGAGCAAGAGGCGCGCCGGCTGGCGCGCTTGGGATTAAAGCGATCTCGGTCAAAGGCTTATTCATAGCAGACGACAATTCTGTCTCGCTCCATTCAACGATTACGGTGATGATGAGTACCGGTCTGCCGAGCGTGGCTCGAAGTACATCACGGCGAAGGTTACGTACTCATCCAAGAGCAAAGACCCTCGGCTGGCACCTCTTGTCGTTTATGCATCAAACGGTGGTGAGTTAAAACGAGATGGAGGCACCACCAAGTATTTGGCCAACTACCTAGGCTGGCGGCATCTGATTGAGCGGAATGGAGAGCACCTCAACTTCTTGAGTTTGTTGAAAAAATCATTTGGATATGATCCCTACAACATTTAACGAGGATAGAGCCAATAATTCGCGCCCCGCTCCTGAGTATTAAAAATGGTATTTATCATGACGTCGCTGGAAGGCCTCCTCTGAGCCCTCCATAATATCCAGTACCGCCGTGGCACTTGTCTTAACGTCCATTCCCCCTTGACTCAATAACCGCCCTCGCCCGCCTACTGACTCCAGCGCGTATACGAATTCACTGTCAGCGTTAACGGGCAAGTTGGCATTGTGCGTGGCCAGAATGATCTGCCGTTGTGTCTTAGCTTGCCGCAGTAACGGAACCAGTTCGCGATAGATAAAGCTTGCATCAACCTCGTCCTCAGGCTGGTCGATGACTAATGGGCCGTCGCCTTTCACCAAGAGTAGGTTGAGGATGGCAGTATTTCGTTGGCCCTCCGAAAGCTGATTACCCGAGAGACTTCCAATAAGTGAGCCATCCGCACGGTGAAGCTCGATGTCCACCAAGTCAGGAACCCGGCTGACCCTCATGCCTCGCCACAACGGCATATTCGCAGCTAGGTGTGGTATCAGCTCAGAGCTGAGCTGCTGTAAAACCTCAGGCAGCCGTACAGGATCATCAAGAAGCCAAGTAAGGTGCTCCCATGGACTTATGCGGTCGGTAGCTGCGGCTGCAAGGAAGCTTTTCCAGAGGTGGCCTCCAACATCATCCCAGCATTTACCCAGCCGTGATCGACGATCAGGCTCGATTGACATCCAGGATTGCATAAACCCGGCAGAATAACCGTATAGCTTGATCTGCACCTTTATCGTGCCATTGGTTTTGCGGGTGATCTCTTCAGCGGCCAGCTTGCGTAGCGCAAACTGCTCTTCCCATATGGTTGCCAACTGCTCGAAGGCATCAGCCAAAGCTTTTTCGCTGCCCTCCAGCTTCTCCCATTGATGGGCTTTCGCATCAAGCGTGCTCTGTTTCGACTGCCTTGTTCGATCGATCTCCTGCATGCGAGCGACATCATTTGGCTGAATGCCTTTTTTCTCGCAAGCAGCGGTAAAGCCATGGCGCGCAGCTTCGAGTTCACCTGAAACTTGCGCCCATTGCTCGCTATGATTGAAGAGCCTGTCTGCGTCTCGTTTCATGTCTGAAATCAGCGCCTCCAGTCTAATCTTGTAGTCGGCACGTAGATCATTGATATCTGCTGCTTGCTGGGTAAACCAATCTGCATGCGGCCACGACGCCGAGATGATGGTCGAGGGGTCTTCTACAGGAGTCAGGTTTTCCAGAGCCGTTTGCACACGATCTTTGTCTGCCGTGTGTTTCTCTATGAGGCCGGTGAAGTATCGCTTGGCGTACTGGGCACGCTGAAACGCCTGCGCCTCTGCCTGAACATCATGGCGCGCCTGCCACTGTCGATCCAGCTCGACCAACTCTTGCTTCAGGGTGGTCATTTCCGAGCTGATGGCATGCGCCTGATCCTGATCGGCAAACAAGCTTCCTATCAACGCGACGAGGGTGCGCTCGGCGCCATATAGTCCTTCCAATTGTGCTGTGCATACCTCATCGATCATTTCGAGAATCTGAGGTTGTGATCCAGGGGCAGTAAGTTCGCTCAATTGCTGCTGGCTATAAAACTGCACGGGCATGTGTCTCAGGTACGTGGGTAGGTCATGGGCATCGCCCTCAATCAGCTCTAAACCCTTCACCTTGGTAAAGCGCAGCGTGTCGCACTGACCAGGTATGCCATGCCAGTCGACCTCAAGCATGACCTGTTCGGTAAACGTTTCCTTAGCACGATCAACCTTCGCCTTCGCCTTTTCCGACAGGGCGTCTGCGTCATCGCGCGCGAACATGATTCTGAGCAATTCGAGAATCGTCGATTTGCCACTTCCTCTCGCACCGATCAAGCAATTCAGGTTTGGTGAGAATTGAACGTCTTGGTCTTCGAGGTATCGCAGACCTTTAATCCGAACGGATGAAAGTTGCGGATAGGAATACAGATCGCTCGGCCGAGTCGCACCCAGCTTCAACCGCGAGCCCGGATCAAGAAAAGCTTGCTTGAGAGCTGCAATCGAGGGCATTGAACATTTGACCCAGGTTGACCTGTACCCTAGCGCGTTAGGCAGCGGGTTTCCGTGAACATCGACCTTGAGCGATTTGGCGTCAGAGGACTGCACGTAGGCCGGCTGTTTGCAAGGTCGAGACCACTCACGGTTTTTTCCTCGAAGGATCTCTGAAACCTTTTGGCTAAGCGGAAATTGAGTTACCTCAACAGCTAGTAATTCCGGTAGGTTGTAGTCGCCTCGATTCGACGGTCGCTCCAGCAAGCCACTGTCGCTGTCAGCATGGGCAGCAATGACGATACCATTATTTTCGTCCTGAATCGTTTTCAGGAGTTCAGCCAGACTGACCCATTCATGATTGCGTCGTAGGACAGCAGGAATGCCTTTTTCAAATCGCTTGTCCTCGGGCAAACCTAGTTGCGTTAATACTCGGTTCACACGTTCGAGATCGCCTGATTTTTTCGCTGGCTCAAAGAGACAAAGCACGTGATAGCCAATGTCCACTTCGAACCCTGGCAAAATATGTATCGGCTCCCTGCCAAGTTCGTGGGCGACGGCCTTGTTCAGTTCGATCAGATGAGTCAGGAACCAATCTCTCGGATTCGTCTGTTCAGAGAAGTTGTGATCGGTGAAACCGACGATTTGTAGTTCCAGCTCGTGACATCGGAGTAGAAACGTTCGAGCTTTTGCACGTATGCCTTCCTCTGACGGTTCACCTTCAACTTTTGGCCGTCGCGGGTTTCCCAATCGGAGGCCATCATCGCGCCAATGCCTGTTATCTTCAGGCGTCTGCACCTGAAAATCAGCCTTAAACCATCGCATTCCATGGTATTCGCCCATCCTTTTTCCTCCACCGTCTACGATGCTTCAACCGCCTTTGTACGTATCGAAAAAAACACCTACTCCAACCATCCACTGGCCCAATCAGCATAAGGAGTATCGAGAACACGCCATCGGTTGTAATCGGGGCTGCCATCGTTCCACCACACAGCTCCTCGCTCACCGAGCGCCACCTTGGCAGCGTTGACTTTTGAACGAGCCGTTTTGAGGAGATCGGGATCGTCAGATGCCTTGGCCTGTTTTACTTCTCTACGTGCGCTCATGAGTTCATGCACCAGACGCTGCCGCTCATCCTCAGAAAGTGATGGATCAGAGCACCGCCAGAGCTGCCCTTTGACAACAAAATAGCGACCATCGGGTGTCGTTGGATGCATGGGGTTTCAACGCTCCTTTCTACTATTCTTCACGCCACACCCGAAGAACTCTCCGTCGACGCTCAGGCTACCCGAACAAACCTGACCCGAGCCCGCTGCGGGCGCAGCGAAAACCACCCACGTGGCGTCAGTTCTCCATCATGTACGATGTCCCAATGTTCCACCCAATAGGCCAATTCTGCTGCAAGATCGATCATCGCCATTGCTGTTCCTGGGCAGGATCGGTCGCCCAGGCCGAACGGGAAATAAGCGCCGCGTGGCCACGTAGCTGGTGCCAGGAAGCGTTCCGGACGAAACTCCAGTGGCGCCTCGAACCAGCGCTGGTCCCGATGTGTGATCCAGCTGGAAACCATAACTACGTCTCCACGCTTGAGCGAATAACCGGACACTTCAATATCTGCACTCACCTGTCGCGGCACAAGCCCGTAGGCCGGTGGGTAAAGACGCAGGCATTCCTGTAGCACCGCTCTCAGTAAGGGACAGTTACGCAGGTCACTGAGCGAACGGATTGCTGCCCAGTCGATTGGCGCCAGTTCGGCCCGCAGTTGCTTGCATAATTCAGGACGCTGCGCTAACAGCAGCAGGCACCAGGTCAGGGTCACGCCAGTAGACTGGTGCGACGCCATCAGCAGCGTGCAGAGCTCATCACGCATCTCGACGACGGGCCGAGACGAATGCTCCACAACTTCGTCGACCACTGCCCGCAATTGCCCAAGCGCCCAGCGTTTGCGTGGGCAGAGCTTGCTCGGGAACCAATGTCCCAGTGGAAGACCGGTGGACATTTCCAGCAACGCCACCCGCGACAGCAGACGAACCGCCTTGGCGATCCGGTAGGCCGCTGGCTCCAGGTCTACATCGAACAGGGCGTGACCGCTAAGGGTGACGCTGAACGCTGCCATCTCCAGGTCGAGATCATATTCGTGCCCCTCCACTATCCGATCTGCCCACTGCGCGGCAAGACGGCGTACATCACTGGCCTCGGGCGCAACAAGGTGTGGGCGTACTGCCTTGCGCTGTACCTGTGCCGGCTCGCCTTCACGCATCATGAAGCTGCGTCCATTCCATTGTTTAAGCATGCACAGTGCCGGCGTCCAGCGGCGCAAATCGTCGCGATGCTCGACCATCAACTCGTGCACGGCTTGCGGATGGAACAGGCACCAGACCCGTTGCGGCCCCATGCGCATGACGGCAACGTCCGGCTGCATCGCGTGCATTCTCTGCAGCCAGGCCAATGGGTCGCGCTGGATTTCAAGCCAGTGGCGCAAGCCCGCACGGTTATCGCCGACCCAGGGTATGTTGGCCAGCCGACGACGGATGGGGCAATTCGGATTGGCTTCGAGCATGGTTCCGCCTCACTGCGTCCCTTGTTCAGGGCCTGATTCGGGTAGATGCCATTGGCGCTCCAGGCCGCTTGGCACCTTCGCTGGGGATAGTACCTTAGTCAGAGCTCCGATTGAGCCCCAGGCTTTTTCAGTTATAGCGTCGCAGCCACCATGCATTTGAAAACAGTCATTACGGAATCCAACTCCAAAGTGCCTGGAATCAGGAGCCGATTATCCCGCTCCGGCTTCTGCGTATATTCATCCTCTCAGCGCAACAATGCGCGTCAACTTCCTGGAGAGGCATAATGAGTACTCTGTTTGAACCCTGCATGCTTGCGAATCTGCACCTTGAAAATCGTGTTGTCATGGCACCCATGACTCGGGCACGTGCGCTGACGACGGTGCCTGATGAACTGACGGTTCTTTATTATCGTCAACGTGCCGGTGCAGGCCTGATCATCAGCGAAGGCGTACCTGTCTCGGTACAGGGCCGTGGCTACCTTTTCAACCCGGGCCTCTACACCGAAGAACAGGTCACCGGATGGAAACAGGTCACTGAGGCCGTGCATGCGGAAGGCGGAAAGATATTTGCGCAGCTCTGGCACGTGGGCCGTGTCTCCCACACTACCCTGCAGCCTGACGGAGGTGCTCCCGTTTCATCGAGCGCGAAACCGGCGGCCAACTCCAACGCGTATGCGTACAACGAGAACGGTCAACCCGCTTCAGTGCAAGCCAGCACTCCGCGCGCGTTGTCGGTCGTAGAGATCGAAGGCATCAAGAATGATTTTGTTCTGGCCGCACAGCGAGCGATTGAAGCCGGATTCGACGGCATCGAAGTGCATGGCGCCAATGGCTATCTCTTCGAGCAGTTCATCAATCCGACTGTTAACGACCGCTTGGACGAATACGGTGGTTCGATCGAGAATTGCATCCGGCTGCTTCTGGAAACCGTCGATGCCATTGCTGTTGCCATCGGCAAAGACAAGGTTGGCGTTCGAATCTCACCATTTGGCCGGCTATTCGATATGAACGCTTTCGACGATGAAGCCGAAACCTGGATACAGATTGCGGCGCAACTGCAAAAGAGGCGTATAGCTTACGTTCACCTGAGTGATCAATTGACCATCGGTGCTGAAGGCATGCCTCATGGCTTTGCTAAAGCGTTCCGGCAATCGTATCAAGGCACTCTCATTGCCGCTGGCGGTTTCGACCGAGAGTCGGCTCAAGCTGCGCTGGAGTCACAGGAACTTGATCTGGTCGCGTTCGGGCGCCCATTCATTGCCAATCCCGATCTGGTAGACCGGATGAAGTTCGACTGGCCGTTGGCAACTCCCGATCGGGCGACGTTCTATGGCGACAGCGGAGAAAAAGGGTATGTCGATTACCCTTTTTACGCTGACTCGAAGTGACATGACCCGCCGGAGCCCAGCCAGGAGAATTGAAAGTATGTTTGAAGCCGAAATCAGAAAGCTGTTGGACATCGAGGCCATTCGAAGTCTGCGAATCAAGTACGCCCATTATCTTGATGCCAATAAAATCGATGACCTCACCCTGCTCTTTACACCCGATGCCATTTGCGTGGCTGGGCAAGGTCAGTGGAACGGTCGGGAACAATTGCGCAAAGGTCTGGTTGAGGCCTTTACGGCATACGACAAACACAACCATGGCAGTTACCCGTTCCATCACGCGATCACCAATCATTGGGTGGAGATCCTTGATGAAAACACGGCACAGGGTCGGTGCTACCTGCTTGACCTCTCGACCGCAGGCAACCATGAAGATACTCCGTGGATTCTGCTTGGCAGCTACGCAGACGAATATCGGAAAATTGATGGCCAATGGTATATAAGCCGCTCGCACCTCGACATAACCTGGCCTGAACGACACGTCGGTGGAGGTTTGCCGGGGCAGGATCTGGTGCTTCCAGGCAACTGACATACGCTCACTCGTGAGGGGCAGCCTGATGGCCGGTCCCTCTTGCGATAATCGAGAATCAATCGGGATCGGGTCGAAAAGTGCTGGACTCGCGCCGGGACAGAGAAAGCAATTCATCAACGATCATTCTTACCTTCGGCTGAATGTATCGCGTGCGTGGCCATATAACGTGAATAGGCATCTCTGCACCGGCATACTCATCCAGCACCGTTACCAGATCGCCCCGGTCAAGATGCTGCTGGACGAGCCAGGTAGGAAGTTGTGCCAGCCCTCCTCCCGCCAGTGTCATTGCCAGCAGCATCTCACCATCAGCCACTTCATGTTTGACATTGACTTCCTGTTCGCTGACCTCTCCCGCCTCGCTCAGCAATGACCAGGTCTTGCGTGCGCCATTACGCCAGCCGACTATGCAGTCGTGGCGTAAAAGATCCTCACGGGACCGGGGGACGCCAGATCGCTCCAGGTATTGTGGAGTGGTGCAGATGAGCAGGCTCTGACTCCCCAGCTTTCTGGCTACGATGTCCCCGTCATCCTTGAGCGTTCCGATTCTGACTACCAGATCGACGCCATCATTGACGATGTCTACCAATCGTTCACTGAAGCTGACCGACAGATCGAGTTTTCGATAACGAACAGAAAGATCGATCAGCGTGGGCAGGATATGCCTGCGCCCAAATGCAGCCGGAAGATCGATCCGTAGACGCCCTACCGGCTCCTGTAGACCTGTGGTCAGGAAACTCTCTGATTCTGCCAACTCATCCATGGCCCTCAGGCAACTGGCAAGGAAGGCCTCGCCCTCGCTGGTCAGGATCAATCGCCGGGTGGTTCGATGCATGAGCTTCACACCAAGACGTGCTTCCAGGCGTGTCACGCTCTTCCCTACCGCAGAACTGGTCACGCCCAGCTCCAAAGCTGCTGCGGTGAAACTCAGGGTATGGGCAGAAGTGACAAACTCTCTGATGCCGTCAAAGGTATTCACTACCATTCTGGATTTCCACGCTAAAGTGCAGGTCGATAGCGTTAAATTACCATGACTCAGCGGCTTAATCGTCGTGAATTGCCTGTCAGCAAGTACCCAAACGTAGCTCGGGTAACTAACAACATTTGGAGTGCTGCCACTTGAACGGTGCTGTGGCTACACGCTGTTGCTGTTGCCAGGCAGATTTAAAAACCTGAACCGAAAACACTCAAATTCCCCCGAACCCTCAATAGCACATCTGTACTATAGGAGGTTCTTGTACCGCTCCACTAAGCTACCTCAATAAGCGAATTTTCAGTAGCAATTGCACATCTTCAGGTAGCTGTCAGTTTTCAGACTACCGAAATTCTCGTGCAAAGAATAAATTCTTACTCTCAGAGGTAGCAACCATGGGTACTTATTGCCAACTGGCAAAACTTAAAGGTTTGGCGGCTGCAGGAATGTTAATGGTGGCCTTGACTGCATGTTCAACCGATGGTTCATTTGCCGGACTGGATTCTTTGACCGGCGAGGCAAAGTACGCACCTGAATTTATCAAAGGCAATATCATTATTGGCAAGTCAACAAAACAGCAGATTCGCGAAAAGTTTGGCTCACCTTCAGACGTGAGTGACAACTTGGGCAACGATACCTCGCAATGGCTTTATGATCGCAGTAAGTCGCAACTGGGCAAGCTTACGGACATGGCTTACAAGTACACCACCCGCTATGGGGCTCAAAGCTCTGCCAGCACCATCATTTCGAGCCAGAACCAGGTAGGTGATGCCCAAGAGATCATGAATGATGCCGGCACACTCTCTGGCAGCAATGCCCCAGGAAAAAAGGTCAAGATCAACAGACTGTATGTTGAATTCAAAGGTGATGTCGTGCGTGCCTTCAGAACCTATTGAGTACAGTGCGATGCCTTTTACTTGTTGAAAGGCATCGTTTCTGGGGATGTGCCGAATCGATTCTCATGAAGAGGCATTCAACACTCGATACAGCCACTGTGCACGCCTAGTTGATCCCCCACTTATGAAGCCATCCCGTGTTGCCCATCCCCATGAAACCACAGCCCTTGGTTTCGTAATATTCGATGATGCCTTTGGAGTTAACAGTCATATTGACTGAACAAGCGGTATATTTACGCTTCGTCGTGTAAGTTTCTACGTGCTGTACGTAACCTCTGGAGGTGTCTGTATAGGTACCAGCAGGCTGCACACTATCATAGTACCCTTCATTGCTCATCCATTCATAAAAGGTATACTCGGGGTTGCTGATTGATCGGGTTATATATCTCGGCTCGCCCATTGACGGAGCCAGTCGCTCTACCGCCTCGCTGACATTTTTACCCACGAGCTCACTGGCTATGCTTCTTTCTGGATTTATCGTACTGCACCCTGAGAGCCCTATAATCAACAGTGTTGGAATAACCAATTTATTCATGATGGAATTGCTCATGGAAGCGAATTTTATTGAGTGCCGACAAGCAGCCAGGACGTAATTTCGATAAGGCCAGAATGTATCCGTTGCCAGGCCGTTAAAAAATAGTACACATGTGCTATTGAACACACTCTTTCTCACTGGCTTTTCAAACGAACGGCATGTAACTGGCTGAGCATGCTGTTTTTATTGAACCTGAAGGTCATCACAACAGAACTGGCATCAGGCTCAAGTATCGCCTGCCCCCGATTGTCTCGAACGACAAGCTTGTCAGGTGCATCTTCAATAATCTTCGATGTTCCAGATGGGATGAATACCTGAACTATCACAGCCTTGCGAGTATTCAAGGGAAAATACCGGGCGACAACATCGCTGACATCGATCTGCTCAAAACCGACAGGTTTTCTCGATGAATGAACTTCATCAAGCATGGCGCTCAGGTCCGCAGCCAGAACATGCGGAAAACCTGAAACCATCGCCATTAGCGCCACAAGCAGATATTTCATGAAGCCTGACGGCCTCCTGAAGCGTCTTTTACAGGGGTTCACAAACAGCCTTCTTCGCGATAGTCGCCACCAACAAACGCAAGTGTGTCGCCCGGCCCAAGACGCCAGTAGACTCGCGCAGAAACTCTGCAGGGTATCCATCCCTCCTTGCGTACTGCCCCGTAGTAACCGCCACTCACAAACCATGTCGGTTTGAACCCTTCGTTGTTGAGTTCACGAATGAAATCCTCGACGGGCATCCCCACTGGAAACCGAGTGCGCAGACGACTACCAAATTGCTCGGTAGCGTTGTTCCATTCAGTTGGCAGGCCATCAGTCAACGACGATGATGATCGTACAGAGTCCCACAAAAGAACAAAGACGATTCCGATGGCAATTCCCACGCTATAAAGAGCTACATTTCTAGTTAACTTCCTAATCATGACAGGCGTCTGGGTCGCGACCTTTAGTGTGTACGGCCTTTCAGTAATTAATTCATTCCTGCCAATCCTTTTTCAATAGCACATGTGTGCTATTTGTTCGGGCCTGCACTCGTTATAATTTCCATCAAAGCCATGATGGGTTATGAAGGATGTTCTATGCCCCCCTCACCTGCTTGTGCCAGTACTCGTTGGGGCAAGTCCCTGTGATCTTGAATTACAAGAAACTATTGCGCTTTGTCCGGGATCGTGTCGTGACTAAGCTGTGTGATTCACCGTTCAGAAAAAACAGCAGCGGCAAAAAGCCTTTGATCTTCAAGCGAACACCATCGGGCGTGTGGGAAACTCGGGATAGGTACTATCTGTTGAGTTTTGAGGGCCAACGTGTCGGTCATATCATTAACCTCCACGTGGATGGCAGAGCTGAGGCCTCTATTTTCGTCTGGTCAGAAAGAAATCATGAAACTGACGTAACGAGCTATATATGGACACTCGGCGCACTACCTGCAGTGGGTGAGACGCGGATCGGTAAACATACCTACACCTCCATATTCCTGGCCATGTTCAAGGCTTTCAATGAGTCAGAGAAAGTGACAGTGGTTTATGACCCCACTATACAAAACACTGTTCTGGATCGCTGGGGTCCGTGACTACCCTGGAGTCTTGTTGATCATCTGTGCTCTCTTATCCCGTTAGACAGGACGTTTTATGGACATACCCTATCTGCCGCTGTTGCTCTGGAACAAGCACTGGAAGCTGAGTGGCGAGTCTGTGTCCTGTCAATACTGTGGCCGCTCGCAACACCTGGCAGACCACCGCACTTTCAAACACGCACAGAGCTGCCCTCAGTTCACGCGACAGGTCCAATCCCCCGGTCGGGAGTTGGGGCTGATCATTGAACAGAAAATCAACGCAGGCCTGTTTTAGATCTATGCCGGATATTCCTCAGGGCAAAGTCCAGGGGCTTGCACGAACGCCCGGAGCTGACTCCTGCGGTTTATCTGTCCAGGTCAGGAGCTTTGACAAGGTTCCATAGGGCTCGGCAAAACGTTGGCAGGACGCTTCATCGGTTACATCCGACACTCTTGCTGACTGAGTTGCACCGATGCGTAGAGCCTTTAGCCAGTCTTTGGCACGGCTCCTGTACTGGTCGGTCAACTGGAACCGGTGTTGAACCAGTTCGGCACTGGCATTGCGAAGGATGGTCTGCGCGTCATCCGGGTTTAAAACGCGGCATATCTGACCGATCAGCACTAACCGTTCCATCCGGACCATATTCATTGCCATACCCTGCCACTGCTTCCAGGCAAGCAGGCCCGGAACATCGGCGGGCATCGCCTTGCCTGACGCGAGTACACTCTGGATGTACCTCATTTCAGGATCTGCTGCGTACCAGGCCAACAACTCGGTTTCGTTCCGGGGAAGCCATTTATCCCAACGCGTAAACACTTGCTCATTTTCACTACTGTCTCCACCAACAGGCAGGCACACAAATGTGCCCAGTTGCGAAGGACGGCAACTCCAGGGATAAGAAAGTGCTCGCTGACTCACGACACTGCCAACTCGGGAAGAGCTCTTGTCTTGGCCGACAATGCCGAGCAACAGTTGCGGCGGCCCGGTATAGCCGCTCTGATTCGCAGGCTTGTATTCGCAGACACTCGTGATGGGCGCTAACTTCACGTCAGCAGGTGCGCATGGTGACTCATCCAGTTCAGCCACATCGAACCACTGCCGCATATAGTCACGCATTCTCGGCGACGCCCATGCCAGATCCTCTGGACCCAGCTCAGCCAGAGCGTCAATGGCATTAATGGGTTGCTCTACAGGCGAGAGAGCCAGGGCTGGAGTGAGCGCGCTACTCAGCCACAGTGCTGCCACACATAATATGCGGAGCTGAAATACTCTGGATGAGCAGACAAACATGATTAATTTCTCGCTACTTGATGACCTTGACGAAACAACACTCTGACCTCATGTGTTGTTATCACTCAGATACCGAAAAACCAGCTTTTCGACAGCCGCGTACATCCTGAACCGACGGCTTCTGCGCTTTGAACGATACCTCGTCTATCGGATTTAAGACTGACGGTGCAATAGTGATTAACACGCTTGTAGTCGTAGGTATGAACCAATATAGGGCGCCCCATATTGACGTCCATGTAGGAACCGGTCTGCTCCGGCACATCTTCGTAGTAAACAAGCGTCTCCCATTGGTACAGACGCTCTGAATCAGCCGGAATCGTGTCGGCAATTATGCTGGGGATTGGCGTGGGCTCATAGACAGGATCCCCCATGCTTGAATAAAGAAAGCCCTTGGCTTCTGCGATATCCTTACCCTTGAGCTTGCTTATCATTTCACGCTCAGGATTAAGGTAACTGCATCCGGAGATCGGCACCAAAAGCAAAAGTGCTATTGCCTTCTTGAACATTATTTCGATCCTGCCATTTATAACCGCCTACACATGCAATAATCGCCAGACCCAAGAAGCTGGCCGACTTGAGGACTTAAAACTGGAAATATATTACAAGAGCGAGAACCAGTCTCTTTTCAGAATAATGGACAAGCCGTTAAAACATATCAATAGCACATGTGTACTACTGCCAATGTGGTTGCGGGGAATACGGTGACTCTCTTTCAGCCAATCTGAGCGGGGATAGATGATAAGGCATGACCACAGGCCGTTGCTAAGAATGCTTGGAGCAAACTGGAGTCGATCAGCTCTAAAACTCATCAAAAACTGCAGTTATATTGGGTTCAATTCGCACTCATGGAAATAGAAAATAACCAACGTTTCTCTGCCCGTACTGCCCCCTGGCGGTCCTCGGCCAACTACAATCGGGACGAGATCAAAAGACGAAGCAAAAACATAAATACAGAATTATGTATAAGCCCGCCCCCATGAAAATCTGATTTTTATGGTAATAGCTCGGGATACTTCATCACCTATAGTTGAAGTCGATTTAGAGGGAGGATATCAAAAACTGGAAAACCCTCCATTTAATTTCATGCAAAATTTCAATTATTGATTTGGATAGCATTCTCTGGAATCCACCCTGTAGCTTTTACTTTTCCTGTATAGACAACCTTATAATACAGACCATCATCATTACGATGGTAATCAATCAAAATCACTTTATCACCCTGTACCAGATATGCTTTTCTTTCGGTAAACACTGCTTCATCAGACATGTCGAAGAAATTGACCTTGGCTGTTGATACGGTAGCCTCTACCGGCGCTACTGTTCCTTCCCTGACAATTTCTGGGTCCATGCAGGATGTCTCTGCGCAGACTTCTCGTTTTTCAAACAGCTCTGAAAATTGCTCTCTTTTTTCGCAAACATAATAATCCTTCTTTGTCGCGGAATAGCAAAAGGTATCATTGTGCGTAGTCGGGCCATCCTTGTAGTTACTAAGAATCTTGCCATCGAGAAACTCGGGGTTAGTGATCAGGCCCGCGCGAGACGGTTTGAACTCATTCGAGGACTGGTCAAAAATAAACAAGGCAAAACTTTCATTGACGGAATTTTTGGCATATTTAAATGCGGCAACGCATACTCCCAACTTTTGAGCAGATCCGAGATATGCAGGCAAGTCTTCATCTTGATAGTCCAGACTCAACTTGTAGGTTTTGCCTACCTCATTGATAATGCTGACTCTGCCATCAAGGAGCTGGATTCTACTTTTGCTACCGACGCAGTCCCCACCTATCTCCCTGGTAGTTTGTTGCCTTATTATTAAGCTATCAAAGTCTGCATACGCTTGCGAAGAACTTATCGCCAGCAAGACTGCGTACACTATAGAAAATCTCACATCAGTGCCTGTTTAGAATAGCTAATTTACTCTTTCCAGCGCGGGGCTAGTAAAAGTCTAGCCCCCCCGAAAACCATATCAGCAGATACTCAACTTTTATTTCTCCTTATCAATACACTCCAACTCCCTTATTTTCGCCCCGCTGACAGGAATAGTACAAACATACAACTCCTCGTCATTCAATGTAAGTGGCGTAATACTCAGTCTAAAACTAATCCCATCAGGCGAGAATGTAATTTTTTCAAATGTTGCATAAGCTACATCCGTTATCAACGACTTTTCACGGTAGCTACAAAATCTCTTTTCAGCAATGAGCGCCCAGTTCTTGGCAGGATCTAACACCTGAACACGTAAACAAGGGGAGCCATACTCCTTTATGTATCTGACGACCACATCTCCTTGACGAGAGGATTCTATTTTAGAGGCCCTGCCATAGTCGAAACCCCATGAAACTCCTGAAAAAGCAAGCAACATGCAAAGAGCAGTTCCCCTAAAACCTCTAACTATGCCCCAGTCCAAAAAAATACCCCCCCTTTGAAAATGGTTAATAATTTAAAAGCTCACTCAGAGATGGATTTCCCGACCGACACTGGTCAGTTGTACAGGACCTAGCTTTACATGCTGGTTCTGTCCGATGGTGAGGTGGTCATTCATCTCCACGCAAATCAGAATCCGCTGCATAATAAATACTACTCACAGAAAAAAAGACAGTAAGCCTTAATAGCAAAAGTTAGCCAGCGCGTGGGAGAAGTCATATTGAGCACACTACAACTGCCCCCCCGAGCACTACACTTTAATTATCAAGATGGATAGCGCTTTCTGGAATTCACCCTCACACATCTCAAAATACTCCCAGCACAAATCATATATAAAATCAGTGACAACAAGACCTTCCAACTTACTACTATAAAAAGCTACAACGCTTGTTATTTTATTGTGCACACAGGCTCACTGATCGCTCCATCCTTAACTTTAAACTTACACACGCCAACCTGTTCTTTATCTTGGCTTAGAGAAAGAAGTTTTAAGGTGATATTCAGCTCATCACTTGAAAACTCTCCTTTTTCCAACCATATCTCAGAGTAATCCAAAGTAAAGCTTTTCCCTGAGATACTACAAAACTCCTTAGTATTATTAGCAATACCATTTCCACCAGGTTTTAGTATCTGCACCTGAATGCATGGGCTGTCAAACATTTGGTAGTAACGAACAAGCTTTCCAGAAATCAAGGCCGTATCAGCCTTATATATATTTACTACTGCAGCCTGATCACTTTGTGCAAACGCACAGCAGGAAACAAAAAAAACCAATATCGCTGATAATTTCATTATATTACCTTACAAATAATTAGAGCGTTTAACAAACCGATCCGACGGAACATTTGGCCAGTTATTTTGATCAGACATAACAGCTTTCAATTCTGTCATATTATTTTCTACAAAGGGCCGCTGAACCCTAACCCTAGATGCCGGAGTGTAGTCCCCTCTATAAATAAGATCAACCATCATATCTTGAATTTTAGGATCCACACTATCCCAATTCAATACACCATAGTTAGCAACGTTGAAGGCTGCACCAGAAATAGTGATGACTTGCTTTTTCTTCGCATCATAGACAGAAGTAAACAGATCATACTGCTGCTTTCTAGTAATAAATATTGTTTTAATCTCAGGGCTTGCACTATTTAAATAATCCCTGGCAGCATTACCACTTAACCCCTTCGAACCTATCAACCAACTGAGCAACGGTTCAACGATACCCACTGCTGCAAGATCACTTTCAGGATTAGGCCTCTGCCCCAAATCATAACCTCTTCCAATGGTTATGCCCGACGCACCTCCAGGCCAATGTACTTTACGACTAAAGTACATATGCAGTGGGTTTGCTGCATCTTCAATGTCATTACCTTCCACATCAAATGTTAATTGACCACTTTCAACTTTAAGCCATTTCAAATCATTATCGCCCTCCAAAGCAGTAAAGTTATCTACAAACCCAATCGGATGAAAATGCCAAACCAAACTCGAACTTATCGCAGCCTTCCCAGACAACTCATCCCAAAACACATACTTATCAATGCGCTCTTTTTCATGCTTGAGCGTTTTCGGAGACGTTTCCAGCAATGTATCGAGCTTACTCCACTTCGCTGAACTGGATTTGTCCTTCCACTCAGTCGGATGATAAGCAATCAGTTTCGACCACTGATCCCGGGTGTCGCTATTTTTAAGCGCTTCAGCCAATTCGCCCGAGTCCACCTCGCTGTCGTGGTTTTTATCGATTTTGGCGAACAGGTCCTTGAAGAATTGCGGCATGTCCTCAGGATCAAGAAAACCGTCTGCCGTAGGGTTGCTCTCGGCGACGATCTGGAAACCCAGCTTTTCCCAGTCATGCTGGGTAATGAGCGTTGCGCCTGTTTTTTTCACAAGGCCGGTCAGCGTCTGGTTGTCATCGACAACGCTGACTTCGTACCAGTCCTCTTCAGATTCCTTGATTACAGGTGCCTTGGCCAGATCGATGATGTGTTCTTTCTTGAGTGCTGCGGTTTCAGCAGCAGAGGCTTTTACCTTGAGTTTCGCGCCGCTCGCCAAAGAAAGGTACTGCTTGCCAACCTTCAAGCCAGCAGTGTTCTTCAGGAAATCCTTGACCTCTGCTTCGGCAGTGAAAATTTCGACGTGGACCTGGTGCTTGCTGCTCACACCGCCATTTTCGCCGGTAAGGATTTCTGATTGCCCAAGATAACCTATTGGATCTCCAGCCTTGATGGCCGTCTCCATGGGAACAACTGCATCGAATACTGAAGGTATAAGGTCTTGCCATTGAACAAAGCGATTGGGGGAGACATCTTCTACGCACGCCCAGAAGGAGGACGGCACAGGAACAGAGTGCCCTTTCAAGCCTGTAGCGGGACCTGAGGTGCTGGGTACAAATGTACACTCTGCCATGCGCAGGGTTTTATTGCCCAGTTTGAGGTTGAGGACTTTTCCACTGTCAAACTCGATCGTACTGTTTGTGCATAGGACCAGACCTTCGCTCGTTCCTTGAGCCGTGGGGGCGCTGATCGGTACTCCCGATTCGGCACCATTAGTGAGGGATGCCGGTGGCTGACGAAGGGTGAGGCCACTTCCTGTGACTACTGCTCGCACCTTGCCTTTCCAGTAACCTGGCCGGGTTCTTTCTGGAGGAACGACTGCACTCCAGCTAGGGGCACCGCCGGTTCTAGGATATGGCGCACCATTCTGTTTGTAGGCAAACCAGAACTCTTGCCCTTCGGTACGACCACCGACATTACCTTTTACCAGCTTACCTTTGGCATGAACCAGGTCAGCATGCTCTTCCAGGATCTCAATTTCAGCGCCTGCTGAAATAGCTCCATACTCCACGCAGTTTGGGGCATCCTTGATGTAACTTCGCGCCTTGAAACCACTTGCGATCATCCTGATACGTGGTGCTGGTATTTCATCCGGTGATGCAGCATACCGATCATACGGCAGCAGGTGCATATACAAGCTGTAGAAGTTGAGCTTGTTCTGCTTGCCTTTATTAGGCCCCTCATCCGGGTTCGGAGGGGATTTGTACTCATGCCGCACCAGGCAGAAGGAGTTGGAATACTTCAACTTCTTCTCGTTGTCGCCAAAGGTCGACTCCAGGTAATCCTGATTCAGGCGATAGGCGACAACCTCACCATCGGCCATACAGCGGATGGGCTCGTTCGATATGCACTGCGGTGCGCTTTTGTCAGAAATATGGATACCGCCGTGCCAGAACTTGTTGCTGCCCAGCAGATAGTGACCGGAAGCCTCACCTTCCAGCGCCTTGTAGATTTCCTCGGCATCAGTGAACTGCTTACCGTCAGCCTTGCGGAACGGGTACTGGAAATTTATCAACGGTGATGCTGTTGGAGCAGGTGCGGGCGCGGGTGCTGGAGCAGGTGCGGGATCTGCTGGTGCTCCATTACGATATTGAGCCTTGGGTCTTAAGTACTTGTTCGGCATTGGCCAGTAACCGCTGCCAGCACCAAACTTTGCGGACTTAGGTCCTGTTGAAGTTTGCGACCCGAAGAACCGACCTTTGGTACGCGTGGCATCCATTTCCTCGATTACACCGGTATGACCCAGTGTTGTCCACAGTGCAATATCACCGGGTTTTACATCATTCAGAGCGATCACATCGTAATAAACAGTATCAGTCGCCAGCGCGCCCGTAGTTCTGTAAGGAATAGTGTAACCAGCGTCGCTCAGCATGCGACTCAGCAGATGGGAACAGTCGATTTCTTTACGACCGTCACCATCGACGTCAACGTTTCCGTTTTTACCGAAACCGTACTCATATCCAGTGTGTGGATAATTAGCGCGTTGTTCGAGTAGTCCAGTGCTCATCAGAGGCGCCCTGCTTAAAGACAGTGAGTGGTGTTGTAGTCGACAGTGCCTTGACTACGAAGCCGTTCGACGTTTGAAGACGCTGCTTCATTGCCTCCCTTTTCAGCTTCCTTGTAGCAGGCCATGGCTCGGGGTAAATCGGTCTGTACGATAGCGCCTGCTTCATAAGCACTTCCGAGCTGGATCAATGCCAGTGCATACCCAGAGCGTGCTACTTCAATAAGTGTGCTCAACGATTTTTCAGGGTTTGCACAAGCTTGCTTCTCTTCATAATTGCCTTCATAGCAATAAAAGTCGGCCAGCGCCAAGCCTGCTTCCGGCACACTTTTTGATGCATAGACAAGAAGATCGAGAATTTTCGAGTTTTCCAGACGCGGAGCCTGGCCCGACAAGCTGATCCCCGCAGCAGCAAAAGCTGATGGTGCAGACCCCTGACCAGCACCATCCAGATAGCTATCCAGCGCAGAAACATACAGCTGCGCAGACGATGAAGAGTTGTTATCTATAGCCAATTGATTGAACAGTTCGCCGCGTTTGAACGAGCGCGCCCCCGGAGAAGATTGGGCGTTAACGTTTTGTGCATTCAGCACGCTCTCAATGGACCAGTCTTCAACACGATTCAAGACCCAACAATCGTTATGCTTGAAGCTGAATACTTTCAGGACTTCACCCTTGTGGTCCCGTACGTACAATTGATCGGGCAATTGAACTGTCATGCTGAGGCCAGATCGCTGGAGACTCTCCGGGGATAGCATCGCCAGCGTTGAAGCATCCAGCGACCTTGACTGTTTCTGCACCACACGAGGCTTCGATCCAGCTGCAACGACCGTTTGTTCTGTCACCGGGGAGGCAGTGAACGCTTGCTGCAATTGCGCACTGGCGGAAAACTCTTTTATGAAACCCTCGAAATGATCACTCGGGCATTGAGCGGCCATCGCTCCGAAGCTTGCCCCCCAGGCAAGCAGCACTAACCATTGCAAACCGAAACTTCGCACTCGATTGTTCCTTTTCATCACGTATTTCATCACTCGGAAAACACAAAAAAAGCCTTCGGCTTAACCTTCTCAGGCGGCGTATTCACCAACGCCTGATCCATCAGACTCCCCGCTTTGTCCTTATCCGCCGCACCCGGCAGCACGGGCGGTTTGATCGCGATTCCGGTGCCTGACCCCGCCGAGCCACCGGCATTGACCTTGACGACCGGGCCAATCACGGTGATGCCACCGCCATCGAGCTTGATGAAGCTCCCTCCTCCCAGCGCGGTCAGTTCCGTACCGGCCTCGATGACAATCTTGTCGCCGGCCTTGAGGTGGATTTCACGACCGACACTGGTCAGTTGTGCAGTACCGAGCTTTACATGCTGGTTCTGTCCGATGGTGAGGTGGTCATCCATCCGTACTTCGACCTTGCGGTCGCTGAGGGTGGTGCGGTGTTCTTCGGCCTTGAGTTCGGTGTAGATATTCTTCTCTACCGTGTCGTGTCGTTCGTTGCCGACGCGAATTTTCTGGTCGTGCTCAATGTTTTCGTCCCAGTCGCGCTGGGCATGGATGTAGATCTGTTCTGCACCTTTCTTGTCTTCGATGCGCAACTCGTTATACCCGCCACCGCCCGGAGAACTGAGGGTCTTGAACACGGTGCGGGTCTTGTTTGCTGGCAGAGGGTACGGAACCTGGTTTTCCTTGTGGTACAGGCAGCCGTTGACCAGCGGTTGGTCGGGGTCGCCTTCAAGGAACGTGACGAGAACCTCCATGCCGATGCGCGGAATGGAAATACCACCATAACGGTCGCCGGCCCAGGCACTGGATACACGTAACCAGCAAGTGGTCTTGTCGTCGGCCTGGCCTTCCCGGTCCCAGTGGAACTGCACTTTCACTCGGCCATACTGGTCGCAGTGGATCTCCTCGCCTTTTGGCCCTGTGACGGTGGCGGTCTGGGTGCCAAGCACACGGGGCTTTGTGTGCTCCAGCGCCGGACGGTAGAACACGACCCACGGGGTTGCGAGGAAGCGATTGCGGTAGCCCTGGTGAAAGTCGTCCTTGTTGTCGGTGGTGTCGCTGGTTACCGACTCTTCCAGAACTTGCGGCTGTTTGCCTTCGTGGAAGATTTCAGTCAGCAACCACAGGTCGTTCCACTCGGTACGAGGGTGATCGGAGAGTTCCAGAAAGTGCCCGCTGGTAAGGGTCGTCTGGTCGCCCCAGCCTTCGACCTGCTGGTAATCGGCACGATGACGTTCCAGTGCGCGCTGGCTGAGAAACTTGCCACGGGCACGGTCCAGGAAACGGCCTGGATAGTCGTAGTCTTCCAGGTCCGGCTCAGTACTTTCACCTGCTGGTTTGTAGGCGGCTTCGAGTTGCAGATTGGGCTTTTCGAAGTCGTAATCACGTCGGGTGACACGGCTGGTGCGGGTTTCCAGGCGTAATTTGAAGCCTTTGATCACCGGCTCGTCGGCGACCAGACCGCTGCCTTGTACATACGCTGTAGGCTGCCCGAGCTTGGGAAAAACGGTCTGATCGTCGCCGAATACCAGCAGATGAGCCTTTTCGCTGTGCTGGAAGTGGTAGTGAATCCCCTCCTCCTCGCAGAGCCGCTGGATAAAGTGCAGGTCGGTTTCGTCATACTGCACGCAATACTCGCGCTTCGGGCACTCCTGGCCGAGTTGAAAGCTATAGGCGTTGCCCTTGATACCGTGCTCTTCGAGGATCAGCGCAATGATCTCGGGTGCCGACAGTTGCTGATAAATACGCTGGTTGGTCCTGTGGTGCAGGTACTGCAACTGCGGCACCAGAGACAGGGTGTAGCGGGTCAGGCGCTTGCCGGCATCGCCCTGGGCGATACGGTATATCTGGCCATGAATGCCGCTGCCCTGCGGATCGAACGCCAGGAATGCCTGCTTGTGCAGGAGCTTTTCCAGGTCCAGATCAGGGTTTTCGCTGACCAGTTCCACGTCGAAACGAAAGGCCTGGCTGATGCCTTCGGTACCAGTAAACGACAGCACCTGCAGATCGCCCTCGTAATCTTCGATGGTCAGGCTGAAGTGCGTTTCGTTGGAAGGGTTGAACATTGTGTGCTCCCTGTTCGGTAGTCATCCGTTACGCCAAGGCATCAGGCGCTGCTGCCAGGACGAAGTGACGGTGAAAGCGTCACGCAATTGTTTGGCGGTGATCTTGCGATCACCGGCATCGAAAGCCAGTGCTGCTCGCAGGGCTGGCCAGCAGTGTCTGGGCAGATTCTTCGGTGCTTGCAGTTCACGATCGAGGCGCTCGTCACGGGCCTGGGTCGAGGGCAACCGGCGAAACGGGTGTTTGCCTCCTGCCAGTTCGAAGATCACACAGGCCACACCGTAAACATCGGCGCTGGCCGACAGCGGTTTGCCTTCAAGCAGTTCCGGTGCGGCATAGCCCGGGGTCCAGGCATGGAAACGTTCGCGGCTCAGGTGCGGCAGACCGGGCAGGATACCCTCCTCTGCCTGGCCAAGGCCAAAGTCGAACAGGCGCACGCCGTCTTCGGTGACCATGACATTGCTCGGCTTCATGTCACCATGAAGCACGCCGTGGGCATGGGAATAGGCCAAGGCGTCGAGCAACGGCAGTGTAATGTCACGCAGCTCTTTCCACGGCAGCCCCAGAGGCCGCTCGCAGAGCAGTTTGTCCAGGGTCAGCCCACGCATGAGTTCCATGGTGATGAAGGCCTGCTGGCAGTCTGTATCCACTTCAAAGTTATGCAGGCGCAGCACATTGTCGTGGCGCAGACGTCGGGTCAGGGCGAACTCGCTGTAAAGCAAGGCGCTGGCATCCGGCGACTCGGCAAATTCTTCGCTGAGGACTTTCAGGGCGATGTAGGGATCGGGATCGCCGAACTGTTCGCTCAGCAAGTCACGGGCACGGTAGACCAGCCCCATGCCACCGGCACCGAGCAAACGTTCGATACGGTAACGACCGGCCAGCACGTCGGGCATTTCAGCGATACTGGCGCGGGTCGGCGCCGGTGCCGCTTCTGCCTTGTGCGACTGGGCGAAGGCAAAGTAGGTCAGGTTGCTGTCCTGCTCCTCGCTCACCAGCAAGTCATCGATCGGTCGCATGAGTTCAGTCATTGGCGAATTACCACGGCCGTCAGGTTGTCCCGTGCCGAGCCACGCAGCGCCCCGTCGAACAGACGCTCCAGCGCGATCTGCGGTGCAGTGAGGCTCAAGGCATTGCCAAGTGCATCGCTGCTGAGCCCTTGATACAAGCCATCGCTGCAGAGCAGAAAGGTATCGCCGGGATACACTTCCAGCTCCAGGACATCCAGGGTCAGTTGCTCCGCAGCCCCTACGGCACGGGTCAGGGCATGTGCACCAGGGTAAGCTCTGGCCTGTTCAACGCTCATTTTCTGCTCGTCGATCAGTTGCTGTTGCAGAGAGTGATCCCTGGACAACTGGTACAGACGCTGACCGCGCCACAGATAACAGCGACTATCGCCTGCCCAGATGCAGGCCGCACGATTGCCCTCTACCAGCAGCGCCACAACGGTGCTGCCCATGATGCTGTCATGGCGTCCGGCCGTAACGGTCAACTCCTGCCCCAAGCGACGGTTGAGCCAGTGCAGGCACTGGCGTATGTCCTTGAGCCGCTCGTTGAAGTCGCTCTGCACCGGCAGTTCCGCCAGGCTGGAGACGATCAACTGGCTGGCGATATCGCCCCCCTGGTGACCGCCCATCCCGTCTGCGACCACCCACAGTCCATGCTGTGGGGAGTCCAGGAAAGCATCTTCGTTGCGCGCCCGAACCTTGCCGGCATCGGTGCGCGCAGCGCTGCGCCATGGGCTGGCTACCAGCATCAGAGCTGCACCGGCATGCGGAAGGTGCGCAGCACGCCCATATCGAACGGGTTTGGCGTACGCTGGCTGGTCAGCAGGTAGTTGGCGCGCAGGCCACCCACGTCCGCCTTGAGCACCAATACATCACGACCTGTCAGGTATTCGGTCTGCATCAGATCGAACAGACGGAACAGCGACCATGGTCCTGTGTTCTTTTCGATACCCAGCGGGCGGCCGACCATTCTGTCGAGAACCAGACTGGTACGACCGTCTTCGGCATCGGTCGGCCATTTGAACGACACCGGCACGATCGGGCCATGGCGGTATTCGATGGTCTTGTCGCCCAGTTTGAACTCGGAACGGCTGACCGCCGGGTCCAGGGTGTAAGGCTCCAGCTTGAACTGCACCTGTGGCTCGGCCGGGTTATCGGCGAAGAAGCTCTGACGGATCACCAGTGCGGACGCCATCTGGTCGAGGTAGACCTTGGAGACCGGCAGGCTGTAACCGTCGACAGTGCGCATGCGGTAGTTACCCGGATCGCCACTGACGAATGGGCGCATGTAGCTGTCGAAGAAGCGATCGGCAATACCCTGAGCCTTGAAGAACTCACGGAAATCACTGATTGCCACGTCGCTGGCACTGTGAGCATTGAACGGATAACGCTGGTTGATCGCCTTGCCGTAGAAGCTGTACAGCTCGTTCTGATAGCGCTGGTTCAGGTACTGATAGGAATCGCGCAGCACCAGACGCCAGGTGTCTTCAGCCAGGACGTTGAACCACACACCCACCGGGCGCGGCAGACGCCCGGATGCCGTGCGCAGGTTGCTCAGCGCATCGCGCTGGCCGCCCATACGGGTCTTGGCCAGCTCGAATGCGGCTTGATCCGGCGAGCTGGAACGAGCCAGGCTGGCCATCTGCATTTGCAGTTCGTTGAGGGCTGCCAGGGCTGGCGTCAGGTCAGCGGTCGGTCCGTTGTTGTCGTCCAGCAAGCGGTGCAGTGGTTCGAAGCGGCTTTGCAGGGATTTACGTGCCGTATCCGGCAGTTTTTTCGCCAGAGCATCGGACGCATTGCCTGCTGCAGCGGCTGCCACCTTACCGAGTTTTCCACCCTTGTCTGCCAGTTGTGCTGCCGCAGCGGCGGCTTCTTCCGCCGTTTCCGCGACCACAGGGAAACGGGTGTTTTCACGCACTTCCACCAGCATTTGCAGAATCGGCGAATTGGCCGAAGTCAGGCCTGCCAGTTGCTCGGCACCCTCGCCAAAATCGTTGATCGTCGGCAGTTGAACCTGGCCTACCGCTTCACCCCAATAGTTGGCGTAGTCACGGAAATACAGTTGCTCCAGCTCAACCATCAGACGACGCAAGTCCATGCTGCTCAGGCCAGTGCCTTCACCCAATACCCAGTTGTCGCGCAGGATATCGGTGACCAGCATCGAGCCCTGGACCGAGAAATACTGCTGGTAACCCTGCTGGGTGTAAAAGCCCGGGATCACGTAGTCGGTGCCGACAAACAGTGAGCCCTGTGGGCCCAGATGTTGGTCCAGACGGTATTCCGGCAAGTTGCGAGCCTGCTCGCGCAGCATCCGGTAAACCACGTTGGCCAGGGACTCGCTGCGCAGAATCTGACGCGCCTGAGCCACCAGTTGTTCGTCCAGCGGGTAGACGAAAGGCTGCTTGAGCAAGCGCTCGAAGTGGCTGTTCAAGCCGTTCTGTACAGCCGTATTGCCACTGTAACGCTGGGACCATTCGGCAGCGACCCAGTCCTTGAGCCATTGCTCGTCGCGACGGTCCTTCATGTTCAGCATCAGGTACGCACGCAGACTGTTGAGCAGGCGATCGCGGTCCTTGGTATTGGCACGCACCTGCCCTTCCAGCAGGGTTGCAACCCGTGGCAGCAGTTGCTCTTCAAGTTGACGCTCGTAAGCCTCCTTGACGACCGGGTTGACGACTTCGCCCTGATACAGGCCACCGCGCTCGTGGTAACTCACTTCGCTTTTAGGCGGGAAAACCTGTGTCGCCGCATAGCTGGTGTCGAGTGTCTTGAGCGCTGCCATGGCGTCATCGCGAGTGCTGAGGGCCGAACGCTGCTGGGTCCAGGTCTGAGCAAGGTTGCGCAGGTTTTCCAGGCGCTCATAGTTGGCAGAGAAACCGCTGGCCCAAAGCAGGCCGAACAGTGCCAGGGCTGCCAGCGCCCCCATGTACAGCGCACGCTGGCCCCAATGAATCCTGCTGCGCTCGCGCTTGTCCAGGCCCGCAAGGTCGGCCTCGGGGAAAATCACCCGGCTGAGCAAGTGGTGAATGAAGCGCGAGCGGCCGCTGCGCAGGGTCGGCAATATGCCGGCGTTCAGGCCCAGGTTGGCGCCGATACCGGCAGTGGTTGCGTCCATTTCCGCAGTCAGGTGCGGCGCGCTGGTCAGGTAGAAACCACGCAACTGGCTGGCACGCTGGTAGCGGTTGCCGGTGAATGCCATGTCGACGAACAGGCACAGACGCTCGCCGATCTGACCGAGTTGATGCGGGAAGTCGAGGATGCGGCCACGACGCTGGGTGTCACGCTCCTGATGCATGCGCATGATCACCTGGCTGTTGAGGCGACGCAGCAGTTCTTCGAACTCGTTGCGCAGCACAGCCACATCGGTGCCAATCTGCTCTTTGCGGAAGCTGGTGCCCAGCACCTGATCGCTTTCTTCGCGAGTCAGCTGATCGAAGAACTCGTCGAAACCCAGCAGGCTGTCAGCCTTGCTCAGCACCAGATAGACCGGCACGTCCACGTGCAGCTTCTGATGCACATCCTGCAGGCGACCACGCACCTGACGGGCCAAGGTTTCGAGTTGCTGTTCGCTGCCATGCAGCAGGGTTTCCACCGGAATGGTAACCAGCACGCCGTTCAACGGACGATTGCGGCGACGCTTGCGCAGCAGGTCAAGCAAGGTGCTCCAGGCACTGCCATCGACTTCGGCATCCGGCTGGGTCAGGTAGCGGCCAGCGGTGTCGATCAGTACACCATGATCGGCAAAATACCAGTCGCAGTGCCGAGTACCCAGCGTGTCGCGGGTCAGCTTGCGCTCAATCTTGTTGATCGGGAACTCAAGACCCGAGAAGTCCAGCAGGCTGGTTTTGCCACTGCCTTGCGGTCCGATCAGCAAATACCAGGGCAAATCACTGCGCCAGCGTTCGCTACGACCGCGATACAGGCTCGAGGTCTTCAGGGTTTTCAGCGCATCCTTGAAACGCGTCTTCAACTCTTTCTGTTCTTCGTCGATCTGCTCTTCGCGGCGGATACGATCCTGGCCGTCTTCGCTCTCTTCTATCGCCTTCTTGCGGATACCCGCGCGCCAGCTGACGAAGACCATGGTCAGGCCCCAGATCAGGAACAGCACACTGATAGTCAGCAGGCGGGAGGTCGAGCTTTCCCAGAACTTGTAGTCATTGACCGCCAGCAGCGGTCCCACGAACCACACCAGCAACGCGACAAACAGTACCAGCAGCAGCGTCCAGACCCATGTCTTGCGCAGGAATGCGCCGACTTTCTTGAAAAAATTCTTCATCACGCGTCCCTGTTTACGGCTTCGACTGCGGCTGGACCGCGGTCTGGTCAAACGGCTGATAAGGTTGCAGAACGGTGTCGCGTTGCTCGCCCAGCATCCAGGCAAAGCCGGAATACATCACCACCAGGCAGGCCAGGGTAAACAGCACCACCATCCACACCGGCACGATGCGTACCAGGCTGCGGCGCTGGTCGTTCAAGCCTTCCCAATGGGGCGACAGTTCACGGGGCACATCACCGCGCAATTGACGGATCTGGCGATACAGCGCATCACGGATGCCTTCGAGTTCGAGCATCCCGCGCGCCTGCACGCGATACTTGCCTTCAAAGCCCAGGGACAGGCACAGGTACATCAACTCCAGCATGGGCAGATGCTTGACCGGGTTTTTCGACAGGCGATCCAGCAGCTGGAAAAACTTCTCGCCGCCGAAGGTCTCGTTGTGGAAGCTGCTGAGCAGGCTCATTTGCGACCACTCGCTTTCGTTGCCCCAAGGCGTGGTCACAACCGCTTCGTCTACCACGGTGCACAGCACGTAACGGGCAGCCATCACCTGACTGCTTTCGGCACCATTGTGCAAGGCGCGCACTTCAAACAGTTTCAGCCCGGCGGTCAGTCGATCGTTGAGCGCGTACAGGTCTTCGCGGGAGTCGCTGTGCTTGAGCCGCACCACTTCGGACAGCAGCTCGGAGCCTGCTGCCACCAGCGAATTGAGGCTGATATTGAACGCTTCGGCCGGACGCAGGCGCGCTGCGTAGATCATGCGCTCTTCCAGTTGTTCGAAACGTGGCGGCGCGGCGAAGTCGGTCAGCGGGCTCGATGCTGGCCCCTGGCCCTGACGGTCGAGCAGGACGGTCTTGTCGTCCTGGTTGTATTCCGTGTCCTTGATCATGTCGATCAGTTCCTTATGGCCCAGAATTTCAGTTCAAGCTCGGCGAATTCGCCGGATACGTGGAACGCGAAGCCGCCGGAGCGCTCGAGTTGCGCCAGGTCTTCGGAACTGAGTTCGAGGATGAAATAGGTTTTGTTGGAGTGGAACGCGATCTGCCGCGGAGCCACCGGCAAGGGTTTGACCTTGATGCCTGGCAGATGCAGGTTGACCAGCTGGCGGATACGCTCCACCGGGCCGACCTTGAGGTGCGCGGGCAAGCGATGGCGCAGTTCCTCGGAGTCGCAGTTGGCACTGGCCGCCAGTACGAACGAGGCCGAGCCCAGCAGTTTGTGATCGTGCAGTGGCGATACGATGATGCCGTACTGGCGCGCCTGCAGGATCAACTCGATGGCATGCTGCTCCAGCACCATCGACAACACCTGGCGAATCGCTTCCATCAGTTTGCGGAAGCTCGCGCCCTGATCACTGTGCTGATAACGGCTGTCCAGACGCGGACGCTTGGTGTCGCTGGAAAAGGTCGCCAGATCGCCCAGCATGGTCAGCAGCGTGCGGTAGAGCTCTTCCGGGTGAACCTGCTCCAGGCCCAGGTAGTGACGCAGCAGCAGTTCGGTGCGGTTGATCAGTTGCAGCATCATGAAGTCGCCGACTTCAGCGCCGCCCACCTTGCCGTTGGAGCGAATCCGGTCGGCGATGGTGTCGCCCCGGTGGCTGAGCATGCTGATGACTTCCTTGAGGCACGACAGCAGATAGCTGGACGCGTGCGCCTGGATATAGGTCGGCACAAAGTCCGGATCAAGACTGATCACGCCGTCCGGCGTCGTATCGAGCACTTCGCAGATCTTCAGCTTCACATACGCCTGATCGCTCTGCTGCTCGCCGAGCAACAGTTTGAAGTCGGGACGACCACAGCTGACCTGGCTTGAGGAGTCGTCGCCGGCATTGGAGTCGGCCACTTCGGCTTCATACGCGGTATAGCGTGCCAGCACATCGGACTGCTCCGGGCGGCGCGCTTCGATGTGATTGCCGGTTACCAGCGGCAGTGCCAGGTAGACCGGTGTGTTACCGGTATTGGGCGGTACGTCGAGCGCCAGCGGCTCGGTGTTGCCACCCAGCTCGAACAGGCTGCCGTCCGGCAGAATCCCCGAAGCCTGGCTGACCACCAGCTTGCCCATGTTGAGGAACTGCAGGTCGATGTCCAGGTTGAGAAAGCCCCAGGTGTAGCTGCCCAGCAGCTTGGTGCGGGTCTTCATCTGGTGATCGTAGTAGCGATCGTTGTGCTGGAAGTGCTGCGGACGCAGCAACATACCTTCCTGCCAAATGACTTTATGAGAGTTCATGGTCAGTCGACTGCCTTGGCGAGCGATTCATTGGTATTGCGAATACCGTTCTGATCGAGGACCAGTTCGGCATCGGTGAGTGCCAGCGGGGTAACTTGCAGCGTGTAGCGCCACCTGGTTTCCGGCAGGTCACGATAGGCCGCCAGGATACCGACGTAGCGACTGCCCTCTCCCACAGTCAGCTTGAGGTCGACGGTTTCCCCCGGGCGCAGCTCCAGTTCTTCGCTCGTCACCATGTCCGGGGCCAGAGACTCCTTGGCGCGCTCGTAGAGGCTGAAGAAGTCCGCATTCTCGAAAGCTACCGGATGTTTGAGCTCGAACAGGCGCACAACGATCGGCGACGGACGACCGTTCAGGTCCGGGTTCAAACGATCACTGGCTGTCAGCTTCAGGTTGAGCTTGGTGAGATGGGAATACGGCGAGAGCGTTGAACAGCCGGCCAGCAATACCAGGGCAGTCAGCGCAGCCAGCGTTTTAGAGAAAGCAGTCATACGGCGAAACATGCGCATCATCCTTGGTGGTCGGTATGGAGGGTGGAAATCAGGCGAATCTGCTCTTCATAGGCCTGGGCGAAGTCGCGGGCCAGCAGGCGCTCGCTCCAGTCATCATCCTGACGCAACGCCTGGTGATAGCGCCCGTAAGCTCTCCAGCGGCTGCCGGAAGTGGCAATCAGCGGTTTGTTGTCGCGCTCGAAACGCAGGGTGAGCTGTTGCGGCGAGAAGTGTTCCAGAGTGCCACGCACGGCGGCACGGCTGGCTGTCAGCAACGCCACCTGATGCGCCTGCAGGTCGCGGAATGCACGGGATATCGCCTGCTCGGCCGGCAACTGTCCTGGCTTGCCCGGCTGCAACAGAATGCCCAGTGCTTCGCTGGTATCGACGGCAAACTTCAACGGATTCTTCTGGCTGCCTTGCACGGTGGTCTGTGCCAGGCGCAGTTCGTTTTTCAGCTCGCTGCGGGTGCGCAGGCTCTGTTGCAGGCCGCCGACACTTTGTCTGAGCAGGCGGGCCGCATTGAGTGCCAGTGCCTCTTTTGCATCGTGATCGAGACCTTTGAGGTCCACGCCCAGAGCGGCAGCAAACTTGTCCCAGAAAGCTTCGGACTGACGCTCGACCGGTGGCGGTGCAGGCGCCGGCTCAGGCTTTTTCGCCACCTCGACCAGTTCCGGTACCAGCAGGCTTTCCATATCGATGCGTGCATAGTCGGCACGTTGCCGCCCATCATCGATGGCGATGTTCGGGGAGATCAGTTCCTCGATTTCCGAGTAGACACGCTCCTGCTGGTCAATGGCATTCAGCGGGTCCAGATCGAGGAAGGCGTCATCGGGAATGATGCTGCCTGCAGCCTGGGGGCGGCCGACTTCCACGTCGAAAGTGGCCGGGTCGCGAACCAGCCTCGCACGAATCTCGAAGTCACCCAGGACATACACACTGCCGTGTTCGATACGTACGGCTTCACCCTTGCGCAGGCGCGCACCGTTGGAGCTGTCCTGGATACCGTTACTGCTGGTATCGGTCAGGAAAAACGTTCCTTCGCGATAGCTGATCAACGCGTGATGGTTGGACAGGTGCCGCTTGCGGTCCGGGATGATCCAGTCGCAGTCCTCACCCCGGCCGATCACGCCACCAGCCTGCTTGAAGGTCTTCTGGCACAACTCCGTAGGCACGAACTGCTTGGTGTTAAGCATTTCGAAAACCAGTTCCATGATGATGCTCCTTGCGGTCACTTGCCGCGGTTGACCGCCTGCGGATCACCCAATGGGCGATAGGTGTTGTCGTTGAATTTGTAATTGCCGCTGCAGCCGCCAAGGCCACATAGAACGACGAGTGTCAGCAGGAAGGCTTGCCAGTGACGAACAGACATCAGAGGGTCTCCAGGAGTAAGCACAAAGCGCCGGACCTTGCGGATGGCGCTGTTAGAAGCGGACTGAGTGAAAAAGCGTGTTGTTGCCTACCCATTGAAATCACCCAGATTGATATTCAGGCGCTCAAGGCGGTAGAGCAGCGTGCGCCTCGGCAGGCCGAGTTCACGCGCGGAAAGAGTCTGGTTGCCATCGTTCTTGCGCAGGCAATCGAGCAGCAGGCAGCGTTCTACCTGCTCCAGCCGTTCACGCAGATTGAGGCTGCTGTCCATCGGGATTGCTTCTGTGCGCAGGGAAAAGTGCTCGGCCAGCAACTCGCCACCCTCGCACAGCAGAACAGCTCGTTCGACCAGGCCCTTGAGTTCGCGCACGTTGCCGGGGAATGCATAGCTGGACAGATGAGCCAGTGCCGAATCCGACCAGCGCAATGAATCACGCTGCAGAAACTCGCAGGTCTTGTCGGCAAAGTGCCGGGCCAGATCGAGAATGTCGCCTTCGCGCTGACGCAAGGGCGGCAGTTCGATAGGGAACTGCGCAAGACGGTAATAAAGGTCCTCGCGGAAGGTCCCCTCACTGACCATCACCGACAGGTCTCGATGCGTGGCAGCGATGATGCGTACGTCAATCTTGTGGGTTTCGTTGGAGCCCAGAGGACGAATCTCGCCTTCCTGCAGGACGCGCAGCAGCTTGGCTTGCAGTGCCAGCGGCATGTCACCGATTTCGTCGAGCAACAGAGTGCCGCCATTGGCGGCGTCGAACAGCCCTTCACGATCAACGTCGGCCCCGGTGAATGCGCCCTTGCGATAGCCGAACAATTCGCTTTCGAGCAGGTTCTCCGGGAAGGCCGCACAGTTCTGCACGATGAATGCCTTCGAGTGGCGCGGCCCGAAGTCATGAATCGCCCGTGCGACCACTTCCTTGCCAGTACCCGTCTCGCCGCGCAACAGCACGGTATAAGGGCTGTGCAGGACTTTGCTGATCATCGAACAGGTGCGGCGCATGCTCGCGCTTTTGCCGATCAGACCGTAATCGCTGGCGTTGGGCACACGGGCCAATGCAGTTGGCAGATCATCTGTGGGCTGGCGCAGGCGCTGCAGCAGGTGCAACTGGCCCAGCACAAACGAGCCAAGCTGCCCGAGCGAATCGGCAAAGCCCTGCAAGTCGACATGTCGGCGACTCGCACACAAAAGTACGCCTTCGACGGACTTCTGATGGTTGACCATGGGCACACACAGCAGCGACTGCCATGGCGTGGCCTGTACCGGCAAGAAGCTGGTTTCATGCAGGCTGCCGCTCAGTTCACTGAGGAACAGTACGCGATTCTGGCACAGGGCGAACTGCAGCAACTGTTCGCCGTTGTAATCCACCGGCAAGCTCGCCGCTTCCCGGGGTTGCAGGATGCCGTCAAGGCACTCGGCATTCATGCCCAGACAGGTATTGGTGGCATCGAGCAGGTAGAGCTGGGTCAGCTCGCAACCGCTGAGTTCGGCCAGCCCGCGCACAAAGCCGCCCAGCAGATCGGCACCGCTGGCTGCCCGCGACAGTTCCGCGTACTGCGCGAGCAAGGCTTCGGCATAGGCCAGCGGCTGAGGCACCTGAGTGAACATCACACCCACCTCAGGCGAACTCGCACGTCACACCGGCATTGCCATCAAGCGTGGCGTGAACCCGCTTGAGGCTTTCACCGGTGGCCATGGCATCCAGAAGGCGGTCGGCCACCAGCGGCAGAACGTGCTGATCCAGCAAGTGATCGATCAGGCGCGCACCGCTTTCACTCTGGGTGCAACGCTCGGCCAGGTGATCCACAAGGTTCTGGCACCATGTGAAATCCAGTTGACGACGGTTCAGACGCTCGCCCAGACGGCCGAGCTTGATCTCGATCAGCTCGCGCAGTACCGGGCCGCCGACCGGGTAATAAGGCACGACACGCATGCGGGCCAGCAGCGCCGGTTTGAAGTGCTTGCTGAGGACCGGACGAATGGTTTCTTCCAGCACTTCGGCAGACGGACGCTCGCCGTTTTCACACAGTTCGGCAATACGATCGCTGCCCAGGTTCGAGGTCATCAGGATCAGGGTATTGCGGAAGTCGATTTCGCGCCCTTCCCCGTCGTTGGCCACGCCCTTGTCGAAGATCTGGTAAAACAGGTTGAGCACGTCCGGGTCAGCCTTTTCGACTTCATCGAGCAACACCACGGAATAAGGCTTCTGGCGCACGGCTTCGGTGAGCATGCCGCCTTCGCCGTAACCCACATAGCCCGGTGGCGCGCCGATCAGGCGGGAAACGGTGTGCTTCTCCTGGAATTCGGACATGTTGATGGTGGTAATGAAACGATCGCCTCCGTACAGCAGATCTGCCAGTGCCAGCGCGGTTTCGGTCTTGCCGACGCCGCTTGGACCAACCAGCAGGAATACACCCACCGGTGCATCCGGCTTGTTGAGACCAGCAGCCGTGGCGCGCATCGAACGATCAAGCGCATGCACAGCCTGTTCCTGGCCACGGATTCGGGTACGCAGATCGGTGGCGAAGCTTGCAACCTTGGCGTTGTGCTCACGGGCCAGTTGCGACAGGGGTACGCCGGTCCAGGCGCTGATCACTTCAGCCACCAGACGCGGGCAGACTTCGAAACTGACCAGACGCTCCCTGGCCTGGGCGGCGGTCAGGGCGCTGTGGGTCTGGTTCAGTTCGGCTTCCAGCGTCTCGACACTCGGGGCTTCGTCGGTTTCATGGGTCAGGGTTTCGATGACCGTGCCTTCGGCGTCCTCTTCCACGCTGATGGTCGGCTCGACAGCGGCGGCTTCACGGGCCTTGGCCAGTTGCTGACGCAGTTCCAGCAGACGTTCGGCCAGTTGTTTCTGCTCGGTCCACTGGCTTTCCAGTGCGGTCATTTCGCCTTGGGCTTCGTCCAGTCGTGCTTCCAGTGCATCGAGGGCCTCGTGATCGATCAGCAGACCGGCTTCGGCATCCCGACGCAGTGCCTGACGCTGACGCCCGCCTTCGGCCAGCTCGCCACGCAGACGCTCAAGACTTTCAGGAGCCGCGGCAAGGCTGATACGTACACGGGCGCATGCGGTATCAAGAACGTCGACAGCCTTGTCCGGCAACTGGCGGCCTGCCAGATAACGGGCAGACAGCTCGGCGGCGCACACCACGGCGTCATCACGCAGGTAGATACCGTGGCTCTTTTCGTAAACCTGAGCCAGGCCACGCAGAATGGTCACGGCTTCGCTGACCGTAGGTTCGTGCAGTTGCACCGGTTGGAAACGACGGGCCAGAGCCGGGTCTTTTTCAAAGTATTTCTTGTACTCAGCCCAAGTGGTGGCGGCGATGGTGCGCAGCTCGCCACGGGCCAGGGCCGGCTTGAGCAGGTTGGCTGCATCGGAGCCGCCGGCATTGCCGCCTGCACCGATCAGCGTGTGGGCTTCGTCAATGAACAGGATGATGGGCTTTGGCGAAGCTTTGACTTCGTCGATCACACCTTTGAGACGTCGCTCGAACTCGCCCTTGACGCTGGCACCGGCCTGCAACAGGCCCATGTCCAGAGACAGAAGCTCTACGCCTTTGAGAACCTGCGGCACTTCACCAGCGGCGATGCGCGAAGCCAGGCCTTCGACGATGGCGGTTTTACCCACGCCAGCCTCACCGACCACAATCGGGTTGTTCTTGCGGCGACGTGCCAGGATATCGACCATCTGCCGGATAGCACCGTCGCGGCACAGCACCGGATCGAGTTTGCCATCGCGGGCCTGCTGGGTCAGGTTGTGGGTGAAGCGCTCCAGCAGAGACTCGCCCTGCACTGCGGGTTTGTCGCTGGCCGGCTGCTCTTTCCGGGACAGCGCGAACTCTTTCAGGCGTTCAACATTCAACCTGGCCAGCAATGGCTGGTAACGGCTACCGGCATAGCGCATCGGATTGCGCAGCAATGCAAGGATCAGCGCGGCCTGCTCGACCTGGTTCTGGCCCAGTTCAAGATTGGCCACCAGCAACGCATCCTGTATCCATTGCACCAGTTCTGGCGCGAACACCGGATTGCGCGAAGCACTGTGCTCGACTCGCGGCTGCAACGCCGCGCTCAGTTCACCGGCATCCACTTCGGCATCCTGCAAGGCACGAGCGAGCAGGCCTTGCGGGCGTTCCAGAAGGCCCAGCAACAAGTCTTCGACGAGGATTTTGCTACCGCCACGGGCAACGCAGCGCTCGGCCGAACGTTCCAGATCACGACGGGTTTCGGCGTCCAGTGCCTGAATGAGTTGTTGCAGGTCTACGTTGATCATGGGTCATCTGTCCTTAATGAGTTTTGCTGCCCAGGGTTACCACACCGTCCGCTTTTTCGCGGCCGAGCCAACTGGTCCATCCCAGGCGACAGGCGTTTTGTTCACCGATGCGCAGTTCGCGTATTTCTTCCTGGCGCAGTACCAGGCGGATGTCGTAATCAAGCGGGTCACGCAGGGTGAACCGCACCAGCGCGCACAGCGGCTGGTAGCCGAAACCGATCGGCAGGAATTCGTGAAAGCGCTGCCAGTCCAGCTCGCGGATATGAATGCGGAACTTGCCGCTGCGATCGCGCACCTGCTCGCCCAGCACCAGGTCTTCCCCCAGCATGCTGTTGGCGCGCCCCAGACGATTGCGTTGCTCGTCGAGAATTTCCACGCGCCGCTCGATGCACTGCTCGATGGTCAGTTCGGCGTGCTTGAAGTAGTAACGCAGCACCGCTTCGATCAAGGCCGCCGAGTGGGCACGCAGGCTGAGCAAACCCAGATACGGCAGCAAGCGCTTCCAGTTCAGTTCCTTGGCGCGTCGAATCTCTTCACCGCCAAGACCGATCAGAGCAAAAAGATGCGAAGAAAATGCATCGACCGCGCCGCTTTCGAAGCTGGCGCGATAGCGGTATTTCTTCCAGATCGGCAGCATCAGCCGTTGCAGGCGATGGTGAAACAGGTCGAGGAAATTGCGGGTCGGATTGCCGTCCTCGCTATCCCCCAGAGCCTGCTCGCCATAAAACGCTGGCAGTGGCGAACCGGAACCGACCAGACCGATCAGGTTGAAGCGCATGCGCGCACGCATCTGCCCATGCTCTTCAAAAAATTCCACACGATCGACGTCACTGCCAGGAAAACCCAGGCTCGGGTTGGCCTGGAATTCCAACTGGTCGTACAGGTCGTCTTCGCTCAGGTACGGGTGAGCCTCGCGCAGCCGGTCGATCACCAGCAGCACGGCCTGAAACAGCGAGTACTCTCGTATACTTCGGGTCAGCCCGCTTAAAGCAGGGGCTGCAGACCCATACGTGGTGTCCATTGGTACACCTCTCCCTGTGTGCTTTTTACCCGCAGCTCATGGTACGAATTGAGACTGGCGTAAAGCGCGAAAAACTCGTTGAGAACCGAAGCGAACACGAACAGGTCGCCCTCGCCGATATACCCTTCCGGGTCGATGGTCAGTTCGGTGCGCAGACCGCGTACCGGCAGACCACGGTGTAACCGGTCCACATGTTGATGCCTGATTGACTTGAGCCCGCCCAGCAGGCGCTTGCTGACCTTTTCCGCGTGCTGGTCGTAGTAGCGCGGCAGGTCGTAGGTTTCCAGAATCACCTTCAATGCATTGACGTCGGCAAGGGACAGATAGTTAAGCGACATGTTGCTGATCAGCTTCCACAGGAAGTCACGGTTCAGCGGCGGCGCAAAACTCGACGTGGCCGGGGTGATATTGCGGAAGCTCAAAAACTCCGGCGTCTCTTCGCAAGCCATGCAGATATCGCCGAGCTTGAGTTTGCGCGGCAGATTCTGGTTGGTGCACATCAGCTCGATGGACAGGGTTTCGTGAGCCTCGGTGTGACGGATACCGAAACTCAGGTAAGTGTCCAGGCCGTCATGCAGCAAAGATGAACGCTGGCGGATGCTGTAATGCGGACGGCTGTTGGGCACGTCGAAGCTCGGGTCGTGCTCGAAAGACTCGAACGGCACATACTCCTGATAACCGAGGCCGCCCGGCTTCCAGCCGGTCACGCTTTCCACCGAAAACACGCCACAGTTTTCCAGATCGTATTCCGCAGGCAGCAACAGGTACTCGTCCTGTTTGCCGTCGAGCCGGATCGGCAGTGCATCGTGCTTGAACAGATTGACGATGGGCGTGCAGAACAGCTTCACGTTATCCAGGGTCGGACGCAGGCGCTGGATGCCGCTTTTACGGATATCGAAACGCAGCTCCAGGCCACGCATCTGCTTGAGGGTGTCTTGCGGCAGCGCTTTGAGAATATCCAGGCCATTGACATCGACGAACAGGAACTTGTCCTGGAAGGCGAAGTATTCCTGCAGGTAGCGATAGCCGCGGAAGGTGTTCAGCGGATACGGGATCAACGCTTCTTCCTCGGCGAAACCCACCGGCTGCACGCGGTCGCCCGGCATCTTGAATGCCATCGGCATGTCGTTGACACCATTGATGGGCTTGCCGGCACCATCCAGCGGAATCAGTTCGATGCCTTCCAGGTTGCGCAACAGGCTCAGGTACAGCATCTGGCTTATGTAGCGCTCACCGGCAAAATGCAGGCGTAGGCGACTCAGCTCCAGCTCACCGAGGTGACCGTCAGCGCTCATTTCCAGACGCAGGCTCAACAGCGAACCATCGCCCTTCACCGAGTAATTCAGCGCTGCCAGATCCAGTGCCAACACTTCGGTCGGGTAGCAGGTACGGAAACGGCAACGCACGTCATCTTTTGGCACGCTTTCGACTGGCGTATCACGCTCGACATTCAACGCCGGCCCCGAACGCTTGAGCGGATCGAACTGCAGAATGCTGAATGCCGGCAGCGGACGCATATAGTTGGGCCACAGCAATTGCATCAGCGAATGGCTGAGCTCCGGCAATTCGTCATCGAGCTTCTGGCGCAGGCGTCCGGTCAGAAATGCAAAACCTTCCAGCAACCGCTCCACATCCGGATCACGCCCGGTCTGCCCCAGAAAAGGCGCCAACGCCGGGCTACGCTCGGCGAAACGGCGGCCCAGCTGACGCAGTGCGGTGAGTTCGCTTTGGTAGTAGTGGTTAAAGGACACGGGTTACCTGCCTGATAGGAGAGCTTATGAAGGAGCGGTCCTGTGGATTGCGTTCCACGTTTATCTGGATCATTGGAAAACACCTGCGAACAGGTTCAACTGCCACAGACAATATCGAGCCCGACAAGCGCTCATCGCCGAACAAATCCTTGTCGACAATAATGCTCAAGTCGCTCACATCCCCTACCATCCTGGACATATTGGTCAGTTTTCCAGATGGGTATAAGGGGTATTGCTGATGAATACATTCAGCCAGCTTTCTTCCCATTGCGGCATGGAAATAGTGAACGTTTTTTCTTGTCGATCAAAATCGATCCAGGAGACACCCACTTCTTTTTCATTTTCAAAAGCACGCATATCCAGTGACTGCGTATCATATAAAGGCGTTCGATAGACCTTGCCCGGCTCCTGAGTATCAATAACCCTTAAATACCCCATGCCACCCAGCATGAAAATCCGCCCAACACGCACATTCTCCATGACATAACGACCCGAGGGACTGACCTGAGTCGAACTGGCAGGGTATCCAAGCATGGCATTCACGCAATAAATCAAAATCGCACAGGCAATCATCAGCAAGGCGCCGAGCAACCAGATCCACTTATCTCGAATTGATCGTATCATTCGCAACTCGATAATTTGAGAAAAAAAGATTAGAAAACCTCACTGAACACCCATTTGTCGAAGCGATAAAGCGCTACAACACCAGCAATCGGAGCGCTCAAAAGAGAAAAGCACCCCTGAAAACTTTTCGACCTTGCGAAAATGACAAGCGCCCTTGCAAAGCAAAAAACCACCAGCAGCATTAGCGGAATATAAAGGACCACACAAAGGACAAATAGCTCCTTGTAGATATCAAAACTCTCTGACAGCCCTAAATACTCAAAGCTAATTGGCCACTCGCTTTTTGGATCTGTAAATGAAAAAAGCACAAAGATTGTCAAAACCGAATAATAGAACGCTTTCATTTATCAGCACCACGCCCGGATCGCCTCGCCAATACCATTTCGTCAACCTTACCTGAAACAAATATTGCAGCAGCAGTCAGACCGCCCGTCAAAACGCTGTAAGCCAACGCCCGCACAGGGTAGAGAGGAAGCAGGTAAACCAATATAGCGCCTACCATGAGGAACAAAAAAACTAGTTTTATTGCAATCTTGGGCATTAACGCCACAATGAAATTTACCGCAATAAAAACATAGAAAATCAAATACATGGCCATCCCAATGGATGCGCCGCGAGAAGTCAGCCCGCCAAAAGCATATATATACAACGATACGCCGTAATAATTAACGACCACATAGACGGCGCATGCAAAAAAATGGACTGCCAACCCTATCATTACTCGAGCCATCACTTTTTCCAGACTCCATATTTCGCCACCAAATCTGGGGTAATGGGGCTTTTAAGCTTCTGGCTTGAACCATTACGGTACAGAGTTTTACTGATAACTCTCTCACGAAACCCCATGCGGCCGGCAAAGACCATTTCCTTTTCAACTTGAATGTCAAAATTTTCCGAAGCCCAAAGCGCACCGCGCAGTACCATGTAGTTATCGTATTCGTTAGAAAAATCCGCCTTCGGAAAAATAGGAAGACCATCACCATATTTCATGCCGGTCTCCACTGTTTTCAGGATAGAGGCCTCTTGTTGCTTTGTCTCTTCCAGATACAGACGGTATGTATCGGTGGCAAACGGAATTTGCCCCACTCCATCAGCCCAGTAAGGCTCGCCTTCGATCATTACCAATATGAAGCCAGATCCACCTTCAGGGCTATGCTTCCAATCTCCTGACATGGTAGGCATAAAGCTGAGCGACACACGATCTACGATCGCAAAGTTAATAATCTGCGCCCACGTAAAATGCTTGTACGCCTTATAGGCTTCAGAGCCAACTGATAGAGAGTCAGGGTTTATCCATACCATCTTTCTATAGTTATCGGCCAAAGGCTCAAACCACTGGCGCTTTGCCTCATATAATTTATCAGCTGTGAGAATTCTAAATTGAACATCCGATGGCGCAGGTTTTAGGGCAAACAGTGGTACTCCATTCCCCCTGGTTACAAGCCAGATATCGGGCACTAAAAGCTTTTGAGGTTTTTGATCCTCGCTAGGTGTCGTTTCCGACTTGATTTTCAGCTCCGTTTTGCCATCCGACGTCTCAAAAACATGAGCTACACCGTCGATAATAATAGTGGTTTCCACGCTATTACTCCGACGCTACGTAAATAGTGACTATTTCGCTTTGCTTGCCAGTCGATAAACATCCAGTGGCACCAGCAGTTGATGAGCATCCTGCTTTCTCTATCCCAGACTCAGAAATCATCCTGTAATTCAAGCTGGATAGAGGCTGTCCATTAGCAGTCTGAAACTCAAAAGTACGATTGAATACTCCAGGAATAACCACTGGCTCAGGAGCAACAAACGGCGCCGGCGTATGCGTATTCCCGATAATCACCGTCCCGGACCCGGCCGTCACAATATTGCCATGACTACCCACCGAACCTACGGTCGCAGCCGGTTTGCCATTGATCAGAACGGTTGTTGCAAGATCGCCGACCAGCGCACCGCCACAGGCCGAGGCATCGCCCTGGCGGGCGGCCGGGAGGCCGTCAAAGAAGACGTCGCCGGAACCGGCGGCAATCGGGTTGGTGCCATGGCCGGATACAGGGCAAGCAGTCGGGTCGGATACGCGTGCTGCGGGTTTGCCGGACATCGGAGCCTCCTTAGTTGACCTTGACTTGACCGCTGCCATCCAGGCGCGCGGAGAAACTGACCTGGCGCTTGAAACCATCGACTTCCAGCAGGCCTTCGATACTGAAGGACAGGCGAAGCTGATCGTTGTCGCGCGGCAGGGAAATGACACGCACATTGCTCAGGCGCGGTTCGTAGGCTTCGATGAAGCTTTCGATGGCCAGGCGTGCCTGACTCAGGGAGTCGTGCAGGCTCAGGCGCATGTCATTGAGATCGGGTAGCCCGTAATCGGACAGCGTTTGCACGCTGCCCGCACGGGTGCTGAGCATCTTGGCCAGATGGGCAGCCACGGACGACATGGCGGAGGCCTCGCGGCTCCATCCGACGCGTTGGTCCGCGTCGCCGCTCAGGCGTTCGAAAAGACTGCCGTATCCGGTCATGAGTCGCTCCTTACTCTTTGTCCAGCTTGCCAACCAGCGACAGGGTGAAATCGGCACCCATGTACTTGAAGTGCGGACGCACGTTCAGGCTGACGCGGTACCAGCCCGGCTCCCCTTCTACATCGCTGACGATGATCTGGGCAGCGCGCAGCGGACGACGACCACGAACTTCGGCGCTCGGGTTTTCCTGGTCGGCCACGTACTGGCGGATCCACTTGTTGAGTTCCAGCTCGAGGTCGGTACGCTCTTTCCAGGAACCGAGTTGCTCGCGCTGCAGCACTTTCAGGTAGTGAGCCAGGCGGTTGACGATCATCATGTACGGCAGTTGGGTGCCGAGCTTGTAGTTCAGCTCTGCCGCCTTGCCTTCTGCGCTGATGCCGAAGAACTTCGGTTTCTGCACCGAGCTTGCGGAGAAGAACGCCGCGTTGTCGGAGCCTTTGCGCATGGTCAGGGAAATGAAGCCTTCCTCGGCCAGTTCGTATTCACGACGGTCGGAAACCAGAACCTCGGTAGGAATCTTGGTTTCGATTTCGCCCATGCTTTCGAAATGGTGCAACGGCAGGTCTTCAACAGCACCGCCGCTCTGCGGGCCGATGATGTTCGGGCACCAGCGGAACTTGGCGAAACTGTCGGTCAGCTTGGTGCCGAACGCGAAAGCCGTGTTGCCCCACAGGTAGTGCTCGTGGCTGTTGGCGACGGTTTCCTTGTACACGAACGACTTGACCGGGTTTTCTTCCGGATCGTACGGGTTACGCAGCAGGAAGCGCGGTACGGTCAGGCCAACATAACGGGAGTCTTCCGACTCGCGGAAGCTCTGCCATTTGGCGAATTGCGGGCCTTCGAAGTGATCTTTCAGATCCTTGAGGTCCGGCAGACCGGTGAAGCTTTCCAGGCCGAAGAATTTAGGGCCGGCAGCGGCAATGAACGGCGCGTGGGACATGCAGGCTACGCTGGACACGTACTGCATCAGTTTCACGTCAGGCGAGCTTGGGGACATGTAGTAGTTGGCGATGATCGCGCCAACCGGCTGTCCACCGAACTGACCGTATTCAGCGGTGTAGATATGCTTGTACAGGCCCGACTGCATCACTTCCGGCGAGTCTTCGAAGTCGTCCAGCAGGTCGTCCTTGGAGACGTTGAGGATTTCGATCTTGATGTTTTCGCGGAAGTTGGTGCGGTCGACCAGCAGTTGCAGACCACGCCAGGACGATTCCAGGGACTGGAAGTCAGGGTGGTGCAGAATTTCGTCCATCTGACGGCTGAGCTTGGCATCGATCTCGGCAATCATGCGATCGACCATGGCCTTCTTGACCGGCTCGCCGTTGTTCTGCGGCTTGAGCAGTTCTTCGATAAAGGCCGATACGCCACGCTTGGCGATGTCGTAGGCTTCGTCGTCCGGGGTCAGACGGGTTTCGGCGATGATGCTGTCGAGAATGCTGTATTCGCCGCTCTCGTTGCTCTTTTGCTGTGCTGCGCTAGTGCTCATTGTGTTGGCTTCCTTGACTGATAGAGGCTCAGGCTTTCGGGGCTTCGGCGTTCAGGCCCAGCTCACCGAGTACGCGACCGCGGGATTCGTCGTCGGCGAGAACGCCTTCGATGGCTTTGCGGAACGCAGGCGCGTTACCCAGCGGACCTTTGAGGGCCACCAGCGCGTCGCGCAGTTCCATCAGTTTTTTCAACTCGGGCACTTGCTCGACCAGACTGGCCGGGTTGAAATCCTTCATCGAGTTGACGCGCAGTTTCACGGCCAGCTCTTCGTTTTCGCTTTCTTCCTGAAGGCGGTTCGGCACGCTCAATGTCAGACTCAGCTCTTGCTTTGCCAGCACTTCGTCAAACGTCATCTTGTCGATGCTGATCGGCTTGCGATCTTCGATCTTGCGTTCGTCCTTGCGGTGTGTGTAATCACCGATTGCAAGTAGCTTCAACGGCAGTTCGATCTCTTCCTGTGCACCACCGGTGGCAGGTTTGAAGGTGACGTTGATGCGTTCCTTGGGGGCTACCGAGCCTTCTTTGGCCATGGCTTTTCTCCTTGCGGTTGTGGCCCTGGGGCCTATTCGAGTACCACTTCGAGGTCGAGGTGGCACAGCCTGCGATAAATCTCTTCCTTGCGTTCACGCACTGCATGGTTCTGCGGCAGCAACTCGCAGCAGCTATGCAGTAAATGCAGCACTTCCAGCGCAAGATCGGGCTCCCAGGCGTTCAGGCCTGAGTCCTGTAATGTCTGATCGAGTGTTTCGAGCTGAGTCCTGGCCAGTTCATATTTCTTGGCCATGAAGCACAGGCGCGCGAGCGCGAATTGCCAGAAAAACCGCACACGTCCGCCGTTGGCACTCTGCAGGCCCTGCTTGAGGATCTGCACGGCGGCCTTGAGGCCTTCCTTGCGCAGAACCGGCATGACGTCTTCGAGGGCTTTCTCCCAGGCAGGCTGGGTGTCGGCGACTTCAACCTTGCGCGGCGCACTTGCAGTCTGCAGGTGCGGCATGACATTGGCGCTGATCCAGGCGCGTGTATTCGGGTCGGCAAAGGGCGCGCCGTCGTGGAAACGCAATTCGATAATCCCCGGCAGCCGCTGGATCAACAGCGCAAAGTGGATTTCCACTTCGCGCATGGCCAGCTCGGCGTTAAGGGCTTGCAGACATTCCCAGACCATCCGCTGACCATCGAACCAGAATGGCGCCTTTGCCAGACTGGCCTCCAGCTCCACCAGCAGATCGGCGTATTTGCCCTGGTCGTAACGATCCTGATAGGCCTTGAGCTTGTCCGTCGGAAGTCCGCGCAGCGCAGTGATTTGTTCGGCATTGCGCTCAGGCACCGCATCGATCGGCAGCCACAGCAGCGTGCGACTGAGGCGCAAGGCACGCAGGTCACTGGCTTTCTGCTTGAGCCACCAGGCGCACAGCGGGCGAGCGTTTTCCTGCTGGGCGCGCAGGGCCTTGTGTGCTTCCTTCTCGTTGTCGATCGGCGCACCGGGTGTGAACAACTGGGTAGCGGCCTGCTTTACCTGCGCAACCGCGGCTCCCACTACGCCAGGTTCCGGCTGGTTGTCGGCAGCGCGCTGAACCATGCTTTTCAGGCGACGGGAAAGCGGTAACAGCAGCGGTGCATCATCGCCCAGGTGTTTGGTGCACGCATTATCGAGGCCTTCAAGGTGCTCGACCATGCGACGGAACAGCGGCAGTTGCTCCTTGATGGCGACGTTTTCGTTCAACACCTGTTCGAGACGCGATACCAGCCAGCTGATGCCAGCGGCACGAGTACGAGCCTTGCTCGGGTAAACCTCAGGCCAGTGGTGCTCGCAAAGGTGGTGTAAAAGCCCGAGGCCTGCCAACAGCCCCTGGAAGGATTCACGTTGATAAAGGGACCATGTCAGCCAGGCTCCTACGCGCAAATCCTTTGATTGGGTGCGAAGGAGAGCTTCACTGTTTTCGCGAATTTTCAGCCAGTCGATCTGACCGCTTTCGTGCATGGACTGGGCTTTGTTCAGCTCGCCTTCCAGAGCCTCGTACTCAATTGAAAAGCGAACGTCCTCCCCCGCAAAACTTTCGGTCGATACCGGTGTTTTTGCGAGTTCAAGGTAATGAGCTGAAAGCTTACTTGAATAGGACATCCATGACCTTCAATTACGATCACATCCGGTGTAGCCATTACAACGGTAATGGCATAAGGCAACACGAAGTGGTAGCGAACCCCTGTTCTTATTGAGAATCGCACCTTCTGAGGGCGTGGATCTTACTCACGGTGATGGCCACTAGCAAGCACTTAAACATCGGGAAGAAACTTCTTTATGCTTTTTAGGAAAATTCTTAAATCGCGAGAACTAATGATATCAATATGATGTCCTACGCTTTCGCCCCAGCCCTGCTGGCGCTGGGCGAAACCCCATAAGGAGCAGCAATCCCGCTGACATGCCCCTCCAGCCGCTCCCCACTCTTACAGCATGAAAAACCCATCCAGGATGATGGCCATTAGCAATCATCTATATATCAACATCTGCCCCTTTCATTGACGCAGATATATTCATACTTATGGGAACTAATGATATCAATATGATGTCGCACATATCCCGGCACTTGGTCAGACATACATGAAACAGAGCTCTGTAGTTATGACAAAGTGTTACACCCTGATGAATACATACATATGAGTGTCAATGAAAGATCAATATCAGGGTAACCCGGAGTGCGGCTAAGGCATTTCCCCAATGGCAACTGCAAAGAAGGTATGACATTGCCACCGAACTTCGTGGCAATGCCTCTGGAAAGGGGAGCAAAGACGGGATGATGGTGTGGATGACGGGAGCCAACGGCAAGGCATGAACCAGGCCCTGCCCATTGACGATTCCGGATTATTCCTGGCTGCCGCCAACCAGCGTCTGCACCCTCAAGACCTTGTTGCCTGCCGTCACGTAAGCCCAGTGCTGTGAGCCCGTAGAGCAGAATGCAAGGTTGCCGGTATCCTCTGAAGCCACCAGTAATTTCCCCAGCAATTCGCCTTTTGGCGAGAACACCTGGATACCTTCTTTACTGCTGCTCCAGAGATTGCCCTTGGCGTCGACCTTGAGACCATCCGGGATACCCGGAGTGATTTCGGCAAATGTCCGGCCATTGCTCAGTGCGCCATTGTGAACCTGATAGACCATGACCCTGTGGGCCAGCTTCGGGTTCTTGAAGTCGTGGGCCAGTTGCGAGTCGGCCACGTAGAGCAGGCTTTGATCGGGCGAAAAGGCCAGGCCATTGGGTGAGTGAAGGCCTGGTGTCTTGAGGCGGGTCAGTTCCTTGAGCTGCGGGTTGTAGCGATACAGGTACTCACCGCCCTGCTCCGGCTTTCCTCCGTAACTCTCTGCCTTGTTCAGGACGCCAAAGGTCGGATCGCTGAACCAGATATGGCCGCGCTTGTCGACGATGACATCGTTTGGACTGTTCAGGCGTTTGCCCCTGTATCTCTCGACCAGGGTTTGCCATTTGCCATCTTTTTCCTGACGCACGATTGCACGTTCGCCATGGGAGGCCGCAACTACGCGGCCTTCGGCATCCATCGCCCGTCCATTCTGAAAATGAGCAGGGTCCAGCAAAGTCGTGACGCCACTTTTCTCGTCCCAGCTCATGACCTTGTTCGCCTTGACGTCACTCCAGAGCAGGCGACCATCGGGCAGGCACAGCGGACCTTCTGCCCACTTTGCACCCTCGGTGAGCGTTTCCACCTTCGCATCAGGCGCGACAAGTGTGGAAAACGCAGGGGTTGTGGCAACCACTGTCATGGGCGAAGCCGCGTTCGCTGCCATGATCTGGCCGGTTGCCAGGAGTGAGCTGCCCAACAGCAGCAGGGACGCTCTCTTTCGTAATTGCCGCATATTCCGTCCTTATATGAAGATACGTACGAGGCTGGTTTGACGGTAATCGGCGGTCGAAGTTTATTCCCTGTGTTCATTGACTGCGCAACAGCTTCCAGACGGCGATGCTCACCAGGCCGATCAGGGCCGCAGCCGCGAGCAGAACCAGGCTGTGCGAGGCGCTGAAAGCCTGCTTGCCAGCCAGAACGAGTTGCTGTGCCTGATGCCCGCCTACCGCCTTTGCCGCCATCATCGTTTCGCCGATCGAGCGCCCAGCTGTTTCGGCAATGTTCGGTGGCAAGTCATCCGGCAGACGAATCGATCTTTCGTAGCTGGACGTCAGCAGAATTCCAAAGACAGTAATCCCCAGCCCGGAGCCAAGATCGTAGCTTGTCGCTTCCAGAGCGCCTGCCGAACCGGCTTTCTCGACAGGGGTATTGCTCATGATGGCGACCGAAGAAGCGGTCATGCCAACGCTGAGTGACAGCCCGAGTGTCGCCAGTATGAAAATGACTATCACACCGTTGCTGTCCAGGTCTGCAAACGCCAGCCCCAGCAGCGATCCGGCAGAAATCAACAGGGAAAAGCTCGCGACCCGTCTCAACCCGGTCGCCTGAAGAATCATGCCTGCCAGTGGCCCGCCGACTGCGGAGCCGATCATCAACGGCAACATGAAAATGCCGGCTTCCAGAGGTGTCTGCCCAAGCACGAATTGCAGTTCCTGGGCGAGCATCAGTTCAACCCCGGCAAGCGCTCCCATGACCACCAGCGACATGACAACGCCTGCGCTGATAGCAGGGACAGAGAACAGACTCAAATCGAGCATCGGATCGGGTGAGCGCAGTTGCTTGCGGGCAAACCAGCACAGCATCAGGATGCCGAATGCCAGAAAGATGATCGTCATCAACAGGGAACTGCCCGTCCTGAAAGCCGACTTCAGGCCATATACCGTTGCCATGATGCCGAGTATCAGAATCAGGGCCTGGCCTATTGGCCACTTTCCCGTAGTGCCTGCCGATAGCAGACGAACAGGGATATAGGCCTTGACCAGAGGGATGACAAAAAGCATCACCGGCACGTTCACCAGGAATACCGCCCCCCACCAGAAATGCTCGAGCAGCGCACCGCCAGCCAGCGGTCCCAGGGCTGCGCCTGCAGAAGCCACAGCGCCCCAGATGCCCAGGGCCATGGCTCGCTCACCTTCATCTTCGAAAGTCTGGCGCACGATGGCCAGGGTGCATGGCATGACCATGGCAGCGCCAAAAGCCATGAACGCCCGTGCTCCGATCAGGGCCTCGGCACTTGGCGCAAATGCGGCAAGAACCGAACCGCTACAGAAGATGCCAAGCCCAAGCAGTAACATGCGCCGATGGCCGACTCTGTCAGCGAGTGTTCCCATGGGAATCAGCAGACTGGCCATCAGCAGCGGATAGATATCGATGATCCACAGAACCTCGGTGCCGGTTGCCTGCAGGGCAATGGAAAGCGAGGGGACTGCCACGTGAAGAATGGTCAGATCCAGCACGATCGGCAGGAAAGCCATCATGACCGCCAGCAACACCAGCCAGCGGTTTAAAGTTCTACCCGACAAGACAGGTCATCCTTTTTTCAATACAGCATCACGAAAAAATACTCGGTCGACCTTTATGCTTCACCAGCCGAACCGCGCCGGGCTCTCTCTCGCAGTCCCATGATCAGAACGAAAAACACCGGTACGAAAAGCACTGCCAGTGTTGCCGTGAGCATGCCGCCCATGACGCCGGTGCCGATAGCCTGCTGACCTGCCGAGCTGGCCCCCGAGGCGAATACCAGGGGCACAACGCCGAAAATGAATGCCAGGGATGTCATGACAATGGGCCGCAGACGCAGACGGGCCGCCCGAATACTGGCCTCGACCCTGCTCATGCCCTGAGCATGCAGAGTCGTGGCGAACTCAATGATCAGGATGGCATTCTTTGCCGAGAGCCCGATGATGGTGATCAGCCCGACCTTGAAGAACACGTCATTGGGCATACCGCGCAAGGTGACTGCCAGCACGGCACCGATAATCCCGAGAGGCACCACCATCAGGACTGCGGCAGGAATCGCCCAGCTTTCATAGAGTGCCGCCAGACAGAGAAACACCACCAGCATCGAAAGCCCGAGCAGCAGCGACACCTGGCCACCGGATATGCGCTCCTGCAAGGAAAGTCCTGACCACTGTAGGGCAAACCCTGATGGCAGCCCCGAAGCCAGACGCTCCATTTCCTCGATGGCATCACCGGTGCTGTATCCCGGCGAAGGCTCGCCGGACAGGCTGAGCGCCTGATAGCCATTGTATCGAGTGAGCTGCGCCGGTCCTCTTGTCCAATGGATGCTGGCGAATGCCGAAACAGGCACCATGTGTCCCTGGCGATTCCTGACCTCCAGACGCAAAAGGTCTTCAACCTGTTGCCGGTGATCTCCCTCGCTTTGCACGATCACCTGCTGCATGCGGCCAAGATTCGGGAAATCGTTGACGTAGGCCGAACCCAGCGAGGTCGACAGCACGCTGGCGATATCCGAGAAGGCAACCCCCATAGCATGGGCCTGCAGGCGATCCACTTCGATATTCACTTGCGGGTTTTCTGCCAGAGAGGCTTCGCGCACGTTTTGCAGGATCGGACTTTGGCCGGCTTTGCTCAGCAGCTCATCACGGGCTCTCTGCAATGCCTCATTGCCTTGTGAGCCTCGATCCTGCAGCCACACTTCAAAACCACCCGATGTACCCAGGCCTTCTACAGGCGGTGGCAGCAGACTGAAGACCATGGCGTCCTTGAGCCCTGAAAAGGCTGCCGTTGCCCGGTCGGCAATGGATTGCGCGGAATCCTGTGCGGCTCGCCTGGACCAGTCCTTGAGCGTTGTAAAAGCGAGCGCAGCATTCTGCCCGCTACCGGAAAAGCTGAAACCGAGAATCATCACGGTATTGGCGATACCCGCTTCCTGGCTATTGTGTGCTTCGATCTGCCTGGCCACTTCAATGGTGCGTTGCTGGCTGGCCCCCGGTGGCAACTGAATATCAGTGATGGTGTAACCCTGATCCTCCATTGGCAGGAACGATGACGGCAGGCGGGCAAACAGCAGCCCCATGATCCCGATCAGCAAGAGAAAGATCGCCATATAGCGTCCAATCCGGCCTACTGCTTTGCTCACCAGATTTTCGTAGCTTTGACTGACTTGCTCGAAACGCCGATTGAACCAGCCGAAAAACCCTTTCTTTTCGTGATGAGCGTTCGCCGGTATCGGCTTGAGCATGGTGGCGCACAGAGCCGGTGTCAGGCTCAGGGCCAGAAACGCCGAGAACACGATGGCCACGGCCATGGAAATCGAAAACTGCTGATAGATCACTCCCACTGAGCCAGACATGAATGCCATGGGAATGAATACCGCTGTCAGCACCAGGGTTATTCCGATGATGGCACTGCTGATTTCCTCCATGGCCTTGCGAGTGGCCTGCCTGGGCGACAGTCCTTCCTGGGCCATCAACCGCTCGACGTTCTCCACCACCACAATCGCATCGTCCACCAGGATGCCGATGGCCAGCACCATGCCGAACAGCGTCAGCACGTTGATCGAAAAGCCGAGCACATACATCACGGCGAAGGTCCCCATCAAGGCGACAGGCACCACAAGGGCTGGAATCAGGGTGTAGCGGATATTCTGCAGAAACACGAACATCACGATAAACACCAGCACCATGGCTTCGATCAGGGTATGAATGACCTTGGTGATCGAGACCTTCACAAACGGAGAGGTGTCATAGGGAATGTCGTACTTCACACCTGCCGGAAAGTAACGCGAAAGCTCGTCGAGCTTCTGTTGCACCAGGGTCGCGGTATTCATCGCATTGGCTGCCGGCGCCAGTTGCACACCAACGGCCACCGAGGCCTTGCCATCCAGACGGGTTGCGAAATTGTAGCTCTGGGCACCGACCTCGACCCGGGCCACATCGCCGATGGTCACGGTTGAGCCGTTGGTGTTCGACTTGAGCACAATGGCGGCAAATTCCTGGGGCGTACTCAACTGCCCCTTGACCATGACGGTAGCGGTCAACTCCTGATCGGTCGAGGATGGCAAATCACCAATGCTTCCAGCCGAAACCTGAACGTTCTGCTCGGCAATGGCCTGGCTGACATCAGCCGGCGTCAGGTTGAAAGCCACCAGTTTCTGCGGATCGATCCAGATTCGCATGGCGCGCTCGGAGCCGAACAGTTGGGCCTTGCCCACCCCTTTCAGGCGTTTGACCTCGGTGATCACGTTGCGCGTCAGATAATCGCTCAATGCAATTTCATCCAGACGACCGTCCATGGAAGTCAGTGTCGCGATCATCAGGAATCCGGCGGAGATTTCTTCCAGCTGGAGCCCCTGCTGGCTGACCGCACGTGGCAGACGCGGCTCGATGACTTTCAGGCGGTTCTGCACATCGACCTTGGCCAGCTCGGGGTTGGTGCCCGGCTCAAAGGTAATGGTCATGGTCGCCGTGCCCTGGCTGCTGCTGGAACTGAAATACAGCAAATTATTCACGCCGTTCAGTTCCTGCTCGATCAGACTCACCACACTGGCATCGATGCTCTGGGCAGATGCCCCCGGATAGGTAGCGGTCAGTTCGAGTTGGGGTGGCGCCACGCTGGGGTATTGAGCCACTGGCAGCTTCGGTATCGCCAGCAGACCGGCAAGGACAATGAATAATGCAATGACCCAGGCAAAAACCGGTCGATCGATAAAGAACTGCGCCATTACTTCAGCTCCTGAGCCAGGGCATCGGCGCCCTCTTCTTGCACGCTGACCGCACTCCCCGGTTGCACATGTTGCAGCCCGGCCACGATGACCCGGTCACCGGCATTGAGGCCGCTCTTCACGATCCAGCGGTTGCCTTGCACGCCTCCCAGATCGATGCTCCGTTCCAGGACCTTGCCTTGCGAATCCACAATGAGCACCAGAGCCTTGCCTGCCGCATCGCGTTGCACGGCGCGCTGCATAACGGTGATGCCCTGTGCCGTGCGAGCCTGATCAAGCTGTACGCGAATGAAACTCCCCGGCAGCAGCTCATTCTTCGAGTTGGGAAACTCACTGCGCAGCGTGACCTGACCGGTGCCTTGATCAACGGTCAGGTCGGAAAACAGCAACCGCCCCTTGTGCGGATAAGGGCTGCCATCTTCCTGAATGAGTGTCGCGGTGATCTGCCCCGCTTCAAGCTGCTGCAACTCGCCTTGCTGCAACGAGCGCCGCAGCTCGCTTATCTGCCGGGTGGACTGATTGATATCGGCATAGATCGGCTGTAACTGCTGGATGGTTGCCAGAACAGTGGCATCGCCCTGCCCCACCAATGCGCCTTCGGTGACCAGCGCCTTGCCGATTCGTCCCGAGATGGGGGCAGTGACGGTTGCATAATCGAGGTTGAGCCGGGCGCGCTTGAGCGCAGCACGGGTCGAGGCGACATCGGCCTGTGCCTGCAGGAAGCTGGCGCGGGCGTTTTCGGCGTCCTGACGGCTGACAGCATTGACCTTGGTCAGTTCTGCATAACGCTCGGCCTGCAAGCGAGTCTGATACTCGGTCGCCTGTGCCTTGCGCAAAGCCGCTTCGGCGCTTTCGAGATCGGCCTGAAATGGCGCGGGATCGATACGAAAAAGCACATCGCCCTGTCTGACCTCGGAGCCTTCACGATAAACCCGCTGCAGCACTATCCCGGCCACTCGTGCACGAACCTCGGCGGTGCGCGGCGAAACCAGGCGGCCATTGAGTTCCGTGGTAAGAATCAGGGGATGCGTCTTGACTGTTTCCACCTTCAATTGAGGCGGCATGTCTGGCTCAGCCGCTGGCTTGCCACAGGCACTCAATGCGGCAAGACAGGCGCACAACAGAAAACGACGTGGATCGAGACGGAATAAAGACGGCATTGTGGCGTTCCCCTGAAGATAACGCCATGCTAAAGACTGCCTGCGAACCGCATGTAAACAAGTGTTGGGAAGATGTTAATAAGTGTTAAGGCTTTGCTCGCATCCGGCAGGCCTTGGTTATGCTGTTCCCCTTTGCACAAATGGCCTGAACAATGACCAGGATTATGCTTGTCGAGGACGACATTGCGCTGGCAGAACTGATTGCAAGCTATCTCCAGCGTTTTGAATACGATGTCACGGTCGTCAACCGTGGAGATCGTGCGCTTGAGGGCATGCATCGGCTGCGTCCCGATCTGGTCATTCTCGATCTCATGCTGCCGGGACTCGATGGTTTGCATGTCTGTCGACAGCTGCGTGACGAAAGCCCCGTTCTGCCTATCATCATGCTCACGGCCCGGGACAAGAACGACGATCAGATTCTTGGCCTGGAAACCGGTGCCGATGATTACGTCGCAAAACCCTGTGACCCTCGCGTGCTCCTGGCGCGAATCCGCACCCTGTTAAGACGCAGTCTTTCTACCGAGACGCGTCACGATGCCCAGCAGATTGCTCTGGGGCGACTCATGATCGATCTGACCGAGCGCCAGGTGCAATGGCGCGACCAGGATGTCGAACTTTCCTCCGGGGAGTACAACCTGTTGCTGGTGCTTGCCAGCCACGCGGGCGAAGTATTGAGTCGCGATCAGTTGATCCAGCAGTTGCGGGGCATCGAATTCAACGGGATCGACAGGTCGGTCGATGTCGCCATTTCCAAGCTGCGCCGCAAGTTTGAAGACAATCCGGCAGAGCCCCGCAGGATCAAGACCGTATGGGGCAAGGGCTATCTGCTGAGCCGCTCGGAATGGGACGAGTAGCCTTGCGGCCTCGCCTCGCCACTTTTCCCTCCCTTGCAGGATGACTGACCGCCATGTTCAAGATGCTCGCCCGGCTTTACCTGATCATGCTGGTGACCTATGGCATCGCACTCTTTGCCATTCCCGAGGTTGTACTCAAGTGGTTCAACCAGCAAACCATCACCTATAACCAGGATCAGGCAAAAGGTACGCTGAGCCTGATCAGGCAGCGTTTCGATCAGACACCGCAAACGGCATGGCCGGCCCTGGAAAACCAGCTCAAGGCAGATTTTGCCCCGTATCGGTTAAGGCTGCTCTCCATAAGCGACCCGGGCCTGACAGACTCTGAGCGCAAGGCACTCACACAAGGCCTGAATGCCGTACGTTCGGACAATTATGGCGAACTGGGTACCGCGCTCACCCTGGTTGCCCCGGATACGGTTGTCGAACTGATAGCGCCCGATGCGCCCGTCGATATCAACATCATGTACTGGCTGATCAATATTCTGATCGGTGCAGCATTGCTGGCCTGCCTGCTGATATGGGTCTGGCCTCACTGGCGTGACCTGCAACGGCTCAAGCGTACTGCAATGACGCTGGGAAGCGGCAATCTGGCGGAGCGTACGCAAATTTCACCCCGCTCGAATATCGGTGATCTGGCTCAGGTGTTCGACAAGATGGCGCAGGATATCGAAGGCCTGCTCAATCAGCAGCAGGAGCTCTTGAATGCGGTATCCCATGAATTGCGTACACCGCTGTCGAGGCTGGAGTTCGGCATGGCACTGGTCATGGCCGATCCTCTGGAGCCACCGACAAGGCTGCGTCTTGAACAGATGGTGGGCCACATCCGGGAACTGGATTCGCTGATCGATGAACTGCTCTCCTACACTCGACTGAAATCACCGAACCAGCGTCCGCTCCCCGAAGCAATGCCACTGCAGACTTATCTGGACAGCGTGCTGGGAGGCTTTATCGATGAACAGGAAAACAAGGGATTCACATTACTGCTGTGCCTTGAAAAGGCGGCCGGGCAGTTTGTGCTTGACCCTCGGCTGACCGCACGCGCCCTGCAGAATCTGGTCGGCAATGCCATTCGATACTGTGAGAAGGTGGTACGGGTCAGTGCCGAGCTGACGGAGCAAAGCCTTGTCATCAGTGTCGAGGATGACGGGATTGGTATACCTGTCGCCGAGCAGAAGCACATATTCGAGCCGTTCTATCGCCTGGATCGAAGTCGCGACCGTGATACGGGTGGGTTCGGTCTGGGGCTGGCCATCAGTCGTCAGGCGATTGAATGCCAGGGCGGCAGGATCACTGTCGATTCATCACCTTTGGGCGGTGCCCGGTTTGAAATACGCCTGCCAGCCAGATCTGATGACTGATCCGTATCAGTCATCATGAAGCTCGCCGGGTGTCTCGGTTCGCTTCGACCAAACTGATGAACCAAGCTGGCCGAAGCGAAAACCATCACGCGATATGCAATACCTTTCCTCTGGTCTCGGCAATGGCTTTCTCCAGAGCGACCTGGAAGATACTGACCAGCACATCGACTTCTTCAGCCTGAATGATCAGCGGCGGCAGGAAACGCACGACCGCTCCGTGGCGTCCGCCCAACTCCAGAATGACACCCAGGTGCAGGCATTGGCGTTGAATGGCCTGGGCCAGAGCGGTATCCGCTGCTGGCACACGGCTGTCGCCCGGTGCGTCGCTGACGATTTCCACACCCACCATCAGGCCACGACCGCGAACCTGGCCCAGGCATGGGTAATCGCTCTGCAACTGGCGCAGCGAGCTCATCAGGCGTTGCCCCATGACGTCGGCATGCCCCGGCAGGTTTTCGCTGATGATATGGCGCAGGGTTGCAGCACCAGCCGCCATCGCCATCTGATTGCCGCGGAACGTGCCGGCATGGGAGCCGGGCTTCCAGGTGTCCAGCTCTTCCCGGTAAACCACCACGGACAATGGCAAGCCGCCGCCAATGGCTTTGGAAAGCACGAGAATATCGGGCTCGATACCGGCGTGTTCAAAAGCAAAGAGTTTGCCGGTACGGCCTATGCCGGTCTGTACTTCATCGATGATCAATGCAACGCCATGTTTGCGGGTTAGCTGGCGCAGGCCTTGAAGCCAGCGTACCGGCGCGGGTATCACACCGCCCTCGCCCTGCACGACTTCGACCACGATGGCGGCCGGCGGCAGCACACCTGATTCCGGATCACCCAGCAGTTGTTCGATGAAATGCAGCCCGGCATCGACACCCGCTTCACCGCCAATGCCGAACGGGCAGCGGTAGTCATAGGGATACGGCAGAAACTGCACGTCGGCCATCAGAGAGCCCAGCGCCTGTTTAGGCCCCAGGTTGCCCATCAGGCTCAAGGTGCCCAGGGTCATGCCATGGTAGCCGCCGGAGAACGACATGACCGGTTTGCGTCCGGTGGCGATACGCGCCAGTTTCAATGCTGCCTCGATGCCATCGGCACCGGTAGGGCCACAGAACTGGATGCGCGCATGGCGGGCAAAGTTTTCGGGCAGCGCAGCGAACAGGTCTTCGACAAAACGATCCTTGACCGGTGTCGTCAGGTCCAGAGTATGCAGGGGCAAACCGGAATCCAGCGTCTGGCGCATGGCTTCGATGGCGACCGGATGGTTATGGCCCAAAGCCAGAGTCCCCGCTCCCGCCAGACAGTCCATGAACAACTGGCCTTGAGTATCGCGTACATAAAGGCCATGAGCTTCCTGCAACGCCAGTGGAATGCGTCGCGGGTAAGAACGGGCATTCGATTCCCGTGCAGCCTGGCGCTGCAGGTACTCATTGGTGTTCAGCTCACGGGGTGCTTGCTGACGAAACTGTTCCAGTGTGAAGCTTGCACTGGATGCCTGGCGAGGCTGGACGCTTTCCATTATTGAATCCCTGAAATTGAAAACACAGTCGCAGGCAATCAGCCCTGCCCTTGTACCTGCATGGCCTGGCGCAGGCTCAGCGGTCGCATGTCGGTCCAGACTTTCTCGATATAGCTCAGACATTCTTCCTTGCTGCCCTGAACATCAAGAGTGCGCCAGCCTTGGGGCACAGTGCGGTAATCCGGCCAGATGGAGTACTGTTCCTCATCATTGACTACAACCAGAAAGCGCGTATCCGGACTGTCCAGACTCATTGTTTTTCTCCTTGATAGGTTTTGATACATTCTCGATACATTACTACGAATGGTAGCAATTCTCATTAATATTTTATTACCGACACAGCTTTCCCAGTCATCGATGACAGGATCAACAGTCGCAAGACGCTGACGCCCTGTTTATACTTCCAGCCCTTCTGAACGATAACTGCTCTCAGCAAGCGGTCCACGGATGAGTCGATGATTCCCAGCCTTGCCCCGCTGTTCACCGGTCCTCTCGCCGACTACGGTGAGAAACTGCAACTGCGCAGCCTTCCACGGACCGACGTACCGGGTGACCTGTTCTTTGAGCACGAGCATTTCGGTGCATTCGTCGATGGCCTGTTACTGCGCTACCAGACCGATGAACGTCTTGCCCTGGTGTCGCTGTGGTCCAAGTGGTACTTCAGCACCTTCATCGCACCGGTAATGGCCGCCAGCCTGCTGCAACAATCGGCACTGCCGCTTGCCCTGGCCGATACCGGTCTGCAACTGGGTGCCGATTCCAGACCCAAGGCACTGCATCTGGCCCATGCTGGCAAACCCCTGTCTCCCTGCTCGGCCTTCGAGCGTTTTCATGACCTGATCGACGAGCACCTGACACCCGTCATCGACGCCCTGGTCAATGTCACCCGTGCCTCACCCCGGCTGTTCTGGAGCAATGCCGGCAACACGTTCGAATTCGTCACCAGCCGTCTAGAGCTGCACCCGCTGGTCAACCCGCAGAGCACCGCACCGGCCAGGGAAATCCTCACTGCCCGCCTGCGCCCTGACGGCCGACGCAATCCGTTGTTCGCCCCCGTGCGCTATCACGACACCGGCGAGAGCGAGCCGCTGCGCCTGAGGCGCATCTGCTGCATTCGCTACCGGCTTCCCGGTGTCGGCTATTGCAGCAGTTGCCCTCTGGATGAGTGCAGACAGCCGGACTGACTATTTCACCAACTGGAAAGGGTTTTCGGTTTCCCGGTCGTAATCCACCAGATGACCGTAATCCAGGCGATAGACGCGGTCGGCGACATCGAAATAGCGGTCGTCGTGGGTGATGGCGATCACCGTCTTGCCAGCGGCCTTCAGCTCGGGCAGCAGGTCGTTGTAGAACACATGGCGGAATACCGGGTCCTGATCCGCCGCCCATTCGTCGAGCAGGAAGACTTCCCGCCCTTCCATCATCAGCATCAACAGTGCCAGGCGCTTGCGCTGCCCCATGGACAGCGATGTGGTGGACAGACGCCCGGCCGCGAACTCGACTTTGTGAGCCAGCCCCAGACGCTCCAGATAATGATCCACCCGGGCTTCGAGCCCTTCATGGTTGCCTGCTTCTCCCAGCACATCGGCGAACAGATAGAAGTCGGCAAAGATGGCGGCGAAATGCTCGCGATGCCACTCGCTGGTACTGGCATCGAGCACCACACCATTGAGCGATACCTGCCCCGACGTCGGCACGTAGAGCCCCGTCAGCAACTTGGCCAGGGTGGACTTGCCGCTGCCATTGCCACCGACGATGAAAATCAGCTCACCACGCCGGATCGACAGATCCACAGGGCCCAGCTCAAAGGCAAATTCATCGCTCTGGCCGGGATAGCGGTAGCGCACGTTCGACAGGCGCAGCTCCTCAAAAGGCTGCGAAGCCTGCTCCGGTGTCGTGAACTGCACCGTTTCACCCAGAGCCAGGGAATCGATGGCCTGCAAGGCCACATGACCACGGATAACGGCCGGAATGGCATCCAGAATCATCGAGATCGGTGTCCGCAGGAACATGATTGCCAGTACGTAACCCACCACCACCTGCTGGTTCAGCCAGCCAAGCCCCTGGCCCAGAAAGAACAGCGTACCGATCAGCACGAATACCAGCAGCGTCGTCCAGTTCAGGTTGATTGCCCACAAGGTATCGGCACGCACCGAGGCATCCAGCGAGGCGCGGGCAATGGGCTCCAGCTTCTGCTGATAGAGCTGGTGCCGACGCTGGCGGCTCAGGCCCAGCTCGCAACGACCATGAATGGCGGCCTCGAACTGCTCGGTCAACTGGTCATCCTGGCGTCGCACCGCCTGCATCAGAGTCTTGATCTTGCGCCCGAGCAACACATCGAGGCCGACCCCGAAGGCAATCACCAGCAGTGTCAGGAAAAAGAACGGCAGACTCAGCCAGGCCATATAACCCAGGCCTGCCAGCAACAGCAGACCGTTGTACAGGGAAATCGGCAGTTGCTTGAAGGCTGTGGCGACGGTGGTCACGTCCTTGGTCAGTGCGTTGTAGATGCGTGGGCTGCCCAGTCGCTCAATGCGCTCCAGCGCAGTGCCCAGCACCTTGCCTACCAGTCGCAGCCGCAACTGGTAAACCAGGCGATGACCGATCTGCACCAGCAGCGACTGTGAGGCAATCCCACTGACAAACAACAGCATCAACAAGCCGCCGAATATCAGCAAGGCCTGGCCGATATCGCCAGGGCCATGCTCAAGGCTGCGGTTGATGTAACCAATCAGACCGATACTGGCCGCTGCACTCAAGGCACTGCTCAGCACCGCAAGAAAGATGCGCCACCGAGCGTTATGCAGCAGTTCTTTCAATAAAATCATGACGCCGATACCACCTTGGCAGAAGTTTCCAACAGTAGAGGCAACAGGCTTTCGGCCAGTCGAGGTTCGCCAGGTACTTCGTGATGCCCCACGTCCAGCGTCCATTGGCGAACGGCCTGCTGCGTATGCGCTTGCCACTGGGCACGCAGATCCGCATGGACATTGCCACGCCACACCCAGACCGGCACATCGACGACAGGCAAGGCCTGCTCATACAGGCGGGTCTTGATCGAGCGATACTGCTTCAACAGTGCAAGCAGTTCGGCGTCGGCGGCTTCCCATTGCAGATGCGAGCGTACCTGAGGATCGTTGAGCAACAGGTTGACGCCTTCGGCATAGTCATGACCGGCCAGCAGGCTCGTCAAGCGCTCGCGCAAGGATTCGCCAATCGGCTGTGCATGGCTGCGGCAGTAAAAGGCAAAATCGGCAATCAACTGCCCCGCCTCATCGCCCTCACCCGCCAGACTGCGCCGGGCATCGTGATCGAGCACTGCAAGCCCTGCGATGTTAAAACCACTGGCCTGCAAGTGCGGCACCAGCAACAAGGCCAGTCGCGAAGCGAGGCTCCAGCCCAGCAGCACCAGAGGCCGCTGTTTCAATTCGACGGGGATGCTCGCCACATAGTGCTGCAACAGCGCATCCATAGCGCCTTCATCCCAGCCTTTTTCCACTGCAGCCAGACCAAAGACCGAGACTTGAGGCCCCAGATTGTCCACCAGCGGTTGATAGGCCTGCAGATGCCCCTGGGCTCCGTGCATCAGCAACACGGCGGGCGACTGTTCGTGAGCCTCATTCAGCACTTTCCAGGGTCCGCTGCTCTCGCCTTTGCCCAGACCATTGACCAGATTGCGCACCGTATGCCGTTCGAACAGAAGGTTGGTTGGCAGATTGAGCGCAAGACGCTCGCGCAGCAGCGATATGACCTTGATTGCTGCCAGCGAATGCCCGCCGACGCTAAAGAAGTTGTCGGTCACGCCCAGATCCTCGACACCCAGCACCTCGCACCAGATGGCCAGAATGGCGGTTTCCAGCTCACCGACCGGCGCCACGCGGGTGTTCTGCAAACGCTGCCGGGCACGCTCCAGCAGACTCTTGCGATCCAGCTTGCCGTTGCTGTTCAGTGGCAGGGCCTTGAGCTCCAGAATGCCGCTGGGCAGCATGTAGTCCGGCAGTTGACGAGCCAGGCTGGCACGCAGTTGATCTGCGCTCTGAGAACCGGCTTCGTCCTTGACGATAAAGGCCAGCAGACGCGCATGATCGCCTTCGCCATCCAGCAGCACCGCGGCCTGCAAGACGCCCGGCTGACCCAGCAGTGCCTGTTCGACTTCTGCCAGCTCCAGGCGGAAACCGCGAATCTTCACTTGCTGATCGTTACGTCCCAGGATGCGCAGTGCACCATTGGCCTGACGCAAGGCCAGGTCGCCGGTGCGATACAGGCGGCTGCCGCTGAGCGGATCGACACCAAAGGCATTGCCGCCCACATCACCCACGTAGCCTCGTCCGACACTGGCCCCACTGATGCACAGCTCGCCAGCCTGCCCCGGTGGCACCGGGCGCTGCTGTTCGTCCAGCAAATGGATACGGTTATCTCCCAGCACCTGACTCAGCGCAGTGCCTGCCACACCCTGCTCGAGATCGATGGCCTGCCAGAGCACGCCGACCGTGGTTTCGGTCGGGCCATAGTGGTTGTACACGCGGCAGGCCGGTTTCGACTCGACCAGACGACTCAGCAAATGCTCACCCACAGGCTCGCCGCCCAACACCAGCACCTGCCTCGGAAGCACCTCGACGGCCTGCTCGCCCATCAGGGCTTCGAGATGCGAAGGCACGATCTTGAGGACATCCAGCGGGTAGCGCTTGAGTTCTTCGGCAAAGGCCCGGGCATCGGTCACGGTGGATTGCTCCAGCACATGCACGCATCCGCCTTGCAACCAGGCCGGGAAAAGTACGGTATTGCCCAGATCCGCGAGCAACGACGACACCAGCCCATAATGCCCGCCCTCGGGCAGTTTCAGGGCTCGCGTCACTTGCGTGGCGTAATGGCGTAGCTGAGCCTGTTCGATCTGCACGCCTTTCGGTTTGCCGCTGGTGCCCGAGGTATAGAGCACATAGGCCAGATCCTGCGCCTCAGCAGACACCGGCGTATCGAAGACTGGGCCGTTGCTGGCTTCTGACCAGTTCAGGGTCACAAGCGAGGTTTCAGGCAACTCTTCCATGCACAGCAACAGCGCTGGCTGGGCGTCTTCCAGAATGCCGGCCAGACGCAGCGGTGGCTGCTTCGGGTCCAAAGGCAGATAGGCGGCACCGACCTTGAAGCAGGCCAGCATTGCCACCAGCATCTCGGCCCCCCGTGGCAGATACAGACCGACCACTTGCTCACGACCGATACCGGCCTGATGCAGGCTGCCAGCCACCCGGTCGCTCAGGGCATCGAGTTCGGCATAAGAGAATATCTGCTCCCCATAGCGCAGTGCCGGCCGATCCGGTTGTGTGCGGGCGTGCTCACGCAAGGTGGCGACGATATCGAGATCGGCTTCCAGTTCAGGGCGAGCCGTTGCGGCCAGCAGTTCCCCGGGCAGATGAAGCTCAAAAGCATCGATTCGGCCGTTGGGTGACTGCACCAGTTGTTCAAGCCAGGGGGCAAAGCGCTGTAGCAACACCTGCGCCTGCTCGCCACGATACAGGCCCTCGTCATAGGAAAGCGCAAGCTGCCCAAGGCCCTGTGCATCCAGGGTCAGTTGTACTTGCAGCTCCACCGGGGTGTCGAAAGACAACACCTGCATGTCGTGCAGTTGCGACGTGTACAGAACCCGCAATCCGGTCTGGAAGCTGGCGCGCCACTCCGGCAGCAGTTGGGCCTGGCCCACATATTCCTGCCACTCGACAGCGTTTTCCAGCTGTCGGCTCAGTTGCCGGGCCACGCTGGTCAGGGTGCTGTGTTCGGAGAGCTGCACCACCATTGGCAAGGTCTGCTCGAACAGACCATAAGCGCCCTGCAACTCTTCATAGTCATCCCGTGGGTCATGCTGCAAGCCCAGTTGGCCATGCTGTTGACCATTGAGCCTGCCCAGCAGAGAGCCCCAGGCCGACAGTGCCAGTTGCTCGACATCCAGGCCTTCGTGCTCGGCCAGCGCACTCAGCGCAGTCGTCAGTGCCTCGGCAAGTTCCAGGCGAACCACGCCATGGCTGCCACTGGCGACGCCGTAGCGTTCGATCAGGCGCATGCCAGGCACGTCCTGCAAGGCCAGATTGCGCCAGAACTGCGCGCCCTGCTCGGCATCTTCGTCCAGTTGCAGGCCGTTGATCCACTCGACATATTCGCCGTACTGCATGGGTTCGGCTTCAAGCGCTGCACTTCGGCCCAGCAAATGCTCTCTCAACTGGAGCAGGCTGCGTTGATCCAGCGAGTAGACCGGGACTGCCAGGAGCAGGCTGTCGTCCAGCAGCCAGGCCAGCACATCCGGTTGTTCAACCTGACAATGACGCTGCGCCTGTTCCAGCCAGCCTTGCGCATCATGGCCGTCACCGGCATGAGCCTGACGCCAGTCCAGGCGCAGCTCGTGGTGTTCGGCAACCCGCTGGCGCAACGCCGTGGCCCCGACCGGGCGTTGATAGCGCAGACGCAGGGCCTCGTGTTGTTCAAGGCAGGCACGCAGACGTTGTTCGATGCTGCCTGCGGGTACACCGGCCAGTTGCATCCGTACCCAGCGCCAGGCCTGTGGGTTGGCCTGGGCCAGTTGTTTCTGTTGCGGTGAAAGCGTCAGTCCAAGATCCATCATGGGTTCAACTCTGCGTGGGTCGCTTCGGTCTGCGCCGGGGCAGCCATTACCTGATCACGGCCATAGATCTCGCCCATGGCCACCACAATTTTTCGCTCGCCGTCGAACGGGTCCCGGGCATGGGCCGCCAGCATGTTGTCGAGCATGACCACATCGCCCTGCTGCCAGTCGAAACGCACAGCGCAACGATCGTAGGCGGCGTTGATGGCTTCGATGGCGCTTTCTTCAAGCTCCGAACCGTCGCCGTAGAACACCTGCCGCGGCATGCTTGCCTCGCCATCGCGCAGGAACTGCTCGCGGATATCGGCATCCAGAAAGGCCGGATGGTACAGCTGGATCTGATTGAAGAAGCTCTCTTCGCCGGTCAGCGGATGCAGAATCACCGCCGGACAGACCTGACGGGTGTGCAGATCGTTGGCACCGCGCCACTGGAATTCGATATTGCTTTCACGGCAGATCCGCTCGACCTCGGCACGTTCCTCGGTCTGGAAGAAGTGCTGCCAGCTGACGTCCAGGCTGGTGCTGAAATTGCGCACGTACATCAGTTGTTTGCTGCGCAGCTTCGCCTGCAGCCAGGCCGGCAGTTCACGGTAGACCTCGCGGCTGTCGACAATCGGCGTCGCCCCACCGGTGGTGGCCGGAATCTCGCAATAGAACCACTGCCGACGCGGCCAGCGGTGCTGATGCGCGCTCTCGTTGTGGAACAGGATCATCCGGTCCTTGGGGTATGGCGTAGACTTGTAGATGTTCTTGCCGCCCTCTTTCTTGGGCAGGTCGCCGTACTGGCCGTAGAGCTGCGGGCACAGGGACTGGCAGAAACTCTCGAAATCGACCGGCGTCGGCAGGTCGAAACCACGGAACAGAATGCCGCCATGCTCGCGCAGCCAGTTCTCGACCTTGTCGCGGTTGGCTTCGGCCCAGATGGCGGGTGCCAGTTCACGGTCGCGCAGAGTCACCAGCAAGGGGAATTTCGAGCCTTCGCGCAACGGTCGGGCTTCGATGGGCTCGCGGGCGGCGGGTGAAGCGCTCTGGCGCATCTTGCCCAATTTGCTCATCTTGCGTTGCACCGGGTTGTCCGTGGACATTGCAGCAGCTCCCTTTACTGTCGGAATCAAGGTATCGATAGGTTTTTCAGGCGCGACGAGGGCCATTTCCAGCAGTGACGCGAAGGCATCGCGCAGGCGTTCGATGGTCGCCGGGCGGAACAGGCTGGTGCGATACACCCAGCGCAGGCTGATCGCATCGCCGTCTTCGCTGGCGAACAGCGCCATGTCGAACTTGGAATGATGCTGCTCGCCGGTCAGCGGTTCGACCTGCAGGTTGCCCAACCGACGTTGCTGACGCGGTGTGTTGTCGAGGACAAACAGCGTTTGCAGCAGCGGATGCAGATTGGCCACCCGAGGCAGTTCCAGGCATTCCACGACCCGCTCGAACGGCGTGTCCTGCCAGGCGAATGCTTGCAGGCAAAGCTCCCGGACCTGCTGCGCCTGTTCACGGAAACTCAGTTCCGGTTGCAGGCGGATACGCAAGGCCAGCAGGTTGACGAAGAAGCCGATCAGTGACTCGGTGGCAGGATGGTCGCGGTTTGCGACATCGGTACCGATTACCAGGTCGCGGCCTTGAGTCTCGCGCTGCAAGACAGCGGCATAGCAGGTCAGCAACAGCATGAACGGTGAATTGCCGCTGTCCTGGGCAAAGGCTTTCAGGCGTTCGACGATAGCAGCAGACAATTGGAAATCCAGGGCCGCGCCGGTGCCGCTATCGCGTTCCGGGCGCGGAAAATCGAACGGCAAAGGCACGTTAGCGGGAATTCCGGCCAGATTGCGCCGCCAGAAGTCCAGACCTTCGCGCTGACGCAACTGGACCGCAGGCGAGCCTTGCCATACCGCATAGTCGACGTACTGGATCGGCAAGTCGTCCTGATCGGGTTGCAGGCCCGCACTCCAGGCTTCGTAGCCTTGAATCAGCTCATCCACCAGTATCGCGCCGGACCAGCCATCGGAAGCGATATGGTGCATGACCAGTTGCAGCACATGTTCCTGCTCGTCCAGGCGATACAGCACGGCCCGCAAAGGCGCTTCGCTGCCCAGATCGAAAGGCCGCAAGGCAACCTCTCGAGCTTCGATTGGCCATTGGGCTTCGCTGGAGTCGATCATTTGCAGCGCGACCGACAGATCCTCATGAATCCGCTGGCGCAACTCGCCGCCTTGCTGATGATAGGTCGTGCGCAAGATGGCATGACGACCGACCAGACGCTGTAACGAACGCTGCAACGACTGGCTGTCCAGCTCACCGCGCAAGCGCACGTTGCTGCTCATGTTGAAGCTGCTGTCGGCCAGATCCAGTTGCTGCATCAGCCAGACCCGCTGCTGTGCCGACGACAATGGTTGCTCGATGTGCCGGTCGACGTGAGGAATCGCCAGTGAGCCGATATCCAGATCACGCGCCAGACCTTCCAGCCGTACAGCGAGTTCGGTCAGTACCGGAGTCTCAAACAGCCAGCGCAGCGGCACTTCAAGGCCCTGCTCGCGCAAGCGGCTGCGGACCTGGGCCGCCATCAGCGAATGCCCGCCCAACTGGAAGAAATGGCCGTCGGCAGGAATCTGCTGGCGTTTCAGCACTGCGCCCCAGATGTCGGCCAGCATGCTTTCGCTGGCCGACAGCGGTCGCCGATCGGCGCTGATTGTCGGGCTTTCCAGCTGCAAGCGTGGCAGTTGCTTGCGATCCACCTTGCCGTTGGTATTGAGCGGCAACTGTTCCAGCGACTGCAAATGCGTCGGCAGCATGTAAACCGGCAAGCGCGCCTGCAAATAGTCGCGAATCTCGGCTTCGCCGGGTGAGCTGCCAGCCTCTGCCACCCAGAAAGCGGCCAGATGCTCGCCCTGCACGGCCACGACCGCCTGGATCAGTTGCGGGTGACTGAGCAGCACCGCTTCGATCTCGCCCAGTTCGATACGGAAACCGCGCAGTTTGATCTGATCGTCGGTACGGCCCAGGTAATACAGTTGCCCATCGGGCTGCCAGCGCGCCAGGTCGCCGGTGCGATACAGGCGGCTGCCATCGGTGCTGAACGGATCGGCAATGAAGCGTTCTGCCGTCAGCCCAGGTTGTCCGGCATAACCGCGGGCCAGGCCATCACCGGCGATGTACAGCTCACCGACGCAACCGGTCGGCACTTCGCACAAATGTTCGTCGAGTACGTGGCAGCGGGTATTGAGCAGTGGTCGGCCAATCGGCGCGACAGGCAATTGCAGCGCATCGATCGGGGTTTGTGTAGACCATACCGTGGTTTCTGTCGGGCCATAGACGTTGACCAGATGAGCCACCGATTGCCGCAGTTCGGTGGCCATTTCTGCCGACAAGGCTTCACCGCCTGCCAGCGCCACACGCCCTGCCAGCACCTGACGGTCGCCCTGCAACAGCATGGCCCAGGTGGCGGGAGTGGCCTGAATCAGATCCACGGACCGATCCTGGATCAGGCGAGCGAGCAGTACCGGATCCTGGCGCTCGTCATCGTCGGCCAGCACCACGGAACCGCCGCGTACCAGCGGCAGACACAGTTCCAGGCCGCAGATATCGAAGGTGACGGTAGTCAGGGCCAGATAACGCTGCACATTTTCCAGGGGCAGCGCCTGCTCCATGGCCAGCAGGAAGTTGGCGAAGTTGCCGCGACTGATCTGCACGCCCTTGGGTTGTCCGGTGGAACCCGAGGTGTAGAGCGTGTAAGCCAGTTGCTGAAGATTTCTGTCAACCGCCGGAGCCTGTGCCGGGAACTGCGCCAAGGGCAGATCGGCCCAGAGATGGCTGCGCAGTTGCTCGGGCAAGTCTGCATTCCGTGCATCGCAGATCAGCAATTGTGGCTGCGCCCGAGTGAGGATCTGCGCCTGACGGGCTGCCGGATGACCGGGATCGAGCGGCAGGTAAGAAGCACCGGCCTTCTGGATCCCCAGGATGCACACCAGCAGTCTTTCGTCTCGCGGCAGGCAGAAGGCAATTGTCGATTCGTGACCGACGCCCTGCTCCAGCAGCCAGTTCGCCAGCCGGTTGGCCTGGGCATCCAGCGCCGCGTAACTCAAGCGCCGATCTGCGCTGTACACCGCAACACGCTCGGGATAGAGAGCAGCCTGGACTTCAAAGCGCGTTACAAAATCCGCTTCGCAATGCAGGTCCATGGATGTACCTGCCGTGGCCAGTCGTGCAACCGAGTCCAGCGGCACTTCCAGCAGGTTCTGCTGAAGATCGAGGCTCGTCAGGCTGCCCAGCAAGCCCTGGTAATCCTCGACCAGCCGTTTTGCGGTTTCAGGACGCAGCAGCGCGGTGGCGTACTCGACAATCAGGCGGGTATTGGCATCGGTGCCACGGCCGTGGGTGAACAGGTTGAACGTCAGATCGAACTTGGCACTGACCACACCGTCCGGCAGCGCCAGCGACTCAACGCTGACACCCGGCAGGCTGAGGCGGCGGGAGTCGCCATGGTCGATCTGGTAATTGAACAGATTCTGGAACACCGGGGTGCGATCCAGATGGCGCTCGAAATCCAGCTTGTCCAGCAATTGCTCGAACGGCAGCTCCTGGTGGGCCATATCATCGGCCAGTTGTCCGCTGAGCGTCTTGATGAACGATTGCAGGCTTTGCCGGGCATCGATCCGTACACGGTGAGCCAGGGTGTTGACGAACAGGCCGACCAGCGCCTGACCCGCAGCCGACTCACGCCCGGCCACCGGCAAGCCGATAGCGAAATCCGTGCGTCCGGCATGTCGCCAGAGCAGCAACTGGTAAGCGGCAAAGTACAACACGAATGGCGTGACACCCAGCGCTTTGGCCTGTGCATCCACTGCCGCACTCAGCGTACCCGGCAAGGCAAATTCGTCACGGGCACCGGAATAATCCTGCACCGCTGGCCGCAGGCAGTGATCAGGCAGTTCCAGAGGCTCGTTGCCCAGATCCTGCAACCGTTGCTGCCAATAACCCAGCAATTGCTGGCCCTGCTCGCCGTCCAGACGCTCGCGCTGCTCCTTGATGAAAGCCAGCAGGCCGGTTGCCGCAGGTGTTGGCTGGCCCTGGTAGATCAGCGCGAAGTCCTGCACCAGCAGGCCCATGGACCAGCCGTCCACGGCAATGTGGTGCACATTGAACAGCAGGCGGTAATCGCCGGGTGCAATGCTGAAGACATCGATGGCCAGCAACGGCCCGTTGAGCAGATCGAAAACACGCCGGGCTGCCTTGGCAATACTTGCCTGCTGCTCCGCTTCGCTCAGACCGCTGAGATCATGCACGTTGAAGATCGGCGCAACCGTCTCGTCCATACGCTGCCAGACCTGCCCCGTCTCTTCAAAGAAGCGGCAGCGCAAGGCCTCATGGCGCTGAACCAGGGTCTGACAAGTGCTTTGCAGACGCGGCACATCCAGATCACCGCGCAAGGCCAGCAATTGGGTGACGTTATAAGCCGTTTGCGCCGGATCCAGTTGCTGCATGAACCACACCCGCTGCTGGGCGTGGGACAAGGGCTGTGGTTGATCTGCGGCCTGTATGGCCACTGGCGGCGTAGCGGGTTTTGCCGCAACGGGTTTCAATACTCCGGCCAGTTGCCGGGGCGTCGGGTTTTCCAGGAGTTGCCGAGGAATCAGGCGCAGTTCGGCCTTACGCAGACGTGCAATCAGTTGCAGGCTGAGGATCGAGTCACCGCCCTCGGCAAAGAAGTCGGCATCTGCACCCAGCCCCGGTTGCTCAAGCAACTCGCGAAAGGCCTCGATCACTGCAAGCAAGGCCGGTTGCTGGCGGCAATCGATACACAGGGCCATGCTCACCAGCGTGGAATGCTGCAAAACGTCACGGGGCTTGAGCTTGAGTCCGGCACGGGAAGCCAGGCCGATCAGTTGCAGGCTGAGGATCGAATCACCGCCAAGGGCGAAGAAATCATCCTCGCGTCCGACCTGAGTACAACCCAGCACCTGACACCACAACTGCGCCAGATGCTGCTCCGTGGCGCCAATCGGTGGCTGAGCGGCGGCGCTGGCTGCTTCACCTTCGGTTGGCTCAGGCAAGGCGCGACGATCCAGCTTGCCATTGGCCGTCAGCGGCAATGTATCCAGCACCTGCCAGTGTGCGGGCAGCATATGCTCAGGCAATTGACGACGGGCTTCTTCCTGTACGCCAAGCAGTTCTTCGGCGCTCAGTGCAGGGCTGACATAGGCCACCAGTTGCGTCCGGCCCTTGATTTCCATAGCCAGTACCGCGCCCTCGCGGACCTGCGGCTGGGCATTGAGCCAGGCACTGACTTCACCCGGCTCGACACGGAAACCACGAATCTTGACCTGATCGTCCTGACGACCGAGAAACACCAGACGCCCGTTGCGGTCCAGGCGAACCCGGTCGCCACTGCGATAAAAACGCTGGCCCTGAGCCGTGGAGCCGAACGCCCTGGCGGTCAGTTCAGGCTGGCCGAGATAGCCCTGGGCAACCTGTGGGCCTGCAATCAATAGTTCACCGGCCACCCCCACAGGCACCGGAATGTCATTGCCATCGACAATGCGCAACTCACAGTTGGCCAGCGGCTGCCCCAACGGCAGGTATTGTCCGGTCTGCACTGAGTCGAGGGACGGGATTTCGCCGCAGATCACACCGACCGTGGTTTCCGAAGGCCCGTAGTGATTGAAGATGCGCAGTTGCGGTGCCAGTTCGCGCACCTGTGTAAACAGGGCCTGATCAAATCCCTCGCCGCCCAGAATCAGCGTTTCCCTGGGCAACACACGCCGGGCATCGTCCAGCGCCAGCAAGCCGCGCAAGTGCGAAGGCGCGATCTTCAGGCAATCCACGGGCTGCTCGTCGAGGAAATCAGCCCAGCCTGGCGGGTCGAACGTCAGGGATGCAGGCGGCAGCACCAGCGGATCGCCGGCATTCAGGGCCGCGAATACGCAGGTCAGGCCCAGATCCGCTGCCACGGTAGCCAGGGTCGCCCAGCGGCTGCCGGGTTTTGCCTGGAGGCGTTGGCCAACAGCAGTCGCGTAGTGCGCCAGATTTTCGTGGGTGACCAGCACGCCCTTGGGCTGACCGGTCGAACCCGAGGTATAGATCAGATAGGCAGGCAGATGTAGCTGGCTGAGGCTCTGCTCCAAATCCACAGGTGCATCAGCCGACCAGACGCTGGAGGTCAGCGCAAGGTGCGCAATATCCACACCGGTTTCAGGCGCTTCGGCCAGGGTCAGCCACAGGCTCGCGCCACTGTCCTGCAACAGTTGTGCAAGTCGTTGCGGCGGCTGGGCAGGGTCGAGAAACAGACAGGTCGCACCGCGTTGCCAGCAAGCCAGGGTCGCCAGCAATTGCTCGGCGCAGCGGGGCATGCACAGCGCAACCACATGGCCAGGCTCGACACCCTGCCCGGCCAGTCCTGCCGCCAGTGCATGGCTGGCGGCACCCAGCGTTGCGTAATCGATGTTCTGCTCGGCACTGCACAAGGCCAGGGCGTTCGGCGTATGGGCCGCCCAGTGCCGGACTTGCCGATCCAGCGGCAAGGGCGTCGAGCCCAGTTCAGGACCATGCAGCTCGCTTGGCGGCGAGACCATCTGCAACTCGGCCAGACGTCGCTGGGGATGGCTCACAGATTGTTCGAGAATCGCCAGCAGGTCGTCCAGCATTTGCTCGACCGTTGCAGCCTCGAACAATTCGTCGCTGTATTCCAGCTCGCAGCGCAGTCGCGAGTCGGCGGTGCGCACCATGCGCAGCGTGAGGTCGAAACGGGCATGACGTTGTGGCGGGTCAAGCACTTCGACCGCAACACCGGGTAATTCCAGGGTTCGGCTCGCGGGTAGATCGACCTGCACGAACATGACCTGGAACAGCGGGCTGGAACGTGGGCGCTCAAGGCTTTCCAGCACCTTCTCGAAAGGCAGCAATTGATGGTCGAAAGCGGCTGCGACGGTGTCACGGGTACGCAGCAGTGCACTGCTGAAATCGGGGTTGTCCTGTAACTGCTGACGGATCACCAGCGTATTGAGCAACGGGCCTATGAGCGGTACCAACTCTGGCCGGTCACGCTGGGCTGCGGAAGTCCCCAGGCACAGGTCGCTTTCGCCGCTGTAACGCGACAACAGGCAACTGAAAGCGGTCAGACCGTAGATATACAGCGTCACGCCCTGCCTGCGAATGGCCGCTTCCACTGCTGTGGTCAGTTCGGATGAAAGCTCACGGGCCAGTACCGCGCCGCTATGACGACGCTGGCTGGCTGCAGGTCGTGGTCGATCCAGCGGCAAAGCCAACGACGCCGGAGCATCCGCCAGTTGGGTGCGCCAGAACTCCAGGTGTTGCTGGCAACTATCGCTGTCCAGCCACTCCTGCTCCCAGGCCGCGTAATCGGCGTACTGGATGCTCAGCTCGGGCTGTCGGGCGGGTTCGTTCAGGGCAAGTGCCCGATAAGCCTCGGCCAGCTCCAGGGTGAGCTGCTGAGCCGACCATGCGTCGTAGGCCACGTGATGAATGGTGAAAAACAGCCAGGTCGACTGCCCCTGGGCGTCGCTGAAAGCCTGCCAGCGCCAGGGTGCCGAGCTGGCCAGATCGAAGGGTTCGGCAAGCTGACGTGCGTATTCGTCGGCACACCACTGCTCGTATTCATGTGCCTGCAGGCTCAAGCGCTCGACCTTTGGCAAGAAAACCTGCAAAGGTTCGCACTGAGGCTGCAACTGGCCCTGTGCATCGCTGATATAGCGGGTGCGCAGGATCTGGTGGCGATCGGTCAACTGTTGCATGGCCTGTTGCAGACGCTGGCCATCGAGGTCTCGATCGAAATGCAGGACCGAGCACAGGTTGTAGAGCGCACGGCTGCTCAGGGCTTCGGCCGACAGAAAGCGTCGCTGCGCCTGGGCCAGCGGCAGGCTCTGGCCTTCGCTGTGCACGGCAGGCACGATCGGCAGCCGCCAACTGTCGATGCCCTTCTCGGCCAGACGCTGGCGGAACAGCTTTTTCTTGTCCGCAGGCAAGGAAGCCAGTCGTTGTGCAATCTCCAGGAACGCTTGTTGCGTCATCCCACTCATTCTTATTCTTCCATCTCTGATAGCAGACGCTGCATTTCGTCCAGGGCTTCATCCGTGGAAGGCCCTTGGGGTTTTTCGATCTGCTCGGCAAGCGCGGCAATCGTCGGGTTATGGAACAGGCTGCGCAGTTCGATCTTGATGCCGAAACGGTTCTCGACCCGGGTCATCAAGCGCATCGCCAGCAGAGAATGGCCACCCAGCTCGAAGAAGCTGTTGAACACCCCGACCTGCGGCACTTCAAGCAACTCCTGCCAGATCTCGGCCAGTTGCTGTTCCAGCTCGTTGCGTGGTGCAACGCCTTCCAGAGCCACAGGTTGCGGCACCGGCAGGCTCTTGCGATCGATCTTGCCGTTTGCATTGAGGGCAAAACGTGGCTGCTCGATGAAACCGGCAGGAATCATGTAACCCGGCAACAGACCTTCCAGATGGCGACGCAAGGCCGCCTGATCCACCGGGCTCGGCGTTTGCAGCCAGGCGAACAGACTCTGGCTGCGGGCGTCGATCATCACCACGGCCTCTTCCACACCCGGATAACGACGCAACAGCGATTCGATCTCCCCCGGCTCGATGCGGAAGCCCCGTACCTTGACCTGGAAGTCGCTACGGCCCACATAGGCCAGACGTCCGTCATTGCGGCGGCGCACCAGATCGCCGGTGCGATACATGCGGCTGCCTGGCTCGCTGGCATAAGGATCCGGCAAATAGGCTGACGCCGTGATGGCAGGCGCATGCTGATAGCCGCGGGTCACCCCGGAACCGGCGATATACAGCTCACCGGTCGTGCCCAGCGGCACCGGACGCAGCATTTCATCGAGCACGTAGCAGCGAGTGTTGAGCAACGGCGAGCCGATATCGGCCACTCCGTTCGGCACCTCCTGCAACGCCTGAGTCGTCGACCAGACCGTGGTTTCAGTCGGGCCATAGGCGTTGATCAGGGTCACGCCGCGGCTGCGCAGTTCGGTCACCAGCTCACCCGGCACCGCTTCGCCGCCGATCAGGCCGCGTATGGCAGGCCAGTCGGCATGGCCGGTTTCCAGCAGGATCTGCCAGCCCGCCGGTGTTGCCTGGAACACCGTGGCACGGCGCAACAAGGCAAACAGCTGATGGCCATCAACCACCTGCTCGCGGCGGGCCAGCAACAGGGCCGCGCCATTGACCAGCGGCAGGAACAGCTCCGGCTTGCACATATCGAAGGCGTAAGTGGTGCTGGCCAGCCAGACATCGCTGGCACCGAGCGGCAACTGTCGGTCAAGACCGGCCAGCAGGTTGCTCAGGTTGTCGCGGGTGACCTGCACGCCTTTGGGGGTACCGGTCGAGCCCGATGTGTAGATCACATAGGCCCGTTGTTGCGGGTTGACCGGCAAGGCCAGGTTCTCGGCGCTGTAGTCATCCAGAGACAACTGATCGATCAGATCCTTGTCGACGCCCTTCAAGGCCTCGGCACTCAGGCTCTCGCCAAGCACCCGTGCCGGACGCGCATGACCGATGATGAAGCGCAGGCGCTCTGCCGGATGTTGCGGGTCCAGTGGCAGGTACGCCGCTCCGGCCTTGTGAATGGCCAGCAGGGTTGGCAACAGCCACGGGCCGCGGGTCAGGCAGACGGCAATCAGGTCATCGGTGCCGACACCCCGGGCACGCAGCCAATGGGCCAGACGATTGCTGCGGGCATTGAGTTGCGCGTAGGTCCATTGCTGGTCCTGACAATCCACGGCCAGGGCCTCGGGAGTCAGTTGCACTTGCCGCTCGAAACGGGCAATCAGGTCCACTTCACGCTGCAAGGCCTGGGCAGGCAGGTTCCATGGGCGCTCGTCCAGCGCGTGATCGGCATTGGCCAGATCGATATCCCACAGACGTGCTTCAGGTTGTTTGAGCATGCCTTCGAGCAGATAGCGGTATTCGTCGGCATAGCGTTGTGCAGTGTGCGGCAGGAACAGGTCGGTGTTGTATTCCAGTACGCACTGCCAGTCATCACCGTGCTGCTCGATATGCAGACCGATATCCACCAGCGCGCTGTCGCTTTCGACATTCAGGCGCTGCACCGCAGCACCGGCAAAATGCTGTTCGACCGACGCGGCGACATCCCGCTGGATCAGGTTGAACAACGCCTGGAACAACGGCGTATGACTCAGGTCGCGGCGAACTTGCAGGGCTTCGACCAAACGTTCGAAAGGCACATCCCCATGCTGCTGCGCTGCCAGATGCGTGGCTTGCAGTTGCTGCCAGAACTGCTCGACCGATTGCAGCGGATCGATGCTGCTGCGCAATACCTGGGTCGTGGCGAAGTAACCGATCAGGTTGTCGGTATGGGCCTGATGGCGATGGGCGACCGGCAGACCCATCCATATTTCACGTTGGCCAGAGTGTCTGGCCAGCAGGGTTTTCCAGGCAGCCAGCAGAGGTGCGAACGCCGTCAGGCCATGACGTTGCGCGGTTTCCCGAAGCTGCTCGACCAGCGCGGCGGGCAGATCGAAGCGCAGGCGCTGGCCTTTGTAGCCCTGCTCCGCCGGACGCGGCAAATCGGTCGGCAGGTTAAGTACCGGCGGTTCGCCAGCCAGGGTCTGACGCCAGTATTCAAGCTGCGATTCGATCAAGGCCTGACCCGCAGGGGCTTGCCAACTGGCGGCAATGTCGGAGAACTGCAGGGGCAGTTTCGGCAGACAGGCGCTGCGACCTTCCAGGAGGGCCTGATAGATCAGTTGCAGTTCATTGAAGAAGATCTCCAGCGAACGGGCGTCGGCAATGATGTGATGCAAGGTAACCTGCAGCACGCTGCGGCCCTGGCCCTGATACACACGAACCCTGAACAGCGGCGATGACGTGAGATCGAAGGCCCGCTGGGCTTCCTGACTCAGTTTCCGGGCGAAAGCCGGGGAATGCTCGTCGCTTTCCAGCGGTTCGATGCTCACCTGCACTGCGGCCTGAGCCTCGACACGCTGACGTGCGCCGTCGGCGGTATCGCTGAACACCGTGCGCAGGCTGTGTTGGCGGCTGACCAGTTGAGTCAGGGCCTGTTCCAGCAGTGCCAGTTGCAGAACAGCATCCAGGCGCAAGGCCAGGGACAGGTGATAAGCCTGAGTATCGCCTTGCAGGCGATCCAGGAACCACAAGCGCTGTTGCGTGAAATGCAGCGGGGCCAGAGGCTCCTTGAAAGGACGCAGGATGCCTTCGGATTCAACGCTGGTTGCCGCCAGTTGCGCCGCCAGATCCCGCAGGACCGGGTGCTCGAACAGCGTGCGCAATGGCAGGCGTCGGCCATGCTGCTCGGCAATGCGCGCCACCAGACGCGCTGCCAGCAACGAATGACCACCGAGAGCGAAGAAGTTGTCTTCGGCCCCGATATCGCTGCTGCCCAGCAGCTCTTCCCAGAGTCGGGCCAGTTCCTGCTCCCACTCGCCAGAGAGCGCACTGCGCCGACCATCGCGCTGGAGTGGCTCCGGCAGCGCCTTGCGGTCAACCTTGCCGCTCGGGCTCAGTGGCAGAGTCTCCAGATGCACGAACTGACTCGGCAGCATGTAGTCCGGCAGTTGTGCAGCAAGGGTTTCGCGCAGCAGCGCTTCATCCTGTGCATCCCCCGCGTAATAACCCACCAGCCGCGCCGCCTCGCCGTTGCCCAGCAGCACGACAGCTGCCTCGCGAACGCCGGCGATACGCGCCAGCAAGGCTTCGATTTCACCCAGTTCGATGCGGAAACCGCGCAGTTTGACCTGGAAGTCCAGACGTCCCAGATAATCCAGGCTGCCATTGCTGTTGCGGCGCACCCGGTCGCCGGTGCGGTACATGCGGGCTCCGGTCACGAACGGATCCGGCAGGAACGCTGCTGCGGTCAGTCGCGCTGCCGCGAAATATCCGCGGCCCAGGTTGGCACCGGCCAGATACAGTTCGCCAGGAACCCCGGCAGCCACGGGTTGCAGGTCGGCATCCAGAACATAGGCGGCCGTATTGGCCACCGGCTGTCCAATGGGCACTTCCACGCCGCTTTCGTTGCCGTTGCGGACCTCGAAGGTGCTGTAGACCGTTGCTTCCGTCGGTCCGTAACCATTGATGACCCTGGCTCCCCTGCCCTCGATAGCTTCGGCCAGCGCACAAGGCAAGGCCTCGCCACCGGAAATGGCGCGCACGCCTTGCCAACTGCGCGAGGTATGCGCCACCAGCATTCTCCAGGTAGCGGGCGTGGCCTGCATGACAGTCGGTTGCGAAGCCTCCAGCAATTGATCGATAGCCTGCGGGTCCCGAGCCTGTTCGCGGTCGGCCAGCAGGATACTGGCACCATGGGCCAGTGGCAGCAGCAGTTCGACGATGGCAATGTCGAAGGTCGCAGTGGTCAGGGCCAGCACCCGGTCCCGGGCAGTCAGCGGCAGGACCTGCCCGACCGCCAGCATCAGGTTCATCAGGTTGCCACGGCTGATCGCCACGCCTTTGGGCTTGCCGGTGGACCCTGAGGTGTACAGCACGTAGGCGAGTTGATCGGCCATCCATGCCGGTGTCCGGAGTGTGTCGGTCGAACTCAGGGCGTCGATATCCAGCAACGGCACGCCGCTGTTCCACTCAGCCAGCGTCTCCAGACTCGCCGCAGTACCGAGGCATATCCGCGGTTGTGCAGCGTCAAGAATGTAGCGGCCACGTTCCGGTGGCGTGTCTTCGGCCAGCGGCACATAGGCCGCACCCGCCTTGAGGATGCCCAGCATCGCCGTTGGCAGGCGTGCATCCCGTGGCAGATTGAATGCCACCCGGTCTTCGATGCCGACGCCATGGGCCTGCAACGCTGCTGCCAGTCGCTCGGCGGCCTGATTCAGTTCGGCGTAAGTCAGACGCTGATCGCCAGCCAGTACGGCAATGGCATCGGGCTGGCGCGCAACCTGAAGCTCAAAGGCCTGGAGAATGTCCTGTCGGCCATCGACCTCAGGTCCGTCGAGCCGTGCCAGAGCACGCTCGGCAGGCTGCCAGACCAGCTCACCCAGTGCTTTTTCCGGTTGATCGAGCAAAGCCTCCAGCAGCGCCAGATATTGCTCGGCCATGGTCTGCACAGTCTGTTCACGGAACAGGTCGCTGCTGTATTGCAGGCTCAGGCTGATGCCATGCTCGCTGTCACGCACATCCAGATGCAGATCGCACAAGGCGCTGTCCGGGCGGTTGTCCAGCGGCTCTGCGATGACGTCGGTCAGCTCGAAACGCTCCAGGGCATTGCCCGGGAAGTAGTTGAACATGACCTGGAACAGCGGGTTGTAACTGACCTGCCGGGCCACGCCGAGCTGTTCGATCAGGTAGTCGAACGGCAAGTCCTGATGGGACTGCACCGACACCGACAGCGCCTGCAACTCAGTCATCAATTGCAGCAGGCTGCGCTCGCCGGACAGCTTCTTGCGATACACCAGCGTATTGACGAAGCAACCGACCAGAGGCTGCAACGCGGCATGATGCCGGTTGGCCACAGGTACGCCGACAATAATGTCGTCTTCACCGCTGCGGCTGCGCAGCAGCAACTGGAATGCCGCCAGCATCGGCGTGAAGTTGCTCCAGCCATGACGGGCGCTGAAGGCGCGCAAACGCGCAGTCAGGGCTTCAGGCAAACGCTGCTCGACGCGACCACCGTTCTGGCTGGCCTGGGCGGGACGCGGGAAATCGGCAGCCAGTTCCAGCACCGGCAGTTCACCGGCCAGTTGCTCGCGCCAGAAACCCAGTTCCTGCTCACAGGCCTTGCTGTTCATCCATTGACGCTGCCACAGGGCATAATCGGCGTATTGCATCGACATGACCGGAGCTTCTGTGCTCAGGCCCTGACGCAGATGGCGATACTGTTTGCACAGGCCATCGATGATCAGTTGCAGGGACCAGCCATCGGCGACGATATGATGGCAGTTCAGTGACAGGACAAACGCCTCAGGTGCCAGACGATAGAGCCTGGCGCGCAGCAACGGCGCAGCCTGCAGATCGAAAGGCATCATTGCGTCCTGACGCAGCAGGTCGTGCAGTGCTTCTTCGCTTTGCACGTCGATCAATGGCAACTCAAGTTCTGTACGGGCCAGAATCACCTGACTCGGTCCCTCGGCTTCGCCGATGAAACCGGTGCGCAGCACTTCATGCTGATCGAGTACAGACTGCAAGGCACGCTGCAGGTCGGCGATATTCAAGGCACCGGTCAGGCGCACCGCACCGGCCAGGTTGTAGGCCGGGCTTTGCGGGTCGAGCTGTTGCAGGAACCAGAGCCGTTGCTGGGCAAAGGACAGCGGCAGCTTTTCAGGGCGCGGCAAGCGTGTTGGCGCTGATTGGGCGGTGTCGGTACGGTTTTCCAGCCAGTCGGCCATGGCGGCGATGGTCGGACGCTCGAACACGATGCGCAGTGGCAGGTCTTTACCGCTGAGCTTGCCGATCAGACCGATCAGTTGCGTGGCCAGCAGCGAGTGCCCGCCCAGCTCGAAGAAGTTGTCTTCGACGCCGACCTGATCGAGCCCCAGCACGCTTTGCCAGGCTTCGACCATCTGGCTTTGCAGTTCGCTGCTGGGTGCCACATAACGGGCCTGGCTTTGCGCGGCAAAATCCGGCGCGGGCAAGGATTTGCGGTCGATCTTGCCATTGCCGTTGAGCGGAAAACGTTCAAGGAACATGAACGCGCTCGGAATCATGTACGGCGGCAGGTTGCCCAGCACATGCTCGCGCAGGGCTTCGATGCCCGGCTGGGTATCGGCCACCACATAGGCCACCAGCACCTTGGAGCGTTGCTGGTCATCACGCGCCACGACTACCGCCTCCCGGACACCCGGATAACGGGTCAGGCAGGCTTCGATCTCGTCCAGTTCGATACGGTGGCCACGGATCTTGACCTGATGGTCGGTGCGCCCGACGTACTCCAGATCGCCATTGGGCAGGAAGCGCGCCAGGTCGCCCGTGCGATAGAGGCGGCTGCCATCGTTGGCAATCGGGTCCGGCAGGAACACCGCCGCCGTGCGTGCCGGGTCGGCCATATAGCCACGACCGACGCCCACACCGGCCACGAAGATTTCCCCCACCGCACCGGCAGGTATCGGCTGCAGATCGGCATTGAGCAGGTACAAGCGGTTATTCAGCGTGGCGCGGCCAATGGGCACGTTGATGCGTTGCTCGGGCAAGCGTTCGAGCAACGGATGGAACGCCACGTCATCGGAGCATTCAGCCGGGCCATAGGCGTTCATCAGCGGAATCGCGGGATAACGCTCGAACCAGCGCCGCGCCAGAGCTGGCGGCAGTGCTTCACCGGTGGCCAGCACCCAGCGCAGACGCGAACGGTCAAGGCCTGCATCGAGCAGGCTCTGCATCAATGACGGCACCGCCTCAAGGATGCTGATGCCATGGCGTTCTATGGCTGCTGCCAGATCGTCGGGGTTCTGCACCACGCAATCGCCCAGAATCACCGTGCGCGCACCCAGCACCATACCGGCCAGGGTTTGCCAGACGGAAATGTCGAAGCACTGCGGCGCGGTCTGGGCAATCACATCATTGGCATCGAGCCCGAGCCCCGGCAGCTTGCCGAGAATGTTGTTGAGCATGCCTGCGTGGGCCACCATCGCGCCTTTTGGCGTGCCGGTGGAGCCGGAAGTGAAGATGCAATAGGCCAGCGAACTGTCATGAACCGGAATGTTCAGGTCATCATCGCTGTAGCTGCCCAATGCGGACGAGTCGTAAAGCACCGACTTGAGCGGCTGCTCCAGCAGTTCCACGGCCTCCATCGCCAGTTCGCCCTGCCCTGCGCTGTGGATCAGCAAAGGCGTGCGACTCTGGCGCAGCACCTGGGCCAGACGTTGTGGCGGGTTGCGCGGATCAAGTGGCAGCCAGCCTGCGCCGGCCTTGAGGGTGGCGACGATCATCACCACCAGATCCAGGCCACGCTCGTCGAACACCGCGATCAGGTCGTCGGATTTGACACCCTGTGCCCGCAAGTGCCGGGCCAGGCGGTTGGCGGCACGGTTCAACTGATCGAAAGTCAGGCTCTGTTCACCATGCACAATGGCCACGCGCTCGGGCGTCTTGCGAACCTGTTGTTGCAAACGCTCGATATACAGGGGTTGCAGCAGTTGTTCATCGGCGGCCAGACCACCACCGGCCCAGACCTGCTGCTGGAGGGCAATTTCCTGCTCATCGAGCATGGCCAGATGATGCAAGGGCGTTTCGGGCTTCTCGCTCAGTGCTTCGCCCATATTCAGCAGCAAGGCGCGGAAGTGACGCAGCATCTGCTCGATTTCTTCGCGCAGGAACCAGTCGGTCTGATAGGTCAGCTGCAAATGCAGACGTTCGCCCGGAACAATTACCACGGTCACGGGGTAATTGGTGTGGGTGCGGTTGGCCATGTCGCTGATCAGGTAATCCAGCTGGCTCTGACGCAGGTCGGAAGCAATCGGCGCGTTCTCGAATACGAACAGGCTCTGGAACAGATCCTGGCGCTGCACTTCGCTCCAGCGCTGGATGTCGGCCAGGGAAACGCTTTCGTGTTCACGCAGGCTCAGGTTCTCGGTCTGCAAGGCCTTGAGCCATGGCCCCAGCGCATCGTCCGGGCACCAGCTCCAGCGTAGCGGCAGGCTATTGATAAACAGGCCGACGATACTTTCCATGCCCTGCATATGGACCGGACGCCCGGCCACGGTGATACCGAACACCAGATCGCGATCACCGCTGTAGCGTGCCAACAGCAAAGCCCAGGCACCCTGCACCAGAGTGTTGAGGGTGATGCCGTGGCGGGCTGCGGTATTTTGCAGGCTCTGGGTCTGTTCCAGAGTCAGGTATTCGACGCAATCCTCGACCGGCTCGGCGGCCCCCTGAATACGACCGACATGACCAAAACCAAATTCGTTGGGTGTATCGAACCCGGCCAGACGCTGTTGCCAGAACTCCTGATGATCTTCCGGCTTCTGGGCTTCCAGCCAGCGGATGAAGTCGCGGTACGGACGTGGTGTCGACAGATTCAGACGACGACCTTCCTGCGCGGCGCGGTAGCCGTTGAGGAAGTCCATCATGATGATCGAGAAACACCAGGCATCCATCAGAATGTGGTGATAGCTGCGCACGAACTGATAGGTATCGGGTGCAATCTTGTACAGCCTGACGCGCATCAGGGGAGCCTTGGTAAAGTCCAGGCCCTGGGCACGCTCTTCGCTCAACAATTGCTCGAGACGGCCCTGTTGCTCGCCTTCGCTCAGGTGCGACCAGTCTTCATAGGTGATTGGCAGTTCGACCTGCTTGTGTACCACCTGCATCGGACGCTTTTGCTGCTTCCAGACGAAAGAAGTGCGCAACAGTTCGTGACGCTCAACCACTTGCGCCCAGGCCTGACGGAAAGCGTTCAGGTCGAGGTCGGGCATGACCATGACATGGCGATATTGCAGCAGGTACATCCCCTTTCCGGGGTGCAGCAGACTGTGAAACAGCAATCCTTGCTGCATGGGAGCCAACGGGTAAATCGCCTCGATGTTGCGCGAAAGTGCTTTGACCTTGTCGTTCATGCTGACGGTATCCGAACCTTTAATGTAGGGGACGCAGGGTTGTCACTGCTCAAGCTGTTCGAGCAGCCCCAGGAATTCATCGTCGGACAGGCCTGAGTCAGCGAAGTCCGAAGCCGTGGCGCGACCAGCCTCTGGCGACAGGCAGTGCTCCAGCAAGGCATCGATCTGTTGCACAAACTGCTGCGCCAATCCGTTTACCAGTGCCTCATCGTGAACATGTGGGGCATAACGCCATTCGATATGCAGCCGCCCTTCGTTCTCCAGCACCGTCACATCCAGCCAGTGGGTGCGGCGGGTATCGTCGGCACGCATGCCAGGGCAGATCGGCCGGGACAGGCGCCACAGACGGGAGGCTCCCAGCCATTGATCGACACGGCCCAGATAGTTGAAGGTCAGCAGCGAGGCTGCGCCCAGGCCGTGAGCCGGGTCCTGGCGCAACAGGCCGTAGCCGATGCCTTGCTCGGGTACGCGGCGCAGCGCTTCCTTGGCACCGATGATCGAGGATTCGAGGTCCCAGGAGGTGCTGACCGCCAGAGGGTAACGACTGGTGTGCCAGCCCACCGAACGGGACAGGTCGGGAGCTTGCTCCCAGCCGCTACGACCATGACTTTCCAGCTCAAGAGTGACCCGCTCACGGCCTTGCCATTGACCGATGACACCGGCCAGTGCCGCCACCAGCAGGTCCTGAACCTGGGTGCCGTAGGCTGAGTGGCAGTCACCCTGCAGCCGTTGCGTCTGCTCGACCGAAAGTTGTGTGTCCAGCGTGCGGCTCTGGCCGTACTCATTGCTCTGCTCAAGGACTACGCCTTCAGCAACCAGTTGCTCGCGCCAGTAATCCACTTGAGCCAGGACTTCAGGCTCGCTGCGATGGCGCTGCAAGGCTTCGCTCCATACATGGAAGCCCGCCGAAACGGCTGGCAGCGCAAGATTCGGTTGCAGGTACAGGCTTTCCAGCTCTTCCAGCAGCACCTGCCAGGACACCGCATCCACCAGCAGGTGATGAGCCGTGCACAGCAGCTCCCGGCTTTGCGAGAAATACACCCAGCGGATCAAGGGTGCCCGATCCAGGCTGAAACCCTGTTGCCAGCGTTGCAGCAAGGCTTCATTCAGAGGCTCGTCCTCCACCTGCAGCAGTGCTTCGACCTGTTTCTCGGAAAAGGCCTGATAGCGTTGCTGCCAGCCGTTTTGCGCGGCCTCGAAGGTCAGGCGCAAGCTGGCATGACGCTTGAGCAAGGCGCCCAGGGCCTGAATAAAAGGCGCCTGATCCAGCGGCTCGTCCAGCGCCAGCAACAGCGACTGGTTCCAGTAGCCGGGCTGGCTTTGCTGCTGGGCAAAGAACCAGTCCTGAATCGGCGTCAGGGCAAAGGCCGCGGTGGGCTCAAGTGCCGCAGAAGTGGCGTTCGCATTGGCCGCGCCAAGGTCAACCACCTGCTCTGCCCAGCCACGCACGGTGGGGAATTCGAAGATCTGCTTGGGCTTGAGTTGCAGGCGCTGCTGCTTGGCCTTGGCGATGATCTGCAAGCTCAGGATCGAGTCGCCGCCCGCCGTGAAGAAGTTATCGTCGACACTCAGTTGCGGCTTGTCGAGAATCTCACGGGCGATGTCCAGCAGACGTTTTTCGAGCTTGCTGCGCGGTGTCTGCGCCACTCGCGCCAGGGCCCGCACGCTTTGCTCGGCAAACAGTTGCTTGGGCGTCATCAGAATCTGTTGCTGACGCGCCAGGGCAATGATTTGCAAACCGAGAATGGAATCGCCGCCGTGGGCGAAGAAGTTATCGTCCGGGCCAAGTTCCGGCTTGCCGAGCAAGGTCCGCCAGATATCCAGCAAGGTGCTTTCGACGGCGTTCAACGGTTGATCGTCTGTCGATTCTGCAGCAGACGACTGAACCGACTCCTGACTGGCAAGAGCGATCAAGGCCTGACGATCGACCTTGCCGTTGGCCAGCAAGGTAAAGCCTTCAAGGCAATGCCACTGGGCTGGCTGCATGTAGTCCGGCAGTTGCGTTTGCAGAGCCTCCTGGATTGTGGCCAGGGCGTCTGGCGGCGCAACCACAAAGGCCACCAGACGATTGCCGGTCAAAGGCGCAGGAATATTCAGCACCCGGGCATCGCTGACCTGCGCCATGGCACGCAACTGGGCCGCCACTTCTGCCGGCTCGACCCTGTAACCACGAATCTTGACCTGCTCATCGAGCCGCCCGAGAAATTCGACTTGCCCCTGATGATTGAGGCGTACCCGGTCGCCGGTGCGATAACCATGCTCAGCAAAGCGCGCATGATCCGCATCCGGCGCACTGAGATAACCCGGCGAGACCGTCGCACCCTGAATGTACAGCTCACCGCTGACACCCATCGGCAACAGCGCGCCTGCGGGAGAACGAACGCTGATTTGAACGTTGGCCAGGGGTCGTCCTAACGGCGCAGCAGCGCTGCCCTCCACTTCATGGGTCAGGACGCCGATTGTGGTTTCGCTGGGGCCGTAGTGGTTGACGATGCGCAGGTCCGTTTTCAGGGTACGCAAACGGTTGATCAGCTCATGACCCAGCGCTTCGCCGCCCGTGACCAGACACTGGCGTGGCAGCAGGCGTTGCGGATCCGTGGCGACCAGCAAGGCATTGAGATGTGAAGGCACGATCTTCAGCAGATCGACAGGCTCGCGCTCCAGCACGGCCGCCAGTTCTTCTGCATCGAAAGCCAGCTCTTCCGCCAGCAGGCGCAGGCGGCGACCGCTGAGCAAGGCACCGAACAGGGCTGTATGCCCAAGGTCGGTCGCGCAACTGGCGAGGCTGGCCAGACTGGCATCGGCGCTGAGGTTCAGGCGTTCAAGGCAGCCAGTCACGTAATGGATCAGGTTGCTCTGGCTGACTTTCACCCCTTTTGGCTTGCCGCTGGAACCCGAGGTGTAGACCACGTAAGCCGTCAGATCTGCCGCCAGGGCACCGCGCAGCGGCGCATCGCTGAATAATGGCGCAGCCGGAATTGGCAACCAGCGCACCGGCTCCGGCAACCACTCTGGGCGTGGGCCTTCGCCAACCAGCACCTTGGGCGCAGCATCCTGGCAGATATCCTGCAGACGCGACGCTGGCCATTGCGGATCGAGGGCCAGATAAGCTGCACCGCTCTGCCAGGCCGCGAGCATATGCATCACCAGTTCGCGACTGCGTGGCAGGCACAAGGCAATCCGCTCGCCGGCCAGATCCAGCCCCAGGCGCTCGCCACGGGCAACCACGGCACGACCCAGTTCGGCATAGTTGAGCGTGCCCTGCTCATCCTGCAACGCAATCGATCCGGGTTTTAGCGCGCACTGCTGAGTGAAAGCCTGCCAGGCATTGCTGACGGCCAGCGGAACGTCCTCGCCCTTGAGCAACGACTGCTGTTCCACAGGCAGCCAGTCCAGCTCGGCAAAGGGCACTTCGGGCTGTTCGAGAACGGCATGTACCAGGGCTACGAACTGGTCCCGATAACGCTCGACGGTCTGATGCAAGTACAACGCCTTGCTGTAGCGCCACCGGCAAAGGAAACCCTCTTCCTCGTCGATGACCACCATGTTCAGCTCGTGGGCTGCGCCACGCTGCTCCGAGAGCAAACGATCGACATACTGCTCGAAAGGCGCGATGCGCTCCTTGTTGAGGGTGAACATATGCTGGAACAGCGGCGCCCTGCCCATCTGCCGCGGCAGGTCCAGCTGTTTGACCAGCCGCGAGAACGGATAGTGGCGGTGCTGGAGTGCCTGTTTGACGGTGGCGTCCACCTGCTTTGCCCAGTCGCCACTGGACAGATCACGGCGCAGACGGCAGCGGATCGGCAGTGGATTGACCAGATAGCCCGGCAGGTTGAGGTGTTCACGGCGCAAACGCCAGCCGCTGGGAGTTCCCAGCACGAAGTCGTCCTGCCCGGACAGCACGCCGAGAAACTGCTGGAACAGCGAGAACCAGAACACATAAGGCGTTACCCCCAGACCGCGGGCAACTGCGCGGATTCTGGCGGTAACCGCAGGATCGAAACGCACCGACAATTCACCGCCCTTGAAGGCCTGATTGCTGCCATAAGGGAAATCGGTCGGCAACTCCAGGGCCGGGACTTCGGCCAGTTGTGCCTGCCACCATGCCAACTCTTCGGGTTCGGCCGCTTCGCTGCGGATATGCAGGTCACTGCAATAATCGCGATACGCATCGGGATTTACAGAAGGCAGCGACTGTCCTGCGAGCAAGGCGAACAACTCGTTGAGTACGGTGTAGAAAGTGGCCAGATCCGCAGCGATATGATGGATCACCAGCAATACGCTGTATTCGGTAGCCTCGCCTTTCGAGTTGCTCAACAGGACGACACGACTGACCTCGGCTGCTTCCAGGTTGAACGGCTTATCGGCCAGAGCGGTGATGTGTTGCTGCAGGGTATCGGCATCTGCGGCCTGCAATGCCACACGTTGCAAGGGCTGGATCTGCTCGCGATGGCTCCATTGCAGCAACTCGCCATTACGTTCTGCATAGGCCGTACACAACATCGGATAGCGTTGCTGCACCGTGCCCCAGGCTTCCTGCAGACGCTCGGGCAAGTCTGCAGTGACGAATTGCGCCTTGATGCGTCCGGCATAAGCGATGTTGTAGGCGCAGTTGTCGGGCTCCAGACGCTGTAGAAACCAGAGGGCCTGCTCGTTATCCGTCAATGGACGGGCATCGAAATAATCGGGATTCTGTTGCAGCCAGTGCAGCACCTCAGGGCTCCTGGCCTGCAGCTCTGCTACCAGCTCATCGTTCAAGGCGCCCTGGGATCCGTGGGCAATGGCTAACTGGCCTTCGGCTATAGACAGGCGAATTCCGCGCAGCCAGCAGCGATGCATCAGGCGATCCATTTGTTGTCCTTTTTCTACTTGTTCGAAGTAAGCCGTCTATTGCGACAGCTTTCCAAAAGAGAGTGCTCAGCTTGCCGAAGCAGGCTCCGCCATGGCGACCACGACCTTGCGTGCGCCCTGGAATGTCGAGCGGCCATGGGCCACCAGCATGTTGTCGAGCATCAGTACGTCACCGGCCTGCCAGGGAAAACTGACCTGGCAGCGCTGGAGAACAGCGCGTACATGCTCAAGAGCTTCCAGCTCGATGGGTGAACCGTCGCCGTAAAACACGTTACGTGGCACGCCTTCTTCGCCAACGATGGAAATCAGCGTCTCGCGTACCGCCGGTGCAAGATTGGAGATATGAAACAGGTGCGCCTGATTGAACCAGACCCATTCACCGGACACCGGATGCCGGGCAACGGCCTGGCAGACCTGGCGAGTGGAAAGCTCACCCTCTTCATTCCACTCGAAGTCGATATTGCTGGCCTTGCAGTACTGCTCGACCTGGGCTCGATCCTCGGTGCTGAAAGCCTGTTGCCATGGCAGATCCAGGCCATTGCCGTAGTTGCGCACATACATCAGACGCTTGTCGGCAAAACGCTGGCGAATGACCGGATCGAGCTGTCGATAGACCTCGCGACTGTCGGCAATCGGGGTTTCACCCCCCACCTCGGATGCCTGTACGCAATGAAACCAGATCTTCATCGGCCAGTTCAGGGAATAGGACTGTTCGTTGTGCAGCGGGATGACCTGATGGGCCGGGTACTCGGTGGAGGTATAGACGCGGTTGTTGAGTTTGGTACGCGGTGTGGAAGCGTAGTCGTAGGTCAGCAGCTCATGGCCGAAGCTGCTGGCGAAGGCTTCAAAATCGGCTTCGCCCTTGAAGGCAAAACCGCGAAACAGAACACCGCCGGCACGCGGCAGTTCAGCATCGACCACCTGCTGGATCTGCTCGCGATGGGCTTGCCAGGTATCACCGGCAGCAGGTGCCTGAAAGATGAACGGCAGGGTCAGTTCGCTCCCTTGGGAAACCTCCGTGGATTGAACCTGTGTACGTGCCACACCCGTTTCCATTTGAAACCCCTCGCCATCCCGATATGCGTATTTTTTGGAGAGCACAAACTAATACAAACGAGTACCAACATCAATAGAGAATGATTGTCATTTATGACATTTGTATCAAATCGGACACATTTCATCTGGCCTGCAGGACACTCTCCCGCTCACCGATATGCGACATCAACAGATAGGCCGATCCCAACAGGCCTTGCATCGTATCGGCATAGCGGCTGCGGTTCAGATACAGGAACTGGCGATTCTTGACCGCAAAAAGATTCTGCCATTGTGGCGACTGTCGGAAGGCAGCCGTGCTGGTCTCCGAATCTAGCAGCTCTTCATATGTATCAATAATGAAATCACTGTTGAAGTCGCCAATACGCTCCAGACTGTAGGGCACGTTCTGCCTTGCGGCGCTGTAAGCCGGTACACGTCCCAGGCCAAAATCGGCAATGACATCATCCATGCCACCACGACCGATCAACTGGAAACCATCGGTGTAGACCTCCAATGTGGTGACGGTAATTCGTGATGGGTCCTTGACCCGCTTCTTGAACTCCTTGACCACCCATTGGTACTCGCCCAGCATCTCTTGGTAGCGCTGCTGTTTGCCGACCAGTTCGGCGAGCTCTTTGGCGTAGGTCTTGATATCGCTTTCCCGTGCAGGCAAGAGCACCACAGGTGCAATCTTGCTGAGCTTTTCCTTGATATCCGCGTGATATGACAATCCGACTATCAGGTCGGGCTTCAAGGCGGCAATCGCCTCCAGATCGGGAGCCTGATGCGAGCCGATATATTGAATGCCCGTCACATCGAAACGCTCCTGGGTGCCGCGAAACAGCACATCGGAAAACAGCTTCTTGCGCCCGGTGGAGCCACACGGCTTGACGCCCAGCTCCAACAGTTGCGTGGTCAGACTGAAATCATGCAGAGACACGATGCAATGCGGCGCTACGGGCACTTCGACACGGCCAAAGCTGTTCTCGAATACCCTGGTTTCTGCCGCACTGACCTTTACGGCCAGTAATGCCAGAGGCACACACAACATGCACGCCACACCCCGGAAAAATCCTTTCACCCGCACTTACCCCCAGACAATTTTGTTTTTCAGCGATTGCGCTGCCGCGCCAATAACACCATCAGATAAGGCGCACCGATAATGGCGACCACCAGCCCGGCCGGTAACTGCAAGGGCGGAAAAATGCCCCTTCCCAGAGTGTCGCCGGCCAGAACCAGCAGCGCGCCGAACAGCGCCGACAAAGGCATCAAGGCACCATGGCGATCACCTGCCAGCTGCCGCGCCAGATGCGGAGCGACCAGCCCGACGAAGGTCATGGTGCCGACATTCGCTACAGCCGCCGCCGTCAGCATGACGCTGCACAGCAGCAAGGAAATCATGACGCCCGTGACATTCAGGCCTCGACTGAGCGCAACCTTTTCACCCAGTTGCAGCAGGTTCAACTGCCGATGACAGAACAGCAATGGCACACCGGCCAGCAATAACCAGAGGCAAAGGCTGTTGACCTGTGGCCAGCCGGCCCGATGCAGACTGCCACCCAGCCACATCAGTGCCGACTCCACTTGATCGATATTGCCGTAGGTGATCAGCAGATCGGCGACCGCACTCAACATGGCGGTAAGCCCGACGCCCACCAGAATCAGGCGCAGCGGCGAGATGCCCTGACGCCAGGACAACAACGCCACAAAGAACGCCACCGCCAGACCACCGGCCAGTGCCGCCAATGGATAGAACTCCAGCGGCAGCAGTCCGGGCCAGAGCACAATGATCAGCAGCATGGTGACACTGGCACCCGATTCCACGCCCACCAGACCGGGCGCTGCCAGCGGGTTACGGGTCAGGGATTGCATCAGCAGACCGGCCAGGGACATTGCTGCACCCGCCAGGATGGCCAGCACCACGCGGGGCAAGCGCAGCTCCCAGAGCAGATTGCGGATTGTCGGGCTGACTTGTTCGGGCGTCAGCACTGCCTGCCAGGCCTGGGCCATGCTCAGCGAAAAACTGCCCACGGTCAGCGCATACAGCGCCAGCGCGATCACAGCGCCTGTCAGCAGCAGCACTGAAATCAGGTCGATAGGCCGGGCAATCCAGGGCAGCAGCGGCAAGGCTCTGGGCAGGGTCAGTCCGGTGCGCCTCATTTGACTTTCCTCAACACCAGGATGACAAAAACGGGACCGCCGATCAGGGCCGTTACGATACCGGTATTGAGCTCGAACGGACTGACCACGGTGCGCGCCGCGATGTCCGCCAGAATCAGCAACAGCGCACCCAGCAAAGGAGCTGCCAGCAACAGCCGTCGATAGTCGTCGCCAAACAGCAGACGCGCCGCATGGGGCACGACCAAGCCGACAAAACCGATAGGCCCGGCCAGAGCCACGGCACACCCGGACAGCAGAACCACCGAGGCCAGCCCGAATACGCGCATCCTCAACAGACTGACGCCCATGCCGGCAGCCGCTTGCGGACCCAGGCGATGGGCATTCAAGGCCCGCACATTGACCAGACACAAAAACATGCCCAGCAGCACATAAGGCCAGACCCAGGCCTGCATCGTGCCACCAGTCACGCCGATGGAGCCGGTCAACCAGCGCCGCAGGCTGTCGAGCCCCTGTTGATCGAGCAACAACAGAATTGAAGTGATTGCGCTGAACAGCGCTGCAATCATGGCCCCCGACAGCGTCAGCCGAATCGGGTTATGCCCCCTGCCTGCCAGCAACAGGACGCCGATGGCTGCCGTCAGCGCACCGACAAAGGCAAAGAGCGGGATCATCGACAAATCGTTGCCCGGCATCACCAGCAGTCCGAACACCACGAACAGTGCCGCGCCGCTATTGATACCGAGAATCCCCGGATCGGCCAGCGGATTATCGCCGACCGCCTGCATGATGGTGCCGGCAAGCCCGAGACTGGCCCCCACCAGCAGCGCGACCAGCAGGCGCGGCAGGCGGCTGCCGCGAATGACGCTGTGATCGGGATTATCCGGCACATAGGCAACCAGTGCCTGCCAGGTTTCGTGCCAGGGAATACTCTTTGCACCAACTGCCAGATGAAACAGTGCGGCCAGGGCAATTGCCATCAACAGACCCAGCCATACCGGCAATCGCAGACCGTGACTCACATCGCCTCCTGCACGGACAGCGGCTTGCTGCGGTTCGACTGCGGGACGCATAGCAGATCACCGGAATAAGGGTCGGTGATGATGTGCGCATCCAGATCGAAGACCGCCTTGAGGTTTTCCCGGGTGAACACCTCGGCAGGCGCGCCCTGGGCCAGCAGACGTCCTCCACGCATCATCACCAGATGGTCGGCGTAACGGGCGGCCTGATTCAGATCATGCAGGACTGCCACTATGGTCTTGCCCTGCTCGCGGAGATCCACCAGCAATTCGAGCAGCGTGATCTGATGGGCGATATCGAGGAAGGTGGTCGGCTCGTCCAGTAGAATTACCGGCGTATCCTGGGCCAGGGTCATGGCAATCCAGCAACGTTGCAACTGTCCGCCCGACAGGGTTGCCAGCGAACGGTCGAGCAAGGAATCGATACCGGTCAGTTCGATGGCACGCTCAATCGCCTGCTGGTCCTGCTCGGACCATTGGCGCCACCAGCTCTGCCAGGGAAAACGTCCCTGCATCACCAGCTCTCGTACGCTCATGCCCGCTGGCGATGTTGCATGCTGTGGCAGCAGGGCCATCTGTTGCGCCAGAGCTCGACGCGAATACTGGCGCAACGGTTTGCCGGACAACTGCACCTCGCCGGCACCCGGACGCAGCATATGGGCAAGTACGTTCAGCAAAGTGGTCTTGCCGCAGCCATTGGCACCGATCAATGCCGTGAAACGGCCTTGGGGAATGTCCAGACTGACGCCATCGAGAACCACTTGTTCGCCATAGCCAAGCCGCACTCCGGTGGCTTTCAGCATGACTTTACCCCCGCCCAATACAGCCTCGTCGAGCAATGCCCCAGCATCGTTTTTCATCCTGTCATCACATCAGGGGCATAAGTGGGCCACAGAATGTGTCGAAAATGAAATAATTCTGTACCGTAGCAACAAATCTTAATGCAAAACTTTATCATTTACAGATAAAGTATGGCCAGTCGATACCAGCCCGGTTGAGCCACTGATGGCAAAGGATTCAGGGCGCATGGCTATTCCGAAAGTCAAAATGTAAATCCAAGGACTTCCTCGATGCTTGAAAGAAAAACAACAGTTGGCAGTGGAAACCGTTACACAAAGCGCCCTCCTGTGTTTCAACTGACCACCCTGGCATTGGCTTTGAGCGGCGTCATCTCGGCGCAGGCAATCGCGGCGGATGAAGCATCCAGCAGCAATGCCGTTCAACTCACCAATATCAATATCAACGCCGACACCCCGGAAAACCCGACGGCCCCGCTGGTCGGCAAGGTTGCCCTGCGCAATACCAGCGCCACCAAGACAAACGCGGCCATTACCGAAACACCGCAGTCGCTGTCGGTGGTGACTGCCGATGAAATCACCGACCGCAAATCCGACACCCTGGCCGATGCCCTGAGCTATACGCCGGGTTTCACCAGCCAGCCATCGAGCTTCAACCGCACTTCCGACCGCTTCCGTATCCGCGGTTTCGACGTAGAGTCCGCTACCGGTGGCTCGCTGCGTGACGGCCTGCGTCTGCAGAACAACTCCTACGACGGCGTCCAGGAACCCTTCGGCCTGGAGCGCGTGGAAGTGATCCGTGGTGCCGCCTCGGTCCTGTACGGCCAGTTGTCGCCGGGCGGATTCGTCAACGGCGTCAGCAAGCGCCCGACCGATACACCGTTCCATGAGCTGGGCCTGCAATACGGCAACAATGATCGCAAGCAATTGACGGGCGACTTCAGCGGCCCGCTGGGCGACAGCGATACCCTCAGCTATCGCCTGACCCTGTTGCAGCGTGACAGCGACACTCAGCAGGACCATATCAACGACGACAAGCTTTACATTGCTCCGGCCCTGACCTGGCGCCCCAATGAAGACACGTCGCTGACCTTGCTGGCTTTCCATCAGAAAAGCGACACGCGTTTTTCCGCGCCCCTGCCATACCAACTCGTCAAAGGCCTCGGCAACGGCCCCTTTACCATTGGCCGTCATGACTTCATCGGTGAGCCCGGTTACGACGACATGAATGGCGAGATGTCCGCCATCGGCTACGAGTTCGAGCATAACTTCAACGACAATATCCGCATCAGCAACAAGCTGCGCTACTACGAAGCGGAGATGAAGTGGAAGTACCTGCAAATCCCGACTAACAACGCGGCAGCAATAGCAGCGGTCAACTCGGCGGCTAGAAATGGTTTGCTGACTCGTCAGTACAGTGATCGTCACGAGCGCTCCAGGGCCCTGACCAGCGATACCAACGTCGAAGCACGCTGGAACATCGGTGGAGTGGAAAACACCTTTCTGATCGGTGCCGACACCTACGATGCATCGTATGACTCGCACAACTTCCGGAACAACGCGCCCTCTTTGAATCTCGCCACCTACAACTACGGGCAGCCGGTGGTAGTAACCCGAACCCCTGACCGTGGTTCGCAAATCGATACCCTGCAGACAGGCGTTTATCTGCAGGACCAGATCAAGTTCGACGATCACTGGCTGCTGTTGCTCGGCGGTCGCCACGACTGGGCCAACCAGGACCAGAAAGCTTTTGCAAACGGCCAGAAACGGCACCAGTCAGACGAGTCCACCACCTGGCGCGCCGGCCTGGTGTACCAGGCGGATAACGGCCTGGCTCCGTACATCAGCTACAGCGAATCGTTCTTCCCGGTAGCGGTGGCCGATGCTCCGACCCAGAGCTTCGCCCCGACCGAAGGCAAGCAGTATGAAATGGGTATTCGCTACCAGCCTCCTGGCAGCAATATCCTGTTGAGTGCCGCAGTCTATGAGCTGACCCAGAAAAACGTGCTGAAGACCGTCAATAACGTTCCTTCGCAGACGGGCGAACAACGCTCCCGCGGACTGGAACTGGAAGCAAAGGCCGATGTAACGCCGCAATTCAGCGTCATTGCCACCTATGCCTACACTGACGCGCGCATTACCGAAAGTTCGGTTCCGGGGGAAGTGGGCCAGCGCAGCGAAGATACGCCGTACCATCAGGCTGCACTGTGGACCGACTACAACTTCGCCCTGTTCGGCATTCCGCAACTGAAGATTGGCGGCGGTGCCCGCTACAAGGGCACAACCCAGGCTTCGGGTATCGAGTCGCAGATGCCGGCTTACTTCCTGTTCGACGCCATGGCCAGCTACCAGATCGACAAGAACTGGGATGTTTCCCTCAACGCCAATAACGTGACGAACAAGAAGTACACCTACTGTGAATTTGCGATTTGCCGCTACGGCGATGAGCGCGAGCTGGTGACCTCCGTCAACTTCAGGTGGTAAAAACCCTGTAGGGGCCAATTCATTCGCGAAGCCTTTCGCGAGTGAATTGGCTCGCACGATAACTATCCCTTCGGCTTCGCTGCCTCAAGCACTCCCCGGATAACCTGTGACTGCCACGCAAAATAAGGGTTATAAGTCAGGCGCGCATGCACCTTGCCCGGCTCACGGTAGCCCCACTCGGAATACCACACCTCCTCTCCAGCCTCACAGCGCGCAACATCCTTGGCATCCAGGCCATTCCAGCAGAAGCGCAGTTTCCCTGACCGGCCATAGAGAGCATTTTGCGGCGAAAACAGAATGCCCATATGGGAAAACTGGCTGATACGCTCATCCGCAAGGCGGTCTGTGCGGGTCAGAATACGCGATGAATCCGGCGCGCCTGCTTTCTCCTGGCCATACCAGATCAATCGGCTGGCAGGGTTTGTGAAACGGCTGCTGAACAGCTCGCGCACATATTGCACATCGACGACCGAATCCTTTTCCGTCAGGACAATGGCTACAGGCCGATCGAAGTTCTCATGCTCGATCAGGCTGCGAACCGCCACGCTGCTGCGATAGAACTGAGCGAAGCCGTTGGTGGGCACGTTGTAATAGCGCACCGGCGACTGCTGCGGTCGAGACTCGTTGGGTGGCACGATCCAGGTCCTGACATGGGCCAGCCATGGCGTAACCCAGTCAAAGGTGGCACTGGAACGAAGGGCCGGCGAAAACAGCACCAGGCCATTGATGCCAGGATCTTTCATGGCATAGGCGAGTGCCAGATTGGCGCCGGTCGAGAATCCCCCCAGATAGACCTCCGGAAATTCCTGTCGCAACAGTGCGACCTGCTCCTGCACCAGTTGCTGCCATTGTTCCAGGTGAATATCGATCAGATCCTCGGGACGAGTACCATGCCCCGGCAGCAACGCGACTCGCACGACATATCCCTGATCGGCGAAATCCTGAGCGACATCAACGAATGACCAGGGCGAATCACCGAGCCCATGCAGCAGAAGCAGCGCTTTGCCGGAGGGTACGGCAGGACGGATCTCGAAAGGCGCATTCCACACCAGCTCATTGTCACGGCTTTCGGTCTGGAACAGACGCCGCTCGCGGATTTCCTGCCGGGTGTCTTGCAGATACGCCTGAAAACTCGCGTGATGCGTCACGGCCGTTTCAGCCTCTGGCCGGGCACATCCCATGGCCATAACCATGAATATGAGGCTGGCCGCTACCCTGGCCATGAGTGACTGGTGCATGGCTCCCCTACTCCCGATCCTTGCCGAATCTGTTTCCCGAAAAGTCGATCATCGTAATCATCCGCTCACCCGAGCGATACTTTATTTGGCGAGTGGTTTGCCCTGTCTTGTATCCTTTCGTAAAATGCCCGCCACCCCGGGAAAGCCTTGTTACAGCGGGCTTCCCACTTATCGATCAGCGCAGTCGGGACATCCGTGGCAAGAAAATCCAGAAGGGATCTCACCCATGCAACGGGCACAGGCGATGCACCGGTCACGGTCATCGATGTGGCTCGTGCAGCCGGGGTTTCTCCCATCACGGTGTCTCGCGCCGTCAATCGCCCCGAGCTGGTCAGCGATGCAACCCGCGAGCGGGTGCTGGAAGTCGTCAAGGCCATGGGTTATGTGCCCAATCTTCTGGCTGGCAGCCTTGCAAGCAGCAAAAGCAAGCTGGTTGCCATCCTGCTACCCACCATTGCCCACTCGATTTTTGCTACTGCCGTGCAAGCCATCATGGACCGCCTGACGGAAGCCGGTTATCAGTCGCTGCTTGGCCCGACCGGCTACTCCCCGGAAAAGGAAGAGTCGCTGCTCGAAGCGATTCTTGGCCGTCGCCCCGACGGCATCGTACTGACCGGCACCCTGCACACCGAAGGCAGTCGTGCCCGACTGGCCAGTGCTGGTATTCCGGTGGTCGAGGCCTGGGACCTGAGCGATACGGCGCTGGACATGCAGGTGGGGTTTTCCCATGAAAAGGTCGGCGAGTTTGTGGCCGATCACTTCGTTGCCAAAGGCTATCAGCGCTTTTCGGTGATCACTGTCGATGATCCTCGGGGAATTCGGCGCTGCAACAGCCTGATTCAGCGCCTGGCACAACATGGCCTGTCAGGGGTGCCTGTTGAGATACTGCCTTTGCCCGCGACCTGGGAAGTCGGCCGTGAAGGGCTCAAACGGCTATTGCTGCGCCCCGAACACCCGCAATTGGTGTTCTGCAGTTCCGATACCGTCGCCATGGGTGTCCTCGCCCAGGCCGCTGAACTGGGCTTGCGGGTTCCTCAGGACATTGCCGTGCTGGGCTTCGGCGATACGACCAACAGTCGGTTCGCGCACCCGGCGCTGTCCACCATCAGTGTCAACTCCACGCTGATGGGTCATGAAGTCGCGCAGGCTCTATTGCGCCGCTTTGAGGGCGATACCTCGGTCACCCACTTCGACAGTGGCTTCTCGCTGATCGAACGCGCCAGCACCTGATCCCTCTCCATTTTCAAAAAATCTGCTGCACCGGGCTTGAATGATAACGTTATCTGAATAATGATAACGTTATCGTTGTACGACAACGGATGAGTCGGCTTGCCCTGCTCACACTTATCTACCCGCATAAAAACAACTAGTGGGAGCGTCAACATGCAAGAACCGAAGAAAACCCGCGCCCGGTATCTGATCCTGCTCATGCTGTTTCTGGTGACCACGATCAACTTTGCCGATCGTGCAACCATCTCCATTGCCGGGTCCAGTATCCAGAAAGACCTGGGCATCGACTCCATTACCCTCGGCTACATCTTTTCCGCTTTCGGTTGGGCCTATGTGCTTGGCCAGATCCCCGGCGGCTGGCTGCTGGACCGCTTCGGTTCCAAGAAGGTCTACGCGGCAAGCATCTTCACCTGGTCGCTGTTCACCCTGCTGCAGGGCTATATCGGCGAGTTCGGGGTCGGCACGGCGGTGGTGGTGCTGATTCTGTTGCGCATGATGGTCGGCCTGGCCGAAGCGCCCTCCTTTCCGGGCAATGCGCGCATCGTGGCGTCGTGGTTCCCGACCAAGGAACGGGGCACGGCCTCGGCCATTTTCAACTCGGCCCAATATTTCGCCACAGCCCTGTTCGCGCCGCTGATGGGCTGGATCGTCTACCGCTTCGGCTGGCAATACGTATTCATCTTCATGGGCGCCATAGGGATTGTGTTCTCGATGATCTGGCTGCGGGTCATCTACAGCCCGAAGGATCACCCGCTGGCCAATGCTGAAGAAGTCCGCTACATCGCCGAAAACGGCGGTCTGGTCGATCTCGATGACAAGAAAAAGAAAGCCGATGGTGGTCCGAAATGGGATTACATCCGCCAACTGCTTACCAACCGCATGATGGCCGGTGTCTACCTCGGGCAGTTCTGCATCAACTCGCTGACGTACTTCTTCCTGACCTGGTTCCCTGTGTATCTGGTCCAGGAGCGCGGCATGACCATCCTCAAGGCCGGCCTTATCGCTTCGCTGCCTGCCGTCTGCGGCTTCCTGGGCGGTGTGCTGGGCGGCGTGTTCTCCGACATGCTGCTGCGACGTGGCAACTCCCTGAGCGTGGCGCGTAAAACGCCTATCGTCGTCGGCATGCTGCTGTCGATGTCGATGATCATCTGCAACTACGTCGAAGCCGACTGGATGGTCGTGGCATTCATGGCGCTGGCCTTTTTCGGCAAGGGCGTCGGTGCGCTGGGCTGGGCCGTGGTATCCGATACCTCGCCCAAACAGATCGCCGGTCTGGCTGGCGGCCTGTTCAACACCATCGGCAACCTGTCCTCGATCAGTACCCCTATCGTGATCGGCTACATCATTGCCGCCACCGGCTCGTTCAAAATGGCTCTGGTCTTTGTCGGAGCCAACGCCTTGATCGCCGCCATCAGCTACCTGTTCATCGTGGGCGATATCAAGCGCATTCATCTCAAGGGGATCAGCGATCCGCTGGAAGACAGAGCGGCGCAGGCCGATGCACCAGCGGCCCCTCACACTCCCCGCTGACTCACAACAAGAAGGACTTTGATTCATGACTGTTCAGACTTCAAATCAGGCAACACACGGCGCACCGGTCATCACAGAGCTGCAGGTCGTTCCCGTTGCGGGCCACGACAGTATGCTGCTCAACCTCAGTGGTGCCCATAGCCCGTATTTCACACGAAACGTACTGATCCTCAAGGACAACGCCGGCCATATCGGCGTCGGCGAAGTGCCGGGCGGCGAAGGCATTCGCAAGACCCTGGAAGATGCCAGGGATCTGCTGATCGGTCAGTCCATCGGCAATTATCAGCACCTGCTCAAGCAGGTCCGCACAGCCTTTGCCGATCGCGACATCGGCGGACGTGGCCTGCAGACCTTCGACCTGCGTATCACCATCCATGCGGTCACTGCCGTGGAGTCGGCCCTGCTGGATCTGCTTGGCCAGCATCTGGAGGTGCCGGTGGCCGCCCTGCTCGGCGAAGGCCAGCAACGGGATGCGGTGGAAATGCTGGGTTACCTGTTCTATGTCGGCGACCGCACCCGGACCGATCTGGCCTATCGCTCGGAGGCCGATGCCGATAACGCCTGGTTCCGCCTGCGCAATGAGGAAGCATTGACTCCGGAAAAGATCGTCAGCCTGGCTGAAGCAGCCTACGAGCGTTATGGCTTCAAGGATTTCAAACTCAAGGGCGGCGTGTTACGTGGTGATGAGGAAATCGAAGCGGTCACCGCCCTGGCCGAGCGTTTCCCGCAGGCGCGCATCACCCTGGACCCGAATGGTGCCTGGTCATTGAAAGAAGCCATCCGCCTGTGCCGGGACCAGCATCATGTGCTGGCTTACGCCGAAGACCCGTGTGGTGCGGAAAACGGCTTCTCCGGTCGTGAGGTCATGGCCGAGTTCCGTCGCGCCACGGGTTTGCGCACTGCAACCAACATGATCGCGACCGACTGGCGTCAGATGGGTCACGCCATTCAATTGCAGTCGGTGGATATTCCGCTGGCCGACCCGCACTTCTGGACCATGCAAGGCTCGGTACGTGTGGCACAGATGTGCAACGAGTGGGGGCTGACCTGGGGCTCGCACTCCAATAACCACTTCGATATTTCCCTGGCGATGTTCACCCAGGTCGCGGCTGCCGCTCCTGGCCAGATCACGGCCATCGACACCCACTGGATCTGGCAGGATGGACAGCGCCTGACCAGAGAACCGCTGAAAATCGAGGGAGGACTTGTGGCCGTGCCGAAAAAGCCGGGCCTCGGGATCGAACTGGATATGGACGCTCTGCAAAAGGCCCATGAAGTCTACAAAGGTATGGGCCTGGGTGCCCGTGACGACGCCACGGCCATGCAGTACCTGATTCCAGACTGGACGTTCAACAACAAGCAGCCTTGCCTGGTGCGCTGATCGACTCACACTTGCAGATCCAAAACTGGCCACTCAGTTGGCAGCCGGCGCACAGCCCCCTTGTGCGCCGTTTTTTATCAAGGCCTGCAGAGGCTCGACGTATATTCTGCAAAAGTCGCAAATATGTAACAGGATGCGTACAAGATCTGAGACACAGCCTCGCTCCTGGAAGCTAAAAACGACTTCATATAGAAGCTACAAGCTGTTGATTCAATAAGGCTATCGCGAAAAAGATCAAGTCCTCTCTCCCTGTCGCCAGCGGTCAAAAGCCCGGCATTTCCTTATCTCAAATTGTATATACAAGCAATCACGTACATTCATATTCGTGACCGAGGTCTCTTTATCCGCGTCGAAAACCTGTCCCAGCTACATCATCATGGATGACAAAATGCCACATACCCTATTTCCGCAAATTGGCAGTGTCATGGCCAATATTGGTACTCGGAATTTCTCGCGCGCGTTTCTTGAGCTGATAAACAAGCAGCTTGGCATCGATGCCGCACATCTTCACGCACTGCCACAACCGCTGCAATCCGGGCTCGCCAGCGCTCGGGCGATGCTTGACGAAACCGTCACCTCAGCGCGCGCCCTCAGTATGTTCACGGATTCTGTCCACCTCTATCCGATGCAGGAGTCCAATGGTTACTGCTGCCGAATCACGGTGTTTCGTGCGCCTCCTTCACCCTGTTTCTCGGCTGGCGAGCGTCGCCGCTTGAAAGACATCTCGCCTTTCCTGTTCTCGATCCTCGAGAAACATGTGGAAACCTTGCAGTCGATCCAGTCCAGAGCCGAGGCGAACAAGACTGAAAGCCTCGAAGACCGTTTCCACGAACGTCTTCGCGAAACCGGCCTGAAGCTTTCCGAGCGCGAAACACAGGTCTGTCTTGGGCTGCTGGCCGGGCATACGGCTCTGGAGCAGGCCGAACGCCTGACCCTGAAGGTCAATACCGTAGGCAGTTATCAGCGTCGCGCCGCCGTCAAGCTGGGGATCAGCGGGCGCAACTCACTGATGCGCTGGATGTATGCGTCGTCCGAAGGCATTTCCATCGCCAACTGAGGCCTGGAACTGCCCTCGGACGCAGGCCTCAATCCCGCGCCAACGCTTCGATCGGATCAAGCCTTGCCGCATTGCGTGCCGGTACAAAGCCGAACAGCACGCCAATCAATGTCGAACAGGCGAAGGCGGTGACGATCGAGGCGGGTGAGAAGACCATTTCCCACTGTTTGACGAACAGCGTGAACAGGTAGCCGATCCCGTAAGACAGGGCGATACCGATTACCCCGCCGATCAGGCACACCATCACAGCCTCCACCAGAAACTGCTGGCGGATATCCGACTGGCGAGCACCGACAGCCATGCGGATACCGATCTCACGAGTCCGCTCGGTCACCGACACCAGCATGATGTTCATTACCCCGATACCACCGACCACCAGGGAAATCACCGCAATCAGCGACAGCAGCAAGGTCAGCGAGCGGCTGGTTTTCTGCACGGTCTGCATGACGCTGTCGAGGTTGTTGGTGAAGAAGTCCTTGGTGCCGTGGCGCTGCAGCATGAGGGCCTTGATCTCTTCCTCCACCTGCTTGCTCGGCATGCCATCCTTGACCCGCACGCTGATGCTGTCCAGATGGCGCTGGCCCAGCACACGACCGGCAGCGGTTTCGTAGGGCATCCAGATATTCAGGGTATTGCCGGCGATGAACAGGTTCTTGTGATCGCTGGTCACGCCAATCACCGTACAGGGCAGATTGCCGATCAGGATCACCTGCCCCAACGGATTGACGCCCGGCCCGAACAGCCGCTGCGCGGTGTTGTGGTCGAGCACCACCACCTGGGCCTGACGCCGGGCGTCCTGTTCGTTGAAGGTGATGCCTGCCGCCAGTTGGATGTTGCGCACCTGGAAGTAACGACTGCTGACACCATTGAGCTGGGCATCGACGTCAATGTTGCGGTAGCGCACCAGCATGCTGCGACCGACCACCGGCGTGGCGCTGTCGATGTAATACATCTGGTTGAGTGCCGTGACATCCGATGGCAACAGGGTCTCGATGGATTTGGCCCGACTGTCACCGAAGTTACTGCCGGCATAGATATCGATGGTATTGCTGCCGATGGCCTGGATGTCCTTGAGCACATAGCGCTTGGCACCTTCACCGATGGCCGAGATGGACACCACCGAAGTGATGCCGATGATGATCCCGAGCATGGTCAGCAAGGTGCGCATGCGGTGCGAGATCAGGGCGATCCAGGCCATGTTGAAGGCTTCGCGGAACAGACCGAGGCTGACGCCCAGGCGTCGGGACGCGCCCGCATGCTGCAATTGCGCTTCGGGCTCAGGTGCCGCCTGTGCCTTTTGCGCCGTGCGCTGGTCACTGATGATCTCGCCATCACTGACTTCGATGATGCGCTCGGCGTTGGCGGCGACCTTGGGATCGTGGGTAACCAGAATCACTGTATGACCGAGGCCGTGCAGCTCCAGAAGGATGTTCATGACCTCCTTGCCGCTGGCGGTATCCAGGGCACCGGTGGGTTCGTCGGCCAGAATCACCTGGCCGCCGTTCATCAGGGCACGAGCAATACTCACCCGCTGCTGCTGACCACCGGACATCTGGCTCGGCCTGTGCGACAGATGCCCGCTCAGGCCCAGGCGCGCCAGCAACTCTTCGGCCCGTTTATGCCGTTGCGCCTGGGATTTGCCGGCGTATACAGCCGGAATCTCGACGTTGCGCACGGCATCCAGGTGCGGCAGCAAGTGATAGCGCTGGAAAATGAAACCGAAATGGTCGCGACGCAACGCCGCCAGTTCCTCGTCGTCGAGATCTCGGGTTTCCTGGCCGTTGACCTTGTAGCTGCCGCCACTGGCATGGTCCAGACAACCGAGGATGTTCATCAGCGTCGATTTGCCCGAGCCCGAAGCGCCGATGATCGCCACCAGCTCGCCTGCATGAATCGACAGATCGATATGCTTGAGGGCCAGAAACTCGCGGTCTCCGGCCATGAAACTGCGGCTCACACCTTGCAGGTGCAGGATCGGGCTGCCCGTATCGATCGTCGTCTCGTGCAGAGCTGCAACCTCTACCTTCTGGTTCATGCTCATGACCCCGCCACGGTCGCTGACGGATCGGCGATGACAACCTGGTCACCTTCGGCGAGTCCGTCCTTGATCTCCACCTGAACGTTATTGTTGATACCGGTCTGAACCTTGCGCTCCTGGGCGAAACCGTTCTTGTCCAGTACGCGTACGGTGTAGACACCTTCGGCATCGCGTCTACCCAGCGCCGCCACCGGCATGCTCAGGGCACTTTTGGCGGTGTCGAGGACGATCCGCACCTGGGCGGTCATGGAGATGCGCAGGCGATGATCGGGGTTCGGCACTTCAAACAGCGCGTTATAGAAAACTGCAGAGTTCTGCTTGCTGGACGAACCGCTGCCTTCGGTTTCCAGATAGTCCTGAGGCGCGGGCTCGGTACCGCGCAGCGTGGCGTAGTAACGCTTGTCTTCACCCAGAATCGTGAAATAGACCTCCTGCCCGGTGCTGATGTGGATCACATCGGCTTCGGAAACCTGAGCCTTGATAGTCATGGTGTCCAGATCCGCCAGTTTGAGCAGGACCGGCGCGAGTTGCTGAGCGATGACGGTCTGGCCTTCCTGAGTCACGATCCCCACCACGTCGCCATCGATAGGCGCGACGATCCGGGTGTAGCCCAGATTGACCTTGGCCGTGTCGATCTGCACCTGGGCGCTTTTGATCTGCGCATCCAGCGCACTGACGTTGGCCTGCTGGACTTCATAGTCCGACTCGGCATTCTCGAAGTCCTGACGGGAAATAGACTGATCGGTCTGTAATTCCTTGTAGCGATCATACAGACGCTTGGCCTGCTTCATCTGGGCACGGGCCGAGAGTCGGTCGGCCTGCAGTTTTTCCTCGTCCACCTCGGCCTGGCGCAAGGTGTTACGCAATACCAGAGGGTCGATTTCAGCCAGCCACTGACCTTTCTTGACCTTGTCTCCCAGCTTGACCTTGAGCGACTTCAACTGCCCGGAAACCTGGGCACCGACGTCCACCTGCTTGATGCCTTCCAGCACGCCTGTCGCCAATACGGCGTTCTCGATGTCGCTACGCTCGACCTTGGCGGTGATATAGGTCGGCGGCTTGGCCGGCGCTTCGATGGCATAAAACACGATACCCGCGGCCAATACCAGGGCAGTACCCAATCCAACCTTACGCAATTTCGACTTGTTCATAGATGCCTACTGATACTTGAAGATCGCGCCCACCAGACGGGGCGGCAACTGACTGTTCGGTGTTCTGTGCGGCAGAGCTTCCCGCCCTTATCGGCGGGAAGCGCCTTCTTCATGGCCTCATGACAGCGTTTCCTCAACATCGACTGTCAGCCTGTCGTACCACCATGCCGCGAGGCTGTAGACGTCTGGCGCCTTGAGGATGCTGAAGTGATTGCCCGGGCCATCCCAGACCGTCAGTTGCGGCAACAGGTGTTGCCAGCCGACGGCCATGGCGGCGTGCTCGATCAGGTTGGCTTCGGCGTCCAGGCGCGTGTCCGTCACCCGAACCAGACTGGCCGGGCCGGTATAGCCCGGACCTGGCCGGTACACGGTGCGCAAGGCCGTAGCAAAGGTGCGGAAAATGCCGTGCAGTGCCTGAGGTGCCATACGTGCCGGCAACAGACCGACACGAACCATGGCTTCCTGCAGCAAGCGCAGTTGGGTGGCATCATCGCCATCGATGAAGGCTTGCTGGTCCAGATCCAGACGCTTGCCGCTGGAAATCTGCAGCGCCTCGATCAGTTCCTTCAACGCCGCCGTGGTGGTGTAAGGCTTGCTGAGCACGCCGTCACCGCCGGGGGCTTCGCTGTCGATCAGGGTCAGGGAAACCACTTCCCGGCCACGCGCCTGGAGCTTCACGGCCATGGCATGAGCCGCCCAGCCGCCAAAGGAATGGCCGACCAGATGCAGCGGACCTTGCGGATAGAAATCCTCGATCTCCTGCAGATAACGCTCTGCCGCGGCCTCGACCTGGCTGTGAGGAACGCTGCGCCCGTCCAGGCCACGCGGTTGCAGGCCATGGATCGGCCAGTCCGGCCCGAAAGCCTCCACCAGACCGATAAAGCTGGTGACGCTGTCACCGGCACCCGGTACGCAGAACAGCGGCGTCTTGCCATTCTTGCCGCTCTGGATCGCCAGCAAGGCCTGATAACCAGGCACTGCCGGAGCCTTGGCAGGCTCAGCCGCCAGCACCTGAGCGATGGCCTGACCGAGCACCTGCACATGAGGTGCCTGCATCATGGTCTGGTGATCGCCCGGCACATCGAGGCTGTGCAGCTGTCCGGGCTGCAGGACCTCGGCCCAGCCCAGAGTCGCGCTGGTCCCGGTCGGAGCCAGCGGACGCTCCTCGGCGCGGAACTGATGCACCGCCAAGGTGATGGGTTCCAGCCGGTAATGAGCCAGGGCATGCCCATGGGCCACTTCCCGCTCCAGGAAGTGCTGCAGTTGCTGATCGCTGGCCTGAGCCAGTTCAGGATGCAGCAGTTGTTCGTCGCGGCACAGCAATAGCAGCGCCTCGAAGCCCGGCATTGCAGGCTGTTCCAGAATGGAAGCCAGACGCGCCAGAGGTGCGACTCCTGCCTCGCCCTGAGCCTTCCAGTGCGCGGTGCAGTGGGACAGCAGTTGCCGCTCCAGCAGATTCGGCCCTTGCCAGCGCGCCTTGCCCTGATCGGTCAGACGCGGCACATAGCTGTCGAGCAGGCCAAGGAAATCGACCTTCTCGTCCATGCCCAGCAATTGCGTGGCAACCTCATAGGCCAGCACTCCACCGAACGACCAGCCGGCCAGGCGGTACGGGCCATGTGCCTGCACGCCGCGAATCAGACCTACCAGACGCGCCGCCAGACCTTCCATGGTGCGCAACTGCGGTTGCCCCAGACCGATGCCCGGCAATCCGTAGATCGGGAAGTCGCCTTGCAGATGGCGGCCCAACACCGGGAAGTAAGCATCCAGACCGGTGAAGTCATGAATCAGGAACAGCGGCGGCTGTGTGCCGTTCGCCCGTACGGTAATGACATCTTCGGCTTCTGTCGGCCCTGCCGGACGCTGATCCAGCAGACCGGCCAGCGCAGCGATGCTGGAGTGCTGGAACAGCTCGGCCAGGGTCAGCGGTACGCCGGACTTCTGGATCAGGCTGACCAGACGGATTGCCGACAGCGAATGACCACCCAGTTCGAAGAAGCTGTCATGGCGCCCTACTCGCTCGACTTCCAGCACTTCGGCCCACAGCTCGGCCAGACGTTGCTCCAGCGGCGTCGCAGGCGCCTGATAGGTGGCAGTCGCCATGGCGTCCAGGCTTGGCACCGGCAGCGCACGGCGATCGACCTTGCCGTTCTGGGTCAGCGGCAGTGCATCGAGACCGACATAGGCGGCGGGTACCATGTATTCCGGCAAGCGACCCAGCAGATGGGTACGCAACACACTGCCGTCGAGTTCAGGATCGAGACGCGTGAAATACGCCACCAGACGCAAGGCACCCTGCTCCAGACGCTGGGTAGTGACCACCACTTCACCGATGCCCGGGCACAGAGCCAGTTGCTGCTCGATTTCGCCCAGTTCGATACGCACGCCACGGATCTTCACCTGATCGTCGTTGCGACCCAGGTATTCCAGGGTTCCGTCGGCCAGCCAGCGCACCAGGTCGCCGGTACGGTACATCCGCGCAGCGGGCTGTTCGGCGAACGGGTCGTCCAGGAAGCGCTCGGCGGTCAGGTCCGGGCGGTTCAGATAGCCACGGGCAACACCGGCACCGCCGATGTACAACTCGCCCGGCACACCCAGCGGCACCGGCTGCTGACGTTCGTTCAGCACATAGAGACGGGCATTGCTCACCGGCTTGCCGATATGCAGCACGCCGCCCACTTCCATGGTCCCGGAACTGGCCACGACCGTGGTTTCGGTCGGACCGTAGTTGTTCACCACGGCAAAGCCCGGATCGCGGTTGAAGTTGCGCAACCGGTCGCCACCGATCAGCAAGGTGCGCAGGGTCGGATGACGCAGTTCGCGGCTGAACGCGTACTCGGCCACCGGCGTCGGCAGGAAGGACACTTGCAGCGGCTGAGCAAGCCACCAGTCCAGCAGCGTATCGAGCTGTTCGTTTTCCACCTCGGCCGGTGGAATGTGCAGCACGGCACCGGCGCACAGGGCCGGCCAGATCTCCCAGGCCGTAGCATCGAAGCCAAAGCCGGCCACGCTGGCGGTGTGGCTGCCGGCGTGCAGGTCGAAGGCCTGGCAATGCCAGTCCACCAGATTGTTCAGGGTGTGGTGTTCGACCATCACGCCCTTCGGCAGACCGGTAGAACCCGAGGTGTAGATCACATAGGCCAGATTGCTCGAGGTCAGGCCCGGAACCATAGGGTTCCCGGCGTTGGCCGCCCAGTCCGGACGATCCAGAGCAATCACCGGCACCGGCAGTTCAGGCAGACGTGCCAGCAGGTCGAGCTGGGTCAGCACCACCACCGGCTCGCTGTTTTCCAGCAGATAGCGGATACGATCGTCCGGATGCCCCGGGTCCACCGGCACATAACCCGCGCCCGCCTTGAGCACGGCCAGCAGGCCAACCAGAGTTTCCAGCCCGCGACGGGCAAGCACCGCAACCCGATCATCCGGACGCACGCCTTGACCGATCAAATGATGGGCCAGGTCATTGGCACGGCGATTCAACTCGCTGTAGCTCAAGTGATGGCCGCCCACTTGTGCGGCAATGGCATCGGGCTGCACAACCGCCTGCTGCTCGATGCGCTGGTGAACGGTCAGCACGGTTTCATGCTCGGCCAGATGATCATTGAAGCCTTCCAGCAGCTCGATCCGCTCGACCACCGGCAGAATGTCCAGTGCTTCGACCGGCGTCTGCGGTGCCTGCTCCAGCGCCACCATCAGACCTTCGACGGCATGGGTCAGATAGGCACAGATGCGACGCGCATCGATACCCGCCGAGGTCAGTGCGCTCAGCTCGAAGTCTTCGCCCAGGTCGTCGACGCTCAGGGTCAGCGGATAGTTGCTGCGCTCGTCCGCCTGCAACAACTCGATCCCCTGCCAGGCCGTGCTGGCCGCTTCGTCGGCAGCTTGCGGTGCCGCACTGTGGCGATAGTTGAACAGCGCACTGAACAACGGCGCACCCGCCGGCAAGGCACTGCACCGCTGAGCCAGTGCCAGCGGTGCATGCTCGTGGGCAAACAGCCCGCTCAGGCGGCGATGGGTTTGCAGAACCACGTCGCGCACGGGCTGATTGCCCAGGTCGATACGCAGCGGCAAGGTGTTGATGAACACACCCAGAGTGCGCTCCACCCCTTCGCCGCCCTGCAAGCGCCCGAGCAGCACGGTGCCGAACACCACCTTTTCACGACCGGACAAGTGACCCAGCACTTGCGCCCAGGCCAGGTGCATCAGGCTTGCGGCACTGACACCCAACTGACGGGACTGATCGCGGACCCGACGGGACAAGGCCGAATCCAGGCGCTGTCGGGCTTCACCCGGTACATCCGTGCCGGGCAGCGTAGCCTGACCATACGGCAGGGTCGGTTCGTCAAGATCACCCAGTTGCTCGCGGAAGAACGCCTCATGAGCTTCATCGCCAGGTCCCAGCAGAGCCTGGGCGATGTAGTTGCGATACGGCACAGGCTCAGGCAGTTGCGCTTCAAGGCCCAGCAGCACGGCTTGCAACTCGTGACTCAGCAGCTCAAGGGCCATATGGTCCATGATCAGGTGATGGAACAGCAGAACGGCGACGATCCGCTGGTTGTCCGGATCTTCGGCATGTACCAGACGCAGCAGCGGTGCCTTGTCCAGATTCAGCGGCTCGGCATCGCTCAAGGCTGCCAGCGGCACTTCGACCACCGGCAGTTCGGCATTGCGCCAGACCACCTGTACCGGCGTTTCCAGTCCCTCCCAACATAGCGAGGTGCGCAGCACATCGTTACGGGCGATGACACGTTGCAAGGCCGAGCAGAAAGCGTTCAGGCGCTCGCGGTCGGCAAAGGCGAAACGTGCCTGCAGACGGTAAGGGTCATCCTCAACAGAAGTCAGGTAATGGTAGAAAATACCGGCCTGCAGCGGCCCCAGAGGATAAATGTCCTGCACGTTCGCAGCACCGCCGGGAATGCTGGCGACGATACGGTCGATGGCTGGTTGATCCAGCTTGACCAGCGGCAACAGCTCCGGCGTGATGCGCGAGCAATCCGCCGTGATCAGGTTGGCCGGTACTTGCACGCCATGGCTGCTGCCGATGCCGCTGGCCAGGGCGGCCAGGGTTGGCTGGGCGAACAGCACGCGGATATCGGCTTCCAGACCGAGACGACGAATGCGAGCGATCAGGGTCACGGCCAGCAGCGAATGCCCGCCCAGTTCGAAGAAGTTGTCATGGCGCCCTACCCGGTCAACCTGCAGCAATTCGCTCCAGATTTCGGCCAGATCGGTTTCCAGTTGACCCTGTGGCGCCTCGTAGTCACGCCCCGGCAATGCTTCACGATCCGGAGCAGGCAAGGCGCGACGGTCGACCTTGCCGTTGGCGGTCAGTGGCCAGGCGTCGAGACGCACAAAGGCGCTGGGCACCATATAGCCCGGCAGGACTGTCAACAGCTCGGCACGCAGCTCGGTAACAGAAATCGGCGCTGTATTGGCCTGCTGGATGAAATAGGCCACCAGTCGCGGCTGGCCCGGTTCGTCTTCACGCGCCAGTACCAGCGCCTCTTCGATACCCGGCAATTGACCCAGCTGGCTCTCGATCTCGCCCAGTTCGATCCGCACACCCCGGATCTTCACCTGATCGTCGTTACGACCCAGATACTCCAGCGTGCCATCGGCATTCCAGCGCGCCAGGTCGCCGGTGCGGTACATCCGCGCCCCCGGCTGCGCACTGAACGGATCGTCGAGGAAGCGCTCGGCGGTCATTTCCGGACGGTTCAGATAACCACGGGCCACGCCGTCGCCCGCCACATACAACTCACCCGCCACACCAAACGGCACCAGTTGCTGATGCTCGTCCAGCAGGTAAACCTGCGTATTGGCAATCGGCTTGCCGATATCCAGGCTGCCATCGGGGAACAACTGACCCGAAGTGGCCACGACCGTGGCTTCGGTCGGGCCGTAGTTGTTGATCACGGCAAAACCCGGATCACGGTGGAACTGACGCAGACGGTCGCCACCGATCAGCAGGGTGCGCAGCGTCGGGTGACGCAGGTCACGGCTGAACGCATATTCGGCCACCGGCGTCGACAGGAACGACACCTGCAGCGGCTGCGCCAGCCACCAGTCCAGCAGCGTATCCAGTTGTTCGTTGCTGACCTGCGCAGGCGGCAGGTGCAGGGTCGCACCGGCGCACAGCGCCGGCCAGACTTCCCAGGCCATGGCGTCGAAACCGAAACCGGCGACGCTGGCGGTGTGGCTACCGGCGTGCAGATCGAAGGCTTCGCAATGCCAGTGCACCAGATTGCTCAGGGTACGATGTTCGACCATCACGCCTTTGGGCTGGCCGGTCGAGCCGGAGGTGTAGATCACATAGGCCAGATTGGCGGCGCTCAGGCCTTGCACCAGCGGGTTGTCCGGCTGCTCGGCCCAGTCCGGGCGGTCCAGGGTAATCACCGGCACCGACAGCGGTGGCAGACCGGCCAGCAGGCTGTGCTGGGTCAACACGGCCACCGGCGCGCTGTCGCTCAGCAGATAAGCAATACGCTCGTCCGGGTGCGCCGGGTCCACCGGCACGTAACCGGCACCGGCCTTGAGCACAGCCAAAAGACCAACCAGAGTATCCAGGCTGCGACGGGCCATCACGGCCACGCGATCGTCCGGGCGCACGCCCAGGCCGATCAGGTGATGGGCCAGAGCATTGGCCTTGCGGTTCAGCTCGCTGTAGCTCAGCTGCTGGTCGCCCACCTGCGAGGCGATGGCGTCTGGTCGCTGAACAGCCTGAGTTTCGATCAAGCCATGGATGGTCTGACCTTGCGGGACTTGCAGCCCGGTAGCATTCAGTGCTTCCAGCAGGTACTGACGCTCTTGCTCGCCCACCAGCGCGACCTGATCCAGCACCGCCTGCTCGTTGTCCACCAGCGCTTGCAGCAGTTGCTCGAAGTAATGAACGTAACGAGCCACGGTGGCCTCGTCGAACAGCGCCAGCGCGTAATCCAGCGTGCCGACCAGTGTTTCGCCCTGCTCGCCCAGATTCAGCGACAGGTCGAACTTGGACACCTGGCTGGCCTGCTCGACCGGCGCGACAACAAGCCCGTCCATCTGCGGAGCCGAAGCTTCGCCCGCCAGCCAGTTCAAGGTGGTCTGGAACAATGGCGCATGAGCCAGACTGCGCTCCGGACGCACGATCTCCACCACTTGCTCGAATGGCAGGTCCTGATGATCCTGAGCTTCCAGCACACGCTTCCGGACCTGAGCCAGCAAGGCTTCACCAGTCGGAGCGCCCGAAGTATCGATGCGTACGGCCAGGGTATTGACGAACAGACCGACCAGCCCTTCCAGCTCGGTGCGACCACGGCCTGCCATCGGGCTGCCGATCACCACATCGTTCTGTCCGGACAGACGTGCCAGCAACGTTGCCCAGGCCGTCATCAGCGTCATGTACAGGGTCACGCCCTGACGCTGAGCCAAGGCCCGCAGGCCGCTGCTCAAGTTTGCATTCAGGTGGACCGCCAGGCTGCCGCCGGTGAAGTCCTGCTGCGCCGGACGTGGCCGGTCGGTTGGCAGCATCAGCAGCGTCGGAGCGCCGCTCAGTGCCTCACGCCAGTAGCTTGACTGCTGTTGCAGACGCTCGCCGGTCAGCCACTGGCGCTGCCAGACGGCATAGTCGGCGTACTGGATGGCCAGTGCAGGCAAAGGATCGGCTGCACCCAGACGCAGGGCCGGGTACAGGGCCAGCAGTTCGCGGGTCAGCACGCCCATGGACCAGCCATCGGCCACGATATGGTGCACAGTGAGCAACAACACGTGATGATCGTCGGCCATCTGCAACAGACGACCACGGATCACCGGGCCGTGGGTTAGATCGAAAGGTGCCGCCGCTTCTGTGCGAACCCGTTCAGCCAGGGCTTCAGGCTTATGGCGCAGGTCTTCCAGCGGCAGGACGACTTCATCGGATACCGGCGCGAACAGCACTTCTGCGCCGTCTTCCAGGGCAATAAAGCGGCTGCGCAGGGTTTCGTGACGCTCGATGATACGAGCCAGGGCGCGGGACAGCGCAGGCACATCAAGTGCGCCCTGCAGGCTCAGGGCCATGGGGATGTTGTACGCCTCGTTGCCACCTTCCATCTGTGCCAGGAACCACAGGCGTTGCTGGGCGAATGACAACGGCAGCGACTGGTCGCGAGAGGCCGGCAGGATCTGCGCCTGCTCGGTACGTTCGATCCCGGACACGGCAGCAGCCACCGCCGCCAGTTCGCCCAGGGCAAAGAGTTCACCCAGCGGCAACTCCACACCCAATTGCTGGCGAACCTGGGAGACCATGCGCATGGCCAGCAGGGAATGCCCGCCCAGATCGAAGAAGTGATCGTGGCGACCCACCTGCTCGACCTGCAACACTTCGGCCCAGATCTGTGCCAACGCGATTTCGACCTCGCCTTGCGGCGCTTCGTAGGTCATTCCAAACAGTGCCGAGCGATCCGGTTTGGGCAAGGCACGACTGTCGAGCTTGCCGTTGGCGGTCAGCGGCAGGGTTTCCAGCTCGACGAACGCGGCCGGCACCATATATTCCGGCAGGTTGGCCTGCAGGGCTGCGCGCATCTGCTCGGACGTGAGGGCTTCGACGTCCTTGTGCTGAGTGAAATAGGCAACCAGACGCACACGCCCCGGTTCGTCTTCACGGGCCAGTACCACGGCGTCCCGGACACTGGGCAATTCGTGGAGACGGCTGACGATTTCACCCAGTTCGATGCGGAAACCGCGAATCTTCACCTGATCGTCGTTACGGCCCAGGCATTCCAGCTGGCCATCTTCCAGCCAGCGACCCAGGTCACCCGTGCGGTACATCATCGCGCCCGCTTCATCACTGAACGGATCGCTCAGGAATTTCTCGGCAGTCAGGTCAGGACGGTTCAAGTAACCCTGCGCCACGCCATCGCCGCCAATGTACAGCTCGCCGATAACGCCTTGCGGCACCAGACGCTGATGGGCATCCAGCACATAGATGCTGGTGTTGCCGATAGGCCGTCCAATGGATACCGACTCGGCACCTTCAGCCACTTCCCGCACTTCGTTGGTGGTGGCAAAAGTGGTGGTTTCGGTCGGGCCATAGCCGTTCACCAGACGCAGGCCAGGCGCATGCTCCAGCATGGTACGGAAACTGGCCGGATCGGCACGCTCGCCGCCGGACATCAGGTAACGCAGGCCCTTGAGTGCATCGGGAATCAGTTGCACGTACTGGTTGAACAGCGCAGTGGTGAGGAACAGCACGCTGACGTTACTCAAGGCAACGCTGAGGCGCGCCGGGTCGATCAGGGTCTGGTGGTCGATGACCAGCAGTTGTCCGCCGTTGAGCAAGGCGCCCCAGACTTCCATGGTGCTGGCATCGAACGCCGGGTTGGAAGCGAAGGCAACGCGATCCTGTTCGTTGAAGTCGGCGAAGCCATTGTTCAGCACCAGCCTGGCAATGCCGCGATGCAGCACGCACACGCCTTTCGGTGCGCCAGTGGAGCCGGAGGTGTACATGACGTACGCCACGCTGTTGGAGTTCTGCAGCAGAGCCGGATCGTGGGCAGGCTGATCGTCCAGAACCAGCTGGTCAAGATCGATACGCGCAGTGGCCGAGTCGATAGAAGCTGCGCTGCGGGTCAGCACGAACACAGCCTTGCAGTCTTCGATCATGTAGACCTGACGCTCGGCGGGTGCGTTGATGTCCAGCGGCACATAGATCGCCGCGCACTTGCCGATGGCCAGCTGAGCAACCAGCAACTCAATGGAGCGCGGCAACAGGATTGCCAGGTGATCATTGGGCTTGACGCCATTCCCGATCAGATAGTGAGCCAGGCGGTTGGCGCGCTCGTTGAGTTCGCCATAGCTCAGCGAGAGACTGCCATGGACGGCAGCCACGGCCTGAGGATGGGCGGCGGCACGTTGCTCGAACAGGTGGTGTACCGGTTGTTCGCGAGGGTAATCGCGACGGGTGATATTGAAGCCCACCAGCAGGCGCTGGCGCTCCGCTGCGGGCAGCACCGACAACTGCTGCATACCGTCTTCCGGTTGCAACTCCAGAGCTGCGACCAGATTGGCCACAGCTTCCTGCAGATAAGCGCACACGCGCTGGGCGTCGATGCCTGGTGCCGCCTGGGCGGTCAGGCTGAAGGTTTCGCCCAGATCGTCGATGCTCAGGGTCAACGGATAGTTACTGCGCTCTTCGGCATTCAGCACGTCGATGCCCTGCCAGGCTTTGCTGGCCGCTTCGTCTCTGGCCTGAGGTGCAGCGCTGTGGCGGTAATTGAGCAGCGTGCTGAACAGTGGTGCGCCAGCCGGCAAGGCACTGCAACGTTGCGCCAGAGCCAGTTGGGCATGTTCGTGAGCAAGCAGGCCGGTCAAACGGCGATGAGTGTCGAGGACCGCGTCACGTACCGACTGGTCGCCCAGATCGATGCGCAGTGGCAAGGTGTTGATGAACACACCCAGGGCACGCTCCACACCTTCCCCGCCTTGCAGACGTCCCAGCAATACGGTGCCGAACACCACGCTGTCGCGCCCGGACAGTTGCCCCAGCACCTGAGCCCAGGCCAGGTGCATCAGGCTCGCGGCACTGACGCCCAGTTGTCGGGCCTGCTCCCGGACCTTGCCGCAAAGGGCAACGTCCAGTGGCAGCCGGGCCTCGTTCAGTTCGCCCTCACCAGCCGCCACGGGCAGGCCGTAAGGCAAGGTCGGTTCGTCGATGTCACCCAGTTGCTCGCGGAAGAAGCTTTCATGGGCTTCGTCGCCAGGACCTTGCAGGACCTGGGCGACATAGTTGCGATACGGTACCGGCGCAGCAAGTTGTGCTTCTTCATCGAGGAGCATGGCCTGCAACTCGTGGCCCAGCACTTCAAGGGCCACGTGGTCCATGACCACATGATGGAAGCGCAGCACCGCAGAGATCCGCTGGGTAGCCGGATCACGTGCATGTACCAGATGCAGCAGTGGCGCCTGGGTCAGGTCCATCCTTGGCGTGCTGGCCAGATCCTGCAGCGGGATCTCGTCGATCTTCAGGCGGGCTTCACGCCAGACCACCTGCACCGGTGTCGGCAGACCTTCCCAGAGCAACGCGGTGCGCAGGATGTCATTGCGCTCGATGACCCGTTGCAATGCATGACTGAAAGCTTCAAGGCGAGACTCGTCAGCGAAGGCAAACTGCGGTTGCAGCAAGTACGGATCGTTGTCGCCCGCGGCCAGGTGATGGTAAAGAATGCCCGCCTGCAACGGCCCCAGCGGGTAGATGTCCTGCACATTGGCAGCGCCGCCGGGAACGCTGGCGACGATACGGTCGATGGTATCCTGCTCCAGCGCTATCAGTGGCAACAGATCCGGTGTGATGTGCTGACAGTCTGCGCCGATGCGGTTGGCTGGCACCTGCAGTTCGCTGCCGACGCTGTTATCGGCAGAGCTGGCCAGAGCAGCCAGGGTCGGCTGGGCAAACAGCACGCGAATATCGGCGGTCATGCCCAGACGGCGCATGCGGGCGATCAGGGTCACGGCCAGCAAAGAGTGGCCGCCGAGCTCGAAGAAGTTGTCCTGACGACCGACTGTTTCCACGTGAAGCAGTTCGGACCAGAGTGCGGCCAGTTGTGTTTCTGTCTCGCCCTGAGGTGCTTCGTAGTGGCGGCTCAGCACGGCCTGTACGCCCGGCTCCGGCAAGGCTGCGCGGTCGAGTTTGCCGTTGGGGCTCAGGGGCAAGGTCGGTAGTGCGACATAAGCCGAAGGCACCATGTAATCCGGCAAGCCGGCCAGCACATATTCACGCAGCACTTCGATGCCAGGGGTTTCCTGGCCTTCATGGCAACTGAACCAGGCCACCAGACGTTCGTTATGCAGCAGCACTGCCACTTCACGGATGGCCGGGTGGGTCGCCAGACGTGCTTCGATTTCACCCAGTTCGATACGCAGGCCATGCAACTTGACCTGGAAGTCATTGCGGCCCAGGAACTCCAGAGTGCCATCGGCACGCTGACGCACCAGGTCGCCACTGCGGTACAGGCGGTCGCCTGCCACGAACGGGCTGTCGATAAAACGCTCGGCCTGCATATGCGGCAGATTCAGGTAGCCACGGGCAACACCGGCACCACCGATGTGCAACTGGCCCACCACGCCTTGGGGGACCGGCTGATCGTAGGCATCCAGTACATACAGACGGGTGTTGCTGATGGGGAGACCGATCGGCAAGGCGCTGTCTGGCACGCGGTCCTGAGGCTCCAGAGTCCAGACACTGCAATCCACCGTGGTTTCGGTCGGACCATAGACGTTGTGCAGACGCACGCCTGGCAGGCTCTGACGCACCTGCCGGGCCAGAGCCTCGGTCAACTCGCCACCGCCACAGACGATATCGGTCAGGGAGTTGCACTGGCGGCTTTCTTCCAGCTCCAGGAACTGTTGCAGCAAGGCCGGTACGAATTGCACCACACTGACCTGCCGCTCGACGATCAACTGCGCCAGATAGGCCGGGTCGCGATGCCCGTCCGGGCGTGCCAGCACCAGACGAAGACCGGCGCACAGCGGCCAGAACAGCTCCCATACCGAGGCATCGAAGCTGACCGGCGTCTTGTGCAGCAAGGCACCTTCAGGGGTTGGCAGGATCAGCTGCGAACTCCATTGCACCAGGTTGCAAAGGCCACGGTGCTCGACCATCACGCCTTTGGGCGTACCAGTGGAGCCGGAGGTGTAGATCACGTAAGCCAGATGGTCGGCGCTCAGGCCCGGCACCACCGGGTTCTCGGCAGATTGAGCCGCCCAGGTGCCAGCATCCAGATTCACCTGTTGCAGAGCGTTATCGGCAAAACGCTCCTGGGTTTTGGCATCGACCAACAGGGTCAGGGCGCCGCTGTCGGCCAGCATGTAAGCCAGACGCTCGCTCGGATAGCCCGGATCCAGTGGCACGTAGGCACCACCGGCCTTGAGCACGGCCAGCAGACCGATAAGCAGGTTCGGGCCACGCTCCAGACAGACCGCCACCCGGCTGTCGGCCTGCACACCTTGGCCGATCAGGTGATGGGCCAGGCGGTTGGCGGCTTCATTGAGCTGGCGATAGCTCAGACGAACACCTTCGCTTTCCAGCGCAATGGCATCAGGCGTGTTCGCCACCTGGGCCTCGAACAGCGCCTGCACAGGCTGATCAAGTACGAAGTTCTGCTCGCTGGCGTTGAAGTCCACCAGCAGACGCTGACGCTCCTGGGGCTTGAGCAGGTCGGTCTGTGCCGGAACGGCCTGATCGCTGCCGACCATGCTCCACAGCAAAGGCTCCAGGTAAGACACATAACGCTCGGCAGTGGCTGCATCGAACAAGGCCGTGGCGTAATCCAGGGCACCGGCAAAACCTTCTTCGGTTTCCCCCATGCTCAGGGTCAGATCGAACTTGGCAAAGGTCGGTTGATCACCCAGCGGCTCCAGACGCAGGTCCCCCAGATGCAGCTCCAGTCCCTGACTGCCGTCCCAGGCCAGAGAGGTCTGGAACAGTGGGCTGTGGGCCAGGCTGCGAGGCGGACGCAAGCGCTCTACAACCTGCTCGAATGGCAGGTCCTGATGTTCCTGGGCTTCCAGCACGCGAGTCTTGATGCGTGCCAGCAGTTCAGTGACATCCGGCTCGCCCGAGGTATCGACACGCACGGCCAGGGTATTGACGAACAGACCGATCAGCCCTTCGACTTCGGCACGACGACGGTTGGCCACCGGCGTACCGATGACCACTTCGTCCTGACCGGACAGACGCGCCAGCAGCACGGACCAGGCGCCCATGAACAACATGAACGGTGTCACGCCATGGCGCTGACAGAAAGCCTTGATTTCGCTGCTCAGACGCGCATCGAAACGCACCGGGAGACTGACGCCCGTGTAGTCCTGACGCGCCGGACGAGGCCGGTCGGTAGGCAGGGTCAGCAATACCGGCGCGCCGGAAAGCGCCTGATGCCAGTAGTCGCCCTGACTGCTCAGCCTTTCGCTGTCCAGCCAGTTGCGCTGCCAGATGGCGTAGTCGGCGTATTGCAGGGCCAGTGGCGGCAGCGGGTCATCGAGGCCCTGGCTGAACGCCTTGTACAGCGCCGTGAGTTCGCGGGTCAGAACCCCCAGCGACCAGCCGTCGGCAACAATGTGATGCACAGTCAGCAACAGTACATGGCGATCTTCGGCCAGGCACAACAGACGACCACGGATCGGCAACTCATGGTTCAGGTCGAAAGCCTGTTCCGCTTCTTCCTTGACTACGGCCTGCAAAGCCTGCTCGTCCTGATCGCGCAAGTCCTGCCAGGTCAGATCCGGCACCACGTTTGCGGGTGCGGCTTGTACCGAGGCTTCACCCTCTTCCTGCGTGAAGCGGCTGCGCAGGCTGTCGTGGCGTGCAACGATGCGCTCCAGTGCGCGCTTCAGCGCACGGGTGTCCAGCTGGCCGGTCAGTTGCAGGCCCAGAGGAATGTTGTAGGCGCTGTTGGCGTCTTCCATCTGCGCCAGGAACCAGATCCGCTGCTGGGCGAAAGACAGCGGAACCGCGCCGCTGCGCGGCAGCACTTCGATGGGTGGCAGCTCATTCCTGCCGGCATTGCCCAGGCATTGCGCCACGGCAGCCAGAGCGCTGTCGGCGAACAGATCGCCCAAGGACAACTCCAGCGACAGGCGCTGACGCACCTGGGAAACCATCCGCATCGCCAGCAGAGAGTGACCGCCCAACTCGAAGAAACGGTCATGCCGCCCTACCCGCTCGACTTGCAGCAATTCGCTCCAGATCTGCGCCAGAGCGACTTCCAATTCGCCTTCCGGTGCCTGATATTCACCGGTGAACAGCGCATCGCGGTCCGGAACAGGCAAGGCGCGACGGTCGACCTTGCCGTTGGCGGTCAATGGCCAGGCATCCAGACGGACCAGCGCGCTGGGCACCATGTAGGCGGGCAACTGCTCCAGCAAGGCAGCGCGCAATTCATTCACCACCAGCGGCTCACTGCCGGCCCGCTCGGTGAAATACCCCACCAGACGCGGCTGGCCCGGTTCGTCTTCACGCGCCAGTACCAGCGCCTCTTCGATACCCGGCAATTGACCCAGCTGGCTCTCGATCTCGCCCAGCTCGATCCGCACACCCCGGATCTTCACCTGATCGTCGTTACGACCCAGATACTCCAGCGTGCCATCGGCATTCCAGCGCGCCAGGTCGCCGGTGCGGTACATCCGCGCCCCCGGCTGCGCGCTGAACGGATCGTCGAGGAAGCGCTCGGCGGTCATTTCCGGACGGTTCAGATAACCACGGGCCACGCCATCGCCTGCCACATACAACTCACCCGCCACACCAAACGGCACCAGTTGCTGATGCTCGTCCAGCAGGTAAACCTGCGTATTGGCAATCGGCTTGCCGATATCCAGGCTGCCATCGGGGAACAGCTGACCCGAGGTGGCCACAACCGTGGCTTCGGTCGGGCCGTAGTTGTTGATCACGGCAAAACCCGGATCACGGTGGAACTGACGCAGACGGTCGCCACCGATCAGCAGAGTGCGCAGCGTCGGGTGACGCAACTCACGACTGAACGCATATTCGGCCACCGGCGTCGACAGGAACGACACCTGCAGCGGCTGCGCCAGCCACCAGTCCAGCAGCGTATCCAGTTGTTCGTTGCTGACCTGCGCAGGCGGCAGGTGCAGGGTCGCACCGGCACACAGCGCAGGCCAGACTTCCCAGGCCATGGCGTCGAAACCGAAACCGGCAACGCTGGCGGTGTGGCTGCCGGCATGCAGATCGAAGGCTTCGCAATGCCAGTGCACCAGATTGCTCAGGGTGCGGTGTTCGACCATCACGCCTTTGGGCTGGCCGGTCGAGCCGGAGGTGTAGATCACATAGGCCAGATTGGCGGCGCTCAGGCCCTGCACCAGCGGGTTGTCCGGCTGCTCGGCCCAGTCCGGGCGGTCCAGGGCAATCACCGGCACCGACAGCGGTGGCAGACCGGCCAGCAGGCTGTGCTGGGTCAACACGGCCACCGGCGCGCTGTCGCTCAGCAGGTAAGCAATACGCTCGTCCGGGTGCGCCGGGTCCACCGGTACATAACCGGCACCGGCCTTGAGCACAGCCAACAGGCCGACCAGGGTTTCCAGGCTGCGACGGGCCACCACGGCCACGCGATCGTCCGGGCGCACGCCCAGGCCGATCAGGTGATGGGCCAGGGCATTGGCCTTGCGGTTCAGTTCGCTGTAGCTCAGCTGCTGGTCACCCACTTGCGAGGCGATGGCGTCTGGCTGATCGAGGGCCTGACGCTCGATGCGCTGATGGATGGTCAGCACGGTTTCCCGATCGAGGTGATAGGCATTGAAGCTTTCCAGCAGGCGCTTGCGCTCATCGGCCGGCAGGATTTCCACGCGCTCGACCAGCATTTGCGGGGCCTGCTCCAGAGCCTCCAGCAAATGCTCCATGGCCCGTTCGAAGTAGGCACAGGTGCGCTGCGGATCGATGCCATCTGTAGTTTGTGCGGTGAAGCTGAAGGCTTCGCCCAGATCGTCGACACTCACCACCAATGGGTAATTGCTGCGCTCTTCGGCGTGCAGCACTTCGATGCCCTGCCAGGTTTCGCCTGTGGTCTGGGCCGAGCTGTGGCGGTAGTTGAGCAAGGCGTTGAACAGTGGCGTCGGCGCGGCAACACCACTGCAGCGCTGGGCCAGGGCCAGCGGCGCATGTTCGTGGCGCATCAGTGTGGTCAGGCGCTGATGGGTGGCCTTGACCGCGGTGCGCACATCCTGAGCATCCAGGTCGATACGGATCGGCAAGGTATTGATGAAGATACCCAGAGCACGCTCGGTCGCCTCGGCACCCAGCAGACGCCCCATCAGTACGGTACCGAACACCACGCGCTGACGGCCGGTCAGGCCCGACAGCACCCGCGCCCAGCCCAGGTGAAACAGGCTGGCGACGCTGATACCCAGGGTACGCGCCTGATTGCGCAGGCGGCGGCAGAGCTCAAGATCCAGAGACAGGGTGTATTCACTGATATCTCCGCCGTCACCACTGAGGTCCTGCAGGTCGTAGGCCAGGGTCGGCTCATCGAGGTTGCCCAGCATCTCGCGGAAGAAGGTTTCATGCTCTTTCTCGCTGACACCCAGCAGGGCCTGGCCCACGTAGTTGCGAAACGGAACCGGCGTTCCCAGCAGACCGGCCTGACCACTGAGGCAGGCCTGGATTTCATGGCGCACCACTTCCAGGGCGCTGTGGTCCATGGCGATGTGGTGGAACTGCAAGGCGGCTTTCACGCCCTGGGTATGGTCGGCTTCGTCGTAGACCAGACGGATCAGTGGTGCCTGGCCAAGATCCATGACGGCCTGGGCTTGTGCCGACAGGGCGCCGACCTTGAGCCTTGCCTCACGCCAGACAACCTGCACCGGGGTTTCCAGGCCATCCCAATGAACCGAAGTACGCAGGATGTCGTGCCGTTCGATCACGGTCTGCAACGCCAGAGCGAATGCATCCAGACGAGCGCGATCGGCAAAGGCGAACTCCACGTGCATCACATAAGGGTCGCCGTGACTGGCCGTGACATGGTGGTAAAGAATGCCCTGCTGCAAGGGTGCCAGCGGGTAGATGTCCTGTACATTGGCTGCGCCGCCGGGAACAAGCGCGACCAGGCTGTCGATAGCCTCCTGATCCAGAGACACCAGGGTCAGCATGTCAGGTGTGATGCGTGTACAGCCGGCAGGAATACCGTTTTCCGGCAAGCTCGGGGCACCGCGTTTTGTTGCCAGATACTCGCCCTGTTCGATCAGCTCGATCAATGCCGGCTTGTGCTCGCGCAGGTGTTCCACCAGGCCCTTGTCGGTCAGCGCACGGCGATTGCCCTGCACCACCAGTTGTCCATCCTTGACCGACAGATTGATGTCATTGGCCTTCAGTGTCGCCAGGAGTTCGTTGATGCTCACAGGATAATCTCCATGCTCTCTGTGATGGCTGCATAGCCGGCCAGCGTAGGTTGTTCGAACAGCGCCCGGACATCGGCTTCAATGCCTTCCTGCCGCAGACGCGCGGTCAGGCTGACCGCCAGGAGCGAGTGACCGCCCAGTTCAAAGAAGTTGTCGTGTCGTCCCACCCGCTCGACACCGAGCAGTTCGGCCCAGAGGTCGGCCAGCAGGACTTCGGTTTCGCCCTCTGGCTCCTCGTAGGGACGGGTCAATACCGCGTCGGCACCCGGCGCAGGCAGGGCTTTCTGGTCGACCTTGCCGTTGGGGGTCAGAGGGAATGCGTCAAGGTGTACATACAGCGCCGGCACCATGTAGTCCGGCAGTTGCGCCCGCAGCGCTTCACGCAAGGTTTCCACCGGCAGCAGCGTGCCGGTGTAGTAAGCCACCAGTCGCTGACCGCCCGGTTGCTCGTCGCGGGCCAGCACCACGGCCTGTTGAATCCCCGGATGACGGGTCAGGCACGCCTGGATTTCACCCAGCTCGATGCGCAGGCCATACAGCTTGACCTGATCGTCGTTGCGCCCCAGGAAGTCGAGGTTGCCATCCGCACGCTGGGACACCAGGTCACCGGTGCGATACAGACGATCGCCAGCCACGAACGGGCTGTCGATAAAGCGCTCGGCCTGGAATTGCGGCAGATTCAGATAACCACGGGTCACACCCGAACCGCCGATGTGCAACTGACCGATCACGCCCTGGGGAACCAGTTGGTCGTATTCGTCCAATACATACATGCGGGTGTTGCTGATCGGCCGCCCGATAGGCAAGGCGCTGCCAGGTACCGCTTCGTGTGGCTCAAGGGTCCAGGCGCTGGAGTCCACCGTGGTTTCGGTCGGGCCATAGACGTTGTGCAGACGTGCCCACGGCAGGCGTTGACGTACCTGCTCGGCCAGGGCAGTGGTCAATTCACCACCGCCGCAGACGATATCCGTCAGAGAAGTACACTGGCTGATTTCTTCCAGTGCCAGGAATTGCTGGAGCAAGGCCGGTACGAATTGCACCACGCTGGCCTGCTGATCGCGGATCACACGCATCAGGTAAGCCGGATCGCGATGGCCGTCAGGACGCGCCAGTACCAGCGGCAAACCGGCACACAGCGGCCAGAACAGTTCCCATACCGAGGCATCGAAGCTGATGGGCGTCTTGTGCAGCAGCGCCGTCTCGGGTTTCAGCGCAATGACCTGCGAACTCCAGTGCACCAGGTTGCCCACACTGCGGTGTTCGACCATCACACCTTTCGGCGTGCCGGTGGAGCCGGAGGTGTAGATCACATAAGCCAGATGATCCGCACTCATGCCGACAATCTGCGGATTGTCGATGCTCTGGGTGCTCCAGGTGTTGTCGTCGAGATCTACCCGCAGGGTGCGCTCTTCGTCCAGCAGTTTGCGGGTCGCCGACTGCACCAGCACCACAGCCGGCGCGCTGTCTTCGAGCATGTAGTGAATGCGTTCACGAGGGTAGCTCGGGTCCAGCGGCACATAAGCGGCACCGGTCTTGAGGATGGCCAGCAGCCCCACCACCATGGATACGCCACGTTCGACACAGATCGCCACTCGATCATCGGTTTTCACGCCCAGACCGATCAGGTGATGCGCCAGACGGTTGGCCTGTTCGTTGAGAGCCTGATAGCTGAGTTGCACGCCTTCGCCACGCAGCGCCACGGCCTGTGGCTTGCGAGCGACCTGCCCCTCGAACAGGCCATGCAGAGTATGCTCCAGATCGTAGTCGACCTCGGTCCGGTTGAAATCCACCACCAGACGCTGACGCTCTTCGGCATCCAGCACCGACAGATGCTGCAGCGGCATATCCGGTTGAGACTCAAGGGCTTCGACCACACCGCTCAATGCCTGCTGCACATAGCCACAGATCCGACGGGCACCCACTTCAGGCGTGACAGTGACCGACAGACGCAGGCTGTCGCCCAGATCGTCGACGTTGAGGCTCAACGGGTAGTTGGTGTTTTTCTCGCTGGCCAGGATCTCCAGGCCGCGCCACGCTTCGCGCTGGGCATCCTGCCTGGCCTGACCGGCGCTGTGGCGGTAGTTGAGAATGGCGCTGAACAGCGGCAATGGCGCAGCCACCCCGCTCCAGCGCTGGGCCTGGGCCAGAGAGGCGTGCTCGTGACCGAGCAATGCAGCAAGCCGGGCATGGGTATCACGCGCACCTTCACGAACGCCGATATCGGCCAGATCAATGCGCAGTGGCAGAGTGTTGATGAACATGCCCATGCCGCGGTCGGCTCCGGCACCGCCTTGCAGGCGACCGAGCAATACCGTACCGAATACCACACGGTCCTTGCCGGTTGCGCTGGCCAATACCCGGCCCCAGGCCAGGTGGAACAGACTGGCAACGCTGACACCCATCTGCCGGGCCTGATTGCGCAGGCGCAGGGTCAGATCGTCGAGCAGTGTCAGTTGCGCTTCTTCGATGGAGCTGCCATCACCCTGGACATCGTGCAGGCCGAACGGCAGGGTCGGCTCGTCGATATCGCCCAGTTGCCCGCGGAAATACGCTTCGTGCTCCGCCTCGCTGACACCCAGACGCGCCTGGGCCACGTAGTTGCGGTACGGTACCGAAGGCTGGAGCGGCTCTGGCTCGCCACGCAGGTGAGCGAGTATTTCCTCGCGCATCACTTGCAGGGCCGTGGCATCGACCACGATGTGATGGAACAGCAGCGTGGCCTGCAGACGCGAGCTGAGCGGATCGTGGCTGTAGACCAGACGGATCAGCGGGGCCTGGCTCAGATCGATCCGCGCCGAACCGTCCTGGGTTTCGATCTGTGCCAGAGGCACTTCGTCCACCGGCAGCTCGGCATGACGCCAGACCACCTGCTGTGGAACCTCCAGTCCTTCCCAGACAATCGCGGTACGCAGGCTGTCGTGACGGGCAATGACCTTGCGCAGGCCGTCGGCGACCGTGTGCAGACGCTCCAGGCTGTCGAAGCTGATGCGCAATTGCAGCAGATAGGGATCGCCCTGCTCGGCGGTCAGGTAGTGATAGAGAATACCTTCCTGCAACGGTGCCAGCGGGTAGATTTCCTGCACATTGGCGGCGCCGCCGGGAACCGTTTCGACGATACGGTCGATGGTCGACTGGTCCAGATTCGACAGGCTCAGCATGTCCGGGGTGATACGTGTAGCGCCTGCCGGTACAAGGTTGGCCGGAACCGTGATTTCGCGACCATTGCCAACCGAAGACGCCAGTGCCGCTACGGTCGGCTGACCCAGCAACACACGCACATCGGCACTCAGACCGGCATTGCGCATGCGCTCCACCAGACTGACCGCCAGCAGCGAATGGCCACCCAGTTCAAAGAAGTTATCGTGACGCCCTACCCGGTCAAGCCCCAGCACCTGAGCCCAGAGTTCGGCAATGGCGACTTCCACTTCGCCCTGCGGCGCTTCGTAGACCTGAGCGGCCAGATCGGACTGGTCCGGGTCCGGCAGAGCACGACGGTCGAGCTTGCCATGACTGGTCAGCGGCAAGGCTTCCAGACGGATGAAGGCCAGCGGCACCATGTAGCCAGGCAGGCTGGCCTGCAAGGCCTGACGCAATGCGTCCGTCTCCACTGGCGAACTTTCGGTGAACCACGCCAGCAGGCGTTCGCCACGCACCAGAACCACGGCATCCTTCACGCCCGGCTGGCTGGCAAGCGCCGCTTCGATCTCACCCAGTTCGATACGCATGCCGCGAATCTTCACCTGATCATCGTTACGCCCCAGATAATCCAGTGTGCCGTCGGCATTCCAGCGCACCAGGTCGCCGCTGCGGTACATGCGGGCATGGGCCGCATCGCTGAACGGGTCGGCGATAAAACGCTCCTCGGTCAGATCCGGTCGGTTCAGGTAGCCACGGGCAACACCCGAACCACCGATATACAGCTCTCCGCTCACGCCTACCGGCACAGGCTGCAGTTGTTCATCCAGCACATAAATGCTGGTGTTGGAGATCGGACCGCCGATGTGCAGCGATTCACCCACCCGCACCTGCCCCGAAGTGGCAACCACTGTGGTTTCGGTCGGGCCATAGTTGTTGATCACGGCGAAACCCGGATCGCGGTCGAACTGACGCAGGCGGTCACCACCGATCAGCAAGGTACGCAGGGTCTGGTGCTGACGCGGACGACGGAAAGCCTGCTCGGCCACCGGAGTGGGCAGGAACCCCACCTGAAGCGGCTGCTCCAGCCACCAGTCGAGCAGTTCATCGACATGCTCGTTGCCCACATGGGCCGGTGGCAGATGCAGCACGGCACCGACACAGAGCGCAGGCCAGATTTCCCAGACCATGGCGTCGAAGCCGAAACCGGCCACGCTGGCGGTATGGCTGCCAGCACTCAGATTGAAAGCCTGGCAGTGCCAGTGAACCAGGTTATTGAGGGTGCGATGCTCGACCATCACGCCTTTGGGTTGCCCGGTGGAACCGGAGGTATAGATGACGTAAGCCAGGTTTTCATGGCTCAGGCCCGCCACTTGCGGGTTGCTGTGAAATTCCTGATCCCATGCGCCCTGCCCCAGATCCACTTGCGCCACATCACCGACCAGATCCCGGGTCGAAGCATCGACCAGGACCACTCGCGGCGCGCTGTCTTCCAGCAGGTAGCTGATGCGCTCGGCAGGATAGGCCGGATCCACCGGCACATAAGCGGCACCGGCCTTGAGAATGGCCAGCAGACCGACCAGGCGGTCGGGACTGCGACGCAGGCACAGAGCGACCCGCTCGTCCGGCTGCACGCCCAGACCGATCAGATGATGAGCCAGGCTGTTGGCGCGGCGGTTGAGTTCGGCGTAGCTCAAGACCTCATCGCCCTGCACCACGGCAGGCGCGTCCGGCCTGTTGACGGCCTGGGACTCCACCAGTGCGTGCACGGTCTGGCCTTGCGGGAAAGCCTGCGCGCTGGCATTGAAGTCAACCAGCACCTGGCGGCGCTCTTCGGCCTGCAGGATCGACACCGCATCGAGCGGTGCCAGCGATCCCTGCTCCAGGGACTGCACCAGTTGTTCAAGGGTGTTGTGCATCCAGCCGACCACTCGCTCGGCACCAATGCCTTCCAGCGCCAGCACGTGCAGGTCGAAACTGTCGCCCATGTCATCGACGCTCAGGGTCAGCGGGTAGTTGCTGCGCACATCGCCGCCAAGCACGCGCACGCCCTGCCAGGCACCTTCACCGTCCAGCGGCTTCACATTGGCGCTATGGCGGTAGTTGAGCAAGGCGCTGAACAGTGGAGACCCCGCCGCGACACCACTGCAACGTTGGGCAAGCACCAGCGAGGCGTGTTCATGGGCGAGCAAGGCAGACAGACGCGAATGCACGTTCTTCACGGCTTCACCGGCGCCTGCCGCCGTATCGACCCGCAGCGGCAAGGTGTTGATAAAGACGCCAAGCGCCCGATCGGCACCCTCGCCGCTCTGCATGCGCCCCAGCAATACGGTGCCGAACACCACATCGCGACGGTTGGCCAGCACGCTCAATACCCGTGCCCAGGCCAGATGCATCAGGCTGGCGGCGCTGACGCCCTGCTGGCGAGCCTGCTCACGCAGACGCAGGGAAAGATGATTGTCCAGTACCAGACGGGATTCTTCGATACCGCTGCCATCGGTGCGCACGTCCTGCAGGCCGAAAGGCAGGGTCGGCTCGTCGACGTCACCGAGCATTTCGCTGAAAAAGGCCTCATGGCGCTTGTCATCACTGCCGATGCGCACCTGAGCGACATAGTTGCGGTAAGGCACTGGAGGTGCCAGATCAGACAGGTGACCGGCCAGCAAGGCCTGCATCTCGTTACTGACCACTTCCATGGCCGCGTTGTCCAGCACCAGATGGTGGAACAACAGAATCGCCACGACCTGGCTGTTGGCCGGATCATGGGCATGGACCAGACGCATCAGCGGTGCCTGGGACAATTCCAGACGATGATGACGGGCGTCGAACTGTTGCTGCAGACGCTCGATGATGCTGGCATCTGCATTCGGGGTATCGAAGCTGACCGGTTGCACGATCAGCTCGGCCTTGCGCCAGACCACCTGTTGAGGGTTTTCCAGCCCTTCCCAGACCACGGAAGTGCGCAGGATATCGTGGCGGTCAATCACCTGCTGCAACGCACCGGCCCAGGCCTGGAGCCGATCCAGACTGTCGAAGGCCAGACGCCATTGCAGCAGATACGGATCGCCTTGTTCTGCAGTGATGTGGTGATAAAGGATGCCTTCCTGCAAAGGTGCCAGCGGGTAGATTTCCTGGACGTTGGCGGCACCACCAGGAACGGTGGCGACAATCCGGTCGATGGCCGACTGATCGAGGTCGGTCAGGCTCAGCATTTGCGGGGTGATCTGGGTGCAACCTGCCGGCACGCGGTTGTCTGGCACCGCAATCGTTTGCGACTCATTGCCATCGAAGGCCGCCAGGGCTGCTACGGTCGGCTGGGCCAGCAAGACATGAACATCGGCCTTGAGCCCGGCCTTGCGCAGGCGATCCACCAGATTGATGGCCAGCAGCGAATGGCCGCCCAGTTCGAAGAAGTTGTCATGACGCCCTACTCGCTCCACATCCAGCACCTGAGCCCAGATGTCGGCCATGGCGACTTCCACAGCACCTTGTGGTGCCTCGTAGGCCTGGCCGAGCAAGGATGCAGGATCGGGGTCCGGCAAGGCGCGGCGGTCGAGCTTGCCGTTATTGGTCAGCGGCAAGGCTGCCAGATAAGTGAAGGCACGCGGCACCATGTAACCCGGCAGACGCGCACGCAGGGCCTGACGCAAGGCTTCGGGGTCCACGACAGCGTTTTCGGTGAACCAGGCCAGCAGTTGCTGGTCACGCACCAGCACCACGGCGTCTTTTACACCGGGCTGGCTGGCCAGGACCGCTTCGATCTCGCCCAGCTCGATACGCATGCCGCGAATCTTCACCTGATCGTCGTTGCGGCCCTGATAATCCAGAGTCCCGTCGCTGTTCCAGCGCACCAGATCACCACTGCGGTACATGCGCGCTTCGGCAACGCTACTGAACGGGTCGGCGACGAAACGCTCTTCGGTGAGGTCCGGCCGGTTCAGGTAGCCACGGGCAACGCCCGCACCGCCGATATACAGCTCACCGGTCACGCCTACCGGCACCGGCTTCAGCCGTGCATCCAGTACGTAAGTGCGGGTATTGGCAATCGGACCGCCAATATGCAGGGCACCGCCCACCAGTACTTGCCCGGAAGTGGCAACCACTGTGGTTTCGGTCGGGCCATAGTTGTTGATCACGGCAAAGCCAGGATCGCGATTGAGCTGACGCAGGCGGTCACCGCCGATCAACAAGGTACGCAGGGTCGGATGATCGTCTTCCTGGCTGAAAGCGTACTCGGCCACCGGTGTCGGCAGGAAGCTGACGTCCAGTGGCTGGGCGCGCCACCATTGCAGCAAGGCGTCGATGTCCTCACCGCCTTCCTGGGTAGGAGCCACATGCAGGGTCGCACCGGAGCACAGGGCCGGCCAGACTTCCCAGGCCATGGCATCGAAACCGAAACCGGCCAGGCTGGAGGTGTGTCCGCCGACGCCCAGGGAGAAAGCCTCGCAATGCCAGTCGACGAGATGAGAGAGCGTGCGATGTTCAACCATGACGCCTTTGGGCTGGCCGGTGGATCCCGAGGTGTAGATCACATAGACCAGATTGTTGCTGCTCAGATTGACGATACGCGGGTTGGCGTGGTCGCCATGCCCCCAGTCGCTGGCGTCCAGCTCGATCAGCGGCAGATTCAGTACCGGCAGGCGATCGCGCAGATTCGATTGGGTCAGCACCGCCACCGGCTGGCTGTCGCTCAGCAGGTATGACAAGCGCTCACGTGGATGCGCCGGGTCGACCGGCACATAGGCGGCACCGGCCTTGAGGACCGCCAGCATGCCCACCAGGGTTTCCAGGCCACGACGGGCAACCAGCGCAACACGATCATCCGGACGCACACCCAGTTCGATCAGGCGCCGAGCCAGGCCATTGGCCTTGCGGTTGAGTTGGGCATAGGTCAGGTGTTTTCCCTGATGAGTCGCCGCAACGGCATCAGGACGCGCCTGAGCCTGATTTTCGATGCGTTTGTGGATCAGTTGTTCGCTGCCGGAAATCGCATCGGTTGCGTTCCAGCGCTGCAACTGCCGGTGCTCGGCAGGCGTCAGCAGGTCAAAGTCCTCGACACGCAACCCGGGGTTTTCCAATGCCTGCTCCAGTACCTGCAACAGACGACCGGCGATGGCCTCGGCCTCTTCGGCATCGAACCAGGCGCGGTGATAGACCAGGTGCAGCCAGGCGTTGTCATTGAAGCTGTTGGTGCGCAAATGAATGGCAAGCGGCGTGGCTTCGTAGCCGTTCGAGACTTTTACCGTCTGCGCCTGAGCTTCGCCATAGCGGTACTCATGGTCTTCCTGCTCGTAAGACACCGAAACCTCGAACAACTGACCCCGCTCCTCACGGGCCACACCGAGGTTACGATTCAGCTCGCTCAGCGGGAAACGCTGATGGCGAAAGTCGCGCTTGAGTGTGTCGCGCACTTCCTTGACCAGCGAGCCAAAGTTCAATTGCTGGTCAAAAGTCATGCATACCGCGCTGACCTGGGCGAAGTGGCCCATGGTCGCCTTGAAACGTGCCCCGATACGGTTGAGCAATGGCAGGCCGACCACCCAGTCTTCGCGTTGTGCGGTACGGGTGAAATACACATGCAAGGCCGCCAGCAGCACATGAAACGCCGAAGAGCCGTTGCTTTCGGCAAACTGCTTCATGCGTGTGTGCAGTGCTTCCGGAAAATTCTGTACCCAGGTATGGGACGGTGCCGGGTCGGTTGCCCGGCGGTTGTGGTAGCGCGATACCAGCAGCGGCTCCGGCAGGTTGCTGTACTTCTCCAGCCAGTAGGCCTTGTCCCGCTCGTAGCGTGGCGATTCGTGGTAACGCGCATCTTCCTGAATGAAGTCGCGGTAATCCGGCCCCTTGAAATCCAGGCTGCTGCCTTCAGCCAGTGCGGTGTAATGCTCGCCCAGAGACTTGATCATCTGCCCGAAGCCCCAGCCATCGAGAATCAGGTGGTGAGCCACGCTGATCATCCAGTGATGGTCGACACCCAGACGCACAAGACAGAAGGTGAACAGGGGGCTGCCATCGAGCGTATAAGGACGCTGCATGTACTCAAGGGTCAGCGCATGGGCGGCACTGACCGGGTCAGGCTGGTCGCTCAGATCATGCAGCGGCATCGGCACAGGCATCGATGCGGCGTAGGTCTGCAACGGCAGACCATCTTCGGCAGCTCCCGGCAGCAGGACTGTACGCAACCCTTCGTGGGACGCCACCAGATTTTCCAGCGCACGCTGATACAAGACCGGATCCAGCGGACCGGTAAGGTTCAGATAGCCACCGATGTTGTACAGAGGTGAATCACCGCGGCTGACCTGATCAAGCCAGACATCGCGCTGGGCGGCGGTTAGGGGGAAGACATCGGCGGCTGACATGGTCCAGGTCCTTCTAGGCAGTGAAGCCGCGGATTCAAGCACCGCCCCGCCGACCCTGTATGTCCCAGAAAACCCCTACAATGGCATGTAGCCACCATCCAAAAAAACCTTGACAGCCGCTCTAGCCCGCGTAGTCAGTTGCCTCGACCGCTCGTCACCGAGCGAAGAGATTATCTTTGTCAGATAAAGTTCATACCAAATAATGCGCTTGTCCCGGTTTTCCGCTACAGACATGTAACAAACCCTTGGGATTGAATAAGACCATCGTCAGCGTCATTATTCAGGCGTCAACATAAGGAATCGGCCAGCCTAATCAGTACGGTCAGAATCAGGGAAGATAGAAGTATGAAACTGACAACCGCTCGCGAGCACAGTCACGACCCGCGTTTTTATCAGCATCTGGGTCAGCTTGTTTCCAGCACCGGCAACAACGCTTTTGCCAGGCAGATGCTGCAACTTGTCGATGCACTGGTGCCGATCCACGGTCTCGATATCAATGAATGGACCCTGGATGTTCCCCAGGCCAGTATCGGCCAGAGCAACCGCCTCGGCAATGCCGGTCTGCAATACGACTTCCCTGCGACCCAGAGTCAGCGTCATCCACTGCTGCAGAGTATCATGCAGATGGATGCGCCACTGCTCATACAGCTCAAGGTGCCGTCGAGCACACAAAGCCCCCAATATACGGTCCACCAGTGCAATCTGGTTTCGAACCGTGGCGAGCAGCGCTGGATCATCTGCTTCTATCGCCTGCCGACCCTGCGGCCGTTCTCCCTGAGCGAACTGTCACTGCTCAAGAGCCTGTCCGACACACTGCTGCCGCTGGTCGAGCACCATGCCCAGCTCCTCGCACAACCTGTCACTCGCGTGACAAGCACGGCTCGCGTCGAACCCGAGCAGGATGCAGAAACCGCGTCCATGCATCAGGCCTTCAGCGGTCGCCTGGCACAGGATGCGATCAACCTGTCGGCACGCGAACAGGAAGTCTGCCTCGGCCTGCTGACCGGCGGCACCATACCGGAGATGGCGCAACGACTGCGAGTCAAGGCCAGTTCGGTGGAAACCTACCTCAAGCGCGCTACCGTAAAGCTGGGTATCAGCGGGCGACATGGCCTTGCACGGTGGATGGCCGGGGCCTGAGGCCCCAGTCGCAGACTCATTGGCTCTGTCTGCATCAAGTGTTGCCAATCCCACAGCATTGGTTCATTCGCGAGACGACGTCAATCAGACGTCCTTGTCCTCAACCGTCCCGTCGACAGCGACCGGAGGTTCAATCCCCCAGTCCCCGTGCAGATACCAATCGTCACCGATCATCTCTGCCGGGTGCATCGTGCGATCCGCTCCGTTGCCGCAGGCCAGGGCATTGGCTGCACAGTACCGATCGCAGCCCCAGCAGATACGCTCGGGGTGTTTCGGGCTAATGGGAAAGGGTTTGGCCATGACGTTCCCCTGTTCACTGCACCAACGGTGAGTCGGCACCTTGCAAATGAATGCCACGAATATCCGCGGCACCGATCAGGCCCTGAAGATACTGCACCACAGCTTTTTGCCAGACACCCTGCTGCAGCCGGGTCCGAATCCTTGTGGCCACAGCCTCGTAAGGCAAAGCCTGACCTTCGATGCGCTGATCGATATTGATCACGTGCCAGCCATAGCGACTTTCCAGAGGCTTTTCGCATAGCCCCGGTGCCAGGCCGAATAACTGGCGCTCCAGTTCCGGTACGGTCTGGCCTTTGCTGATCTGCCCGAGGCTCCCCCCTTGGGTTTTGGACGGACAGGCCGAGTGCATCAGTGCCAGCTCGGCGAAACCAACGGAAAACTCGCCCAGCTGTTGCAGCATATCCTGGGCCTGCTCTCGGGCCAGACTGCGCGACTCGGCATCGTCCGGAGCGCATTCGAGCAGGATGTGCCGAACCGCCAGCAGTGGCGCGCTACGAAAGCGCTCCCGATTGTTATCGTAATAACGCAGACAAGCGGCCTCGTCGCACTCGGGTATTTGCACTTCGCGCTCGAGCAGCAGGCGGGTGGCGGCCTCCTCCTCATTCTCACCGGCACCCAGTTGCTGCGTCAGGCCCAGCTCGTCAATGCGCTGCTGCAACAACTCCCGGATCACCAACGCCCTGGCCGCCAGGTATACCGCCTCATCGCGGCTGGACGCCGGATGATATTGCAACTCCTGCGCCAGGGATTGCGGGGTTATCGACACTTGATTGACGCTGATGACCGGCCACTCCTGCTCACTGCTGGCGATCAGTTGCTCCCGACCGCCCTGAGACTCACAACCGCCACTGCCACATCCACATTTATCTGTCATGACAGCCTCCTCAGGTTTTCTGCCGGACAATCTGATAACGCCGCCCCAGGTACCAGACCGGCGCGCTGATCACATGCACCAGGCGAGTAAAGGGGAACAGGACAAACAGTGTCAGGCCGAGAAATACATGCAGCTTGTAGATCAGACTGACCGGGGCAATCGCGGCGACTGCATCCATGGGCCGTAACATCACCGTGTACTGCGCCCAGTCGGCAAGCATTACCATGACCGAGCCATCCATGTGCGCAGTGGACACAAAGATACTCAGCAGCCCGAGCAGCAACTGCGCCAGCAATACCAGCAGGATCAGAATGTCCGAAGGGCTGGACGTAGCCTTTATTCGCGGCGCGGTCAGGCGGCGCTTGAGCAGCATCAGCAGGCCGATCAGACACAGCAGACCGAAAAATCCGCCGGAAACCATGGCCAGCAATTGTTTGTGCTCGGTGCTGATCAGGTGGTGATAGACCGAGACGGGGGTCAACAGGCCAACGAAGTGCCCCACCAGTACAAACAGCACACCGACATGAAACAGATTGCTGGCCACACGCATTCCACGGTTGTCGAGCATCTGGCTGGAACCGGCTTTCCAGCTGTACTGTGCAAGGTCGAAGCGTGCCCAGCTTCCCAGCAGACAAATCGCCAGGGCGACATAGGGATAGACCCAGAACAGCAGAAGATTCCACTTAGACATTGCCCACCTCCCCGGCCGGCCCTTCATGCTGAAACCCCACCCAGTGCAGCGGTACCGCGCTTTCTTCCCGAGCCTTGCCCGGTCCGCCCGGCATCGAAGAGCAACGGTCCTGCTGTTCGGCCTTGAGAAAGTCCACGGCCTCCTCTTCCCAGACCTTGTCCAGTGCTTCGAGGGAGTCGTCTCGGGGCTCTCTGGTCACTTGTTCCCGCAATCCGGCAACCGCTTGCTGTGGCTCGGCACCGGCAATCTGCAGCAGCGCGCGAAAGCAACTGGCGTATGCGCTTTCCCGTTCCTCCAGGCGTGCCGCAAGCAAGGCCAGCAGGTGCGCAACATCCGCCAGCCCTTCGCGAGCCTCGATGTCTTCCCGGGTGGAAAGGAACTCCAGATACAACGGGAGATAGTCGGGCAGCTCCTTGATGCCAAGGACAAAACCGGCCGCTTCGTACTGCGCCAGCATGTCGACCATGGCCTGGCCCCGGTCGCGGGACTCTCCATGTACATGCTCGAAGAGCAGTAAAGACAGGGAGCGGCCACGCCCGAACAGCGCTCCATAATGCTCTTGCCCGTCCATCAGGTCGTTGCTGCAGATCAGCTCCAGCAATTCAAACAAGGCACCGCGCTGTTGCGGGCTGATTTCCCGGGCCTGGATGATTGCCTGTTCCAGTTCTTCACGTCCCTCGACCAGGGCTTCATCCGGATAATCGAGCAGCAGCGAAATCACTTTGAGAATGCGCATGCTCATTGCTCCCACAACTGAACGGTTTTCAGAATGTCGCGACGGTTGGCCTTCTTCGTGCCGAACATATTGATATCGGAACTGCCGCTGCAGCCGCTGCCGAAGCTGAACCCGCAACCGGAGCGCTCGGCAAAGGCATCGCTCATGGCGTCCTCTCGATGCGCGCTGGGCACCACGAAACGGTCTTCGTAGTTGGCAATCGCCAGATAGCGGTACATTTCCTCAACCTGACTCACACTCAGGCCGACCTCCTGCAACACCTGCAAATCCTGCACACCGTCAACCTGTTGGGAGCGCTTGTAGGCCCGCATTGCCAGCAAGCGCTTGAGGGCCAGCCTGACCGGTCCTTCATCCCCAGCGGTCAGCAGGTTGGCCAGGTAGCGCAGGGGAATACGCAGGCTGTCGACATCCGGGATCACCCCGTTCATGCCGACGGTGCCCGACGCCGCAGCGTTCTGGATCGGTGACAGTGGCGGCACATACCAGACCATGGGCAGCGTGCGGTATTCGGGGTGCAATGGCAGTGCGAGCTGCCAGTCCACGGCCATCTTGTACACCGGCGAGCGTTGCGCGGAATCGATCACCGATTGCGGAACGCCATCCTCCAGAGCCTGACGGATCACTGCCGGATCATTGGGGTCGAGGAATATCTCCAGTTGTTTCCGGTACAGATCCTGATCATTGCCGGTGCCTGCCACCTCGGCGATGCGATCTGCGTCATACAGCAGCACACCCAGATAGCGGATGCGGCCGACACAGGTTTCGGCACACAAGGTCGGCATCCCGGCTTCTACCCTCGGATAGCAGAAGATGCACTTCTCCGACTTGCCGCTTTTCCAGTTGAAGTAGATCTTCTTGTACGGACAGCCGCTGATACACATCCGCCAGCCTCGGCACTTCTCCTGATCGATCAGGACAATCCCGTCTTCCTCGCGCTTGTAAATCGCCCCGCTCGGGCAGGATGCCGCACATGCCGGATTCAGGCAGTGCTCGCACAGGCGCGGCAGATACATCATGAAGGTGTTTTCGTACTCGCCGTAGATATCTGCCTGGATCCGGTCGAAGTTCTTGTCCTTGCGTCGCCTGGCAAACTCGCCGCCGAGGATTTCCTCCCAGTTCGGGCCCCATTCGATCTTTTCCATGCGCTTGCCGGACACCAGGGAGCGCGGTCTTGCAGTGGGTTGATGCTGCCCCGAAGGCGCGGTGTGCAGGTGCTGGTAATCGAAGTCGAACGGTTCGTAATAGTCATCAAGGCTCGGCAGATCAGGGTTGGCGAAGATATTGGCCAGCACCCTGAACTTGCCGCCGATCCGGGGAGTAATCGAACCATTGGCATTGCGCACCCAGCCGCCCTTCCACTTGTCCTGATTTTCCCATTCCTTGGGATAGCCAATCCCGGGCTTGCTTTCGACATTGTTGAACCAGGCATATTCAAGGCCTTCACGGCTGGTCCAGACATTCTTGCAAGTGATCGAACAGGTATGGCAACCGATGCATTTGTCCAGATTCAGGACCATGCCGACTTGTGAACGAATCTTCATCACAACACTCCTCAATCCACATCGGTCGGCAAGGGGCGCGGCAGCTCATCGCCGCGGGAACCGTCGAGCCAGTCGACCCTGGCCATCTTGCGCACGACAACGAACTCGTCGCGGTTGCAGCCGACCGTGCCGTAATAGTTGAAGCCGTAGGCCTGCTGGGCATAGCCACCGATCATATGGGTCGGCTTGAGTACCACCCGGGTGACCGAGTTGTGATGGCCGCCACGGGTTCCGGTGGTTTCCGAGCCTGGCACGTTCACGATCCGTTCCTGGGCGTGATACATCATCACCATGCCTTCCTTGACCCGCTGGCTGACCACCGCACGTGCCGTCAGCGCGCCATTGGCGTTGAAGCATTCGATCCAGTCGTTGTCTTCGATACCCGCGCGTCTGGCGTCGATTTCCGAAAGCCAGACAATCGGCCCGCCACGGCCCAGCGTGAGCATCAGCAGGTTGTCGCTGTAAGTGCTGTGAATTCCCCACTTCTGGTGCGGCGTGATCCAGTTCAGGACGATTTCGGGATGGCCGTTGACACGCTTGCCCTGCACCGCCTCGATGGTCCGGGTGTTGACCGGTGGCCGGTAACTCATCAGTTGCTCACCGAATGCCTGCATCCATGGATGATCCTGATAGAACTGCTGACGACCGGTGATGGTGCGCCACGGAATATTTTCGTGAACGTTGGTATAACCGGCGTTGTAGCTGACGTGCTCGTCTTCGAGACCCGACCAGGTCGGGCTGGAAATGATCTTGCGCGGCTGTGCCTGAATATCGCGAAAACGGATCTTCTCGTGAGCCTTGGGCTGTGCCAGATGGCTGTGATCGATGCCGGTGAACCCGGACAGTGCAGCCCAGGCCTTGACCGCCACATGACCATTGGTTTCCGGGGCCAGAGACAAGATGACTTCTGCAGCATCAATGGCCGTATCGATCCGGGGACGCCCCTGGCTGATGCCCGGTTCGCCCTCTCGATAATTCAGATCGCCGAGAAGTTTCACCTCTTCCTCGGTATTCCAGTTGATGCCCTTGCCGCCGTTACCGAGCTTTTCCAGCAATGGGCCGAGTGAAGTGAATTTCTTGTAGATATTGGGGTAGTCACGCTCTACCACATGCAGGTTCGGAGCATTCTTGCCAGGCTGCGGTACCACGCCTGCGGTTTTCCAGTCCGTCCCACCGAAGGGCTGGGCCAGCTCGCCGACACTGTCATGCAGCAACGGCACGGTGACCAGGTCCTGCTCCACCCCCAGATGACCAACCGCCATGGAAGAAAACGCCCTGGCGATGCCTTTATAGATTTCCCAGTCGGAACGCGACTCCCAGGCCGGATCGATGGCCGCCGATAACGGATGGATGAAGGGGTGCATGTCCGAGGTGTTCATGTCGTCCTTTTCGTACCAGGTCGCGGTCGGCAGAACGATGTCGGAGTACACGCAGGTCGAGGACATCCGGAAGTCCAGGGTGGTAACCAGATCAAGCTTGCCGATGGCGCCCTCGTCTACCCATTCGGCTTCTTCAGGCTTGCAGGCACCGGTATGGCCGATGTCTTCGTTCATGACGCCATTACGGGTGCCGAGCAGGTACTTGAGCATGTACTCATGCCCCTTGCCCGAAGAGCCCAGCAGATTGGAACGCCAGATGAACATGTTGCGCGGAAAGTTCTGCGGGTTGTCCGGCTGTTCGCAGGCAAAGCGCAGAGAACCCTCATGCAGGGACTTGACCACATAATCCTGGGGAGTCATGCCGGCTTCGGCGGCATCGCGACAGAGATGCAGCGGGTTGCGGTTCAATTGTGGCGCGCTGGGCAGCCAGCCGGCCCGTTCGGCGCGAATGTTGTAGTCCAGGGCATGCTCGGGAAACTGGCTCTTGTCGGCCAGCGGCGAAAGCACATCATGCATGCTCATCTTTTCATGACGCCACTGCGAACTGTGGCCATAGAAGAAGCTGGTGCCGTTCATCTGCCGTGGCGGACGACTCCAGTCCAGACCGAAAGCCAGAGGCAGCCAGCCACATTGCGGACGGAGCTTCTCCTGGCCGACGTAATGCGCCCAGCCACCTCCCGTCTGGCCCACGCACCCACAAAGCATGAGCATGTTGATCAGCCCACGATAGTTCATGTCCATGTGATACCAGTGATTCATCGCCGCCCCGACAATGATCATCGAGCGCCCGCGGGTCTTGTCGGCGTTATCGGCGAACTCACGGGCTATCCGGATCGCTTTCTCACGGCTGACTCCGGTGATCTGCTCCTGCCAGGCCGGAGTGCCGGGCACACTGGGGTCGTTGTAATCCCTGGCCACATTGGCACCGCCCAGCCCGCGGTCAATGGCCAGATTGGCCGCCGACAGGTCGAATACCGTAGCCACCCTGGCCTGGCTGCCATCGGCCAGGATCAGGCTGCGCACGGGTACGCGGCGGTATTGCACGGCATCGCCGGCCACATGCTGGAAGTGCAACTGGCTCTCACCGGCAAAGTATGGAAAGGCCACTTCCGCGACATCGCCACCGATCAGGCTGAGACACAGCTCTATTTCACGCCCTTGCGCGCCCTCACGCGCCAGAATGTTCCACTTGCCCTTTTCGCCCCAGCGATAACCGATGGAGCCTTGTGGAGAAACCAGCTCACCGCTGACGTCGAATGCGATGGTTTTCCACTGCGGATTATTGTCCTGGCCGAGGTTGTCGCTCAGATCCGAGGCGCGCAGGAAGCGATCGGGTTGATAACCGCCGCCTCCGGGCATGGGCTTGAGCATCACCAGCACCGGCAGGTCGGTATAGCGCTTGGCGTAGTCGGTGAAATAGGCGCTGGGCCGGTCGAGGTGGAACTCCTTGAAAATCACATGATTGAAGGCCTGGGCCAGCGCGGCATCGGTGCCCTGCCTGGGGTTGAGCCAGAGGTCGGTGAGCTTGGCCACTTCCGAATAATCGGGGGTGATGGCCACGGTCTTGGTGCCCTTGTAGCGCACTTCGGTAAAGAAATGCGCATCGGGGGTCCGGGTTTGCGGAACGTTGGAGCCCCAGGCAATGATGTAATTGGCGTTGTACCAGTCGGCCGACTCCGGCACGTCGGTCTGCTCGCCCCAGATCATGGGCGAGGCCGGCGGCAGATCGCAGTACCAGTCGTAGAAACTCAGACAGGTGCCACCGATCAGCGACAGATAACGGGCACCGGCAGCATAACTGACCATGGACATGGCCGGAATCGGCGAAAACCCCACCACCCGGTCAGGCCCGAATCGCTTGACGGTATAGACGTTGGCCGCAGCGATGATTTCGTTGACCTCATCCCAACTGGAACGAATGAAACCGCCCATGCCGCGCTTGCTTTTATAGGAGTCGGTCCTGGCCTTGTCTTCGACGATGCTGGCCCAGGCATCCACCGGATCCAGGGACTGACGCGCCTCACGCCACAACTTGAGCAGCGGCTTGCGGATCTTGGGGTACTTGAGCCGGTTGGCACTGTAGATGTACCAGCTGTAACTGGCACCTCGAGGACAGCCGCGCGGTTCATGGTTGGGCAGGTCGTCACGGGTTCGGGGGTAGTCGGTCTGCTGGGTTTCCCAGGTGATCAGGCCGTTCTTGACGTAGATTTTCCACGAACAGGAACCGGTGCAGTTCACGCCGTGAGTGGAGCGAACGATCTTGTCGTACTGCCAGCGCGAGCGGTAGACATCTTCCCAGTCGCGGGACTCCTTGCGCGTTTCACCGTGACCGTCGGCGAACTCGCCCTGCTTGCGATTGAAAAACCGCAATTGATCCAGCAAGTGACTCATGACGCTTTCCTCTCAGGCTTGCCGCAGGGTTCTTTGCCCCACTCATGCAAGGTATGAATCCGGTTTTTCAGCAGGGCGTTGCGGCATCCTTGCGGGCATAAAACCACCAGGTCACCAGAATGCAGCTCAGGTAAAAGACGATGAACATGTAGAAGGCCAGTTCCGGGCCACCGGTCTGGGTCATTGAAGTCCCGAAGGTCTTGGGGATGAAGAACGCACCGAAAGCTCCCATGGCCGAACTGAAACCCAGGACAGCAGCCGACTCCTTGCCCGCGTTCCTCATGGCCTGCTCACGCGCCTCGGGACCTCTGCCGGCAGCGGCCTGCTCATGGAGGCTGCGAAAGATCACCGGGATCATGCGAAAAGTGGAACCGTTACCTATGCCGGTGGTGATGAACAGCAGCATGAACATGCCAAGAAAGCCGTAGAAACTACCACCGCGGCCCTCCTGCGCCAGAGCACCATCGCTTGCCGGAAGAAAGTGCAAAACGCCGAAGACCATCACGATCATCAGCACGAAATTCCACAGGCTGACCCGCGCACCACCCAGCCTGTCCGCCAGCCAGCCACCCAGTGGCCGCACCAGAGCGCCGACCAGCGGGCCGAGAAAGGCGAACTTGAGGGCGATGACCTGCGGAAAGGAGGTCTTGATCAGCAGCGGAAACGCTGCCGAGAAACCGATGAACGAGCCGAAGGTCGCCAGGTAAAGCCAGCACATCAGCCAGTTGTCCTTGCGCTTGAAAATCACCGCCTGTTCCCTGAACGAAGCCTTGGCACTGGACAGATCATTCATGCAGAACCAGGCCAGCAGGCTGACGGCAATAATGAAAGGCACCCAGAGAAAACCAGCGTTCTGCAACCACAACCGGCTGCCGTCGGCCGACACCTGAGGTTGCCCGCCAAACCCGCCGAACAGGCCGAAGGTAATGACCAGCGGTACACAGAACTGCATCACCGAAACACCCAGGTTGCCCAGCCCGGCATTCAGGCCCAGGGCCGTGCCCTGCTGAGACTTGGGATAGAAGAAACTGATATTGGACATGCTCGATGCAAAGTTGCCGCCTCCCAGGCCGCAGAGCAGTGCAATCAGCACAAACACGTTGTAGGACGTGGTCGGGTCCTGAACGGCAAATCCCATCCACAGCGATGGCAGCAACAGCGACAGGGTGCTCAGGGCTGTCCAGCGCCGACCGCCGAAAATGGGCACCATGAAGGAATAGAACACCCGCAAGACGGCACCGGACAAGCCGGGCAAGGCCGCCAGCCAGAACAACTGATCGGTACTGAAACTGAAACCGATGGCGTTCAGACGCACGATCACCGTGCTCCAGACCATCCATACGGCAAAGGCCAGAAGCAGTGCAGGAATGGATATCCACAGATTGCGAGTGGCCGTCTGCTTGCCACTGCTCCCCCAGAACGCGGGATCTTCCGGGCGCCAGTCAGTAATCAACGGGCCTTGTCGTACAGGTGGTGTGGTCATCTCGAGCTCCATTCAGTCAACCATGGCGACAGACTAGTAAAGAGTGGCCCGGAGAAAACCTGACCCTGGTCAATGAAGCCCTCAGGGTTTGCAACCTATGCTTGTGCGATCTACCTCCAAAGAGGTAGTGATGAAACACCTTTAAACCCTTTGTTTATCGGGCTTGCACCTGAGTTCTGCGGCACCGTGGCGAACAATCGACGGCCAGCAACTCTTTGGAGGTAGAGCCTGCTCTTGCCTGGAGTCTCGGCAATGATTCGCTGGTTACGCAGTTCCCTGCCCGCCCGTGCCAGTCTGGCGGTGATCCTGATATCGGTATTGGCCCTGGCCAGTTCCCTGAGTGCCGGACTGATCGCCTGGTTCAGTCAGGGTGACGCAGCGGCCATCAATACGGCGGGCTCGGTGCGCATGGAGACCTATCACCTGAGCTGGAAGCTCAGCACAGGTGCAAGCGCCGAAACCATTACCGCCATCAGCGAAAGCCTGCAGCAGCGTCTGGACAGCCCGTCGCTCAGGATGGTGCTGAAAGAAGACGCAGAGCCTGAACTGCTGAGCAGCTACCGGGATATCCGGCAGCGCTGGAGCGACACGTTGCAGCCAGCCCTGATGCGAGGAGATGCAGCCGGCTTCCAGGCTCAGGCCCAGACTTTCGTCGAACGACTGAACCAGTTCGTCAACCTGCTGCAGCGTCAGAGTGAACACAAGCAGACCTGGCAGCAGTTGATTCAGGGCACCGCCCTGTTCACCACCCTGTTCGTCCTGTTCATTGGGCTGTACGAACTGCAAAACAGCGTGGTCAGCCCGTTGCAGGAACTGGTGGATGCAACCCGACGCTTTCGGCGTGGAGACTTTCAGGCACGGGTCAATCACCAGTCACTCGATGAACTGGGCCAACTGGCCAGCAGCTTCAATGCCATGGCCGAAACCATCGAGCAGTCTCATCACACTCTGGAAACCCAGGTCCGGCAAAAGACTCTGAACCTGCAACAGGCCAATGCAGCTCTGGAACTGCTTTATCAAAGCAGTCGCAATCTGGCCACCCGGCTGGCCAATGCCGAAGGCCTGGATGAGCTGATCCGGCACTTCCAGCAACGCCTGCCCGGGCTGCGCCTGTCGCTGTATCTGCAAGGCCAGCAGCAATCTCCGGCCCGACAACGGCTGGTCCTGCATGGTGCCAGCAACCGGGATGTCTGCACGGACAATCATTGCGAGACCTGTCAGCAGCACCAGCAACTCAACAGACAGAGTTTCAATATCAGCAACCAGGGCAGCGAACTGGGTGAGCTCAAGGCTTACTTTATCGATGGGCACATGCCACAAACCTGGGAAACCGAGCTGATCCAGGCGCTGGCCAACCTGATCGGCACCTCGCTGTCACTCAAGCGCCAGCGCGAACAGGATCACCGCCTGCTGCTCTTCGAAGAACGCGCCATCATCGCCCGGGAATTGCACGACTCACTGGCCCAGGCACTGTCCTACATGAAGCTGCAGGTCAGCCGCATGCAAACCCTGATGCGCCGTGGCGAACCCGTGGAAACCCTGGAAAACGTCACCGCCGAATTGCGAGAAGGACTGAGCAACGCTTATCGACAGTTGCGCGAACTGCTGACCACCTTTCGCCTGCAGATTCACGAAGCCGGGCTGGCACAGGAACTCAAGGACACTGCCGAAGACTTCTCGCGCCGCGCAGGCTTCCAGGTGCATCTGCACGCCGAGAGCCTGGCCTTCGAGCTGTCGGCCAGCGAGCAGATCCATATTCTGCAGATCACCCGCGAAGCCCTGTCCAACTGCCTGCGCCACGCCCACGCACAGAACGTATGGCTGCAACTTCGCCAGTACGGCGAAACGGTACGTCTGTCCATCGAAGACGATGGCCGCGGCTTCGGCCAGCCCCGCGACCGGCACGAACACCACGGTCTGAACATCATGGAAGAACGTGCCCGCAGCCTGCATGGCCTGTTGCAGATTTCTTCCCGATCCCCTCAAGGCACTCTGGTCCGAATGGAATTCCGCCCCGAGTTTCTCGGACACCTCACAGAAGGTAGCGTCATATGAACCCATTTCCCCGCAAACACCGGATTCTGCTGGTGGACGATCATCCGATGATGCGTCGCGGCATCCGCCAGATGCTGGAACTCGATACGGATCTAGAAGTAGTGGGAGAAGCCGGCAACGGCGAAGAAGCCCTGCACCTGATCGAGCCTCTGAAGCCCGATCTGGTATTGCTCGATAACAACATGCCGCAGCTCAATGGCATCGAAACCCTGCGTCGCCTGCGGGCCACGAACTACAGAGGCAAGGTCTTGCTGTTCACGGTGTCCGATGCCGAGGACGATATTCGCGATGCCCTGCGCCTTGACGCCAACGGCTATCTGCTCAAGGACATGGAGCCCGAACTCCTGATCCAGTACATCCGTGATGCCCTGGACGGAGCCCTGGTAGTCAGCCCCGGACTGACCCTGGCCATGGCCAATGCGCTTCGCGCGCCATCCCGTCAGCCCGAAATCGAACTGACCGAACGAGAGCGTCAGGTACTCAAGACCATCGCCAGCGGCTACAGCAACAAGGTCATCGGCCACAAGCTGGGCATCACCGAGGGCACGGTCAAGGTCCATGTCAAGAACCTGCTGTACAAACTCGGCCTGCGCTCGCGGGTCGAGGCCGCGGTATGGGCCATGGAGCATCTGCGCTCTTCGGGCTGAACCGCACAAGGCTGTCACTGTTGCCCAGCCAACACCTGAGCAACAGTGACAGCCGCACGGCAACAGCATCTCGCTCGCAAAGTTTTGAAAAGCCTTCCATATCAGCAGGTTATGTTATGGCACAGGACTTGCCAACCAAGCGATACGGCTCTGTTCACGGAGCTTCATCACAAGGAATCGAACATGAGCGGACTATTGAAGGTCATCGCTGTTTCAAGCGGGGCCTGTCGCCCTTTTATCTCGACTGCCAACAGGTTGCTGCCAGAGAAGTGGCTTGAGTCAGTCTGTATGGGAGAGCGCCTGTGACATTTCCTCTGTCCACTTCCTCCTCTTCCCCGCTGCTACTGGCCCGCAATCTGGCAGCAGATTTCGCCAGCACCGCCGCCGAACGCGACAGGAACGGCGGAACGCCTCAGACCGAACGCGATGCCCTGCGCCGCAGCGGGCTGCTGGCCCTGAGTATCCCGACCCGCTTTGGTGGCATGGGTGCCAACTGGCAGGAAACCTTCGATGTGGTGCGCGAGTTCGCCAGGGTCGACAGTTCAATTGCCCATGTATTCGGTTTCCACCATCTGATGCTGGCCACGGTCCGGCTGTTCGCCAGACCCGAGCAATGGCACCCGTGGTTCGAGCAGACGGCCCGACAGAACTGGTTCTGGGGTAATGCACTGAATCCTCTCGACACCCGCACCGTGATGAAAACCTTTGACGGCTGGCGTGAGTTTTCCGGGCGCAAGAGCTTCTGTTCCGGTGCCAGCGACTCGGAAATGCTGATTGCCTCGGCGGTGGATGAGAATGCCGGTGGCAAGCTGGTGATTGCCGCGATACCCAGCGGCCGCACCGGCATTACCCTGCACGACGACTGGGACAATATGGGCCAGCGTCAGACCGACAGCGGCAGCGCAACCTTCGAGCGGGTGCGTATCGAAGAGTCCGAGCTGCTGCTCGATCCGGGTCCGCTGAGCACCCCGTTTGCCTGCCTACGCCCGCTGATTGCCCAGTTGCACTTCACCAACCTGTTCCTGGGCATCAGCGAAGGTGCCTTTGAGGAAGCCCGTCAGTACACCCTCAAGGAAAGTCGCCCGTGGTTCACCTCACAGGCCCGGGACATCAGCGAAGATCCTTACGTACTGCGTCATTACGGCGAGTTCTGGGCAGCACTCGAAGGTGTGCGAGCGCTGGTGGAACGCGCCTGCGCTCAACTCGACGAGGCCTGGAACAAGGGGCCGGACCTGAGCAGCGAAGAACGGGCGCGCCTGGCGCTGTCCATCAGCAGCGCCAAGGTCGCGGCCACCCGCACAGGCCTGGATCTGTGCAGCCGGCTGTTTGAAGTGACCGGTGCCAGAGCCACCCATGCCGCGCTGCGCCTGGACCGTTTCTGGCGCAACCTGCGTACCCAGACGCTGCACGACCCGCTGGATTACAAGCTGCACGAGCTGGGCGACTGGGCCTTGAACGGCAAGCGGCCGACACCGACCTTCTACTCCTGAGCCTGAACTTTCCGAGTGGCGGCGGAAGCCGAGTGGCCGGGTGCACGACACGGCCACCCGAGCAGCTTGTCTCTGCCGCAACTGTCCGCCAGGCAACAGTTGTTCAGCATTCTGCCTTCGCCTGCACAGCCCCGTATCCACCTCTATTGCGTGTAACGTCCACGGGCCGTGGCCTGCAGCACATGGCATGACACCTGCAATCGCGTCATGACTTCCCAACCCTGACTGGATACCACGCGATGCGTCTGATTGATCTGGCCTTGCCCCGCCTCCCTCGCACCCTGAAGCTTCTGGCCTGCTCCGGCCTGATGGCACTGGCCCTGAACCCGTCGGCCCGCGCCGAAAATGCACCTGAGGAAGTACGTCTGGACTACGCCTACTATTCGCCTGTCAGCCTGGTGCTCAAGCACTTCGGCTGGGTCGAAAAGGCCTTGCCGAACTCGAAAGTCAGTTGGGTATTCAGCCAGGGCAGCAACCGCTCGCTGGAATACCTGAACAGCGGTGGCGCCGACTTCGGTTCGTCGGCCAGCCTCTCGGCGGTACTGGCACGGGCCAATGGCAGCCCGATCAAGTCGGTGTATGTCTACAGTCGTGCCGAGTGGACGGCACTGGTAGTGCGCAAGGATTCGCCACTCAAGAGCGTGAACGATCTCAAAGGGAAGAAGATCGCCGCGACCAAGGGCACAGACCCATACCTGTTCACTCTGCGCTCACTGGCCAAGGCAGGTCTGGAAAAGAATGACGTGGAACTCCTGCACCTCCAGCATCCGGACGGACGCACCGCGCTGGAGAAAGGCGATGTCGATGCCTGGGCCGGTCTTGACCCGCACATGGCCGCCAGCGAACTGCAGGCCGGTTCACGCCTGCTGTACCGCAACAAGGACTTCAACAGCTATGGCGTGATCAGCGTGACCGAGTCCTTCGCCAAAGCCCATCCACAGACCATCACGACTGTGATCAAGGCCTACGAGCAGGCACGTCACTGGGCCATTGCCCATCCTGAAGAGTTCGCCAAGCTGTTGGCCGAGGAATCCAAACTGCCGCTGGACGTCGCCAGGCTGCAACTGACCCGCACCGACCTGTCTGCTCCGCAACTGACCGACAAGGATATCGAAGCCTCTAAAGCTGCCGCACCGATTCTGGTATCCGAAGAACTGGTCAAGCGTGGCGTGGATGTCAATCAGGTCATCGACCAGTTGATCGATCCATCCTTCGGCAAGGCCAGTATCGAGTGATGAGCACGTCCAGCAAAGCCCTTGCCGGGGCCAGTCCGGCAGAGCGCCCGGCCAGCCGTGCGCTCCAGTGGCGACGTCGGGCCAAGGGCCTGGCCTTGCCGCTGGCGATCATCCTGTTGCTGGAAACCGTGGTGCGTCTGGGCTGGATCGCCTCCTACCAGATGCCCGCCCCCAGCGAAGTGGCGCAGACCCTGTTCCAACTCGCCGATGGCGCGCTGTGGAAACACATCGGGGCGAGCCTGTCCCGGGTACTGGCCGGATTCTTCATCGGCTCGGTGCTCGGCCTGCTGTTCGCTGCCTGGGTAGGCCTCAGCCGCGAGGCCGAGGCCTGGCTGGAGCCGACCTTCGCCAGCCTGCGGGCCATCCCCAGCCTGGCCTGGGTGCCACTGTTGCTGCTGTGGCTGGGGATTGGCGAAACCTCCAAGGTGACGCTGATTGCCATCGGTGCGTTTTTCCCCGTGTACCTCAACGGTGTGGCAGCAATCCGCAATATCGACCGCAAGCTGGTGGAAGTCGGGCGCATGTATGGCTTCAGCCGCACACGCCTGGCCCGGCGGATTCTCTTGCCAGCAGCCTTTCCGGGTGTTTTCACGGGCCTGCGCAGCGCTTTGAGCCTGAGCTGGATGTTCCTGGTGGCCGCCGAACTGATCGCCGCAACCCGTGGTCTGGGCTATCTGCTCAGCGATGGCCGGGAAACTTCACGGCCGGATCTGGTGCTGGCGGCGATCATTGTCCTGGCGCTGCTGGGCAAAATCAGCGACGGCCTGCTGGCCGGCCTTGAAAAACGCTGGCTGGCCTGGCGCGACACCTTCGACGGCGCAGACTCCGGAGCCCGGCCATGACTCGACTTCATCAAGCCCCGCAAGATCAAGCGCTGCTGCTGGACTTGCATGTCGAGCACAAGGCTTTCGGCGATACCGCCGTGCTCGGCCGGCTCGACCTGCAACTGCAACCGGGAGAAATCGTCAGCCTGCTCGGTCCCAGCGGCTGCGGTAAAAGCACGCTGCTGCGTCTGGTGGCGCAACTGGATCAGGACTTTCATGGGCAGTTGCGCACAGGTCCCGATGAAGTGGGTTTCGTGTTCCAGGAACCACGACTGATGCCCTGGCTGACGGTTGCCGAAAACATCGGTTTCAGCCAGGACAAGGACTACGACCGCGTCCGGGTCGCCAGCCTGATCGACGAAGTCGGCCTGACCGGCTTTGCCGATGCACTGCCCAAGGCGTTGTCGGGCGGCATGGCCCAGCGGGTGGCGATTGCCCGCGGGCTTTACGGCCAGCCACAGCTTCTGTTGCTGGACGAACCCTTCAGTGCGGTCGATGCCTTCACCCGCTTCAAGCTCCAGGACCTGCTGCTGGATCTGGCGCAACATCACCATATCGGCTTGCTGGTCGTCACCCACGACGTCGACGAAGCGCTGTACCTGAGCCATCGGGTGCTGGTGATCGGCAACCGTCCCGGCACCGTCATCAGGGAGCTGAACGTGCCACTCACCTATCCCCGCGACCGCCGTGACGAAACCCTGGCAAGGCTACGCAGCCAGGCGCTGGAGTCATTGCATGATGCGCGGGTGATTTGAGGCATCGACACCAGTCAAGGGACAGACAAACTTGCAGGACCGGATTTATCCGGTCTTGCTTCAGGCTTTGCCACCCTTCTCGCGTCATCCTTCAGCCAGGCGGCTGCACCCGATACCTCAATCAGCGATGCGCAATACAAGGCCGTGCTGGAAGGCTCATGGCGATCCAAACAAAACAGTGTGCGCGACGAGTATCGTCATCCGCAGGAAACCTTGAAATTCTTCGGTTTGCAGAGCAACCAGACCGTGATCGAAATAACCCCCGGTGGTGGCTGGTACAGCGAGATTCTTGCGCCCTTGCTGAAGGAGCATGGCCACTACATTGCAGCATTGCAAACGCCATCCTCGGGTGACTACTACAGGAAAGCTGCCGACGGCCTGACGCAGAAATTCAAGGCCGATCCGGAACGTTACGGCAAGGCCGAATTTATCGAGTTCGATCCCAGGACACCTGTCTTTGGCAAGCCCGCCTCGGCCGACCGGGTCCTGACATTCCGCAACGTGCACAACTGGGTACTTGCCGACGATGCACCACAAACCTTCGCCGCCTTTTTCAAGGTCCTGAAACCGGGCGGCGTGCTGGGTGTGGTCGACCACCGCGCCAAAGACGGCAGCAACTTGGAGAGCATCAAGCAAAGCGGCTACCTGCCCACCGCTTACGTGGTGAAACTGGCTACCGATGCAGGCTTCAAACTGGAAGCGCAAAGCGAGATCAACGCCAACCCGAAAGACACCAAGGATTATCCGGCGGGCGTCTGGACACTGCCACCGGCCTTGAAACTGGGTGAGCAGGACAAGGCCAGGTATGTGGCGATTGGCGAGTCGGACAGGTTGACGTTGCGGTTTGTGAAGCCGGGGCAGTAGCGTCGCGGGCAAGCTCCCTGCCACAAGGAGGATTGCCCAACGGCCGCACTGAAGCCACCCTGCAATTTCGCTCTATCGGACGACCTTCGATGTGTTTAACACCCCGGCAAACGCCCGAACAGCAACCAGTAGAGCACCGGAATCAGCCCAAGGGTGATCAGGGTGCCCAACGCCAGCCCACCCATGATGGTGATCGCCATGCCTTTCCAGAGCGGGCCGGCAAACAGCATCAGTGGAATTCCCCGCGCTGCCGCATCCAGACACCGATGGAGAGCCGTTCCGTTGAGCTTTTATGCTTCCTCAAGAACTCTGCCCGCTTGCACATGTGTATTTTTGAGCGCATGAAACATACCGAACCCGTAAAGACTATGTATAGATAATTGCTATCCCCCTGTATTGCATTACCCTCCAGACTTCACATTCTACGGGGAAATCAATAATGGAAAATTCCGACCTGGGTTTCATGATCATCATAATGATCGGACTCTTTGGATTTGCTTCGTTTCTGTTTGAATATCTGGGTGCCCGATACTCCAGAAAGAAAAAACATCATTGAGATTTCGGGCAAAAAGTCCGAAACGTGACAAGCGTTCTTTTCAACAAACCGTAAATGGCCTCCCTACTTGTCACGTACAACTCAGAACAGTACCAGAGCAGCCCTGATTTTATCTTTCCCGAATACACTCATCCGTTCGAACTCCCGATGTGTCAACGGGACGTGCTGGCAATCCAGACGCTGGCGGTAGCGGCCATGATCCAGATCCGGGTCATGCAGGTACACGAAGTCTTCATCGCACCCCGTTATCACCACCCAATGCGGAGCCTTGGAGTGTGTCAGACGGTAGCTGCTGATCAAGACAATGGGAACGCCGCCTTCGCTGACAATCCCTGGCAGATCCAGGCGTCCGGATCGGGATTGTTGTACGCCGCTGGCTTGCAGTTCCCTGCAAAACGCGTCATGTACCAGACGCATGACCGACTTCTTGTCCTCACGACGTACACCATCGAGAAACAATGGCCCGCTGCGGCTCACATGCAGCCGCACGTCGAACCCTCGCCGCCAGGCTGCCAGTGCCATTCCATGCGGGCTGCAGCCGCCGTGACCGGAAGTCATGAATATCGTCGTCGCTTCGCGCCATAGCTGAATTTCCTCGTCCCGGGAAAAGGCCCGGTCCGGATTGAGTGCCTTCATGGCCATGAGCAATGACGCGGCCCCGCAGGTAAATTCTGTAGTCTGGGGGTAATAGGGAACTGCCATGACGCTGCCCGCAACCGGCAGAACGATACGCTTCTCATAGCGCAGCGCACGGGCATGGTCCTGATAATAATCATCCACTTCGGCAAAGAGCCGGTAACCCGCGCGTTCATAGAGACGGATGGCTGCCGGGTTATCGGGACGCACCTCCAGCCGCAGGTGCGCGCACTCCTGTTCGATCGCCAGTTGTTCAGCGTGCTGAAGCAGCGCCATGCCCAGCCCCGATCCCCTGGCCCGACTGTCAATTGCCAGCGAATAAAGTCTCGCCAGCGAGGTACCACGATGAAAGAGCACCAGTGCATACCCCATCAGCCCCTTGTCATCTTCGGCCACCAATAATCTGGCGTGGGCCCGCTGAATCATCCACAGAAAGTTGCGTCGGGACAGTCGATCCTGCTCGAAACATTGATTCTCCAGAAGTTCCAGAGCCGGAATATCTTCGGCGACAGCAAAGCGGTAGTTAATATTCATGGTTTTACCGTAAATAAAGCGTAACGACGAAGGACAGGTCTGCGCAAAACATGTTTTATAGAACACACCTACACGGCAAAGGCCCCTCTTATCATGGTTTCGGTGTATTCAAACGTAATGGAAATATTACCAAAGGTCGAGTTGAATCTACCGACAGCAAGAGAAACCCCGGCCGCACTGTTCGCACCCAGCAAGTTACTGGTTATTGTCGAGCGGCTCGATGACTGGCTCGGTTACTTGCCCAGCGAAAGTATATTGACCGCCCAGGAATATCTTGAAGACAAGCGTTATAAAAATCCTGGCGGACAGGTTCAGATCATTAACTTGTGTCGCAACTATAAATATCTGGGGCACGGCTATTACTGCTCGTTACTGGCAGAAGCACGCGGTCATAAAGTCATACCTTCGGTCAAAACCATCAGTGAACTCACGAAACGTTCACTCTACGGTCTGGCCCTTGAAGATCTGGACCGTGTACTGGAGAACGCCATCGCTGACCACCCCTATGGCGAAACCGAAGGCTTCACGCTGAGTTTTCATTTCGGCAAAACCGATCTGCTGCCGCTGCAGGCTCTGGCTCAACAGTTGTTCGACACCTTTCCAGCGCCCATCCTGCAAGTGGAGTTCATCAAAAACCAGCGTTGGCACATCGCCGGAATCAAGATCGGTGCCCTGCACAAGCTGCGGGAAGAACAGCAACACGATTTTGCCCACGCACTGGATACCTTCAACCGGCGCATCTGGCGTCAGCCGGTTTCGCAACGCCAGTCCCGTTATGACCTGGCCATTCTGCATGATCCTGCCGAGGCACTGGCCCCCTCCAACCCTCTGGCTCTGCAAAGGTTCATCGATGCCGGGCAGCGTCTGGGGATAGATGTCGAACTGATCGAGAAGAAAGACTACGCCCGACTGGCCGAATACGATGCCCTGTTCATCCGTGAAACCACCAGCGTTGCCAATCACACCTATCGTTTCGCCAAGAAAGCCGAGAGCGAAGGTCTGGTGGTCATGGACGACTCGGCCTCGATCCTGCGCTGCACCAACAAGGTCTTTCTCACCGACCTGCTCAACAAACACAATCTGGGTATGCCAGCGACCGAGATTCTCTACCGTGATCGTATTCAGGATCTGGAACAGGTGGGCGAACGCCTGGGGTTTCCCGTCGTATTGAAAATCCCCGACGGTTGTTTCTCACGGGGCGTGATCAAAGTGGAAACCCAAGCCGAACTCGCCACAGCGGCTGCCGAATTGTTCGAGCACTCCGTATTACTGCTGGCACAGGAATATCTCTATACCGAGTTCGACTGGCGGATCGGCGTGCTCAATCGTCAGCCGCTCTATGCCTGCCTGTACTTCATGTCCAAGGGCCATTGGCAAATCTATAACCACAAGGCGCAAGGCAACGAAGTCAATGGCCTGTGCGAAACGGTCCCTATCGAAGAAGTGCCCCCCGAGGTGGTCAAGCTGGCCGTGGACGCTGCAAGTCTGATCGGTGACGGGCTTTATGGGGTCGACCTCAAGCAGACCGACAAGCGCCTGGTGGTCATCGAGGTCAACGATAACCCCAACCTGGATGCCGGGATCGAGGATGCCTGCATTCAGAATCAGTTGTACGACCGGATACTGGAGGAGTTCGTCCGCCGTCTGGAGCTCAAGCATCAGGGCCATGGTTAATCAACCTTTGCAGTAGAGACGCCAGAATGATTGAACGCTACAGCCTGAATACCGGGACGCTTCATGCAACAACGGCCGAGGATGCGCCACTTTTTTTATGCACGAACCCGACAGCGCAAGAACGGGATTTTCTGCATCGCAACTTCAAGGTTGATGCCCATATGCTGGATTCGGCGCTGGACCCTGACGAGGTGTCCAGAATCGAATTCCATGACGGCCAGCTCTTTCTTATCTGGAAGCGTCCGGAAAGCTATTCGGGCGCAGCAGCCATGACTTTCGAAGTCTCCTCCTTCGGTCTGATGCTCTCATCCGAGAAGCTGGTGGTCATTTCTGCTGGCAATTCATTGCTCAGTGCAGAGGGAACCCATCGGCCTCTGGAAAACCCGCTGGATATTCTGATCGACTTGCTGTTCAACAGCGTGCACCACTACCTGGGCCACTTGCGGGTCATCAAGTTGATTGCCCGGGAACTGCACAAGAAATTCGACACCTCTCTGGATAATCAGCATCTGCTGCACATGTTCAATCTCAGTGAAAGCCTGATCTATTACATCAACGCGATTCAGAGCAATGGTGCGGTCCTCGAGCGCCTGCACAATCACGCCGAGAAGCATGGATTTTCGGCCCATTTCATCGCGTTGCTGGACGATCTGATCATCGAGAACGACCAGTGTTACAAGCAGGCCAGAATCTATTCCACCGTGTTCGCCACACTCATGGATGCCCGCGGCAACATGGCAAACAACAACATGAATTCGATACTGCGCAACCTGACCGTGGTCAATGTGGTGTTCCTGCCGCTGAACCTGATCGCCGGTATCGGCGGCATGTCCGAGTTCAGCATGATGACGGCGGGTTTTCCTTGGTGGATATCATTCCCGGCACTGATCGCGGGCATGCTGCTTCTGAGCCTGTTGATGTTCATGGTGCTCAGGAAGTCGTTCGCCTGACGCTATTGGCAGGTTGCAAGCGAGAGGCAAATCCAGGGTGCCGGATCACCCGGTAGAAAAGCCCCGCCACAGGACGGGGCCAAAGAGTCGCAGGCCTCAGGCCTGCTTGTCGCGAATACCGCAGTGAACATCGGAAGCGATCTGGCCGTCGGACAGCTTGATGATGCGATCGGCCAGCTGGAAGTACTGATCGTCGTGGGTGATGATCAGGATGGTCTTGCCACGGCGTTTCAGGTCAGGGAGCAGTTCCTCGTAGAAGAAGCGCTTGAAAGGTGGGTCCTGATCCGCAGCCCATTCGTCAAGAACGTAGAGCGGACGGTCTTCCAGGTAGGCACAGACCAGCGCCAGGCGTTTCTGCTGGCCATAGGAAAGCGCCTTCAGCGTCGAGTAACCGTGCCCTTCGATCTTGATCTTGTCCGCCAGGCCCAGGGTCGTCAGGTATTTCTGCGCCAGCTCACTGCTCGCTTCCTTCTCGTCGGGGCCGATCAGACGGTTGAACAGATGAAAGTCGGAGAACACTGCCGAGAACATGTCCCGGTAATGGCTGCGATTGGTGTCGGTAATCTCGACGCCGTCGAGCTGCACATGGCCCTGACGCGGGATATAGAGACCGCACAGCACTTTGGCCAGGGTGCTTTTGCCACAGCCGTTGCCGCCGACGATATAAACGAGCTCTCCCGCATGAATGTCCAGGTCCACAGGTCCCAGGGCGAACCCCGAGCCGACATCGGCATTCTGATAATCCATCCTGATGTTCTTGAGCGAGATGGTATTCCAGGCTTTTTGCGGGAAGTGCAACAGCTTGGGCGCTTCCGTCTCGACAACCTGCGGATGCTCTTCATTGATGCCAAAACCGAAATCCGCCAGGCGGCTGCTTGCAACACGCCCCTGGGCCAGAATCGGCATGGCGGTCACCAGCAGAGAAAGCGGCCCCATGATATAGAGCACGGCCAGAATGCTGGCTGTGAGCACCGAGGGGTCCAGGGCTGCCACTTTCGGCGCGGCGAACAACAGACAACCCAGCAGTATCGACAGAGTGAGTTGCCCCACGTTGTCACCGGCGGTAAACCAGACACGCTCGATGAAGTTGAAACGTGCCACTCGGGTCGACGAAGCATCGATGGCTGCACGACTGAACCAGTTACGGCGGATACGGTTGAGCTTCAGTTCCTTGAGACCGAATACCAGCGCATGGGTGTATTCGTTGAACGAGGTGAATTCGTCACGCACCCGGCTCGACACCTTCACGCCACTGCTGAAGAAATACAGATAAAGCACCACACCCACGAACATCAGCGACAGCGTGACCGCAAACACCACCCAGGACAGGTAGGCCAGGTAAGCGATACCGAACAGGAACACAGTGGTTTCCACCAGTACCGTAGGCATCACGACCAGCGTGGTATTGAGCTGGGGAATGTCATTGGTAAGCATGGTCAGCACGTTGGCCGGCCCGCGTCTGTCCACTTCCTCCAGCGGCGTGCGCAGGATCTTGCGGCACAGTGCGATGCGAAGCCGGGTCATGATGTGCATGCTTGCATAAGCCGGAAAGAACGCTGCGGCATTGCGAAAGACGAATGCAACGACACTCAGGCCAATGAACCAATACATCACCTGGGTTCGCGAGCCTTCCATATGGATGGCCTGGTTGATCACATTGACCACTGCAATCGAAGCGACCCCGCTGATGACACCAGTCACCAGGGTAAAAAGGGTCAGCCAGGGATGGCTGCGCCATAACAGGCGCATGATCGAACCCGGACTGGGCTTTTTCTCTTGCTCGTTGCTCATTGCTCAATATCCTTGGATGGACGGGCCATAGGGCAGTACCGATTGCGAGTCGCTGGCACATGAGCGCCAGCGGGTTCGGAAAAACAGTGAAATTCAGACAGGCCAGTGTACGGACGAGGCCGCTTGCGGCTGTCCCGGACTCCGAGTACAAGCGCCAATCATTTGCTCGGCCAGACAGCGTCCCGCGTGGTCATTTCACCCATGGCCACAGCGATGAGCCGTGGTTCTTCATAGGGATCACGCGCATGGGCCGCGAGCATGTTGTCCAGCATGATCAGGTCACCCTTCTGCCACTGGAAGCGCACAGCGCACGCCTCATAGGCCTCTCCGACCAGAGCCATGACCTCATCTTCGATAGGAGTGCCGTCGCCATAACTGACCATGCGCGGCAGGCGATCCTCACCAAACATGTCGAACAGGTCTTCACGCATTTCTTCACCCAGGCAGAACGGGTGATGCAGCTGGACCTGATTGAAGAAAGCCGCCTGCCCGGTGACCGGGTGATGAATGACCGCCGGGCAATGGGTGTGGATCTGCAGGGTGTCGGCGTCCAGCCACTCGAACGCCGTACCTTGTTCGCGACAGCGGGCCTCTGCCACTTCGGGCTTGTCGGTCCCGAAAAAGCTCTGCCAGCTGGGTTCGACACCCGAAGTAAAGGTACGGATGTAGCGCAGCGCCTTGCGCTTGAACTTCTCGACCACTTCGCCAGGCAGTTGCAGCAGCATCTGACGAATATCCACCAATGGCGTTGCCCCACCCACTTTCGAAGGCAACTCACAGTAGAACCACTGCTTGCGTGGCCAGCTTTCCAGATGCGAGCTTTCGTTGTGGTAGAGGATCATTTCCCGCTCGGGATAAGGCGTGGAGCGGTACACATTGCGACCGCCCTCCTTCTTCGGCAGATCGCCATAGCCACCGTGCAGTCCCGGTGACAAGGCCTCGGCAAAACTTTCGAACAGGGGCACGCTATCCAGACCGAAACCACGGAACAGAATCGCTCCGTGTCGACACAGCAGTGCTTCGATGCTTTCACGGTTTTCAGCGGCCCAGGCCAATGGCTCCAGCCCGGCTTCGACGGGTTCGATCACCACTGGCAGGCTGTTGGCGGGATCCAGCAGCGACAGGCGTACCTTTTTGTCACCGTGGCTGTCCGGCCAGCGCAGTGACTCGGTAATGTCCAGCTCAGGCAAATCGATGGTTTCAAGGTTCATGCATAACTCCCGGGCGATGAATATCGAGGGTCGTGCCTGCTCGAGAAACCTCCCGTACCGGCACGCTTTGCGCCAGCATGTAAGCATCGCCGGACATGCCTGTCTGTCACCGCAATTAGGGACATTCCGGCCCTTTCACTGCGTCACCGACTGTCCCCATTTCCCTCGACAGACACCTTTGCGGGATCGGTGCTGAAATGCCTCCGCTGCGCAAATACGAGCGGTTCGCAAGTACCTCACAACTCTTCGGTACGGGCTGCAGAACCTGGTTTCGAATGCGTCCAGCGCACTGCAACTTGTGATCAAACAGGAGTGTCATTCATGCCGATCAACCCAATTGGCAAAGGGGAAGACCAGTTGTCAGCCCCGCTGCGACCCGGCGTCTTGCTGCACGAGCTGTTCAGTGCCAGGGCCGGAGAGTTTCCCGAAAGAACAGCGTTATCCGACAAAACCCGCGCCGTCAGTTACGCAGAGCTCGACGCCACGTCTTCGGCGCTGGCAGCCAGCCTGCGCAAGCGCGGCGTCAAGGACGGCAGCCTGGTCGGCCTGTGCCTGGAGCGCAATGTCGATCTGGTCATTACCCTGCTCGCCATTCTCAAGGCCGGCGGTGCCTATGTCCCGGTCGATCCGGCCTACCCTGCCAAACGTATCGAGCACATCGTTCAGGACAGCGGCCTGCAACTGATCGTCAGTTCCCGTGATCTGTGCAGCATTCCCAAGACACCTTCACTGCAAGTACTGCTCCTGAACGAGCTGCTGGCAGAAAAGAACCCTGGCGAGTTCAAGGCCAGCAGCGCCGATGCCTCTCAGGCTCCGGCCTATGTGATCTACACCTCGGGCTCCACGGGCGAACCCAAAGGCGTGCTGGTGACTCATGCCAATGTGAGCAGCCTGCTGGAAAGCACCCAGCGCATCTATCATTTCACTCACAACGATATCTGGTCGATGTTCCACTCCATCGGCTTCGACTTCTCGGTCTGGGAAATCTGGGGCGCTCTCGCCCACGGTGGCCAGGTTGCCATCGTGCCTTACGAAATCTCCCGCTCACCCGAAACCTTCAGACAGTGGCTGATCAGCAATCAGGTCACTGTTCTGAGCCAGACGCCATCGGCCTTCCGCGGTCTTGACGAAGCGGATCGTCAGGCCAGCAAACGTCTGTCGCTACGTTATGTGGTATTCGGCGGCGAAGCGTTGCCAGCTACCGTCCTGCGCCCGTGGGTCGAACGTCACGGTGACGCACTCCCAGCACTGATCAACATGTACGGCATCACCGAAGCCACAGTGCATACCACCCACAAACGGGTGCGCGGCCAGGACCTTGAAGTATCGGCCACCGTCTCTGTCGGCAAACCGCTGGATGGCTGGACCCTGCACCTGCTGGATGACAACCGGCAACCGGTGAACACAGGCGAAATCGGCGAACTGTATATCGAAGGTGCCGGCCTGACCCTGGGCTATCTGAATCGTCCGGGCCTGACGGCCGAGCGTTTTGTAACCCTGCCAGGCAGCGGCATCCGTGCCTACCGCACCGGCGACCTGCTCAAGCAAGACGAGCATGGCGAATACCACTACGCCGGACGTAGCGACCAGCAACTCAAGGTTCGCGGCTTCCGTATCGAGGCTGGCGAAGTCGAAGCGTCCCTGCAGTCGAGCAAGAAGATTTCCGCCAGCCACGTTACCGCCTATGACTACGGTCAGGGCGATATACGCCTGGTGGCCTACATCGTTCCCTCCGATGGCTCACAGAGCGTGACTCAGGAACTGCGCAGCGAACTGGCCGCACTGGTCGCTCAACAGTTGCCGGACTACATGCGGCCTTCGGCCTACATTGCCCTGGCAGCGCTGCCGGTCACCGCCCACGGCAAGATCGACAAACAGCAACTGCCTTCACCGCTTGAGCACGGCAGTGTCAAAGCCGGTCAGGACACCCTGTCCGAACAGGAACAGCATGTCCTCAAGGTCTGGTCCGAAGACATCGGCCTCAAGGGCATCGGCCTGAACGACGATTTCTTCGATCACGGCGGTACCTCGCTGGCCCTGATTCGCTCCCTCAGCCTGCTCAAGGCTCACTACAAGGTTGACCTCAACCCTGGCGTTCTCGCGGACGGAGCCACTGCCAAGGTCCTTGCCGAAAACATTCGCAGCGCCCTTGCCAAGACCGGTCAGGGCAACCTCTCGGAGCAGGAACGGCAGGTCCTCAAGGTCTGGTCCGAGGACATCGGCCTCAAAGGCATTGGCCTGAACGACGATTTCTTCGATCACGGCGGCAC
>NZ_JAFGZD010000013.1 GCF_017165765.1 Pseudomonas capsici
ACCCTCAATGGTTGCACCACCGTTCTCGACTACACCTACCAGAGAACCCGTAACGCCCGTGCCGGGGAAACCGTGCAACACACCACCATCAGCCTGAGCACCGACTTCGACAACGTACGCAAGACCCACACCCTGCAACACTCGCTGCTCAACGGCCAGCCGCTGCTCAACCGTGAAGACAACGACCTGGAAATAGCCTATCGCTACGACGCGCTGGGGCGGGTGATCGAGGAAATCGCTGCGCCCGACACACCCTACGAGGCCTCACGCCAGTACCGTTATGTACTCAGCGCGGTGGACGGACAACAGGCCGAGCAAGAAGAGACCAATGCAAAAGGAGGAAAGACCCGCACTCTGCTCGACGGGGCCAACCGGGTTATAGAGGTATTACGTCAGGGAGCCGACGAAAACAACCCCACTGACTACTTCCAGATCTATCGCGCTGCTTATGATCGTCGCGGGCTTTTGGTTCAGGACACTGAAACCGATTGGCTGTCGATAGACAGCGGACTTCGATTGCGCGAGCTGGCCCTGACCCGGACCTATCAATACGATGACTGGGGAGAACAATGCCTGGCTACCGGTCCCGACGGCGTCTCGCTGGTGACTGAAAGCGATCCGGTACGGCAGATCGTGCGTCGCTGGGTGCAGAGCAACGATACACCACCATTGATCGCCAGCCTGAGCGAAACCCGAGCCAACCGGTTCGGCAAACCCGAGTGGAACAGGGCACTGGATGCCAGTGGTAATGTCTTGAGCCAGACCGATTATGTCTATGACGGACTGGGGCGCTGTATTCAGGAACTCGATGCGTTCGGCCACAGCACCAGCCTGCGCTACGATGCCTGGTCACGGCTCATCGACACCACCCTTCCCGACCTGACGGTGGTGGAAAGGGAATATGCTCCCCACAGCCATGAGACCTTGCCGACAAGCCTGCGCGTCAAGGCTGCCCAGGCATCGCAAGCGATCCTGTTGGGTGAGCAACGCTTCGATGGCCTGGATCGCGCCATACAGATCAAGGTCGGTCCCCGTATCACCCGTCTCAACTACAAGGGAGCACAGACACAGGTCGATGAATGCATCACCCCCGGCAATCAAGCCATCCAATTTCAATACACACCAGGCTTGAGCGATCAACCGGTGCGCACCATCACTGCGGATGAACAAGCCGATTTCACCTATGACTTCAAGACCTCCGTCCTGACGACCTCCCAGAACGCTCACAGTCGTACTGAATTCGAGTACAACCGTAACGGGCAACTGACCCTGGAGCGGCGCGTGGAAGACGGCGTGAGCCGGGAAACGCATCATGTGAGTTCCTTCGGCGGACGGGCATTGAGCCGCCAGGAGCCCGGCGGGCTGACATCCGCCTATGAGTACGACGCACAAGGTCGTCTCGAATCCATCAGCCAGGGGGTTCTGAAAGCCAGTTTCATCTGGTCCGGACTGGGTCAGTTGCAAAGCACCCTCACGACCGATGCCAGCAGTGGCAACAGGCTGGAAACCCGCTTGCAATACAACGATCAGGGGCAGGAAACCGAACGAACCCTTGAGCTGACCGGGCACGATACCCGCACCCTGACCCAGGCATGGCGCAAGGACGGCAGACTGATTGCACGCCACTTGAAAACACCCACCCGCTCCCTGCTCGATGAAACATTCGATTACGACGAACGCGGTCGCCTGACTCTGCATGCCTGCCGCGGCGAGACACTGCCGCATGACCGTTACGGTCATGGCATGAGCGAACAACGCTTCGATTTCGATGCGCTGGACAACATCACGTGCGTGAACAGCACCTTCAGCGATGGCAGTACCGACCAGGCCCTGTTCGGCTTTGCGCCGGATGACCCGACACAGTTGGTGAGCATCACCCACACCCACCCGGACTATCCTGCCAGCATCACCCTGGACTACGACGACAATGGCAACCTGTTGCATGACGAAAACGCTCAGCAACTGATGTACGACACCCAGAGCCGCCTGCTTGGCGTCACCGCAACAGATGGCAGCGAAACGGCGCACTACCGTTATGATTCACACAATCATCTGGTGGGTGTCCGGCACGGTGGCGAAGCTGAAACGCTACGCTTCTATCAGGACGAACGATTGAGCACCCGTATTCAGGGCAGCGAAACGACCAGCTACCTGTACGGTGGCAACCAACCACTGGGCCAGCAGTCCCCGGACGATGACAAGCAAACCCTGCTGTTCATGACCGACGCCAAACAAAGCCTGATCGGCGAAAGCCACCAGGCCGAGCTGCGCACGGCGGTATACAACGCCTACGGGGAGCGCAGCAGTGAGGATGGCCTGAACAGTCTGTTGGGCTTCAATGGCGAAGTCCGCGATGAAGCCAGCGGCTGGTACCTGCTGGGGCGAGGCTACCGCGCTTACAATCCGACCCTGATGCGCTTCCACAGCCCAGACAGCCTCAGCCCGTTCGGGGCAGGCGGACTCAACCCGTATGTCTATTGCCTCGGCGACCCGATCGGCCTGACCGACCCTACCGGCCATATCTCTCACTCTCTGTTCATGGGGCTCAATATTGCGGGTATGGTGCTGGGGATCATCGGGACCGTGGCAACCGGCGGTCTGGCAGCACCCGCCCTGACCCTGCAGTTCGGCCTGAACGCAATTGCCCAGACGGCCGGGGTGGCAGCAGTGGTAACGGGGGGAGTCGGGACCTTTACACCCGACCGACAGGCCAAGAAAGTGTTGGGTATAACGAGCGCGGTACTGGGTGTGGTATCGCTGGTGTTCGGGCTTGCATCAGTTGCGGCGGGGACTTCAAGGTGGTTTCCCAAGGCAGCGGGCAGCGGACTTGATGACTTGTCAGAGGCGATTCCCCTCAATCCTTCTGTCAATTCTGCGCAACCTGCCAGAGCGGCCCCTCAAATAATCACTGATCATACCTTCGATAAAAGACTTTACAGGCATGTAGAAGACATCAGCCCCGATAACATCCCTGCTACAACCACAGTATCCTCCCGAATACCTCCCACACCTCCCCCCAAACCTTCCAAGGTCAACTTTATACCTCCACAACCTTCGCCACCTCCATCGCCATCAGTACCACTCAGGACATCAACGAACGAAGCAGCAATGCCCTTGACTTCACCGACCAAAATAAAAATTGTTCCCCAATCGACACCCGATGTATCGAGGCTTAATGCCAAACAGGATAACTTTGAATTCCTCGAAATGATTGAGAAGGCGGGAGGAAAGACAACAAATAACGCCAAAACCTTGATACCCGCAGAGGGTGTAGTAGCGCATATAAAACCTTCTGTAAAAGAGGCAGCAGCAAAAATAAAAACATCCAAGTAAACCAGACCCTCGGCATCACATCATTAAACAATCTGAAATGCCCCGACCTGAAGGTCGGGGCGACTTTGCAAACTCAAGACACCAACGTCAACTCCAGCCGCCTGAACTTCAGATACGACAACCCGCCATCGAAACTCACCCCGATATATACCCAGAACACGATATTGAGTTTCAATCGTTCCAGGAACGAACGAACCAGCACGGCATCGACCTGCGTATTCACTTCCGTTGGTGTAACCTCTCGATCCGTGAACAGGTCGAAGTACAGATCGCCCCCCGTATTCTTGTCCACGCCTTCGGCCCACATGTGCATCTTTTGCCCGGCCTTGATGAACACCCATGGAATGATGAAAAGGTCAGCACCATTGGGCACCGAGGAGAGACTAAGGGTTTCCGGGGTTCCGCTGGCCTGCGAACACTGCAACTTGGGAAACCGTGCATCGGGAATCGGCAGAATGCTCAGCAGATAAGCCTCGGAAGTCATGACCTTGCCACTCTGCTGCGTCACGGTGTAATACACCTCGACCTCCCGACCCGCCCCTATATTGCCGGGTATTGCACTGGCCGGTATCTCATACTCAAGGCCACCGGCCTGGATAGGCGTAGTGGTTTCATGGCTGGCCTCGGGAACGATCCCGCTCCAGTAGACCCTGATCAGGTCGCCAGGCTGCAGATCGATTTCGGACGGAATCACTACCACCGCCCCACCCGTGACCAACAGCGGATCCAGCGTTCCCTTGCCACCACCGGCGGGCAACGACTTCTTGACCGAAGGTGCCAGCAACGGAATCGGCTGGGCATCCACTGTCAGCGTCGCCGCACGTGACAATACACTGAGATTTCCGGCCCGGTCCTGAACTTCATAGGTCGCATACCGCTGCCCATCGCCACCGGCAACAATCACATCGCCATCGATTGCGATATCCAGGCTCATATCAACCTGACTCAGCGTCTTTTCACCGGCCAGCAGAGAACCAATCGGATTCTGCTCCCAATACCAACTGATCGTATCGCCGGGCCGCTGAGGGGAATAACCCGGAACAGTGGCCGGAAGTGTATTGTTGTGGTCCTCCAGATAACGGGCCGTGACCCTGTTACCGATCAGATCGGGAGGAAAGATCAGAGGATCCTTACTACCGGCAAGTGTGGCAGGAGTCCTGTCGACGGTAAGGGTGATGGGGTCGGACTCGTTAGTGTTGCCTGTCGAAAGCGTGACCCTGTAAAACAACAGGTGCGTACCTTCGGTCAGTTCAGCCAGCGGAATCTCTGCAAACAGAATGTCCGGATCGGTAATGGGCGTCGTGAATATCTTTTCGGCAGTATCCCGACCATCCCAGTTCAATATGACTCTCTCGTTGAGACCCGGTGTCAGGTCGCTTCCTCCCCACAAGGGAAACATCACTTTCAGGTCTCTCTGCAATGCCGTCACGGGCAGAAGACCGATTTCTCCGCCCGGGATATCCGGCAAGGCCTCTGGCACTGTCGGTGGCCCCAAATTCGCCAAAAAGTCCGTCGCATCCATATCGCGTTCTCCCTGTGACCTGCCAGGTATCTGATCGACCAGGCCCCTTGCACACAAGTACACAAGGCCGGTCTCAGACTTCATGGTGTTGGTTTTGGCGGCGGAACTACGCACGTCAGGTTTTCACCGGGGATGACAACCGACACATACTGCTTGGCCGGCATTGGATTGGCCGGGACAGGCGTCCCTCCACCCGCAGGTGTCACGGTATAAGTAACGTCTGCATATCCCGTTCCGATCGGCAGGATATGGTCGGCGTAGGGTTCCACCAGGAATATGAAACCATTGGCTGCCTCTTCCTGTGTCAAGGGCGGATGAGTATGAGTGAACCGGGTCGCAGGAATCTCTGTGGTCTCGTCGAACTCATAACCCTGCCATACCGCTATCACCTCATCTCCGGCCTTGAGGTCTGTATCGCCGGGAACATTCACCCTGAAACCAAACTTGGCATTCGGATCGTCATAGTCTTCCGAGTACAGGGAGATGCATGAAAGTGCCGTATTACCCAAATCATCCGTAAACACATCGGGGAAACTGACAGGCTCGTAACTGACCCTCAGGACATCTACATTGACGTAGGTATCCCTGGAGAACTGGGGGTTGTTACCGTCATCGCTGTTGATGCTGTAGAACATCGGCAATGCCGGATTATTGCCCTCGGCTTCGATGGCTGCCCAAGGGATAGTGAAAGTGATAATGTCTCCCGGCTTTTCATTGACCACCGTGAAACTGGCTACCGGTGTATCCGGATTTGCCCAATACAGGTTCAACACCTCGGTCGGCAGTGCGGGATCATACAGCGCAACGGTAGCAGGAATGTCATTGCCATCGTCACTTGGTGTGAGGTGATCCTGCCCGCCATCGGCACCGGTCAGATGCACTTGCTCAAGTCGCGGGTTGACGGGGTCGGGCTCATCGGGATTTCCGGGGCCAATGGTTGAAAAGTCGACCTGGACATCCACGCTCAAGGGTATATCCGGGAATAACAACGTTCCCCGACCGACTTGATAACTGGCCGTTACAGGCTTCTCGCCCGGCCCCAGATATTCCCCCTTCAGGGCTCCCCAGGGCACATCGACTTCGACATCGCGAGGCACTGATCCGGGAGCGACAGGGATCATAGGGGTTGCCCCCCACTTCACGTGAATAAACGTACCTGCCGGATGATCGAATGCGGGAACAAGTACCTTGACCCCCAGATGAGCATCGGCCAGATCCACCAATGGCCCCAATGGAACCAAGGGATCCTTGAAGTTGCCGGGCAGAGCTCCCAGTTGCACATCCACTTGAACAGGTCGGGAAATGGAACTCACATTTCCGGCCTTGTCCACGAGCCAGTACACCGCATAGGTAAGACCATTGGCCTTGGCTTCAATGAAGGATTTCGGGATCGGAATTTTCAGGTCTGCCGGAACCGGCGCCGGGCCAAAGGCAGGGCTGGGAGCATTAGGGTTATCGGGCATCGTAGGCCCCCAATACACCACAATCGTGTCCTCAGCAGCCTTGTCCGGGTAATCGGGCAGCGTACAGACGAACTCGGTCACACCACCGGCAAACGTATCGTCAGTGATAACATCTGCCGGCACCTCCAGTGCGGCAGGAAATGCAAGCAAAGGGTCGGTATTATAATAGGGTGCCGTCCTGTCAATCGTGATAGTTATAGGTTCCGAGTCATTGACAGTTCCGTCGCTGGTAAAGACGTTGTACTCGATCCTGAATACACCCTCATGAGGAATACTTACCTGAGGAATGTCTTTCTCCAGCGGAAAGTCAGACTCGAGCAGCGGACCGAGAAATCGTTGCTTATGCTCATAAACGATTTGATCATTACTATCAATGAGGCTTAACGTGACATCGACATAAGCCCTAATATCAATATGCCAATAAGGAATTTTCACATCCAGATCCGCTGCCAACACCGAGACAGGAAGCAACCCTTGCGGCAAGCCTGGCATAATATCCTTGACCAGCGCAGGCTTGACCTTGTCAGACTGAGAGATTTGGCCTCCCCTCTTCCAGGCCCGTGAGCGCATGTACTCACGGCGCTTCTGCAGCCCCTCCTTGATTCTATCGGAATTCGACATCTCATTCTCCTTGAGATTAATAAATGACCTACATCGATGAAACGAGCGGGACCCTGCATTCAAACTATCGAGCCTCTATTTGAACGTGCCCACCTCGTACACCATTAAACGCCTCCCCCGAATCACTGGATACTGTCAGAACTGCCAGTGCCTGCTGCATCAATAAAAACTCCGGCGATTATTCAAATGCAAAAAGGGAGGCTCTCGCCTCCCTCCTCTTTCAAACAATAACTACCAGTTATAACGCACGCCTATATTGGCACCCCACGGCTGCTCAAGCTGTTTGCCATTGCTGTAATCGAAATCGGCATGCAGTTGCAGACGTTCCGACATCGAAACGGCAATACCGGCTCCCAACTCCCCCCTCGCTCCGGAAAGATCATTATTGAACCTGTTGCCATTGATCTTTACAGCATTGTCCCGGGAAAACTCATGCGCGTAGGCGGCACGAATATAAGGTTGTGCAATCCTGCCCTCGCCCAGATCAAAATCACGGCCTGCAGTGGCGCCCAGCTTGCCGAGCAACGAGCGGGTATCATCGGCGTCAGCCTGCATGCGATTGTCCAGTTCATACCCCTTGCCTTGAACCATCACGCCTGCCAGTTGCGCATAAGGCTCGACGAAATAGCCATCCTTGAGCTTGATATGCCTGCCGAACTCGGCAGAGGCCCCCACCCCACTGTTGTCGTAACGACCTTTCGACCTGGAGCCATCGCTCATGCTGACATCGGCTTCATTGCGAAAACGGTTGAACTTGAGAACACCGTCAAAGTAGTAGCCGCTTTCCTGATCGAGCCAGGTTGTATAAGCGCCCACATAATAGCTGCTGACCTGACCGGTGGTGCCGCGATCAAGGCTCAGGTCCGATTTGCTGTACCCGCCCAGCAGACCGACAAGCCACTGTCCGTCTCCCCACGGCAATGGAGCATCGGCACCAAATGAAAGACCTTTTTGCGTCTGTTGGTAACCCACGCCAGCTGCCGCCTTGGCGTCGAACTTGTTGCCATAGGCACGGACCCAGCCACCTGGTTCTCCCCCCTTGAAGCGCAACTCACCCATGCGGCTGCGCAAGGTAGACAACTCGCCCTGCCAGACAGTGGGAGCGGTATTGAACAATGCCAGTACCGCACTGGTACCGGAGCTGACCTTGCCTGTATTGACCAGATACCAGTCGTTGCCGCCCTGCTGGCTGAGTTCATAGGTGTAGGTCCCCATGTCTACCGGCCCGTTGAGTAACGAGAACTGCGCATCACCACTGGCGGTGTGCACCACATGCAGGGAAGAGTCGGCAACAGGATCGGCACCGGTCGCCCCCACCAACAAGGAATGACTGCCGGTCGCAGTACCGGTCACCTCGAGAAAGTCGACTTTTCCCTGGGAGAAATCGGCATCCATGATAAAGGTGCCATTACCTGACAGGTCGCCTACCGACAATCTGTAGAAGGCATCCGGCTCTCCCATCCTGATGAGACCGCCATCCATTGCCAGACTGCTGACTGTGGAGTCTTCAACCATCACCCACTTCGCCGCACTCTTGATCGTCAGGCTGTCGAGGTTTTCAAGACGGCCCGTCAGGACGGAATTATTGGAGAGTGCAACATTTGCAGTACTGCCTGCTTCAGCGATCACGTCTCCGGTGAGGGTACTCCGATCCAGGCTCAAATCCAGTTTGCCACTGTTACCGACCTGAACATTCCCCTGAAGAGCGCTGCCTGTAACTTCCATGTTGGCCGTCGAGCCATCGACTTCGAGTATGTTTCCGTTCCCCCCTACCAGGCTTGAGCCATTTTTTACAATGATGGTCGTCAGGTCGGTATCACCGAAGGGAGGAGAAACAACGATTGCGGCACCGGTCTGTCCGATGACCTGACTGTTGTCGAGTTCGATCAGAGGGTTGCCAGGCCCTGCATTACTTCCGCTCTGGGTAACGCTGATACCGTTCACAGTGCCGGAAATAACCGAACCGTCGGCTTTCAAATTACCGTTGAACATGTGGACACCGATACCATTGGTGCCCGTACCACTGACCTGGCTCCCTGAAAGCGTCACATTGCTGCCTGCGAGCGTTTCAAGGCCTATGTCTTTTCCAGTCAGGGTACTGCCTGTCATCGTGAGATCGGCACGGGCCATTCGCAGACCGATATCCGCACCGCCGATACTGCTGCCGATGAAGTTTGCCTTGCCTTCTACCAGGGTGACCGCGATGCCCGAAAGATTGGCGCCATTGACCTGCGTACCGGTGAAATTCAAAGTTCCATCAATGACATCTATATAACCGGTTTTTGCATTATTGGCATTAAGAGTGCCTCCCGACCTGACAACCCAGTCAGTGTCGACATACATTTCATCTATATTCTTTTCTACACCGACGACAGACTCTGGTATCGCTGAAGCATGATGGCTAATTAAAAGCAATGGGGTAGCCCACAGCATACGCAGGGCACGACTTAACGGCGCCTCCTGCAACTTCTTATGACAAGGCATGACTTATTCCTTCGTATTATAAAAGCGACAACGACACTGCGTACGTCATCAACGGCGCCGAAGAATAACAATACAAAACCTATAATCATGTAGGACCTTTCCCATATGAAGGTAGCCACATTCCCACGAACACAACAGCAACAAACGATGAAAGACCAATCAATTCACAATAAAAAACCACAGCCTTATTTTCTTTTCGAAATATTCTTCAAAAAGTAATTATTTCCTTGGAACACCTTCAGATCCGTAATAACCGGACACTTTCATTCATTGTAAAGTTGCCTTTACAGTCATAAGCGCCTCTCCATCCAGCATCGTTATTCAGAACATGCATTGCAGAGCACTCAAGAACATGGGGGCCAGGCTTTGTACGAAATGCTTTCGAGCGAAGATGAGCCGCTTTTTAACGCAGCATGGCCGAGCGCAGGCACTTTTCGTACAAAACCTAGGAGATACTGGCACCTGAGCCTTACAATCGCCCACCCGACACCGCCGACCGAACGTTGCAAATGCCGACCTGCACCCTCTATCCCCTGCTCTATTCATCTGACCCCGCCGAATACTTCAAACGGGTTCGACACGCACCGGGCGCCGTACTGCTGGACAGTGGTCGTCCTGCGGCGGATCGCGGCAGGTTTGACCTGCTCAGCGCATGGCCGCTGGAGCATCTGGTGATCGAAGCGGATGAATGCGGCACGGCGTTCCTGCAGCGGTTGCGCGACAGCCTCGAACGCCTGGGCCTTGCGCAGTTACCCGCCGAAAGCGAGCTGCCTTTCGCCGGCGGGCTGATCGGCTATCTCGCTTATGACTTCGGTCGCCGCCTTGAGCCTCTGCCAGAGCGCGCCATCGATGATCTGCAACTGCCAGATGCTCGCCTGGGCCTGTATGCCTGGGCGGTGGTCAGCGATCATCAGGCAGGCACCACACAACTGGTTTGCCACCCTTCCCTACCGGAAGCGGAACGGCAGCGTTTACTGGAGCTGTTCCAGCGCCCGGACGAAGCGACTGCAGGCGAATTTCGCCTGAACGGCCCGTTCCAGGCCGACCTGAGCGCACTGGACTACCGCACGGCGCTCGACCGCATCCGGGATTACATCCAGGCAGGCGACTGCTATCAGGTCAATTTTGCCCAGCGTTTCCAGACCCGCTGCGAAGGCGATTCATGGGCGGCCTACTGCGCTCTGCGCGAGGCTTGTCCAACGCCATTTTCCGGTTTCCAGTCCTTGCCCGACGGCGATGCGATTCTGAGCCTGTCACCGGAACGCTTCGTCAAAGTCAGCCATCGCGAGGTGGAAACCCGCCCGATCAAAGGCACACGTCCACGGGGTCGCGATGCCATGGAAGACGAGGCTTATGCGCAGGAGCTGCTTGCCAGCATCAAGGACCGCGCCGAAAACCTGATGATCGTCGATTTGTTGCGCAACGATCTGGGCCGCAGTTGCACCATCGGCTCGGTAAGAGTCCCGGAGCTGTTCAGCCTGGAAAGCTATCCGAATGTGCATCATCTGGTCAGCAGCGTGACCGGCGAGCTGGCGGCAGACAAGGATGCACTGGACCTGATCGCTGGCAGTTTCCCCGGCGGCTCGATCACCGGCGCACCGAAAATCCGCGCCATGCAGATCATCGACGAACTGGAGCCCACGCGCCGTGGCCTGTACTGCGGCTCGCTGATGTATATGGACGTGCGCGGTGAAATGGACAGCTCTATCGCCATCCGCAGTCTGTTGGTGAAAGACGGCAGAATTTCATGCTGGGGCGGTGGCGGAATCGTCGCTGACTCCGACTGCGAGTCGGAGTATCAGGAGTCGTTTACCAAGGTGCGAGTGTTGCTCAGGACACTGGAAAGCTTTGTTCGCGAATGAATTGGCTCTGTTGCAAGGCCTTTTCGCCAGCAAGCTGCCTCCTGCAGGTTCTGTTTGTACCTTGACTGATCGGCATTATTCACGAATGTCTATAACGACAAATCCCGGTTCGAGGCCTTGATGAATTCCTTTTTCAGGTCCTCGAAGCTATGCACCGCCGGAAACTGCGGGAATTCGCGGATGACGTTATCCGGGGCATGGAACAGGATGCCCGCATCGGCCTCCCCCAGCATGGTGGTGTCATTATAGGAATCGCCAGCGGCGATGACCCGGTAGTACAGGCTCTTGAAAGCCAGTACCGACTGACGCTTGGGATCTTTCTGGCGCAATTGATAGCCGACGACGCGATCCGTCTCATCGGTGATCAACCGATGGCACAGCAACGTCGGGAAGCCCAGTTGGCGCATCAACGGCTGGGAGAACTCGTAGAAGGTGTCCGACAGAATCACCACCTGGAAACGCTCGCGCAGCCAGTCGACGAATTCGACCGCCCCGTCCAGTGGCTTGAGCGTGCCGATCACTTCCTGAATATCCGCCAGTTTCAGGCCATGTTCATCGAGAATACGCAGGCGCTGCTTCATCAAGACGTCATAGTCGGGGATATCCCGGGTGGTCGCACGCAGCGATTCGATACCGGTTTTCTCGGCAAAGGCAATCCAGATTTCCGGGACCAGCACACCTTCGAGGTCGAGACAGGCAATTTCCACAGAACACTCCTCAGCAGGATTTCGAGATCAGGCGAAGCGGCACTCTAGGGTCTGTGACCGTTTCGGCGCAAGCCGCGCAGATGTCGGACAGGCCACGCAGCGATGGTTTTTGTTACCATTGCCGCCATCACGAGCGCTTAAGCGCCACTCTTGTACCTAGGAAGCCGCCTGATGAGCCAACCCTTCGACGTCGCTGAACTGGCCGCGACGTATGCCAACAAGTCTGCCCAGGACATTCTGAAACTGGCCTTCGCGCATTTCGGTGACGAGCTGTGGATTTCCTTCAGCGGTGCCGAAGATGTGGTACTGGTGGACATGGCCTGGAAGCTGAACAAGAACGTCAAGGTGTTCAGCCTGGATACCGGCCGCCTGCATCCCGAAACATATCGCTTCATCGAACAGGTCCGCGAGCATTATGGCATCGCCATTGAACTGATCTCTCCCGATCAGCAGAAGCTTGAGCCCTTCGTCAAGGAAAAGGGTCTGTTCAGCTTCTACAAGGACGGTCACGGCGAGTGCTGCGGCGTGCGCAAGATCGAGCCCCTGCGCCGCAAGCTGTCAGGCGTCAAGGCCTGGGCCACCGGCCAGCGTCGCGATCAAAGCCCTGGCACGCGTAGTGCGGTAGCCGTCCTGGAAGTGGACAGCGCCTTCTCGACACCCGAGCGCACGCTGTACAAGTTCAATCCTCTGGCACAGATGAGCAGCGAAGAAATCTGGGGCTATATCCGTATGCTTGAACTGCCTTACAACAGCCTGCACGAACGCGGCTTCATCAGCATTGGCTGCGAACCCTGCACCCGCCCGGTATTACCGAACCAGCACGAACGCGAAGGTCGCTGGTGGTGGGAGGAAGCAACGCAGAAAGAATGCGGGCTGCATGCCGGGAATCTGATCACCAAGGGTTGATGACCATTTTTCGCGGATGAATCCGCTCCCACAACAGGAGCGAATTCATTCGCGAAAGTGTGAACCCGTCAATGCACGGGCAGTTCAACACCTTCGAACAGCTCTTCAAGCTCCTGCTTGTTATGGCACTGAATCGCCTTGGCCATCACTTCGCGAGTCAGATGCGGAGCGAACTTCTCGATAAAGTCGCACATGAAGCCACGCAGGAACGTCCCACGACGGAAAGCAATCTTGGTGATGCTGGACTCGAACAGATCGCTGGCATCGAGGATGACCAGGTCGCTGTCCAGTTCTTCATCCACTGCCATCCTGGCAACGATGCCGACCCCCAGATTCAGACGCACGTAGGTCTTGATCACGTCCGCATCCGCAGCCGTGAAGACAACCTTCGGCACCAGACCCCGATGGCTGAACGCTTCATCAAGCTTGGAGCGTCCGGTGAACCCGAATACATAAGTCACGATCGGGTATTCGGCCAGCAGTTCCAGAGTCAGCTTGGGTGCCTTGGTCAGGGGATGGCCCTGCGGCACCACCACACAGCGGTTCCAGCGATAGCACGGCATCATGACCAGATCACCGAACTGCTCGAGTGCTTCGGTGGCGATGGCGAAGTCAACGGTCCCGTCGGCCGCCATTTCCCCGATCTGCACCGGTGACCCCTGATGCATGTGCAATGCAACATCCGGGTATTGCCTGATGAAATTACTGATGACAGGCGGCAAGGCATAGCGCGCCTGGGTATGGGTGGTTGCAATCGACAAGGTGCCCTTTTTCTCGTTGGAGAACTCCTGGGCGATTTGCTTGATACTTTCGACCTTGCGCAGGATCTCACCGGCGGTGGTGATAATGCGCTCACCTGCTGGTGTCACTCGCGTCAGGTGCTTGCCGCTGCGGGCAAAAACTTCGACCCCCAGCTCGTCTTCAAGCAAGCGGATCTGCTTGCTGATGCCGGGCTGCGAGGTGTAAAGGCTCTGTGCCGTCGCGGAAACGTTGAGGTCGTGGTGCGCCACTTCCCAAATGTAGCGCAATTGTTGAAGCTTCATATGTATCCCTCAAAGCAGATAAACCCTAGGGGTATCAGCGACGGTATATAACTGGATTAATGGTCTGATGAAGAACGCTAGAACTTTTTATCACCTTTGAGAGGTAATCGCACGCTCGATTTCACTTAAACCTTCATTTACACCCTCACCCCTGCCCCCGTCCTCTGTTCTGCATCATGGGCACCATGTAAACCGGTACATCGGAAAGCTGTAAAACCCTGGCGGCCGTACGACCTATCGGCGCGCCTTCTTTCGCCATATGGCTATGACTACCTAACACCACCAAATCCACTGCCAGTTCGCGTGTCTGTTCAAGGATCACATTGCAAGGTTCACCCTGGACAACCCTCACTGCGCGGATGAAAGACAGGTCTTTATGACCCTCACCCAGTTCTTCACGAAACCCGTCGAGCATCCGTTGCTCTATTCCATCCATGAATTTACTCACGCCCTGGCCGTGAAGGTCCTTCAACTCATCTTCTCCCAGGTAACTCTGCAGCACCGACTCGGCGAACAGCCCCATGGGTTCGACAACATGGATGACATAAAGACCGGCATTGAAAGTTCGAGCCATCGCCAGAGCATGCTGCACTACATAGGGCGCATACAGACCGAGATCTGTGGCATACAGGATCGAACGAATCATATGACCTCCCAAACAACCGGAATGGCGGAGATTGATTCAGCTTAGCAGCGCACCAGGGATTACGAAGGCCGCTTATTGCGCCATTGCGCTTTCAGAGCTTGATTTCATTGGTAATACCGTGGGGGACATGGCCGGTAGCCACGACCTCACGAGCCTTTTCGCAATGCCCGGGCTGATCATCGAAGAACACATCCGCTGCAAATGCCTCAAGAAAGGCCGACTTCTGCAAACCGCCCAGAAACAGCGATTCATCAAGACGAATATCCCATTCGCGCAAGGTGCGAATCACCCGCTCGTGGGCCGGAGCGGAACGAGCGGTGACCAGAGCGGTGCGGATCGGACAGCTTTCCTCGGGAAACTCCCGCTGCAACAGGTTGAGGGCTGCCAGAAACGGCTTGAAAGGTCCGCCGCGCAGAGGCTCCCGGGCCGACTCGCGCTCACTGGCCTGAAAGGCAGCCAGCCCGCCAGTCTGGTAGATGCGCTCGGACTCGTCGGAAAACAGCACCGCATCACCGTCGAAGGCAATCCGCAACTCGGCACTGGCCGCCCGTCGTGCGCCACCCGAGAGGATGGTCGCTGCCGCAAATCCGGCATCCAGTGCGCTGCGCACGTCTTCGGCGTGGGTGGAAAGAAACAGATGGCAGCCAAACGCCGCCAGATAAGGATAAGGACTGCGCCCGCCGACAAATGCAGCACGGGTGATGTCCAGCCCGTAATGCTGGATGGAGTTGAAAACCCGCAGACCGGTGTCGGCGCTGTTGCGCGAAACCAGGATGACTTCGACTCGCGACTTGCTGAGGCTGGCATTGAGGCTCAGCAGCTTTTCCACCAGCAGATAGGCGTCGCCCGGCTCCAGAACCTCGTCTTCATGGTCGATCTGATACTGACGATAGGCTTCAACCCCATCCGCCATATACACCGCATGGCTTTCGCGCAGATCGAACAGTGCCCGCGACGAAATCGCCAGCACCAGTTTTTGCTCATCACGCTCTGCCATGATCCTCTCCTCGCTTAGCCGCTCTTGCGCCGTTCGACAAACGCCAGGGCCTGATAAAGCACCCGGACCCGCGCCATGTCATAACCCGCAGCCAGGGCTGCGGCCAGTGGCCGGGCATAGATGGCCTCCAGCTCCAGCGGACGCCCTTCGACGAAGTCGTGGTGCATGCTGGGCTTGTAATCCGGCATCTTGCCGGTCAGCTCGAACAGTTGATGAGCATACCCTTCAGGCAGGATATAGCCACACGCCTCTGCCCCCTGCACCACTTCGTCCATCAACCCCTTGATCAGCTCACGACTGCAAGGGTCGACCATCAGCGGCGTGGTGCTGGTCTGTAACAGCGCAGACAACCCGTTATAGGGCACATTCCACACCAGTTTCTGCCAGCGCGCCTGCTGCAGGTCGGGCATGGCATGGGATTCGATGCCCGCCACCTGGAACAGGGCCGAACAGTGTTCGACGGCAGCCTGGCGACTTTCCTGATCCTCTGCCGGGCCGCTGTGATAACCGATACTCACGGCACCGAAGGCCTGATGGGCCACAACGCCGGGCTCGACACGGTGCACGCAAATAAAACACAAACCGCCAAGAAGATGCAGATTATCCGGCAACAGAAGCCGCAACTGATCTTCGACGCCCAGGCCATTCTGCAATAGCAGGACTTTTGCCCCGGGAGCGGCAGCCCGAGCAATGACAGGTGCCAGCCCGGCATTGCCGGTGCTTTTGGTCCCCACCAGCAAAACGTCGCAAGGCGGCATATCGGCAACGGAACAGTAGGCCTGGACCGGGTTGAGCCTCAGGTTGCCATGCACGGCACTGTTCACCTGCAGGCCATTGCTGACCACGGCATTGAATTCGCTGCGCAACAGGAAATGCACGTCAAAACCGGCACGCGCCAGCATCAGGCCATAAAAACCGCCAATGGCACCGGTGCCGATAATTCCAATCCTGGGCTTGCGAGTATCACGAGTCATCATCTTCCCTCTCAAGATCGTCTGCCTCATGGCATTTGCGATTGTCCGATGCATGCAGTCAGGTTGCAAACCCGCCGGGAAACCGGGCGGCTATCCTTGCTTCAAGTACTGCATTTATTACAGTCCGGGCGGCTCAAAGCCAGCTTTACCCATTGTCGAGCGACGGGGTAACGCGCTAAGGTTCCGCTCCCCGATACGCTCAACCATGCTGGACCCCGCCTCAAGCAACACTGCTGGCGGCCAGCACCCGTGACCTGATGAGTAACACGATGGCTGATTTACCGATTGACGACCTCAACGTTGCGTCCAACGAGACTCTGATCACGCCGGATCAACTCAAGCGCGATATCCCTCTTACCGGCACGGCCTTGCAAACCGTAAGCAAGGGCCGCGAAGTGATCCGCAACATTCTCGACGGCAAGGATCATCGCCTGTTCATCGTGATCGGGCCATGCTCGATCCACGACCTGAAGGCAGCCAAGGAATACGCCGAACGCCTCAAGACCCTGGCAGCCGAACTGTCGGATACCCTGTATCTGGTCATGCGTGTGTATTTCGAGAAGCCACGCACCACGGTCGGCTGGAAAGGCCTGATCAACGATCCGTACCTGGATGACTCCTTCAAGATCCAGGATGGCCTGCATATCGGTCGTCAGTTGCTGCTGGACCTGGCAGAAATGGGCCTGCCGACCGCTACCGAAGCGCTGGACCCGATCTCTCCGCAATACTTGCAGGATCTGATCAGTTGGTCGGCCATCGGCGCACGCACCACCGAATCCCAGACCCACCGCGAAATGGCTTCGGGCCTGTCGTCGGCCGTGGGTTTCAAGAACGGCACCGATGGCGGCCTGACCGTTGCCATCAACGCCCTGCAATCGGTTTCCAGCCCGCACCGCTTCCTGGGTATCAACCAGGAAGGTGGCGTGTCCATCGTGACCACCAAGGGCAATGCCTACGGCCACGTGGTACTGCGCGGTGGCAACGGCAAGCCGAACTATGACTCGGTGAGCGTCGCCCTGTGCGAACAGGCTTTGAACAAGGCGAAGATTCGCCCCAATATCATGGTCGACTGCAGCCACGCCAACTCCAACAAGGACCCGGCCCTGCAGCCACTGGTCATGGAGAACGTCGCCAACCAGATCCTGGAAGGCAACGAGTCCATCATCGGCCTGATGGTGGAAAGCCACCTGAACTGGGGTTGTCAGGCAATTCCCAAAGACCTGTCGGAACTGCAATACGGCGTATCGATCACCGATGCCTGTATCGACTGGGAAAGCACCGAAAAGACCTTGCGCAGCATGCATGCCAAACTCAAGGACGTGTTGCCCAAACGCAACCGTGGTTGATGGTCGTACCGCAATGAAAAACGCCGGGCATATGCCCGGCGTTTTTCATGATGCGTCATACGCTCTCAGAGCTTGGCAGCCTGGCGATGATGACGCTCCATATAGCGCTCCACATAGGAGCAGGATGGAATCACGGTATATCCCATGCTATCGGCATAATTGAGCGCCTGCTCGGTCAGGGCTGCCGCAATCCCCCTGCCACGAAGCTCGTCCGGGACGAAGGTCCGGTAGAAATCCAGGGTCTGCTTTCCCAGATCCATATAGGTCAGGTAGGCACGATGGCCTTCAATATTGACTTCAAATTGATGACCGGTCTTGTCATGGTGGATGGACAGCGCCTCGCTCATCATTACTCCTCGCGGGTCTTGGAATTGGACCCCTACCATACCGATGTTTTTCCGGCGAAGGAATATCTACGCCACCCGCGTGCCTGTCTGGACACAGAGAAGAGCATCGCGATCTTCAACAAACAGCACCTTTAGATAGTAGGCGTCCTTATAGAAGATGCTCAAGCATATCGATCATAAAAAGCATGTTCGAGCCACTATTTACAGGCCTGGTTGAACCAGCCTTGCCGGATGCTGTCGATTGAGACGTCCATGGACATTGAAAGTCACCGCAGTCCTTTTAGATAACCTTCCCGCTCAGGAGCAAGGCGCTACATTGGACATGAAATGGCCGATATGAAGCCGCAGCGCCCGGATTTCGGGCCATGGCGGTACGTGTCTTCTCGGGCCGGGCGGTCGTCAGACGCACTGTCACAAGATGACACGGCAAAGTGGATAGTTTTTATACAGTTTGCATGAGAAGTAGTGCGGAACACTTTCAAAGCCAAGAATTTTATCCCTTCTTGCGCTTCGTCAGTTTACTTACTACAAACAATGGGTACTATGTACGCCGGTCATTTTCTCACTCTCGAGAGATGACTAACTTAAAGAAAAGTCCTTGAAGGGGAACACGATGAACAACGTTCTGAAATTCTCTGCTCTGGCTCTGGCCGCAGTTCTGGCCACCGGTTGCAGCAGCGTCTCCAAAGAAACCGAAGCTCGTCTGACTGCTACCGAAGACGCAGCAGCTCGTTCGCAAGCACGTGCCGACGAAGCCTATCGCAAGGCTGACGAAGCTCTGGCTGCTGCTCAGAAAGCTCAGCAAACTGCTGACGAAGCCAACGAGCGCGCTCTGCGCATGCTGGACAAAGCTAGCCGCAAGTAATAATCCCCCGGGATTGTTGAAAAGGCCGACCCGTTCACACGGGCCGGCCTTTTTTGTTGCCTGCGATCCAGTGTGCAGGCACTGGTCAGCCCGCTCAGGCTGACCATGACTCAGGACAGCTTACTGAAAGATCACGGGGGCTTCGGCAGCAGCAGGCGCAGTGCCCGGAACCGCGATTTCCACCGGGATGCCATCCTCGGCAGCCACCACATCACGCACCAGATCCCAGTTCATGCGCAGGTTGTTGGCCAGATCCTCGCGCTTGAGCAAGGCATTGATGACGCCAGTATGCTTGTCGACCACCGACGGATTGCCCTGATCGTCCAGCGGGGTATGAGCTTCCAGATACACCTTGCCGCCACTGATGCCGAACTTGTAGGGCTCGCTGATGATGCGCACCGTCGTGCCCACCGGCGCCATGTCGGCCAGCTCCAGCACGTTGTTGTTGTACATGCGGAAGCAGCCATGGCTGGTGCGCATGCCGATGCCGAACTTCTTGTTCGAGCCATGGATCAGGTAGCCCGACATGCCCAGTCCGAACTTGAACGGCCCCAGCGGGTTATCGGGACCGGCCGGAACGACGCTGGGCAGGATGTCGCCATCAGCCGCGTGCTCGGCACGGATCGACGCGGGCGGAGTCCAGGTAGGGTTCGGGGTCTTGGCAATCACCTTGGTCACGCCAATCGGCGACCCCCAGCCTTCGCGCCCCACACCCAGCGGATAGGTGTGCACCACATTCTGGCCCTTGGGGTAGTAGTACATCCGGTATTCGGCCAGGTTGATGACGATACCTTCACGCGGACCCGGCGGCAGAATGAAGCGGGTCGGCAACACGATATCGGTGCCCGCCCCCGGCAACCATGGGTCGACACCCGGGTTGGCGGCAATCATCTCCAGATAGCCCAGATCGTACTTGGTCCCGATATCGGCAAAGGTATCTTCGTAGCGGGCCTTGATGACCTGAACCTGCCCGATGATGTCCTCGCCAGGCGCAGGCAATGGAAACTCCAGTGCATTGACAGAGCCGGCCGCAAAAAGAGCGGCAAGCGACAGACAGCGGGTAACGGCTGGAATGCGCGACAACATCCGGGAAGATCCTTCGGCTAAACGGCAAATTAGGAAAGTGATGAAGTGTACACCGGCGCTTACAGAACCGGGAGACAGGCTCTGAACAGAGACAGCTAGAGTTCAGGCCAGATCGGGTGCATACCACGCCGCTGAGCGTCGAGAATGGCCTTGCACAGCGGACACAGCCGCTCATCGGTCAAGGCCTGCTGCTCGACCCCGGACCAGCGCGGCTGCGCCGGGAGCAAGGTGCCGCACAAGGTACGATCGATGGAGCCACCCAGTTCCAGTTGCCGCGCGATCAGATGCACCCTGACTTCCTGGCACGCGAACAGATCGAGCTGTTCATCGGGCTCGATCATTTGATAGGCATATAGGGACCAGGCGGGACGCGGCATGGGGGGCTCCAGATAGGGGGCGCCACATTAGCCGAAAGCCACCGCCCAGAAAAGCCTCAAAGCAGCGGTTTCAGGCTTGGCCAGACATTTTCCAGCAACTTGCCCTGAGCGCTCGCGGCCGGGTGCAGACCATCGGCCTGCATCAGGCCCGGAACTCCCGCCACGCCCTCTAGAAAAAAGGGCATCAGGGGGACTTTCTTCTCTTCGGCAAGGGTGCTGTAAACGTCCTCGAATGCCTTGGTGTAGCGCGGGCCATAGTTGGGTGGAATCCGCATACCCAATAAAAGCACCTTGGCACCCGCTTCGCGAGAGCGATCTATCATCGATGCAAGATTTTGTTGCAATTGAGCTGGCTGTTGCCCGCGCAGCCCGTCATTGCCGCCCAGCTCTAGAATAACCAGCTCGGGCTTATGCTCTGCAAGCAGCGTGGGCAGCCGCGCCAGGCCCCCGGCGCTGGTGTCGCCGCTGATGGACGCATTGACGACTTTATCGGTGTATCCCTCGCTGCGCATGCGCTGCTCGAGCAGGCTGACCCAGCCGACACGGGTATCCATGCCGAAAGCCGCGCTGATACTATCTCCAACGATCAATACCGTGCCCGCCACTGCCCCTTGTGACAGCAGCAATAACCCCAGGCCAGCACTTAAAAACCACGCACGCATCGGATTCTCCATGAGTGAAAGTATTCTCAGTGCCCAAAGCCTCAGCAAAGTGGTCCCCAGCACCGAAGGTGACCTGACTATCCTGCACGAACTCTCTCTGGAACTGAACAAGGGAGATACGCTGGCCATCGTGGGCTCCTCGGGCTCCGGCAAATCCACCCTGCTGGGTCTGCTGGCCGGTCTGGACCTGCCGAGCGCAGGTGCCGTGACCCTTTCGGGACGCAACCTGAGCGAGCTGGATGAAGACCAGCGTGCCAGGGTTCGTGCCGAACACGTCGGCTTTGTCTTCCAGTCGTTCCAGTTGCTCGACAGCCTCAATGCCCTGGAAAACGTCATGCTGCCCATGGAACTGGAAGGCCGCAAGGACGCCCGGGAAAAGGCGCGCAGCCTGCTGGAGCGTGTCGGACTGGGCAAGCGCCTGACCCATACCCCGCGCCAGCTGTCCGGTGGCGAACAGCAACGGGTGGCGATTGCCCGCGCCTTCGCCGCCGACCCGGATGTGCTGTTCGCCGACGAACCCACCGGCAATCTGGACAGCCACACCGGCGAGCGCATCAGCGATCTGTTGTTCGAGTTGAACAAGGAGCGCAATACGACGCTGGTACTGGTCACCCATGACGAGCGTCTGGCCCATCGCTGCCGACGCCTGATCCGTCTTGAAGGTGGGCGACTGGTCGCCCCTCTGGAGCCTTGATGGCACGCCTGCCCTTTCTGCGCCTGCTCAGCCTTGCCGCCCGCCAACTGCTGCGCGATGCCCGCGCCGGCGAATTGCGGGTATTGTTCTTCGCGCTGGTGGTCGCTGTCGCCGCCAGTACTGCCATCGGCTACTTCGGTGCGCGTCTCAACGGCGCCATGATGCTGCGGGCTACCGAGTTTCTCGGTGCCGACCTGATCCTCGAAGGCTCGAGCCCTGCCCGCCCCGAACAGATCGAAGCTGGCGAAAAGCTCAAGCTCGACCATGCGCGCATCGTGCTGTTTTCCAGCGTGATCGCCACCGACAGCGGCATTCAGCTTTCCAGCATCAAGGCCGTGGATGATGCCTATCCGCTGCGCGGCGACCTGAAAAGCGCCCCCGACCTCTATCAGCCCGAACAGATCGGTAATGGCCCCGAGCCCGGCGAAGCCTGGGTCGAGGCACGTCTGCTGCCGGCCGTGAACCTGAAGGTCGGCGACAGCATCGATGTCGGCTCCAGAACCCTGAAGCTGACCCGCATCCTCACCTACGAGCCTGATCGTGCCGGCAACTTCTACAGCCTGACACCCCGCGTGATGATCAACCTGCAGGACCTTGCCGCAACCGGCGTCGTGCAACCGGGCAGCCGGGTCGAGTACCGGGAAATGTGGAGCGGCCCTCCCGAAGTGCTGGCCGCCTATCGCAAGGCCATCGAACCGGGCCTCGAACCTCATCAGGAAATCAAGGACGCCCGGGACGGCAGCCAGCAGATCGGCGGCGCACTGGGCAAGGCCGAGCGTTACCTGAACATGGCCAGTCTGGTGGCGGTGCTGCTGGCCGGTGTCGCCGTTGCCCTCTCGGCATCGCGCTTCGCCGCACGGCGCTTCGACTCCAGTGCGCTGCTGCGCTGCCTGGGTCTGTCCCGCAGCGAAACCATGACCCTGTTCAGCCTGCAACTGGCAATCATTGGCCTGATGGCCAGCTTGAGCGGTGCCCTGCTGGGCTGGCTGGCACAGTTGGGGCTGTTTGCCCTGCTGCAAAACCTGTTGCCAACAACCGTCCCCGCTGGAGGCTTGCTGCCCGCTCTCGCCGGGATCGGCACCGGTCTGGTTGCTCTGGCCGGTTTTGCCCTGCCGCCACTGGCCGCCCTGGGCCGCGTACCGCCATTGCGTGTCTTGCGACGTGACATGCTGCCGATTCCGGCCAGCTCCTGGCTGGTCTACGGCGCTGCATTGCTGGCGCTGGGCCTGATCATGTGGCGTCTGAGCCTGGATCTGGTACTGACCTTCGCCCTGCTGGGCGGCGGCATCGTTGCTGCACTGGTACTGGGCAGCCTGTTGCTGCTGGCTCTCAAGAGCCTGCGCCGACTGCTGTCCGGTGCATCCCTGCCATGGCGCCTGGGCCTGGGCCAACTGCTGCGCTATCCATTGGCGGCTGCCGGTCAATCACTGGCGTTCGGGCTGATTCTGCTGTCCATGGGCCTTATCGCTCTGCTGCGCGGCGAACTGCTCGATACCTGGCAGAACCAGTTACCCAAGGATGCACCGAACTATTTCGTGCTCAACGTGCTGCCATCGGAGAAAGAAAACTTCGCCCAGACCCTGAGTCGCCTGTCGACCCACTCCGCCCCGCTATACCCTGTGGTGCCGGGTCGTCTGGTGAATATCAACGGCAAACCGGTCGGCAATTTCGTGACCAAGGATTCACGGGGCGAAAATGCGACCCGCCGCGACCTGAGCCTGACCTGGGCGGCCGATCTGCCCGAAGGCAACAGGCTGACGGCCGGCAACTGGTGGGCACCGACTAGCGCTGCTGACGCCAAGCCTGGAGTCTCGGTGGAAGCCAAACTGGCAGACAGCCTGGGGATCAAGCTGGGGGATACCCTGAGCTTCATCGTCGGCGGCCTGACTCGCGAAGTGGTGGTCACCAGCCTGCGGGACGTGAACTGGGATACTTTCCAGCCCAACTTCTTCATGATCTTCCAGCCCGGCACCCTGGCGGATCTTCCGACCACTTACCTGACCAGCTTCTATCTGCCGCCCGGCCAGGACAAGCAGATCGTCGAGCTGTCCCGCGCCTTCCCGGCCATCAGCATCCTGGGCGTGGAAGCTCTGCTGGCACAGGTGCGCAGCATCCTGGACCAAGTGACCCTGGCGGTGCAGTTCGTGCTGCTGTTCGTGCTGGCGGCGGGTATTGCCGTACTGTTCTCGGGTTTGCAGGCCACTCTGGACGAACGTATCCGCCAGGGTGCCCTGTTGCGTGCACTGGGTGCCGAACGCACGCTGCTGATCAAGTCGCGCCGCATCGAGTTCGGTCTGCTGGGTGCGGCCAGCGGCCTGCTGGCTGCGCTGGGTTGCGAGCTGGTCAGTCTGGTCCTGTACCGCTATGCCTTCGATCTGGCCTGGCAACCGCATCCCTGGCTGTTGCTGCTGCCACTGATTGGTGCGCTGCTGGTGGGCGGTGCCGGTGTGTTCGGCACAAGACGCGCCTTGAATGCCAGCCCGCTGGCGGTGTTGCGCGAGGGTTGATTCACATGCGGGAGGCAGCTTGCTGGCGACTGTCGCGGGCAAGCCCTCTCCCACATCAATTGATTCATCAGCAAATATCACTGGCCATAAGTAATCTCATTGATCCACCACAGCACCTCTCCCCCAGGTGTCTGCACCACGGCCTCATCGCCTACTTCCTTTTTCAGCAACGCACGAGCCATGGGTGAGTCGATGGAGATGTAATCGTTGCGACCGTAGATCTCGTCATACCCCACGATACGGAATTTCTTGAGCTCACCCGCCTCGTTTTCGATCTCCACCCAGGCCCCGAAAAAGACTTTGCCTTCCTGCTCGGGGGAATAGGCAACGACTCGCACATCCTCCAACCGCTTGCGAAGGTAGCGAACCCTGCGGTCGATCTCGCGAAGCAGTTTCTTGTTGTACTGATAGTCGGCATTTTCACTACGGTCTCCCAGCGATGCCGCCCAGGTGACCTTGCGGGTGGTATCGGGACGCTTTTCCCGCCACAGGTAATCCAGCTCCTTTTTCAGAGCCTCATGACCTTCAGTTGTAATGATGTTTGTAGGCAAAAGAGGATTCTCACTAGCGAATGTCGGCAGTGGGGTCGAAAAAACAGGGGGATGATAGTAGAAGTTGGGAGCTGCAAGCTGCAAGCTGCAAGCTGCAAGCAACAAGCAACAAGCAACAAGCAACAAGCAACAAGCAGGATGAGCAGGCCTTTCAGGGGACTGAAAGGCCTGTGGAACTCAGGCAAACTGGAAGCGGCTGACCACGGAGCGCAGTTCGCTGGCCAGTGAAGATAGCTCGTCTGCGGTTGTGGCGTTGTCGCTCACACCGCCCATCACCACTTGGCTGCTGTTGCGGATGCCCATGACGTTACGGTTGATGTCTTCCGAAACGGAATGCTGCTGCACGGCAGCACTGGCGATCTGGGTGTTCATGCCGACGATTCCGTCTACGGCTTCGTTGATCTGCTGCAAGGTTCCCGAAGCCTGTTCGGAGGCCTCCAGACACGCATGGGCACGGCCCTGGCCGGCTTTCATCTGCTGCACGGCTTCGTCGGTCGCCTCCTGCAGTTGCTGAATGATGCGACGAATTTCCTCGGTGGAGTTCTGGGTACGCGACGCCAGAGTCCGCACTTCGTCTGCGACCACCGCAAAGCCCCGACCCTGCTCACCGGCCCGCGCCGCTTCAATGGCCGCGTTCAACGCCAGCAGGTTGGTCTGGTCGGCGATGGTGCGAATCACCTCGATCACACCGCCGATTTCCTGGCTATGAGTCGCCAGAGCTTCGACTTTCTGGCCACTGAGCTGAACTTCATTGACCAATGCTTCGATGGTTGCCCGGGTGTCACCCATGACTTTCAGGCCCTTGGCGGAAGCATTGCTGGCCGCTTCGGCAGCACGTGCGGCACCTTCGGTGTTCTGCGCCACATCGGCAACGCTGGTGGTCATTTCGTTGATGGCGGTGGCGACCTGTTCGGTCTCGGCCTGTTGGGCATCCATGGATTGCTTGGCCTGACTGATCGAGCGCTCCAGACGTTGCGCGGACTCGGAGACCGAATGCGAGCTGCGCTCGACCTGGCTTAGGGATTGAGAGAACGCTTCGACCATGCTGTTGAGACCCTTACCGACGTCACCGATCTCGTCACGACTGCTCACCTGTACACGTGCAGTCAGATCGCCCTGAGCGATACGGGCCGTCACGCTCAGCAACTCTTCCACAGCGCTGCGAAGAGCACTGTAAATGCCTGCAAAGGCGTACAGCAGCAAGACGCCGAGAACGACGAACAGGCCGATAAAGAACATGCGCTCATTGTTGCGATCATGCAGGCGTGTGGCGAGCTGGTTCTGCAGAGAAGCCTGCATCTGCTCCTGGGCCTTGTAGAACTGCGCGACCACGGCATTGCCACGCTCACCGAGCGTATTGGCATTTACATTCGAGCGTTTGGCCGGATCCAGGTAGTCCAGCAGATCGCGGCTCAGGCTTTCCAGATCGTTGATGGCCACGTTAACGGGTTGCTCCACCACATCCGTCAGTTCAGGCTCTTCGCGACGCAGCAGGCGCAGACTCTGCTGCAATTCCTGGCGAATCTGGGCTTCCTGCTTCATCAGGTTCAGGGTAAAGGCGCGGGTCGTCTCGTCAATCTGGCGATCAGCGCTGAAACCGTTGGCCAGGCCGCGGACCTGTCCGATGACGTTGATCTGTCTGGGCAACCGCAAGGTGCTCAGGTCGATCAGAAACAACGAGCCATAGTCTTCGTCCAGAATCATTCCGGAAGTGGCCGAAATGTAATAGATAAAGCCCAGCACCTTGGTCAACTGATCGTTCCAGGCGCTGAAAATGGTCAATGGATCCCCACCGTTCTTGGCTCGCTCGATCAGTTCGCGGGTATCGGCACGCAGTCTCTGCACACGGTCTGCGGTTTCCAGGTCTTTGCCGACCTTGCCATCCAGAACCGCCAGTTCATTGAAAGCCTGTTCAAGCTTCTCAGCATTGCGAGCGACATCGGCCTTTGCAGCTTCATTGCCGCTGAGCATGCTGTGGGTCAAGGCCCGCTGCATCATGGACAGGCGCAGTACAGGCGTAACGTCCACCAGGTATTTCTGGCCGACCTGCTCATGACTCAGCGTATCGATGCTGGCATTGAGCGTCTGCATGACCCGGATACCGAGAAAAAGCAGAGGGATGAGGACAATGACACCAAGGATAAAAAACTTTATGGGAAAGCGGACACGGTTTGTGACGTAAACGGCAGGGCTCAATATGTTCATCAGATTCTCGTTCACTAAATTTTAGCGACAGCCGTTCAGGGCCTTTTTTGAGACGATCCCTTTCTCGTTTTGTGTTGGTCTATTTATGCGAAAAATCGGTGCGTCAGGCTTTGTACGAAAAGTCGGTGAGATACGATCAGACATGGCAAGGACAGGCGATGAGTGGTCGAAGTCACGCGCGGGTTCCAGCGTTGTAAAACGCTGTCGGGGATTTGCACTACACAACGGCTATCGACTGAAGCACGGAAACACTGAGGTCAATCGAGCATTCAGGGAATGAACGGTCACGGATTGCACAATCGCAACCCGTTCCGGGAAGGCTTGAAGCGCTTGATAGCGCGGGGAATAACGCGAGTTCCGGGGTTTGTCAGCCGAGGGTGATCAGCCCCTGACGGGCAATGCGCGTCAGATCGCGGATGACCTGCTCGACGTTGTCGGCATCCGGTGTCTGAATCACCGCCAGATCGAACTGGTCATTGGCGTAATGAGCCAGCGATTGGGTCGTATCGGCAAATTGAATGAGAAAGGCACAGGAGCCGCCGCGACGCCGAGGCCAGCCATCCAGATAACGCAACAGCGTCGGTTGATGCGAACCGCCCAGCAGGATTTTCGGATTCTTGCGCGACAGCACAGTGGTGATCGGGGACAGGCGAGCGAGGGGGCGCAGGTTGTTCATGGTGTCTTGTCTCAGCCTCGGGAGTTCCGCTGGGCAGCGGTGGGAGGCAACACCGAACCAACGTTTTAGCGGTATTTCGACAAGGTTCTGGCCTTGCCTGGCGCCCCGCAAGTAGTTGTTAAATCGGCGCCTGGCCAGCATCGTAGAGAAGCCGCTGGTTAATTGTCAAATGCCATCAACCAGAAAGGCCCGCCTTTCACAAGGCGAGCCTTTGCCGATGCCCATGCCGCTGTTCAGTTGGCGATGGCGCGATCCGCCGAGAGTTTGCCTGCACCTTCGATCAGTATCGCGATGGAACCGCCAAGCAGGGCCAGGGCGAACTCGTAACCATTGTTGGCCATGAACAGCCCGTTGCCGATATGCACCGAGAAAATCGCCACCAGCAACAGCACCGACAACCCCAGGGCAGCAGGACGGACCAGCAGACCGATCAGCACCGCCAGACCACCGAAGAACTCGACACTGCCCGACAGCAGCGCCATCAGATAACCCGGATTCAGCCCCTGGCTGGCCATGAACTGCGCCGTACCTTCCAGACCATAACCACCGAATGCACCGAACAGTTTCTGGCTGCCGTGAGCGATGAAGATGATGCCGACGATAATGCGCAAGACTGTCAGGCCATAGCCAGCGCGAGTGGAGAGTACCGATTTGATGGTTGCGTTCATGGTGAGTTGTTCCGTTACCGATTAAGTGGGAGTGGCGCCATCATAATCAAATCAACCAATATTAAAATCGCAAAAACCGCAGCATAACAATCGAATTATTCGATTTATCTTCGAATCACTGACTTTTCGGACGTTTCTTTCTCCAGCGCACCACGCTCACGATCAAACGCCAGGTAGTACTTGTTCACACTGTTTACGAAGCTGACGACATTGGCACTGCCCTGCTCCATGGCGATACGTTCGGTCTGGAAAAACCATTGATTGGGGTTGAGTCCACGACGGCGCGCCTCGTCACGCATGCTCTGTACACGCTCCGGCCCCAGGTTGTAGGCCGCCAGCACAAAGGCCATGCGCTCGCGTTCGTTGACTCTGGGGCTGGCGAAATACTTGCTGCGGATCAGGGCCATGTAACGGGCACCGGCCTGCACATTCCTGTCGGCATTCTGGATATCGGAAACACCGACCCGTTTTGCCGCCGACGGCGTGATCTGCAGCAAGCCCGTCGCCCCGCCGCTGCCCTTGGCCGCCGGGTCCAGCTTCGACTCCTTGAATGCCAGCGCTGCCAGATCCAGCCAGTCCATGTCCTGAGCATCGGCATGGCGTTGCAGCATGGGTCGCAGTTTTTCCAGGCGCTGAAGATTGGTGCGTACCAGAGGGTTGTTGACCCGATAGGTGTTCTTGTAGGCCTTCTCGAAAGCCAGATCCTGATTGGCGGGAGCCTTATAGGTCTTGAGGAAGTCATCGACACTGGCGCGCAAGCGGGTTGCGTCCTGGCGCACGAACCAGCTGATATTGTCGTGAGTGCGCAAGGTCAGGCTGCGGTCCAGACGCAGCCTGGGCATGACTCTGGCCCAGCGCTCGGCAATGGGTTGCTCCACCAGCGTCAGGGGATAGATACCCGCCTGAACCATTTCCAGCACGTCTTCCACGGCAAGGCTGGGGTCGACCCATTCGATACGTACCGGTGCCAGCTTGCGCAATGCCAGTTGCTGATTCACCTGATACAGCGCTTCGTCGGCCATGCTGCCGGCCGGCAGGCTCAGGGTGCGTCCTGACAGTTGTTCGACATTTCGGTAGCTGCGCCCGCCCCTGACACCCACCAGGATCAGTGGCACATCACGGATGATCGGCTCACCGGCATCGACGCCCCTGGCACTGGAGGTATCGAGCAATTCACCGGGCGCCACCAGATCGCCCTCGCCGCGTTGCAGGGCGGCGAGCAACTGATTCTTGGCCTTGGGGATGATCTTGAACGTGACTTTCTGGCCGTTTCGGGCATGACCATTGAGGTATTGTTCGAAGGCTTGCAGACGTTGATATTCGATGCCGATTTCCTGTCCCTTGACGTCTCCCGAGCTGTTGCGGCTCTGATTGACCAGCACCCGCAATACCTTGCTGCTGCGAATGGCCTCCAGGTCCCGCGCCTGGGTCTTGTGCTGCGCAGCCTCCGGTCCGACCTGGCGGGCAGCCGCTGACAAGGGCGACAACGCCAGGAGGCAAACGATGGGCAAAAGCAGGGCTCGGACGATCATTCACGCTCCGGGGAAATGCCATGAAAAGACAGAAAAAAGGGTTGTTCAGGGACGCACTACATACAAAATCGTTAAACCGTCAGGTTTAACCTGCTGAATACACAGCATTTTCTTGTTATTACCGAAGCTCTGATATCCTCGGCAGCCTTCGGCTGGAGGTAGCACCATGCAACTCATCGACATCGGCGTCAATCTCACCAACGCAAGCTTCGATTCGCAGCGACAGGCGGTACTCGACCGGGCCTATGCCGCCGGCGTGTCACAACTGGTCGTCACCGGCACCAGTGTCGAGGGCAGCGAACAGGCTCTGGAGCTCTGCCATGAACTGGATGAAAGCGCTCTGCGGCTGTTCTCCACGGCTGGCATTCACCCCCATTCGGCGAGCGATTGGACCCAGGACACCGAGCAAAAGTTGCGGGCGCTGCTCAAGGAATCTCGCGTGCGTGCAGTCGGTGAATGCGGGCTGGATTTCAACCGGGATTTCTCGCCTCGCCCCCAGCAGGAAAAAGTGCTTGAAGCCCATCTGGCACTGGCCGTGGAGCTGCAATTGCCGGTCTTTCTGCATGAGCGCGATGCCAGCCAGCGCCTACTGGAAATCCTGCGCGACTACCGCGATCGCCTGCCTGCGGCGGTGGTGCACTGCTTTACCGGGGAGCAGAAGGCCCTGTTCAGTTATCTGGATATGGACCTGCACATCGGCATCACCGGCTGGATCTGCGACGAACGTCGGGGAACCCATCTGCACCCGCTGGTCCATAATATTCCCCGTGGCCGCCTGATGCTGGAAAGCGATGCGCCTTATCTGCTGCCACGCAGCCTGCGACCCAAGCCGAAAAACGGTCGCAACGAACCGGCGTATCTGCCCGAAGTCCTGCGTGAAGTAGCCTTGCACCGCAACGAAAGTCAGGCCGACCTGGCCAGCCATACCACAATCTGCGCCAGAGACTTCTTTGGTCTGCCGGATTTCGTGGAGCCAGCCGGGGAAATGTGACGTTACCTTGACCCGTATCAACTTCTTGTTTGATGGCTGAGGCATCGTGATGGCACCTTGCTGCACATCTCTAACGATCAACCAAAAGAAGACCACTCATGGGCTCATTGCTTAGCAACCTCTCACTGAAGTACAAGTTCTGGGCCGTCAACGCGGTCGCATTCATTACCACCCTGCTCCTGGTGATTTACGCCGTGGAACTGGAGCAACAGGCCCGCCAGGAAACCGCCAGAGACGCCGCCCAGGCACATGCCCGCCTGATTGGCGCATGGCCCGCCGCGCAACCCTTGCCCTCCTCGGCCAATATCCTGACTTACACCCAGGGCCAGACGCCCAGCCTGAACAACCAGCCCTTGCCCGAGCTGAGCAATGCCACGGGCTGGGTAGCCCTGGATAAACAGGCAGGCGAACAATCTCTGGTCGGCGCACAAGTCGTCAGCCGTGCCGACGGCCAGCGTGTTGCCGTGCTGGCTCAGGCACCCACTGCCTTGCAAGTGCTCGAAGACCGCTTCGCCAATTACGCCATAGCGGTATTCGTGCTGATGATCGCGATGCTCTGTGCTTCGCAATTATTGATCCGCTTCATCCTCACACAGCTCAACACCCTCAAGGATGTGATGCTGCATGTCGAGAAAAGCGGCGATCTGTCTGCCCGGGTTCCCAACGGCAGCGCCGATGAAGTCGGGCAGATGGCCAAGGCTTTCAACGCCATGCAGGCGGGCTACCAGCGGGTGGTCAACACCGTCTCGCAGACCGCCACCCGCCTGGATGAAGGCGCAGCACACCTGGCCTCCGGCATGAAGGATGTCCGCCACGGCATGCTCGGCCAACAAAGCGAAACCGATCAGGTCGCCACCGCGATCAACGAGATGACAGCCACTGTTCACCATATTGCCCAGCACGCCAGCACCACACGGGATCAGTCCCAGACCGCAGATCATCTGGCGGGCAGCGGCAAGACCGTGGTCGACCGGGTCCAGGTTTCCATTGCCGGTCTTTCCAGCGGTGTGCAGCAGACCGCGCAGATGATCCAGCGTCTTGCCGAAGACAGTCAGAAAATCAATGGCGTGGTCAACGTGATCCACAGCATCGCCGAACAGACCAACCTGCTGGCCCTCAACGCAGCCATCGAAGCGGCACGCGCCGGAGAAATGGGGCGTGGTTTCGCCGTGGTTGCCGATGAAGTCCGCAATCTGGCCAAACGGGTGCAGACGTCCACCGACGAAATCACCGGTATGGTTTCAGCCCTGCAGGCCGGAACCCGCGATGCCGTGGATTTCATGCAGGACAGCTCCTACAAGGCCGACGAGTGCGTGCAACAGGCGCAGGAAGCCGGCGAAGCACTGGCGGCCATCGCCGGTGCCGTGGCGCAGATGCGTGAAAGCAATACCCAGATCGCCGTGGCGGCCCAGCAACAAAGCCAGGTGGCCGAGGAAATGAACCGCGCCGTGGTCAGCATTCGCGATGTCACCGAGCGCACCGTCACCCAGACCGTGGAGTCGGCATCCACCAGTGACGATCTGGCCACTCTGGCCGGCGAACTGAGCAAAGCCATCGGCCAGCTCAAGCTGTAAAGGTCTATCGCACCGATAGTCAGGCTTGGCTCGCGGACCAACGGAGCCAAGCCTATTCTTCAGGCATTGAAATATGTCTTGAAGAGGACCGTAGTATGGGCAAGCGACTTCCCAATCTCCCCGCCTGGCAATGGCGCGGCTATGCCGACAATCATCAGCATCCGGCCAATCTTGTCCTGCACCTGATTGCCGTGCCCCTGTTTATCATTGCGGTCCTGCTGTTGCTCGACGGGATCTTCTCCCTGAGCTTTTCCTCGATTGCCATTGGCATCATCGGCCTGATCGCCGCCTTGGGCTTCCAGCGTCACGGCCACTCTCTGGAGGCCCGGGCGCCAGAGCCTTTCAGCGACAGAAGCGATGCCGTAAAACGTCTGCTGACCGAGCAGTTCGTGACCTTTCCACGCTTCCTGCTGAGTGGCGCATGGTGGCGGGCCTGGAAGCAGAGGCATCACCGATAAAGAGAGACACCGACGATAAAATGGCTCAACCGAAAACCGTGACCGTCTGCCTGCTGATTGCTACCAGTTGACCATCAGGAGCCCACAACATCGCGGCGGTATGGCCATAACCGTCGCGGGCATGTTCGATCACGGCGCGGTAACTGCACCAGTCAAGCGTGTTCAAGGCGGGTTGTGGCTGCACAAACTCGATGGTCCAGGTCAGTGAACTGCCGGGAGCGGGTTTGCTCAGATGTGGCAGCAGCGCAGGCGGCCAGGTATCGACCATCGCCAGAATGTGTGCCTCGGTCAGTGGCTGAGGCTCGATTTCATCGCGAAAACGCACATAACCGCCAATCGCGGGTGACCGGGTATTGCTGAACGGCAGACCACCCAGCGCCCAGCGCACTTCCATGAAACGCATGTACTCGGGCATGACGCCGCTGATAAAAGGCAGTGCCGGGCAATGCTCCAGTGCCTTGAGCTCGGGAGCCGGATCAGCCGTCACCGCAACCACCGACTCACGCGCAGCGCCGAAACTGCCCTGCATCAGGGTCATCACCTGCCCGTTCTGCATCGCTCGCCCCAACACCTGACTGACCGCCTTGCCCTCTCGCAGTATCTCCACCTCGAAGGAGATCGGCACGCCTGGCTCGGCGGGTCCGACAAAGGTGATTGCCAGGGAACGCACCGGTCTGTCCTGGGATACACGGCCGCGCATGGCCTCATATTGCAGGGCCGCCATCAGCCCGCCAAAGCAGGCGCGCCCCTGGGACCACAAAGCCGGGATGGTGACAGACTGCGGGTTGTCGCGCACCGCGTTGAGCAGCTCGGAAAAATTCATTGATACCCCGGCGTAGGAAGAAGCTGACAGACCGCGATCTTAACGACCCCGCTGCCCGCTGACATACGCCGTATCAGCCATATTTGCGGCTTGAATGACACCCGTCATCAGAAACAGTCTCTGGCCAGGCGCTCCAGGGCAATTTCGGCCTTGCGCTCTGCGCGCACGATTCCGATCTGCCAGCCCGCAATGCAGGGTGCCAGGTCTGCCTCCTGCCCAGCCTGTGCCAACCACTGCAAATGATCGTGCCAGTTGCCCAGTTCACTCTGGGCAGCCTTGAGCCTGGCCTGAAGTTTTTTGGGCTGATGACTGAGTTGCGGGTAAGCCTCGGCGGCATAGCGCACACGCTTGATAAGCAAGCGCAGGTCGTGGCGGTCATGGCCCGGATCGGCCATGGCCACGCGCAGCTTCTGCCATTGTTTGTCCATGCGTTTTTCAATGATCTTGCGCAGATCACCCAGGCCACCCTGGCGTTCCTGCATGCGCAACATGGCCGGAAACTGATCGAGCAAGGCGAGCAGCCTGAGCAGCTCTGCAGACCTCGCCACTTTCGGGCAGGCCTTGTCCAGATACTCGTGACGCCTGTCCGCTGCTTCGTCCAGACCCTTTTTGGCGAGAAACCCGGCCAGGACCTGCATGTCGCGCAAAGGCGTCGTCAACTGGCCAACCGCCTTGGCGGCCTCTTCCAGCGGCTCGGCCCCGGGCAGCTCGCGCAATGGACGCAACAAACTGCGCAGGCGACGAACCGTAGTACGCAGATCGTGCAGTGCTTCACTGTCGGTGGAGACTGCCACACGTGCCTGACAGGCGATCAACTTGACGTCCAGCGCAATGATTTCGGCGATCAGATGGTTCACCATCGACGACATGCCCGCATCCTCTGAAAAACGATTTATGAATGGCTGCCCTTCAAGGGTGCCAGGCGCCACGGCAAGCGACGGCGCAACTCTTTGAGACAGCGGCGCAGCTCACTCACCGACGCACCGTTTGCGCCATAGCGCTGGGCCTGGAACTCCTGGACAAAGGCTTCGATGACATCGGCATGGCGAGGAAAAAACAGCACGGCGCGGCGGCAGAAGGCTTCGGCCCCCTCACCCGGCATGCGCCGCAGCCCATGTCGCGCCAGCAGCCGCTCGAACGCCATGAACAGACGAAGCTGCGAGTCACTTTCCCGCTGCCAGGGTTTGAACAGCCACAAGGCTATCAGTGCCAGAACACTCAGGACACCCCCCACGAAAACCGGCACCTGAAAACCCGAGAACCAGCGCCCCAGCACCTGCAACTGCTGTTGGCCCTGATAGCCCAGCACCCAGCGTTGCCAGCCGTAATTGAGGCTGTCCCAGCTCAGGCGCAGCGAATTGAGCCAGGCCACGTCTCGATAACGCAACGCCGACATGGGGGAATCCTGCAGGAAGGCCTCATCGGCGGCCAATGCCTGCTCCAGTCCCTGCTCGATACGCTCGGGCGCAACGGCAGCGGTGGGATCGACACTGCGCCAGCCGACGTCCGGCTGCCAGTATTCGACCCAGGCATGGGCGTCGAACTGGCGCACGGTCAGGTACTGGCCATCCGGATTAAACTCGCCGCCCTGATAGCCTGCCACTACCCGTGCCGGAATCCCCGCCGCCCGCAGTACAAACGTCATGGCTCCGGCGTAATGGCCACAGAACCCCTGCCGGCTGACAAACAGGAAATCATCGATGCTGTCGATCCCCAGCGTCGTGGGCTTGAGGGTGTAATGAAACGACTCTTCGCGAAAATACCGCTGCATGGCTTCCACCAGGGCATCGGGCTTCGTATAACGGCGCGACAGGTCCCTGGCCCACTGCCGGGCCTGATCATTGCCCTTGGCGGGCAATTGCAGATCCTGACGCTGAATGTTTTCGGTCAGTTGCGCGTCACGAACCGCCAGCGGCCATGAGGTCACGGCGAACATCAGGGACTGATCGACCGGACGTCTGCGCTGCAAACGGAAATCGCTCATCTGGCGCACCTCCGCCAGGGGCGTTTCGCCGACATCGAGAATCGGCAGCCAGGGACGTCCGCTGGGCTCCATAACGATGCTGTAGGCGATTGCATCCCCGCGTTTTTGCCACTGCGGCACCTGTACCGTCTGGGCGCGCAACGATTGCGACCAGCGACGCCCGTCGAACTGCTCAAGGGTCAGGCTACGCCAGTACAACTGATTGCGCGCCGGTACCGGCCCCTCGAAGCTGGCACGAAACACCAGGGCTGGCGACTTGCTCAATTCGGTCAGGTCCCCCGGCGACATGCTGTCGGACAGGCCGGTCACGCCCTTGTTGCTCGGCTGCGGCAGTGCCCATAACGGATCGAGACGCGGAAAGAACAGAAACAGCAACAACATCAGCGGCACGGCCTGAGCCATGAGTTTGAGGCTCAGTTTCAGGCTGTTGACGGGCTTGCTGGCCAGATCAGACTGTTGCAGACCGATCAGCGATGCCAGCAAGGCAGCAATCGGCAGCAGACTCAATAGCGCCCAGAGCAGGTTGTCCTCGAACAGATACCCCACCACCACACAGAAGAACCCGAGAAAAATCAGGACCAGCGCGTCGCGACGGGTCTGCATCTCCAGCATCTTGAGCACAAAGGCGGCGATCAGCAGTGCGGCCCCGGCATCGAGCCCTACCAGACTGCCACGCGCCAGATACACACCGCCTGCCGTCCCCACCAACAACCCCGATTTCACCCAGTTGCCCGGCATGCGTGCCCGCATGCGCATGACTTGCACACGCCAGGTCATGCATCCCAGCCACAGCAGGATGATGGATACCGGCAGGTGAGTGATGAAAGGCAGGATGACCAGAGCCTGGGCCAGTAACAGCCAGATCAGACCGGGACGCGGAACGGGTTGTCCGAGACTGACGCTGTTCATGAGCGATTGCCGAACAGTGCCAGTTCGCGCAGGCAGGCCTCGCGATGGGCGTCGCTGCTGTCTACCGCCGACAGGAAACCCGGCAGACGCAAGGCAAACGGCTGCTGACGCTGTGACAGTTCCAGCACCCAGTAACACAGACGCGAAAGGCGCTCCTCGATATCGCCCCCCAGAGCCATGAAATCCAGACACAGTTCATGGCCGCTCAAATCGGTGAAGTCCTTGACCAGCAAACCCTGACCTCGGGAATACGCCTTCCAGTGCAGGCGTCGGCGGTTATCCCCGGGCTGGTAGCTGCGCAAGCCCTGATAGTCATCCACCCCTGCCCCCCGAGTCGCCTGACCATCGTCCTGGGCATGGGGCTGCACGCCTTGCAGCAACGGCATCGCGCCCGGTATCGGACGGGGATAAATCAATACCGTCTGCTCCAGATCCAGCCAGCTCCAGGCGCGGAAAATCCCCAGCGGAAACACGCTTTCGACGCGCAAGCGGGGGGCACGCAGCCAGCCTCGGGTTTCCGCAGGCAGTGTCAGTTCCACCTCCGTCAGACCTTCGGCCGACACATCGCCAGGCTGCAGCGTTTGCGCATTCCAGCCCAGCCCGAGGGCCTGATGGGCATGCCCGGCACTTTCCAGACGCAGGCGCAACTGTACCGGCTCACCGACAAACACCGAACGCGCCAGACCGGCACTGAGCACCAGCCCGCCCAGATTGCGATAGGTATGCAGGATGGCCAGTATTCCCACCGACAACAGTAGAAAGGTCAGGCCATAAGCCAGGCTGTTCTGATAATTGATGGATACCAGCAGCATCAGAAACACCACCAGCGCGAACGTCGCGCCGGTGCGGGTCGGCAGGATGAAAATGCGCCGATGATCCAGTTTGACTCGCGCCGCCGGCGGAATCCGTCGCCCCAGCCAGCGCTGCCAGAGAGGTTTGAGCTGCGGGATCAAAGCACTGGCACCTCACGCAGCAACCACTGCACCAGCGCCCCGCCGCCATGGCCGGTCGGGTCACTGCGCTCGCGCAGACGATGACCGACCACCGATGGCAGCACCGCCTGCACATCTTCCGGAATCACATAGTCGCGACCCAGCAACAGGGCCCAGGCCCGCGCCGCCGAAACAATTGCCAGGCTGGCACGCGGCGAAAGGCCATAGGCGAACTGTGGCTGACTCCGTGTGGCATCCACCAGGCGCAAGACATAGTCCACCAGCGCATCGCTGACCCGTACCTGCCGCGCCTGGGCCTGCAACAGGCCCAGTTCGGCATGATTGAGTATCGGTTGCAAGCGCGGCATCAGTTCGCGTCGGGACTGGCCCAGCAGCAGGGCTTTTTCAGCGGTTCTGGCGGGATAGCCCATGGAAATGCGCATCAGGAAACGATCCAGCTGCGACTCGGGCAAGGCAAAGGTGCCGCCGGAACTGAACGGGTTCTGGGTCGCGATCACAAAAAACGGATCAGGCAGCAGCCGCGTCGCGCCCTCGATGGAAACCTGACCTTCTTCCATCGCCTCCAGCAAGGCACTCTGACTCTTGGGCGTCGCCCGGTTGATTTCGTCGGCCAGCACCAGTTCGGCGAAGATCGGCCCCGGATGAAAGGTGAACTGTCCGGTATCGCGATCGAACACTGAAGTACCCAGAATATCGCCGGGCAACAGGTCCGAGGTGAACTGGATACGCTGATAGCTCAAGCCCAGAATCCGCGCCAGAGCATGGCTGAGGGTGGTCTTGCCCATACCCGGCAAGTCCTCGATCAACAGATGACCGCCACCCAGCAGGCACGTCATTGCCAGACGCACCTGCCCTTCCTTGCCCAGCACCACTTCGTTTATGGCACTGAGACATGCATCGAGTTTTCTGCCCATCTGAAAGCCTCTCCAGCCGACTGCTCATAAAGCCATTGGGACTGCAAACGATGCCATCACGCACGACCACTGTAAGGTTAGCGTAGGCCTTTTCGCCAGAAGAGATAGGAGAATTGCTGCGGGAGATATGAGATGGTTGTTCGCGAATGAATTCGCTCCTCCAGACGACGCGGGAGCGAATTCATCCGCCAAGCGGAATCAGCGACCGGCGCGGGACTCACGAATATAGAAGCGTGCTTTTTCGGCCTTTTGCGTACAACCTTCAAACGCTTCGAACTGCTGCTGGGTCTTGGCACCGGTCAGGAGCGACAAAGCCTTGGAGTAACTGACCGTCCCGGCAAAACCTTCGGCCTTGGCCAGATCCAGTTCCTGCCAGGCGCTGTCGAGCTGACTGGCACAGCTATCCCGATACCCGGTCTTGCCGGCACAACCTGCAAGGACCACGATGAACAATGGCAAACAGATCCAGGCTTTCATGGGGTGTTACCTCAGACGTAAAAAATAGAGTGTGCGACTTTGACGATGCAGGCCACTAAAAGTGCCGTAAGCAACTGTTTTCATTGCATGGCATTCTGCATCACCCCGTCATGGATCGATACCTGTCAGGAGCGTTCAGATGAAGAAACGAATAGCACTGGTGCTGGGCTCCGGCGGTGCTCGTGGTTATGCCCACATCGGCGTGATCGAGGAGCTGGAGCGGCGTAATTATGAGATTTCCTGCATTGCAGGCTGCTCGATGGGTGCCGTGGTGGGCGGTATCTATGCCGCTGGCAAGCTGGAACAGTATCGCAAATGGATCGAAAGCCTCGATTACCTGGATGTGTTGCGGCTGGTGGACGTGAGTTTCCGGCTGGGGGCGATTCGTGGCGAGAAGGTGTTCGGACATATTCGCGATATCGTCGGCGAGATCAATATCGAAGACCTGCGTATTCCCTACACGGCCGTAGCGACCGACCTCACCAACCAGCAGGAAATCTGGTTTCAGGAAGGCTGCCTGCATCAGGCCATGCGCGCCTCGGCAGCGATTCCAAGCCTGTTTACCCCGGTCATGCAGGGTGGCCGGATGCTGGTGGATGGCGGATTGCTCAATCCGTTGCCTATCGTCCCGGTGGTTTCCAGCCACTGTGATCTGATCGTGGCAATCAACCTCAATGCCACCAATCAGCAGCAGTATCAGTTACCGACCATTGAACGTCCGCCAGCCGTGAAAAAGCGTGTCGATTCGCTGATCAGCTCACTGGGCTCGCGCCTGCCGTTCCGGCGCAAGCTCGAAGCCGTCGATGGAGGATCGAACCGCTTGAAATCCTCGGCAGCACTTATCGAAAATCCCTGGCTGGGCGAAGAGCCCGCCGACCCGCTGAGCCAGCAACCCGCCGCGGCACCTCTGGCTTCCGGTGCTCCGAAATCGGCCAGCGGCTCGGTCATTATCGACAATGTGGGGCCTGCTTCATTGCTGGATCTGATCAACCAGAGTTTCGAAGTGATGCAGACCTCTCTGGCGCAGTACAAGATTGCCGGTTACCCGCCGGATATCCTGATCAACGTTCCCAAGCGGGTCTGTCGGTTCTTCGAGTTCTACAAGGCCCCGGAGCTGATCGCGCTGGGTCGTGAGATTGCCAGGGATACGCTGGATCGATATGAAAACGAGCACGGCAGCGCGTAGGACAGGCACAAATTCTGCGTAGCAGTCGCCAGCAAGCTGCCTCCCACAAAGTGATGCCCGGGTCATCCGCCCATCAACCGGTACCCAACCCCCGCCTCGGTCACGATAAAGCGCGGGGCAGCGGGGTCATCGGCCAGCTTCTGGCGCAGGTGCCCTACCACGATCCGCAGATAGTGGCTGTCTTCGGTGTGGGTCGGCCCCCAGATATCCTTGAGCAATTGCTGCTGGGTAATGACACGTCCCGGATAGCGCGCCAGTTGTGCCAGTACGGCGTACTCCTTGCGAGTCAGCGCCACTTCCACACCATCGAGCAGCACACGCCGATAGGCCAGGTCCACGGTCAGCGGGCCGATATTGAGTGCCGCTTGCGGCTTGTCACCGACCGTTACCTGCCGCAGCAACGCCCGGACCCTGGCCAGAAACTCCTGAATGCCGAAGGGTTTGGTCACGTAATCGTTGGCCCCGGCATCCAGCGCCTGGACCTTCTGGGTTTCGCTGGCGCGGACCGACAGCACCAGCACCGGCACGCTCGACCATTCGCGAAACTCGCTCAAGACCTGTTGGCCATCCATATCCGGCAGACCCAGGTCGAGCACCAGCAAATCCGGCTTGCTCAAGGCCGCCTGACTCAGACCGTCGATGCCCGTGGCCGCTTCAAGCACTTTGTATCCTTGTGAAACGAGGCTGATGCGCAGGAACTTGCGAATCTGCGGCTCGTCGTCGATCACCAGAATGGTCGAGGTCTGACTCATGATGTCCCTGGGTATGCAATGGCCGGATGGGCCATAAGCCTAACGTAAAGCGTCCTCAAGACAACGACTCCGTTTCGGCTTCAGGCTGTGTCTGCAGCGGCAGGTGCAAGGTGATGCAGGTGCCTTGCCCGTCAATGCCGGTTCCCACGCTGACACGTCCACCATGGGCACCGACCATGCCCTGACAGATCGCCAGCCCCAACCCCGTGCCCTGTCCGCCACGATCCCCTCGGGCAGCGGTGTAGAACATGTCGAAAATCTTCGCCCGTTCGCTCTCGGGAATCCCCGGCCCTTCATCGCTGACCGCAAATAGCAGTTCGCCGTTCTCTACCGTGACCGCCACCTGCAGACGGCCATTGAGCGGCGAAAAGCGCGCCGCGTTTTCCAGCACATTGACCAGCGCCTGCTCGATCAAGGCAGCATGCACATACAGCAGCGGCAGCTCGGCAGACACCTGAGCCTCGACCTGCAACGGCGCCATCACTGCACGCAGACGACTGAGGGCACTGCCGACGATATCGCCAGGCGATACCCAGTCCCGCGCCAGTTTCAGTGCGCCGTGGCCCAGGCGAGTCATATCCAGCAGGTTCTGAATATAGCGATCCAGACGCTCGGCCTCGTCCCGGGTGCCTTCCAGTAGTTCACGACGGTCTTCCAGGGAAATCGCTTCGCCCAGCGCCAACAGGCTGTCGATACTGCCGCGCATGGAAGTCAGGGGCGTTCGCAAGTCATGGGAAACCGACGCCAGCAAGGCGCTGCGCAACTGCTCGGTTTCCCCATGCAGGCGCGCCGCTTCCAGATCCTCGGCCAGTCGCGCACGGGCCAGCGCCTGGGCCAGTGGCTGGCTGAGGGCGATCAGCAGACGACGACGCTGGGCAGTGAATTCCTGGCCATCGCGCGGGCATACACCCAGCAAGGCCAGCGGCCCGTTTTCACCGGACAATGGCCACCACCACCAGCGCCCGGACGGCAAGGTGCCGGTGCCGTAGCCCGCCGCCTGATCGTGCTGCCAGGCCCAGTCTGCCGCCGCACGCTCCGGTTCGGACAATGGCGCAATATCGTTGCCGGGTTTCCAGCCGCCCTGGCCGTCACGGTCCAGCAGGCAGACTTGCAGTTCCTGCCAGCCATTCAAGTGATGTTCGGCGGCGCTGAGCACGGCCTGTCGATCGGTCGCTGCGGTCATCTTGCGGGACAGGTCCAGCAGTTCACTGGTCTGCTCCTGCGTATCGCGCAGGGCCTCCAGCTGCCGACGCTGGCGCGCTGCCAGATTACCGGTCAGGGCAGACATCAGCAGAAAGAACAGCAAGGTCAGCACGTCTTCTTCGCGCTGGATGGTCAGGGAAAAACTCGGCGGCATGAACAGAAAGTCATAGGCCAGGAACGACAATACCGAACAGGCCAGCGCAGGGCCGACGCTGGTGCGTATCGCCACCAGCAGAACGGCCGCCAGAAACACCAGCGAGATATTCGGCAGATCCAGTACGTTCGACACCGCCCAGGCCAGGGCACTGGCCAGCAAGGTCGCAATCAGGGCCAGGAAGTAATCGAACCACGGCGCAGGGCGGGATGAGCGAATCCGTGGCTGATCCGGCAGCGGCTCGCTGTCCAGCACACTGATTTCAAGGCCATGGGCTTCACGCAACAAACGCTCGGCAACGCCGCCGCCGAACAGCCGACGGCGCAGGCGCGGTTGCGACTGGCCGACCAGAACCACGCTGGCCCGACGCTCGGCCGCATGCTGAATCAGGGTTCGGGCCACCTCGCCTGCCCGCAGTTGCACCACTTCCCCGCCCAGCCGCTCGGCCAGTTGCTGGGCACGTTGCAGACGAGCGCGGGACTGTTCGTCGAAAGGTCGGCCATTGTCGACATGCACCAGCGTCCAGGGCAGATGCCGACGCTGTGCAACACGGCTGGCATGCCGTACCAGGCGTTCGGCATGGATATCGCCATCCACACAGACCAGCAAGCGTCCGCGCACGGCAGGTGCGTCCTGCCCCAACTGGCGGTAGCCCTGGGCCAGATCGTTGTCCACCTGTGCCGCCGCCGTCTGCATCGCCAGCTCACGCAAGGCCGTGAGGTTGGTCTGGGTAAAGAATGCATCGATGGCGGCCCGCGCCTGCTCCGGCACATAGACCTTGCCGTCGCGCAGACGCTCAAGCAGTTCACGGGGCGGCAGGTCGATCAGCACCAGTTCATAGGCTTCCTGCAACACCCAGTCAGGCAGGGTTTCACGGACCTGTACGCCGGTAATGCCGCGCACTTGGTCGTTGAGGCTTTCCAGGTGCTGCACATTGACGGTGGTGTAGACATTGATGCCGGCGGCCAGCAGTTCCTGAATGTCCTGCCAGCGTTTTGCGTGACGACTGCCCGGCGCGTTGCTGTGGGCCAGTTCGTCCACCAGCGCCAGTTCCGGACGCTGCCTGAGCAGGCCATCGAGGTCCATTTCCTCCAGGGTCACGCCACGGTATTGCGAACGCAGCAGAGGCTGTTGCGGCAAACCGCCCAGCAACGCCTCGGTTTCTGCGCGACCATGAGTCTCGACCACACCGGCAAGCACCTTCACGCCCTGGCGCAACTGACCATGGGCGGCCTGCAGCATTGCGTAGGTCTTGCCCACGCCGGGCGCAGCGCCCAGAAATACTTTCAAACGCCCACGCCCGGCTCTGGGCATATCGGCTAGCAAGGCATCGGCACGGCCGGAATCACTCATGTCTGTTACTACTCACTCAAAGTTGTGCCTGGCGTTGCGCAGACGTTAACCGATTCAGGGCACGATTCAAGTCCAGCACATTGACCACGGGCGGACCGATCAGGGATCGCTCGGTATTGGCATCGATCAGGGCCTGCACCTGTTCCAGCGGCAGCTTGCGCGCCGCCGCGACACGCGCAGCCTGATAGGTAGCCGCGGACGGCGGCAGATGCGGATCAAGACCGCTGCCGGAAGTGGTCAGCAAGGCCAGCGGCACTGCGCCCTGCCCTGCAACGGCCAGTTTTGCGGCATCCTCGGTGACACGGGTTACCAGGGCAGGATTACTCGGTGCCAGATTGCTCGCGCTGCTGGAAACCGTGGCAAAAGCGCCAGCAGAAGGACGCGGCTGGAACCATTCATCACCGCTGAAGGCCTGGGCAATCAGCTCCGAGCCCTGCACCTTACCGCTGGCGTCGTAGACCAGACTGCCATTGGCCTGTTCGGGGAAAGCCACCCGAGCCACACCCGTGACGGCCAATGGATAAGCCACGCCGGTCAGCACAGTCATTAACACAATCAGGCTCAAGGCCGGACGCAATACAGTGGACATAGCAAAACCCTCAGAATCAGATAAAGATCATTTGGCCCCTTCGCGGGCAAGCGCGCTCCTGCAATCCCTTGCGAGAGCGGACTCATCCGCGAAAAGCACTCCCGAATGAATTCGGTCCTACACAAGCCCCAATCCAACCAGCAGCATGTCGATCAATTTGATACCCACAAACGGCACGATGATGCCGCCCACGCCATAGATCAGCAGGTTGCGGCGCAGCAGATGAGCCGCGCTGGCGGCCTGGACCCGCACGCCGCGCAGGGCCAGCGGGATCAGCAGCACGATGATCAGGGCGTTGAAGACGATGGCCGAGACAATCGCGCTCTGCGGGCTGGCCAATTGCATGATGTTCAGCACACCCAGTTGCGGATAGATCGCAGCAAACAGGGCCGGCAGAATCGCGAAGTACTTGGCCACGTCGTTGGCGATGGAAAAGGTCGTCAGCGCGCCGCGAGTGACCAGCAATTCCTTGCCGATCTGCACCACGTCCAGCAGCTTGGTCGGATCGCTGTCCAGATCCACCATGTTCGCCGCTTCACGTGCAGCCTGGGTGCCATCGTTCATCGCCATACCGACGTCCGCCTGGGCCAGTGCCGGGGCATCGTTGGCACCGTCACCGCACATCGCCACCAGACGCCCTTCGTTCTGCTCGGCGCGAATACGCTCCAGCTTCTTCTCCGGCGTCGCTTCGGCCAGCACATCGTCCACACCGGCTTCGGCGGCAATCGCCGCTGCGGTCAGCGGGTTATCACCGGTCACCATCACGGTGCGAATGCCCAGTTTGCGCAGTTCGGCAAAACGCTCGCGGATGCCAGGCTTGACCACATCCTTGAGATGGATGGCACCCAACAGCTTCTTGTCGACACACACCAGCAACGGCGTACCGCCGGTCTTGGCGATCTTGTCGATTTCCCGGGCCAGAGCCGCAGGCAAGTCGCGACGTTGCAGATCCACAAAGGCCAGCAACGAATCCACGGCGCCCTTGCGGTACTGATGACCTTGATAATCCACGCCGGACAAACGGGTTTCCGCGCTGAAAGGTACAGCCGTCAGTTCCGCAGGTTTCGGCTCGCTGATCGGATGCAGATTGCGCAGGTATTCGACGATGGATTTACCTTCGGCCGTGTCATCGGCCAGGGACGCCAGCAAGGCGCCGTCACTCATCTCCTTGGCCGTGACGCCCGGTGCGGAATACAGCGCACTGCAACGGCGGTTGCCAAAAGTGATGGTGCCGGTCTTGTCCAGCAGCAACACATGTACATCACCGGCAGCCTCAACTGCACGGCCGGATTTGGCGATGACATTGAGACGCACCAGACGGTCCATGCCGGCAATCCCGATGGCGGACAGCAGGCCACCGATGGTGGTGGGAATCAGGGTGACCAGCAGCGCCACCAGAAACACCAGCGGCAGGCTGCCGCCGGCAAAACGGGCGAACGGCTGCAGGGTCACGACCACCAGCAGGAAGATCAGGGTCAGGCCGATCAGCAGAATATCCAGCGCCACTTCGTTGGGCGTTTTCTGGCGCTTGGCGCCTTCGACCAGAGCAATCATGCGGTCCAGGGTCGATTCGCCGGGGTTGGTGCTGATCCGTATCAGCAACCAGTCGGATACCAGCCGGGTATTGCCGGTCACGGCCGAACGATCGCCGCCGGACTCACGGATGACCGGAGCCGACTCGCCGGTAATCGCCGCTTCGTTGACCGCCGCGATCCCTTCGATGACCTCACCGTCACCGGGGATCATTTCCCCGGCTTCGACGCGCACCACATCGCCTTTGCGCAAGGCGCTGGCGTTGATCATGCCGAACGCGCCGGACTCATCGCGACGACGCGCCTTGAGTCCTTCGCTGCCTGCCTTGAGGCTGTCGGCACGCGCCTTGCCGCGCCCTTCTGCCAGGGCTTCGGCAAAGTTGGCAAACAGCACGGTGAACCATAGCCACAGGGCGATCTGCACCGCCACACCGGTCGGTACGGCCGGGTCGGGAATCAGACACAGAATCGTGGTCAGGATGGCGGTCAGTTCCACCACCAGCATCACTGGCGAGCGGGCCAGTTGACGAGGGTCGAGCTTGACGAAGGCTTGCACCAGCGCACCGCGCCACAGCGACGAGAAGCTGGTTTTCGCCGGCTCGGCCACGGCTGGCGTTTCGGACGGCTTTGTCACAGGAATCTGCATATTCATCATCGGCTCCTCAGAAGCCCAGGCTCAAATGTTCGGCAATCGGACCCAGTGCCAGGGTTGGCAGAAAGGTCAGGCCACCGACCAGCAAAATGGTCACGGTCAGCAAGGTCACGAACAGCGGGCCATGGGTCGGGAAGCTGTTCAGACCCTGCGGCGCGGCCTTTTTCATCGCCAGACTGCCCGCCAGTGCCAGGACCGGAACGATGTAGCCGAAACGTCCCAGGAACATCGCCACGCTGAGCATCAGGTTGTGGAACACGGTATTGGCACTGAAACCACCGAACGCCGAGCCGTTGTTGGCCGTGGCCGAGGTGTAGGCGTACAGCAACTGGCTGAAACCGTGGGGACCGGGGTTGCTCACCGAAGCCAACGGGCCTGGCAGACTGGCCGCCACGGCACCCAGTACCAGCACGCCGACCGGCATCACCAGCAGGGTCGCGACCAGCAGGCGGATTTCCGTCGCCTGAAGCTTCTTGCCCAGGTATTCCGGGGTACGACCGATCATCAGACCGGCCAGGAACACCGCGATCAACACGTTGAGCAACATGCCGTTGAGACCGACACCGACGCCGCCGAAAATCACTTCACCGACCATCATGTTGACCAGCGCGACCATGCCAGACAGCGGGTTGAGACTGTCATGCATGGCGTTGACCGAGCCATTCGACGCGGCGGTAGTCGCCGTCGCCCAGAGCACGGTGGCGGTGGTGCCAAAACGGCTTTCCTTGCCTTCCAGCGGCGCGGTCTGCTCGACACCGGCAATGTTCAGCGCCGGGTTGGGCTGATACTCGGCCCACAGCGAAACAGCGCCGCCGATCAATAGCATGATCAGCATGCAGGCCATGATTGCCCGGCTCTGGCGCATGTCCTTGACGTAATGGCCGAAAGTGAACACCAGTGCAGCCGGAATCAGCAGGATCGACACCAGTTGCAGCAGGTTGCTCAAGGCGGTCGGGTTCTCGAACGGATGCGCCGAGTTCACACCAAAGAACCCACCACCGTTGGTGCCCAGCTGCTTGATCGCGATCTGGCTGGCAGCAGGCCCCATGGGCAGGCTTTGATCGGCGCCCTGCAGAGTGACGGCATCAATGTAGTGAGCAAAGCTTTGCGGCACGCCCTGCCAGACCAGCAGCAAGGCCAGGACGATGCACAGCGGCAACAGACCGTACAGGGTGACACGGGTCATGTCGGTCCAGAAGTTGCCGAGATTTTCCGTCGAGCGACGGCTGATACCGCGACAGAACGCCAGCAGCACGGCAATACCGGTGGCCGCGCTGACAAAGTTCTGCACGGTCAGGCCAGCCATCTGGCTCAGGTAACTCAACGAAGCTTCACCGCTGTAGCTCTGCCAGTTAGTGTTGGTGACAAAACTCATCGCCGTGTTGAACGCCAGCGACCACTCCAGCCCCGGCAACTGCTGCGGGTTGAGCGGCAAGGCACCCTGTCCCAGCAACATGGCGAACAGCAGCACGAAACCGGCCAGGTTGAACGCCAGCAAGGCCCACAGATAGGCCTTCCAGTTCTGCTCGACTTTCGGGTCGATGCCCGACAGGCGATAGCAGATATTCTCCACCGGCCCCAGCACCGGGCTGAGCCAGGTGCGCTCGCCCTCCACCACCCGGTAGTAGAAACGCCCCAGCATGGGTGCAGGCAAGACGACCAGCACCAGAAAAGCCAGAATCAGCAGATAGTCATAACTGTGCATGGCAGCTCCTAGTTCCGGCCTGCGCGCAGCAGCGCAACCAGCAAGTAAATGAACAGCCCGACTGCCAACAGCAGTGACACCCCATCCAGAACGCTCATCAAGATTCTCCGTCGCTACGGCGGTTGCCGCTTGGGAGCCATTGTCCGCAGCAGGGGCGTAAAGGAACGAGAGCGACATTGCGCAAGGGGCGTAAAGACGGCGTAAAGAATGGCGTGTCAGCGCCGCGGTGGGGACTGTGGGGGCAGCTTGCTGGCGACTTCACCATTGTCGCCAGCAAGCTGCCTCCCACAGCATGACCAGCGCTGTACCAGAGACACCACAACACTTAACGAGGACAGAGCCAATGAAGTCGCTCTTACGGAAACGGCATTCGATCGCGGCGTGAGAAAAAGTATTACAGGCAAGCTCTGCCCTTTTGTACCAAGATCAATACATTCAGGACATGCCCACGACATTCTCCCGCGACACCCTTTCGCCGCGCCCCGTGGCGAAGTAGCATTGCGGGAGCGTTGATCCTCAACAGCGGCCAGTGATGGCGGCATCACAAGGCAGCAGTCGCACTATGCAACCGATCCATGACAGCAATACCGATAACTCGTCATCCGAGCAGCGCTGGAACATCCGTGCCCTGATCGTCGATGATGATGTGGCCATTCGTGAACTGCTCTGCGATTACCTGTCCCGTTTCAATATCCAGTCCAGAGGCGTTACCGACGGTACGCAAATGCGTCAGGCGCTGACCGAAGAAACCTTCGATGTCGTGGTGCTTGACCTGATGCTGCCCGGCGAAGATGGTCTGTCGTTGTGCCGCTGGCTGCGCAGCACTTCGGATATTCCGATCCTGATGCTCACCGCCCGCTGCGAACCCACCGACCGTATCATCGGTCTGGAGCTGGGTGCCGACGACTATATGGCCAAGCCCTTCGAACCTCGCGAACTGGTAGCGCGCATCCAGACGGTCTTGCGTCGCGTCCGTGACGAACGCAGTGAACAACGCACCACCGTTCGCTTCGATGCCTGGCGACTCAACAGCGTCCTGCGCCAACTGATTGCGGCCGATGGTCTGGTGGTGCCGCTTTCCAACGCCGAGTTCCGCCTGTTGCGGGTATTTCTGGAGCGTCCGCATCGCGTGCTCAGCCGCGAACAACTGCTCGATGCCGCGCGTGGCCGCTCCATCGAAGCCTTCGACCGCAGTATCGATCTGCTGGTCTCGCGTCTGCGCCAGAAACTGGGAGATGATCCCAAGAATCCCCAGTTGATCAAGACGGTGCGCGGTGAAGGCTATCTCTTCGATGCCAAGGAACTCGCTTGATAAGATCAGCCGACACCCTCTTCGCACGGCTGTTCGGCGGCGCACTGATTGCGATCCTGCTCGGGCATGTGCTGGCATTCATCTGGTTCACCCAATACGGCCCGCCACCGCCGCCACCACGGGAAGCGCCGCCCTCCGCGCAACAGCAGACCAATGATTTCCCTCAGGATCGTGAGCGCCGCAGACCTTCATTCTGGCGTGGTCCGCTGACTGTCGTGGGTTTTCAACTGATCACTCTGGTGATCGCCGCCTGGTTCGGGGCCAAGGCCCTGAGCCGCCCCGTACAACGCATGAGCGAAGCGGCCGAACGCCTGAGCGAAAACCTCGACAGCCCGCCACTGGAACTCACCGGCCCCAGAGAGGCACGCAACGCCGCCCATGCCTTCAATCTGATGCAACAGAAAATCCGCGAGCAGATGCAGCAGCGCGGACGCATGCTGGCAGCCGTCTCCCACGACCTGCGCACACCGCTGTCGCGCCTGAAACTGCGCGTCGAAAAGATCGATGACCTCAAGCTGCACGACCAGATGACCCAGGATCTGGACGACATGATCAATATGCTCGACGCGACCCTGAGCTACCTCAACGAGCATCGCAAGAGCGAAGAACTGCAGCAGCTCGACCTGCAGGCGCTGATCGAATCACTGGCCGAGAACGCCCAGGACAATGGCGACGACGTGCAATACCAGGGTCAGTGCAAGCCACTCAAGACCCAGCCCATGGCACTGCGCTCCTGCCTGCATAACCTGATCGACAATGCGCTGCGCTATGCCGGCAGTGTGCAGATTGATATCGAAGATCAGGCCAGTCGCGTGAAGATCCTGGTCATCGACCACGGGCCGGGTATCGCACCCGAGTTCCACGAAACGGTATTCGAGCCCTTCTATCGCCTCGAAGGCTCGCGCAATCGCAATTCCGGGGGTGTCGGCATGGGTATGACCATCGCCCGGGAAGCGGCCTTGCGCATGGGCGGCGAGCTGTATCTGACCCAGACGCCCGGCGGCGGCCTGACGGTGGTGCTCGATCTGCCGCGCGTCTGACGACCACGTATCCCGCCCGATACAAACCCCACATCCCCACGACAACTGCCACCCCGAGGCTTCATCAGCCGGTGCACCGCCATCGGCACTATCAACCTCAGGGAGTCAGTCCAATGATCAGTGGCATCAGCAGCAGTTATTCGAGCTACAGCAGCTCGAGCAGTTTGACTTCAGGCACCAGCAGCAAGAAATTTCAGGAAGAATTGCTGGCCAGACTCGATACCGACGGCGATGGCAGCATCAACAAGGACGAACTGAGCTCGGCGCTTTCTTCCGACAAGAAAGACGGGATTACCGTCAGCCTGAGCGAAGCGTTCAGCAGTCTGGACAGTAACGATGATGACAGCCTGGATGCCGATGAACTGGCAGCGCTGACACCACCACCGCCACCGCCTGCCACAGACCTGGCGGAAGACCTGCTCAGTTCGCTGGACACTGACGGCGACGGTTCGATCAACAGCGACGAGTTGACCACCGGCCTCACCAATGCAGGCAGCACAGCCGACAGCACTAAAGTGTTCGATGCCCTGGACACCAACGAAGACGGCACTGTCAGCATTGAAGAACTGGCCGCCAGCCTGCAACCTCAGCAACCACCTGCCGGTCCGCCGCCTGCACAGAATGCCAGTGTCAGCAGCACTGACAGCGAGCAGACCAGCGCCAGCCAGGTGACTGCCCAGGCCTTGAGCAAGATGATTGCTGCATTGGGCGAGCGTTATAACACCGAAGGCAGCAAGCCTGTCGGCAAATACCTCGACACAGCAGCCTGACCGGGAAACCGCCGCTGACCGGCGTCAAGCGGCGGGATCTTCTAGCGATGATTCTTGATGATTCGCTCGCCCACAACCCAGTCGGTCAACAGGCTGTAGGCCACCGCCAGCAGCGTCGGCCCGATGAACAGGCCGATAAAACCGAACGCCAGCAAACCGCCAAATACCCCCAGCAGCACGATCACCAGCGGCAGGTTGCCGCCACGGCTGATCAGATACGGCTTAAGTACGTTGTCCACGCCACTGATGATGAATGTGCCCCACAGGCCCAGGAACACTGCCATGCCATATTCGCCCTGCCAGACCAGCCAGGCAGTGGCCGGTATCCAGACCAGTGGCGGCCCCATGGGAATCAGGCTGAACAGGAAGGTCAGGATACCCAGCACCAGCGCACCGGGAATGCCAGCGATCAGGAAACCGATCAGGGCCAGGATGGCCTGGGCTGCGGCAGTACCGATCACACCATTGACCACACGCTGCACGGTAGCGGCCACCAAATCCAGATAATACTGGGCCCGGTCACCGATCAGGCGCTCCAGCAGGCTGAGCACGAAGGCCGCCAGCCTCGGACCGTCACGATAGAAGAAGAACGCGAACACGATGCTCAGGCTCAGTTCCAGAATGCCGCCGCCGATCTGGGCACTCCGGGCCAGCAACCAGTTGCCGACTTCTCCCAGATAAGGCCTGGCAGCAGTCATCAACGCTGCACCCTGCTGATCGATGGTGTTCCAGATCCCTACCAACCGCTCGCCCACCAGCGGAATCCCCGCCAGCCAGGCCGGAGGATCGGGCAATCCGTCGACCTGAACATCCTTGATGAACGCCGTTGCGTCACGCACATGGTCGGCAAGGTTGAACCCAAGCCAGACCAGCGGCGCGGCCACCAGTAGCAACCAGCACAGGCTCATCACCAGAGCGGCCAGCGATTCGCGGCCCTTGAACCAGTGAGTCAGCAAACGCATCAGCGGCCAGCTGGCAAACGCCAGCACAGCGCCCCAGACCAGTGCCGACCAGAATGGGGCCATTACCCAGAGACAGGCACCCAATAGCACCAACAACAGGATCTGCACCAGCAGGCGGTCGTTATTGAACATGGAGGACACCTATCCAGACAAGAAAGCGGACGTCTTGCACAGAGCCTAGCGGATTACCTCTATGACAAGACCTGCCTTATCGACACTGCCCGTCTCCAATCGTGCCGTGCGTACCCCCTTGGCAACCAGTGCTTCGCGCCATGCATCGGCATGGGTGCCCGAAACCGTGGCGCGCAAGGTGCTGTCCAGATTCAGGCCACGGGACAGTAAAGTCACCCAGCGCTCCTCGGGTTCGCCACCCAGCCGTGGCAGTTCCAGCCTGCCGGTGCTTCTGAGCTGGCGCAGCAAGGTGGCGGACGTCGGCAACAGTTCGCCCAGAGGGGCGGCGGCCGTGAACTGCTCGACATGCAGGTAAGCCCGACGATTGCCGCGAGTGATGCCGTACAGGGCCACCAGGGTTTCGCTGTCAGGCTCGGCCAGTCTCAGCAGCAGATAGGCCTGACGGTCATCGGCGCCATAGAGCTTGGAGTTACCGAAGACATCATTGGCCCACAGGCTGCTTTCGCCACAATCACGGGCCTGACACCAGAACAACAGCTCGGCCCCCTGCTTCTGCAAGGCTTCACGAGCAGCCGTGAACGCTTCATCCGAAGTGCGTTCGGCAGGCAACTGGTAGGTGACCGAGGTGAGATTGCCACGGGCATTGACCTGACCGTCAAAACGCAACTGGCCGCTGATCTTGCGGATCGCCCCCATCGGGTAGATACGTTCCAGTTCGGCAGCGGGCCGGTAATCGACTATTTCCGCATCGGTCAGACGCGGCACGATATTCAGGTCATGACTGCCCGGCACATCGGCGGCAGACACCAGAGCGCTGAACAGTGAAGCACACAGCATGACCAATGGAGCACGGGATAAACGCATGGATGCTCTCATCGACTTGCTAGAGGAGAAATGGAACGGACAACGTCGCCATCAAGGCAAATGTAAACGGCAATAGGCTGGTCCATCATGATTGACTCCTGTTTCGATTCTTGCAGCGTCGACAGTTGCCTGTTGCAAGTCAAGGCGCAGCGAAGAAGCGATTGAAACAGTCTGCAACAGAGCTTGCGCCCTCTTCGTCATTCAAGTGCAGATGATGCCCGCCGGACAGGCTTTTGACCTGAAATGGCAGCCCTGACAGCAGCTCCCGATTCCTGGCCAGCATTCCGTCTTCAGCCATTACCAATTGTGTCGGACACTTGATTCCGTCGACAAAGTTCATGGCCTGCCGGTGACTGAAGCGCATGGCCGAGGGCAATGTCAGACGACTGTCGCTGCGCCAGGTGTAACCGCCGGGGACCGGCATCAGTCCACGCTGGGCCAGCAATTGCGCCGCTTCACGACTGACGGCAACCATCCCCCTCATGCGTACTTCTATGGCGCGCTCCTGATCCGGATACACCGGCTTCTGCTTGCCGGGCAAGGCCAGTTGCGCCTCGATGGCCATGCGCATGCGATTCACTGTCTCGTCGGCTTCGCCGGTCAGCGGCAGCAACCCGTCGATCAGGGCCAGACGCTGCACTCGCTCAGGCATCGAAGCCGCCAGAATCACCGAGATGATTGCTCCCAGCGAATGCCCCAACAGGGAAAAGCGCTGCCAGCCCAATTGCTCCGCTACCTGCAGCACATCAAATACATAATCGACCAGATTGTAGCTCGCCCCTGCAGGACGATGATCGGAGTGACCGTGACCTGCCAGATCCAGCGCCACGATACGCAGGCCTTCAAGCCGCGGCGCCAGCCGGGCAAAGCTGTTGGCGTTATCGAGCCAGCCGTGCAAGGCGATTACCGGCTGGCCGTCTTCAGGCCCGAACAGATGCGCGGCCAGTTCGATATGTCCCAGACTCAGGCAAACTTCTTCTACTGCATGGCTCATGGGCCAGTAACCTCCATGCGTCGGGCGTCCCAACGGGTAAACAATGATTTGAGCATCTGCGCTGTTTCGACAGGCCGCTCCAGAGGAAACATGTGCCCTCCCGGCATCGACAGGTATTCACCGTCGCGCAGACGTCTGGCCTGATAGCCATGATGGGGCAATACCACCCGGCTGTGTTTACCGCGCACCATGGCCAGCGGCACGCTGAGTTGCCGCGAAGGCTTGGGGCTGGTGTGCGGAATGCTGCGATAAATGCTGATTTCCGTGGCGGCATCGAAGCGCAGACGCAACTGTTCGCCATCGACTCGCAGGCCATGTTGCAGATAAGCATCGAAACAGTCCGGGTCGAAACGGCGGAACAACATCTTGCTGGAGAAATAATCACGCGCCGCCGCTGCATCGCTGAAGGCTTCGCGACGCCCCAGAGTACGGCCTGCGGGCGTGATGCGATCGATGAAACCGAAACGCTTGGCGGCGCGGATCATCCATTGATCCAGCAGACTCAGGACCGGCGAATCGAGCATCACCACACCTCGGTACAACTCCGGGCAACGCAGCGCTGCATGAAAGTGCAGCACACCACCCAGGGAATGCCCGACACCCCAGACGGGTGCCGGCTGTTCGCGCAAATGATGGATCAGTTCATCCACCAGATTCAGCCAGTTGTCATCGACCGGGAAACGCGGGTCGTGGGCATGCTGTTCCAGATGGGCAACCGAGTACTCCGGTGCCAGCGCGGAGAACAGCTTGCCGTAGGTCGCCGACGGAAAACCGTTGGCGTGAGCAAAGAAGATATGTTGCGACATGCCGACGCACTCGATGGCCGAATCTGTGGCGATTGTGCGCACCCCGTCAGGGCTACGGCAACGATTGGAAGTGCCATCGAAGGTGACACTCCGGCCATCGGGTTGGCCGGAGTGTCGGCATTCAACGTGCCGGCGGCTCCTGCCCATGGGGAACGACCGCGACGGTCAGGCGAGAGATGCAGCATGGCTTGCCCTCCTCGTTGCTGATGCGGATATCCCACACATGGGTCGTACGGCCGAGATGAACCGGACGTACCACACCCGTCACACGCCCGCTGCGCACGCCACGCAGGTGGTTGGCGTTGACCTCCAGTCCCACGCAAAAGAACTTGCTGCTGTCGACCACCAGAAAGCTGGCCATGGACCCGAGGGATTCCGCCAGCACCACGGATGCCCCGCCATGCAGCAGGCCGAAAGGCTGATGGGTACGCTGATCGACCACCATGCTGCCGGTCAGGGAATCTTCGGTAAACGAGTCGAGGCGAATATCCAGCACTTCGCCAATGGTGTTCTTCTGGCCTGCATTGAGGCTTTCGAGATTGGGAGTTTCACGCCATATGGTCATGCCTGATCCTTTTTATAAATGCACTTGATCATGCGTAGATACCGCCTTGCTCGCAACGGGGTATGAACCGCGCATCCTTGATTCAAACGTGGCGAACACTCAGCAGTGTCATGCCGCCCGCCGTTGCAAACTCGCCTTCGAGTTCGGCCAGGCTGGCAGTGCTCATGGGTTGGGCGTGCTGATAACTGCCATGCACCAGCAGACCGACCAATGCGCCAACCAGGGGCTGATGGCTGACCAGCAGGATGTCGTCGGCAGCCTGAAGGTCAAGATGACTCAGGACCTGACGCGGATCGCTGTCGGGAGTCAACCAGGGGACGGTTACAATCGGCTCGCTGAAACCCAGCGCATGACGAACCAGTTCGGCGGTCTGTTGCGCCCGCACGTAAGGACTGGCCACGATTCGCTGCAGCGGCTTGCCTTGCAGATGCGCAGCGCTCTTGAGCACTTCTTCGCGGCCATGGGCCGTCAGTTCACGCTCGGAGTCGCTGCGCGCCCGGGATTGCGCCTCTCCATGGCGCAGTACCCAGACCTTCACAGTTTTGGCTCTTCATCACGCACCGGATGCGGTGCAGGATCGACACGATGCGCAGCCTCGCCCTCCGGAGCACGCGGCGTCGGCCAGTCGGCGAACGGCCAAGGTTTCTGATCGCTGTGAAAAGTCCCGAAGCGACCGATCTGCGCCAAAAACTGGCTCAGGCTGTCACCGAAGTTCATCAGGCTGCCGCTGGGCGCACCATAGATCAGGCGATAGACAAGTTGCACCACCACGACACCTGCCAGGACAATCTCCGCGACCTGCCAGGCAATGACGAACAGCAGCATCCACAGGATGCGCAACAGGATCGATTCGTTCTTCTGGATTTTGGATTCGTTCAAGATCTTCTCCCTGATGAAATGGAATTCAGTTGAAACCCGTGGTGGAAATGAAATCGACGTCCGTCTTGGGCTCTGCGCGCATCAGCGCTTCGATGACCTGGTTGAGCGTACGACCTTCAAAAAGAATTGCATGCAGGCCAGCGACCAACGGCATATAGACCTGCACCTGCTGCGCCTTGACCTTGAGCACCTTGAGAGTGTTCACGCCCTCGGCCACTTCGCCCAGACGGCTCACCGCTTCGTCCAGATTCAAGCCCTGCCCCAGGGCGAACCCCACCTGATAGTTGCGGCTCTTGGGCGAGGAGCAGGTCACGATCAGGTCGCCGACACCGGCAAGCCCCAGAAACGTCATGGGGTTGGCCCCCTGACTGACCGCAAAGCGGGTCATTTCGGCCAGGGCGCGGGTAATCAGCATGCTCTTGGTGTTTTCACCCATGCCCAGCGCCACGGCCATGCCTGCAATGATTGCATAGACATTCTTCAGCGCACCGCCCAGTTCCACGCCGAAACGGTCGTTACTGGCATAGACCCGAAAGGTACGGCCGTGCAGCGCAGCCTGAACCCGCTGGCACAGTTCTTCATCTTCGCTGGCGACCACAGTTGCGGTCAGCGCATCTTCGGCGATCTCCCGGGCCAGGTTGGGGCCGGACAACACACCGATACGAGCATCGGGCACGATCTCTTCGAGAATCTGGCTCATGAGCTTGAACGTCTGGGCCTCGATGCCCTTGGTCAGGCTCACCAGCATCTTGCCGTTCAAACGCTCGACATGGGGCGCCAGCACGGTGCGCAGGGCACTTGAGGGCAAGGCGACGAAAATCAGCTCGCACGCCTCGACGGTTGCAGTGAGATCGGTCACAGGCTCGACTTCAGGCCTGACCTTGATGCCCTTCAGATAACGAGGGTTTTCACGGTTGTCGCGAATCGCTTGGGCCTGCTCCGGGTCGCGCATCCATTGGCGCACCTGATGGCCGTTCTGTGCCAACAGGTTTGCAATGGCAGTGCCGAAGCTGCCGCCACCAAGAACCGCTACAGGTTGCTGTGTGGTCATAAACCAATCCATCCAGGGCCATTCAACTGGCGATGACGCATTATACGGAGCGTTGACGCATCGGCCAGCGGCAAACGCTCCCCCCATGGACCTGAGCGCATTGCAGTCACACAAGTTCCATGGAAATTGCCGTCATCTCGGTTAACATGCGCCGATGCAGCATGGATTATCGTGGCAAACGGCTTTGACGCTGTGCCGATGCAAATGCTATGACCCGAACCACAGAGCGCAGAAGCATGGACGCCACACTCCACTTCCTGGATTGCCACACGGCCCAGAAGGCACGCAGCCAATGAAACTGCGTCACTGGGATATTCATACCCGCACCCAGATCATAAGCCTGGGCCCGGCACTGATCCTGACACTGCTGCTGGTCAGCTTCTTCACTTTCGTGCGGATTCAGGACCTGCGTCAGGAACTCAATCATATCGGGCAACTGATCGCCAACCAGTTGGCACCAGCGTCGGAAACCGGGGTCATTCTAGGGGATATCGAAACCCTCAAGAGCCTGATGCGGGCGACCCTGTCCATGCCCAACGTCCGCTATGTGGAAATCCAGGACAGCAACAACAATGTGCTGATCTACATCGAACAGCCACACCAGAGCGCCAACCACTCGCTGCAGACGGAAACCTTCCAGGCCCCCATCCACTCGCAACATGCGAGTGTGAATCACAATATCGCGACCTCGGGAGGCTATCTGGGCCGAGTACTGGTGGGCATGTCCAGCGAGGCGTTCAGCCAGCGCCAGCAGGAAATCCTGCTCAAGGCCGGCATACTGGCGCTGTTCGCGCTTCTGTTTACCTTTCTGCTGGCCAGGCGTCTGGCCCTGAGCCTGTCGCAACCGATCAGCGACATGGGCGAAGCGCTCAAGGCCATTCAACAAGGCGACTACCATACACCCCTGCCCGTCAGCGACGATGCCGAGCTGGGAGCCCTGGCCAGACACATCAACAATCTGGCCTCGAACCTGGACAAGGCCAGTACCGAGCAGCAGCGCTCCATGGCTCAGTTGATCCAGACCCGGGAGGAAGCCGAACAGGCCAACCGGGCCAAATCCGACTTTCTGGCGATGATGAGCCATGAACTGCGCACCCCCATGAATGGCGTGCTGGGCATGCTGCAATTACTGGAAACCACCCGCATGACTGACGAGCAGGCCGAATACGCGGCGCTGGCTACCGAGTCTACCGAACACCTGCTGCGGGTCATCAATGACATTCTCGACTTCTCCCGTATCGAACGCGATGCCCTGCAGATCGAAGGCATCACCTTCAATCTGGCCGAACTGGTCAACGCCTCGATCCAGGCCTTCATCCACAGCGCCCAGCAACGCAATCTGCTGCTGGAACGACAGATACAACCGGGCCTGGAGTCGCTGAACGTAGTGGGCGATCCCACCCGTATCCGCCAGATTCTGGTCAACCTGATCGGCAATGCCCTGAAGTTCACAGAAGTGGGCAGCGTGCGCATAGAAGTGGGCTGGGAAGACCTGGACAACGATCAGGTACGCTTCATATGCACCGTACGCGACAGCGGAATCGGCATTCATGCGGATCGGCTGGAGTCCATGTTCGATGCCTTCAAGCAGGCCGACAGTTCCATTTCCCGGCGCTATGGCGGCACCGGGCTGGGCCTGCCGATTGCCCGCACGCTTGCCGAGCGCATGGGCGGCACCCTGCATGCACAGAGCGAAGAAGGCATCGGCTCCATCTTTACTTTGCAGATCCCGCTGCCGTTATGCAGCATGACGGCCGCAACCAAGGCGCAGCCACTGCCGGGTATCGAGTCCTGCAACCGGGAACGCTGTGTATTGCTGGTCGAGGACAACCCGGTCAACCGTACCGTGGTCACGGCCATGCTGCACAACATGGGCTGCAAGGTGGATGTCGCGCTCGACGGCGCACAGGCCGTCATCAAGGCTGCCGCAGGAAATTACGCGCTGATTCTCATGGATTGCCGACTGCCGGTCATGGATGGCTATGAAGCAACCCGCAGAATCCGGCAACTTTCGGGGCTGGGCGAGTTGCCGATCATCGCTCTGACGGCTAATGTCCTGCAGGGTGATCGTGACGCCTGTTTACAGGCGGGCATGAACGACTATCTGGCAAAACCCTTCAAACATGCTGATTTACAGCAGATTTTGCAGCGTTGGCTATCCTTTCGAGCGGCTGCGACTGGCGATAAATGATAAATTGCGGCAGTCTTGGGGATCGGACCGCCCAATGATATCGGTCGAATGACGTATTTCAGTGCACAGGTGTACTTTGATTTTCCCTTGCGCTGTGACTTTCACTTCAACGCAACAGTCTATGAGTAGGCTGCCGGACAGAGTCCTGGCGAATTAGTCCGCCAGGACTGGCGATAGGGCCAGTGGCGCCCCATCTTGCCGCACAAAGATTATTGAGGAGCTCGCATGACCAAACAACACGCCTTTACCCGGGAAGACCTGCTGCGCTGCAGTCGCGGCGAGCTGTTCGGACCAGGTAACGCGCAACTGCCCGCCCCCAACATGCTGATGGTTGATCGCATCACCCACATCAGCGAGGAAGGCGGCAAGTACGGCAAAGGTGAATTGGTCGCCGAGCTGGATATCAATCCAGACCTGTGGTTCTTCGCCTGTCACTTCGAAGGCGACCCGGTCATGCCAGGCTGCCTGGGCCTCGATGCCATGTGGCAGCTGGTAGGTTTCTTCCTGGGCTGGCAGGGTCTGCCAGGCCGTGGCCGTGCACTGGGCTCGGGCGAAGTGAAGTTCTTCGGCCAGGTCCTGCCGAGCGCCAGCAAGGTCACCTATAACATTCAGATCAAGCGCGTCCTCAAAGGCAAGCTGAACCTGGCCATTGCCGATGGTTCGGTGACTGTCGACGGCCGCGAGATCTACACCGCCGAAGGCCTGCGGGTCGGCGTCTTCACTTCCACTGAAAACTTCTAAGGGTAATCGCATGCGCCGCGTCGTTATCACTGGTCTGGGCATTGTTTCCTGCTTGGGCAATGACAAAGAGACCGTCACCGCCAACCTGCGTGCCAACCGCCCTGGCATCCGGTTCAATCCGGAATATGCCGAAATGGGTCTGCGCAGCCAGGTTTCCGGCTCCATCGACCTCAACCTCGAAGAACTGATCGATCGCAAGATCTTCCGTTTCGTCGGCCACGCGGCAGCCTATGCCTACCTGGCGATGAAAGACGCCATTGCCGACTCCGGCCTGAGCGAAGAACAGGTTTCCAACGTGCGCACCGGCCTGATCGCCGGCAGCGGCGGCGCTTCCACTCTGAACCAGATGGAAGCACTGGACACCCTGCGCGAAAAAGGCGTCAAGCGCGTCGGTCCATATCGCGTCACCCGGACCATGGGCAGCACCGTTTCGGCGTGCCTGGCCACTCCGTTCAAGATCAAGGGCGTGAACTATTCCATCTCGTCCGCCTGCGCCACCAGCGCCCACTGCATCGGTAACGCAGTCGAGCAGATCCAGCTGGGCAAGCAGGACATCGTCTTTGCTGGCGGCGGTGAAGAAGAGCACTGGACCCAGTCTTTCCTTTTCGACGCCATGGGCGCTCTGTCCACCCAGTACAACGAAACCCCGGAAAAGGCCTCCCGCGCCTACGACGCCAAGCGTGACGGTTTCGTCATTGCCGGCGGTGGCGGCATGGTAGTTGTCGAAGAGCTGGAACACGCTCTGGCACGTGGCGCCAAGATCTACGCTGAAATCGTCGGCTACGGCGCGACTTCCGATGGCTACGACATGGTCGCTCCAAGCGGTGAAGGCGCTATCCGCTGCATGCAGATGGCTCTGTCCACCGTTGACGGCAAGATCGACTACCTCAACACCCACGGCACCTCGACTCCGGTCGGCGACGCCAAGGAAATGGAAGGTGTTCGCGAAGTCTTCGGCACCGACGCTCCAGCCATCAGCTCGACCAAGAGCCTGTCCGGTCACTCCCTGGGTGCTGCCGGCGTGCATGAAGCCATCTACTGCCTGCTGATGATGGAAAACAACTTCATTGCCGGTTCCGCCAACATCGACGAACTGGACCCGGTTGTCGCCGACATGCCGATCCTGCTCAAGACTCGCGAAGATGCCAAGCTCGACCTGGTCATGAGCAACAGCTTCGGCTTTGGTGGCACCAACGCCACACTGGTCATGAAACGCTGGCAGGGCAAGTAATACGCCCATCGCCACGTAATAGAGAAGGCGCCTTTCGAGGCGCCTTTTTCATGTCTGCGATATGCTTGGGCATTGCCCCGACTGCAGAGACAAGCCACATGCTCACTATCAAACCACGCGCCGAAGACGTGGAAGGACAACCGATCCTGCGCCCCCTGCCCTCGGCAAAATGCAGAAACGTCGGCCCCTTCGTGTTTTTCGATCACATGCTGGAAAACGAGTATGCGCCGGGCACGGGCATGGATATTCGCCAGCATCCGCACATCGGCCTGTCGACCCTGACCTACCTGCTTGAAGGCCAGCTACAGCACAAGGACAGCCTGGGCAGCGACCAGTTGGTCGGCCCCGGCGACGTCAGCTGGATGACCTCCGGCAGCGCCATCGCCCATATCGAACGCACCCCCTCCTCCCTGATGGCCAGCGGCTCGCGCCTGCATGGCCTGCAGGTCTGGCTGGCTTCTCCAAGAGAACACGAACAGGGAAATGGTCATTATGGCTACTACCCGGCACAGAGCCTGCCATGCAGCGAAGCGCAGGGAATCCGCATTCGCATGATCGCAGGCAACGGTTTCTGCCTGACCTCGCCTGTAGCGGTGCAGTCCCCCACCCTGTACGCCGAATTGCATCTGCAGAATGCCACAACCCTGCGCATCCCCACCGAACATGAAGAACGGGCACTTTACGTGCTGGAAGGTGAAGCATCGCTGGATGGCGAACCGGTCACACCTCGCAGTCTGGTGGTGCTGGAACCAGGCACTGAAATGAACCTCTGCGCAGAAAGCGACTGCCATGCGGTACTGATAGGAGGCGCACCACTGGACGGCCCACGTCGCATGAACTGGAATTTCGTGGCCAGCGACAAGGCCCTGATAGAACAGGCAAAAACTCGTTGGGCAAGCGGAGACTGGCCGACCGTGCCGGGGGAAGTTGGCAGGATTGAACTGCCTGGATGAACTTCGCGACTGAAGTGGCTCCCATTCAATGGGTAGAAGCGAATTCAGTCGCGAAAGGCCCTTTACGACTTAACCGAACACTTCACCCAACAGGTTATGCATGGCAGTAAACGCACGCCTCGATACTTTTGCGTCGTACATCATCATGCCCGGCACATTGGCGCCCGGATCGGTGAACGAGTGGAACGCGCCGCCGTAGCTCAGCAACTGCCAATCCACACCCGCGGCATTCATTTCGTCTTCGAACGCTGGCAATTGCTCTTTGGGCACCAACGGGTCGGAAGCGCCGTGCAGGACCAGTACCGCTCCCTTGATGTTGTTCGCATCGGCAGGGTTCGGGGTGTCCAGGGTGCCATGGAAAGAGATGGCGGCTTTCAGTTCTGCACCGGTACGCGCCAGCTCAAGGGAGCAGCAGCCGCCAAAGCAGAAACCGAAAGTTGCGATCCGGCTCGTATCCAGCGACACATCGCCCTGGTCCAGCAATTGATCGAGAGCGGCCTGCATGCGCTTGCGCAGCAAGGCGCGGTCATTCTTGAGGGGGGTCATGGCGGCGCCCGCCTCGTCATTGTTGGACGGACGAATGCTCTGGCCATACAGGTCGGCCAGCAATACGACATAACCCTGTTCGGCAACCGACCTGGCGATGGCTTCAGCGCCCTGACTGACGCCCATCCAGTTGGGTGCCATCAATAATCCCGGACGCGCAGAGCTTGCAGCTGCGTCGTATACCAGACGGCTCTCATAAGGCTGTCCATCGATCTGATAGACCACGGAACGGACAGTAATAGTGCTGCTCATTGCTGACTCCTGCTCATTGAAGGGAAGTGATAAACCGTAAAATCAGAAAACCCGCCGAAGCGGGTTTTCTTTCAACCGGTGATCAAACCGACAGTTCGACCAGCAACTTGTTCAGACGGCGCACGTAGGCAGCCGGATCTTTCAAGCTGTCGCCAGCGGCCAATGCCGCCTGATCGAACAGGATGTGCGACAGGTCGCCGAAGCGCTCTTCGCTCTGCTCTTGATCGAGCTTGCCGATCAGAGGATGAGACGGGTTGAACTCGAAGATAGGCTTGGAATCCGGGACCTTCTGGCCACTGGCTTCCAGGATCTGACGCATCTGCAGACCCAGATCCTGCTCACCGATGGCCAGAATCGCCGGAGAATCGGTCAGGCGATGGGAAACCCGGACTTCGCTCACAGACTCGCCAAGCGCAGTCTTGAGGCGCTCGATCAGGCCCTCCTTCTCCTTGGCGATCTCTTCCTGAGCCTTCTTGTCCTCTTCGGAATCAAGCTTGCCCAGATCCAGATCGCCACGCGCTACATCGACAAAACCCTTGCCATCGAAATCGCTCAGGTAGCTCATCAGCCACTCGTCGATACGATCGGTCAGCAGCAGCACTTCGATGCCTTTCTTGCGGAAGACTTCCAGGTGCGGGCTGTTCTTGACCTGAGCGTAGGACTCACCGGTGAGGTAGTAAATCTTGTCCTGACCTTCCTTGGCGCGAGCCAGGTATTCGGCCAGGGAAACGCTCTGCTCGCCGCTGTCGTCGCTGGTAGAGGCGAAGCGCAGCAAGCCGGCGATTTTTTCCTTGTTGGCGAAGTCTTCTGCCGGGCCTTCTTTCAGCACCTGGCCAAAGTTCTTCCAGAAGCCCTTGTATTGCTCAGGCTCGTTCTTGGCCAGTTTTTCCAGCATGTCCAGCACGCGCTTGGTCAGCGCGGACTTCATCGAATCGATGATCGGGTCTTTCTGCAGGATTTCACGGGATACGTTCAGCGACAGGTCATTGGAGTCGACCACGCCCTTGATGAAACGCAGGTACAGCGGCAGGAAGGACTCGGCCTGATCCATGACAAACACGCGCTGCACGTACAGCTTCAGGCCGCGAGGCGCTTCACGCTGGTACAGATCGAACGGCGCACGCCCGGGGACATACAGCAGCGAGGTGTATTCCAGCTTGCCTTCGACCTTGTTGTGGCTCCAGCTCAGCGGATTCTCGTAGTCGTGAGCAACGTGCTTGTAGAACTCCTGATATTCCTCGTCCTTCACATCAGTGCGCGAACGGGTCCAGAGTGCACTGGCACGGTTGACGGTTTCCCACTCCAGCTCGGGAGCCTCTTCGCCTTCGGCAGCCGGAGCCTGCTCTTTGGGCAGCTCGATCGGCAAGGCGATATGGTCGGAATACTTCTTGATGATATTGCGCAGACGATAACCATCGGCGAACTCGTCTTCACCGTTCTTCAGGTGCAGGACGATACGGGTACCGCGCTCGGCCTTCTCGATGGTAGCGACTTCAAACTCGCCCTCGCCCCTTGAGGACCAGTGCACGCCCTCACCTGCTGGCAGACCGGCACGACGGCTGAACACTTCGACCTTATCGGCAACGATGAATGCCGAGTAGAAACCCACACCGAACTGACCGATCAGGTGCGAATCCTTCTTCTGGTCGCCCGACAGGTTTTTCATGAAATCTGCGGTACCGGATTTGGCGATGGTACCCAGATGGGTAATCACATCGTCACGGCTCATACCGATGCCGTTGTCTTCGAGAGTGACGGTCTTGGCGTCCTTGTCGAAGGTGACGCGAATCTTCAGCTCGGAGCCACCTTCCAGCAGCTCAGGCTTGGACAGGGCTTCAAAGCGCAGCTTGTCGACCGCGTCGGAGGCGTTGGAAATCAATTCGCGAAGGAATATTTCCTTGTTTGAATACAGCGAATGGATCATGAGGTGCAGCAGTTGCTTTACCTCGGTCTGGAAGCCCAGGGTTTCCTTTTGAGTTTCCACACTCATGGTCATCAAACTCCAAGTGGATGATATAAGCCACCACGTCCAGACTCAGGCCTGTGTGGCAGCGGGTAGTCATCAAAGTGGGGGCTGGGACCTGGATTTCAAGAGCGCAAAAATATCCGGCGCAATTCTTTGCCGAAAAGCTCGTAGCAAAAAACTGAAGCCAAGGTGCGCACCACCTGCACAACGCCCCGTTGTTTCATGGCCAAGACGGATATTCCATGAACGCAATCCCGAGTCGTCGACGGTGAACTCATACCTGTAAGGATGAAGGAACAGGCGCATTGGATATTCCGATAATCCGTTGGAACTTAACTTACAGGCCCGTGCTCTGAGGCAAGTAGTTAATCAATAAGGAGAAATACCCCATGCGTAAATCTTTAGCCTATGCCTTGATGCTTTCTGCCACATTGGGTCTTGCTGCCTGCGACAAGAAATCCGAAAACACCCAGCAAGAAGCCAACAAGGCAGCTCAACAATCCCAGGAGTCCATGGAGAAGGCTCAGGAAAAAGTGAATGATGCGGCCAAGGAAAGCCAGGAAGCTGCTCAGAAGAATGCGGAAGCCGCACAACAGCGCGCCGCTGAAGCTCCTGCTCCGGCGCCAGAGACAGCGCCAGCCAAATAAGCCACGCCCGAGGGTCTCCGTAAAAACAATAAAGCCCGTTATTCAACGGGCTTTATTTTGTCCAGCTGTAAAACAGCTATTACAGCAGCGTATCAACTCATTACAGCATCATGCCAACGCTTCGCTGCGCTTGCCGGCGATGCGATCGAATACTACAGCACCGAACAGGGTAATCACCGAAGGCACCAGCCAGGCCAGCCCCTGCTCGCTCAGCGGCAGATTAGCCAGTACACCCGGCAGATACTCGGCAAGTCCGGCACCCTTCACGGCATCGATAATGCCGAACAGCAGGGAAACCAGCATGACCGGCGCGATGACCCGCCCCTGACTGTTCCACAGCCCTTTGCAGAAGCTCAGACCGACCAGCACGATGCACGGTGGATAGATCGCCGTGAGAACCGGAATCGAGAACTGGATCAGATTGGTCAGGCCAAGGTTGGACACCAACAGGGAAAACAGCGCCAGGATGATGACCAGCGCCTTGTAGGACAGCGGCACAATACGGCTGAAATACTCGGCACAGGCACAGGTCAGGCCCACAGCAGTCACCAGGCAGGCCAACGAAATCAGCACCGCCAGAAAACCACTGCCCAGCGAGCCCGAGGTGTGTTGCACATAAGCATGCAGCACCGCCGCGCCATTGCTCGCCCCTGCCGCGACTGCATGGCTGCCGGAACCCAGGCGGAACAGACTGATGTACACCAGCGCCAGACCCACGCCCGCGATAAGACCGGCAATGATTGCATAGCGGGTAATCAGACGTGGTGACTCGACGCCTCGCGAGCGAATGGCATTGACGATGACGATACCGAACACCAGCGCCCCGAGCGTATCCATGGTCAGGTAGCCATTGATGAAGCCTTGGGAAAAGGGTGCAGCCACATAAGCTGCCTCGGCAGGACCGACATCACCGGCTGGCAGCATGAAGGCTGCAACACCGAGCACCGCCAGAGCAATGATTTTCAAAGGGCCCAGGAAACGGCCAACGGTATCCAGCAAACGCCCTGGGTACATGGAAACCCAGAACACCACCAGGAAATAGACCAGGCTGTAGAGGAACAGCGCCAGCGGGCTCTCCCCTGTCAGCGGGGCCAGACCGACTTCAAACGACACAGTGGCGGTACGCGGAGTCGCGAAGAGCGGACCGACGGCCAGATAACAGACCGCCGCCAGAATGCCGCCAGCGACCTTGCCGATAGGGCTGCTCAGGTCGTCCATCGCACCGCCGACCTTGGCCAGGGCAATAACGGTGACGACCGGCAAGCCTACAGCGGTAACCAGAAAGCCCAGCGCTGCCATCCACACATGGTGTCCGGCATGCAGGCCTACGATAGGCGGGAAGATGATGTTACCAGCGCCCACAAACAGGGCGAATGTCATGAAACCCAGTGCCAGGATGTCCTGGCCTTTCAACACTTTCATCGAGGGAAACCACACTGCCAAATCAGGATTAAAAGAGAGGATTCCCGAGGGTCAGGGAAGCAATGCCCACCCTTTTAAGGCTGGCAATAAAGCGCCAGGTTTCCTTGTGGGAAACGGACGACGCGAAAGGTTGCTAGCCTAACGAAACGCCCGATAAAACGCACTAGAAAAGAGCGCAGGAGCGACGAGACGCACTTGAATGTAGCGATTTACTATTCATTCGTGCATGAAACTCGCGAAAAGATGGATGCTCCGACAAACAGCCAAGAGTAGTGCCGAGTAATTGAGATCACATTGTGGGAGGCAGCTTGCTGGCGACCTCACGCTGGGAATACTGCCTCGCAGACAAGTCCGCTCCCACAAAGTGGCGCCCCAAACGCACAAAGGCCACCCGAAGGTGGCCTTTGCTGAAGCATCAATCAGTCAGCCGGAGCTTACTTCTTGACTTCCCAACCAGTCAGCTCAGCCAGGGCTTTGCCGATGTCTGCCAGGGAACGTACGGTTTTCACGCCAGCGTCTTGCAGAGCAGCGAATTTCTCGTCTGCAGTGCCTTTACCGCCGGAGATGATTGCACCTGCGTGGCCCATGCGCTTGCCCGGAGGAGCAGTCACACCAGCGATGTAGGAAACAACCGGCTTGGTCACGTTAGCCTTGATGTAGGCAGCCGCTTCTTCTTCAGCCGAACCGCCGATCTCACCGATCATGACGATCGCTTCGGTCTTCGGATCTTCCTGGAACAGTTTCAGGATGTCGATGAAGTTGGAGCCAGGGATCGGGTCACCACCGATACCGACGCAGGTGGACTGACCGAAACCGGCGTCAGTGGTCTGCTTGACCGCTTCGTAGGTCAGGGTGCCGGAACGCGACACGATACCGACCTTGCCTGGCAAGTGGATGTGACCTGGCATGATGCCGATCTTGCACTCGCCCGGAGTGATGACGCCTGGGCAGTTAGGGCCGATCAGGACCACACCCAGCTCGTCGCACTTGACCTTGGCTTCCAGCATGTCGATGGTAGGAATGCCTTCGGTGATGCAGACGATCAGCTTGATACCGCCGAAAGCTGCTTCAAGGATGGAGTCCTTGCAGAAAGGAGCCGGAACGTAGATGACCGATGCGTCAGCGCCGGTAGCCGCTACAGCTTCTTTCACGGTGTTGAACACTGGCAGGTTCAGGTGAGTGGTGCCACCTTTGCCTGGAGTCACGCCGCCAACCATTTTGGTGCCGTAGGCAATGGCTTGCTCGGAGTGGAAGGTACCTTGCGAACCAGTGAAACCCTGGCAGATAACCTTGGTGTCTTTATTGATCAGAACGCTCATTACTTGCCCTCCGCAGCTTTGACAACTTGTTGAGCAGCGTCGGTCAGGCTGGTAGCCGCGATGATGTTCAAACCGCTTTCTGCCAGTACTTTAGCGCCCAGCTCAGCGTTGTTGCCTTCAAGGCGAACAACAACCGGGATTTTAACGCCGACTTCTTTCACTGCACCGATGATGCCTTCGGCAATCATGTCGCAACGAACGATGCCGCCGAAGATGTTGACCAGTACTGCTGCGACATTGGTGTCGGACAGAATGATCTTGAACGCTTCGGTAACGCGCTCTTTGGTAGCACCGCCGCCGACGTCCAGGAAGTTGGCTGGCTTGCCGCCATGCAGGTTGACGATGTCCATGGTACCCATGGCCAGACCGGCACCGTTGACCATGCAGCCGATGTTGCCTTCCAGCGCTACGTAGTTCAGTTCGAACTTGGCAGCGTGCGCTTCGCGCGGATCATCCTGGGATGGATCGTGGAAAGCCTTCAGCTTTGGCTGACGGTACATGGCGTTGGCGTCGATGTTGATCTTGGCATCCAGGCAGTGCAGATCGCCGTCAGCCTTGATTACCAGCGGGTTCACTTCCAGCAGGGCCAGATCGTGATCCTGGAACAGCTTGGCCAGACCGGTGAAGATCTTGGCGAACTGGGCAACCTGTTTGCCTTCCAGACCCAGCTGGAAAGCCAGCTCGCGACCCTGGAATGGCTGAGCGCCAACCAGTGGATCGATAGTAGCCTTGAGAATCTTTTCAGGAGTGTCGTGAGCGATCTTCTCGATGTCCACGCCACCTTCGGTGGAAGCCATGAACACGATACGACGGCTGGAACGATCGACTACAGCGCCCAGGTACAGCTCTTTGGCGATGTCAGTGCAGGATTCGACCAGGATCTTGGTCACTGGTTGACCGTTGGCGTCGGTCTGGTAAGTCACCAGACGCTTGCCCAGCCACTGCTGTGCGAACGCTGCTGCGTCCTCTTTGCTGCGAACCAGCTTGACGCCGCCCGCTTTACCGCGACCACCAGCGTGAACCTGGGCCTTGACGACCCACTCGGTACCACCAATCTTGTCGCAAGCTTCTGCTGCTGCTTCCGGGGTGTCTACTGCGAAGCCTTTGGATACTGGCAGGCCGTATTCAGCGAACAGCTGCTTACCCTGATACTCGTGAAGATTCATGCTTATTACCGTCTTCGTTTAGGTACTGCGCATTCGGTGCTGCACATTCATTGTGCCGCACCACCTGTGACCGCTACTCCCGGATGGCTCCAGAGTGTCATTCAACACACCTGAAGCCGCCTGAGAGGTCGAGTCCGGCGGACTTTCCGCGGTGAGTCTTGCTCGCAAGGCTCACGACGGGCAGTCCGTCGTGGTTTCTCTTGTTGTCTTAACGCTTTTTGCGGTTCTGGATGTGGATGGCACCGCCATTCACCGCCAGGGCCGCTTCGTGAAGCGATTCGGACAGGGTCGGGTGCGAGAAGACCATCATGCCGATGTCTTCTGCACTGCTACCGAATTCCATTGCAATCGCGCCTTGCTGAACCAGCTCGGCAGCGCTTGGGCCAATGACATGCACGCCCAGTACGCGGTCGGTCTTGGCATCGGCGATGACCTTGACGAAACCGCCAGTGTCGTTGGCGGCCAAGGCACGACCACTGGCTGCGAACGGGAAGGTGCCGACATTGACTTCAACGCCTTCGCTCTTCAGGGTCTGCTCGGTTTTACCAACCCACGCGATTTCCGGGTGAGTGTAGATAACCGAAGGAATCAGATTGTAGTTCATCTGAGCCTTGTGGCCCTTGATGCGCTCGACAACCATGATGCCCTCTTCCGAGGCTTTATGCGCCAGCATCAGACCACGAACCACGTCACCGATGGCGTAAACGCCCGGTACGCTGGTGGTGCAGTAGTCGTCGACGTAGATGAAGCCACGCTCATCCAGGTCCACGCCACTGTCGGCAGCCAGCAGGTCGGTGGTCACAGGGCGACGACCGACGGCAACGATCAGACGATCGAAAGTGATGGTCTGCTCGCCGGTTGCGTCGGTGTAGCTGACCACAACTTCTTCGCCATCGACCTTGGAGCCGGTCACGCGAGCACCCAGCTTGATATCCAGGCCCTGCTTGGTGAAGGTTTTCAGCGCTTCCTTGGAAACGGCTTCGTCAGCAGCAGGGATGAACTTGTCCAGAGCTTCCAGAACGGTTACCTGAGCGCCCAGACGAGCCCATACCGAGCCCAGTTCCAGACCGATGACGCCAGCGCCGATCACGCCCAGACGCTTTGGTACGGCCTGGAATTCCAGAGCACCGGTGGAGTCGACGATGACTTTCTGGTCGACCGGAGCCGGCGGAATGTCGATCGGACGCGAGCCGGAAGCCAGGATCACGTGCTCGGCTTCGATGATTTCAACGGTGCCATCAGCAGCAGTCAGCTCGACTTTCTTGCCGGCCAGCAGTTTGCCGTGGCCTTGCAGAGTGGTCACGCCGTTAGCCTTGAACAGGCTGGAAACGCCGCCAGTCAGGTTCTTGACGATGGTGGTCTTGCGGCCAACCATCGCAGGAACGTCAATGGATACTTCCGAAGTCGAAATACCGTGAACGCCGAAGGCGTTCTTGGCTTCGTAGAACTTCCAGGAGCTGTCCAGCAGAGCCTTGGAAGGAATGCAACCAACGTTCAGGCAGGTACCGCCCAAGGCCAGTTTGCCTTCCTTGTCCTGATACTTCTCGATGCAGGCAGTCTTGAAACCAAGTTGCGCAGCCTTGATGGCGGCAACATAACCGCCAGGGCCTGCGCCAATCACTACCACGTCGAATTTCTGGGACATAAAAAAGATTCCTTTTTAGCTGCGAGCTTCAAGCTGCAAGGCACAAGCCGATCTGCATTGTTCTGCAGAACAGGCTTGCAGCCTGTTAATTAGATGCAACATACCGCCCCAGGCTGCAGGTCGTTGCGCTTCTGTCTCGAAGCTTGCGACTTGCAGCTTGAGGCTGCGCCATCAAATATCCAGCAGCAGACGAGCCGGATCTTCCAGCAGGTTCTTGATGGTAACGAGGAAGGTTACCGCTTCTTTACCGTCGATCAAACGGTGATCGTACGACAGAGCCAGATACATCATCGGACGAATCACGACCTGACCATTGACCGCCATAGGACGCTGCAGAATGTTGTGCATGCCCAGAATTGCGGCTTGTGGCGGGTTCACGATCGGCGTCGACATCATCGAACCGAAGGTACCACCGTTGGTGATGGTGAAGGTACCGCCGGTCATCTCGTCCAGGGACAGCTTGCCGTCACGAGCCTTCTTGCCGAAGGTGGCGATGCCGCCTTCGATTTCAGCCAGGCTCATCAGCTCGGCGTTACGCAGAACCGGTACGACCAGGCCACGATCGCTGGAAACGGCAACACCGATGTCGGAGTAACCGTGGTAAACGATGTCGTTGCCGTCGATCGAAGCGTTGACTGCCGGGAAGCGCTTCAGCGCTTCGGTAGCGGCCTTGACGAAGAACGACATGAAGCCCAGGCGCACGCCATTGTGGGACTTCTCGAACAGATCCTTGTACTTGGCACGCAGCGCCATGACTTCGGTCATGTCCACTTCGTTGAACGTGGTCAGCATCGCCATGTTCGACTGAGCTTCGACCAGACGCTTGGCAACGGTGGCACGTACGCGAGTCATCGGTACACGCTTCTCGACGCGATCGCCGGCAGCCAGTACAGGAGCGGCAGGTGCCGCGGCAGCAGGCTTGGCAGCAGGAGCAGCAGCCGGTGCGGATTTCTTGGCTTCTACAGCGGCAACCACGTCTTCCTTGGTTACGCGACCGTCCTTGCCAGTGCCTTTGACGCTGGCCAGGTTGATGCCGTTTTCTTCAGCCAGCTTGCGAGCGGCAGGAGCTGCGATTGCATCTTCGTCAGCAGCCGATGCAGCAGCCTGGGCCGGTGCAGCAGCAGGTGCCGCGGCAGCAGGCGCAGGAGCGGCAGATGCGGTAGCGCCGGCATCCAGAGTTGCAACCACTTCGTTGGACAGGACGATGTCGCCCTCGCCTTTCACGATCGATGCCAGCACGCCGTCTGCTTCGGCCAGGACTTCAAGTACAACCTTGTCAGTCTCGATATCGACCAGCAGCTCGTCACGTTTTACCGCTTCGCCCGGTTGCTTGTGCCACTTGGAAATGGTGCCGTCGGCAACGGATTCCGGGAAAGAGGGGGCTTTGATCTCGATAGCCATTATCTGTAATTCCTTAATTCGGTTTCTAATGCTCGAAGGCGTTAAACAGTGAAGGCATCTTGCAGGAGTTTTTCCTGCTGCTCGGCATGCATCGAAGCATAACCACAGGCTGGAGCGGCAGAAGCGTCACGACCGGCATACTCGAGAACGAGGCTGCGGTTATGGTTGCTCATGCTGCGACGCAAGTGGTGTTGACTGCTGTACCAGGCACCCTGGTTCATCGGCTCTTCCTGACACCACACTACATTCTGCAGGTTGGTGTAAGGCGCGATCGCTTCCATGAGATCATCTTCAGGGAACGGATACAGCTGTTCGATACGTACGATTGCGATGTCTTCGCGGCCTTCGGCACGGCGTTTTTCCAGCAGGTCGTAGTAGACCTTGCCGCCACACAGAACCAGACGGGTCACCTTGGCCGGATCGAGAGCATCGACTTCCGGGATCACGGTCTGGAACGAGCCTTCGGCCAGTTCTTCCAGAGTCGAGACCGCCAGTTTGTGGCGCAGCAGCGACTTCGGCGTCAGCACGATCAGCGGCTTGCGCAGCGGACGAATGACCTGACGACGCAACAGGTGGTAGATCTGCGCCGGAGTAGTCGGGACACATACCTGGATGTTGTGCTCGGCACACAGTTGCAGATAACGCTCGAGACGTGCCGACGAGTGCTCAGGCCCCTGCCCTTCATAACCGTGAGGCAGCAGCATGGTCAGACCGCACAGACGGCCCCACTTGTGCTCGCCGCTGGTGATGAACTGGTCGATGACCACTTGCGCGCCGTTGGCGAAGTCGCCGAACTGGGCTTCCCAGATGACCAGAGCGTTAGGCTCGGTGGTCGAGTAGCCGTATTCGTAAGCCAGTACCGCTTCTTCGGAGAGGAACGAGTCGTACAGGTCGAAACGCGGCTGACCGGCGAACAGGTTCTTCAGAGGAATGTAGGTACTTGCGTCTTTCTGGTTGTGCAGCACGGCATGACGGTGCGAGAACGTACCGCGACCGATGTCCTGACCCGTCATGCGGATCGGGTGACCTTCGAAAGCCAGGGTCGCGTACGCCATGGTTTCGGCGTAACCCCAGTTGATCGGCAGGCCGCCGGCTTGCATCTTCTGACGGTCTTCGTAGATCTTCTGGACCTGACGCTGAACGACGAAGCCTTCTGGCAGCTCCATCAGCTTGGCAGACAGTTCCTGCAAGGTCTTGAGGTCGAAACGGGTGTCGTGACGCGCAGTCCAGGCATGGCCCAGATAAGGACGCCAGTCGACGAACAGCTCCTTGTTCGGCTCCTTGACCAGACTCTTCACAACATGCAGACCGTTATCCAGCGCATTGCGATAATCATCGACCTTGGCCTGGACACGCTCTTCAGTGAGAACACCGGCCTTGATCAACTGCTCGGCGTACAACTCACGGGTCGTGCGCTGCTTGGTGATCTGCTGGTACATCAAAGGCTGGGTGCCGCTAGGCTCGTCCGCTTCGTTGTGACCGCGACGACGGTAGCAGACCAGATCGATCACGATGTCACGCTTGAACTGCATGCGGTAATCGATAGCCAGCTGGGTCACGAACACCACGGCTTCCGGGTCATCGCCATTCACATGGAGAATCGGAGCCTGGATCATCTTGGCAACGTCGGTCGCGTACTCGGTGGAACGCGAGTCCAGCGGGTTGCTGATGGTGAAACCAACCTGGTTGTTGATAACGATATGGATGGTACCGCCAGTCTTGAAGCCGCGGGTCTGCGACATCTGGAAGGTTTCCATGACCACGCCCTGACCTGCGAACGCAGCGTCACCGTGGAGGGAAATCGGCAGAACCTTGTCACCGTTCGGATCGTTGCGACGATCCTGACGCGCACGCACGGACCCCTCGACCACCGGAGAAACGATTTCCAGGTGAGACGGGTTGAATGCCATGGCCAGGTGGACTTCACCACCTGCGGTCATTACGTTGGAAGAGAAACCCTGGTGATATTTGACGTCACCGGAGCCCAGCTCCACTTTCTTCTTGCCTTCGAACTCGTCGAACAGCTCGCGCGGGTTCTTGCCGAAGGTGTTGACCAGCACGTTCAGACGGCCACGGTGGGCCATGCCGATCACGACTTCCTTGGTACCGTAGGAACCGGAGCGCTGAATCAGTTCGTCCAGCATCGGAATCAGGCTTTCGCCGCCTTCCAGACCAAAGCGTTTGGTGCCCGGGTATTTGGTACCCAGGTATTTTTCCAGACCTTCAGCTGCCGTGACACGCTCAAGCAGGTGGCTCTGGATTTCAGCAGAGAACGCAGGACGGCCACGTACGCTTTCAAGACGCTGCATGAACCAGTTGCGCTGCTCGGAATCAACGATGTGCGTGAACTCCGAACCGATGGTGCGACAATATGTCTGCTGCAACGCTTCGTGAATTTCGCGTAGGCTCGCTTCCTCTTTGCCGATGAACAGGTCGCCGGCACGGAAAGTCGTATCAAGATCGGCATTGGTCAAGCCGTAGTGATTGATCGACAGATCGGCCGGAGCAGGACGCTGCCACAGGCCCAGCGGATCGAGCTGGGCAACCTGATGGCCGCGCATACGATATGCCTGGATCAGTCGCAATACTTCAACTTGCTTCTTCTCGTGCTCGCTGCTCACGCTCCCGGCAGATACCGGCTGGGCGCGGCGCTGGTTTTTGGCCAGCAACACGAAATGATCGCGAATCGTGGAATGCGATACATCGGTGGCAGAGTTGCCGTCTGCTGGCAACTTCTGAAAGTAGGTGCGCCATTCTTCTGGCACAGCGTTAGGGTCGTGCAGGTAGAGCTCATAAAGCTCTTCCACATAGGCAGCGTTACCACCGGATAGGTGGGCACTGTTCCACATGCGCTGCATCACGCTTTCTTGCATGCTTGGTCACCCTCGGTAAGGGGACACCACCGGCGAAGACGCCATAGCAAACATGAAACAGTCGTGTGCAGCGACCATATCAAGTCACTAAGGATCACGCAGATAGCCCGGGTACCAGCCCGGATGCCCCTGCTGGTCTCATTTCTTCAAAATAAGAGCGGCAGCCTTGCGAGCCACTGCTCAGGTTAAAGCCACGACGCCGGTTGAAGCCTGCGCCGCGGCTACTTTACGTGCAACGGTGTTACGGTACAGCGATAAATCAGACGCCGCTTTGCAGAAGCATGTTGCGTACGTGACCGATTGCCTTGGTCGGGTTGAGACCTTTAGGGCAAACGTTCACGCAGTTCATGATCCCGCGGCAGCGGAACACACTGAACGGGTCATCAAGCGAAGCCAGACGCTCGGAAGTCCGGGTGTCACGGCTGTCAGCCAGGAAGCGATAGGCTTGCAGCAGAGCAGCCGGGCCCAGGAACTTGTCCGGGTTCCACCAGAAGGACGGGCAGGAAGTCGAGCAGCAAGCGCACAGAATACACTCGTACAGACCATCCAGCTTCTCGCGCTCTTCCGGGCTCTGCAGACGCTCGATGGCCGGAGCCGGAGTGTCATTCTGCAGGAAAGGCTTCACCTTCTCGTATTGCTTGTAGAAGATGCTCATATCGACTACCAAGTCACGAATAACCGGCAAACCAGGCAGTGGACGCACGACCAGCTTGTTATTCTTGACCACGGACGACAGTGGAGTGATGCAGGCAAGACCGTTCTTGCCGTTGATGTTCATGCCATCGGAACCACACACGCCTTCACGGCAGGAGCGACGGTACGAGAAACCTTCATCCTGTTCCTTGACCAGGGCCAGTACGTCAAGAACCATCAGGTCCTTGCCGCCGGTATCAACCTGGAACTCCTGCATGAACGGCGCTGCGTCCTGATCAGGGTTGTAACGATAAACACTGACTTGCAACATATCGGTCACCCTTAATAAGTCCGAACCTTGGGTTCAAAAGTCGGAACAGTTTTTGGCGAGAAGTTCACGTCACGCTTGGCTACGCGCTTTTCACCCGGGAAGTACAGGGTGTGGCACAGCCAGTTATCGTCATCGCGATCTTCAAAGTCTTCACGGGCGTGGGCGCCGCGCGATTCCTTACGATGTTCTGCTGCAATCGCCGTGGCTTCGGCAACTTCCAGCAGGTTTTGCAGTTCAAGCGCTTCGATACGGGCAGTGTTGAATGCCTGGCTCTTGTCGTTGATCTTGACGTTGGCGATGCGCTCGCGCAGACCAGCCAACTGGGCAATCCCCTTCTGCATGTATTCGCCGGTACGGAATACACCGAAGTAGTTCTGCATGCAGCTTTGCAGCTCTTTACGCAGCGAAGCGACGTCTTCACCGGTGGTACGCTCGTTGAGGCCGGACAGACGCGCCAGGGCAGCGTCGACATCGGACTCGGAGGCACGACGGTAGTCGACACCTTCACGCAGGCTCTGCTCCAGGTGCAGACCGGCAGCGCGACCGAAGACCACCAGGTCGAGCAGCGAGTTACCGCCCAGACGGTTGGCGCCATGCACGGATACGCAAGCCACTTCACCTACAGCGAACAGACCCGGAACGATCTTGTCGGCGCCGGTGGCATCCTGGGTGATCGCCTGACCATGAATGTTGGTGGCGATGCCACCCATCATGTAGTGGCAGGTCGGAACGACCGGGATCGGAGCCAGAGCAGGATCGACGTGGGCGAAAGTCTTGGACAGCTCCATGATGCCCGGCAGACGGCTGTGCAACACTTCTTCGCCCAGGTGATCGAGCTTGAGCATCACGTGATCGCCATCCGGACCACAACCGTTACCGGCGATGATCTCTTTGACCATGGAACGGGCAACAACGTCACGACCGGCAAGGTCCTTGGCGTTCGGAGCATAACGCTCCATGAAACGCTCGCCATGCTTGTTGATCAGGTAACCACCTTCACCACGGCAGCCTTCGGTGACCAGTACACCTGCGCCGGCAATACCGGTCGGGTGGAACTGCCACATTTCGATGTCCTGAACAGGAACACCGGCACGCAGGGCCATGCCCACACCGTCGCCGGTGTTGATCAGGGCGTTGGTGGTGGAAGAGTAGATACGACCTGCACCGCCGGTGGCCAGTACGGTTGCATTGGCGCGGATGTAGGAGGTTTCGCCTGTTTCGATGCAGATAGCGATGATGCCGACAAAGGCGCCATCCTGGTTCTTCACCAGATCCACTGCATAGTATTCGTTCAGGAATACGGTGCCAGCCTTCAGGTTGGCCTGATACAGGGTGTGCAGCAGAGCATGACCGGTACGGTCGGCAGCAGCACAGGTACGTGCAGCCTGACCGCCTTTACCGAAGTCCTTGGACTGACCACCGAAAGGACGCTGGTAAATGCGGCCCTGCTCGGTGCGGGAGAACGGCAAGCCCATGTGCTCGAGCTCGAAGACTGCTTCCGGACCTACGGAACACATGTATTCGATAGCGTCCTGGTCACCGATGTAGTCGGAGCCTTTGACGGTATCGTACATGTGCCAGCGCCAGTCATCGTTCGGGTCGGCCGAAGCGATGGCGCAGGTGATGCCGCCCTGTGCGGATACGGTATGCGAGCGAGTCGGGAATACCTTGGTGACAACAGCGGTCTTGTGACCACCCTGGGCCAGCTGCAAGGCAGCGCGCATGCCAGCGCCGCCGCCACCGATGATGATGGCGTCGAAGGAAAGTGTATTTGTGTTAGCCATGAATCAGATACCCCAAAGAATCTGCACGCCCCAGACGAAGTAAGCGAACATCGCAACGCCGCAGACTGCCTGGAAGAGAAAACGTACTGCAGTCGCGGACTTGCCCATCGCCATCGGCGTCAGGTAGTCGGTCGCGATGGTCCACATGCCGACCCAGGCGTGAGCGCCCAGGGCAACGAAGGCCAGCAGACTGAAGATACGCATTCCGTTGTGCGAGAACAGCTCGTGCCACTGGGCATAGGTCAGGCCAGGGTGAGCGACGAGGTAGCCGATCAGGAAAATGAAATAAGCCGCGAGGACGACCGCTGAAACGCGCTGCGCCATCCAGTCATAGAGGCCCGAACGCGACAGGTTAGTGACGTTAGTTACCATATCCATACTCCTGCCAGGATGATCACCACCACGGAGACGGCGATAACGATTTTCGAGCCCAGTTTCCCGCCTTCCAGCGTTTCACCGACACCCGCGTCCATGATCAGGTGGCGAACACCGGCCACCAGGTGATACAGCAGGGCAGACAGCAGCGCCCAGATTACAAACTTGGCCAGCGGGCTGGTCAGACACGCTTTCACTTCACCGAAGGTCTCTTCGGAAGCCAGCGACTTGTCCATTGCATAAAGCATGATTGCAATGCCGACAAAGAGGATGACACCGGAGATACGGTGAAGGATGGACGTGTAAGCAGTGACTGGGAGCTTGATGGTCCTTAGGTCTAGATTTACAGGTCGTTGGCTTTTCACGGCTTTTTTTTCACACTGAAGAGCCCCTAACAATCAGGGCAAGTTGTTGGGAAGTGCACTGGTCAGGTACCCACCACCCAGGAAGTGACAACCCCCTTTAAAACGGGCCCAAAAGCCCTTGGCGGTCGGACGCCGAGTATAGACAGTTAGGCAACTAATGACAACGCGCAGACTTGCAGCAAATAGCGGATTGCGCAGATTGAATAAAAGGCGTAAACGGCTGCAATGGCTTGAAGAAACATCAACATAAAGGCCTTGCGGAACACGACTTTAGGCAAATTGACTTTAGAATTTATCTAACTATAGTGGTGCGGGCCCTGCGTGGGGGGCCTGTCTGATGATTTGAAGCATAAATAGGAGGCCACATGGCTGACAAAAAAGCGCAGTTGATCATCGAGGGCACAGCCCCCGTCGAGCTGCCTATACTGACCGGCACCGTGGGTCCTGACGTGATCGACGTGCGCGGACTGACCGCCACCGGCCGCTTCACATTCGACCCTGGCTTCATGTCGACCGCCTCTTGCGAGTCGAAGATCACCTACATTGATGGTGACAATGGCATTCTGCTGCACCGCGGTTATCCGATCGAGCAACTGGCCGAACAGTCCGATTATCTGGAAACCTGCTACCTTCTGCTCAACGGCGAATTGCCGACCAGCGAACAGAAAGCCCAGTTCGTTGCCGTGGTCAAGAACCACACCATGGTTCACGAACAGCTGAAGAGCTTCTTCAACGGCTTCCGCCGCGACGCCCACCCGATGGCTGTCATGTGCGGCGTGGTTGGTGCCCTGTCCGCGTTCTACCACGACTCGCTGGACATCAATAACCCGCAACACCGCGAAATTTCTGCAGTGCGCCTGGTCGCCAAGATGCCGACCCTGGCAGCGATGGTTTACAAGTACTCCATGGGCCAACCCATGATGTACCCGCGTAACGACCTCAGCTACGCCGAAAACTTCCTGCACATGATGTTCAACACCCCTTGCGAGATCAAACCGATCAGCCCGGTTCTGGCCAAGGCAATGGACAAGATCTTCATCCTGCATGCCGACCACGAGCAGAACGCTTCGACCTCCACCGTGCGCATGGCCGGCTCGTCGGGTGCAAACCCGTTCGCCTGTATCGCAGCCGGTATCGCGGCACTCTGGGGCCCGGCTCACGGCGGTGCCAACGAAGCCGTACTGACCATGCTCGATGAAATCGGCGATGTCTCCAACATCGACAAGTTCATCGCCAAGGCCAAGGACAAGAACGACCCGTTCAAGCTGATGGGCTTCGGTCATCGCGTCTACAAGAACCGCGACCCACGCGCCACGGTCATGAAAAAGACCTGTGACGAAGTACTTCGCGAGCTGGGCATCACCAACGACCCGCAACTCGAACTGGCCATGCGCCTGGAAGAGATCGCCCTGACCGATCCGTACTTCATCGAGCGCTCGCTGTACCCGAACGTCGACTTCTACTCGGGCATCATCCTCAAGGCCATCGGCATTCCGACCAGCATGTTCACCGTAATCTTCGCCCTGGCGCGGACTGTCGGCTGGATCTCGCACTGGAAAGAAATGCTCTCCAGCCCGTACAAGATTGGCCGCCCACGCCAGCTGTACACCGGCAACGTGACACGCGACATCGTCCCGCTGGAAGATCGCAAGTAAGCGACCTGCCAATGAAAAGGGCTGCCAATGGCAGCCCTTTTTTATTGTGCAATCAAACGAGAATCTATTTCTGCGACCGGTCTCTAAGCGCTTTCAGGGTATTGAACGGCGCATCCACAACGAACTTGTTGGCCACCCAGGACGGCACACTGCCGCCCGGATCGGTATGCACCTGATAGGTGACTTCCGTCTGATTCGGCCCCTTGGGCACCAGCTTCCAGAAACCCTTGACCTCGGCAACACGCACAAAGCCCTTTTCTTCGGGCAGATAGTCTGGCTGCTCATCGATATGGCGCGTCAGGCTGCCATCGGCACCCTCCTCGCTGGTAATCAACAGAATCGAGTCACGAGGCGTTACAGGCCATGGCGTATTGAACCGGGTGTAGGTCCAGGCCTTGTTGCCTTCATGCTTGAGCAGCTTCTGTGACTGGCATTCATGAATCCAGGCGCAAGCCCCCACGACATCCTCTTGCAGGGCGCGCAGCCTGGCCACACTGGCATTGATGGTCGTCACACCGCGATAAGCCTTGTATTTGGAGCCCGGCACATCACTCAGAGATACCTTGATCCCCTCCTCGTCCTTGGCCACCTGCCAATCCTCAGCCTGGGCCACACCTGCCAGCAACACAGTCAACCCACAGACAACAGCCATGCGATGCAGCGTATTCATTGTTTATTCCTTGTTGTTGATATTCTGATAAAGCAATTCCGCCCAACGACACCCTTCAGTTCATGCAACCGCCGTAGCCTTTTCCCACCAGCCAATCAGACGAATAGCATCAGCCTGATCGACACCGCAAACATCTTCCGCCGCCTTGAACTGACTGCACACAGCAGGTCGCTCAGCCTTGCCAAACAGACCGCAGAGCAACTCAATGGACAAATGCAGACAACGCTCACCCGCTGGCTTGCCGTGCGGCATGCCTGGAATGGGAGAAGTAATAGACGGAGCGATGCAACACGCACCACAACCGGAGCGGCAGTCCATGACCAGGCACCTTTGCTGAATATGAAAAAAGAAGATTTTAGCGGCTAAAACGGACGTTTCAAAATGCCATATCAGATGAGAAACAGGGCCTTACTGCTTGAATTTGAAATCCAGCGCAGCCCCTTCGATATCGCGCCGACTTTCGTTGCGCATTTGCAGCTGCATTTCGTTGCTCAGCAAGCGCCCATTCAGCTCAAAAGGACTCGGATCGGACGATGAACCCTTGTTGCCAAACATCTGTGGAAGCAGAGGCTTGCGCTTGGCCGTGATGATATTGGCAGGAGGAGAAAGCTCTTTGACCATTTCCGGCGGCAGGCTCAGGTCAAGCTTGGGCTGCGGCAGTCGAACATCCTTGACCGGAGTCTTGGCCGCCTTGCTCTTTTCACGCTTGGCAGCAGCAGCGACGGCCTTCTCCTTGACGGGAGCGGCCTTGACCGCAGGGGCCTTTGCAGCGTCGGACCGGACCTGTCCAGGCTTGGATTCAGGCGTTTTAGCGCTCGAAACAGGACGCGGCGGCGTTACCTCGCCTTTACCCGCAACCACAGGAACAACCGGTACACCGGGCTTCAACTCATGCACTGGCTCGGAAGGTCTGGTCGGCACAGAATCTCCAGCGGCAGCCGCAGCTGGTTGCACAGCGGGAGCAACAGGTGCAGCCACACCTGCCTCAACCTTCGGCTTTGGAATCGGCGCGTCCTGAGAGTCACAAGCACTCAACAACACCACGACGAATAATCCGAGACAACGAAACGTATTATTCATAAAAGTAAATGGCTGAAACATAAAGATCACATGCTGTCCCTTTGAGGCACACCTGACAAGACAAGAGTTCCAGCGATCGGATAAAAAGCACAGCCGATCAATAAGCTGGCACCGTTTCCTGACACAATTGCTTGGCCAGCATCCCCAGCGTCATCAACGCACGCTCCGCCTCACGATTCCAGGGCATGCCACAGTTCAGCCGAATGCAGTGATTGAACTGTTCTGTATTACTGAAAATAAGGCCTGGCGCGATACTGATCCCCTGCTCCAGCGCCCTCACATGCAACTCCTGAGTATTGACGCGCCCCGGCAGGCTGACCCAGAGAATAAAACCACCGGCCGGACGACTCATCTGCGTCCCCTCGGGAAAGAACTGCTGCACCGCCAACTGGAAAGCACTCAGATTCTTGCGATATTCCAGGCGAATAAAACGCAAATGCCGGTCATATCCGCCGTTTTCCAGATAAGCCGCAATCGCCATCTGCGTGACGCTACAGGCCGAATGAGTGCTGAAAGTCTGCAGGCGCTGGATTTCCGCCTGATATTTCCCGGCAATCATCCAGCCGATACGCACACCTGGCGACAAAGTCTTGGAAAAACTGGAGCAATAAATCACTCGCCCCAGGCGATCGAAGGCCTTCAAGGCCTTGGTACGCCCTACTTCAAACATCAGCTCGCCATACACATCGTCTTCGACGATCTGGATATCAAAATCCGACGCCAGTCGCAGCAGGTTCTTCTGCCGCTCTTCCGGCATGGTTCCACCCAGCGGATTGCTCAAGCGCGCGGTGAGCACCAAAGCCTTGATCGACCATTGGTTGGCCGCCAGTTGCAAAGCCTCGAGGCTGATGCCCGTCGATGGGTCACTTGGAATCTCGATGACCTTGAGCCCCAGAAGATCCGCCAGTTGCAACAGACCGTAATAGGCCGGCGACTCGGCCGCGATCAGGTCGCCGGGTTGGGTCAGCACCCGCAAGGCCATTTGCAGGGCATCGACACAACCGTGGGTAATCACCACTTCATAGGGATCGACAACGACACCCGCATCGCGCATGCGGATAGCAACCTGCCTGCGCAATGGTTCGAAACCGGGGCTGAACATGTAGCTGAATGCGCGCGGGCTGTGAAAACGCGTCACCTTGGCCAGTTGCTGATGCAGGGCGCGTACCGGCAGATAATCCACATGCGGCACGGCGGCACCGAGTGCAAATACCCCTTCGCGGCGCGACTCTTCCAGCACCTGCTGGATGATGCTGCTACGGGTCACCAGACCTGGACGTTCCACCCGCGCAATATCCGGCGTCGACGCCGTCAGTGCAGGCGTCTGATGCACGTAATAGCCAGACTGAGGACGAGCCCGGATCAGACCCTGATCCTCCAGATTCGCGTAGGCCTGCAATACCGTTGCATGGCTGACATTGAGCTGCGAGCTCATTTTGCGGACCGATGGCACACGTTCGCCGGGCTGATAGACACCACGCCGGATGTCTTCCGCCAACTGCTGAGCGATGCGCTGATAAAGCAAAAGATTGGTCATGACACAGCCTCGAACCGACCCGCAATTTGTTTTTGTAGGGGAGATAATAGCCTAAAGACCGGAACAGTCAGAAAGTGTACGGGGACAGTTTATCTTCAGGCCCATCATTGTGCGCTCTGACAAAAAATATTGTCAGGCAAAGATGCCAAATTCACGGCTTTTCAAGCCAAAAAAAGCCCGAGGCCGTTTCCGACGTCGGGCTTTTTTGGCAGATTTTTCTTAACGTGCAGCGCCTAGCTGACCCTTGTCGTCGGAAAAGACGATTTCCACCCGACGATTCTGTGCTCGCCCACGCTCGGAAGCGTTCACATCGACCGGATATTGCTGACCATAGCCCTCGACCTGGATGCGTTTGTCGTCCACCCCGAGATCGATCAGCACGTCGGCAACCGATTGCGCACGATCCCGGGACAGTTTCAGGTTTTCCTGCCGGTCCCCGGTACTGTCGGTATAGCCTTCAATCCTTACCGTGCGGCGAGGGTTGAGCAGCAGAAACTGTACGACCTTGAGCACCGTGCGATTGGCAGAGCTTTTCAGCTCGGCATGACCCGGATCGAACAGCACATCGCCCAGCGTCATGACCAGACCACGGTCCGTCTGGGTTGTCGCCAGGCTGAGGATCTGATCTTCCAGCCATTTGCCATGCTGCTGCGCGCTGGCCAGCTTGGCTTCGCGCAACGCCAGTTGCAGACGCTGACGCTCCATCTCCAGCCTGGCCAGTTGCTCCTGAGCCAGCAGCAGATTGCTGTGCTCGCGGGCAATCTCGCTGTATCGGGTACTCAGATAGGCGTAATGACTGACATCGGCACCGCTGCCCAGATAACTCGACAGGCGTTCCGCCCGCGCCAGCGACTCACCGGAACGAATCACGTCCTTGGGCGCACTGCGCAGTACATCCGGGTCTTCTTTCACTTTCTGGAAATCTGTACCGGCCTGACGCAGAGCCTGCTCACTGTCCTGATGACTGGCGCAACCAGACAGTCCTGCCAAACCCAGCAAAACACATCCACTCAATACACGGGCAGCACGGTTCATTGAGCCTCCCCCAACTGTTTGCGCAGACGATTGAGACGAACATTCAACTGATTGATCTGCTCCTGACTTTTCAGGGTCAACACCCGCGCCTCGGCCAGACGCGCATCAAGCTCGGCACGCTCGGCATTCATACGTGCATCCTTGTAGGATTTATCGGCCATATCGGCACGCGCCTGCTCAAATGCGGATTGCGCAGTGACCAGTTCGGGCTGCTCATCGGTAGCGCCGACAGCCTTGGCCTGCTCCAGAGCCTGCTCGGTCAGCTTGAACTGTTCGATCGGGGCCGGATCATTGGCACAACCGGCCAACGTGGCGATGGCCACGAATGCAATTAAAGGGCGAATACTCACAAAAAACATTCCTACTTGTTTGGGGCGCTGGTGCTGACAGGTTGCAGCAACTGGGCTTTCCACACGTCCAGATTGCGCTGGATGGCTTGACCTGCAAGGCCAGAAGCCGCCGATTCTGTCATCTTTTTCACCAGCTGTCCGCGCAACCATGGATCGTTGCAGGCCGAATTCATCGACAAAGCCAGGTACAGGCCCGGTTTATCAAGGGGCTCAGGCTCAGCGACCAGATCGGACGACAAGCCCAGCGTCTGCATCATGACCATGCCTGAATATCGTCCAGCCAGCACATATTCGACCTGCCCCAATGCCAGCTTCTGAAAGGCCAGGGTCAGATTGGGCAAGCGCTCCAGCGTCAGATGCTCCTTCACGGTCGCATCGAACGACTGGGTCAGACGGGTTCTTTCAGAGATAGCACCCGACCGCCCATGCAGGTCCGCCAGGGACTTGAAAGGCAAGGCATGATCGTGACGGGTCCAGACCAGGATTTCATTGTGCGTGACAGGCGGCTGGATATAGTCGAACGAATCCACCAGAGCCTGATTCAATGGTGCATCGATCAGGATATCCATGCGGCCGGTACGCACTTCCTCCAGCGCCTGGCTGCGCTTGCCCGCGTATAGAAACTCGACATCCAGCCCCAGAGAATCGGCCGCCTGCCTGAGCAGATCGGCATTGGCCCCCATCAAATGCCTTGGGTCCTGCGGATCGCGCCACAGGTAAGGCGGCGCATCCGGGCTGCCGGTAACGATCAGTCGCTCGCATTTGCCCGCCGCAGAAACAAGCGACGGCAACACAAGCAGCCCCAGAAGAAGCGAAGACACATACAACCTTGGCTGCCCCATGGATAATCCTTTTTCGACACAACAAAAAACCCGTTCACTCAGGCCACGCGCCCTGTCAGGGACAGGAGTGCACAGCCGGATTGAACGGGTTCTCGAAAGCCGGTTTAGACCAGCTTTTCCAGCTCAGGCACAGCTTCGAACAGATCCGCAACCAGACCGTAATCGGCTACCTGGAAGATCGGAGCCTCTTCGTCCTTGTTGATCGCCACGATCACTTTGGAGTCCTTCATACCGGCCAGATGCTGGATCGCGCCGGAAATACCCACCGCGATATACAGCTGAGGCGCAACGATCTTGCCGGTCTGTCCGACCTGCATGTCGTTGGGTACGAAACCGGCATCGACCGCAGCACGGGATGCGCCCACCGCAGCACCCAGTTTATCCGCCAGGGCGTACAGGTGCTTGAAGTTGTCGCCGTTCTGCATGCCGCGACCGCCGGAAACGACGATCTTGGCAGCGGTCAGTTCCGGACGATCGGACTTGGCCAGCTCTTCACCGACAAAGGACGATTTGCCAGCATCATGAGCAGCGGAAACCGCTTCGACCTCAGCCGAACCACCTTCTGCGGCTACCGGATCGAAACCGGTTGCACGAACGGTAATGACCTTGATCGACGCGCTCGATTGCACGGTGGCAATGGCGTTACCGGCGTAGATCGGACGCTTGAAGGTGTCAGCCGATTCGACCGAAACGATTTCGGAGATCTGGTCCACATCCAGTTGCGCTGCAACGCGGGGCAGAATGTTTTTACCGTTGGAAGTCGCGGCCGCCAGGATATGGCTGTAGCCGGTTGCCAACTCGACGACCAGCGGCGCAACGTTTTCCGGCAACTGATGCGCATAGGCAGCATTGTCGGCAACCAGCACTTTGGCAACGCCAGCGATTTTGGCAGCATCTGCGGCGACAGCACTGATGCCGGAACCGGCCACCAGGACATTGATATCGCCACCGATCTTCTGGGCAGCGGCAATGGTGTTCAGCGTGGCAGGCGCCACAGCTGCATTGTCATGTTCAGCGATAACCAGGATCGTCATTTAGATTACCTTCGCTTCGGTTTTCAGTTTTTCGACCAGTTCGGCCACCGACTTCACCTTGATACCGGCGCTACGTGCTGCCGGTGCTTCGACCTTCACTGTCTTGTTGGTCGAAACCGTGGAGACGCCCAGAGCATCCGGGGTCAGGGTTTCAAGCGGCTTTTTCTTGGCCTTCATGATGTTGGGCAGCGACGCATAGCGAGGCTCGTTCAGACGCAGATCCGTGGTCACGATAGCCGGCAGGCTCAGGGATACGGTTTGCAGACCGCCGTCGATTTCGCGAGTCACGGCAACCTTGTCGCCCGACACTTCGACCTTGGAAGCAAAGGTGCCTTGCGGGTAACCGCTCAGGGCAGCCAGCATCTGGCCAGTCTGATTGTTATCGCTGTCGATGGCCTGTTTGCCCAGGATCACCAGTTGTGGCTGCTCCTTGTCGACAACAGCCTTGAGCAGCTTGGCGACAGCCAGAGAAGTCAGGTCCTCGGCGGACTCGACCAGCACGGCACGGTCGGCACCCAGCGCCAGAGCGGTACGCAGTTGCTCCTGGGCTGTGGTCGGGCCGATGGTGACCACGACGATTTCGCTCGCAACGCCCTTTTCTTTCAGGCGGACAGCCTCTTCCACGGCAATTTCGCAGAAGGGGTTCATGGACATTTTGACGTTGGCAAGATCGACGCCGGAGTTGTCCGCCTTGACGCGAACCTTGACGTTGTAGTCGACCACTCGTTTGACAGCTACAAGAACCTTCATGGATTCCTCACTCTCCGGTGAAAAGAAAGTCGCCCGGCATGGCCAGACGATCGATAGGTGTGTCCTCAACAAGCAATCGTTCAGTGCAGGCATCGGGGCTGCTTATCAGAACAGCCGCCAAAAAACCGTATATAAGGCCAGATCACACCCATCAAGCGCCTCCAGGGTGTGTAAAATGCGCCGCGCGCGATGGCCGGACTGCCTGCACTACGCTCACCCGATACCTTTTCGGAGGTTTCATTGAACCTCGCTTCAGCCTACGGCGAGCGCAAAACCGCCCGTATCTTGACCGCAACGCCTTTTCCGGTCAATACGACAGATCGGCCAGTCCTGAGTCTCGCGTCTTTGATTTATCAGGCCTGCGGCCAATTCAAACAAACGTTTGTATTGGACCTGCAAAGTGGTGTAGATATAATGCGCTCCTTGAAAAAGACGGGCAGGCATCACATGCCTCCGCACGTCGGCCTGTACGCTTCATATAAAAAAATACCGTGAGCCTTGAGAGTAGGAGATAGCCTGTGGAACGCGAATACATGGAATTCGACGTCGTCATCGTCGGAGCCGGCCCTTCCGGGCTTTCTGCCGCGTGCCGCCTCAAACAGAAGGCAGCCGAAGCGGGCCAGGAACTCAGCGTCTGCGTGGTGGAAAAAGGCTCCGAAGTCGGCGCACACATTCTGTCCGGCGCGGTATTCGAACCTCGCGCCCTGAACGAGCTCTTCCCGAACTGGCAGGAACTTGGCGCGCCACTCAACACGCCGGTCAAGCGTGACGACATCTATATGCTGCGCAGCGCCGAAAAGTCCGTGAAAGTGCCAGACCTGTTCGTGCCCAAGACCATGCACAACCAGGGCAACTACATCATTTCCCTGGGTAACCTGTGTCGCTGGCTCGCCCAGCAGGCCGAAAACCTGGGTGTCGAGATCTATCCGGGCTTTGCTGCCCAGGAAGCCCTGATCGACGAAAACGGCGTGGTACGCGGGATCATCACCGGCGACCTGGGGGTTGATCGCGAAGGCAATCCGAAAGAAGGCCTGTACACCCCGGGTATGGAGTTGCGCGGCAAGTACACGCTGTTCGCCGAAGGCTGCCGTGGCCATATCGGCAAGCAACTGATCAAACGCTTCAATCTCGACAGCGAAGCCGATGCCCAGCATTACGGCATCGGCCTCAAGGAAATCTGGGAAGTCGATCCGGCGAAGCATGAACAAGGCCTGGTGGTGCATACCGCTGGCTGGCCGCTGGACGACGAGAACATGGGCGGTTCCTTCCTGTATCACCTGGAAAACAACCAGGTGGTGGTCGGCCTGATCGTCGATCTGTCCTACAGCAACCCATATCTGTCGCCTTTCGACGAATTCCAGCGTTACAAGCACCATCCGGTCATCAAGCAGTATCTGGAAGGCGGCAAACGCATCAGCTACGGTGCCCGTGCGATCTGCAAGGGCGGCCTGAACTCGCTGCCGAAAATGGTTTTTGCGGGCGGCGCACTGATCGGTTGCGATCTGGGTACCCTGAACTTCGCCAAGATCAAGGGCAGCCACACCGCCATGAAGTCCGGCATGCTCGCTGCCGAGTCGGTGGCCGACGCCCTGCTCGCTGGCAAGGAAGGCGGCGATGTGCTGAACACCTACGTCGACGCATTCAAGGCCAGCTGGCTGCATGAAGAGCTGTTCGCCAGCCGTAACTTCGGCGCGGCGCTGCACAAGTACGGCACGGTCATGGGCGGTGCCTTCAACTTCATCGACCAGAACATTTTCGGCGGCAAGATCCCGTTCACCCTGCACGACACCAAGCCGGACTACGCCTGCCTCAAGCTGGCAGCCGACTCGAAGAAGATCGACTACCCGAAACCCGACGGCAAGCTCAGCTTCGACAAGCTCAGCTCGGTCTTCCTCTCCAGCACCAACCATGAAGAGGAACAACCTTGCCACCTGAAGCTGGCCGATCCGAGCATTCCGATCACCAGCAACCTGCCCCTCTACGACGAACCTGCGCAGCGCTACTGCCCGGCCGGCGTCTATGAAGTGATTACTCAGGAAGATGGCGAGAAACGCTTCCAGATCAACGCCCAGAACTGCGTGCACTGCAAGACCTGCGACATCAAGGACCCTGCGCAGAACATCACCTGGGTGGCACCGGAAGGGGCTGGCGGGCCTACTTACCCGAATATGTAGGGAACAACAAGCGGCAAGTTTTAAGCTGCAAGCTGCAAGAGAAAGCCCCTTCGGGGGCTTTTTTGTTTAGGCGGGGATACGCAGATAGCTGCTTTCTTCTACGGGATTGCGCTCGAAGTAGCGTTTGTATTCGCGACTGAATTGAGACGTGCTCTGGTAGCCGACGCTGTGCGCGACCTGGGCCACGCCCATTCCCTGGGCAACCAGCATATGCTGGGCCTTGAGCAGGCGCAGGCGCTTGAGGTACTGCACTGGCGACAATAAGGTGCTGCGCTTGAAGTGCTCGTGGAAGGTCGAAGCGCTCATGTTTGCCTGTCGCGCCAGGATGTCGATATTCAATGGCTCGGCATAATGGCTGTGCAGATACGCCAGAGACGCTGCGACACGGGCGAAATGGCTCTGCTGCGCAACCAATGCCCGCAATACACCCGCCTGTGGACCGCGCAGTGCCGCATACAGCACTTCCCTCAGTCGTGATTGCCCCATGACATGACAATCCAGCGGATCATGCAGGCAGCGCAACAACCGCTCCACACTCTCGCGCATCGGGGCATCCAGCACCGCCGACGTCATGGACTCAGGCGTCTGCGCCTCGATGGCGTGATCGGGCACCGGCCCCATCAACTGCACCAACTCACCCAGCACTACCCGGTCAATCGCCACCGAGACGCCCAGCAACGGAGCCTCAGGCGTGGCAAAGGTTTCACACATGAAAGGCACGGAAAGCGCCTGCACCAGGTAATGTCCGGCACCGTAATCCAGCGTGCGCGCCCCCAGACTGGCCAGCTTGCCGCCCTGAGCGACGATCATCAGGCTCGGCTCATAAATCTGCGGGCTGCTGGCCACATACTCATAAGCCGAGACCACCTTGACCTCCGGCAGCAGCGTCGGCATGAAACCGGGGCGCGTGGCCAAGGGCTTTATCAGGGAAACGAGGGTGGCATTGGTATCGGCAGGATGAGGGAGTGACATGGAGCACCGGGTAGAGAATCAGACATGTGCATCATCGCAGATATCAGCCTTTCAGCCATCTCCGATAGCCATTTTTCGGAGGAATAGGCATGACTCGCGGAGGAATGCTCATAGCCCTCGACGCCCCGTACCAGGAAAATAGCCAGCACTATCCACCCTTGATCTGCGAGGAACAACATGTACACAGCCATCGGTTACGCCGCCCAGTCAGCCACCGCTCCCCTCGCCCCCATGACCTTTGAACGTCGCAGCCTGCGCGCCAACGACGTTGCCATCGAAATCCTCTACTGCGGCGTCTGCCACTCCGACATTCACCAGGCCCGCAACGAATGGGGTATTGCCGTCTACCCGCTGATGCCGGGCCACGAAATCGTCGGCAAGGTCACAGCTACCGGCCCGCAAGCAGGCAAATACAAAGTGGGCGATCTGGTGGGCGTCGGCTGCATGGTCGACTCCTGCCAACAGTGCTCGGCCTGTCAGGCAAATCTGGAGCAGTACTGCCTGGAAGGCCCGACCATGACCTACGCCACCCCTGACCGCGTGGACGGCAGCAACACCATGGGCGGCTATTCCAACAGCATTGTGGTGCGCGAGGAGTTCGTGGTCAGCATCCCGGAAAAACTCGACCTGGCGGCTGCAGCACCCATTCTCTGTGCCGGTATCACCACTTACTCGCCGCTCAAGCACTACGGCGTCAAGGCGGGCGACAAGGTCGGGATTCTCGGCATGGGCGGTCTGGGCCATATGGGTATCAAGTTCGCCAAGGCTATGGGCGCCGAAGTCACCCTCTTCACCCGCTCGGCATCAAAAGCCCAGGAAGCCCGTCGCCAGGGTGCGGATCATGTGATCGTCTCCACCGACGCCGAACAGATGAAAGCCGCCGCCGGTCGCTTCGACTTCCTGCTGGACACCATTCCGGTACAACACGACCTGAACCCCTACCTGGAAACCCTGAGCTTTGACGGCGTGCATATTCTGGTCGGCCTGATCGAGCCGGTAGAACCGCCCATCCACGCCGCCCATCTGGTCATGAAGCGTCGTGTGATTGCCGGTTCGCTGATCGGCGGGATCGCAGAAACCCAGGAGGTTCTGGACTTCTGCGCAGCAAACGACATTACCTGCGATATCGAAATGCTCGATATCCGCAATATCAACGAGGCCTACGAGCGCATGCTCGCGGGTGACGTGAAATACCGTTTCGTGATCGATATGGCGACTCTGAAAGCATAAATCGACATAAATCACTTTGTGGGAGGCAGCTTGCTGGCGAAAAGACCCAGCAAGCTGCCTCCCATAAGTTTTGTTTGTACCTTAAACACACTTACCCACCCAGCTCCGCCGAAAGCCTTGCCGCCGCTTCCTTGATGACCGGCACCAGATCGGCCATTTTCTCCAGCGGCATGTACGGCACGGTACTGGCAATACTGATCGCCGCAACAATCTGCTTGCCCGCATCGCGAACCGGTGCCGCCACGCAGCGAATCGATGGTTCGTTGTCCTCCAGATCGAACGCATAGCCTCCCTGCACATACTCTTGTCTGCGCTGACGTAGCTGCTCCCAGGTCTGCTGCTCGTGAGTCGGCCACTGCGGGTTCTTTCCGGCAACCGGCAGGCTGATTTCATACAGCCTTTGCCACTCCTGCTCCTGGCTATCCAACAGCAACGCCTTGCCAATGCCCGTACGTACCAACGGCATGCGGTGTCCTACCCGGGAACGCATCTCAGGACCATTGCGGCCAGGGTTCTTGTGCAGGTAAAGCACGTCGTCAGCGTCGCGAATCGCCAGATGCACAGTGTCGCCCGTCAGTTCCGACAATTCGTCCAGATAAGGCCGGGCCAGAATCGCCAATGGCACCTCTTCCCGAGCCTGGAAACCCAGCTCGATCAACTTGGGACCCAGCAGATAACCCACCTGAGGCAGCACCCGCAGATATCGCTCATCCACCAGGCAACTGACCAGGCGATGGGTCGTGCTGCGGGTGGTGCCGATCAGGCTGGAAATCGCTTTCAGGTCGCGGGCACCGCTGGCCACGGCCTGCACCACCGCCAGACCACGCAACAGGGTCTGAGTCCCGGTCGGCGCGGAGTCCTTGCCTGTATTGCTCACAGGCGAGTGTGGATCATTGTGCATATCAGCCCTTATAGATCGGAAAGCTGACGGCATTATCCCCATCAGCTCTCGTGCATGCCAGTCACCCGCCTTCGACACAGGCTGACAGTTTTCGCAACAAGACTGGCTTTCATTGGCCATGTGGTGCTTATCGCCGGGATAAAGGAGAAGACTCTCAGCTGAACGCCAGATTTTTCATACAAAGGAGAGGACAGGCGGCAGGATAAAAGAATGCGAACTATGCTCAAGGCAAAATGGAAAGCAGAAAGCCCCCATTACCGCAGAGTCGCATGACAGGTCATTCGCGAATGGACACGCCCAGTGGTCAAGAACCTGAGTATTCCCCGGCTGCGCCCTTCTCTCTACCTTACACTCGCAGTCGGCATCACCGTGTCGCTGCTGAGTGCCTGGGTGGTAGACATACAAAACAGAAAATACCTCCTCACACGCCTGAACAACGAAGCAGAAAACCTTGCACAAGCAACAGTGGAAAGAGTCGATCTCTACCAGTACGGACTTCGCGGGGTCCGGGGCGTAATCCTTACTGCCGGTGAAAACATAAGCCGCGATCTATTTTACCGCTACAGCCAGACCCGAGATATCAACAAGGAGTTTCCCGGTGCTCGCGGGTTCGGATTCATTCGCCGTGTGCCCGTCGAAGATCAGGCGTCCTTTCTGGCAAAAGCTCGAGCAGACGACAGACAAGACTTCAATATCAGAGAACTCTCGCCCAATACAGGCGAGCGATATGTCATTCAGTACATAGAGCCCGTTGATCGAAACTTATCCGCGATAGGACTGGACATAGCATCGCAAGACACTCGCCGCCAGGCTGCCCTGAGCGCGATGAAAACAGGAAATACAACCCTCAGTGGCCCCATTACTCTGGTTCAGGAGTCAGGAAAACCACAGCAATCGTTTCTGATACTTCTTCCCATCTATGAAGAAGGTCAAACACCAGAGGGTGAAAAAAACCGCGAAAGGCATTGCATAGGCTGGAGTTATGCCCCGCTCCTCATGTCCGAAGTATTGGCCGGACTGACCATCGACCCACAAAAACTGGCCATTACTCTCAATGACATCACCGAGAGTAATGACTCATCGCCCTTTTACACGACCGACAACCTCACCCATGAAACACCCGACGAGATCGAAGTCGAGAAAACAATCCAGCTATATGGCCGCACCTGGAAACTGACTACCGCTGCTCACCCTGCCTTTGCCAGCAGTCTGAACCTGACTTCACCGCGCTCGGTCATGGTGAGCGGGCTGTTGATCAGCGCCTTGCTGGCATTGTTAGTCAGCCTGATGGAAACGGCATCCATCAGGCGCAGACAGTTTTCCAATCAGCAGGCACGGATAAGCGCCATCGTTGAAAGTTCGACCGATGCAATTATCGGCAAGGATCTTCAAGGAAGGGTTACAAGCTGGAATCATGGTGCAGAAATCATGTTCGGCTACTCCTCCAGGGAGGCCATAGGTAAAACCATCCGGGAACTGGTAACGCCGGACACACTTGCTCAGGAAGAAACGGAAATATTATCCAGAATATCGGGGGGTGATCGCTTTACCAATCACCACACCATACGACGACATAAAGACGGTCACCTCATTGATGTATCCGTCAGCGTATCCCCCATATTTGCTCCCGATGGCTCAGTAGCTGGTGCCTCCAAAACCGTACGAAACATTTCCGGGCAGAAAGCTGCCGAAGCCAGGATTCATGAACTGAATGCCGATCTGGAGCGCCAGGTATCCGAGCGGACCATCGAACTGGAAAATCTCAATGTGCTGCTGGGCAGTATTCTTGAATCGGCTTCGGAAATATCGGTTGTCGTCACCGACACACAAGGCATCGTAAAAATCTTCAATCACGGTGCCCAGAACATGCTGGGTTATAGCGCAGATGAAGTCGTCGATCGCATGACTCCTGGCCTTTTCCATCTGGAATCGGAGGTGCTCGAAAGGCAAGCCGAACTGTCCGCTCAATTTCACAAACCCATCGAAGGCATTCGAACCTTTGTTGAGGTTGCAGAACAGCAAGGGTCGGAGACCCGCGAATGGACTTATGTACGCAAGGATGCATCCCACATTACCGTTTCATTATCGGTCACGGTGGTTCGCAATCTTGACGGCACCATTGCCGGTTATCTGGGCATTGCCACAGATATCACTTCACGCAAAGCCTTTGAAAAGGAACTGGCCAGCAGTCTGGCAACCACTCGTGCCATTCTCGCCACCGCAGTCAACCCGGTCATCACCCTGGATGGCGAGGGTATGTTGAAAACCTACAACCCTGCGGCCGAACGTGCATTCGGATATGGCGGTAACGAACTGGAAGCTATCCATGCAATCGACTTGATGCCCAAGCTGTTTGAGGAACAGGGCCCCGCTTCTACCAGTGAGTTTCTCAGTCGGCTATGTATCGAAAACTACAACTCCGGTCAGGAAGTTGAAGTATTGAGAAAGGATGGCAGTTCATACCCGGCGCAAATGAGCCTGGGGATCATGGACTCATCCGAAGAACCCATGTTCGTGGCAATCGTAGCGGACCTTACCGAACAACGACGACAGCGCGACGAAATCCTCGCAGCTCACGACCATACGACACTGGCGGCAGAAGTTGCCAATCTGGGGATCTGGAACTGGGATCTGGTCAAGGCGCACCTTGAATTCAACGACCAGATGTACAAGCTCTATGCGCTGCCACATGACCTGCAGAACGGCGCGCTGAAATATGAGCACTGGAGAAACCGAGTCCACCCCGACGATATCGAAGAAACCGAACGCAAACTCAATAACGCCATACTGGGTATCGGCGTCTACGACCCGATATTCCGTGCCCTTCTACCCAATGGCGAAATTCGTTTCATCCAGGCCGCAGCGCGTGTTCATTACGATGCCACAGGCACGGCAACGCGCATAACCGGCATCAATCTCGACATAACCGAAGAGCGAAGGCTTCAAACCTCGCTGCGCGAAGCCAAGGATCTGGCAGACGCCGCAAGCGCGGCCAAGTCATCGTTCCTGGCCAATATGAGCCATGAAATCCGCACCCCCATGAATGCCGTGCTGGGCATGCTGCATCTGGTCAAGCAGACCGATCTCAATGTGCGCCAGCACGATTACGTCAGCAAAGCCCATTCGGCGGCAACATCATTATTGGGCCTGCTCAACGACATCCTGGATTACTCCAAGGTCGAGAGCGGAAAACTGATTCTGGATATCCATGCCTTTGAAGTGGATTCGCTGTTGCAGGAACTCTCGACCGTGCTGTCCGGCAATCAGGATGGCAAGGATGTCGAGGTCCTTTATGACCTGGATTACAACATTCCGGGCGTCCTGATCGGAGACCGGATGAGACTGCAGCAGATTCTCATCAATCTTGCAGGCAATGCGTTGAAGTTCACCCATCAGGGTCAGGTAACCATCGGTATCAAAGAGGTGCTCAGAAAACCTGAAAGCATTCGCTTGTGCATCTCGGTCAAGGACACAGGGATCGGTATAAGCGAGGCACAGCAAAAGATTATCTTTGATGGCTTTACACAAGCAGAAGCCTCTATTTCTCGCAGGTTCGGAGGTACAGGGCTTGGGCTGGTCATTTCAAGACGCCTGGTCGAATTGATGGGAGGAAAATTGCAGGTCGACAGCACGCTGGGACAAGGAAGCTGTTTCTGGTTCGAGATTGAACTGGTGATTGACAGCAATAACTCCCTGATAGATCTGTGCGGCCCCCTCAAGGAAACCCTGAATATTCTGATCGTGGACGACAATCAGGAATCTGCTGTTTCATTGACCCAGATGATTACCGCACTTGGGTGGCAAGCCGATTGTGTCAACAGCGGAAGCAAGGCTGTGGCGCAAGTACGCAATGCCCAATCAAAGAACAGGCATTACGACATTGTGCTGATGGACTGGCAAATGCCGGAACTTGACGGGCTGGAAACCGCACAGATCATTCAAGGCATGACGGATAAGCCCCGAATCATAATGATTACGGCCTTCGGTCGCGAAGTATTGGCCCAGGAACAGAATAATCTGACGTCTGTTTTTTCTGATGTTCTGACGAAACCCGTCACCCCCTCCCAACTGTCAGGGGCCATCACCCGGTCACTCGGAACCTCTGCAGCAAACCCGCCTCCCGCCAGCGACAGAAAGAAAAAGAACAAGAGGCTCGAAGGCGTCCGTGTACTGGTGGTGGAAGACAACTTTCTGAATCGCCAGGTCGCCTCCGAATTGCTCGCTGCCGAGGGCGCTATCGTCGCAATGGCAGAAGGTGGACTGGAAGGCGTTCAAGCTGTATTGCAGTCCAGACATCCTTTTGATGCAGTCCTGATGGATATGCAAATGCCTGACATCGACGGGCTGGAAGCAACCCGCAGAATCCGCGAAGACCAGAGATTTACCACACTCCCCATTCTGGCGATGACCGCCAATGTAACCCGTGACGATCAAGTGGCATGCCTGAAAGCCGGCATGAATGACCATATAGCCAAGCCCATAGATAACGAGCGTCTGGTTTCATGCCTGCTGAGCCATATTTCGGGCGTTGCCCCGCCCCTTCGTGACGAGCCCGTGTCTGCTCGCTCATCCGGCTCGGCCGTGGAGGAGAAAGAACATATTCTGGCGCGATTCGGTAATAACACCTCACTTATCAGGCAGGTTCTGAGCAGTTTCCTGACCAACACGGAAACTCAATTAACGGCTCTGGAAACAGCACTGGCCGACCAGAACCGCCCTTCTATCCTTAACCTTCTGCACACGCTCAAGGGCAGCGCATCGACCATGGGAGCAAAATCGCTTTCCGAACTGGCAGCTTCATCGGAAAAACTATTGAAATCCGGCCCGCCAGACGATGCAGTCCATGGGATATCGCAAATCGATATCCCGACATTTCGTAAAGCACTTCACGAAAACGAACAGGCCCTGCAAGCCATGTTCCACGAAACAGAAAGTCGTCCTGCCGCCCTTGTTGCGACATCGGATACCGAAGGCTGGGAAACCCGGCTGAAAACACTCAGGGAATTACTCTGCGCTGGAAACCTCGACGTCCTTGAGCAGGCCGATACGCTTACCCGGGGAATTCCCTATATGGACAAGTCTCAACTTCAGTTGCTGCTTCAACGAATAAACGAGCTCGACTTTCGCTCAGCGCTGAACATTCTCGATGACCACAGCCGGAAACCGGAAGAATGAATTTCACTCATGACGTGTGGGGGCCCGGGATCACTGCCAGGCCCAAGATTCTTATTGTCGATGACCAGGCAAGCAACATTCTGATTCTCAGAGAAATATTTCGAGAGTCCTGCGACATCATCATGGCGACCGACGGGCAGCAAGCGCTGATGTTGTCTGCAACTCAACTTCCTGACCTCGTATTGCTGGATGTCGTCATGGAAGGGACCGATGGACATGAAGTCTGTCGCCAGATGAAAGACTCGCCACTGACGCAACACATCCCCATCATTTTCGTAACAGCCAACAGAGATGAACTCGATGAAGTCAAGGGCTTCGAATTAGGGGCCGTAGACTTTATAACCAAACCCATCAATCCAACGATCGTCAGAGCCCGAGTCATTACTCACCTGACCCTCAAGCTGCAAAGCGACCTGCTCAGGCGCAGCGCATTTACCGATGGCCTGACGGGGGTTTCCAACAGAAGAAAGTTTGATGAAATGCTCGAACAATGCTGGCGTCAGAGTGACCGTAACGGCACTCCCCTGTCCCTTATAATGATCGATGTCGACTACTTCAAACTTTACAACGACCGGTACGGCCATCAGGCAGGCGACCAGTGCCTGAAATCCATTGCTCAATCCTTGTCCGGGCTGATCCGGCGTCCTTTCGATCTGCTGGCACGTTATGGAGGAGAAGAGTTCGTCTGCATCCTGCCCCATACGGATATTTCAGGGGCCGTCAATGTAGCCGAAACCATGAAAGACGCTGTAGATGCCTTGGAGATGGAACACCTGGGTTCCGATATCGGCCAGAAGGTCACCATTTCCCTCGGGGTTGCCAGCACTGTTGCGACGCCCACTGGCACACAGGATGCCTTTTTGCGGGAAGCAGACAATCAGTTGTACATGGCCAAGAAGTCCGGCCGTCATCAGGTGGCAGCCGCCGGGCTCTGAAGCCACCGGAACAGCCCCGAGAAAAGCTGGCAGTGCCAGCCTTTCCGCAGGCCGTTATCACAACTCGATGCGTTCCACCTTGCCCACCAGCAGGATGTAGGACAGCGCGCCAATCAGCGCCAGCACAGCGATGTAGGTGATGGCAGGCGCAAAGGAATCACCCGACGCCAGAAAGCCGATCACGATCGGTGTGGCAATCGCCGCCAGGTTACCGATGAAATTGAAGGTGCCACCGGTCAGCCCCAGCAGACGTGCCGGAGCCAGCGTCGAAACCAGCGACCAGGTGATCGACGCCAGACCATTGCCGAAGAACGCCAGCGCCAGGAACGCAATCACCAGCGGCGTGGAGTCCACGTAGTTGGCACCGATGATCGAGGTGGAAATCAGCAGACCGGCAATGATCGGCAACTTGCGCGCCAGACCCACACTATGGCCGCGCCGGATCAGCCAGTCCGAGAAAAACCCCGAGCAGAGTACGCCGACAAAAGCCGCCAGAAACGGCAAGGACGCCAGCAGTCCGGACTTGATGAAATCCATACCGCGATACTTGACCAGATAGGTGGGGAACCAGGTCAGGAAGAACCAGAGGGTCGAATTGAGGCAGAACTGCCCCAGATAAATGCCCCACAGCTTGCGCTGACTCAGCACCACACCCAGATCCTGCCAACTGAAGCCACGCTTCTGCTTTTCGGTATCGACCTGGATATCCACCAGACCTCCGCCTTCGCGGATCAGGTCGATCTCTTCCTTGTTGATGCCTTTGAAATCACGCGGCTCGCGATACACCGCATACCAGATCACGGCCCAGAGTATGCCGACACCACCGGTGACGACAAACACCATATGCCAGCCGTAATGGGCTTGCAGCCAGGCCAGGACCGGAGTCAGGAACGCCAGGCCGACAAACTGCCCCGACGTATAGAAACCGATGGCCGTGGCCCGCTCGCGCTCGGGAAACCAGGAGGTGACCACGCGACTGTTGATCGGGTAGGCAGGCGCTTCCAGCGCACCGACGGCCATGCGCAGCACGAACAGCGCAATGAAACTCGCGGCAAAGCCCAGCATGACGGTCGCAATCGACCATAGCAGCAGCGCGGCGGTGTAAAGAATACGCGGCGGAACACGATCCACCAGCCAGCCGCCGGGGAGCTGCATGGCCGCATAAGTCCAGCCGAAAGCCGAGAAAATCAGACCGACATGCACCGGGTCGATACCCAGTTCGCTGGTCAGAGCCGGCGCAGCGATGGACAGGTTGCTGCGGTCCAGATAATTGATCACCACCGTGATGAACAGCAGCACCATGATGAAGAAACGCTTGCGAGTAGGCGTGACTAAAGATGCCGCCCCTTCGAGAGTGCGGGTTTGCATGAAGATTGCCCCTTGTTGGATTTATGTGAGGACTGCGTTCTGCAATGCCTGATCGTGCAGCGCCAGAGGCTGCACGATCCTTCAGATCGCCATCACCATTCGGCAAAGCTGCCGTCGGCATGGCGCCAGATCGGGTTGCGCCAGCGGTGGCCGATGGCAGCACGCTCCTTGACGTACTCTTCATTGATCTCGATGCCCAGGCCCGGTCCGTTGGGGATCTTCACCATGCCCTTGTCGTAGTCGAACACCTCGGGGTGCTTCACATAGTCCAGCAGGTCGTTGCTCTCGTTGTAGTGAATGCCCAGGCTCTGCTCTTGAATGAAGGCGTTGTAGCAGGCTGCATCCAGCTGCAGGCAGGCCGCCAGCGCAATCGGCCCCAGCGGGCAATGCAGCGCCAGCGCCACGTCGTAGGCTTCGGCCATATTGGCGATCTTGCGGGTTTCGGTGATGCCACCGGCATGCGAGGCATCCGGCTGGATGATATCGACATAGCCTTCGCTCAGAACCCGCTTGAAGTCCCAACGCGAGAACAGCCGCTCACCCAGGGCAATGGGCGTGCTGGTCAGGGGTGCCAGTTCCTTGAGCGCCTCGTAGTTCTCGCTGAGGACCGGCTCTTCGATAAACATCAGCTTGAAGGGGTCCAGTTCCTTCATCAGCACCTTGGCCATGGGCTTGTGGACCCGGCCATGAAAGTCCACGCCAATGCCGACATTCGGCCCGACTGCGTCGCGTACCGCAGCCACGTTGGCCAGCGCCAGATCGACCTTGTCGAAGGTGTCGAGAAACTGCAGCTCTTCGGTGCCGTTCATTTTCACGGCGGTAAAGCCACGCCCCACTGCTTCCTTGGCAGCACGAGCGGTATCGGCGGGCCGATCGCCGCCGATCCAGGAATACACGCGGATCTTGTCCCGTACCTGACCACCCAGCAGATCGCTGACCGAAACGCCCAGGGCCTTGCCCTTGATATCCCACAGCGCCTGGTCGATACCGGCCAGCGCACTCATGTGCACCGCGCCACCACGATAGAAACCGCCGCGGTACAGCACCGTCCAGATATCCTCGATATTGCGCGGGTCCTTGCCGATCAGATAATCGGAAAGCTCCTCCACCGCTGCGGCGACAGTATGGGCGCGACCTTCGACAACCGGCTCGCCCCAGCCGACGACGCCGTCATCGGTTTCGACTTTCAGAAAGCACCAGCGTGGCGGAACGATAAAGGTCGTGAGCTTGGTGATTTTCATGTGTGCAATTTCTCTTATAGGTATGGGAAGAAGCGCTGGGTGCGCCGGTCAGTTGGAAGTCAGTTCACGCCAGGCGCTGACATAAGCCTTGGCGCGCTGCTCGACATCCGCCACGCTCATGCCTGGCTTGAACAGCCCGGAACCCAAGCCAAAGCCTTTGACGCCGGCATCGAGGAAGTCCTTCATGTTCTGCGGCGTGATACCGCCCACCGGCAGCAGCACCGTGCCCGCTGGCAGCACCGCCAGCCAGGCCTTTACCACCGCTGGGGACATCTGCTCGGCAGGAAACAGCTTGAGCACATCGGCACCTTCGGCCAGGGCGTCAAAGGCTTCGGTGGGCGTGGCGACGCCCGGCGACAGAAACAATCCGGCCGCCTTGGCCGCGCGCAGGACCTTGGGGTCACTGTGCGGCATGACAATGACCTGACCGCCCGCCTCCTTGACCTGAACGACCTGCTCCGCGGTCAGCACGGTTCCCGCACCGACCAGACAGTCGGCAGGCAGGTACTGACGCAGCAGGGTGATGCTGTCATAGGGCTGCGGCGAGTTGAGGGGCACCTCGATCACCCGGAAACCGGCCTGATACAAGACCTCTCCAATGGCTGGCGCTTCTTCGGGACGCAGGCCGCGCAGAATCGCGACCAGTCCGTTTTCCTGCAGAGCTTGTTTGAGCATTTCACACCTCATGGGAATCTGTTGAAGACCCGGACGCGATCAGGTCAGCCTGAACGGCCACTTGCCACAGGCCCCGCTCGGTCGCCTGGGCGGCCGTCGTCACCTGCTCGAAACCGCACGCCGCAAGGCCACGTGTGTAACGCGCACAAAGCGACTCGCTACCGATCAGAATGACGGCAGGCAGTTGCTTGAACGTTTCTTGCTGGATTCGTGTCAGGGCTTCCAGTTCATGGCCGATGAGCAGACCGGACAGATAGTCAGGCTGGGCGCTGGCATCGAGCTGGCCGGTCAACCCCAGGGTTCGGGAACTGAAAATGGTCGAGAGCAGACCGGATGCCCCCTCATGCGACAGAGCGATGGACAGCCCGCAGTCGAATGCACTGGTATCGAAGGTTTCGCCCGGGCGCATGGTGCGACCGAGAATGGTATGGCCGCACAAGGCGGCGTACACCTCGCCGGTCATGAAGGTATCGAAATGGACAATGCAGCCTTCCACCACATGCACCCATTTGGAGTGGCTGCCGGGAAGACCGATCAACAGTGGCCGGCAGGTCGCCGCCTCGTCGAGCGAAGCCAGTACACCGAGCACCTGGGTTTCTTCGCCGCGCATCACATTGGGCAGCGTTGAGCGCTGCAAGACGCCGGGAATGATATGGATATCAACACCCCGCAGACTGCGCACGCTCTGCAGGGCTGCGCTCAACTCACTGACGCTGGCCGGGGTTTCCCGGTATACGGCTTCGCGCCAGCCCTGGGCACTGCCCACCATGCCACAGGCAATCACCGGCAGATCCGGTTGTGCATCGAGCCAGTCGCCACAGGCCTGATCGAAAGCCAGCTCAAAGCCATCGCTACACAATGCGCCCGCAATCAGCCGCGGCGTATCCGGCAACTGCATGATGCCTGCGCTCAAGGAGCGCTGTTCCAGGACCTGACCGTGTTCGCCAAGTCGATAAGCACGAAGTGAGGTTGTTCCCCAATCGAGCGCGATCAATTGCGCTGCCATCGCTTCACCTGTTGTTTTTTTAAAAGTGAGTGCGAGGCGGACTATAAACCCTGCCCGAATAAAATCTCAATATATAAATTACAATCCCATATTATGGGATTTTATTTTCAATCTTCGAGAGTTACCCAAACCCTCAACCCAATAAAAAACCCGCGACCTTTGCAGGACGCGGGTTTTCATGTTGCCAGGCCCAGGCCGGGTATCAACGCTCCAGCAGGATCCGCAGCATGCGACGCAACGGCTCGGCCGCACCCCACAGCAACTGGTCGCCTACAGTGAAAGCGCCCAGGTATTGCGAACCCATGTTCAGCTTGCGCAGACGCCCCACCGGAACGCTCATGGTGCCGGTTACAGCGGTCGGGCTCAGTTCCTGGATGCTGGCTTCACGATGGTTCGGGACCAGCTTGACCCATGGGTTGTGCTGACTGATCAAACCTTCGATGTCCGCAATTGGCACATCCTTGTTCAGTTTGATGGTCAGTGCCTGGCTGTGGCAGCGCATGGCACCGATCCGAACGCAGATGCCGTCCACCGGAATCGGGCTCTTGAAGCGACCCAGAATCTTGTTGGTCTCGGCCTGGCCTTTCCACTCTTCACGGCTCTGACCGTTCGGCAATTCCTTGTCGATCCAGGGGATCAGGCTGCCAGCCAGTGGCACACCGAAGTTCTCGGTCGGGAAGGCTTCGCCGCGCATGGCTTCAGCGACCTTGCGGTCGATGTCGAGGATGGCGCTGGCCGGGTTGGCCAGGTCATCGGCGACCGACGAATGGACAGTGCCCATCTGCTTGATCAGCTCACGCATGTTCTGCGCGCCGGCACCGGATGCCGCCTGATAGGTCATGGCGTTCATCCATTCCACCAGACCGGCCTCGAACAGACCGCCCAGGCCCATCAGCATCAGGCTGACGGTGCAGTTGCCGCCGATGTAGTTCTTGGTGCCCGCGTCCAGTTGCTGGTCGATGACCTTGCGGTTCACAGGGTCCAGCACGATCACGGCATCGTCCTGCATGCGCAGGCTGGAGGCCGCGTCGATCCAGTAACCCTGCCAGCCGGCTTCGCGCAGCTTGGGGAACACCTCGTTGGTGTAGTCGCCGCCCTGGCAGGTCAGAACCACGTCGAGAGTTTTCAGTTCTTCGATGCTGTAGGCATCCTTCAGAGGCGCAACATCCTTGCCTACCGACGGAGCCTGGCCACCGACATTGGAGGTAGTGAAGAACACGGGCTCAATGAGATCGAAGTCCTGCTCTTCCCGCATCCGTTGCATGAGCACGGAACCCACCATGCCACGCCAACCGATCAGACCTACACGTTTCATCGCAACTACACCTTGAATAAAAGTGGGACCGCTGCCGCACATGTGTCATGCACAGCGAGCAGCGGGCCAGAGAGATTACAGATTCCGCAGCGCGGCGACTACTGCGTCGCCCATTTCCTGCGTACCGACTTTCACATTACCGGCCGACCAGATGTCACCGGTACGCAAGCCCTGATCCAGAACCAGACTGACAGCCTGTTCAATGGCATCAGCGGCAGCGGTCAGGTTGAAGCTGTAACGCAACATCATCGATACCGACAGGATGGTCGCCAACGGGTTGGCAATGCCCTGACCGGCAATATCCGGTGCCGAACCGTGGCAAGGCTCGTACATGCCCTTGTTGTGGGCATCCAGCGAGGCCGACGGCAGCATGCCGATGGAACCGGTCAGCATCGAAGCTTCGTCGGAAAGAATATCGCCGAACATGTTGTCGGTCACTATCACGTCGAACTGCTTGGGCGCACGTACCAGTTGCATGGCGGCGTTGTCGACGTACATGTGGCTCAGTTCGACTTCAGGGTAGTCCTTGGCAACCTGCTCCACCACTTCGCGCCACAATTGGCTGGAAGCCAGTACGTTGGCCTTGTCCACCGAACACAGCTTCTTGCCGCGCACCATGGCCATGTCGAAACCAACCCGCGCAATACGGCGAATCTCGCTCTCGCTGTAAGGCAGGGTGTCGTAGGACTGACGCTCGCCGTTTTCCAGCTCGCGGGTGCCACGTGGCGCGCCGAAGTAGATGCCGCCGGTCAGTTCACGAACGATGAGGATGTCCAGGCCTGCAACGATTTCCGGCTTCAGGCTCGAAGCATCGGCCAGTTGCGGGTAAAGAATCGCCGGACGCAGGTTGCCGAACAGGCCCAGTTGCGAACGAATCTTCAGCAGACCGCGCTCGGGACGAATGTCACGCTCGATCGTGTCCCACTTCGGGCCACCCACGGCACCCAGCAACACTGCATCGGCAGCGCGGGCACGGTCCAGGGTCTCGTCGGCCAGCGGCACGCCATGCTTGTCGATGGCGGCACCGCCGATCACATCGTGGGTCAGCTCGAAGCCCAGTTGATACTTCTCATTGGCCACTTCCAGCACCTTGACCGCTTCGGTCATGATTTCCGGACCAATGCCATCACCTGGGAGAATCAGAATCTGCTTGCTCATAACATCCTCAATTTTGTGCATCGGTGCCTCGAACAGCACCTGTCTATAACGCTTGATACGGCAAAAACCTATCGCTGCGCCCAGAGCACCAGTACATCGGTGCTGAACGAGCCATCGTCGGCAATCTCGAAATACTCGCGAACCTCGGCACCCATGGCTTGCTGCAAGTCACGAATCGCAACACGCAACGACTGCGGTGTACGCATGCGCTCGACCCATGAGGTGTACTCCAGATGCAGGCGCTGACGCGCATGACTGCGCGTGAACAAACCGGCATCGCTGACATGATGTAACCACTCGGCAGCCGAGTAATCCCGCACATGGCTGGTGTCACGCAACACTTCCACCGTTTGCAGGTAGGTATCCAGCAACGGACTGCCCGGTGACATGACATCGATGAAAGCAGCCACGCCACCCGGCTTCAGAACCCGTCGCACTTCACGCAGGGCCAGCGCCAGATCGCTCCAGTGATGGGCCGAGTAGCGGCTGAACACGAAGTCGAACTCGCCATCCTGGAAAGGCAGATGCTCGGCCGCACCACGAACGGTGCGAATGTTGTCCAACCCTTTCTCGGCAGCGGCAGCACTTACCACGTCCAGCATCTGCTGCGAGAGGTCGTAAGCTACCACTTCGCCAACCGCCGGGGCGACATTAAAACTCACGTGTCCCCCTCCACACCCCAGATCCAGCACCCGCGCCTCGCCATGCCCGGCCACTTCGGCCTGCAATAGCGCGAACTCGGCACCTTGAGCATGCACGGCGCTGTTCAGATAGGCAGAAGCCTGTTCACCGAACTGGCGTTGTACGACTTGAGTGTGGGCAGAGCGGGTCATGTCGGTTTCCTTGCCTGGCAGGTGTTCGAGAATGAATTCGCTCCTGCGGGTATGCCGGAAGCGAATTCATTTGCTATCAAAGATCAGCCGCGAAACAACCACGGCTGACTGGCGCGGTGCTTGCTCTCGAAGGCAGCGATGGCATCGCTGTCCACCAGAGTCAGGCCGATATCGTCCAGGCCATTGAGCAGGCAGTGCTTGCGGAAGGCGTCGATCTCGAAGCTCAGGACCTTGCCGTCGGGACGGGTGACGGTCTGCGCCTGCAGATCGATGCTCAACTGGTAGCCCGGCGTGGCTTCTACCTGCTGGAACAGTTGATCGACTTCGTCTTCGGCCAGAATGATCGGCAGCAGGCCGTTCTTGAAGCTGTTGTTGAAGAAGATATCGGCATAGCTCGGCGCGATGATTGCGCAGAAGCCATATTCTTCCAGCGCCCATGGCGCGTGCTCACGGCTGGAGCCGCAACCGAAGTTCTCGCGGGCCAGCAACACACTGGCACCTTGATAACGGTCATGGTTAAGTACGAAATCAGTGTTCAGAGGACGCTTGGAGTTGTCCTGATAAGGCTGGCCCACATCCAGGTAACGCCACTCATCGAACAGATTCGGGCCAAAACCCGTGCGCTTGATCGACTTGAGAAACTGTTTCGGGATGATCTGGTCGGTGTCGACGTTGGCACGATCCAGAGGAGCGACAAGGCCGTTGTGCTGGGTAAACGCTTTCATGCTGGGCTCCTTAGTGCTGGATCAAATCACGGACATCGATGAAACGACCGTTGACCGCTGCCGCTGCCGCCATCGCCGGACTGACCAGGTGAGTACGACCACCGGCCCCCTGACGCCCCTCGAAGTTGCGGTTCGAGGTGGAAGCGCAATGTTCGCCGGAACCCAGGCGATCCGGGTTCATGGCCAGACACATCGAGCAGCCCGGCTCACGCCATTCGAAACCGGCTTCGATGAAGATCTTGTCCAGACCTTCCTTCTCGGCCTGCTCCTTGATCAGCCCCGAACCCGGAACCACGATGGCCTGCTTGACGGTCGCAGCCACCTTGCGGCCCTTGGCGACATCGGCAGCGGCGCGCAGGTCTTCGATACGCGAGTTGGTGCAGGAACCGATGAACACACGATCCAGCTGGATATCTGTGATCGGCTGATTGGCCTTGAGGCCCATGTACTTCAAGGCACGCTCGATGGAGCCGCGCTTGACCAGATCGGCTTCCTGGGCAGGATCGGGCACGTTCTGATCGACGGCCAGCACCATTTCAGGGGAAGTGCCCCAGCTGACCTGCGGTTTGATCTGCGCGGCATCCAGCTCGACCACGGTGTCGAACACCGCATCCGGGTCGGAAACCAGGTCTTTCCAGGCCTCGACAGCCAGGTCCCACTCTGCGCCCTTGGGCGAGAACGGACGGCCTTTTACGTATTCGATGGTCTTCTCATCGGTGGCCACCATGCCGACGCGAGCGCCCGCCTCGATGGACATGTTGCAGATGGTCATGCGGCCTTCGATGGACAGGTCGCGAATCGCGCTGCCGGCGAACTCGATGGCATAACCGTTGCCGCCCGCCGTACCGATCTTGCCGATGACCGCCAGCACGATGTCCTTGGCAGTAACGCCAAACGGCAACTGACCTTCGACCGACACCAGCATGTTCTTCATTTTCTTGGCGACCAGACACTGGGTCGCGAGCACGTGCTCGACCTCGGAAGTGCCGATACCGTGGGCCAGCGCACCGAAAGCACCGTGGGTCGAAGTGTGGGAATCGCCACAGACGACGCTCATGCCCGGCAAGGTAGCGCCCTGCTCCGGGCCGACCACGTGAACGATGCCCTGACGCGGGTCGTTCATCTTGAACTCGGTAATGCCGTATTCGTCGCAGTTGTCGTCCAGAGTCTGGACCTGCAAGCGAGAGACCTGATCCTCAATGGCACCGATTCCGCCCTTGCGCTCCGGCGTGGTCGGCACGTTGTGGTCAGGGGTCGCAATGATGGAGTCGATCCGCCATGGCTTGCGCCCGGCCAGACGCAGGCCCTCAAAGGCCTGGGGCGAGGTCACTTCGTGAATGATATGGCGGTCAATGTAGATCAGCGCCGAACCATCGTCGCGCTGTTTGACCAAATGCGAATCCCAGAGCTTGTCGTAGAGCGTTTTGCCGGCCATCGGACGTACTTCCTCATCAGCTTCTTTCTATGCCTTGGGCAATCGGACATCGATGACCCCTTGGCTTGTGCGGACAATGCTATGAAATATGCTTAAATAACTCAAATTCATAATTTTTATGCTTTGGATAACCAACTGGAATCCGACCATGGATCTCGCCAACCTCAACGCCTTTATCGCCATTGCCGAAACCGGCAGCTTCTCGGGAGCCGGTGAACAGCTGCATCTGACCCAGCCAGCCATCAGCAAACGCATCGCCGGTCTTGAGCAACAATTGAATGTGCGGCTGTTCGATCGCCTGGGTCGGGAAGTCAGCCTGACCGAGGCTGGCCGCGCCCTTCTGCCCCGCGCCTACCAGATTCTCAATGTGCTGGATGACACCCGCCGGGCGCTGACCAACCTCACCGGCGAAGTGACCGGCCGTCTGACTCTGGCCACCAGTCATCACATCGGCCTGCATCGTTTGCCACCGATCCTGCGGGAATACACTCGCGCCTACCCCGAGGTGGCGCTGGACATTCAATTCCTGGACTCAGAGGTGGCTTATGAAGAAATTCTCCATGGGCGCGCAGAACTGGCGGTCATTACCCTCGCCCCCGATCCTCACACCCTGGTGCGTGCCGTACCGGTCTGGGATGACCCTCTGGACTTCGTCGCAGCGCCGGAACACCCGCTGACCAACAGTGGCCCGATGAAACTCGAGGACATCGTGCGCTACCCGGCCGTATTCCCCGGCGGCAACACCTTTACCCACCACATCGTCAGCGGCCTGTGCGAGGCTCAGGGCCTCAAGCCGAATATCGCCATGAGCACCAACTATATGGAAACCATCAAAATGATGGTCTCCATCGGTCTGGCCTGGAGCGTACTGCCACGCACCATGCTCGATGAACAGGTGGCACGCATTCCATTGCCAGGCGTACAACTCAATCGCCAGCTAGGCTACATCCTGCACACCGAACGGACGCTCTCGAATGCCGCCAAGGCATTCATGGCACTCCTCGATGCACAGGCCTGACGACCGGCCGCTTATTTCCAAGACAGAACATCAGAACCCTGATATACGGGTTACATGATGCAGATCGATCGTTTTACAGGCTTTATTCATAAAGGCTCGTGATCACATGTCCATCCCAGTAGATAGCTTCTCCCCGACGCACATCGGTGCGGAACAAACGCTCAAGGAACTGCGCGACCGTCTGGAGATGGCTCTGGGGGCAGCTCAGATGGGAACCTGGGACTGGCACATTCCCAGCGACATGCTGCATGCATCGGCGCAGGCAGCCCAGTTGCACGGAATGCCGGCACAGCCTTTCCATGACACCCTGCATGTCTTTTTCGCCGACGTTCCTGTCGAAGAGCGCAACCGCATGCGCCAGGCTTACAACGCCGCGCTCGACAATAAGGACGACAGCTTCCAGATCACTTACCGGCTGCAACTGAAAAATGGCGCGCCCCGCCTGCTCGAAGGCCGCGCCCGCCTGTATCGGGATGAAAACGGCGCTCCTCTGAAACTGTCGGGCACCCTGCTGGACATCACCCAACAGCATGCGCGCTCGGCGCTGCTGGCCAGCGAAGAGAAATTCGCCAAGGCGTTTCACTCAAGCCCGGACTCGATCACCATCACCGAACTGGAGTCCGGTCATTATGTAGAGGTCAATGACGGATTCTGCCGTCTGACCGGCTTTACCAGCCAGGAAGTCCTGGGGCGTACCGCTCTTGAAGCAGGTCTCGGGGTCGAGCCGGAACAACTCAGGCAACTGACCGATCAATTGCGCACGACAGGCAAGATCCATCATCTGGAAATGTCCGGACGCCACAAGAATGGCACGCCGCTCGTTCTGGATATTTCCGCCGAACTCATCACCCTGAATGAAACCGCCTGCCTGCTGGTTACCGCCCGGGACATCAGTGAACTGAAACACGCACAGGCACAGGCACAGCATCTGGCCTATCACGACCCACTGACCAATCTGCCCAACCGGGCCATGCTGATGGAAAGGCTCAGCCAGCAGCTCACCCAACTCAAGCAGGACAACCTGCGCGGTGCCCTGCTGTTTCTGGACCTTGACCACTTCAAGAATATCAACGACTCACTGGGCCACCCGATGGGCGACGCCGTGCTGAGCATCGTCACTGCCCGCCTTGAAGCCAGCGTGCGCCTGGAAGACACCGTTGCGCGCCTGGGCGGCGATGAATTTGTGGTGCTGATCGGCGGCCTTGAAGGCTCACGGCATGAAGTAGCCACTCAGGTACAGGAACTGGCCGACAACCTGCGCAAGCTGCTGGCAGAACCCATGTTCATTGACCGGCAGCGCCTGCAGGTAACGCCCAGCATCGGTATTGCCCTGATACCCGATCACGGCTCCAACCCCGCCGATATCCTCAAGCGCGCCGATATTGCGCTGTATCGCGCCAAGGACTCGGGGCGCAATGCCGCCCAGCTGTTCCATCGCTCCATGCAGAAAGCCGCCAGCCAGCGGCTGCGCATGGAAAACGACCTGCGCATGTCCCTGACCCGCAACGAACTGCATCTGTATTACCAGGCTCAGGTCAACACCCAGAGCGACAGGATCATTGGCGCGGAGGCCTTGCTGCGCTGGCAGCATCCCGATTACGGCCTGCTAGCACCTACGCAGTTCATTCAGATCCTCGAAGAAAGCGGGATGATTCTGGAAATCGGTGGCTGGGCACTTGAAGAGGCCTGCAAGGTTGGAGGCAAGTTATTGCAACAAGGCCTGCTCCCGCTGAACGAATTCCTGCTGGGCGTGAATATCAGTCCGCGCCAGTTCCGCCAGACCGACTTTGTCGAGCAAGTGGAAAGCTGTCTGAAGCGCCATCGCCTGCCACCCACCATGCTCAAGCTGGAAATCACCGAAGGCATTGTCATCCAGAATCTGGACGACACCATCGCCAAGATGCTGCGTCTGAAAAAGATCGGCGTCAGCTTTGCCATGGATGATTTCGGCACCGGCTATTCGTCCCTGACCTATCTCAAACGCCTGCCGGTAGACGTCCTGAAGATCGATCAGTCGTTCGTGCATGAGGCCGCTACCGACGCCAACGATGCCGAGATCGTTCGCGCCATCGTGGGCATGGCCAAGAGTCTCAACCTCAATGTCATCGCCGAAGGTGTGGAAACCGTGGAACAACTGGCGTTTCTCGAGCAGTTGGACTGCCACACCTATCAGGGTTATCTGTTCAGCGAGCCTCTGCCCTCTGCCGAGTTCGAAGCCCTGCTGTGCCTGGAAAAAGGCTTGCCTGAAAACAACGTGCGCCCCCTGCTCGCGCAGGAATAGAAAAAGGGAAGGCATCCATGGATGCCTTCCCCTGATCGGAAATCAATGCTGCAGAACTTTCTGCTGATTGATCGGGATGCGCTTTGGCTTGGCCTCTTCCGGCACCAGCCGGATCAGATCGATATTCAGAAGACCGTGGGACAGGCTGGCATTCTTGACTTCGATATGGTCCGCCAGGCGGAAGGACAGCTTGAACTCGCGCCGGGTAATACCCTGATGCAGATAGGTAATGCCTTCGACCTCATCACCGCGCTTGCCGGCACTGACGGTCAGCACACCGTTTTCGATCTGCAATTCAAAATCTTCTTCCTGCATGCCGGCCGCCGCAATCACGATGCGATAGTGATCGTCGGAGTGCTTTTCCACGTTATAGGGTGGATAGCTGCTGGTCGAATCATTCCGGGCCACGGACTCGAACAAGTCATTGAAACGGTCGAAGCCCACTGAATGGCGAAAGAGTGGGGCCAAAGAGAATGCAGTTGCCATGATGGTTCTCCTTAATCAGTGAGACGGTAGTCATGCGATCCGTATCCGGGATCGCTTAACCACCAAATTAAGGTCGGCTCTGCAGATTTCAAGAGTCGTTTTTTACAGCGTTTACGACCGTTCGTCGGGTGAAAAACCGATCAAGGCACTGATCCGCTCGCAGTCCGTTTCGCGGCGCAAGGTATCGAACATGACCACGGCCTCGGGGTAACTTTTGGTCAGCAGCACCAGCCATTGCTTGAGGCGCCCCGGTGCCTGGACCAGGGTCATCTTGGCCAGGCAATCCTTCCAGAAGGTGCGCAGCATGGGCTGCAACTCGGCCCAGGTCATCTCGACGACCTCTTCGCCCGCATTCGCTGCCGCGATCTGCCGGGCCAGATCCGGGCGCGCCACCAGCCCGCGACCGATCATGATGTCACGCGCACCACAGATCTCCTTGCAGCGCCGCCAGTCATCCACAGTCCAGATTTCGCCATTGGCAACCACCGGGACCTTGACCACTTCCTGAATCCTGGCAATCCACTCCCAATGCGCAGGCGGCTTGTAGCCATCGACCTTGGTCCGGGCATGCACCACGATACGCTCGGCACCGCCATCCACCAGGGCCCGGGCGCAATCCAGAGCGCCGTCGGTATTCTCGTAGCCCAGACGCATCTTGGCCGTGACCGGAATCCCCTTGGGCACGGCGCGTCGCACATGGCTGACGATGGAATGCAGCAGTTCAGGCTCCCTGAGCAGAATTGCACCGCCACGGGAGCGGTTGACGGTCTTGGCCGGGCAACCGAAATTCAGGTCCAGTACCGGCGCACCCAACTCACAGGCAAACGCGGCATTTTCTGCCAGACAGACCGGGTCCGAACCCAGCAATTGCAGATGCAAGGGTACGCCTGCGGCTGTTTTCGCATCGGTATGCAGCTCGGAAGCCAGCTTGTAGAAATAGGCGGCAGGCATGACCCGCTCGGTCACCCGGATGAACTCGGTCACGCACCAGTCAACGCCGCCGACACGGGTCAGCACATTGCGCAGGATGTCGTCGACCAGCCCCTCCATGGGCGCCAAGGCAATTTGCATGGATCACACTCGAAAAAAGTCCGGCAGTTTACTGCCCGACGCCGGGATTGGGAATGTCGTCCGACAAGGCGCAGCCATAACCTTCGATAAATTCGCTCGGCATGCGCTTCGGCTTGCCACTGGACAGTTCGATACAGACAAAAGTGGTCCGGGCGCGCAGCAGGGTCACACCGTCCACCGGGCGCTTGAGCTGAAAGCAGCGGGTCATTTTCAGGCGCTTGTCCCAGTCGACAATCCAGGTAGCCAGTTGCAGTTCGTCATCTTCGTAGGCGCTGGCCAGATAATCGATCTCATGCCGCACCACCGCCATGGCCCGGTCCAGACGCCGATACTCGCTCAGGTCCAGCCCCAGATGCTGGGAATGCCGCCAGGCGCAGCGCTCCAGCCAGGAGACATACACCGCATTATTGGCGTGCCCCAGACCATCGATATCGTCCGCTGCCACATTGAGGTCGATCACAAAAGGCGTTGCCCGATCCCAGACCATATTTGCTCCTGTTGTCGTGAAGAGGACTCATGTCCGCAGGAGGTCAGTCTAAACCACCGCCGACTTGGCTGCCCTCAGCACACGATCCGACAACTCGCCAGAACCCAGCGCACGAGCCAGCACCAGGCCGCCCACCATCAATGCGAGGTCAGCCAGAACCTTGTCCGCCTCTTCCGGGGTCGAGGACAGTTGCGCCACCATCAACTCCACATGCTCGGCCAATGAAGCCTGAAAGCCTTCCGGCAGGCGCGGCATATCCCCTGCCGTGGAAGGCAGCGGACAAGCCTCCTCAGTGGCATCGCGGTGCCTGCGCGAAAGATAAAACGCTGCCAGCAGGGCGCGCCTTTCATCACAGGGAAGCTGTTCGTCGAGTTGCGCAATGAAAGATCTTCGCTGCTTCAGCAACCGCTCGAAGGCCTCGAGCATCAGCGACTCCTTGCTGTCGAAGTGAGCATAGAAACCACCCACCGTCAGCCCCGCAGCGCTCATGATCTCACTGACACTCGGCTGTTCCGGGCCACGACTGATGAGAGCCGCACTGGCAGCATCGAGAATCCGCTCACGAGTTTGCGCTTTTTTGTCTGTCATGCCGACCTCCAGAAATTACGCAGATAATATTATTCGCATAATCCTGAATGACAAGCGCAACGCGGCCCATCTGCACAGACAGAACAATTGAGCGAGAAAGGAGTTACAGCGAAACGGGCAAAATTAAAAAGGCCCAAAAAACAAAAGGGCCATTCAATAATCGAATGACCCTTGGTCTCGCAGAGCGAGAAATCGTGGCGTCCCCTAGGGGACTCGAACCCCTGTTACCGCCGTGAAAGGGCGGTGTCCTAGGCCACTAGACGAAGGGGACGCAAAACCTTCGAGCAGATTCGCTATCAGCGAACCCTGGCAAAATTGGTGGAGCTAAGCGGGATCGAACCGCTGACCTCCTGCATGCCATGCAGGCGCTCTCCCAGCTGAGCTATAGCCCCAGATTTATCGCCTCGCGGCGGAGATCAACCTTGCGGCATCACTCTTTGAAAATGGCGTCCCCTAGGGGACTCGAACCCCTGTTACCGCCGTGAAAGGGCGGTGTCCTAGGCCACTAGACGAAGGGGACAAAACCTTCTTCGTACATGACAGGCGCTGGTACCTGTCATCGTACTGCTTCAAGGCAATGTAGCCGACCTTGAAACTCTTTGTTTGGTGGAGCTAAGCGGGATCGAACCGCTGACCTCTTGCATGCCATGCAAGCGCTCTCCCAGCTGAGCTATAGCCCCACATCAGTGGACGGGGCGCATGTTAAGCGTGAGTCGCTAACCTGTCAAATTTATTTTCAACATTTTTGAAAATTTTTCGTCGACATAACAAACACTTAACGCTTCACCCCCGTAAAACCGAGGTCGAACCGACCACTGTGCCCCCCTGCCCTGCGAGCGCACAGTGATCCTTCACTGCATCAGGCTATGGCAGCCAGCAGCTTTTCCCATTCCTTGTTTTCTTTCTTGGAAACGCCACCGAGCAGATCGACGGCCTGACGCAGGCGGAAACGGGTCAGGTCCGGCCCGAGGATTTCCATCGCATCGAGCACGGAGACAGAGCTGGCCTGCCCGGTGATCGCCGCAAACATCAACGGCATGGCATCACGCAGCTTCAGTTCCAGATGATCGACCACCGCTTGTATGCAGCCGGTAATCGGATCTTTCTCCCACTGACGCAGGGATTCGAGCTTCCACAGGATCAACTGCATCAACTGGCGGACCTGATCGCCCGACAGTTTCTTGTGTTCGAACAGCTTCACGTCCGGCGTCACGTCACCCGCGAAGAAGAAGCTGGCCAACGGAGCGATCTGGCTGAAGGTTTCGACGCGGCCCTGAACATGAGGCGCGATCTTCATCAGGTACTCGGGATTGAGCGCCCAGTTCTGCACCCGTGCAGCGAACTCTTCGACCGGCAACTCGCGCAGCCACTGGCCATTGAGCCAGGACAGCTTCTCGATATCGAATATCGGACCGCCCAGGGAGACGCGGGACAGATCGAAGTTATCGACCATTTCCTGCAGCGAGAACTTCTCGCGCTCGTCCGGCATCGACCAGCCCATGCGCCCCAGGTAGTTGAGCATGGCCTCGGGCATGAAGCCCATGCGCTCGTAGAAGGTCACGGAAGTCGGGTTCTTGCGCTTGGACAGCTTGCTCTTGTCGGGGTTACGCAGCAGCGGCATGTAGCACAGTTGCGGCTTGTCCCAGCCGAAGTATTCGTAGAGCAGGATCAGTTTAGGCGCGGACGGCAGCCACTCTTCGCCACGCAGCACATGGGTGATCCCCATCAGGTGGTCATCCACCACGTTGGCCAGGAAGTAAGTCGGCAGACCGTCGGTCTTCATCAGGACCTGCATGTCCATGCGATCCCACGGGATCTCCACCTCGCCACGCAGGATGTCCGGTACGACGCAAACGCCCTCGGTCGGCACTTTCATGCGGATGACGTGCGGCTCGCCTGCATCCAGGCGACGCTGTACTTCCTCTTTGGAAAGCAGCAGAGCGCGGCCGTCATAGCGTGGAGTCTCGCCCCTGGCCATCTGCTCGGCGCGCATCTGGTCCAGCTCTTCGGCGGTGCAGAAGCACGGGAAGGCATGACCGAGATCGACCAGTTGCTGAGCGTACTTGCGATAGATATCGCCCCGCTCGCTCTGGCGATACGGACCATGCGGGCCGCCCACATCCGGACCTTCGCTCCACTCGATGCCCAGCCAGCGCAATGCATCGAAAATCTGCTGCTCGGACTCGCGGGTCGAACGCAACTGATCGGTATCTTCGATACGCAGGATGAACTCACCACCGTGCTGCTTGGCAAAGCAGTAATTGAAAAGCGCGATGTAGGCGGTGCCGACGTGAGGATCGCCAGTAGGTGATGGCGCAATGCGAGTGCGAACGGTGGTCATGAAAAATTCCGAAATAGATCGATCAAGCACGGAATCTTAACAGGCGCTCCAGCGCGGGTAAAAGCTTCGCGGGCAAGCCCCCACCCACGAAACTGGCACAAGGCTGAAGTGGAAGGGGCCTTGACCGCGACATGCCCCCCCAATAGCCCATCAAACCGCCAGCAACCGCTCCCGCAGCTTGGCGATCTCGTCGCGCATCTGCGCCGCGGCCTCGAACTCCAGATCGCGGGCCAACTGGTACATTTTCTCTTCCAGTTGACGAATGCGTTTGGTGATTTCGCTGGGCGAGCGCAATTCGTTTTCGTAGCGGGCATTTTCCTCGGCAGCCTTGGCCATGCCCTTGCGCTTCTTGCTGCGCGCACCCGGCACAGTCGCGCCTTCCATGATATCCGCCACATCCTTGACCACCCCCTTGGGCGTGATGCCATGGGCGACGTTATGGGCGATCTGCTTTTCACGACGCCGCTCGGTCTCGCCAATGGCCCGTTCCATGGAGCCGGTCATGCGATCGGCATAGAGAATCGCCCGGCCATTGAGGTTACGCGCAGCCCGACCGATGGTCTGGATCAGCGAACGTTCGGAACGCAGGAAACCTTCCTTGTCGGCATCCAGAATCGCCACCAGCGACACTTCGGGCATGTCCAGGCCTTCGCGCAGCAGGTTGATCCCCACCAGCACATCAAAGACGCCGAGACGCAGGTCACGGATAATCTCGACCCGCTCCACGGTGTCGACGTCCGAGTGCAGATAACGGACCCGCACCCCATGGTCGCCCAGATAATCAGTCAGATCCTCGGCCATGCGCTTGGTCAGGGTCGTGACCAGCACCCGCTCCTCCAGCGCCACACGCTTGTTGATTTCCGACAGCAGATCATCGACCTGGGTCAGCGCCGGACGGATCTCGACCTGCGGGTCCACCAGCCCTGTCGGGCGCACCACCTGTTCGATGACGCGCCCGGAGTGATCGGCCTCGTAAGGCCCGGGTGTCGCGGAAACGAAAATGGTCTGCGGACTGACCGCCTCCCACTCGTCGAAACGCATGGGCCGGTTGTCCAGTGCCGATGGCAGGCGGAAACCATACTCCACCAGGGTTTCCTTGCGCGAACGGTCACCTTTGTACATCGCACCGACCTGCGGCACGCTGACGTGGGATTCGTCGATCACCAGCAAGGCGTCAGGCGGCAGATAGTCGTAAAGCGTGGGCGGCGGCGCACCCGCCGGGCGACCCGAGAGGTAGCGCGAGTAGTTTTCGATACCGTTGCAGTAACCCAGCTCCAGCATCATTTCCAGATCGAAACGTGTCCGTTGCTCAAGGCGCTGGGCTTCCAGCAGCTTATTGTGGGTGCGCATGTACTCCAGGCGCTCCTGCAACTCGACCTTGATGCCCTCCATCGCTTCGAGCAGCGTCTCGCGGGGCGTTACATAGTGACTCTTGGGGTAAAAGGTGAAACGCGGCAGCTTGCGGATCACCTCCCCCGTCAGCGGATCGAAGGCCGACAGGCTTTCCACCTCATCGTCGAACAGTTCGACGCGGATCGCTTCCAGATCGGACTCGGCCGGGTAGATATCGATCACATCGCCACGCACCCTAAAGGTCGCACGGGCGAAATCCATGTCGTTGCGGGTGTACTGCAGGTCCGCCAGACGACGCAGCAAGGCCCGCTGGTCGAGTTTGTCGCCACGATCGATATGCAAGACCATGCGCAGGTAGGTTTCCGGGCTGCCCAGACCGTAGATGCAGGACACCGTGGTGACGATAATCGCGTCCTTGCGCTCCAGCAGGGCCTTGGTCGCTGACAGCCGCATCTGCTCGATATGGTCGTTGATCGAAGCATCCTTCTCGATGAAGGTATCCGACGACGGCACATAGGCTTCGGGCTGATAGTAGTCGTAATAAGAGACGAAATACTCCACCGCGTTGTTCGGGAAGAATGCCTTGAACTCGCCATACAACTGGGCCGCCAGGGTCTTGTTCGGTGCCAGCACCAGAGTCGGGCGCTGTACCTGGGCAATGACGTTGGCGATGCTGAAGGTCTTGCCCGAGCCGGTCACACCCAGCAGGGTCTGGTGCGCCAGACCTGCCTCGATCCCCTCCACCATCAGGCGGATGGCCTCGGGCTGATCGCCGGCTGGCTCAAAACGGGTGACGAGTTGAAACTCGGACATGACCTACCTCTTGATTCGTTTACGCCAAGGGTTCGTCTGCGCAGGCCATACCCGCAAAAACGAAATCACCGCCAACGCCCGATCCCGCCGGGAAAGACGTGCAGTGTTTGAAGTGATGCACTGTAGATGGAGCCATATACTCGTCTTTCAAGTCATGGATTGCATCACCGATTGGCGGTCGGTCAGACGAACGTCGTCCCCGGAGCCGGAAAAACCTCGAAAAAACCTGTCACAGCCTGTCGCTCCCCGGCCTGATGCTCTTTATACTGACTCCCCGTTTGTGCACCGCTCTGGCGCATTGTGTTGGAGCATGCACTGCACTCCCCTTCACCCTTCATTCAGAGCTGCCGCAAACAATGAGCCTGTTCTCCGCTGTCGAAATGGCGCCCCGCGATCCGATCCTGGGTATCAACGAAGCATTCAACGCCGACACCCGCACCAACAAGGTCAACCTTGGAGTGGGCGTCTACTGTGACGAAGACGGGCGCATTCCACTGCTGCGCGCAGTTGCCGAAGCCGAGAAGATTCGCGTGGCACAACACGCACCTCGCGGCTATCTGCCAATCGACGGTATCTCGGCCTACGATCTGGCCGTACAGAAACTGCTGCTGGGCGCCGACTCGCCATTGATCGCCTCGGGCCGCGTGCTGACCACCCAGTCCGTCGGTGGTACTGGCGCTCTGAAAATCGGTGCAGACTTCCTCAAGCGCCTGCTGCCCGATGCAGTAGTGGCCATCAGCGATCCAAGCTGGGAAAACCACCGCGCCCTGTTTGAAGCGGCGGGCTTCCCGGTCCAGGACTACCGCTACTACGATGCCCCGACCCACGACGTGAATCGTGCCGGCATGCTGGAAGACCTGCAGAACCTGCCGAACGGCTCCATCGTTGTGCTGCACGCCTGCTGCCACAACCCGACCGGTGTCGACCTGACCCTGGACGACTGGAAAAAGGTTCTGGAAGTGGTAAAAGCCAAGGGCCACGTACCCTTCCTGGACATGGCTTATCAAGGTTTCGGCAAAGGTATCGACGAAGATGCACTGGCTGTGCGCCTGTTCGCAGACTCGGGCCTGACCTTCTTTGCCTCCAGCTCGTTCTCCAAGTCCCTGTCGCTGTACGGCGAGCGTGTCGGCGCCCTGTCGATCATCACCGAATCGAAGGAAGAAACCGCCCGCGTCCTGTCCCAGGTCAAGCGCGTGATCCGCACCAACTACTCCAACCCGCCGACCCACGGCGCAATCATCTCTGCCGCAGTCCTCAACGACCCGGCCCTGCGTGCCATGTGGGAAGAAGAACTGGGCGAGATGCGCGTCCGTATCCACGGCATGCGCAAAGCCATGGTGGAACGTCTGGCCGATAACCCGGCCGGTCAGGACTTCAGCTTCGTTGGCCGTCAGTGCGGCATGTTCTCCTACTCGGGCCTGACCGCCGAACAGGCCCAGCGCCTGCGCAGCGAGTTCGGTATCTACGCACTGGATACCGGTCGTATCTGCGTGGCAGCTCTGAACCAGAAGAACATCGACGCAGTATGTGACGCGATCAAGCAAGTGCTGTAATTCATCGCGACCAATGAAAGGGAGGCCAGGCACATGTCTGGCCTCCCTTTTTCATGCCTGCGATAAAAACACCTCAAGTTATCTCCAGGCACGCCGCTAAATCTTCCGTGGTTTTCCGGATGAAAACCCACATGGACATGCAGACGACATCGGCTGCATCAGGATGTATTCAGGACAACACGGAGATTACATGAAGTTCAAATCTTTCAAACTCCCCCTCACCGCAGCCGCTCTGGCACTTTCGCTGAGCCCTCTGGCATCGATGGCCGCAGTCATTGAAGTCACCATGCAGAACAACACGCCAAAGACCTTGACGCTTGTTTCTTCGACCGGCGGTTTTCCTTCCGTACTGACACCTTTTCAGACCGTCACCTTCATCGCGCCATCGGGCTTCAGCAGCAGCGATGTGCGGGCCGATTATTCAAGCGGCCAGGTCACCGGCGGATGCAAGTTCCAGGCAGGCCACACCGAATACTCAAGCGGCCCGCAATACACCAGCAGCGCGACTGGCTATGGCCAGGTATCATCCGGTTTCTGCTATGAATACGTTACCAAGAAGTGGTCGAAGCCTTACAACTACAAAATCCATTTCATGATGTCGCAGTAAATATCGACCAACGTCGACAAGTACAACAAGGGAAGCAGGCACCAGTCTGACTTCCCTTTTTCATAGATATGCACCTGTATCACCGCAACGCTTTCACCATAAAAAACAACACAACAACCCGACGGCAGAGCACCATGAAAAAGAAAGTCATCATTGATTCGGATATGGGCTGGGACGACGTTCTATCGATCTCCTATCTGATGAAAGACCCCACTGTTGAAATCATTGGCTTGACCGTTACCGGTTGCGGCGAAACCAATCTGGGCTGGGGCATGATCATTGCCCAGCACTTGCTGGCCATCGGCAACAAACAGAACACACCGATTGCAAGAGGCACGGAAACGCCACTGAAATACGAGAACAAGTTCCCTCAGGACTTCAAGAGCGACATGAATGACATCATGGGCCTGATCGGAAGCCTGAACCCTGTGGAACTGCCTGTCATTTCTCCGCTGCCGGCCTGGGAATTTCTGTATGAAACCGTGAAAAACAGCAAGGACAAGATCACCATCCTGTCCCTGGGCGGCTTCACCAACATCGCCAGGATGCTGGAGCTCTGCAAACAGCCAGGCGACATCGCGATGATCGAAGAAATCTACGCCATGGCCGGCGCGGTGTATGTCGACGGTAACGTGGCCGGGCTCAGCACCGCCAAACCCGAGTGGAACCAGGGCAGCCTCTACAGCAGCAACTACTACGCCGAATGGAACGTCTTTGTGGATGCCGTCGCGGCCAACAATGTATTCCAGTCACAGATCCCGATCACTCTGGTGCCACTGGACGTCTGCAATCAGGTCATTCTGGACCCCAGCTATTCGGAAAAGATCAAGGCTCAGGACCCTGTGGCGACCCTGGTGCGCCAGGTGCTTGAAACCAAATCCGGCAGCCATGCCGAAGGCGGACTGCCGGTTCCGATCTTCGATCCGCTGGCGACCATGCTCATGGCCGGTGGCATCCCGTCCACCAGGACCGATGAGCAGTTTCTGTCCGTAGAAACGCAGCAGTCCGAGCAAGACAACCACTGCGGAAAGATCAAGGTTGAAACCAGCGGGTCGCGGAAAATCGCCTTTGTTCAGGGCGTTTCCCAAATGGCCTTCAGTGAAAACTTCGCCAGGGTCATCAATGGCCCGTTGAACTGAATGAAAAAAGAGCCTGATCAAGCATCAGGCTCTTTCCTCGACGTAAATTCCCGCCCGCGTTCCTCGTTTAATGGACAGTTCCCGTGGCCGTCGCCTGCCGACGGGCTGAATTCTCCAAGCAGGAACCCTGCATGAAACGCTCTCGACACCCTGGACGCGCCGTCCTTCTGGCGCTGTGCATGTTTCCGGTCATTGCCGTGTGTGCCTGGCAAATCATGCCTTCGGGCAACAACGATGCAGCCACCGCCCTCGTCACCCGCAGCGATATCCAAAGCAGCGTGACCGCATTGGGCACTCTGCAACCGCGCAGCTATGTGGATGTGGGCTCCCAGGCCACCGGCCAGATCATGAAGATCCACGCGCAGGTCGGGGATCAGGTCAAGGAAGGTCAACTGCTGGTGGAGATCGATCCGTCCACGCAAAAGGCCCGGCTCGATGCCGCCCGCTACGCCATTGAAAACCTCAAGGCCCAGTTGCAGGAGCAGCGTGCCCTGCATGAGCTGGCGCAGCAAAAACAGCAACGCCAGCGCAGTCTGGCAGCCGGAGGCGCCACCCGCGCCGAAGATGTACAAGCCGCCGAATCCGAGTTTCGCGCCACCCAGGCACGGGTCGACATGTTCAAGGCACAGATTCTCCAGGCCCAGGCCAGTTTGCGCAGTGACGAAGCCGCACTGGGCTACACCCGCATCTATGCGCCGATGTCCGGGACCGTGGTGGCACTGGATGCACGGGAAGGCCAGACCCTCAATGCCCAGCAGCAGACACCGCTGATCCTGCGCATCGCCCGGCTCTCGCCCATGACCGTCTGGGCCGAAGTGTCCGAGGCCGATATCGGCCATGTCAAACCCGGCATGAACGCCTACTTCACCACCCTGAGTGGCGGCACACGACGCTGGAACAGCACGGTACGGCAGATTCTTCCGGTACCGCCCAAGCCGCTGGAGCAGGCCAATCAGGGTGGCGGCAGCCCGAGCAGTTCAGGCAAGAGCGGCAGCGGTCGCGTGGTGCTCTATACCGTACTGCTGGATGTCGACAACGCCGACCAGGCACTGATGGCGGAAATGACCGCGCAGATCTTCTTTGTTGCCAACAGCGCCCAAAACACCCTGACCGCCCCGCTTGCCGCCCTCAAAAGCGGACCGCAGGCCGACCTGCAGACGGCACGAGTCGTCACCGCCAGCGGCGACATACAGAACCGCGAGGTTCGTACCGGAATCAGCGACCGCCTGCGCGTGCAGATTCTCGAAGGGCTGAATGAAGGCGATCGGCTGTTGATCGGCCCGGCCATCGGCAGCGGAGGCTGAATGCAGACGCCACTGATCGACCTGCGGGATATCCGCAAATCCTACGGGGGTGGCGACAGCCCGCTGGTCAACGTGCTGCGGGGCATAGATCTGTCGATCCATGCCGGAGAGTTCGTGGCGATTGTCGGTGCCTCCGGCTCGGGCAAATCGACCCTGATGAATATCCTCGGCTGCCTCGACCGCCCCAGCAGCGGGCACTACCTGTTCGCCGGGGAAGATGTGGCCGGACTGGACAGCGATGAACTGGCCTGGCTGCGGCGCGAAGCCTTTGGCTTCGTGTTTCAGGGCTATCACCTGATTCCGTCCGGCTCGGCGCAGGAAAACGTCGAGATGCCGGCCATCTACGCCGGAACGCCCGCCGCAGAGCGTCACGCCCGCGCCGCTGCCCTGCTCGACCGCCTGGGGCTGGCCTCGCGCACCGGCAACCGTCCGCACCAGCTCTCCGGCGGTCAGCAGCAACGGGTTTCCATTGCCCGCGCACTGATGAACGGCGGGCATATCATTCTCGCCGACGAACCCACCGGCGCACTGGACAGCCACAGCGGTGCAGAAGTCATGACTCTGCTGGACGAACTGGCCAGCCAGGGGCATGTGGTGATTCTGATCACTCACGACCGGGAGGTCGCCGCCCGCGCCCGGCGCGTCATCGAAGTCAGTGACGGCCTGATCGTCAGCGACACGGCCTCCGGCAAGCCGCCAGCCCCGACCAATCCTGCCGCCCTCCAGGCCGTTGACCTGCGCCAGCGCCTGACCGAAGGCAGCACCCGCAATGGAGCCTGGAAAGGCGAACTGCTCGATGCCATCCAGGCCGCGTGGCGGGTGATGTGGATCAACCGGTTCCGCACGGCGCTGACCTTGCTGGGCATCGTGATCGGCGTCGCCTCGGTGGTGGTCATGCTGGCCGTGGGCGAAGGCAGCAAACGCCAGGTCATGGCGCAGATGTCGTCCTTCGGCTCCAACATCATCTACCTCAACGGCAAGTCCCCCAGCCCGCGTACACCCAAAGGCATCATCACGCTGGAGGAAGTGGCCGCCCTGGGCGAGCTGCCGGAAGTCAAAATGATCATGCCGGTCAATGGCGGACAGGCAGGCGTACGCTTTGGCAACCTCGATCACTCCAGCTACGTGGGCGGCAACGACACGCATTTTCCGGCCATCTTCAACTGGCCGGTCGTCGAAGGCAGTTACTTCACCGAAGCCGACGAGAGAAACGCCGCAGCCGTGGCCGTGATCGGGCACAAGGTCCGGCAAAAGCTGTTCAAGGACATGGCCAGTCCCATCGGCCAGTACATTCTCATCGAGAACGTGCCTTTCCAGGTGGTAGGCGTCCTGCAGGAAAAAGGCGCCAGTTCCGGCGACCTGGACAGCGACAACCGCATTGCCATTCCCTACTCCTCGGCCAGCATCCGCCTGTTCGGCACCCAGAACCCGGAATACATCGCCATTGCTACCCGGGATGCCGGCAAGGTCAAGGAAGCCGAGCGCTCTATCCATGACCTGATGCAGCGCCTGCACAACGGCAAGAACGATTACGAACTGACCAACAACGCCGCAATGATCCAGGCCGAAGCACGAACCCAGAACACCCTGTCGCTGATGCTCGGCTCCATTGCCGCCATCTCGCTGCTGGTGGGCGGTATCGGCGTGATGAACATCATGCTGATGACCGTGCGCGAACGGACCCGGGAAATCGGTATCCGCATGGCCACCGGCGCACGCCAGGGCGACATCCTGCGCCAGTTTCTCACCGAAGCCGTGATGCTCTCGGTGGTGGGCGGGCTGGCCGGTATCGTGCTGGCCCTTGGCATGGGCGCAGCGCTGCTGCTGGGCAAGATCGCCGTGGCGTTTTCACTGTTTGCCGTTGCCGGGGCTTTCGCCTGTGCAGTGGTAACCGGCGTGGTCTTCGGTTTCATGCCTGCCCGCAAAGCTGCCCGGCTCGATCCGGTTGCAGCCCTTACCAGCGAATGATCTATCAATGAAGCCAACCCTCACCCTGCTGACCACCTGCCTGCTGCTGGCGGCCTGCAATACTTCTGCCCCCTCCATCGACAGCGGCATCCAGCCACCGCCGAGCTGGGCGTTCGCCCAAAGCGCGGCCCTGCAGCGCAGCGATGCCCAATGGTGGAAGCAATTTGGCAGCCCGGACCTGAATCGCCTTATCGAACAGGCCCGGGTGAATAGCCATGAAGTTGCCGCCGCCATGGCCAGAGTGCGTCAGGCTCAAGCCACGGCGATCATCGCCGGAGCCCCCACTCGCCCTGAAATCACCTACGACATCCGCGGCGAACGGAACAAGTTCCTGCACAACAGCGACCGCAAGGCCAGGCCTTCGGATGACAACAATACCGATGCCTTTACCACCAGCCTGAGAGCCAGCTACGAAGTCGATTTCTGGGGTGGTGTCTCTGCTGCTCGCGACAGTGCGCTGCAAACGCTGAAAGCCAGCGAATTCGACAGAGCCACGGTGGAACTGACCTTGCTCAGCAGCGTGGCAGACCGCTATGCACAAACCCTGTCGGCCACCGAGCAGAGCCATATCGCCGAACTGAACCTGACCAATGCGCAAAACGTGCTGCGTCTGGTGCAGACCCGCTACGAATCGGGCTCCGCAACGGCACTGGAACTGGCTCAGCAGAAGAATCTGGTCGCGACTCAGCAACGCGAGCTACCGCGCATTCAGCAACTGGCCAATGAACAGCGCATCACCCTCGCCGCCCTGCTCGGCCAGCCGGTACAGCATCTGGAACTGGGAAATCAGGATTTCGAAACCCTGAGCTGGCCACAGATCGGCACAGGGCTGCCCAGCGAACTGCTGACCCGCCGTCCCGACATCGCCAAGGCCGAAGCCGAACTGGCTGCCGCTCAGGCCGACGTCACCGTTGCCCGCGCCGCCCTGCTGCCGAAGCTGACCCTGAGCGCTACCGTGGGCACCGAAGTGGTCCGGGCCGAAGACTGGTTGCGCGCGCCTTTCAGCAGCCTGGCTGCCGGCCTGACCGGGCCGATCTTCAATAACGGACGCCTGAGCGCAGAGCGCGACAAGGCCACGGCCCGCCAGGAGGAACTGCTGGAAACCTACCGCGGGGCCATCATCAACAGCTTCGCCGATGTGGAAAAAGCCCTGAACAGCATCAGCGGCCTGGACCAGCAAAGGTACTGGCACGACGAAGAACTCAAACAGGCCCAGACTGCTTTCCGCATTGCCCAGAGCCGTTACGAAGCCGGTGCCGAAGATTTGCTGACCGTACTGGAAACCCAGCGCACGCTGTATCAGGCCCAGGATGTGAGCGTGCAGCTTCGGCTGTCGAGGGTCCAGGCGAGCATTGCGCTGTACAAGGCGTTGGGTGGCGGCTGGTCACAGACCCTGTAGAAGGCAGCTTGCTGGCGACTTCACGTACGACGCAGAATATCTGCCGATTTCAGGCCTTTTTCGCCAGCAAGCTGCCTCCCACAAGTGCTGAAACATGCTCCTGCAGGCATCGATGAAATGGGGGAGTCACAATCCCCCAAGCCATTTATCCGGCAGCAGATTCCTCGCATACCAGGGCCGGCGCGGCACACGGCGCAGGAGGTTGCCGAGCTTGTCATCCGCCGCAAAGGTGATGCGCAATGCCAGCTTCATGACCTCCGGGTCCATCTCCATGGTAGTGCCGGCATTCAGGCCCGGCGTGGTGCTGCATCCATGGGTCTGCGGACCCAGCCATGGATCACTGATCTCGACCCAGCGGCCCGGCGCGAACCAGGGCACGCCATTGACTTCAAGACGGCTCACCTCTCCAGGATGAAAACGCTCATGAGCCCGGAACCAGTCGTCGATCCGATCATCGATCCAGCCATGGAACATCCAGAACACCGGATGCACATGGGAAGAGAACGGGTCGGCGAGAAAGTCGTTTTCCGGCTCGAACCAGCGGGCCGCGAAGTCCGACGAATCACGGGCCATGGGCACCGGCTCGCCGTTTGAAGGGTCCCGCGCAACAGACGCCCAGCGCATATGCAGCCAGTCATGCAGTTCCAGCTCGACCTGGGAACCGAACTGTCCGAGGGTCAGCGTCGACAGGAAACGCGGATCCCGGTACTGGGACTCCCATACCTGAAAATGCGTGCTGTATGTTTCGGCGCTTTTGATATCACTGACCAACTGGCTGTATTCCGCATCGCCATTGGCCTGCCAGGGCGGTGGCAACGCGCAGCCATCGTGATTATCGAAGTAACGGGCAAATCCCTGGCGATCCCGCTCCAGCTCCGGCTGCGGCAAGGGAAAGCGCGGCCAGGAAGGCAATTCCTGAAACTGCCGGGCCTGGATCAGCATGTGCCGATGCATGTAGAAGAAGTCGATGCCCGAACCGTTGCGGTCCTTGCGATCCCCACGGGCATCACGCTCCCTGTCTCGCGGACCGGGCTGCCAGCCGATACCGCGCAGCGCATTGCGCTTGTCTTCGGGCAGGCGATGCCACTTGTCGCGGCTGGCATGCCAGAGCTGGTGAAACAGACGATGCTCCTTGGAAACCAGCCAGGCCAGGAACGGAGGCGTCAGACCGATGCGATCCCGGGCTTCGGGAAACATCTGTTTGGTGGCAATAAAGCGGTTCTCCAGCTCGGGCAGGGCCAGCGGACGGTCCAGACGCTCGATGCGCCCGCTCAAGGTGCCACTGCCCGCGTTGCCAAAACTGCCCCAGACTTCATCCAGCACCATGCTGAATTCATAGTCCGGCGCGTCGCTTTGCGGGCTGTTATCGAGATGTCCGTCAATGACCCGGAAATACAGCTTCGAGGCGTCGGCAGAACGCAGGTCGCCGATAACCCGGAAACGCGGCTCGCCCTCTCCCCGCAGACGCTCTGCGGTGTCGATATAACCCCGCAGGCCACGGCCACGCGGGGCAATGTCGAGAAACATTTCCAGGCCCTGAAGTGGCGCACCGCTCAACCCGGCATCACGTCCCTCGAAGCGGATCGTCCATATCCCGCGCAGCTTGTCGGCCAGCCGCTGGGTGGCGGTATCGGCCGGCGCAGCTGTCGCCTCCCCCGGTGTAACGGGCTCTTCGACGCGAGTCAGTTCGCGATGTGCGTAATAAGCAGCCGGTACCGCTGCCCCGGTGAGCGCCAGACCCGCTATAAACCCTCGTCGAGAAATCGTCATTGCACTACCTGTTGCCCCAAAACGGCGTTTATCCAAGCAATGACGTAGCATCGATACAGAAATTTAGGGCCAGGACCGCGAACTGCATCAGCGTTAAATTTTTCCGCCATCCGCTCGTTCTCCCCAGATAGCAAAGGCCCTTGTGCCTGCTTCTGAACGGCGAACCTGAAAGAGATGGCAATGACAAAACCGCGTTGGAAAAAGGCTCTTTTCATTGGCCTGCCCCTGGCTCTGGCAATCAGTGCCGGTGCAGGCTGGCTGGCCTGGAATTACTGGTCGCCATCGGGTTACCCGGTCAAGGTGATGAAACAGGCCGAAGAGCTGCAGGAACGGATCATTTCCTTCGACAGCCACATCACTGTGCCTCTGAAGTTCGGCAGCGAGCGCAACGAAGCGGACAAGGACGGCTCCGGGCAATTCGATCTGGTGAAGACTGCACGCGGACGTTTGTCGGGTGCGGCACTGACGGTGTTCGGCTGGCCGGAAATCTGGAACGGCCCCAATGCGCCTCACCGCCCGACCCCGGGTTTTGTCGATGAAGCACGCCATCAGCAGGAAGTGCGCTACAAGATCATCACCGGCATGGTCCGCGACTTCCCCAATCAGGTCGGCATCGCCTACACCCCGGATGACATGCGCCGCCTGCATGGCGAAGGCAAGTTTGCGATTTTCATCAGCATGCTCAACGCCTATCCACTGGGCAACGACATCAACCTGCTGGACCAGTGGACGGCACGCGGCATGCGCATGTTCGGCTTCAGTTATGTGGGCAATAACAGCTGGGCCGACTCCTCAAGGCCTCTGCCGTTCTTCAATGATTCCCAGGACCCGCTGGGCGGTCTGTCAGATATCGGCAAGCAGGCCGTACATCGCCTGAACGATCTGGGCGTGATCATCGACGTCTCGCAGATGTCGACCAAGGGCCTGGAACAGGTCAGCCAGTTGAGCCGCACGCCCATGGTCGCTTCGCACTCCGCACCACGGGCGCTGGTGGATATTCCCCGCAACCTGAGCGACGAAGAACTGCAGATCATCAAGCGCAGCGGTGGCGTGGTACAGGTCGTGGCCTTCCCGGCCTATCTGAAACCCCTGACCCAGAAGACTCAGGACAAGCTCAACAAGCTGCGCAAGGACTTTGACCTGCCGCCACTGCCGAACCTGGCCATGGCCCTGATGCCCGGCGACGCCATCATTACCGTCTGGCCCGAGCAACGTTTCGGCGCTTACGCCAGCAAGCTGTACGCCATTCTCGAAGAAGAGCCCAAAGCCACCGTCAAGGATTTCGTCAATGCAATCGACTACACGGTGAAGAAGATCGGCATCGATCACGTGGGCATCAGCTCCGACTTCAACGATGGCGGCGGCGTTGACGGCTTCAAGGATGTCAGCGAAATCCGCAACGTGACCGCCGAATTGATCGAACGCGGTTATGCCGAGGCCGACATTGCCAAGCTCTGGGGCGGCAACTTCCTGCGGGTCTGGGAACAGGTACAGAAATCGGCCAGACCGGTAGCCCACCAATGAACTTCCTGCACTTGCACACCGACATTCCAGGTATGGCCGCTCATGACTGACCGCAGAACCTTTCTCAAGCAGGCCGGACTGCTCGCCGCCGCCCTGCCCATGGGCGCCAGCCTGATGCCTTCGGCCATGGCCGCCAGCAGCGGACAGGCACCGAAAGACAAATGGAGCACTTTGCGCGGGCTGTTCGATCAGGACCCGGATTACATCCACTTCGCCAACTTCCTGATCACCTCGCACCCAAGACCGGTGCGTGAGGCCATCGAGCAGCACCGGGCCGCTATCGACCGCAACCCTGGCCTGGCCATGGACTGGGACCTCCAGGAAATCGCCCGCCGCGAAAACGCGGTGCGCGAGTGGGCCGGCAAGTATTTCAATGCAAAGTCCGGCCAGATCGCTCTGACCGGCAGCACGACGGAAGGCCTGGCGATTATCTATGGCGGTATTCATGTACGGCCGGATCAGGAAATCCTCACCACCGAGCATGAGCACTTCTGCACGCGCAATATCCTCAACTCGCGCCACAAGAGAGAAGGCACCCAGGTTCGCAAGATCCGTCTGTTCAAGGATTCCAGCACGGTTTCGAGCGACGAGATCATCGGCAATATCGCCCGCAGCATTCGTCCCGAAACCCGTGTACTGGGCATGACCTGGGTGCAATCGGGCAGCGGTGTCAAACTGCCCGTTGGCGAGATCGGCGCACTGGTCCAGGAGCACAACCGCAACCGGGACGACAAGGACCGCATTCTCTATGTAATCGATGGCGTTCACGGCTTTGGGGTCGAAGATGTGGACTTCCCCAGCATGAACTGCGATTTCTTTGTCGCCGGGACCCACAAATGGATGTTCGGCCCACGGGGCACCGGCATCATCTGCGCCCGCTCGGAGCAATTGAAGGATGTCACCCCGCTGATCCCGAGTTTTTCCGAAGCCATCAGTTTCGGCACCATCATGACCCCCGGTGGCTATCACTCATTCGAGTACCGCTGGGCAGCAGACAAGGCTTTCGAACTGCACCTGCAACTGGGCAAAGCCGATGTTCAGGCGCGCATTCATCAGCTCAACACCTACATCAAGCAGCGCCTGAAAGAACAACCGGGCATCGAGCTGGTCACGCCCATGGCACCCGAACTGTCATCAGGATTCAGCTTCTTCAGGGTCAAGGACCGCAATAGCGACGATGTCGCCGCCTGGCTGATGAAAAACCGGGTGGTGGTGGATGCCGTGGATCGCGATATCGGCCCCGTCGTGCGCACCGCTCCGGGCCTGCTCAACAACGAGGCCGAGATAGACCGCTTCCTGGCCGTCCTCGGTCAGCGCCCATGACGCTCTTCCCCCGTTTCCAGCTTTCTGCCTCGAGGCCCGTTATGAACAAGATACTGCCCACACTGTCCCTCACCGCCCTGCTGGGTGCGCTGTTACCTGCAGCCGCCATGGCCGACACGCCCGAACCGGGCAAGGTGTTCAAGGATTGCAAGGACTGTCCGGAAATGGTCGTGCTGCCTGCCGGGACCTTCACCATGGGCGCGCCCGAATCCGAACTCGGTCGCCAGCCCGACGAAGGCCCGCTGCATGAAGTGACTTTCGCCAAGCCCTTCGCCATCAGCCAGTTTCAGGTCCTGAGCGGCGAGTGGAAGGCCTATATCAAAAGCACCGGCTACAAGATGCCCGATGGCGATACCCGTCCGGGCCGCGAGTGCAAGGCCGGCCAGCCGCGCTATCCCTTGACCGACCGTCAGCCTGCAGTGTGCATGGACTGGAACGAAGCCAAGGCCTATACCGCCTGGCTGTCGAAGAAGACCGGCAAATCCTACCGACTGGTCAGCGAGGCCGAGCGCGAGTATGCAGCCCGTGGCGGCAGCACCGGGCCGTTCCCCTTCCCCATGGATGAAGGCAAGCAATACAGCATCGCAAAACATGCCAACACCTATGGCCCGGAAGACGGTTTCAGCGTCACGGCCCCGGCTGGCAGCTACAGCCCCAATGACTTCGGCATCTATGACGCCCACGGCAATGTTTACGAGTGGACCGCCGATTGCGAAACCAGCAATTACAACGGCGCGCCCACCGATGGCAGCGCATGGCTGGCCGGTGATTGCAGCTGGAAGATGATTCGCGGCAACGACTGGACCGAAGCGCCGATCTTCTCCCGCTCCGGCAACCGCAACAGCCGCAAGCCCGATGTGCGCGGCGACTGGCTGGGCTTTCGGGTCGCCCGCGAACTCTGACGCTTTCACAACGCAATCCCGATCAGAGAAGGTCAATGAAGCACTGTGTGGGAGGCAGCTTGCTGGCGACTTTTTCGCCAGCAAGCTGCCTCCCACAGGTTTTGCTTGTGCCTTGACTGATCGGCATTACCGCTACAACGGACCATAACGAGACAAGAGCATGACGCCCAAATCAGAAAGCCTCGCCCGGGAAACCCTGAGGATCCTCAAGCCATTCTGGTGGCTGGTGGCTCTCTCGACGGTGCTGGGGGTTGTCAGCGGCCTGAGCGTGACCGCCCTGCTGGCTACCATCAACAACGCGATGAACATGGCAGGCGGACCTGACACCCACACCGCGCTGCTGTTCGCCGGCCTGTGCGTGCTGACCCTGGCCTGCTCCACCGTCTCGAACCTGTCGACCAACTATGTCGGCCAGCGCGTGGTCGCCAACCTGCGTCGCGAACTGGCCGCCAAGGTGCTGGTCGCGCCTATCGAGCAACTGGAACGCTACCGTTCGCATCGTCTGATTCCGGTGCTGCTCAATGACGTGAACACCCTCAGCACCTTCGCGCTGTCCATTGCGCCGATGGTGATTTCGTTCACCGTCACCCTGGGCTGCCTGACTTATCTGGCCCTGCTGTCGTGGCAGATCCTGGCGCTGACGGTACTGACCGTGATCCTGGGCACCGGCGCGCAGTATCTGGCTCATCATTTCGGCACCCGCAGCATCATCGCGGCGCGCAATGGCGAAGACGAGCTACAAAAGCACTATCAGGCCCTGTCGTCCGGCGCCAAGGAGCTGCGCATCCAGCGCAAGCGCCGTCAGCACATGCTCGACCAGCAGATCCATGGCGCCACCGAGCGCATCTGCCGATCCAACGTGCGCGCCGCCAACATTTTCGTCAGCGCAGAAACCTTCGGCTCGATGCTGTTCTTCGCGGTCATCGGCATTGCCATTGCCTTCCAGGCGCTGTGGCCGAGCACCGAAAAGACCGTGCTGGGCGGTTTCGTGCTGGTCATGCTGTATATGAAAGGCCCGCTGGAACGCCTGATCACGGCACTGCCGGGCATCAGTCGTGCACAGATCGCCATGCGCCGCATTGCCGAGCTGTCGTGGAAGTTCTCCAGCCCCGAGCCGCACCTGCTGGTCAGCGACCGCCCCAACACCCTGGCGAACATGCAGACCCTGGAACTGCATCAGTTGCGCTATGACTATCCGCCGGTGGAAGGCAGCGAGTCCTTCCATCTCGGCCCGGTCAACCTGAGCATCAAACAGGGGGATATCGTGTTCATCGTCGGCGAGAACGGTTGCGGCAAGACCACCCTGATCAAACTGCTGCTGGGCCTGTACAAGCCGCAGCAAGGCGAGATCCGCCTCAACGGCAAGGCAGTCACGGCGCAAGAGCTGGACGATTATCGCCAGTTGTTCACCACCATCTTCGCCGACTACTACCTGTTCGACGAGCCGCTGCAAGGCGAAGCCCGCCTGCCTGCCGATGCGGGCAAGTACCTGGAGCGCCTGGATATTGCCCATAAGGTCAGCATTCGCGATGGCGCATTCACCACCACCGACCTGTCCACCGGCCAACGCAAGCGCCTTGCCCTGATCAACGCCTGGCTGGACGAGCGTCAGGTGCTGGTGTTCGACGAATGGGCAGCCGATCAGGACCCGGCTTTCCGCCGCGTGTTCTATACCGAGCTGTTGCCCGAACTCAAACAGCAAGGCAAGACCATCATCGTCATCTCCCACGACGACCGGTATTTCCCGATTGCCGATCAACTGGTGCGCATGCAGGCCGGCAAGATCGAAGTGGAGCAGGTACAAGCCCAACCGGTATCCGCCTGAATACAGCCGGTTATCGATGATATGGCCCCGCCCGGCTCAGACCGCGAGCGGGGCTTCTTTTTGCCCATGGGCCAGCCACCTCGCCACCACCGATAGCCTTGCGCCATCTTTTTCAGGGCAAATGTGAAAAATTCATTAAATAACCGAGAGCCATTTTCGTTCTCTTTAACAGCACACCTGCGCGGGCATCTGCAGTCAGCCTGGCTCCCAGTAAAAAGTCGAACAGCCTCTGCCCTGATTCGCCTCCGGACAGGCCTGAACGACGCTCTTTATCTCCCTGCCAATACCAACTAGAAAGAGCCACTCCATGTACACACCGTCACGACTCACCCCTCTCAGCAAGGCCTTGTTGATCAGCCGGATGTTTCGCCCAGGACCTGCCATGGCAGCAATCGGTCTGGCGCTCAGCATGCCCATGGCCGCTCAGGTACAGGCCCAGGAAATCGAGTTCAACATCCCGGCTCAACCGCTGAGCAGTGCCCTGAGTCAACTGGAACGTCAGGGCAGTCTGCGCGTGGCCTACAGCCCGGCGGATGTACAAGGCAAGACCAGCGGTGCAGTACAGGGCAAGTTCACTCCGGCACAGGCAGCGGGGAAACTGCTGGCCGGAGCAGGCCTGACCTACAGCCTGCAAGGCAATGCCCTGACCCTGAGTGCGCAGGATACATCGACAGCCATCAATCTGGCTCCGACCGCGATTGACTCCCAGTATCTGGGCACCACCACTGACGGCACGGGCTCCTACACCACCGGTGCCACCACTATCGGCAAGGGTGCGGCGCAATCGCTGCGGGAAACGCCTCAGTCGGTGAGCGTCATGACCCGTCAGGTCATGGACGACAATAATCTCACCAGCCTGAGCGAAGTGCTGGAAGACACCCCCGGCATCAGCTTCCAGTACCGCAACTTCGGTGGCCACGTATACACATCCCGTGGTTTCTCGCTACTGGCGGAAAGCTTTCTGGTCGATGGCATTGGCGGTCAGGGCTACCAGATCACCGGCTGGATGCAGCCGGATATGGCGATCTATGACCGAGTGGAAGTGCTGCGCGGTGCTTCGGGCCTGCTAGTGGGCGCCGGTCAACCCGGTGGTGCGGTGAATCTGGTACGCAAGCGTCCGACCGCCGAGAACAAATTCTCGATCACCACCCGCGCCGGTTCATGGGATCAGTACCGTGTCGATCTGGATGGCAGCGGCAAGCTCAACGATTCGGGCACCGTCCGGGGTCGAATGGTGGCCGCCTATGAAGACAATGGCTCGTATCTGGATAACCGCAACAGCCGCACGCCCCTGCTGTACGGCATCCTCGAAGCCGACGTGACCGACGACACCACACTGACCATGAGCCTGCGTCGTCAGGAAAAGGTCATCAACGGTTATTCGATCTACGGCCTGCCACGCTACAGCAACGGACAGTCGCTGGACTTGTCGCGCTCGACGAACCTGGCTCCGAAATGGAACCGCCTCGAAACCGACATGACCGAGGCTTTCTTCGAAGTCGAGCATCGCTTCAACGACAACTGGCTCAACAAGACCTCCCTGACCTACTCCGAAGGTGGATTCGATCAGGTCATTGCCTATGCGCAAGGAGCCATTAACCCGACAACGCTGACCGGCTCCACTTTCCGCAGAACCCTGTTCCGTAACGATGAAGTCAACAGCCTGGGCCTGAACAGCCAGCTGGAAGGCAAGTTCGACGCCTTCGGCCTGTCCCATCAGGTCACTTTGGGGGCCGACTGGTCGAGGCAGAGAGCCGACACCAAGAGTGTCTCTCCAACAATGGGTTCTGCAGTCAATGTCTTTGATGTCGACACCAGCTCACTTGCAAAACCGGCACGTCCGGCCTGGACAAGCGATTACGTCTCGACCGAAGAGCGGGCAGGTCTCTACGCCAATACCCGTATCCACCTGAGCGAGCCGTTGAGCCTGGTTCTGGGCGGACGCCTCAGTTGGTTCGAGTATGACTACAACGCCAAATATGGCCCGGCCCTTTCGTATAACTCCAAACAGACTCAGGAATTTACACCTTTCGCCGGCCTGATCTACGACATCAACGAAAACTGGTCCTGGTACGCCAGCTATGCGGATATATTCACTCCGCAAGCCGCTTACAGGCAGGTCGGCGGCACCCCACTGGATCCAGCCGTGGGTTCCAACTATGAAACCGGCATCAAGGGCGAACTGTTCGACAAGCGCATGAATCTGTCGATGGCCCTGTTCTATATCAAGCAGAAAGATGTTGCCTACGAGGATCTTTCAGCCACGGACCCATGCCCGGGCGGCTCTGACAACACCTGCTACATCCAGGGCGGCATCAAGCGCAGCAAAGGTATCGATATCGAAGCCAGCGGCGAAGTACTGCCAGGCCTGCAGGTCTTTGGCGGCTACACCTTCAACCAGTTGGCAAACAGTTCCGATATGGAAGTGGCCTACGAGACGCCGAAGCATATGCTGCGCCTCAATACCAGCTACAACCTGCCGGGAGCCTGGAACCGCCTGACTCTGGGTGCCGGGGTATCGGCGGACTCCGGCTACAAAGTACCGTCCGATGACCGACTGGGCGTTGCAGGCCGGGCCATCTGGGATGCACGCGCCGCCTGGAAGATCGACGAGCACTGGACCGTCGCACTCAATGCCGAGAACCTGTTTGATCGCAAGTACTACACCACCGCCGTGGCACTGGATCGCTCCAACTTATACGGCGAACCACGCAGCTACGTCCTGACCCTGCGCGGCGACTTCTGATCCTGCGCAGAATCTGCAGATAAACCGATCCGCAGGACAGCAAAAAAAGACCAGGGGGCAACCTCTGGTCTTTTTTATTGAAAAATCACTAAATAAATTCCCGCTTCATTCGTATCGATTCTTTATCAATCACGCAGAAAAACGTCCGCCACAGAATGACCAGAGGCAGTGCCCCATACGGTTGTATGGTTTACCCTGCGTTACCGATATAAGAGCCATCAGAATGCAATCAAGCACCCGCCCTCCACTGCCTGTCCGCCTGCTGTTTCAGCCCAGGCCTGCGATAAGAGTGGTGGGTCTTGCGCTGCTGATGGCATTCAAGGGTGAAGCCCTGGCTCAGGAAATCGAGTTCGATATCCCCGCCCAGCCCCTGAACAGCGCACTGAATGAACTGGGGCGTCAGGGTGATCTGCAAGTGCTGTACAACCCGGACGATATCAAGGGCAAAAGCAGCCGGGCCGTGCGTGGCAGGTTCACCCCCGAACAGGCAGCCCGCAACCTGCTCGATCAGGCCAGAGTGCCTTACAACTTCGAGAACAACACCCTGACGCTGACCGCCGTTGTGCCTGCGGTCAGCCTCAAGCCCCTGTCGATCCAGGCGCCACCGTCAGGCCTGATTACCGAAGACTCGGGTTCCTACACCACGTCTGCGGTGAGCATCACCAAAAGCACTCAATCCCTGCGTGAAATTCCGCAATCGGTCAGCGTCGTGACCCGCCAGTTGATGAACGACAAGAACCTCTACAGCCTGGAAGACGTGATGGCCCAGGCAACCGGTGTCACCTTTTCCCAGCGCAACTTCGGCTCCCATGTGTTCAGCTCCCGGGGCTTTGCCATGGAAGACGAGAGCTACACCATCGATGGGATTTCGGGCCAGGGCTACAGCGTGACCGGCTGGATGACGCCCGACATGGAAATCTACGACCATGTGGAAATCCTGCGGGGCGCTGCCGGGCTGCTGATCGGCGCAGGCAACCCCGGCGGCACGGTCAATCTTGTGCGTAAGCGCCCGACCGCCATACCGCAGTTTTCGATCACCACCCGTACCGGCACCTGGGACAACAACCGGGTGGATCTGGACGGCAGCAGCAAGCTGAACGATTCGGGCAGCATCCGTGGCCGCTTCGTGGCGTCCTATGCCGACCGTGACTACTTTATCGATGGCCTCAGCAAATCCGCCCCGCTGCTGTACGGCATCCTCGAAGCCGACCTGAATGACGACACCACCCTGGCTGTGGGCGTGCGTCGTCAGGAGGCCGACATCAAGGGGTTCACCATCTTCGGTCTGCCCCGCTACAGCGATGGCAGTGCCATAGACCTGCCGCGCTCGACTTCTCTGGCTCAGGACTGGAACCGTCACCAGACCCGAACGGACGAAGTGTTCACGGAGCTGGATCATCACTTCAGCGAAAGCTGGTCCGGCACCCTGTCCGCCACTCACTCAACGGGTTCGTTCGAACAGAAAGTGGCCTACGCCCAGGGTGCCATCGATCCGGCGACATTGACGGGCTCGCGCATCGCCCGGACCCTGTTCCGCTCCGACCAATTGCACAGCAACGGGTTCGACGCACACATGGACGGTCATTTCGAAGCGTTTGGCCTGGAACACCAGTTGACTTTCGGCGGCAACTGGTCGGAACAGACACGCAAGTCCAGACAAGCCAATGTCACCTCCAACCAGCCCATCGATGTATTCGCCCCCGATAGCCATCTGATTGCCGAACCGGACCGACCCGAGTGGACCTCCATTACCGACTTCAGTGACAAACGCTACGGCACCTACGCCAATCTGCGCCTGCATCTGTCGCAGTCGTTGAGCCTGGTCATGGGCGGCCGCCTCAGTTGGTATGACTACCAGACCCAGACGGCGGGCGTCACTCGAAAATCCATAGAGGAACATGAGCTCACGCCCTTTATAGGCACGATCTACGACCTCAACCCGGACTGGTCCCTGTACGCCAGCTACACCGATATCTTCCTGCCGCAAAGCGTCTACCGGGATGCTGCCGGCAACCTGCTGAAGCCGGCCATCGGCGCAAACTACGAAACCGGCATCAAAGGCGAACTCTTCGATCAGCGCCTGAACCTTTCCTTTGCGATGTTTTACGTCAAGCAGAAGGATGTGGCTGTGGAAGACAACGCCAACCCTGGCGAGTGTCTGGTGAACGATATCTACGGAACCTGCTACCTGAACGGCAACATCCGCCGCAGCAAAGGCTTTGAAATGGAAGCCAGCGGCGAACCCCTGCCCGGCCTGCAGACCGTGGCAGGCTACACCTTCAACATGACCCGCGGCAGTGACGGCCAGTCCATTTCGGCAGAAACACCCCGGCATCTGTTTCGCATGAGCGGCAACTACACGCTGCCCGGCGCCTGGAATCGCCTGACCCTCGGCGCAGGCGTATCGGCCCAGAGCGGCTATTCGGAAATCGAATCATCGGCAGAAATCAGAAACCCCGGCCGCGCCATCTGGGATGCCAGAGCCTCCTGGAAAATCGACGAGAACTGGAGCCTGGCCCTCAACGGCAACAACCTGCTGGATCGCAAGTATTACAAGGCGACCGGGGATATTGATCGGGGCAACTACTACGGCGACCCGCGCAATTATATGCTGACCTTGCGCGGGGAGTTTTAGGGGCCGCCGGAGGCGGCAGCGCAAGCTACAAGCTACAAGCTACAAGCTACAAGCTACAAGCTACAAGCTACAAGCTTTTGACTTGAAGCTTGCAGCTTGCGGCTTGCGGCTTGCGGCTCAAAACTTAAGCCGCTCTACAACCGAGTCCAAAAACGCCTCCCCAATCACAATATTGTCGTGCCGTTCCTGGATTGTGGTCGAGGAGCGCAGTCCGTTTACCGAGCACTGTTCTGTTACCACAGCCTGTGCCTTGAGGATCTGGTCCGGTTCGCGGCTCTGCCCTGCCCACCAGCAGTCCACTTTCACCTCCAGTTTCTTGAGGGTGAAGGCTTCGGCCAGTACGGCGTTGGCATGCAGCAGTTTGTAGCCGGTTTCGATTTCGTCCTGAATGGCGATGTCCTGGAAAACGTTGCGCAGGCTTTCGACGCCGATACCGGCATCCAGGGCAACCTGTTCGATCACCCGGTCGGCGATTTCACGCTCGTCCTTGAGCGATAGCCTGGCGCTTGCGATCAACTCCATGACACGCTCACGGGCCAGCCCCGGCACGAAAGCCACCAGACTCTGGATCAGGCTCTGGAACAGGTTCTGGAACAGGTTCTGGTCCTGATTCTGCGCCCGGACTTCCGGGTCTTCCTCGATCCAGCTCAGACCTGCCGAAGCCGGCAGCATCGAATCCACCAGCGCCAGGAAACTCACCTTGTCACCCTCATGCTCCAGAATATGAGCGACATCGATGGCCAGGGCTCCGCCCAGGGACCAGCCCAGCAGGTTGTAAGGCCCGACAGGCTGGGTGAGCCTGATCTGCTCGACAAAGTAATCGACCATTTCCTCCCATGACCTGTCGAACCAGCCCGGCACCACATAAGCCTTGTTGACCAGGCCATACACCGGCCTGTCTTCACTCAGCCGGCCTGCCAGCGGGTAATAGGAGTAGGTGCCGCCACCACCGGGCGGCAGGCAGAACAACGGGGTCTTGTCAGACTGGCTGTTGTTCATGCGGATCACCGCCGACTTGACCTTGGCCTCGCCTGCCCGCAGGAAGTCCGCCAGTTCACCCAGGGTCTGCATCAGCAGGAAATCATGCAGTTTGATGGAGATATCGAACGTTTCGCGAATCCTGCCCGCCAGGGACACTGCCAGCAGCGAGTGACCGCCCAGGGCAAAGAAGTTGTCGTTGAGGCCCACACGTTCGACTTTCAGGGCATCTGCCCAGAGAGCGGCAAGGCGTTCTTCCAGTTCGGTACGCGGCGCGACATAGCCTTGCTGCAACTGACTGGCATCCGGCTTTGGCAGGGCCTTGCGGTCCAGCTTGCCGTTGGCGGTCAGTGGCATGACGTCAACGGCCACAAAGTGCGTCGGCACCATGTAATCCGGTAGCAACGCTTTGAGGTAAGTCCTCAGTTCATTCGCATCCTGCGCCTTGTCGTTCGCCACCCAATAGGCCACAAGCTGTTTGCCGCTCGGGCCATCGATGTCGATCACATGGGCTTCGCGCACGCCCGGATGCTCATTGAGGCGCGCCTCGATTTCACCCAGTTCGATGCGCAACCCGCGAATCTTGACCTGATGGTCGATCCGTCCTGCGTAGTCGATCACCCCGTCACCGCCGTAACGTGCCAGATCGCCAGTGCGATAAAGACGACCGCCCTCCGTCGAGAATGGATCTGGCACGAAGCGTTCGGCAGTCAGCGCAGCACGCTGATGGTAACCCCGCGCCAGCCCCACACCGCCCAGATACAACTCGGCCGCAGCCCCACGGGCGGCCGGCAGCAGGCCGTCATCGAGAATATGTGTCTTGAGATTATCGATAGGCCGACCGATCGGCACGCTCAGGGTATCGTCCGGCGTGCAGGTCCAATGGGTCACATCGATGGCGGCTTCGGTCGGACCATACAGATTGAACAACCCGGCTTGCGGCAGACGCTTGAGTACCTGGGACGCCAGGTCCGCAGGCAGAGCCTCGCCACTGCACACCACACGGCGCAGGCTGTGGCAGCTTTCCACCTGCTCATGGGTCATGAAGGCCTGGAGCATGGAAGGGACAAAGTGCAGTGTCGTGACCTTGTGCTGAACGATGGTCTGCACCAGACGCTCGGGATCTCGATGATCGCCCGGCATGGCGATAGCCAGACGTGCGCCGGTGAGCAGAGGCCAGAAGAATTCCCAGACCGACACGTCGAAGCTGAACGGCGTCTTCTGCAATACGGTGTCGCTGGCATCCAGCCCGTAGGCTTTCTGCATCCAGTGCAGACGGTTGACCAGGGCCAGATGGCTGTTGCCCGCCCCCTTGGGCTTGCCCGTTGAGCCTGAGGTGTAGATCACATACGCCAGGTTGTGCGGATGGGTGCGGCAGACAGGGTTGTCCTGGCTGTAAACCTCCAGCCAGTCGCCTTCCTGATCCAGGCACAAGGTTTGTACATGCTCGGGCACCGGCAGGCCTTGCAGCAGCGACGTCTGGGTCAGCAACAGGCCAATGCCGCTGTCATCGAGCATATAGGCCAGTCGATCCTGCGGATAATCCGGATCCAGCGGCACATAGGCGCCACCCGCCTTGAGAATCGCCAGCAAGCCGACGACCAACTCAAGACTGCGCTCGATGCAGATCCCCACCAGCGCATCGGGGCCGATACCCGACTCACGCAGTTTGTGGGCCAACTGGTTGGCGCGGGCGTTGAGTTGCCCGTAGCTCATCTGCTGATTGTCGAAAGCCAGTGCCGGGGCATCAGGGGTTGCCAGTACCTGGGCTTCGATCAGGGTTTGAACGCACTGCTCGCCCGGGAACCCGGCAGAGGTAGCGTTCCATTCCCGCAGAATCTGGTGCTGCTCCCGTTCATTGAGCAACGACAGCTCGCCGATGGCGGCAGCCGGGTCACGAACCAGGGCCTCAAGCAGGTGCTGGAAGTGGCTGGCCAGTTGCGTCACCACATCTTCGCTGAAGTGCTGACGGGAGTAGCTCAGGCGCAGGGAAAGCGTTTCGCCCAGATTCACCACCAGCGTCAGCGGATAATGAGTCTGCTCTTGGTTGATCAGGCCACTGAAGGCCAGACCGTCCGGCGCAGCCTGTTGCAGGGCTTCGGACACCGGGTAGTTCTCGAACACCAGAATGTTGTCGAACAACGCTTCGCCACCGCTGCCTGCCAGACGCTGGATTTCGTACAACGGTGTGTGTTCGTACTCGCGCAGGGCAATATTCTTGCCCTGCACCTGCTGCACCCAGTCCGCCACCGACTGCTCGGGACGCGGGCTGGCGATCACCGGCAAGGTGTTGATGAACAGACCAAGTTGTTCTTCGACACCCGGCAAGTCTGCCGGACGTCCTGCCACGGTCGCACCGAAGGTCACGCTGGACTGTCCGGTGTAGCGTTGCAACAGCAACAGCCAGGCCGATTGCACCAGGGTGTTGAGGGTCACACGCTGCTCGCGGGCAAAATCACTCAAGCGCTGGGTGCTGACCGCATCGATCAACTGGAAATAATCGCCATGGCCCTGCCCGTCGGCACTGGACTTGAGCGCCTGAACCAGACGGGTCGGCTCATCCAGCTCGGCCACCTGTTCAGTCCAGAAACGTTCGCTGGCCTGGGCATCCTGGCGTTGCAACCACTCGATGTAATCGCGATAACGGCTGCCCTTTTGTGGCAGCGGCTGACCGCTGTAACGTTGCAGCACTTCGCCCAGCAGACGCGAACTGCTCCAGCCATCCATAAGGATGTGGTGGCTGGTGTAGATCAGGTGATGAGTGTTGGCTCCGGTACGCAAGACCGCCAGACGCAACAGCGGTCCCTGGGTCAGATCGAAGCCCTTCTGCCGATCGGCCTGCGCCCAGTCATCCAGCCACGCCGCCTGCTGATTGCGAGCATCCAGTTCGACAAAGGGCACCGTCACGTGACGCTGCACCACTTGCAGCGAGTGCTCCAGATGGCTGACAAAGCCACTGCGCAGCACTTCATGGGCATCCACCGTGGCCTGCCATGCCGCCCGGAAGCGCTCGACATCGAGCCCGGTTACATCGACGCGCATCTGGTTGATGTAATTGCCCGCCTCTTCCTCGAACAGGGTATGGAACAGCATGCCTTGCTGCATTGGCGACAGCGGATAGATGTCTTCGATGTCACGGGGATTGATCGACAGGCGACCCAGTTGTTTCTGGCTCAAACGGGCCAGCGGGAAGTCGGACGGTGTTACCCCGGCACCGCCTTCGGTGGTGCAGTGAGCGATCAGTTGCTGCAACTCTCCGGCATACTCATCGGCCAGACGTTGCACGGTATCGGCCTCGAACACCGCCGAGCTGAAGCTCCAGCTCAGCCGCAACTCACCGTTGTAGACCTGACCATTGATGCTGATCGGAGCCGACAGCGGTGCTTCGCGGCTCTGGGATGCGCCACTGCTGTCACCCGACGGCACGAGCAGCGCATCACTGGCATCGAAACTGCCATCGAACTGACCCAGATAGTTGAAGACGATGCTGCCCTGAGCCAGTTGTTGCAGGCTCTGGCGTACAGGTTCTGCGCCGAGATAACGCAACACGCCGTAACCGATGCCCTTGTTGGGGATGGCGCGCAGTTGCTCCTTGATCGACATGATCGAATCGGCAACGGTTGCCTGTGCCGTGAGCTTCACCGGATAAAGGCTGCTGAACCAGCCGACGGTACGGCTCAGATCGATATCGTCGAACAGGTCTTCACGGCCATGGCCTTCCAGCCTGATCAAGGTATCGGGCTGGCCGGTCCAGCGGCTGATCACACGGGCCAGCGCGGTGAGCAACAGGTCATTGACCTGTGTGCGATAGGCAGCCGGTGCGTCTTGCAGCAGTTGCCGAGTCAGCTCGCTGTTCAAATGAGTGGTCACGGAAGTCGCATGTTTCTGCTGCTGGCCACCGTCCGGATGATCGCTCGGCAAGGCATCGCTGACGCCCTGCAACTGCGTCTGCCAGTAAGCCAGCTCCGACTCCAGCGCCGGGCTTTGGGCGTAAGCATGCAACTGCTCGGCCCAGGCCTTGAGGGAACTGGTCTTGGCCGGCAGTGCCAGGGCCTTGCCGGTGTTCAAGGCAACGTAAGCCTGTTGCAGGTCTTCCAGCAACACACGCCACGACACACCGTCCACCACCAGGTGATGGATCACCAGCAGCAGACGCTGCTCACCTTCCGGCAGGCTCACCAGCACCGCACGCAGCAGCGGGCCGTTCTTCAGGTCCAGGCTGCGCTGGGCTTCATCGGCCAGTTCGGTCAGGCGCGAGATATCGTCCAGCTCATGCACCCACAGCAGATCGCGGGTGGACAGCGGCCCGAAGCTCGCCTGCCACTGGCCGTCCTGTCGGGCAAAGCCCAGGCGCAGGGCATCGTGCTGCTCGATCAGCGCCTGCAAGGCCGCCAGCAGGTGACTGGCCTCCAGCGGGCGGTTGGGCTTGAGCATCACCGACTGGTTCCAGTGATGGCGCTCGGGAATGTTCATTTCGAAGAAGCGCGCCTGAATCGGCAGCAACGGCAAACTGCCGCTCACCTGTTCGACGACTGCTGCGGGTTTCTTCTGAATCAGCTTGGCCACCGTCGCCAACTGGGCGATGGTCTGTTTCTCGAACAGTTGCTTGGGGCTCAGCTTGAGGCCCTGGCGCTTGGCACGGGCGATGATCTGCAGGCTGAGGATCGAGTCGCCGCCCAGCTCGAAGAAGTTGTCGGTGGTGCCGACTTTCTCCAGCTTGAGCACATCGGCCCAGACGGCGGCGAGCTTTTCCTCGATCTCGCCTACCGGTGCGGTGTAGCGCTGTTTGATCACGCCCGGCTTGGGCAAGGCGCGCTTGTCCAGCTTGCCGTTGGCGGTCAGTGGCAGACGCTCCAGCACCACGAACTGCGCAGGCACCAGGTATTCCGGCAGGCTGGCGGTCAGTTGCTCGCGCAGGGTGTCGACCGAAAGCGAAGTGCCCGCAGCAGGCACGCAATACGCCACCAGTTGCAGACGGGATTCATCGCTTTCCAGCGGCAGGGCCAGCACCACCGCTTCGGCCACGCCATCCAGCGCTTGCAGCACCTGACCGACCTCTCCCGGCTCGACCCGATAGCCGCGAATCTTCACCTGATCGTCGGCGCGCCCCAGATACTCCAGCAGACCATCAACCCGGCGCGCACGGTCACCGGCGCGGTACAGACGTTCGCCATCGCCTTCAGGGTCCGGCACAAAGCGCTCGGCGGTCATGGCGGCACGGCCCAGATAGCCCTGGGCCAGACCACGGCCTCCCAGGTACAACTCACCGGCCACCCGTTCGGCCATGGGGTTGAGCCAGGCATCCAGCACCCGTGCCTTGCCATTGGCCAGAGGTTGTCCCACCGGCACATTGCGGCAGGCATCCAGTCGTTCCTGCACCTCATGGGTCAGGATGCCCACCGTGGTTTCGGTCGGACCGTAGTGGTTGACGATCCGGCAACCCGGCTTGAGGCTTCTGATCTGTTCGATCAAGGCCCAGGAGCTGGCCTCGCCGCCCAGAATCAGCATCTGGCTCGGCAGCACATCGGACGATCTTGCGGCCTGCAACAGGCCCTGCAGATGGCTCGGCACGATCTTCAGCACTTCCACCTGATGCTCGGCCATATACGCGGCGAAACCATCGGGATCGAAAGCCTGTTCATGGGACAGCAGATGCAGTTGACGACCGGAGGCCAGGGCACCGAACAACAGGGTATGACCCAGGTCGGCGGCCACGGTGGAAACCATGGCCATGCTCGCATCGGCGCTCAGGGAAAGACGCTGGAGCACGCCTTGCAGATAGTTGGCCAGCGCACCATGGCTGATGACCACACCCTTGGGCTGGCCGGTGGAACCCGAGGTGTAGATGATGTAGGCCGCCTGCTCCGGCTGCACGTGAATATTCAGCGGACTCGTATCGATATCGGCCCACAGGCTGGCGTCATAGGCCAGCACCGGGCAGACACCCAGACCGGCAGCCTTGTCGTCACCACGGGCATGAATCAGCAGCACCGCGCCGCTGTCTCTGGCCAGTTGCTGCAAGCGTTCGGCCGGTTGCGCGGTATCCAGCGGCAGGTACACCGCACCCAGTTTCAGCACGGCCAGCAGGCTCACCACCCACTCCAGCGAACGGTCCTGACACAGCGCCACGGTCATGCCCGCGGCAATGCCTTCGCCCTGCAGATAACGGGCGAACTGGCTGGAGCGCTGTTCCAGCTCGGCATAACTCAGCACCTGCTGCCCCATCCGCAGTGCTGGCTTGCCCTGCCCGGCTTGCAGGCCTTTTTGCCACAGACTCAGGAAGTCGGAACTGTCGAAATTGCAGTCCTGTGAAGCAAGCGGAGCGGCAACAGCCAGCGGGTGATCCGCCAGACGCGCGCCGGAGTGCGCCACCAGCGCTTCCAGCACCTCCTGCAACGATGCCGCGATACGCTCGATGGTCGAGGCTTCGAACAGATCGGTGGCGTAGGTGAAGTAGCCGCGCAATCCCGACGGGGTATCGGTGAAGTCATAGGCCAGATCGAAACGGGCATCACCGCCGCCCACCGGAAATTCGGCCACCGTCAGCCCGGCCACGGCCGTACCGCTATCGCCTTGGTCACCGGCAAACACATGCTGGTTGATCTTGAACTGGAACAGCGGGTTGTGACCCAGATTGCGTTCGGGCGCCAAGGCATCCACCAGATGCTCGAACGGCAGTTCCTGATGGGACTGAGCGCCCATCACCACGTTTTTCACCTGATCCAGCAGCTCGACAAAGGTCTGGCGTTCATCCACCTGAATGCGCAGCACCTGGGTATTGATGAAGAAGCCGATCAGGCCTTCAAGCTCGCGTCGGGTACGCCCGGCATTCGGCGCGCCGATGCGGATATCGGTCTGACCGCTGTAGCGCGACAGCACCACCGACAGCGCAGCCAGGGTCAGCATGAAGACCGTCTGGCCGTTGTTGCGCGCCAGGGTCTTGAGTTGTGTGGACAGCTTTTCCGGCAGATCGGCGCGCACAATGGCACCGCGATAACTCGGCTGAACCGGCCGTTCATGGTCCAGCGGCAACTCCAGCAATGGATGCTCGGTGCCCAGTTGCTGCTTCCAGTATTCCAGCTGGCGCTCGCCCTCCCCGGCTTCCAGCCAGGCACGCTGCCAGATGGCGTAGTCGGCGTATTGAATCGTCAGCGGCGGCAGTTGCGCCGTCAGACCGGCGACCTGCGCCTGATAGAGCTGAACGAACTCGCGAATCAGCAACTCTCCCGACCAGCCATCGGACACCACATGATGCATGCACACCGTCAGCACATGTTCGGCGTCGTTCAGGCGGAACAGCTTCACCCGCAGCAGGGTGCCGCTCAGCAGGTCGAAAGGCGTCTGCAGCTCGGCTTTTACCTGCGCCTCGATATCGTCGGCACTGGCCTGGGCGACTTCCAGCGCCACACTCGCCTGCTCAAGAACTTCCTGATGAAACTCGCCCTCCACCGATACGAACCGGGTCCGCAGGGTTTCATGGCGCTGTACCAGCAGCTCAAGGGCCTGCGCCAGGGCGCGCTCGTCCAGCGGGCCATTCAGGCGCACGGCCAGCGGCACGTTGTAGGCGATATTGCCCGGCTCCAGTTGCCAGAGGAACAGCATGCGCTGCTGGGCATAGGACAACGGGATACGTTGCAGATCATGGCGAGTCACCGCGATGGGCAACAGCCTGAAGCTCTGCCCGGTCTCGCTCATTTTGGCGAGAATCTGGCGGCGCTGCTCCACGGGCAGGCCGACGAAACGCTGGGCAATACGTTCTGCTGCGGACTTTTCCATGTCAGATACCCGCCATTTCATTCATCATTTTTTCGATATCGGACAAGCCGTCCTCGGTCAGCGACAAGCCGCTGCTCTGCAATGCCTGGATAAAGTCGTTCAATTGCGGTTTCTCGAAAACAAGGCGCAAGGGCACGTCGATCCCCAGGCCCGAATGGATTCTGGAAATGAGCTGGGCCGCCAGCAGCGAATGCCCGCCCAGCTCGAAGAAATCGTCGGTCAGGCCGACACGCTCGACCTTCAGTACCTGCGCCCAGATATCGGCGATCTGTTGTTCCTGTCCGGCGGACGGCGCGACATAACTGCGCTGCAACTGGCTGGCATCAGGCTTGGGCAGCGCCTTGCGATCCAGCTTGCCGTTGGGGGTCAGCGGCATCTGCTGCAAGCGGACGAAGTGGCTCGGCACCATGTAATCCGGCAAGCCGGCGCGCAAATGCGTCTTGAGCAGGTCACGCAGCGCATCGAAGTCCTGCGCCCCATCGACTGCGACCAGATAGGCCACCAGTTGCTTGCCTGCCGGGCCATCGATATCGATGACTGTGGCTTCGTGAACGCTTGGGTGTTCCTGCAGGCGGGCTTCGATTTCGCCCAGCTCGATCCGGAAACCGCGGATCTTCACCTGATGGTCCAGACGCCCGACATACTCGATCACCCCGTCGGCGTGATAGCGCGTCAGATCCCCGGTGCGATACAGCCGCGAACCCGGCGGACCGAACGGATCGGGAATAAAGCGCTCGGCAGTCAGCGCGGCACGCTGGTGATAACCCCGCGCCAGACCGTCGCCACCGATCAGCAGTTCACCGCGGGTGCCGATCGGCAACACGTTGAGATCGTCGCTGACGATGTGCAGGCGGGTATTGGCCAGAGGCCGACCCAGCCAGATATCGTCACTGCGGGTCAGGTAATGGCGCGCCGACCAGATGGTGGTTTCAGTCGGACCGTAGACGTTCCAGACATGCCCGGCCTGCTCGATCAGGCGCTGGGCCAGTTCGACGCTCAAGGCCTCACCGCCGCACAGCACGGTCTTGCCCTGCAAGGCTCCGGCCGGCGCGCTGTCCAGCAGCATCCGCCAGGTGGACGGCGTAGCCTGGATCACGCTGACAGCCTGCTGTTCGATCACCGCCAGCAAGGCGTGCGGGTCCTTGTTTTCATCGGGATGCAACAGGACCACCGAAGCGCCGCGTATCAGCGGCAGATACAACTCCAGCCCGGCAATATCGAATGACAGCGAGGTCAGGGACAGGACCTTGTCTGCGGCATTCAACCCCGGCTGGTCGGCCATGCTGTGCAGGAAGTTGACCAGTGCCTGATGGCCGATGGTCACGCCTTTCGGCTGCCCCGTGGAACCCGAGGTGTAGATCACATACGCCAGATTTTGCGCCTGCGCCGGATTGACCGGGTTTTCGTCGCTGCAGCCTTGCAGCCAGTCACCGGCCTGATCGAGGCACAGGCTCCGGACACCGGCAGGAACCGGCAGACGTTCGCGCAGCGCTGTCTGGGTCAGCAGCAATTGCAGGCCGCTGTCCTCGATCATGTAGGCCAGACGATCCTGAGGGAAATCCGGGTCCAGCGGCACATAGGCGCCGCCTGCCTTGAGAATCGCCAGCAGACCGACCACCTGCTCCAGGCTGCGTTGCACCGCGACACCCACCAGCACATCCGGGCCGACACCCAGCTCGCGAAGTTTGTGGGCCAGTTGATTGGCGCGGCGGTTGAGCTGGCGATAGGTCAGCTGTTCGCTGCCCAGGGTCACTGCCAGGGCATCCGGGGTAGCCTGAACCTGAGCTTCGATCAGCGCAGGCAGGCACTGCTCGCTCGGGTAAGCGGCTGCACTGTCGTTCCAGCCCTGCAGAATCTGCTGACGCTCGGCTTCACTCTGCATCTGCAGTTCGCTGACCCGTTGGCGGGTATTGCTGCAGATGGCTTTCAGCAATGTCAGCCAGTGTTCGGCCATGCGCTCGATGGTTGTGCCATCGAACAGGGCCGTGGCGTAGGTCAGGCCCGCGCTCAGACCCTCTGCATGTTCTGTGGTCCCAAGGCTCAGGTCGAACTGGGCCGCATGGCTGTCCGACTCAAGACTCTGGATACTCAGCCCGGACAACTCGCGAACCCCGGCACCGGCCTGGGTCTGGTGATTGAACATCACCTGGAACAACGGACTGTGGCTCAGGCTGCGCTGCGGCTGCAAGGCTTCCACCAGTTGCTCGAAAGGCAGTTCCTGATGGGCCTGGGCCTGCAAGGCGGTCTGTCTGACCTGCTGCAACAGTTCACTGAAAGTGGTGTGCAGATCGAACTCGGCACGCAGTACCTGAGTGTTGACGAAGAAACCGATCAAGCCTTCGGTCTCGGCACGGGTACGGTTGGCAATCGGTACGCCGACCCGGATATCGTTCTGCCCCGAATGGCGATGCAGCAGGCTCTGGAAAGAGGCCAGCAGCAACATGAACAGCGTCACGCCTTCCTGACGTGCCACGTCTCTGAGGCTGTCCACCAGATCACGCTCCAGCTCAAGGCCCAGACGGGCACCGGCATGGCTCTGCACCGCTGGTCGTGGCCGGTCCGCAGGCAACTCCAGAATCGGCTGCTGATCGCCCAGTTGTTCTGTCCAGTAGCTCAGTTGCCGGGCCTGTTCGCCGGCTTCCATCCAGGTGCGCTGCCAGAGGGCGTAATCGGCGTACTGAATCGCCAGTTCACCCAGATCGACTTCACGCCCCTGGCTGTAGCCTTCGTACAGACGCACCAGCTCATCGACCATGATCGGCATCGACCAGCCATCGGAGACGATATGGTGCTGGGTCAGTACCAGCACATGCCGGTTTTCGCCCAGATTCAACAGCTTGACCCGCAACAGCGGCCCCTGCTCCAGATCGAAGGGACGCTGCACTTCCTGCTGCACACAGACTTCCAGTGTCTGGCCGGCTGACACCTGCTCGACAGGTAGTGTGAAAACCGACGCCGGATGAACAACCTGCTCTGCCTGCTCACCGTTCTGGCGGAAGGTCGTGCGCAGGGTTTCATGACGGGCAATCAGGGCGGTGAAGCTCTGCTCCAGCGCATCGATATCCAGCGAACCGTTCAGACGCAGGACAACCGGCATGTTGTACGCGGTGCTCTGCGGTTCAAGCTGCCAGAGGAACCACTGGCGCTGCTGGGCATAGGACAGGCCCAGCGGCTGAGTGCGGTCGGCCTTGATGAAGCCCGGAGCCTGACTGACCTGGCCCTGCGCTGCCGTCTGGGCGAAACCGGCCAGACCCCGAGCTTCGAACAGGTTGCGCAACGACAGTTCGAGGTTAAGTTGCTGGCGAATCCGGGAAATCACCTGAGTCGCCAGCAGCGAATGACCGCCCAGCTCGAAGAAATTGTCGTGCAAACCGACCCGCTCGACTTTCAGCACGTCTGCCCAGATCGCCGCCAGTTGCTGCTCCAGCTCGCTTTGCGGGGCCACATAGCCGTTCTGCAACTGGCTGGCATCCGGCTTGGGCAGGGCCTTACGGTCTAGCTTGCCGTTACCGGTCAGCGGCATGGCGTCCAGCATCACGAAATGGGTCGGCACCATGTAATCCGGCAGATGGGCCTTGAGTTCGGCTTTCAGCTCTTCACGCAGGGTCTGCTGATCAGCGCCTGAATCCTTCGGCACCAGATAGGCCGCCAGTTGGCCATCCAGCGCCAGCACGATCACTTCCCGAACACTGGCCTGGGCCTGCAGGCGTGCCTCGATTTCACCCAGCTCGATGCG
>NZ_JAFGZD010000014.1 GCF_017165765.1 Pseudomonas capsici
CAGGTCCTCGAAGAGCATGGCATCCAGAGCAATGCCTACGAATTCAAGGTCGGGTCGGTTTATCCCGAGCGCATCTATTGCGTCCAGTACGATGAATCGGACCTGCACTTCATCCAGCGCCTGTGCGAAGAGGAAGGGATTCACTACCACTTCCAGCACAGCAGCACGGCCCACAAGCTGGTGTTCGGCGATGACCAGACGGTGTTCCCGAAACTCGCCCCCGTGGCCTATCAGCAAGACTCCGGCCTGGTCGCCAACGACCCGGTCATCAAACGCTTCGACCTGCGCCTGGAAACCCGCACCAGTCGCACCACCCGCCGCGACTACGACTTCGAGAAACCACGCCTGACGCTGGAAAGCGAAAACCGTGGCGACGCCCTGCCCGACCTCGAGGACTACGACTACCCGGGGCGCTTCGTGGACCGCGAGCGCGGCAAACACCTGGCCAAGCGCGCCCTCGAGCGTCATCGCAGCGACTATCAACTGGCCGAAGGCAAAAGTGATCAACCGCTGCTGGTCAGCGGCCACTTCCTGGCCCTGACCCAGCACCCCAAGGCCAAATGGAACGACCTGTGGTTGCTGACCGAAATCCTCCACGAGGGCAAACAGCCGCAAGTGCTGGAAGAGTCGGTGACCAGCGACACCACCGCGCTCAAGGACGATTTCCACCAGGGCTATCGCAACCGTTTCAAGGCCACGCCCTGGGACGTACCGAACCGCCCGCCGTTGCTGCACCCCAAGCCACGCATCCTCGGCAGCCAGAGCGCCGTGGTCACCGGGCCGAAAGGCGAAGAGATCCACTGCGACCAGTACGGTCGGGTCAAGGTGCAGTTCCACTGGGACCGTGAAGGCCAGGCCGACGACAAGACCAGTTGCTGGCTGCGCGTCTCGTCCGCCTGGGCCGGTGCCCAGTACGGCGGCATCGCCATCCCGCGCATCGGCATGGAAGTGCTGGTGACCTTCCTTGAAGGCGACCCCGATCAGCCGCTGATCAGCGGCTGCCTGTACCACAAGGAAAACGTCGTTCCCTACGAACTGCCGGCCAACAAGACCCGCAGCACCTTCAAGACCCTGAGTTCACCGGGCGGTGGCGGTTACAACGAACTGCGCATCGAGGACAAGAAAGGTCAGGAACAGATCTACCTCCATGCCCAGCGCGACTGGGACGAGAACATCGAGCACGACCAGAAGATCCGTGTCGGCAACGAACGCCACGACACCGTCGAGCAGAACAGCTACAGCGAATTCAAGGCCGAGGAACATCACACCACCTACGCCGACCGCAAGGTCGAAGCCCGGGCCGACGATCACCTGACTGTCGCGACCAACCAGCACGTCAAGATCGGCACGGGGCAGTTCATCGAGGCCGGGCAGGAAATTCACCTGAGCAGCGGCATGAAACTCGTGATCGAAGCCGGCAGCGAACTGACCCTCAAGAGCGGCGGCACCTTCATCAAGATCGACGCCAGCGGCGTGACCCTGAGCGGGCCAATGATCAACGTCAATGCCGGTGGCAGCCCGGGCAGCGGGACCGGTGCAGCCCCCCTGTTGCCGGGGCCGTTGAAGCAGGCGGATGCGGACAAGGCCGGGAAACTGCTGATCCCGGCACAGCGTCAGGCGCTGATGCAGAAGAAGCCGATTTGTGCGATCTGCGAAGCTGCCAAGCAGGAGGCGCAGGATGCTTAAGTCCGAGTGGGCGCTGGAAAATGGCCTTCCGAAAGGTCTGCCATGGAACGGCACGACAGGTTTGTTGCTCGATGGGGTGAGTGTCGAACACCTGCAACGGCATCTCTATCAGTGGTCGGATAATCCTGAGTTCGAGCCGCTCTACCTCGGCACCCGATGGGCCGAACTGGGTGATATTTCTCCCTGCCTTGTCCGGGTAAAAGCACAGAACAATCCGATCCTGATGCAATTCCTGAACGCCGCCCCCAAGGAGTGGGGCTACCTTGTTTTCAGCGATCAGCCATGGGATCGCATGGTCACGCATTTTCGCTGGCTCACCAGTGTGATGCATCCGCAAGGTGAAGAAGTTTTATTGCGTATCGCCGACCCCGCCGTGACCCATGCGCTGCTCGTCCATGCAAACAGTATCAAGGACGCGACCCTGTTCGGTCCTTGTACACAGATCGTCACTGCCGATGTCGCGCTGGGGTGCTGGCATGTGGATCAACGACCGGGCAAGGCACTGGAGCCTGACCGCAAGCAGCTCTACCGGTTGAGCGACGAACAACTGAGCCAACTGGACGAAGTGAACTTCCGCGGCCTTGTCCTTCGGCTCGATGAGCATATGCACGAATACTTCCCCTCCTATCAGGCGCAAGCCACCCCCCTGCAACGCTGGGAACATCTGCATGCTCTGGCCTCGACCTCTTATGACCGAGGCTTCAACACCGAACTCGATATTACCCTTTACGCCAATATTCACGGGTTTCTGGGTGAACGAGCGCTGGAAGAACATCCAGACCTCGATGCAATTCTCAGCACCCCATCGGAACAAACGCCCGCCCAGCGACTCGAACGGGTCGCTGATATCGCACAGGAACGGGCTGAAACCTTCAACAGGAGCCAAGGATGACTACGCCCACGTCGGCCGGCAAAAGCCCGAACGCCGTTGCAAAGAGCCGAGACGATGGCAAATCCGCCATGGGCGGCTGCCCCCTGATGAAGGCAAAAATCCAGCTCATTCCCCTGCGCTATGGCTTGGTCGAACGACTCGACCCGTCCAGCGAACTGGCGATGCCTTACAAAACCGTCTCACGCCCACTGGGTATTCGCCTGATCCGCGACGGCTGGCTCTATGTAATCGTCGACAAGAAGCCTCAAGCCATCCTGCATGAATACCGCATTGAAAATGGCATCGTGACCCAACTGCTGTGGGATAAAAGCGAAGTCACTGCCGACAAACGCGAAAGCAACGTAGGCGAAGCGACGCTGGTCTTCACACGTGCCAACGATCTCTATGTCAACTACTCCGAAGTGCAATGGACCGCTGCCAAATGCGCGCAGGTCATCAAGCACAAGTCCGAGCGTGAATACTTCATGCAGAAGGTCAGCCTTGCCAAGGCCGACCCGGAAAAAGGCGCAGCCAATCTGCTGACCAGCAAACAGGCAGAAAAGTGGGTTGCGGAGATTGCCGAACAACCGGGCAAAGCCCCCGCAATCGCAGGTACCAAGCCCGAAGAAAGTAAAGACTATGTCTGGGAACAGGCAACCCAGTTCAAGAAAACACAGCTCGGGACCTTGAAAAAACAGGTCAAGGCCGAGTATGAGCAGGACCATCTGTATCTGGTCGTACAGGATGATATCGGCGTACTGCGCGATCTCGCCGAACATCAGGATCTGGTCGCGGGCTGGATCAGTGAGTGGAGTAATTCGGAGGAGACGCAGAAGAAATATGTCATGGGTTGCTACATTGAAACCCTGTACACAGTGACCGGCGACAGCATTCTCAAAGCGTCGCAGAACGATCCGCGCTTTGCCAGGCTCAAGGATGAAACGAATGCCGAGCAACGGCAAACCATCGCTGATTACGTCAACCATAAAAACCAACAGAAGTTTGCCAATTTATGGTCAACGCCGGTAAGTGTTGCCAAAGCAAAGATACGGATGCGAGAAAGCCTGGGGGCACTCTATCCCAAGTACAAAGATCTGATCGAATCCATTGATGGCAATGCCGAAGAAGCACTCGAAGGTGCAAAGATGGGTCAACAGGGCATCAATGACCTTATTGACCGAACGCCCATGGAAGCATTCATCAAGGAACAACAAGCCCATCTGGAGCGTTGGAACAAACGGCTGGATTTGATCACCGATGATCGCATCAAGCTGGTAACCGAGGAACGTTTCCATCGTTCAGCCTGGTATTTCGATCCAAAGCCTCAAGGACAACGGCATGCACTTCTGGCGACTGAATATGCAGCTCTCAAGGATATTTGCCGGACCGACGGCGCAACTGAAAAACTCGCCAAACTGATTGAGCAACAACCCGGTTTTTCGGTCTCCTCCTTTATAACCTTGAGCCAGGCCGACCAAAAAGACCTGCATGCAAAGCTGATGTCATTCATCAAGTCCCTGCGTGACACCCTCATGGTCAAGAACGACTATGCCGGTACTCAGGAGCTTAGCGGCAAGTTTGGCAATCTGCTGGCCCAGCATCTGCCAGACTCCTTGCAGCTTACCGATACCGACATAATGCTCGGCCAGCTACGTGACACCACTTACGATCCTGCGAAACAGTTACGTCTGGCAGGCGCACTCGATGATGCGATGCAGGGTTTGCGCAGTGGTCAGCCGTTCGACCCATCAAAAGTGCTGCGCAATATTCCAGGGGCCTCCTGGATAAATGTTTTGCAGGCCTTCAGTAAAAACGGAATAACGCTGCAGTTCTCCTCGGCCAGCCAGATCAGGAAATTCAATGAGGATGTCGCAAAACTGACCGAGCTCCGTCAGAAAATGCGCTCACTCAAAAATCAGATCAAACAGACCCTGGCCAGGGAACATAAAGGTCAGGCCCCCAAAGGCAGCTACAAACCATTGGCGGCTCAACGCAAGGCCCTGCAACAGGCTGTCCTGCCTCTTGAAGGAAGCGTTGCTCAGGCCATGAGTCCCGTCGGGGATGGAGCGGGCAAAGCGGGCTTCAAGATCGCCGGGCTTAACAATGCTCAGTTGCTTGAGTTCGAGAGAATGGCTGACGACTATCGGCTCAAGCGTCCCTTCAAGGGGGTCAGCAACGCTGTTTTCACGTCTGCTGGGGGCGATTTATTTGCTTCGGCGGCGGCGGTTTTGCAGATAATTAACTTTGCGACTGTGGTTAGCGAATTCCTGAATAAGACAAACGCAGATACCTCCGACAAACTGGCTCTTGTAAATGCTTTTTCTTCAATGGTTGGAGGGACTTTTGCTGCGGCACAAGGCATAGTTATTACGAGTCTTACAGTCGCAATTAACAATTACTCAAGTAAAGCAGGCCAAATAAAAATGGCCGCAAAGTTAGGAAAAATCACCGCTTCGCTAAGTCTTTTTACCTATTTTTTTAGCACCATTGCTGCAGGCTCCAGCTTATATGGCGAAAAAGGCTCTGTGAGCCGCTGGACAGAAGCCTTGCGATCAGGCAATGGCGCTAAATTAGCGGGTGCAAGCATGACTCTTACTGGAGACGCCGGACAACTGGTGGTCAATGGTTGGGCTACGGCTAGAACGACTCAATACACCTATGCTGCAATGACCAGTGCCAGTCAGGCACGGGCACTTGCCTGGGTAACAGCAGGAGGAAAACTACTGAGCGTCGTCGCACGTGCCAACTTGATTGGCCTGGCTCTCACTGGCCTCCAACTCGGTGGAGAATGGCTATATAACCGCAACAATAAAACCCAGCTTGATAAATGGTTGCTGGAAAGCCCGTGGGGCAAACAGAACAAAAATCGAACCTTGCCTGAAGAGCGTCTGTCGCTGGCCGAGATTACCTCCTCACCAAAAGTCTCGCTAGAACATATCGATAGCAAGCCCATGCTCATCCTGCACTTACCTGGGATGACAGCCAGAGAACTCAACGACGTCAACTTTGGCCTCAGCGCCTACTTCCTGCAAAACAGTCAACGCAATGATTGGGAAGCCTGGAGTGAACCGTTCCTGTACCAACTCGATCTGCTGAGTGCTCCCGACGCCCCACTCAAATTGGGCCTGGAAATATTCCAGAACCAGGCCAATGCACAGCATGGGCTGGCTATCGCCTTGAAGTATCACCCGGTTCCCGGCGATACGGCTTTCCGGGAGAAACGTTTTGAAACCACCTCGCTGGGTGATAAAGATAACAAGCTGCTTTCAGAGGTTACTGTATTGAAGACTCGTACCACTGATGCTCCGTGGCTACTGGTGAACAACGATGTTCTCTAGCCATCCCTCTTGCCTATTTTCTGGTTGAATCTATGTCTTCCAAACCCGATCAAAACGACGAACTGGACCTCAAACACAACCGCCCCAAGGCGGGTGAAATACGTCGTTTTGCTACCGGAGAAAGTGTGTTTCTGTCACCACTTCCCGTGCCTACCGGACAACCCCCAATGGATCTCGGGGGAAGTTTTCTTGAGGTTAACGATGTCTATCTGGATGTAGGGAGTAGTAATCAAGGTAAGTCTTTTCAAGCTCGGCTTGCTGTGTCGTTGCCTATGTCAGCAATCATAGCCTTTGTAATAGTGCTTCCTATTCTAATGGGCTTCGGGACTTTTTTTAATCCATTTGGAAGAACGTTCTGGTATTACTTCAGTGATTTTTTTGTATTTGGATTATGGGTTTCAATATGGGCTGGAGGCTTGGGTGCACTCATTGGCATCTACGCCATTGTCAGCACCACACGCGCCAAAGCCCGTACTCGTCCGATACGCTTCAACCGTCAGCGCCGGGAAGTCTGCTATTTTCCGGACGGTTCCAATGAACCGGTCATTCAGCCTTGGGAGGACACCGTAGCCTGGGTTTCGGTCAGCACCGGTTTTACCGGAGTAGGCGTGATCAGCAGTTATACCTTTGGCATGGCTATCGACGATCCAAAAAATGACCAGGTGCATTTTCTTCGGCAAGTCGTCATGACACCGATTCACGGGTTGGCCAAATGGGAAGCCATTCGTGTGTATATGGAAAAAGGCCCGGACTTCTGTCCTGGCAAGGCCGCACACGAGGGCCCGGATACTTTTGATAAAGAACGCCAGGATATGCGTGAGGAATATCAACACAACGAGCGTTCTGCTCTAGGAGTGTTTTTTTGGTACCTCAGACACTTCGTTACCCTGTGGCGCGTACCGTACTGGATCGCACAATGGGACCAACGCTATAGCATGAAATCAATGCCTGACTCCATTGCCGACTGGTCAAAACCGCTGCCCCCCGAACAATGGGCCGTGCCCAGCCCGGCGCTCAAAGAACAAATTTCCGACATCGAAAAAGCCTTTGCTCAAGGAAAGGATTTCATGACGTATTTCAAAGTCGAGCTGAGTGAAAGCAAGGCTGAAGAATCATCGCATGCCTGAGCATGACGAACTGGACCTCAGACAAAATCGCCCCAAGGCGGGTGAAATACGTCGTTTTGCTACCGGCGAAAGTGTATTTCTGTCACCACTTCCCGTGCCTACCGGACAACCTCCAATGGATCTCGGAGGAAGTTTTATTGAAGTCAATGATGTCTATCTGGATGTGGGAAGTAGCAATCAAGGTAAGTCTTATCAGGCTCGACTGTGTGTAATGATGCCTATGTCGGCGATCATCGTATGCCTTGTACTACTCCCCATTTCAATGGGAATCTTTGGGTCAATCTTTAATCCATTCGGAAGAACCTTCTGGTATTACTTCAGCAATCTATTTGTATTCGGATTATGGTTTTCACTTTGGGGAGGGGGAGCCGCAGCACTCATTGGTATATACGCCATTGTCAGCACAACACGTGCCAAAGCCCGTACTCGTCCGATACGCTTCAACCGTCAGCGCCGGGAAGTCTGCTATTTCCCGGATGGCTCCAATGAGCCGGTCATTCAGCCTTGGGAAGACACCGTCGCCTGGGTTTCAGTCAGCACCGGTTTTACCGGGGTGGGCGTGATGAGCAGTTATACCTTTGGCATGGGCATCGACGATCCGAAAAATGACCAAGTGCATTTTCTTCGGCAAGTCGTCATGACACCGATTCACGGGCTGGCCAAATGGGAAGCCATTCGCGTCTACATGGAAAAAGGCCCGGACTTCTGCCCCGGCAAGGCCAACCACGAAGGAGCACATACCTTCGATAAAGAACGCGAAGATATGCGCGAGGAATACCAACATAAAGAACGCTCCGCGTTAGGCGTTGGCTGGTGGTATTTAACTCATATCGTCACCTTGTGGCGCGCGCCCTACTGGATCGCCGCATGGGACCAGCGCTACACCATGAAAGCCCTGCCCGACTCGATTGCCGACTGGTCAAAACCTCTGCCTCCTGAACAATGGGCCGTGCCCAGCCCAGCGCTCAAAGAACAAAGCGCCGACCTCGAAAAAGCCTTTGCTCAAGGAAAGGATTTCATGACGTATTTCAAAGTCGAGCTGAGTGAAAGCAAGGCTGAAGATTCATCGCATGTCTGAGCATGACGAACTGGACCTGAAACACCACCGCCCCAAGGCGGGTGAAATACGTCGTTTTGCTACCGGCGAAAGTGTGTTTCTGTCACCACTTCCCGTGCCTACCGGACAACCTCCAATGGATCTCGGAGGAAGCTTTCTTGAGGTCAACGATGTCTATCTGGACGTGGGAAGTAGCAATCAAGGTAAGTCTTATCAGGCTCGACTGTGTGTAATGATACCTATGTTTATGATTATCGTATGCCTTATTGTGGCTCCTGTTTTAGCAGGTTTCGGAACATTTTTTAATCCGTTTGGGAGGACGTTCTGGTATTACTTCAGTGATTTCTTTGTATTCGGATTATGGGTTTCAATATGGGCTGGAGGCTTGGGTGCACTTATTGGTATATACGCCGTTGTCAGCACAACACGCGCTAAAGCACGCACTCGCCCGATACGTTTCAACCGTCAACGCCGGGAAGTCTGTTACTTCCCGGACGGCTCCAATGAACCAGTCATACAGCCCTGGGAAGACACCGTTGCCTGGGTGTCGGTCAGCACCGGTTTTACCGGAGTGGGCGTGATGAGCAGTTATACCTTTGGCATGGCCATCGACGATCCCGTGGGTGACAAGGTGCATTTTCTGAGACAGGGCGTACCCACGCCTCTGCACGGGCTGGCCAAATGGGAAGCCATTCGCGTCTACATGGAAAAAGGCCCGGACTTCTGTCCCGGCAAGGCCACCCACGAAGGCTCTCATACCTTCGACAAAGAACGCGAAGATATGCGCGAGGAATACCAACATAAAGAACGCTCCGCGCTGGGCGTTGGCTGGTGGTATTTAACTCATATCGTCACCTTGTGGCGCGTGCCCTACTGGATCGCCGCATGGGACCAGCGCTACACCATGAAAGCCCTGCCCGACTCGATTGCCGACTGGTCAAAACCGCTGCCCCCTGAACAACAGGCCAAACCAAGCCCGGCCCTCAAACAGCAAAGCGCAGACCTCGAAAAAGCCTTTGCCCAGGGGCAGGACTTCATGACGTATTTCAAAGCCGACCTGAGTGAATCGAAGGCTGAAGAATCACAGAATGCCTGAGTAATAACGCCACGGCTGTGGATAAATATTCACGGCCCTGTCGCGGGCAAGCCCCCTCCCACGGGAGTGAACTCGACTCTTCGCGAATGAGCGGAGCGCCGCCCGATTCGCTACAACCCGGGCTCAACAACCACCGTACACGTCATCCCCGCCGCCAGCAGCAAGCCATCAGGCACCTGATCCAGATGAATACGCACCGGCACGCGCTGGGCGAGGCGGACCCAGTTGAAGGTCGGGTTGACGTCGGCGATCAGTTCGCGGCTTTGCGGGTTGTCGCGATCGTAGATGCCGCGGGCGATGCTTTCGACATGGCCCTTGAGCACTTCGCCGTTCATCAATTGCATTTCAGCCGGGTCATTGACATGCACATGCGGCAATTTGGTTTCTTCGAAGAAGCCGTAGACCCAGAATGAGTTCATATCGACCACGGCCATTTTCGCTTCGCCTGCACGGGCATAGTCGCCGCGATGGACGTTGAGGTTGGTGACATAACCGTCCGCGGACGCCAGCACGCGGGTACGTGACAGGTTGAGTTCAGCCGCTTCCAGTTGCGCCTGGGCCAACTGGTAATCGGCCAGGGCCGAGGTGGCGATGTTGCTGGCGTCATCGCGGTTTTCGGTGGAGACCACCAGGTTATCCATATCGGCGCGGCGCTTGGCGTTGAGCTTGCGCATCTCCCAGGTGGCCTTGCGCGAGGCCAGTAAGGCTTGTGCCTCCTTGACGGCAATCCGGTAATGCTCGGGGTCGATCTGCATCAGCAGGTCGCCCTTTTTCACCTGCTGGTTATCCCGTACCGGCACATCGATAACGGTGCCGGACACTTCCGCCGCGACGTTGATGATATCGGCCCGCACCCGGCCATCGCGGGTCCAGGGTGTTTCCATGTAGTGAACCCACAAGGTCCGGCCGATGAAGATGGCCAGAGCCAGGACCAGCAAGGTGGCGATCAGACTGAAGAGCTTTTTCATCCAGAGGTTCTCGAACCGGGTATCAACGATAAAAGGGCAGCGCCAGAGCGCCGAAAATGCAGGTAAACAGGCTCAGGCGCAGCAGCGCCGGGTGCCAGAAGAAGCGGTACAGGTCGAACCCGGCCAGCAGTCGGTCCAGCGCCCAGGCCAGCACCAGCGCAATCAGGAACATCAGGGTGATGGTCGGCATGTACAGACCGTGAAAGGCGATTTCACGTGGCATGGGCGACTCCTTGCGGGCGGCCATGCGCGGCCAGTGGCGACTGCGGGTCGAGCAGCGAGGTGCGGATGAAATGCAGGTAGCTTTTGACCCGCCGCAACACCGAGGTGTCGAAGTGCGAGGCAAAGGGTTCGTCGGTCAGTTGCACACGGCTGATGGCGTGATCGACCGCCACCAGACAACGCTGCAGGTTGCTGGCATCGGGCTGGATGAACAGGCGTATCAGCGAGCGGCCCATGACCCGGATCGCAATGCGCCAGGATTGATGCTCGGCGTAGCTGGGATGGATCGGCAGGATGGCCTGTTCGCGGCGCAGCTCGATGATCGCGTGACCGATTTCCAGCACCGTGAACATCCAGTGCAGCAATTCACGCTGCACTTCGGGTCTGCCGATTGCCAGACCATAGGCCTGATGCATCAGGTCGCGGGTCTGGCTTTCAAAGCTGGAACCCAGGCGCGGCAAAGGCGCGCTGATGGCGAATACCACTTGCCGACGCAAGGCATCCTCCAGGCGATCCCACATCCAGCGGCTGTTGGGCGGCAGGATGATTGCGCCTGCGGCGGCGCAGAACAGCATGCCGATGACCATGGCGATGTAGTCGTTGATAAAGGTGTAGGGGTTGTAGAGCGTGAGGTTGTCCGGCACCGAGCCGATGCTGAAAAAGATCAGCAGGCCCAGCCCGTAACCGGCCCACTGTGGCCGCGAGGCCAGGAAAGCCCCGACCACAAACACCGGAGCGAGCACCAGGCACAGTAATGGAAAACCATCGATCTGCGGGAAGATGAAAAAGGTTTCGACAAAGCCCAGGATCGCCCCCAGCAAGGTGCCGCATGCCATCTGGAACGACATGCGCCGCGGGTTGTTGGTGGTGGACGACAGGGCAACGGTCGCAGCGGACGCCAGGGTCATGATCGCGCCGCTGGGCCAGGCCGTAAGCACCCAGTACGCACTCAGCAACGCCACGACTGTACTCGCACGCACCCCGGCTGCCAGCGCGGTCATCCAGCTGGTACGCGGCACGAACGACTCCTCCCACTGTTCGCGCACATGGTTGTGATCGGCCAGCGAAGCGTGGGTCTGAGCGTAATCGTGCAGGTCGTTGACCAGGCGATACAGCAGCTCGAAAGCCGTATGAAAATCCAGCAGCTCAGCGTCATCCGGCGCGCTCTGTTCAAGCTCGGCACGCAGACTGCGAACCAGATCGGGCAGTTCGGCCTTGAAGGCTTCCAGTCGTTGCACCAGCACCGCGGCATCGCCAATGGTCAGGGACCGATCGGCAAAGGTATCGAGCAATTGAATCAGCCGATCCAGGCCGGGATCGACCCGGCGCATGACGCCATTCGCCGGATCGGCTCGCAGGCGCTCAAGCAATTGATGCAGGGCATTGAAACGGGTGGTTAGGGCCATGAACTCGCTGTTCAGGCGATTGAGTCGCCCGTTGCGACGCCGCATGTGCGGGTCCTCGAATACCGTCACGCTGCGCAGCCCTTCCAGACCGATGGCTTCGGCGACAAACCGCACGTTACCGGTTTCAAAAGCCGCCCGCTCGTTGACACTGCGCAGGCCATCCACCACAAAACGCGCGAACACACCAAAGCGTTGATACAGCGCGTTGCGCATTGCCGCACCGGAACTCTGCGGCAGAATCGCTGCAGTCACAGCGGTGGAGCAGACAATGCCCAGAGCGATTTCCACGACCCGCCAGACCGCCGCCATGAACGCTCCTTCCGGATGCGCCAGCGCGGGCAGGCCGACCATTGCCGCCGTGTAGCCCGCCAGTACAAAACCGTAAGCCCGGAAGTTGCGATAGCGTGCCGCGCCCGCCGAACAGATCCCTACCCACAACGCCAGACAACCGAGAAACGGCACCGAGTTCTGCGCAAACAAGGCCATCAGCAGCACCATCATGGCCGAACCCGCCAGCGTGCCGAGCAGGCGATAGAAGCTCTTGGCAAACACATGCCCGCTCTGAGGCTGCATGACAATGAACACGGTGATCATGGCCGTGCGCGGTTGCGGCAGTTCCAGGCGCAGGGCCAGCCAATAGGTGAGGAACGCGGCGATCAGCACCTTGAAGATATAGATCCAGGTGACACCGTCGCTGCGCGCCCAGTTGTTGAATTCACGCCGCCAGGGCAACGCGTTGAGTCCGTGGGAGGGGCCTTGGCCGCGACGGCGGTGCCCCGGACCATCTATGAATAACGGGAGTCGGGTCACAGGCCTCCCCCCAGCGCAACCACCAACCCGGCATACGCACTCAGGCGAGCGGCTTCGACCTGTTGCTGGATCTGTTGCTGACGGAACAGCAGCGTCTGGGCATTGAGCACGTTGAGGTAGTCGGTCAGGCCACGCTGATAGGCAATCAGGGCAATGTCATAGGTCTTCTGCGCCGCTGCGACGGACTCGGCGGCGAACAGGTGTTGCTTGTCCACCGAGGCACGCCGGATCAACTGGTCCGAGATATCTTTGAGGGCCAGCACCAGTGTCTGGTTGTACCGGGCCACGGCCAGGTCATGACCGGCAACGGCATGACCCAGCTCCGCACGCAAGTGTCCGCCATCGAAGATCGGCAGGCTGATGGCCGGGCCGGCTTTGTAGCTGAGCTTGCTGCCGGTCAGGAACTCCAGCATCCCGCCACCCGTGGCCATGTAGCCGAGGCTGCCGACGAGGTCGACATTGGGGTAGAAACCGGCGTGGGCCACATCGACTCCACGCGCCTGAGCCTCGACACGCCAGCGGCTGGCCACCACATCCGGGCGCTGTCCCAGCAGTTGCGCGGGCAAGGCCGAAGGCAGTTTGAGTACGGTGTGCAGCGACAGGCTCGGACGCTGCAATGCTGCGCCCTCGCCCGGCCCCTTGCCTGCCAGCACGGCCAGTCGATTGCGCTCCAGCGCAATGACCTCTTCAAGCTCATCGATTTGCCGGTGGATTTCCGGCAGTGGCGTCTCGGCCTGGCTGACCTCGAAATGGGTTCCGGTACCTCCCTTGAGACGCCGCCGGGCCAGATCCAGAATCTGTTGCTGCTGGGTCAGCGTCGCTTCGACGATATCCAGCAGGGCGTAATGCAGAGCCAGCTGGATATAGGCCCGGACGATGTTCTCCTGCAACTCGAGTTGCGCCTGGCGTTGCTCGGCAGAACTCATGTGCGCCAAGTCAAGCGCTTGTTCGCTGGCGTTGCTTTCACGGCCCCAAAGATCAAGCGCATAACTCAGGCCCAGCGACGCATTGTTGTCCCAGGTGCGAGTATTGGCCAGTTCGCCAGGGCCATGGAATTGATCGGTCGGCCAGTCGTGGCGAGCCAGACTGGCGCTGCTGTCGACATGCAGGCCTTCGGCGGATTGTGCAATCCCGGCCAGCGCTCTTGCCTGACGCACACGAGCGGCAGCCATCGCCAGGCTCGGGCTGCCGAGGGTCGCCAGTTCGATCCAACGATCGAGTTGCGGGTCGCCATAGACATTCCACCACCGGGCTTCAGGCCAGTGGGCGTCTCGCTCGGCGCTCTGGATAGCCTGATCGGTGGCCAGGCTTTCGAAGGGCATGACACGGCCCTGTGAAGTGATTCCGTCGGTTCCGATACAGCCGCTGATGATTGACGATACAGCCCAGACACTGAGGAGCCTGAAACTCCAAATGATGCGACGCGGCACTGCTGCGAGTTCCCGACTGGAAATGAAGCGCTATTGAATGGCGCGATTCTAGGGGGCGGCCGGAACGGCGATAAGCAGGGGAAAGTGTGATTCTTTATTACAGAAACGGTGATAATCCCTTGCCATGTGCTAGTAACTTCATGTCACAATTTGCCATGTCTTCCGAGAACTGCCCATGGACACTCTGCAAAACATGCGCGCCTTCTGTTGTGTGGCGCAAGCGGGCAGCTTTACGGCGGCCGCAGCACAACTGGACACCACCACTGCCAACGTCTCGCGGGCCGTCTCCAACCTTGAGGCGCACCTGCAGACACGCCTGCTCAACCGCACGACCCGCCGCATTGCGCTGACCGAAGCCGGCAAGCGTTACCTGATGCGCTGCGAACAGATTCTGGCGTCGGTGGAAGAAGCGGAAGCCGAAGCCAGCGATGCCCATGCCCGGCCCACCGGTCAGCTCAAGATGCATTCGATGCCCGGTGTCGGCCAGCATTACGTGATCGATGCCATCGCCCGCTATCGCCAGAGCCACCCGGATGTGTCCTTCGACCTGACCCTGACCAGCCGCGTACCGGACCTGCTTGAAGAAGGCTATGACGTGTCCATCGTGCTGGCCAGCGAGCTGCCGGATTCGGGTTTTGTGTCGCAGCGTCTGGGCATCACCTACAGCATCGTTTGTGCCTCGCCGGCCTACATCAAGAACTTCGGCATGGCCTACACCCCTGCCGACTTGCTGAATCACGCCTGCCTGCGCCTGGTCAGCCCGGTTTTCCCGCTGGAAAAGTGGGTGTTCGACGGCCCCCAAGGCCAGGAAATGGTCACCATCAACAGTTCGCCGCTGCTGATCAATTCCGCCGACGCCATGCAGACCGCGATTTCCTGTGGCATGGGCATCGGCATCCTGCCGATCTACTCGGCCATCGACGGGCTGCGCAACGGCACCCTGATGCGGGTCTTGCCCGACTACCGCTCCCAGGAACTGAACCTCTACGCCATCTATCCGTCACGTCAGTATCTGGATGCGAAGATCAAGACCTGGGTCGAATACCTGCGCGGCTCCCTGCCTGAAATTCTCGCTGCCGACGAAGCCGACCTGCATATTCACTCGATGAAATCACTGGCTTGAGCCTTCGCGTTTGCAAAAGCGGCTGCCCAAGGACGGGCAAGAATGTTAGCGTGCTACTCATTCAACCGCTCAAGAGTGACTGCCCCAATGAAAAAAAACGTACTCGCCTTTAGCCGTGTCTCCCCTGAAATGGCCGAACGCCTGTCGCAAGACTTCAACGTGATCGTGCCAGACCCGAAACTGGGCGACCTCAATGCCCAGTTCAACGAAGCGCTGCCAGAAACCCACGGCATGATCGGCGCAGGCCGCAAACTGGGTCGCGAACAGCTTGAAGGGGCCACGAAGCTGGAAGTGGTATCGAGTATTTCGGTGGGCTACGACAACTACGATGTCGGCTACCTGAGCGAGCGCGGCATTCTGCTGACCAATACCCCGGATGTGCTGACCGAAAGCACGGCGGACCTGGGCTTTTCGCTGATCATGAGCAGCGCCCGCCGCGTGGCCGAACTGGATGCCTGGACCAAGGCCGGTAACTGGAAGCGCAGCATCGAAGCGCCGCACTTCGGCACCGATGTGCATGGCAAGACGCTGGGTATCGTCGGCATGGGCAATATCGGCGCAGCCATTGCCCGTCGCGGTCGCCTGGGTTTCAACATGCCGATTCTGTACAGCGGCAACAGCCGCAAGAGTGAAGTCGAGCAGGAGCTGGGCGCGCAATTCCGCACGCTGGATCAACTGCTGGCCGAAGCGGATTTCGTCTGCCTGGTGGTGCCGTTGAGCGAGAAGACCCGTCATCTGATCGGTCGTCGCGAACTGTCGCTGATGAAGCCCGGTGCAATCCTGATCAACATCGCACGCGGCCCGATCGTCGATGAACCGGCGCTGATCGAAGCCCTGCAGAACGGCACCATTCGCGGTGCCGGTCTGGACGTGTACGAGAAGGAGCCCCTGAGCGAGTCGCCGCTGTTCAGCCTGAGCAACGCCGTGACCCTGCCGCACATCGGCTCGGCGACCCACGAAACCCGTCAGGCCATGGCGGATCGTGCGTACCACAACCTGCGCAGCGCGCTGTTGGGCGAGCGTCCGCAGGATCTGGTCAATCCGCAGGTCTGGAAGAGCTGACAAAAACCGTCGCGGCCAAGGCCCCTCCCACAGAGGCAGGTATGACTGTGGAAGAGGCCTTGGGCTTTCTGAACACCAGCACATTCCCTAGCATCACCAGCCCCAGCCCGAACAAGGCGGGCAAGGTCCATTGATAGCCTTCGACCCACGCCGAGATATTCAAAGCCACTACCGGAAACAGCACGGTGCAATATGCCGCACGCTCAGGTCCCATGCGCCCGACCAGCGTCAGGTAGGCCGTGAAACCGATGACCGAACCGGGAATGACCAGATACAACAGCGAACCGATGTAGCGCGTATTCCATTCAAAGGCGAAGGTCGCACCGCTGAACAGGCAATACACACCCAGTATCGTCGCCCCGTAGAACATCCCCCAGGCATTGGTGGTCAAGGGACGCAATCCGGCTTTCTGTTGCAGACTCGACAGCATGTTGCCTGCCGAGAAACACAGGGTTCCCAATAGCGCCAGACCCAACCCGATAAAGGTTTCCCGGCTGGCGCTGTGGTCGGCCAGCTCAGGCCAGAACAGGCAAGCCAGCCCGGTCAGGCCCATGGCACCGCCAGCCAGTACGTTGCGTGCCACTTTCTGCTTGAAGAAAACTCGTGCATTGAGCGCATTCCATAATGTCGCGGTCGAGAACACCACGGCGATCAGGCCGCTGGGGATCCATTGGCTGGCGGTGTAAAAGCACATGAAGTTGATGCAGAACAGGCACAGGCCCTGCGCCATGCAGATCAGTTGTCCTCGACGATTGACCGGTTGCAGACGACCACTGAGCAAGAGCATGGCGAACAGAATCAGGGCCGCCAGCGCGAAGCGATAGAAAATCGACACCGCAATGGCGACCTCGCCCAGTTGCAGTTTCAGAGCAATCCAGGTCGTGCCCCAGATCAGGACCGTCAGCAGATACAGCGAGATATTCATGATGCAGCTCCTCAATGAGCCTTGAGTCTGCTGCCGCGCCCTCGACGTCGCTTGCACAATCTTGCGCATTTGATCGTGCAGGTGATGGCATCCTTGTCGCGCGCGAGTAGGATGCAAGACCTAGAGGAGTCGCCATGCCACCCATCGAATCCATCCAGGTCTTTCAGGCCTTGAACAGCTCGCCCCATGCCCGACTGGAGCAGAGTGCCGTGCTGGGTGATGGATTGACCGCTGCACTGTGGCAGAACCGGCATGACTCCCAGGAATATCACGCACCGACTCACCATACGCTGTCGTGTTACATCGCTGACGGCACCGGCACCTTCCGCCGCGACAAGCCGGATCAGAAAGGCGCGCCCGGCAAACTCTGCACGCTGCCAGCCGGGCATGAATCGGCCTGGGTCATCAATGGCGAGATCCGTCTGGCGCATTTGTATGTCAGCCCGGATCAGTTTGCACTGGGTTGCGTGACCCTGCTTGATCGCGAGCCTCGGGAGATGCAGCTACAGGAAAGCACCTTTATCGAGGATGCCGAGCAGGCTGCACGTTTTCAAAGGCTGATCCGAATGAACTGGGCCGAGCCTGCCGAGCGCCTGCTCACCAGCAGCCTGGCCCATGAAATGCTCAGCCATGCGCTGCTCGGTCAGGTGGGGTTGCGTGATAGCTTGCGCCTCAAAGGCGGGCTGGCACCGCACCTGCGTCGTCAGTTGGTGGACTTCATCGAAATGCATCTGGCCGACCCGCTGAGCCTCGGGCAACTGGCCGGGATCTGTGCACTGTCCGAATACCACTTCGCCCGCATGTTCCGCGAAAGCTTTGGCCTGCCGCCGCATCAATACCTGCTGGCCCGCCGCTTGTCCCATGCCCGCCACCTCCTGCGCCATACCGCCCAGCCACTGAGCGACATTGCCCTGGCCTGCGGCTTTGCCAGCGCCAGCCACTTCAGCAACCGTTTTCGCCAGGCCATCGGCGCAACGCCGGGCGAATACCGGCAGGCCTTCAAACCGTAGTAACTCATACGACTGTGGGAGGCAGCTTGCTGGCGACAGCGACAGCGACAGCCACAACCTCGACATACACAGTTAAACCATAAGTCCCCTGAAAAAGATCTCTGGATAGTAGATTCGGCATCTGTCTGTTCAAGAGAAGGGCAAAGGAATGCCTGAAAAACCACATTCAAAAAACTTGCGTAAAGGCCGCGTCTCGGGAAAAGGACAACTCTACCTGGTGACTGCGACCACGCTCGGCCGAGAACCGATATTTAAGGATTGGCTTCTCGGTCGCCTGCTCGTGAATGAACTAAGACGCGCCCATGAAATGGAGCTTGTCCATTCACTGGCTTGGGTCATAATGCCCGATCACATGCACTGGCTGTTTGAATTGCGTACAGACTCATTGCCACGTGTCATACAAAGAGTAAAGTCCAGAAGTGCAATAGCTTTGAACAAATCCTGCAAGCGTACAGGCCGGCTTTGGCAAGATGGATATCACGATAGAGCCATACGCCGGGAGCAAGATATCCTTGCTGTTGCACGCTACATCGTTGCAAACCCTGAGCGGGCGGGCTTGGTCAGCAATATCAGGGAATATTCGCTCTGGGATGCGGCATGGATTTAGCGATGCCTGAATCTCAGTTGTCGCCAGCAAGCTGCCTCCCACGTTTTCGCCAGACCATCGGCGCAACGCCGGGGGAATACCGTAGTAACTCACCCTACTATGGGAGGCAGCTTGCTGGCGACAGCCATCCACAGGTCAGAACTCCAGCGTTGTGGATATCTGCATCTGCCGTGAATCCCCCATCGAGACGAAATAGCGGTTCACGCTTGAGGTGTAGTAAGTGCGGTCGAAGAGGTTTTTGACGTTGAGCTGGAACCTGACTTTCTGCCCGTCCAGACGGGTGTCGTAAGTTGCGAAGGCATCGGCGACGGTGTAGGCCGGCAAGCTGAAGTCGTTGAGCGGGTTGCCTGCCCTTTGCCCCACATAATGCGCGCCAGCACCCAGCCGCAAGCGGTCACCTCCCAGCACGCTGCCCACGTCATAAACTGCCGACAATGAGCCGCTGTGGCGGGCGACATTCTGCAGTCGTTTGCCCTTGAGCAACGGATCTTCCTGCACCTGGGCATCGGTAAAGGCATAGCCACCGATCAGGCTCCAGCGCTCGCTCAACTGGCCGCTCAAGTCCAGCTCCAGCCCTCGCGAACGGACTTCACCCTCCGAGCTGTAGACGGTACTGGCAGTTGTCGCATCGTAGTTGGCCACCAGTACATTGCGCTTCTGGATATCGTAGAGCGCCACGGTTGCGCTGAAGGCCCCCGGCGCATCCCATTTGGCACCCAGCTCCCAGGAGCTGGCCCGCTCGGGCAAGGTCCCCGAATCCAGCACATAGCCACCGGTCAGCGGCGCGATGCTGGAGTTGGGTTTGAAGGATTCGCTGTAGCTGCCATAAAACGACAGCTGATCGGTGTAGCGATAGACCAGACCGGCGCGGGGTATCCACTGGCTGCCGTTGGTGTCGGTATTGACGCTGAACGGTCGCCCTCTGCCCGCCACCTGATCGAAGGTAATGAAGCGTGCGCCAGCCACCAGAATCCACTGCTCGTTCAGGTGAATCGAGTCCTGCAGGAACAGCGAGTTGCTGCGCAGAATATCGCTCTGGGCGCTGTCCGGTTCACTGACCGCAGTGCCTTCCACTTCCTGCCCGTAAACCGGGTTCAGGTAACTGAAGGTGGTCAGGCTGCGCTGGCGGATCAGATCAGAGCGATAGATCTTGCGGTACTCGTCGTCCAGCCCCATGAGCAGTTCATGTCGCAAGCCCGCCCACTGCACATCGCCCGCCAGGGTCAGGATGGTGTAGCGGTCGGTGGCCAGCGCGCCGGATGTACCGTCCATGGAGCGGGTCAGGGTGCCGTTGGCGACATTCACTGCCGTGACCCGCACCTGACTGGCATCGTAGGTTTCGCGGTTGTAGCTGTAACCAAGATGCCCTTTCCAGCGCTCATTGAAATCGTGATCGGCCTCGAAACGATAAAGATCCGAGCGCCCTTCCATGTTGTTGAACGGCTCGTCCAGACGACGGGTGGCCGGAATGTCCAGTGGGTGGTTGGTCACCGGATCGATGGCAGTACCGCGATCGAAAGGATAGAGAAACTCCCGATGCTCATAAGCCGCGACCCATTGGGTGTCTTCGCCATACCAGGCCAGTGACGGCGCGACCAGCGACTCGCGATGGGTGCCGAAATTGCGCCAGTAATCCTCGTCCTGATGATCGACAATCATCCGCCAGGCCAACGCCGAGTCCCCCACCGGGCCTGTGCTGTCCAGCGTCACGCCACTGCCATTCCTGCCCGAGCCATAGCTGGAGCCACGGGCCGTCAGGCTATTGCCGGCCTGCAACTGCGGCTGTTTGCTCACCACGTTGATGATCCCGCCGGGGTCCTGGATTCCGTAGAGCAGGCTCGCCGGCCCCTTGAGCACTTCGATACGTTCAGCGGTGGCATTCAGGTTGCGGCCCTGCACCACCGGCATGCTGTTGCGCATGATCGAACCGTCGCGGTTATCGCCAAACCCGCGCTTCATCAACGTGTCCTGAGTGCTGCCCAGCGTGTTGCCCTGCGTGACGCCGCTGATACTGCTCAAGGCATCATCGAGGTTGCGGGGAGCCTGATCGCGCAGCACCTGTTGCGGGACGATGTCGATGCTCTGGGGCGTCTCCAGCAAAGGGGCCGACGAGCGCAGCACCGAGCTGCTGGAGGGCGGTTGATAAGCGCCACGCTCCCCAGACCGGGAATCGATGTGGGTGGCTGCCAGACTGAGGGTGCCCGCTTCGGGCTTCAGGGTTTCCAGGGTAAATGTCTGCTCGCTGGCGCGACGCCAGGTCAGGCCGGAATCGCGCAGCAAGGTGCCCAATGCCTGCTCGGCGCTGAAGCGTCCACTGAGTGCCGGGGCGTCAATGCGATATGGTGAGTCCTGGGTGTAAATCACGCTCAGACCGGTGACACGGCTGAACTCGCTCAGGGCCTGCGGCAAGGGTCTGGCCGGGATCGAGAAATCGAAGCTCTGTTGCGCGGCACACACAACGCTCTGAACACAGATCCCTACCGCCACGAACAGCGTTCTGCCCAGCCAACCGCTCATTGCCCCGCGCCTCGCCGCCTTGAAATCCGCTCCATGGAAGATTGCCGGTCTGCCATCGACTCAGCGCAGAACAATGACCCGGTCCAACATGCTGTAAGTCTCGAACCCCACCACCGACTGCAAGGCGTTCAGGACAGCCTGCGGGTCCTTGCTGGGGAAACTGCCGCTGATGCGCCTGGCGGCCAGTTGATCGTTGAGCAGCACAATGCGGCCGGGGTAATAACGGCTCAGATCGTCGATAACGTCGGCCAGAGGCGTGCGGTAGTAATTCAGCCAGCCCTGTCGCCACGCCAGCAGGCTTTCACTGTCGATGCCTTTGGGGGCCGAAGTGGTCTTCTGGTCATAGGCCACTTGCTGACCCGCCTCCAGAATCCGTTGCTCAAGCCCCGCTGCCGCCTTGACCCCTACACGGCCGGACAACACCGTCACCTGCGCACCTTCAGGCTCCAGCCGGACTTCGAACTGGGTGCCCAGCACACGGGTTTCGCCGGTATGGGCATCGACCACGAAAGGCTCGCCGGTATGAGTGACCTTGAAGAACGCCGCACCGCGTCGTAGCTGCACATGCCGTTCGCCACGGCTGAAATTCACGGCAATGGCACTGTCGGCATCCAGCGTGACCTGGGAATTATCGGCCAGCGTCACGGTGCGGACCTGGCCGGGAGCCGACACATAATCCGCGCCGAAATCGTCGACCCAGCGTTGCGGCTGCCAGCCAGCGCCCATGGCAATCATCAGCATCAGACAGGCAGCCATCGCCAGACCAACGGACCAGCGCTGAAGGTTGCGCCGTGGCGGCGGTGCATCCATCGCCCGCAACAAGGCGTACAGCGCAACCGCGTCTTCACTGGCAAGCCGGGCCGCCGGCGCTTCGCTCAACTCCCACAATACTTGAGCCTTGCCATAGGCTTGCGCATGGGCCGGGTCGGCCTGCAGCCACTTGCTGAAGGCCAGTTGGTCGGCGTAATCGGGTTGATCGTGCAACACACTTAACCAGGCCAGTGCGGCTTCTTCCGGGGTCGTGGCATTCTGCACGGCGGGCGGCGCTTTCATCGACGCGCGTCTCCTGGTCTGGTTCGGACGGTGCCTGCCGAGTCCTGTTCCAGGCTCGCCTTGCAGGCTTGCAAGGCGCGCATCATATGTTTTTCCACAGCGCTTTGGGAAAGCCCCATGGCTTTGGCGATCTCTGCGTATTTGCGACCGTGAATGCGGTTGAGCAGGAAAATCTGTCGAGTCCGCTCGGGCAGGCCGCGCAAGGCAGCCTCGACGTGGCGCAGATCGTTGTTCGCTTCCAGTGCGGCGCGGGGGTCGTTGCTGCTTTCGTCCTCCGCCGTTTCAAGACTTTCGCTGATACGACTGCGTACGCCTTCGCTGCGCAAATGGTCGATGGCGATATTGCCCGCACAGCGCAGCAGATAAGTGCTCAGTTCTTCGACCTGCACCAGAGGACGCCGCCAGAAACGCACGAACAGGTCCTGCACCAGATCCGCAGCCGTGGCCCGGCAACCCACGCGGCGGCTGACCAGCGCTTCCATCTGGGGGCGCTGGGACAAAAACACCTGCAGAAAATGCGCGCGACCACCCTTCGCCGCCAAGGGCTCGGCGTCAGGGCCTGTATCGGGCAGGTCGGGTTCAGGAGGCATCATCACGATCACTTAAACGGGCAACAGATCAAAGGCAGCAAGGGGACACAGCACCAACCCGAAACCGGCCAGCTTCACGACCCAGCGAGGCTTGAAAGGCATCAGAAAAACCAGCAGCACCGCGCTGCCCATCAATACGGCAAACCACTGCGCCAAGCCTACACCCCAACCCGCATCATTGACTGCAACGAACGAAGAAACCGCCAGAAACAGCCAGCCCGCGAGCCTGAGCAGACGACTGCGCCGTGCAGTCAATGGACCGCTCAGCAACTCGCCGTAATGCCGGGACATGGACAGGCACAAGGCCGTGAAACCGATGTAACAGAGCAACGCCGCCAGCAACATCAACTGGCCTCCTGGCGGCTGACAGCAATGCCAGCGCTCTTGCGCACAGGCTTTTCGGCATGCTCGGCCCTGAACTTGAGCGCCGCCCAGCCGAGGAACAGGCCGGTCCCCAGCGCCGTCAGGTCAAAGGCCGGCAGCACCCAGCTTCCCTGTTGCAACGCGGCGATCAGGTAATGACCGTCGGTCAGCAGATCGAGCACCGGCAAACCGATAAACAACAACGCCCCCAGCCCCAGTTGCTCGCGCCAGGCACTCTGGCCACTGCGCAGCACGGCATGCAGCACCGACAGGCCCCAGACGATAAAGAACACATTCACTTCCCAGCCTGCACGTCCGGCCAGCCCGGCCGGAATAACCCGATTGGCCCAGAAGAACGCCGCCACCGCGAGCATCAGGCCCGACATGCTGGCGATGTTCAACACCTCGACCAGACGCAACTCGAAAGGCAGCACGCTGGCCTTGGCATGCTTGAGACGGCGCTTGCCGAGCCACATGACCAGCCCGGTGCCGATCATCGCGGTTCCGGCCACGCCGAAGACGAAGTACAGCCAGCGAAGGGTCGGCCCGGCAAAGTGACCGACATGCAGGCCATACATGCCGCTGGAGATCAGCATCGGCACAGGCCGTGGAGGGGTTTCGTTCTGCAGGACACCGCTCACGCCATGGAAGGTCAGCGCACCGCCGCGATCCGGCGTGATGCTGCCTTTGTCGTCACGGGTCAGCAGCACCGAAGCATTGCTGTCGCCAGGATTGTTGACCACTACGCGCCCCACCTGATCGCCATTCCAGCGCTCGCTGGCCGAGGCCAGAAGCGGAGCGAGCGGCAGCAACTCGGCAGGCTTGCCATCAGGCCCTGGCATGTTCGAGCCGGGGAACACTTCGTTGTAGAAGGCCTGCACAGTGCCGTAGCTGGTCAGGATGCTGGCAGGCATTACCATCGACATGAAGATCACCAGACTGCTGTAGGTAATCATCAAATGAAACGGCAGCACCAGCACACCCAGGGCGTTATGGCCATCCAGCCAGGAACGCTGGCCCTTGCGTGGCCGGAAGGTGAAGAACTCCTTGAAGATCTTCTTGTGCACGATGATGCCGGTCACCAGCGCCACGAACATCACCATCGCCGCAATGGTCGCCAGCCAGCGGCCCCAGGGGTGCGGCATCTGCAACTGGTAATGGAAGCGGTAGAAGAAGTCGCCGCCCCGTGTTTCCCGCGCCTGCACCGGAGCGCCGGTCCGGGTGTCCAGGACCTTGCGGACAAAGTTGTTGCGCTGACCGGGCTTGCCTTCAGGCAGCCAGCCCACCATCAGGCCCGGCGAACGCTCGTCGGGCATATTGATAAACCAGCGCGTGGCACCCGCCGCATGCTGTTGCAGATAACTCTGCGCCAGCCGGATATTGGCTTCGGCATTCACAGGACGGGCAGCGATTTCCGGCTGCATCCATTGGGTGATCTCATCCTTGAAGTAGGAAAGCGTCCCGGTCAGGAAAATCGCGAACAGCAGCCAGCCAAACACCAGCCCGACCCAGGTATGCAGCCAGGCCATGGCCTGACGAAAACCATCCTTCATGACAGCCACCGACCACAGGCATAAGCGGCCCCCAGAATTGCGCTGGGCAATAACACGCCAACCCACGCCTGCATTGCCGTGCGACAGGCAAAGCACCAGAGCACAGCCACCAGATACACCAGAAACGAAAGCATCATGCCGGTGATCACCGCTTCGGCCCGAGGGACCGGCAGCCACTGGGCGACACAGATGCTGGTGACGGAAGCCAGCAGGTAGCCCGCAAAGATTGCCGCCAGCACACGGGAAGTGACGGCCAGCCGATAGGAAACAGAGACTCCGGTGGCTTTCGCAGGACGTTTTTTGACCGCTGGGCTATTGAGGGCTGAGCCGTGCATCCGAGAACCTTTACCCGATCTTGAAAGGCAATGAAAACGTGTGGGTCGGCATGGCAAAGGCCCTGTCACCAGACCGCCGGGCAGAAAGTTCGCACCCAGGCACGAGAATAAAGCGCAATATTAATGATAAATATTCTCATATGCAAAAGAGTCTGACAGAATCGACGCCCTCAATGAGTCCCCGTGGATTTTTCTACGCGATGCACACCGTCCAGCCCGCTCTCAGTCATACCGTCGAAGGTCTGTATCAGGATCATCATTCCTGGCTCACGACCTGGCTGCGACGCCGACTCGGCTGCCCACACAGTGCGGCGGATCTGGCCCAGGACACCTTCGTCAAAGTGATACTGGCCCGCGACACAACCCAGATCATCGAGCCTCGGGCCTTTCTGACCACCATCGCCAAGCGGGTGCTGTGCAATCACTACAGACGCCAGGATCTGGAGCGCGTCTATTACCAGGCCCTGGCCGAATTGCCGGAGTGCGTGGCACCTTCCGAGGAAGACCGGGCGATCATCCTGCAGACTCTGGTGGAACTGGACCAATTGCTGGACGGCCTGCCGGCAGCGGTCAAACGCGCCTTCCTGCTTTCCCAGGTCGATGGCCTGAGCCATGGCGAAATCGCCTCGCAACTGGGGATTTCCATCGCGACGGTCAAGCGTCACCTGAACAAGGCCGCGCTGCGCTGCTACTTCGCCCTATGAACCCGAATGCCGAATCCCTGAACAAGTCAGACATTTCCCCCGCCGTGGCCAGGCAGGCCGTGGGCTGGATGATCGAAATGCAGGAAGGCGGCCTGGATTCCCGTCGTCAGCAAGCCTGGCAGCAGTGGCTCAATGGCAATAGCGAACACCAGCGCGCCTGGGCGCATATCCAGCGGGTCAACCAGCGTCTGAGCGGATTGTCTTCGCCATTGGCCCATGCGGCGCTCAATGCACCGTCCTCCACCGGTCGCCGGCAGGCACTCAAGCTCTTGCTGCTGTTGGGCGCAGGTTCCGCGGCAGGCTGGGGATTGCGTGAACAGATCGCCTTGCAGCCCCTGCTGGCCGACCTGCGCAGTGGCGTCGGCGAGCAACGCAAGGAGACGCTGAGCGACGGCACGCAAGTGCAACTCAATACCGCCAGCGCCCTGGATGTGCGCTTCGATGCCCAGCAGCGATTCATCAAACTGCTGCAAGGCGAGATCCTGATGACAGCGGCTGCCGACTCACGCCCACTGAACCTGCTGACCGCCGAAGGCGTGGTGCATGCTTCGACTGCGGCCAGCCGTTTCAACCTGCGACAACTGGACGGCCGCACACAATTGGCCGTGCTGGCCGGTTCACTCGAACTCAGCCCTGTCGATCATCTCGGTCCGCCATTGCGGTTGCAGGCCAGACAGCAAGTGACCTTCAGCCGCGACGCCTGGGACCCGGTGCGTCCGACAGACGCCAGCACCGGAGCCTGGGCCGAAGGCATGCTGGTCGCTTCGCACATGAAGCTGACGGACTTTCTGGCCGAACTGAGCCGCTACCGTCGCGGGCGACTCAACTGCGATGCCAGGGTCGCCAATCTGCTGATTTCCGGCAGTTATCCGCTGGCCGACAGCGAGCGCATCCTCGACATGCTGGAAGTCGCCCTGCCCGTTCGCGTGCAGCGCTTTACCCGGTATTGGGTGAGTGTTCAGGCGCGGGTGTGAACAAAATGCGTGGGAGGCAGCTTGCTGGCGAAAAAGGCCTGAAAACCGGCAGATATTCTGCGTCTGTACGCTGAAGTCGCCAGCAAGCTGCCTCCAACAAAGTGATTTATCAATTTTTTTCAAATCCGGTGAGCCGTTTTCAACCGCTCGCGTGACAGACAGGGAAAGCACCTCTTAATCCTCCAGATCAAAGGACTCCTGCATGTCATCCCGATCGCCCCAACTCTCCCCCCTGGTTCGCACCCTGCGGCATATCATTTTCGGCGCGAGCCTGTCGTTGGGCGGTCTGTCGCTGGCACATGCTGCCGATGCCAAGGCCTATCACATTGCCCCGAGCGAACTCGAAACCGCGTTGAACCAGTTCGGTCGGGAAGCGGGCGTGATGATTTCCTATGGCTCGCAAGTGACCAGCGGCCTGAAAAGCCGTGGGCTGGAAGGTCAATACACACCCGAGCAAGGCCTGGCCGCCTTGCTGGAAGGCACTGGCCTGCAGGCAGTGGCCGACGGCAATCAAGGTTTTTCCCTGCAACCGGTGAGCACTGCGGGTAGCGGCCCTGTGGAGCTGGGTGCATCGACCATTGTCGGTGACTGGCTGGGTGAAGCGCAGCAGACCAACGTCTTCGAGCATCCCGGTGCCCGTGACGTGATTCGTCGAGAGGAATTCGAGCGCAACGGCTCCACCAGCGCCCGCGAAGTGCTCAACCGTATTCCGGGTGTCAACGCACCGGAAAACAACGGCACCGGCAGCCATGACATGGCGCTGAACTTCGGCATTCGCGGCCTCAACCCGCGTCTGGCTTCGCGCTCCACGGTGCTGATGGACGGGATTCCGGTGCCGTTCGCGCCTTATGGCCAGCCTCAACTGTCGCTTGCGCCGATCAGCCTGGGCAACATGGATGCCGTGGACGTGGTACGTGGCGGCGGTGCCGTGCGTTATGGTCCGCAGAACGTCGGCGGGATCGTCAACTTCGTGACCCGCGCCATCCCGGACGAACCGACCATGAAAGGCTCGGTGCAGACCGAGATCAGCCCGTCTTCCACCCAGGATGGTTTCAAGAAAACCGGCAACCTGCTGCTCGGCGGCACGGCGGAAAATGGCCTGGGCGGCGCGATTCTGTATTCCGGCGTACGCGGCAGCGACTGGCGCGAACACAGCGATACCCAGATCGACGATTTGATCCTCAAGGGCAAATACCAGATCGACGACGCCAATAGCCTCAACGCCATGGCGCAGTATTACGAAGGCGAAGCCGAGATGCCCGGCGGCCTGAGTGTCGCGGACTACGATGCCGACCCGTATCAGTCGACGCGCCTGAAAGACAAGTTCTGGGGCCGTCGTACCCTGGCCAACTTCGGCTATCGCTACGAGCAGGACGCCCGGGTGTTCACCGCCAACACCTTCTTCACCAAGACCCTGCGCAGCGGTTATCTGGAACAGGGCAACATCGTCACCCTGTCACCGCGCGAATACTGGGTACGCGGTTTCGAAACCCGTTTCTCCCAAGGCTTCGCACTGGGCGAGAGTTGGCATGAAGTCGGTCTAGGTTATCGCTACATCAACGAATCCGGCCATGAAGTGCGCTACAACGAAACCACTGCCTCGCAAATCATGCCCAGCACGTCGAGCACGCAAGACCGCGACACCCGTGGCTACACCGATGCCAAGGCGTTCTACATCGACGACCGCATCGATATCGGCAAGTGGACCATCACGCCCGGCATTCGCTACGAGATGATCGACACGGCGCAGTCCAACAACCAGACCAACGTCAAATACCAGGGTGATTACAACACGGCTCTGCCGGCCCTGAACGTGCTCTACCACGTCACGGACACCTGGAACCTTTACGCCAACACCGAAGGCTCGTTCGGCAGCGTGCAGTACAGCCAGATGCCCAACCGCGTCAACGGCGGCGAGGTCCAACCGGAAAAGGCACGGACCTGGGAACTGGGCACCCGTTACGACAACGGTGTGCTGCGCGCAGAGATCGGTGCATTCCTGATCAACTTCGACAACCAGTACGACACCAACCAGACCGACAACCGCATCATCGCTCGCGGCGAAACCCGTCATCAGGGTATCGAAAGCAGCATCAACTACGCGCTGAGCGACCTGAGCCCGGCGCTGGACGCCTACGAGGTTTACGCCAGCTATGCGTTCGTGGATGCAACCATCCGCGAAGACGGCCCGAACAAAGGCAATCGCGTGCCCTTCTCGTCCAGACACAAGGGCACCCTGGGTGTGAGGTACACCGAAGGTCCATGGAAGCTGAATCTGGACAGCTCGTTCCAGAGCGATCAGTTCGCCGACAACGCCAACACCGTGGCAGAAAACGCCAGCGGCAGCACCGGCAGGATTCCCGGCTACATGCTGTTCAGCACCCGCGCCGCCTATGACTTCGGGCCGAAAATGTCTGACCTGAACGTGGCAGTGGGCGTGAAGAACATCTTCAACCGCGAATACTTCACCCGCTCGTTCGATGACAACAACCGCGGCAAGTACGTGGGCGAACCGCGCACGGTGTATGTGCAGACATCCGTCGCGTTTTAAGAGGGCAGATTCATGCGCTCCTGCTGCGTGCAGGAGCGACTGCAATCGCGAAAGACTGGATGAGAATCCATTGCATTCAAACAATATTTTTGCTGCGAAATATTTCTTCCATTTAGGGCTTGAATTGTTGGCTCATTGCCGCCAACACTGTGCTTGAGCGCAAACGAAATCGAGCTCGCAAGAAATCGATCAATGAGCCTCACACGAGCAAGCCCTAATAAGGATTAACTATGCAAATCCAGGTCAATAGCGATAATCACATCGAAAGCAGTATCCGACTGGAGGAGTGGGTTCGTACCACCATTGAAAGCACGCTCGAACGCTACGACGAATATGTAACCCGCGTCGAAGTTCACCTCAGCGATGAAAACGGCGAAAAACCAGGTCCGCATGACATCCGCTGCCAGATAGAGGCCCGTCCAAAAGGCCATCAACCGATTTCCGTCACCCAGAAGGCCGATACCATCGATCAGGCCGTTGATGGTGCAGCCGAAAAACTCGATCACGCCCTTGAGCATCTTTTGGGCAAACTGCGCAGCAAACGTGGCGGCGCACCCCTACCCCATGAACAGGATGAGGATTCGGTCAGCCCGGACGCCCTGCTGGAGGAAGAATTTCTCGAGAAAGAACAGGAAAAGGAAGCCGCTCGGCTTTGATAACCACTCCCTGACGCATTGATCACATAACGAAGGGCGGCCCTGAAAAGGCCGCCCTTCCTGCTTTCATGGCAGCGGGTGCACCTCAAAAGAGCATTACGTGCCTCCTTGCCCGCTTCAATCCGGCATTCACAACGCGCCCCCTTCGCACTCTTGCAGCCGTCCGTCGAATTATAAATCCGCTATCCAATGCCTTCCCGAGCAGGCACTCACGATCCCTGCTTCATGCGCAGTATGTTGCTCGACATGTATTCGACGCCTCACACATCAACCGAAAACCACCCGGCAGGGCAACCACTCTCTTCCCTCAAAAAGATGCCTTTGCCCCCCGAATGCGGGTATCGAAGGTGTATCGACTACGCCGGGACGCAGCAGGCCAAACACTGAAAAAACCTGGCCATCGCATTCGCACAGGCCGGGAATCCAACTCGCTGAAAGCGGCGTCATTGCTCACAGAGAAACCGTGCCTGCGCCTGGATGAGCAGCCGTGCGGCGAGCTCGGGCTCACTGTCTTGCAGGACATGGCCCGAACCATGCAATAGCTTGATGGCGATGCACTGTCAGGCGAGTCATTGATGGGCTGGCTTGACGTACATCGCGAGCAAGAGAAACGTGCCAATGGTCAGGCACTGAGAACTAAAGGGACTAATACCCGGTCAATTTATGCAGTTCACATAGACAGGTAGAAGATATGGATAATCCTTTTCAGATGATCACCGATACCTTCCATCCCGATTACCGGGTGAATCTGAGCATCCAGGGACTGGATGGCAGCATCATGCTGACACTGTCGAACGAAAAGGGCATCGTCGCCAAGCGCCTGATCAGCGCCGCGCAACGCAACGACCCCGAACGCCTGCGCCGCCTCATCGAAAGCGTGCAATTCGGCATCGCCATCGAGCGCGGCGACAGCGCCCTGAAAATCCTCACCGCCATGACCGATGGCGTAACCCTCAGCCAGGTGCCGATTCTCACCAGCGGCAACTGGCAGCCGAATCGACAGGATCGGTCGGACCGGGCGATGGGGTTTTGAACCGGTATTGGCAGGCTGCGTCTACAGCCTGCCAAGCCCCCTCACATCCCGTGGGAGGGAGCTTGCTCGCGACAGCCTCATAAAAGCTTAATGAGCGCGCTTGCCCGCAACCAACCTCTGCGAACGGCAAATGATCTCCTGTCTACGCAAAATGCTGGCTGTCGATGTAACTTCAGCTAACGAAATCCCTCGTTTGCAGGCCGTTTCTTACGGACCTGTCTCTATCATCTGCACGAACTTTCCTAGAAAATCCCATCCCCTTGCGTGGGCATTTTTGGCTCTCTAGGCTGTGTCGGTCACTGCACATCAGTGATCGGGTTTAGCAGCCTGAGAGCTTAGTCACGCAAAAAGTATCGCCTATGGCGGCTTTGCGTGGGGCACCTTCGGGTGCGCCGGTTTTGGCTAAGTTCCCGGTCTGCTAACCCGCGTCAAAGTCGCCACCCTCTATCATCGTTTAGCAGCGATTGGCAGGTGGCCTTACGAGGACTTAGCCATGAAAAAGTTAACACCCGATCCACCTGCCCCATCGCTCGAAGAATCCCTGCTCCACATCTCCGAACTGCTGCGCTGCGCAGCCGCCACCGCCTACGAATCCGGCGACAGCCTCAATGGCCCGAAACGTGATCTGGCTTTTTCTGTTGTGCATCTGATCGGGATGGCCAGGAGTGAGCTGGATCGGTCGTTGGAGCGGGTGGAGGTGCGGTAAGGCTGTTGCAATTGTGTGGGGTCGGATTGGGTGATGCTCTGCATTATCCGGTCCGATGGCATAATTTTGTGGATATACGGGCTGCTATCCAGTCTCACGGAACAATCAATTTTTCTTTCTCCTCCTGTGTGACTGCAATTGCTTGATCGGCTGTTTGCGAGAGCATTTGGCTGAAACTTTGGTAGTTGTGACCGGCTGAAATCGACCCAAAGCTGACGGTGGCGGCAGGTAGAAATCGGCCTTGAGCAGACATTCATGAGGCGACGTCAGTGGGACTGCTACTAAGCACCTCATAGGTCAACCCAGCCTCAAAATATGATGCTCTCCACTCAAGGAATCCTACTTCTGGCTCGCACAACAAGAGAACGGTACATCCAGCCTCCCCCATTGAAACCCTTTCCACCACGGCGATATCTCCAGGAGCCGCCTCCCGAGAACTTATCCAGTCCCTGAGTACCACCGCCGCCCGATCAATAGTGATCAGTTTTATGATACTGCCCTTGGAAAGTGTCATGCCGTCTTGCCTAAACTTGTGAACGTATCTGGCTTGTAAACCTATTTGGAGATTTAAGGAAGGTCTGCTCCTGGCCGTTTTCTGCCATCTGGCGACGGGCAGAGAACGGCCAAAAGCTAACACACCAAACCCAGTAAAACCGAAGCACCCGCTCCGGTCCCACAACCCCCTCAAACCTCCCCCTTCTCCTCCGTCACCGCCCCTTTCACATTGCTATACGGATCCGGGATCTTCGCCGACGGATACTTGTACGACGCATAACGCACCACCAGGATCGAGATCGCCAGCAGCAGAATGCCGCCGCACAGGTAGATGATCCCCATACCCGGCGGGTTATGGTGCGAGACGTCGGAGATCAGCAACCGGGTCAGTGCCGTGATGGCGACGTAGATCAGGAAGCGGACGGGCATGTGGTTGGTCTTGAAGTAAATCCCGGTCATCGCGCCCAGTTCGAGGTAGATGAACAGCAGCAGGATGTCATCGACCGTGATGTTGCCTTTTTCGACCATGCCCAGAAAGGCGACGATCGAGGCCCAGGCAGTGATGGCGCCGATGGCGAACAGTGCCAGGAAGTGGAAGCTCTCCACGCACAGATTCCCCAGCGATTCGGCCTGCGAATGCACTTTTTGCCGCATCTTTTCTGCCCATTTGTTTCCCATGACGCTTTACCCCTGAACCTGATTTTTTGCCAAGCGGATGATGCTACATGCAGATGACAGTCTGCAGCGCTGCTTTTTAAAGCAGGAACAGGGCCAAGGCCAGGGTTGGGGGCGCGACGGGTTGTCGCAAGCAATAGCAAAAAAAAGGGATTGCAGACCGTTTTTGAAGGTGGCTTGCGGACATGGCACCGAGTTGCCTGAAGGCGCTTGAGGTCAGGTTTGCCGGTGCAGAGACGCGCGATGGGAATCGCTGCTTTTCAAATCAAACAGGACCCGACGCGAGTGCCGGGTCCTGCGGTATCGCTTTAGCGCACCTCTGTCTGCCACGCCCTGTAAAAGATAGGCACACCGCCAGGATTGCTGATGGATGCATAGTTATAGCCCGGGGCAAATGACTGACCGCCCGCGAAGGTATAACCAAAAGCGCTAAACTCAAAACCACCACCGACCTGCTCCAACTCTGTCTCGCTCAGCAGTCGCAGTTCTGGATCACTATGAGGCGTCTCATGTGGATTTTTCAGGTTCATTGCTTGCTTCATGTCGTCTTTACCTCTGAACGGGTCATTAAACAGTTGAGTCTTACGCACCATGGATCTACGTCAGACCAAGTTATTAAAGGTCACTACTGACAACCGCTTCAATAGCACAGATGGACTATGCACCATAATATCTTTACGCCACCAATTCCTATATACATACTCGCATGGCGAGCCATCCAGAGATGAATTTTAAATAATAAATTTCAGACAGACATGGAACTTTCAGAATCAATTGAAATCACGCGAGATGGACATCATTCAGAAGCCGCAGGCGAGCACTTCAATATAACGCGCACGCTCATCGATCAAAGAGCATACCTCATCGCCCATACCTGATAACCGAAGCTCATCCCGGCTAATGGGTCGCTCCGGCCCGGAGTATGCAAACGGACACCATTGACATGTCCCCCAGCGATAACGCCTTGATCGACTCGACGGCTTCTTGGGAGTCTGCGGTAGTTTTTAAGCATTCATGTACTTCTCCATAAATGACATCTAATGAATACGCTCACAATGAGCGACTGTATTACGGGTCGAGCGTTCTTGAGTCGTATCCGCAGCAAAAAATTCCAAATAGGCAAACTCAGAAAGAGATAGTACGGATGAGCTATAGCTCTTGAACATCGAGGCTTGCGTTGTCGCTACGCCACAAGAGCCTTTTTGCCACTAGTCCATATGTGCTATTGAGATTATCGACTGTCAGCGCTTTAATTCTTCACGTTCCAAATAAACCGATGCCAACCAGCCTTTTCCTGCTTTCAACTTGTTCAGGTGGCCGCTGCATGGGCATGTCGGGCCAACTGTTTAAGTGCGCCTGAAACATTGTCGAGCTTCCATCGTCTTTATGGCGCATCCCTGATGATTGACACGATGCAAATTCATGCTCTTTCGACCTGAAGCACTCGACGCGCAAAAGCGCAGTACTCTGGGTACGGTCTTGCTGGTCAGCCCGTTGTCGATGCGGCTGGCGGCGGCAGTATCGCTGCTGTTCTGCATCTGCATGGCCCTGTTTCTGACGTTCGCTACATACACCAAACGCACCGCAGCCAGCGGCGTGCTACTGCCCGAAAATGGCCTGATCAGGATCTACGCCCCCCAGGCCGGTGTGGTCAACAGCCTCGATGTTGCCGAAGGGCAACCCGTGAACACCGGTGCAGTGCTGATGGCGTTGTCCAGCGACACGCAGAACGGTGAGGCAGGTGGCTCGCAACAGGCGATCAGCCTTTCGATCAAACGGCGTCTGGAAAGTCTCACCCGGGAGATCGACGAAACCCTTGCCTTGCACCGTCAGGAACTGGATGGCAAGAAGCGTCAGGTCGAAGCTCTGGAAACGGAGCAGCAGAAAATACTCGCGCAAATCGACCTTACTCGTCAGCGGCTGGCATTGACCAAGGGAATGGCCGAACGCTACGCCGACCTGCAACGCCAGGACTATGTGTCCCGTGATCAGTTGCAGGAAAAGGAAGATGCCGTTCTGGACATGCGCCTGCGTGGCGAAGAACTCAATCGCTCACTGCTGACGGTGCGGGCCGAAAGTACAAGGCTGCGGGCGGAACTGGTCGAACTGCCGTTCAACCAGAGCAAGCAAATGGCCGAGTTGCAACGCAGGCTGGCCGAGAGTCAGGATCGGCTGATTGAAAGCGAAACCAAGCGGGAAGTTCTCATCACGGCCCCGACAACCGGTGAAGCGACAGCCATTGCGGTTTCCAACGGTTCACGAGTCGACAGTGCGCGACCGTTGCTGAGCATTGTGCCTGCCGATGCAAACCTGCACGCGGAATTGTATCTACCCAGTCGCTCCGTGGGTTTTGTAAGCGCAGGCGATACCGTGATGCTGCGTTACCAGGCATATCCCTATCAGCGCTTTGGCTTGCAGCCGGGCACGGTTTCGTCGATTTCACGCACCGCATTGCCAGCCGAGGAAGTGATGACGCTGGGCAATGTCTCCGAGCAGTCGCGTGAACAGGGTCCCTTTTATCGCGTCACGGTAGCCCTGGCGTCTCAAACCATCGAAGGCCAGGACGTACGCGAGCGTTTGCGCTCCGGCATGCAACTGGACGCCGACATCATGCAGGAAAAGTTGCCGCTTTATGAGTGGTTGCTCGAGCCTTTGCGCGGAATAGGAAAGCGGCTTTGAACCTGAGAAATGCTTTCACTTTTGGGGTCGGCAGAAAAATGCCGGTAGTGCTTCAGGCCGAAGCCACTGAATGTGGTCTGGCGTGCGTGGCCATGATTGCCAGTTATCACGGTCAGCACAGCGACCTCTTTTCGCTGCGCCAGCGTCTCTCACCCTCGATGAAAGGGGTCAATCTCAAACAACTGACTCGCATGGCAGCACAACTCGGACTGGGCAGCCGGGCATTGCGGGTCGAGCTGGGCGCACTGGGTCAGTTGCAATTGCCCTGTGTGCTGCACTGGAACTTCAACCATTTTGTGGTGCTCAAGGAGGTCAGCGCGCACGGCGTGGTGCTGCATGATCCCGGGCGCGGCCTGTGCAAGCTGTCGCTGGAAGAAGTGTCGGCAGCCTTTACCGGTGTGGCTCTGGAGCTGTGGCCGGAGAGTGATTTCCAGCCGGTCGCTGCCCAGCCGCCAATCCCGTTACGCAAGCTGCTGGGGCGCGTGCAAGGGTTTGGCCGGGTGCTTGTCCAGGTGCTGCTTCTGGCGTTGGCGCTGGAACTGTGCACCATCCTGAGCCCGTTCTTCATGCAGACCGTCATCGACAAGGTGCTGGTCAGTGCCGATCTGGATCTGCTGGCAGTGCTGGCAATCGGTTTTGGCATTCTGCTGATCATTCAGAACGCCGTCTCGCTGGCCCGTGCGTGGGCGCTGATGTATCTGGGCACCATGCTCGGCTCGCAGTGGCAGATCAACGTCTTCACCCATCTGCTGCGTTTGCCGGTGGCGTTTTTCGAGCGTCGCCATCTGGGCGATATTGTCTCGCGCTTCGGCTCCCTGAAGTCGATCCAGCAAACGGTCACCACCTCGTTCATCGAAGCCATACTCGACGGTCTCATGACGGTCGTCACACTGGGTCTGATGATTGCCTACAGCCCGATACTGGCGCTCGTGGCCGTGGTGGCAATGGTCATATATGCCTTGGCACGCTGGGCCTGGTTCGGGCCTTTGCGCCGGGCCAGCGAGAATCAGCTCGTGCATGCTGCCCGTCAGCAGTCGCATTTTCTGGAAAGCGTACGAGGCGTGCGCACCATCAAGCTGTTCAACCGTCATGAACAGCGTTGCAATGCCTGGAGCGCTTTACTGGTCGAAGAAATCAACGCCGGCCTGCAGCCCCAGAAACTGCAACTGGCCTATCGCACCTTCAACGGCGTGCTGTTCGGGCTGGTCACGATCATTGTCATCTGGCTGGGAGCCAGGCTGGTTCTGGAAGGACAGTTCAGTGCCGGGATGCTGATTGCATTCAACTCCTACAAGGAACAGTTCAACGGTCGTGTGGCCAGCCTGATAGACAAGATCGTGGACGTGATTATGCTGCGCCTGCATGGCGAACGACTGGCTGACATTGTGTTGCACGATGCCGAGCCGGTTCCCGGCCCGGATGCATTCGATGAAACCGGCAATGACAAGGTGCCCAGCCTTGAAGTGCGTCAATTGCGCTTTCGCTATTGCGAGCATGAACCTTACGTGCTGGACGATGTGTCGCTTCATGTCCGCCCAGGCGAGTCGGTCGCCATCGTTGGTCCGTCGGGCGGCGGTAAAAGTACCCTGCTCAATATCATGCTGGGCATTCTCGCTCCCAGCGCTGGCAGTGTTTTGCTGGATGGCCTGCCGGTCGGACCTGAAAACATCAGCAGGCTGCGTCGCATAACCGGCACGGTACTTCAGGATGACGTGCTGTTCGCTGGGTCGATTGGCGACAATATCAGCTTTTTCGAGGCCGGTGCCGACCAGCAATGGATCGAGCAGTGCGCGCGTCTGGCCGCAGTCCACGATGATATCGCGCAGATGCCGATGGGCTACAACACGCTGGTGGGAGATATGGGAACGGTACTGTCCGGAGGCCAGAAACAGCGGGTATTGCTGGCCCGCGCCCTTTATAAAAAACCGCAGTTGCTGTTTCTCGACGAAGCGACCAGCCACCTGGATATCGCACGTGAAGCGGCGGTCAATCAGGCGCTGCAAGCGTTGCAAATTACCAGGGTCATTGTTGCCCACCGACCGGACACCATTCGCACGGCTGACAGGGTCGTGGCGCTTGCCAATGGCCGGGTTGTCTATGATGGTCCCGTGCTCGAAGAGCCGACAACACAAGGTTCCGGGTCATGATTCGTCGTGTCGGCTGGTGGAGCCTGTTGAGCACCACCGGCATGTTACTGACGTCCATGTGCATGGCTGACATCCGCGCAGAGGCTTGCCCGGGCTCCAGTCGCCTTCCCGACACCCTTGATCTCTCTGTGGCGGTGTCTGTCGCGTTATGCGCCGACCCAAGACTGCGTGAAGCGTGGCTCACCGAACTGGCCCGACAGGCAGAACTGGATGCCGAGTACTCCGCCTACTACCCGACCGTAGAGGGGCAGTTTCAGAAAGGCCGGGCAGGCAAGAGCATACGTTATCCGGATTTCTCCGAAGCCAATTCCAGACTGAACTCCAATACCAGCATCTATGGCCTCAATATGAGCTGGGTACTGTTCGATTTCGGCCTTCGCGCCGCCAAAGTCGAAAGTGCCCGCCAACTGCTGAGCGTCGCCAGTAACAGCCGGATTGAAGAGGTGCAGAAGTCGATGCTGGCCACCGCCAAGGTTTTCTATCAGGTGCAGGCCAATACCGCATTACTGCAAGCCAGAATCAGTGCAGAACGTCTTGCGGACAACAGCCTGAAAGCGGCCGATGCAAAGTATCGCGCCGGTGCCGGCGAGCAGACTGATCGCCTGCAGGCGCAATCCAGTTATGCCGAAGCCCAACTGGACCGGATAACGGCGCAAGGCGATCTGGCGGTTGCACAAGGCGAGCTGGCCAGTCAGTTGGGGCTGTCGCCTGCTACCCCGCTCAAACTGGTCGCTCTGGATGAGCCGGGCAGCGAAGAGGTCGCGTTTCTGGGTGACGTCAATGTGCTGATGGAACAGGCAAGGGCTTCCCACCCGGCCATCGAAAAGGCACGGGCGGACTGGGCTGCAAGCCAGGCCAGGGTGGAAGCGGCAAAAGCTCAGGGACGGCCAAGCGTGTCGCTATTCAGTAACTACAGCCGTCAGGACACACCGATAGAGCAGGTTTCCACCCGACAGGAAATAGACACCTGGACGATTGGGGTGCAGATCACGGTGCCGATTTTCGACGGTTTCCTCAATCGGCGCAGGGCTCGGGCCGCCAGTTACGAAAGTGCGGCTCGTGAACAGGCGTTGCATGACGTTGAAAACAGTATTGCGCTGAACGTCTGGAAAAGCCGACAGGCGCTGGAATCCCGAACCCGGGCGCTGGCAATCAGTCGTCTTTTTGTCGAGAGTGCGAGCAAGTCTTATGAAATCGCTCAAGGCCGCTATAAAGCAGGTGTGGGCAGTATCATTGAGCTTCTGCGCTCACAGAACGATCTGGCGGCAGCGAATCAGAAGCGTGTGGAGTCCCTGGTCAGCTGGCATAACGCCAAGCTCCAGTTGGCATCCGACCTTGGCAGTCTGCATATCGGAGAATGAGGGCTGGAGGGAGATCAAGCTGCTGCGGCCACTCGGACCGATACATCCCGACTTCGGCACTTGTTGTCGATGCACAGGGAAAGGAGAAAGGTGTCCTGGCCTGCACACAGGCAGCCGCAGGCCAAGGAACACCGGACATCAGCCAACGAACGGTCCACGAATGACCGACGGTGGAGGCACATCAGGAAATGGATAGATGCAGATCGGGTCCGGCTTGATCACGCCGATGCCGGGCACTGGCATGATAGTGAAAACGGTACCGCCGCTGACACTGCGCAGTTCGGCGTCGGTCAGTTCATGAACCTGAGCGGAAACACGATCGGATGGCGTGCAGATGGTTTTCTGATTGCAACTGATCATGGCAAACCTCTTGATAGAGATGTGGGGTGATATTTATACACAGAACACTCGAACAGGATTGCCTACCCCTCATTGGCTATCCACTTCTCCGGACACTAGTTCATGTGATTTCTGTAGCGGGAGTCAGTGAACAGCAACTTGGGATTCAGGCAAACCTGGCGGATTGTCTGATATGTACATTCGGTTTCATGAACCGGATATTTCATGCAGCTCATCGTCATCGTGAGGGCGAATGACGGTGGCGACTGCAGCGAACATGCCCGCGAAACCAATGTAATACCAATGGAAGTCCAGAATGGCTGCTGTAAGGAAACAAAACACCGCAACCCGGAACAGTCCTGACGGTTTGACGTTTTTTCCAAACAGCCTGTTACGATCAGAAATCATGACAGTCTCCAGTGTTCGACATGGATGACGAATTGCGTCACTCATGCGATGGGACTCGGCTACAACGCCATCGTCTGGTAGGCGTCGAAGGCACTGGCGGCAGCTACACCCACCAGGATGGCGCCGGCACCGACAGCCGTAACCGGGGCCAGTGCTGTTGCAGCCGCCACTACACCAAAGGCTGCAACACCTTCGCCAACAGTCATGCCGCCGCCGATGAGTGACATTTCATTTTCGCTGAGCTCACGCACAACCAAATTCTCATTCATGTTTAATTACCTTATATCTAACGTCAGTTAAAACCCGTTGGGTAAATAGGTGATTATCCCTTTATGGAATCATAAAGCGCTGGCCACACCGTTTCATGGTTGGCCACATTCATCATTAGTGAATGTGCAATGAATTTGAATAGTACAGATGTACTAAGTATTGCATGCCTCACTCTGGACAATCGGTTTCTGCGGAGCTCATGACCTTGAAACAAGATGGCCTGGACTGCCCAGATTGTCTGCGCGCCTCCCATAGCGACATGATCGGATACCTGCTCGTTCAATCGCTTTGACTGGCCCGCGACAGGTTTTGCAGCGATGATGTCATTGGCCGTTGCCCCGGGGTGTTTCCGACACTACCGTTCTTTCAGGGCCTGGACCACTATCCAAAGGAAGCGGATTGGCTTATGCTAACCACTGTACAAAAACACAGTAATCGCTAAATTTATCGCAAAGGCATGTGAGGTGGTTAATGGCCGTCGAAGTGGTATACCGCAGCAGCCGAGATCTGGAGCGTTTGTTCATGGATAAAGCCGAAGCTGATCGTCATGACAAGATGCTTGAACTCGCCGAGTTGCTGGCAACAGTGTTGAACAAGGCCGTGCCGTCTCTGACGGAAGCCCAGGTTGAAGAAGCCGGGATCTACATGGCGAAAAACCGCGACATCTTCGCCCGCGCCTTCAAGAGCCAGCCGGATGCGTTGAATGAGTTGTTGAGTGAAACGGCGGATGAGGCCGAGTGAATCGGGGTTCGCGAATGAATAGGCTCCTACAAGAGCCAATTCATTCGCGAAAAGCTACACCTCCGTCATTCCGGTTTCTCCAGCTCATCCACCAGCGCTTTGAAGAACCGCGCAGCTTCCCCTCCTGTTACAGCCCGATGGTCGAAGGTCAGTGACAGCGGCAGGACCGGGTGGATGACAACCTCCCCGTTCATGGCCACCGGCTCTTCGCGAATGCCTCCCGCACCGATGATCGCCACTTGCGGCGGTACGACGATGGGGTTGGCGTAGCGGCCGAACAGGGTGCCGAAGTTGGACAGGGTGATGGTCGCGCCCATCATTTCCTGTGGCGGGATCGAGCGGGCTTTGACGTCGGCGCGCAAGCGACTCATGCCTTCTTTCAGGTCGGCTGCACTGCGGTTGCCCACATCACGCAGCACCGGTACGAACAGGCCATCGGGCGTGTCGACGGCTATGCCCAGGTCGAGGGTTTCATGGTGTTTGATCGACAGGGATTTGCCGTCGAACCAGCTGTTGAGCACCGGTTCCACCTTGCAGGCCGCAGCCATGGCTTTGCCCAGGCGGATCAATGGGTCACGGGCCTGCGCCCATTGGTGCAGGTCGGCATCGCCAAAGATCGTGACCGGCACCACTTCGGCATGGGACTTGGCCATGTTCAGTGCCATGCTGCGCCGCACACCGCGCAGGCGCTGGCCGCCAAAACGGTCGCGCTCGACCTGTGCTGCGCGTTCGACATCGGCACGGGTGATCAGGCCGTTATTGCCTGAGCCGGTCAAGGCATTGAGTTCGACTCCCAGTTGCCGTGCCAGTTGCCGCACGGCGGGCGTGGCTTTTACAGACAAGTGTTCACGAGTCGAAGGTGCAGCGCCAACACAGAACTGATCGTCCTGGCTGCCGCCGCCTTCGAGGCGCCCCACCACGGTGCCGGCATCGCCCTCGCCTTCAAAGGCCATCAGCGGTTCGCCCACATGCAGAACGTCACCATCGCCGCCAAACAGCTTGGCGACCACGCCGTCATAAGGCGCGGGAATATCGACGATGGCCTTGGCGGTTTCTACCGAAACCACCAGTTGATCGGCATGCACGGTGTCACCTTCCTTGACGTGCCACTGGACCACTTCCGCTTCTTGCAGACCTTCGCCCAGATCGGGCAGTTTGAAATATTTCATCGCAAGCCTCCTTGGGCGTCAGGCGAAATCGAGCACGGTGTCGCAGGCATGCAGAATGTCTTCAACTGCCGGGATATAGAGCTGTTCCAACCGGTACAACGGCGGTGGAATGTCCGGGGCAGTGACACGCTGGATGGGTGCCTGCAGATCCATGAAGGCCCGCTCGTAAAGGCTGGCGGCGATTTCCGAACCGACGGCACAGGAACGCGGCGCTTCATGGATGATCACGCAGCGCCCGGTCTTGCGCACCGAGGCTTCAAGGGTGTCGAGGTCCAGGGGTTTGACGCAGGCCACGTCGATGACTTCTGCCGAAACACCTCGCTCGGCCAGCGCACTGGCAGCCTGCAGGGTTTCATGCACGCTGGCGCCCCAACTGATCAGGGTGATGTCGCTGCCTTCGCGCAGGGTGAAACAGCTGTCCAGCGGCAGGCGCTTGCCATCATCGACCAAGGGCTGCGGGTTCATGCGATAGAGCCGGGTCGGCTCCAGGAAGATCACCGGATCGGGATCGTCGATGGCCGCCAGCAATAATCCATAGGCGCGGGCGGGTGACGATGGAATCACGACGCGCAGGCCAGGCACATGCGCGAACATGGCCTCGGTGCTTTCGCTGTGATGTTCGGGAGCGCGAATCCCCGCGCCCATGGGCGTGCGCAGCACCATCGGGCAGGAAAGACGCCCACGGGTGCGATTGCGGATACGGCTGGCGTGGGAGACCAGATGCTCCATGGCGGCGTAGATGAACCCCATGAACTGGATTTCCACCACCGGTTTCAAGCCCTGTGCCGCCATACCGACCACCAGGCCGCCGAGCATGGTTTCCGCCAGCGGCGAGTCGATCACCCGCTTGAAGCCGAAGCTGTCCCGCAAACCCTGAGTGGCACGGAATACCCCGCCATTGACGCCGACATCCTCACCCAGCACCACAACGTTTTCGTCTTCGGCCATGGCCCGGTGCATCGCCAGGTTAACGGCTTCCAGCAAGCTGACTTTTTCATTGGCCATGATGATCACCTCCGGTACGCCGTGCAGCACGCTCCATGAACCACTCATGCTGTTCCGCCAGCGCGTCAGGCCATCTGGCATAGACATGTTGCATGACGGACTCGGGAGACTGGGTGCCGGTGCTTTCAAACACGTCCACCGCCATTTGCACCAGCCCCTGACATTCGCTGATCAGGTTCTGCTCGCGCCCTTCGTCCCACACGCCCTGGCTGACCATGTAGGACTGCAGGCGTTTGACCGGCTCTTCCAGCCAGGCCTGCTTGACCTCCTCGGCGGGACGATAGCGGGTCGCGTCGTCGGCGGTAGTGTGGTCGCCCAGTCGGTAGCTCAGGCATTCGAGCAACACCGGCCCTTTGCCCTTGCGTGCCCGTTCGAGGGCAATCTGCATGCGGTCGTAGACAGCGACTATGTCGTTGCCGTCGACCTGTTCACCATGAAAGCCTGCTCCGATGGCCTTCTGAGCCAGAGTCGGCGCGCCGCACTGGATACGCCGGGGAACGGAAATCGCCCACTGGTTGTTGTTGACGACAAACACCACCGGCAGTTGCCAGGCGCCCGCGACATTGAGGGCTTCGAGGAAATCGCCCTTGCTGGTCGCGCCGTCGCCACAGGTGGTGACGGCCACCCGATGCTCGCCCCTGATCTTGAACGCACTGGCCACGCCGCAGGCATGCAGGGCCTGGGTCGCAATCGGCACGCACAGGGGAAAGTCCTGGGCCGCAGCAGGTTCGGCATAGGCACTGCCTCGCTCGTCTCCGCCCCAGTAAAGAAGAATTTCTTCCATGCGCACACCACGCATCAGTTGCACGGCGGTGTCGCGGTAATAAGGAACCAGTACGTCTTCGGGATGCATCAGGCTGCCAATGGCGACACCGATGGCTTCCTGGCCAAGGGTCGGCGCATAGGTGCCGATACGCCCGGTGCGTTGCAGGGCGACGGCTTTCTGATCGAAAAGCCGGGTAAGGACCATTTGCCGGTACAGGCGGGTCAGCAGGTTGAAATCATCGGCCCAAGGGGGAAGCTCTCCGGTCAAACGACCGTCGGGGGCCAGGTAACGGGTATACGCAAGCTTGATCTTGTTAGACATTCGCTACTCCAGTCACGCGGGGTATGCGTGGTGATCATCAATCGCTGCTTTTGGCGGCGAGGATCAGGTCGAACGGCTCCGGGATGGTGGGCACTCATTCGACATTCAGCAGGCGCTCTGCCAACGCATCGGCGATACACGCGGGTGAGCGCTTTTCGGCCTGTGAATGGGCATACACCTCCGTCAATCGTAGCCCGATTCGTAAAAGATGCGCGGTGATAGCGTTCTGATTTTCTCCTCTGTGTTTCAGGGCGACATAAATAAGCCCGCCGGAGTTGATGACATAGTCCGGCGCATACAGAATCCCGCGAGCTTCCAGTTGCTCGGCGACCTGCAGACTGCTCAGTTGGTTATTGGCAGCACCGGCCACTGCCGCGCAACGCAGTTGCGGCACGCTCTGGCAGTTCAGGGCGCTGCCCAGGGCGCAGGGCGCCAGGATGTCGCAAGGCGTACTCATCAAGGCCTCGCAGGCGATGGGATGGGCACCGAACTGTTCCATCGCCAGTTGCACCTTGCCGTTGTCCATATCGCTGACCAGCAGATCGGCCCCCGCCGCATGCAGCATTTCAGCCAGGGCGTAGCCCACATGGCCCAGCCCCTGAACCGCCACGCGCAAGCCTTCGAGATTGTCGCTGCCCAGACGCGCCATGGCCGTGGTCCGGATACCGGAGAAAACGCCCATGGCGGTATAAGGTGATGGGTCCCCGGATTCGCTGGTGCTGGTGACATGCCGGGTGTGCATGGCCACGCAGTCCATGTCTTCGCTGGAGGTGCCGCTATCCACCGCCGTGATGTAGCGTCCGTCCAGGGTTTCAATGAAACGGCCAAAGGATTCAAAGATGGCTGCACGGCTGTATATGTGCGAAGGCCGCATGATCACGGCTTTCCCGCCACCCAGCGGCAAACCGGCGAGAACCGCCTTGTAGCTCATGCTTCTTGCCAATTGAATGGCATCTTCGATAGCACTCTCTTCATCTGGATAGGTCAGATAACGACAACCTCCCAGAGCCGGCCCCATGCGGCTGTTATGAATCGCGATGACGGCCTTGAGACCTGTTTGCGGGTCACTGACCAGATGAAGGGCTTCGGTACGCGACCGCTGCATGAGAGCAAACATTTAATGGTGCTCCCCGGTTCTTGTTTGTAAAGCGAGTATAGGCGCTACCCGGGAAAGCAACCGACCATTCAGGCATATGCAAGCGATGCTGGACGAAAGCCGCGACCAGAGTTAAAAGAAGCATGGTTGTGAGTGTTTCAGACGAACGAGCCCACACGGAGTGGCCCATGACTCCACGACAGAACTGCCTGGCGTGCCTGCAGCGTACACCGCCCTCGGTGTTCGAGGCCGCGTTATGGATTTCAGCCGAACACGAATCGCCGTTCCAGCCTCATCTGGTAACAGAAGAGGTCGATCGGTTGCAGCGCCAACTCAATGCCGCGCTGCCGGTCTTGCCTGCCAGCGAACTGGCTCAGCCATTGCTGCGTCAACTCAGCAGTATGGGTTTCCAACAGGACGACTGGAACCCGCCCAAACCGGAGTCGGCCCTGCTGCACAGAATCCTGCAACGTCGCCAGGGTCAGCCGCTGGGCATCGCATTGATTGCCATGGAGCTGGCCCGACGTCTGGGCATCACGCTGCAAGGCGTCAATTTTCCCGGACATTTCCTGCTGCGCGTACCCGGTGCCGATCACCTGCTGGACCCGTGCAGTGGACGTCGCCTGTACCCCAAGGATTGCCGCGAACTGCTGACGCGCCAATTCGGACCGGACATGCAATTGCGCGTCGAACACATGACACAGGCCACGCCACTGGACATGCTGCAGCGTATGTCACGCAACCTGCGACATCTGCATCTGATCAATGACAACTTCATGGCATCGCTCAAGGATGCCGACCGGATCGTCGAACTGGGCCAGGCCACCAGCCACGATCACCTAGCTCGCGCCGGCCTTTATCAGGCACTGGAGTGTCCGCAGGCCGAGCGCTTCGATCTGGAGCATGCCCTGTTGCTGAGCAACGATCCCGTACAACGCCTCAAGGTAGTGGAAAGGCTGAATCAGTTACCGCCCAACAGCGCATTTCATTGATGCGTCACGCACCTCTCGGAATCAAGGGCGGCCTGCTGTTTTTCTCGGCTTCCCGAAGCGTCCTCATTTCCATGCTCTCTCCGGTGCTTGCGAAGGTGTAAAGGTTCTGGAGGACATGGATGGCCTTGACGTAATCGGGCAGCAGAATCTGTGAATAAGGGTCCCCCATCAAGGCCTTGCCTTTCATCTCGGCAATGCGCTCGGCGAAAAACTCCAGGGCATTGATTGGCTTGTCCGGGTTTACCACTTCGCCCTTCTTGTCGAACTCGTCTCCTGTCCGGCTCAAGAGTTCTGCCGTGTGATTATCGATAAGGCCACCGTTGAACAGCCGCATGCCCGCCTTGGTCAGCTCCCTGGGCGTGATCTGCTCGGGATTGAAGTCCTTGAACAGCGGCTTCATCTTTCTCTTTTCCATCGTCAGCAGGCTGATGGCACCCAGATTCGTGCTGGTGGCCTCGCTGAGTATCTTGCTGATTTCAGGATTTTTGAGCTTGACGGTGTTCTGGCTAGGAGGTGTTTTGACAACCAGTTGGGGCAAGTTAACGAAGACGGGCCTTGGCATTTGAAGCTCCTTGTTCATCGAGTGGGCACTCTTTGAATATCGGAGCGTGAGGGAGTCAATGAATAGGCGGATAAAAATCCATCCGCGTCTTACTTATTGAATGCAAATGCCTTACAGCTCAAAAAGAAAAGGCACTGGGGAGAGACGATAAAAGGCACTGAAATACATGAATATGACAGTGCCACAGCAATAGGATTTTTTACCCCAGATGCTTGATGAACTCCGCCAGCCAGGGCTCGGCATCGCTTTCCGGGGTAACGCTTTCGCTCGCATCCAGACGCAGCATTTCCTGCACTTCCACTGCACCCAGTTCCGCAAACAGCTCGCGTATCAGTTCGCCGCCACCACAGAAGGTATCGCCGTAACTGGCATCGCCCAGGCCAATCACACCGGCGGGCAGACCTCTGAGGAAAGCGGGCAGGACGTCGCGAAGCTGCGAATAGAGAGGCAGGAGGTTGTCGGGCAGTTCGCCCATTCCTGTGGTCGAGGTCACGGCCAGCAAGGCCTGAGGCTCGAAAGCCTGCAACTCGGCCAGAGTGATGCGCGAGTTGTACAAGGGTTCGTGACCCGCATCGCGCAGAATCGCGCCTGCATGACGGGCAACCTCTTCGGCCGATCCATAGACCGAGCCGGAAATGATAGCGACTCTCATGACAAATCCTGTGACAGAGTAAAAGAGTCGGACATTATGCCTTATCGATCCCGCTGCTGACTTTGCATTTTGCCGCGGTAGCCTATCGGCCGGACTCTCGCAAAGTTTTCGAGTGGGATTTCTGGAAAATTGACGAACGGTCAGAACAGAAAAAGGAATTTATGGTCTTTTGGCTTATCGTCTACCGTTCCGTTCGAGTTCACCATGCAGCCCGACTCCATCCTCACCCAGGCTGAACTGGATTTCATCCAGAGCATGCAGCACAACCCCAGGCTCAACGTGCGTGACAGCACGCGCAGCCTGATCGTGAATGGTGGCGTTCAGATCCAGAACCTGCTGACTCGCCTGGCAGCCCATGAACAAGTGACGCTCCACGCCCAGTTCGAAGATCAGCAGATGAACTTCCCCCTGCATCTGGTCGAGGATGAATTCCATGCCCTGCATCTGGAACTGGGCACCCCGACCATTTTTGAAGACGGCCCGCAGGTTCGCCCCTGGCGCCTGACTCTGCCCGAACCGATTGCGCTGGAGACCGAAAAAGGCTCACTGACCTCGCTCTGGGTGCAGGAGATTTCGTCCAAGGGTGTCCTGCTCGAATACAGCAAACCGAAAAAACCGCCCAGGCATTTCCGTGCCTGGTTCAACCCGTCCGGCCACGCTCCGATTCTCCTGAAGGGAACACTGGTGCGTATCACGACCAATGGCTTTGGCGCCTATCGATTGAATCAGGACAGCAAGGAAGACGCCGAACGCCTGCTGCGTTACCTGCACAAACAGCATCAACGCCTGCACCCCGCCATGCACCGTTAACACCTCGAATTGCACCGATAGCCTAGCGCCGCGTTTTCAGGAACAATCCTTGCTTGTTTCAACTCGAAGCTGACACAGCCCCACCACCCCGGAGCCGTGTCATGTGACTTCCCTATCCGGGAATCTCACTCGTCTATCGGAGATACACAATGTCTACCCCTCCCGTCACCTTGATGGTTGCACGTCGCGTTGCCCATGGCCGTTACCAGGAACTCATGACCTGGCTGCACGAAGGCGAACAACTTGCTACCGATTTTCCCGGATATCTGGGCTCCGGTGTCCTGGCGCCTCCGCCGGGAGATGATGAATTCCAGATCATTTTCCGCTTCGCCGATTCCGAAACCATGCACGCCTGGGAGCATTCGGCCTCTCGACGCTCCTGGTTGGTGCGCGGCAGCGGACTTTTTGCCCAGCCTCAGGAACGCCGGGTCAGCGGCATCGATGGCTGGTTTGGAGCGGCCAATCAACGTCCGCCACGCTGGAAACAGGCAGTGGCCATCTGGCTGGCGTTCTTTCCTGTCTCGCTGATATTCAACTTTCTGCTGGGGCCGCTGCTCAGTCACCTGGAACTGGCCCCGCGCATCATGATCAGTACGCTGATTCTCACGCCGCTGATGGTTTACTGGTTCATTCCGCTGTCCACCCACCTGCTGGCCGACTGGTTGAACAAGATACCTTGCGAGCCTGAAGCGGCAGGTAAATCGGTTGGCGGCAGTTGAAATAGCGCCCTGTAAACAGCGGTTTCAAGAGCTTGCCCGCACTCCCGGCACAACTTCAGTTATGCTGGAGCCTTTGAGTCGGGCAGGTCTCATGCTCGAAAAACCTTGAAGCCCATTACATCGCATGAATAAAACGATCCTTGTAACAGGCGCCAGTCAAAGAGTCGGCCTGGAGCTTGCCATACAGTTGGCAGAAGCAGGCTATAACGTCATCAGTGTCAGTCGCACCCTCAAACCTGTTTCGCCACATCCCGCTATCGTGCAGTTTCAGGCCGATCTGGGAGTGGAGCAGGATCGTCTGGCGCTGATCGACTACATCAAAGCCAACCACGATGGCCTCCGGGCAATCATCCACAACGCTTCGTTGTGGCTGGACGACAGCCTGGAAAACCTGAACATCATGTTCAGGCTCCATGTCGAAGCGCCTTACCATTTGAACCAGGCACTGGGTCAGCTACTGGCCGGGCCGGAAAAAACCGACATCATCCATATCTGCGACGACACCTCGTCTCGCGGCAGCAAAAGCCATATCGCCTATGCCGCCACCAAGGCCGCCCTGCAGAACATGGTGCTGTCGTTCGCCGAGAAATACGCGCCCGACATTCGCGTGAACGCGATCCTGCCGGGGCTGCTGATCCTCAAGCCGGACAGCGACGAAGAATATCGACGCCAGACACTGAAAAAGGCGCTGTTGCAATTCGAGCCTGGCGCTGCGCCCTTGATCGAGGCCGTCTTCTATCTGCTGGAAGCCCGATACACCACAGGCAGCAGCGTCGTCATCAATGGTGGTCGACACCTGAAGAAAGGGAGATCCGGTGAATGACTCATTGCCTCCCCTCCATCCCTAGCCAACGGAGCCCATCATGACCGAGCAACAACGCCTCGAACTTGAAGCCGCCGCCTTCCGTCGTCTGGTCGCGCATCTGGACAGCCGCAAGGACGTCCAGAACATCGACCTGATGAACCTCTCCGGTTTCTGCCGCAATTGTCTGTCCAAATGGTACAAGGCCGCCGCAGACGAGAGACAGATCGATGTCAGCCTCGACGAGGCACGCGAAGTGGTTTACGGCATGCCGTACAACGAGTGGAAAGCCCAATACCAGAAAGAAGCCAGCGCCGAACAGAAAGCGGCGTTCGCCAAGGAAACCAAGCATGACTGATCTGAACACCCTGCGTACCAGCCTCAAGAGCGGCGAACACGCCTTTGCCGACACCCTGGCATTCATTGCTGCGGGCTATGACTATCAGCCTCAGGCGTTCAAGAACGGCGGCGTCGAAAACGCTGCCGGCCAGAACGAAGGCTCATGTAAGACCCTGGGCCTGGCTTTGCTGGAAGGCTTGAGCGACGAAGAAGCCCTGCTGGCTTTCGGCGAGCACTACCGCTCGGTACAAGCCACGCCGCAAGGCAATGACCACGGCAATATCCGGGCATTGATCGCCCATGGCCTGACCGGTGTGAAATTTGAAGGCGAGCCCTTGAAACGCAAGGGTTAAACGCGCTGTGGGAGCGAATCGGGCGGCGCTCCGCTCATTCGCTCCCACAGGTTTTGTCAGGTCAGAACGAAGCGTTCGCCAGACCGTCCAGATAACGCTCGACATCCAGTGCAGCCATGCAGCCCGCACCGGCAGAGGTGATGGCCTGACGGTAAACGTGGTCAGCCACGTCGCCCGCTGCGAACACACCTTCCACGCTGGTGGCAGTGGCGTTGCCTTCACGGCCGCCGTGCACGACCATGTAACCATCCTTCAACGCCAACTGACCTTCGAACAGCGAAGTGTTCGGGGTATGGCCGATCGCGATGAAAACACCGTCGACTTTCAGCTCATCGCTGGTGCCGTCGTTGTTCTTCAAGCGAGCACCGGTCACACCCATGTTGTCGCCCAGCACTTCATCCAGGGTCGCGTTCAGCTTGAGCTCGATCTTGCCTTCGGCCACACGTGCGTGAAGCTTGTCGATCAGAATCTTCTCGGCGCGGAACGTTTCGCGGCGGTGAACCAGAGTCACCTTGCTGGCGATATTGGCCAGGTACAGCGCCTCTTCCACAGCGGTGTTGCCACCACCGACCACAGCCACTTCACGATTGCGATAGAAGAAACCGTCGCACGTGGCACAAGCGGAAACGCCCTTGCCCATGAACGCCTCTTCCGAAGGCAGGCCCAGGTAGCGAGCGCTGGCACCCGTGGCAATGATCAGCGCATCACAGGTGTAGACGGCGCTGTCGCCGGTGAGGCTGAACGGCTTGCCGGCCAGATCGACAGAGTTGATATGGTCGAACACGATTTCGGTTTCGAAACGCTCGGCATGCTCACGCATACGCTCCATCAGCGCTGGACCGGTCAGGCCATGGGGGTCGCCCGGCCAGTTATCGACTTCGGTAGTGGTGGTCAATTGACCGCCAGCCTGCATGCCGGTGATCAGCAAAGGCTTGAGGTTGGCACGTGCGGCATAGACCGCTGCGCTGTAACCGGCAGGGCCGGAGCCGAGAATAATCACTCGGGAATGACGTACGTCGGACATGACACACTCCTATCGACCGACCGGTTTGCCGCGGTCGGAACGGCTGGATAAAAAAGGACTGCCGAAACACTTGGGGAAGTGTTCTGTAACTCGACAATCCTGAAAGTTCTGGAACTGCGACCCGGGCCGCGACAATGCACTACACACACCAGGCGTCAGGGGCCAGGCCACCGGCAACGCGATGAGCGTCAGCCGTAATGCCTTTTTACCAGTACACACATTTTGATGACTCCATCGAAAATTGAAAAGGATAGGTCAAGAAATTGGTGCAAAGCCTATCGGGGTGAGGAAGGGTAAGGAAATATCGATTCACAATCCACCTTATAGGCCACTTCTATGCACACCGGCCCTCGACCGGAGCCGATGAGAACTCTTTCAAGCGCCCGGCAAAGTCGGTAAGGTCGGGCGTTTTCCATTTTTCGGAGGCTGCCATGCCCGCCCCTGCCCTGACAGGCCCGCAATACCTGAAAGAAGGCCTGAAGCTGATCCTCAGCCCCGGCCTGCGCCTGTTTGTCCTGCTGCCGCTGAGCATCAATCTGGTGCTGTTCGGTGGCCTGATCTATCTGGCCTTGCATCAGTTCGGCATCTGGGTCGATGCCTTCATGCCGACCTTGCCGCACTGGCTGAGCTTTCTGAACTACATCCTCTGGCCATTGTTCGTGGCGCTGGTGCTGCTGATGGTGTTTTTCACCTTCACCATGCTGGCCAATATCATCGCCGCGCCCTTCAATGGTTTTCTGTCCGAGAAAGTCGAAGCCGTGATCCGTGGCAAGGATGAATCGCCCGACTTCAGTTGGTCCGAACTGGCCGCCATGATCCCCCGCACCCTGGCACGCGAGGCCCGCAAGCTGGGTTACATGCTGCCGCGCATGCTGGGGCTCTTCATTCTGTCCTTTATCCCGGTGGTCAACCTGATCGCTGCCCCGCTCTGGCTGCTGTTCGGGATCTGGATGATGGCTATCCAGTACATCGACTACCCGGCGGACAACCACAAACTGGGCTGGAACGAAATGCTCGAGTGGCTGAAAAGCAAACGCTGGCAGAGCCTGAGCTTCGGCGGGATCGTTTATCTGGCGCTGCTGGTGCCGATGCTCAACATCCTGATGATGCCGGCGGCGGTGGCCGGGGCGACGTTGTTCTGGGTGAGAGAACGCTGACCCTGCAGGAGCGCAGGGATGCGTTCCTGAAGCTTATAAAAAGAAATATCTCACATAATAAAAAGAACACTCTTCACCCCCCTCTAAAAAACACCTTAGAAGTACTGGCAATACATGACCGCCACAGGCAAACCATTGCCGTAATATCAATATAAAATAAATTGTAGGAGTTTTACGTAGGACGCTTATCAATACCCTATAAACATTAAGCCTCAACACTTTAAAAAATATTCCATGAAAACTGGCACCCTGTTTGCTCTTCTGCAATAAACACACAGGAGGCAACACCATGGAAGTCAAAACAAAAACTGCCGCTGCACAAAGCGCTTACAAACCCGCCGCACTGGAAAGAATTCCCGAACCGCGTTCAAGCCGCTTTGCGCAGGTTTTCAGTGACGCTAAAAAAGCGACATCGGGCCCCGGAACCGCCCTCATCCCCGCTGCTGCAACGCTGACCCGGCTGGTACAACCCCGATCCACCTTCTTTCTGCAGAACATGACCCCGGAACAAAGGAAGTCCGCCGTCAATGACAAAGACTTCGAGCCCAGGCCTGCTGCTCTGGAAAGAGTGACGAACCAGCGGAATCGTCAAATCAAGCAAGATGCTGTTTAGAACGGAGTCGAAAAATGCAAACTCATATCGATTCGCCATTTATCAATGTCACAAGCCTGGGCCCGCGATCAAAAGTCACAGCCACTGCGCAAAGCGAAGAAGGGATGTCGTTCGGCCAAGTGTTGAATGCTACACAGAGCAAGGATTCGATAGTCAGTCAGGGAGAAAGAAACACGTTTCCCAGGGGATCAACATTCCGGTCTGAACTCCTTGAAGAGGCTGGCAAGGACCCGACTCAAGCAGCAAAAATGGCTTATGAATACGCTTATAACTCATTGGTATTTGAATTATTTGATGTTACTGACTACCCAACCATCCGCTATACCACAACCGGCCAGATAGTCACTGACGAAACAAGATTGTATTTTGCAAAAACGATGTCTTCGGTGCAGAAGCTTCGTGGAGAACTCTACGAAACAGAGCTTTTGAAAGGCACACCACCTGCGAAAATTCTGGAGAAAATCCTGGATTTCAATGACAGCCTTCCTCAGAAGTTCAAAGACATGGCCCATTGGTAGCAAGCTATCCCCCTCTCGGATTGAGAGGGGGATAGTAGTTACCAATCTACGGTGACACGACCAAATTGTCCGGCCACAGGAACAGTGCCTGCACCATTCACCTTGATGGAATAATAAAAGCTTCTATTGGCAAGCTGGCCTCTAAAAACCTGAGTAGATCCAACACGCATACGAGAAATATCAATGCAGTTATTGGCCTGACACAATTTAACTTCCAACCCTCGCGGCCATCCCGTCACATTCCAGTTCCAGCTGACATTCTTGATCCACGCACCTTCTGGCGGTGCTCCGCGTAATGGAAGATTGGCGGTATAGAGATATCCGCGCGAATGTACCGTTGGTAAATTTACCGAAGATTGATAGCTACCAGCCATAGCCATTTCTGAATACCCTGAAAGCGCCAGCACAATTCCCGTGGCCGAGCGAATCCACTTCGACTTGTTATAGTCAAATTTCATTTCATGCTTCCTTGTTTTTTCACATCAAGAAGGCCAGACCGATCTAACCGGTTTGCTGCCTTCGCCTATCGAATTTAAATCGATAGCCTGACGTTATTCAGAAAGCACTGAACCTCAACACTCAATCAAATACATTGAACACTTACAGAAAAGACCTACACCCATGCCAGATCAAAATATGGCTCAATGTAGTACTTATAAAAGACAAACTTTACCTTCATTGAAATCTACAACTCACTCTCACAAGAAGAACTCAGTCCATGGCTTATTCCCAGTTAAAACCCTCACGTCACAAATCCATCATCCAACAGCCACATAACCGACATGCAACAGGTCGAGACTGCTCCCATGAGCAAAATTCTGCATGTCACTCTTATCACTGAAACCTTCACTCCCGAAATCAATGGCGTCGCCAATACGTTGGGGCGGCTTTGTGACGGATTGCGTTTGCGCGGGCATCGGGTCGAGCTGATCAGGCCGCGTCAGGGTGAGGAAGCAGGTTTTGCTGCCGACGACTTGATGCTGTGCCGGGGATGGCCGATACCGGGCTATCCGGGGCTGCAATGGGGTCAGTCTTCGATGCACAAGCTGCTGCGCCGTTGGCAGCGGCGGCGTCCGGATGTGTTGTATATCGCGACCGAAGGGCCATTGGGCCTTTCGGCATTGCGGGCGGCCCGGCGGCTGGGAATTGCGGTAATCAGTGGCTTTCATACCAACTTCCCGCAGTACACCCAGCAATACGGCATGGGATTCATTACCCGCTTGCTGACCCATTATCTGCGCTGGTTCCACAATCGCTCGCGCATGACACTGGTTCCCAGCATCAGCCAGAAGGTGGAGCTGGAGCGGCGTGGTTTCGAGCGGATCGAGTTGTTGTCGCGCGGGGTAGACAGCCAGTTGTTTCACCCTTCCAGACGCTCACAGGCGCTGCGCGAAAGCTGGGGGCTGCAAGTGGGTGATACCGCCATCCTGCATGTAGGCAGGCTGGCACCGGAAAAGAATCTGGGCCTGCTCAAAACCTGCTTCGAGGCTTTGAAAGAAAGTTATCCACGGCGCAATCTGAAACTGATTGTGGTAGGAGACGGGCCGCAACGGGCGGCTCTGGAGCAGCAGATACCCGATGCGATTTTCTGCGGTACGCAACGCGGCGAGACGCTGGCAGCCCATTACGCGTCCGGCGATCTGTTTCTCTTCCCGAGCCTGACCGAAACCTTCGGCAATGTCGTGCTTGAGGCGCTGGCCTCAGGGCTTGGCGTGGTGGCCTATGATGAAGCGGCTGCCGGGCAGCATATTCGTCACGGCCACAATGGCGCGCTGGCCATGCCCGGTGACGAAGAGGCTTTCATCGATGCCGCACACTGGCTGGTGGAAGACAGCGAAGCCCTGCGCAGGGTAAGACTCAATGCCCGCAAGCATGCCAGTCGTCAGGGCTGGACGGCGATTATCGATCAGTTCGAACAGCAGTTGTTCAGCGCCTGCCCGGCCAACGATGCGCAGACCAAAGGCCAGACCATCAAATCCGTTTCGGGCTGAAAACCGGGCAGGTCGTTGATGGTCTGAGGGTGGCTTGCTTGCGACAAAGGCAGGCTTCAACGGGCTTGTCGCCAGCAAGCTGCCTCCAACAGTCACCGAAATGACCTGGCAACACTTGTCACAACAGAACGGGGCAGATCAGGCCAGGGCCTTTTCGATGGCCTGGATAACCACAGGATCGTCCGGTGCCATACGGGGCGAGAAGCGGGCGATCACGGCACCGTTGCGACCGACCAGAAACTTCTCGAAGTTCCAGGTGATATCGCCAGGAAACTCGGCCCCCTCGCCAGCCAGCAGGCGATACAACGGATGACGTTGCGCTCCATTGACCTCGAGCTTTTCGCCCAGCGCGAAGGTCACGCCATAATTGAGTTTGCAGAACTCCTGGATTTCCTGCTCGGAACCAGGCTCCTGTCCGGCAAACTGATTGCACGGCAGACCCAGGATACTGAAGCCCTTGTCCTTGTATTGCTGGTAAAGGCTTTCAAGCGCTGCATATTGTGGCGTGAGCCCGCATTTGGAGGCCACGTTGACGACCAGGACCACTGTGTTCTTCAAAGGCGCCAGAGGCAGTTCCTGCCCGTTCAGCGCCTTCAGTGTGATGTCGTGAAAAGCACTCATGAAATCCTCTCCCCCATGAAGCCCGAGCGAACCAAAAAGGCGCCATGGCAGACCCGCGTAACGAAAGTCGTCATCGCAGAACAGCCAGAGCGCCTTTGTCAGTTACCTGAGCTTAGCAGCACAAATCAGTGGTGATGACCACCTTCACCATGAATATGGCCATGAGCCAGTTCTTCTTGGCTGGCATCGCGGATCTTGACGATCTTGACTTCGAAGTTCAGGCGCTGACCCGCCAGCGGGTGGTTGCCATCAACGGTGACATCGTCGCCGTCCAGGTCGCGAATTGTCACGATCTGCATGCTGCCGTCCGGGCCGGAGGCGTGGAACTGCATGCCGACTTCCAGTTCGTCGACACCTTCGAACATGCTGCGGTTCAGGGTGCTGACCAGCTCGGCGGAGTATTCGCCGTAGGCATCTTCCGGCTCGATGGCGACTTTCAGTTCGTCACCGACGTCTTTGCCGACCAGAGCCTTTTCCAGGCCCGGGATGATGTTGCCGGCGCCATGCAGGTAGACCAGCGGAGCACCGCCGGCAGAACTGTCGATGACCTCACCAGCGTCGTTGGTCAGGGTATAGTCAATAGAGACAGCCTTGTTGGCGGCGATCGGCATGGGGCAGGACCTTTTGCTTAAGATTTGAGAACGAGCAAGTTTAACCAAGCAATCGCTCGAAAGCGAACGCAACTCTGACAGACGGCCCCGATTGGAAAACTCGACGGTTATTGATTTCAGGCAGGATGAAGACGGTCACTGGATCGTGGTGCTGTCCTGCGGGCACACACAACATCTTCGCCATCAGCCCCCATGGCAATCCCGTGCCTGGGTGCTGGACCCTGAGCAGCGTCAGCAAAAAATAGGTCAGGGCTTTCACTGTGGCTGGTGTGCGAAGTCGTCAGATAACGATAGTCTTGGCGCCGAGGAGTCGCGCCAGACGACTTCCTGATTTTTTCTGGTCGAAGGGCTGTCCATTTCGCCGCGACCATTGCACTGCTCAATCGAGAAGCCGGTATGCAGACTTTTTTCATCTCCCCCACGGATTTTGGCGTGGGTTTGACATCCATCAGCCTTGGCCTGGTTCGCACCCTTGAGCGTGCAGGCCTGAAAGTCGGTTTTTTCAAGCCGATCGCACAACCTCATCCGGGCGATCTGGGCCCTGAACGCTCCACCGAACTGGTGGCCCGCACCCACGGCCTCAAGCCGCCCAAACCTCTGGGGCTGGCGCATGTGGAGCGCATGCTCGGCGATGGCCAACTGGATGAGTTGCTGGAAGAAATCATCAGTCTTTATCAGCAGGCAGCCGTCGGCAAGGACGTGCTGATTGTCGAAGGCATGGTCCCGACGCGCAGCGCCAGTTATGCCGCACGGGTCAACCTGCACCTGGCCAAGAGCCTGGATGCCGAAGTGATTCTGGTGTCCGCGCCGGAAAACGAAGTGCTCACCGAGCTTTCGGGCCGGGTCGAATTGCAGGCTCAACTGTTCGGCGGGCCGAAAGACCCGAAAGTGCTGGGTGTGATCCTCAACAAGGTGCGTACCGAAGAAAGCATGGAAGTCTTCGCGGCACGCCTGAAAGAGCACTCTCCTCTGCTGCGCAGCGGAGACTTCCGTCTGCTGGGTTGCATTCCGTTCCAGGCCGAACTCAATGCCCCGCGCACCCGTGACGTGGCGGAGTTGCTGGGTGCCCAGGTGCTCAACGCCGGGGACTACGAACAACGGCGCATGTCGAAAATCATCATATGCGCCCGGACTGTGCTCAATACCGTGCCATTGCTCAAGCCCGGCGTTCTGGTGGTCACACCGGGCGACCGCGACGACATCATCCTGGCGGTCAGTCTGGCGGCCATGAATGGCGTGCCGCTGGCAGGCCTGTTGCTGACCAGCGACACCGTACCCGACCCGCGCATCATGGAGCTGTGTCGAGGCGCATTGCAGGCCGGTCTGCCGGTGCTGTCGGTGAGCAGCGGCTCCTACGACACGGCAACGCGCCTGAATCAGTTGAACAAGGAAATCCCCATCGATGACCGCGAGCGCGCGGAAATCATCACCGATTTCGTTGCCGGCCATCTGGATGCCACCTGGTTGCATCAACGCTGCGGTACACCGAGGGAGTTGCGTCTTTCGCCTGCGGTGTTCCGCTATCAGTTGATCCAGCGTGCCCAGGCTGCCAACAAGCGCATCGTGCTGCCTGAGGGCAACGAGCCGCTGACAATCCAGGCCGCCGCCATCTGCCAGGCACGCGGTATTGCCCGTTGCGTCCTGCTGGCCAAGCCCGAGGAAGTCCAGGCGGTCGCCCAGGCCCATGACATTGAATTGCCGCCGGGGCTGGAGATTCTCGACCCGGACCTGATTCGCGAGCGTTATGTCGCGCCGATGGTCGAACTGCGCAAGAACAAAAGCCTCAATGCCCCGATGGCCGAGCAGCAACTGGAGGATCCGGTAGTGATCGGCACCGTGATGCTGGCGCTGGATGAGGTGGACGGTCTGGTATCGGGCGTCATTCACTCCACCGCCAATACCATTCGCCCGGCCCTGCAACTGATCAAGACTGCATCCGGCTGCACCCTGGTTTCGTCGGTATTCTTCATGCTGTTCCCCGAGCAGGTGCTGGTCTACGGCGACTGCATCATGAACCCGCATCCGAGTGCTGCTGAACTGGCAGAAATCGCCTTGCAGAGTGCCGACTCCGCCGTGGCATTCGGTATTGCACCACGGGTGGCGATGATCAGTTATTCCAGCGGCAATTCCGCCAGTGGCGAGGAAGTGGAAAAGGTTCGCGAAGCGACCCAACTGGCTCGTGAAACCCAGCGCAGTCTGTTGATCGACGGTCCGCTGCAGTATGATGCCGCGGCCAACGAAGACGTCGCTCGCCAACTGGCACCGGACAGCCCGGTGGCTGGACGCGCGACGGTATTCGTGTTCCCGGACCTGAATACCGGCAACACCACGTACAAGGCAGTACAGCGCAGCGCCGACTGCGTAAGCCTCGGTCCGATGCTGCAAGGTCTGCGCAAACCGGTGAACGACCTGCCACGCGGTGCGCAAGTCGACGACATCGTCTACACCATCGCCCTGACCGCGATTCAGGCAGACACACTTTCCTGATACACATCACGATGCCATCTGTGCAGACTGCCGTTGTGCAGTCTGCACCGCATCCCATTACACTCTGGAGTCACTATCCGTCATGGATACCTTGCCTGCCCCATTGCGCGGCGTCATTGCCTCGCTGTTGTTGGCGCTCAACACCATTGCCTGCTGTGCAGTGCTGTTCGTGGTCACCTTCTTCAAGATCTGCCTGCCCTTCAAGCCCGCCCAGCGCCTGACCGACTGGCTGATGATTCATATCCAGGAAACCTGGATCAGTTGCAACAATGCCTGGATCAGGCTGCTGGGCCACACGCGCTGGCAGTTGAGCGGTCTTGAAGGGCTGGATTACGAACACTCGTACCTGATCACCAGCAACCATCAGAGCTGGGTCGACATCATGGTCCTGCAGTACGTACTCAATCGACGTATCCGCCCGCTGAAGTTCTTTCTCAAGCAGGAGCTGATCTGGGTACCGCTGATTGGCCTGGCCTGGTGGGCACTGGGTTTTCCGTTCATGAAGCGCTACTCCAAGGCGTATCTGGCCAGACACCCCGAGAAGAAAGGCAAGGATCTGGAAACCACACGCCGCACCTGCGCCAGATTCCGTCATAACCCGGTGGGCATTTTCAACTTTGCCGAAGGCACGCGCTTTACCAAAGCCAAGCATGCCGAACAGAATTCACCGTTTCGCAACCTGCTCAAGCCCAAGGCCGGCGGGCTGGCGTTCGTGCTGGATGCCATGGGCGAGCAGCTTGAGTCGATCGTCAACGTCACCATTCACTATCCTGGCGGGCAACCGGGTTACTGGGACCTGCTGTGTGGCAACGTGAAAGAAGTTGTGGCGCACTTTGAAGAGATAGAAATCCCGCCGCAGTTCATCGGCAGGAACTACGACCAGGATCAGGCCTACCGCCAGGAGTTCCAGCAGTGGATCAACGGCTTGTGGGAGGAGAAGGATCGCTTGCTGGACCGGCTCAAGGGTCATCGCGAATAAATTCGCTCCTGCAGAGTCGCGCAGGAGCGAATTCATTCGCGAACCTGTTACTGCTGATACTGCTCGTACTGCTGCCCCGGAATCGGCTTGAGGTTGACTTCGACCCGACGGTTCTGGGCACGGCCGTTGACATCGGCGTTGCTGGCAATCGGCTGATCCGGACCTGCGCCGCGCACGGACAGGCGGGCCGGGTCCACGCCCTGGGATGTCAGGTAGGTGCTGACGCTCTGGGCACGCTGCTGGGACAGGTCCATGTTGTGCTGGCGACTGCCGGTGCTGTCGGTGTAACCGACGATCTCGATGTTGTTCTGGTTGAACTGCTTGAGCGAGTTGGCCAGATTGTTCAACGGTGAGTAGAAACTGCTGGCAATGGAAGAAGAGTCGGTGGCGAAGGTGATGTTGCCCGGCATGATCAGCTTGATCTGGTCACCCTGACGCTGCACTTCCACACCGGTATTGGCCATGCTCGCCCGCAGTGCGGCTTCCTGCTTGTCGGCATAGTAGCCATAGCCTGCCGAAGCGGCACCGACTACCGCAGCGCCGATCAATGCGCCTTTGCCACGGTTGTTATGATCGATTGCCGCCCCCGCCAGGGCACCGGCCAGTGCGCCCAGACCACCGTACTTGGCAGTCTTGTTCATGCCACCCGAGTTTTGTGCCTGTCCCTGATTGTCATAAGGGTTGGGCGATGCACAGCCCGAAAGCATGGCCACAGCGATAACCGCAAGAGTCAAATGGCGCGAGCTAGACATTGATGAAACTCCTGATTTAACGAACGCTAATGAGCGGATTAGAGCATGACATGCGTCAAAAATTCCTTAACGCCGCCTGAACCGTTTACAGCCAGAGAGCCCTGATCCAGGCCCTCCCGGCGCTGCTCCGGAGCGCACAAATAATGCAGGACACCGGCACTTGAATACTGATTACCCCAACAGCCCCAGGACTTTCGCCCTTGCCACCGCCTGAGTTCGTCGCTCGACGCCAAGCTTGCTGTTGATATGGCTGGCGTGGGTTTTGACGGTGTGCAGGGAAATGAATAACTGCTCGCTGATTTCCTGATTCGAGCAGCCTTGGGCTATGAGTTGCAACACGCCCAGTTCTCGCACGCTCAGGCAGTCGTTGCCATGGGACGGCTCGACGGCGGGCGGCGCGAGACAGGACGGCAATTTTTCCAGCAGTGCATTGCGCACGGTGCAGGCAGGTTGTTGCAGCAGTTGCTCGCGCAACCACAGCGGGTGGCCGTCGAGCAGGTCATTGAAAGGCAGCAACGCACCGCCTTGTGCCGCGTGCAGGCTGCGACTCAACAGTTCGGATGCCTCATGCTGCCGGGCATTGTCCAGCAACAGACGGATGTGCTGGTTGAGGGCATTAAGGCTCAGCAATTGCGCGCCCATGGACTGCGCATGCAGCTCCAGCTCCTGCAGGCGTTGCGCAGAAGCATCGGCGTCACCGCGAATCCGCTCCAGAGCTGCGCGGAGCAATTCGACCTGTTGCGGCAATTGTGGATAACACTCCGGGGCTGCCGTCGCCAGCCCGCCGCTGTAAGTCTGGGTCAGGCGCAACAACCAGGCTTCGGCCAGATCGATACGGCCCTGCACCAGCCACAGCTCGCATTTGACCAGGGTGATCATCGCCAGATAGTAGATCGGCGGCACATCCCAGATGTGCATCAGGCGCTCGGCTTCACCCAGCTCGGCGAACGCTTCGGCAAAGCGCCCTTCACGCCCTTCCAGACCGGCAATCACGCAATGCCCGATCAGCACGCTGATATCCCGGCAGGCTCGTGCCTCGATCAGACCGGCGAGCAATTTCTCACGCCCGGCATCGGCCTGCATGCGCAGGGTCAGCAAATAACCTTCGTAAATCGTCAGACGCGCCCGCACGGCATACAGGCGCAATGTGGATAAGCCTTTGAGACGTTGCTGCCCCTGGCGGACTTCGTCCAGAGCACGAAGTATCTCGCCACGGGCTTGCAGTACCCTGGCACGGTCATAATGCGCCAGCGCTTCGAATAAAGGATTGGCCACCCGCTGCGCCAGTTCGAGGGCATCGCGGTTCAAGGCGCGGGCGCGCAACAGGTCGCTGTTGGCTATTCCCAGATTGGCCAGGGTGGACAGGCATACCAGCCGCTGGCCATAGCGTTTTTCCGGCAGGCTATGCAGTGCTTCACTGCAATAACGCTCGGTCTTTTCGCTGTCACCGCGACCACGGGCAATGATCCCGCTAAGCGCCAGCCACTGGGCGAGCATGGATTTCTGCGCCGTAGCCGACGGAGCGGGCAGAAAACGGCTGAGGTTTTCGGCCAGTTCTTCGGCTGCATCCAGTTGACAGGCCAGCCCCAGCGCCCAGGCATAAAGCACGATCAGGCGCGGCGTACTGGTCAGCAAACTATCGGGCAAGTCCATTCTCCAGCGCAGCAGCATGCCGACATTCTGCTCGGCCAGCAGTTGCTCTTCGGAGAGGTTCTGCACCAGGTTGGCGGCGACATCCAGATGCCCGGCGCGTAATGCCTGCTCGATAGCCTCGTCCAGCAGGCCCTGTTCGTTGAACCAGCGACAGGCATTCAAATGCAGGCGGTTCTGTTGTGGACCTGTACCCTGGCGGGCTCGCAAGAGATCGGAGAACAGATGGTGATAACGAAACCAGCGCCCGTGCTCGTCCAGCGGCACCAGAAATACCTGATGTGCCTGCAGATAGCGCAGCATTTCGGCGCTGTCATGGGCTTCCCGGGAGGCATCGCACAATTCGCTGCAAAAGCGTTCAAGGCAGGCCGTTTCATAAAGAAAGGCCTGAACATTGGCCGGCAGACAGTCGATGACTTCTTCGAGCAGATACTCACCGATCAAGACCTCACCATCGCGCAAGGCTTGCGACAAGGCAGGACCATCGCCGGCTTCGGAAGCGGCCAGCAGCCAGAAACGCAAGCCTGCCACCCAGCCTTCGCTGCGCCGGATCAGGTTTCGCTGTGCATCGCTGTCCAGTGAGCAACTGTGTCGATCGAGCACTGCCAGGGATTCGGCGTCGGTCAGCCGCAAGTCACTCTCATTGAGCTCAAGCAATTGCCGGGACAGGCGCAGACGCGCCAGATGCCAGTTGGGACGCTGTCGGCTGGTGACCATGACCACCAGGCCAGTCGGCAAGTGTTTGAGAAAGAACTGTACACAACGATCCAGCACCGAACCCTGCACCAGATGATAGTCGTCCAGCACCAGCAGCAAGGGCTTGCTCAGCATGAGGTGCATGGCCAGCTCATCCAGCAGACCATCGAGCCATTCCTCGAAGGCAAAGGGCTGATTGCGCTGACGCATCTTCAGCAAGCCCATGGCCTGGGCACCCAACTGCGGAAAGAACTGCTGCAAGCCAGCCAATAACCGCTCGAGAAAACGCCCCGGATCGCTTTCGCGAGGGTTCAGGCCCAGCCATATGCTTTGCCATTGGGCAGGCAGGTTCTGGCAAAACTCCACGGCCAGCGAGCTCTTGCCGAACCCGGCAGGCGCACAGATCAGCAACAAACGCCCGGACAGGCCTTCGGCCAGACGCTCGCACAAGCGGGAACGAGGCAGGTAACCATCGGGCAATGGGGGCCGAAAGAATCGCCCTTCCAGAGCGGTGGTTGCGCTACCTGAGATGCCTTGCATACGGGACAGATCAGTCATGGCCAGCTCTTCGGGAGTATTGTTTAGCCATAGCAGCTGTCCGGAGACTAGCGGGTAAAAACGCCCTTTTGAAGGCAACCAACGAAAAGTCCGTAACAAAATTCCTACAATTTGTGAGACGAATACCTGTGCATAAAAAAGCCCCTATAAAGGGGCTTATTCTGTAACCAATTGAAAAATCTGTTTTTTTACACTTTTACCGATCCGTTTACGTGCAGGCAGCCTTGAAAACACGCTGCCCGCACGTTGCGACAGTTCATCCGGTTTGTGTGATCAACGTACTCCTTCCTGACGCAAGGCGTTGGGCGTGAAGTCGCTGGTCCCGGCTGTGAAACCGAAGACATACGCACTCTTCTCTTCGTTTTTCATGCCCAGTGCCACGTAACGACCCGACTGCAAGTCGTACAGGGTTTCAATGGCGTACCACGGAACCTGCTTGTCGTAGTAGTTCTCGGCATGGGCCTCGGCAACGCGCCACAACTGGCCACGACCGTCATAGTGGTCGATGACTGCAGCCTGCCAGGTGTCTTCGTCGATGAAGAAGTCACGTTTGGCGTAAATGTGACGCTGACCTTCCTTCAGGGTTGCCGTTACATGCCAGACACGGCGCAATTCGTAACGGGTCAGGTCCTGATTGATATGGCCAGCCTTGATGATGTCGGCATATTTGAGGGATGTGTCGTCGAGCTTGTGGCTGTTGGCCGCAATGTACATCTCCTGCTTGCCGATCAGTTTCCAGTCATAGCGATCCGGCGCACCGTTGTACATGTCCAGGTTATCGGAAGTCCGCAGACCATCCGACGCAGTACCCGGGCCGTCATAGGACACTTGCGGAGCACGGCGCACACGACGCTGACCGGCGTTATAGAGCCAGGCCGAACGAGGCTCCTTGACCTGATCGAGGGTTTCATGGACCAGCAGCACACCACCGGCCAGACGCGCCGGTGCGGTCACTTCCTGCTTGAAGTAGAACAGGATGTTGCCCGGGTTCTTCGGATCGAAATCCTTCATCTTGTCGCGGAACACGAACTGGTCGGAGAAGTACACCAGGCTGTAGGAGCCATTGGGCTGCGGCGTGGCCTGGGTCACGAAGCGCTTCACACTGCCGCCGCGATAACGGGTGATATGGTTCCAGATCACCTCGACACCGCTGGACGGAATCGGGAAGGGAATGGCGGTTTCGAAGTTTTCCAGACCATTACCGCCACCTACCAGTTTGGTATTGGTCGCGTTTCTCTTGATGGCGGCAAACACGTCGTCAGGCACGGTGGCGCCGCGATGGGTCGGATAAACCGGGATCTTGTAGCTTTCCGGGTAACGCTTGAACATCGCGTATTGGCCCGGTGCCAGCTTGTCCTTGTACTGCTCGACGTTCTGCGCCGTGATGGTGAACAGCGGTTTTTCATTGGCATACGGGTTGGCCAGGAACCCCTTGCTGTCCACAGCCCCTGCATTCTTGGGCATGGGGCTCCAGGCAGGAATGGTATTAGCCGCGTTACCGGCCTTCTCTGCCCCCATTGGCGTCAGGCTGGTACCCAGTTTCGCCGCTTCGGATTCAGACACCGCAGCCATGACACCGGACGCCATCAAGGACAATCCCAGCGCACCCGCTTGCAACAGACCCTTTGTTATTTTCATTTTCATAGTCATCCCGAAACCTTGTTCTTAGAAGTTCATGCCAAAGCTGAGTGCCACGAAATCCCGGTCATCGACCGTGGTGTACTTCCCGTCGAAGAAGTTGGTGTAGGAAAGACTGGCGGTGTAGGTGTTCTGGTATTCGGCATCCAGTCCGAGGCTGACGGCCTTGCGACCTTCCTCGAAGTTGGCGCCCGGGCCCGGGGAGTAACCCTTGACGTCATGCGACCAGGCCACGCTTGGCTTGAGGTTCACACCGGCGAATACGTTGTTGTAGTCCCAGATGGCACGTGCGCGATAACCCCAGGAGTTGGCGGTGGTGAAACCGTCGTCTTCGCAATAACGGGTGAGGTTGTTCTGCTCGGCTCCGGTCAGGGTGCCGGCGTTCAAAGTCGCACACTGGCCACCCGGCAACGGACCTGGTCCGTAGACCGGATCGCGGCCATAACGGATTTTCGAGGTGCTTTCCAGACCGCCCACGTGGGTCCAGCCCACTTCACCCACCAGGGTCAGACGCTCGGCCCCCATCACCTGGTCGAAGAACTGGACCAGGGAGGTTTGCAACTGGGTGATTTCCTTGCGGCGATAACCCGGCTGATCGGTATTGGGTCGACCACTGAGCAGCGACACGTTCGGGTTAAGCGGCGAAATGCCCGAATAGAGAATGTCGGTAGTGTTGATCTGCACCGGGGCATTCGGACGGTAGCTGATTTCACCACTCCAAGCCGTGCCGGTAGGCAACGTGGTGGAGAAGCTCAACCCGTACAGGCGAATGTCTTCAGGGTATTCGACGTAGTAGCTGGAGTTGCCCGCCACCACCAATGGCAACAAGGTCGGTGCCAGCGCAGTCGCCGTAGCAAGCGGAATGCCGTTGCCCACAAGCGAACCGACCAGCCCGGTACCGCTGAACGAAGCCGCTGACCCGCCGCGACCGCTGAAGATCGGCAGACGACTGTGGTAGTTCATCATGTACGCACCGAATTCGGTGTCCAGCGGCTCGAAGTTGTAATGCACGGCAAAGCCGAACTGGCCACCGTCACGGGCATCACGGTCCGGACCGCGACGCACGATCGCGCCCTCATCGGGCGATCCGAAGTTGACGCCCTGCTGCGCCAGGGAGTTGAAAATCGCCCCCCGTGCTCCGGCCGGCAGGCCTGCATTGGTCAAGGACGTGTTGAGCCCGCTGCGACTGCGCAATACGGCCAGGTTGCTGTCGCAGCCATCGGCGATCACGTCGGGCTGCGAGAAGAAGGTGCCGCAGTTATCCACAACCGTCTGGTCCCACTCGAGCTGGTAGAAACCTTGCGCGGACAGGTTGTCGGTCAGGCTTTGCGACAGATAGAACATGTTGACCGGAATCAGGCCTTCCTTGATCTCGGCCCCGGGACGACGAAACGCCGAGACATCGACCGGGTTGACGCTGTTGATCCCGCCCTGGATGAAGGTACTTTCACCCCAGCTGATGACCTGCTTGCCAAGACGCACGGTGCCTGGCTGATCGCCAATGGCGTAATTGTGATAGACGAATGCGTCGAGCAATTGCGCGCCGGAAGACTTGGCGCCTTCCTTGCGGTTGGAGTCGCTGATGTCCTTGAACTGGCGGCTTTCGTCCTTGAGCTCGAAGTCATACCAGTACTTGCCACGCACGAATACACCGGTATCGCCGTACTTCAGTTCAAGGTCATGAATACCCTTGAAGATCTTGGAGAAGGTTTCGCCCTTCTTGAAGTTCAAGTGGCCGTCATCGGAGGTCTGGGAAAGACCGCGCCCACCGTTGTTGGCGCCGATGAGGTTCTTGTTCGGGCTTGCGGTAGACCAGCTGGCACCCACCGAGAGGGATGAGTCGAAGCTGCCTTCGATTTCACCGACATTGAAGGTAACGCCGAATGCGGGACCAGCGAGTGAGGAAGCAAGACTGACTGCCAGAGGAAGTTTCGCCCGGCGCCAGAAAGGGATTGCTGTTGTCATCGATGCGACTCCATGTGCTTTTATTTTTATGGCAGTGGGAACTTCCAGAAACGACTCAGCCATGGATTGGCTGTCAACACTCACCGGCCCCCCTGAGGGCCGCCATACAAAATGCATCTTTACGCTCTTGCCAAGTCCCCTGTCCCGACTATATCCAGCGCGCCCTGCTGCTTGATCCCTCTAAAGTGTGATTTGCACGTATCAAAGCCTCTGGAATGCCTGTTACGACAAGGTTGAGTAACAGACAGGCGCAGGATGGAGCAATTCGATCATTTGGCAACTTTCGTGTCATGGCCGACGCAGACGCATGCCGTGCTCGATGAGCACAGCATGCAATCAGGTGCAATGGAAGTTGTCCGGCGGGTTCAGAGCGTCGACAGAAGAGCACTGTTACTGCTTTGCCATTCGACGATATCGAGACGCATGCGTTTTTTGTCGAGTTTGCCGACACTGGTCTTGGGAATTTCAGTAACAACCGCGATCTGGCTGGGTATCGCCCATTTGTTGATATGGCCCTGTTCGACAAACGGACTGAGGTGTTCCTTCAATATCCGCGCATCGATGCTCTGCCCTTCGTGAACCACCAGCAATGCGAAAGGCCGCTCACCCCATTGTGGATCGGCAACCCCTACCACCGCGACTTCGCGCACGGCGGTGTGACGACTGCACAGGTCTTCGAGCTCCAGAGACGATATCCACTCACCGCCAGTCTTGATCACGTCCTTGATGCGGTCACGAATATCGATGAAGCCCATGTCGTCCAGGGTCGCCACATCGCCAGTATGCAGCCAGCCACCTGCCCACAGTTCGGCCCCTTTTTGCGGCTCGCGGAAATAGCTTTCGGTCAGCCAGGGTGCGCGCAGTACCAGTTCGCCCTGTGTTTCGCCATCGGCCGGCAGGAAGTTTCCATGTTCGTCGACGATGGCTGCGTCCACCAGCATGCCCGGCACGCCAGCCTTGATGCGGTAAGTGATGCGATCGTCTTCAGGACCCGCTCTCAGCTCTTCGTTCATGTGAGCAACGGAAATCAACGGCCCGGTTTCGGACATGCCATAGGCAGCAGTGAGCTGGATGCCCTTGGCCTTGGCCGCCAGATACAGGCTGCGAGTCAGCGAGCTGCCACCGATAATGATTTTCCAGCCACCGAAATCCACGTCCCTGGCGGCCTTGGAGTGCAGCAACATCTGCATGATGGTCGGTACGCAATGGGAGAACGTCACTTTCTCCTTGCGCCACAGTTCCACCAGAAACTCCGGGTCATAACGGCCGGGATAAACCTGCTTCAAGCCCAGCATGGTTGCCGCATAAGGCATACCCCAGGCATGCACGTGAAACATCGGAGTAATCGGCATGTAAACATCGCTGGAACCCAACAGGCGCTCATGCTCGACACTGCCCATGATCGTTGCCACGCTCATGGTATGCAGAACCAGTTGGCGATGGGTGAAATACACGCCCTTGGGATTGCCCGTGGTGCCGGTGGTGTAGAAAGTCGTGGCGACCGAGTTTTCGTCGAAATCCTCGAAATCGTAATGAGGACTCGCCGCCGCCAGCAGCTCTTCGTACTCCCCGACCAGATCCGGCAAGTCGGCGGTCTTGTCCGGCTGGTCCGTGAGCAGCAGCGTCTTGTCCACAGTGGTCAGGTGCCCGGCAATGCCCTTGTACAGGCCGACGAACTCACTGTTGACCAGCACCAGCCGGTCTTCGGCATGGTTCATGGTGTAGACGATCTGCTCGGGCGAGAGCCGCACGTTGATGGTATGCACCACCGCACCGATCATGGGGATCGCGAACATGCATTCCAGATAACGATGACTGTCCCAATCCATGACAGCAACGGTATCGCCTGCCTTTACACCAGCCGCCGTCAGCACATTGGCCAGGCGGCGAATGCGTTCGTTGAAGACAGGATAGGTATGACGGACAGTATCGCGATAAACGATTTCACGCGTTTTTTCGTAGCGGCTGCCGGACAACAGCAGCCCCTTGATCAACAGAGGGTACTGGTAAGCGCCATCGGCTGGCGGAAGAACGCGAGTCTGTAACATATGAGTCCCTTTTCAAAGTTCACAGGCGAAGCTTGAAATATGGACTCTAGCGCTCTGGTCCGCCAGCCAAATCAGCCGAAGGGACGATTTGCCGACAAGTTTGCGTGTCGCAGGGACTCAACGAACCTCGGTCAATGCCAGCTTCAGACCCAGCGCCACCAGCACGCCACCCATGACCCGATCGAACCAATGCCCCATGCGGGCAAAGCCTGCACGTACCCGGGCCTGGCTGAACAGGCAGGCAACCATACAAAACCAGGCGGCAGTCGCGACCGCCAGATAAACGCCATAGCCGCCCTGCACCAGCAGCGGTGTGTGAGGGTTGATGACCACGGTGAACAGCGACAGGAAAAACAGCGTCGCCTTGGGGTTCAGGCCATTGGTCACAAAACCGCTGGCATAGGCGCCACGGGCCGTTCTTTCCCCCACCGTTGCCTTGAGCGGATCGTCCCCCATAGCCGCTGGCCTGGCGCGCAAGGCCTTGATACCGATGTACAGGAGGTAAGCGGCGGCTGCCCATTTGAGGGCATTGAACAAGACGATGGACTGGGAAACGATGATACCGATACCCAGCAGCGAATAACCCACATGGACGAAAATCGCAGACCCTACACCCAGCGCGGACCAGATCCCCGCCTTGCGCCCGTGAGTGACGCTTTCGCGGACCACTACCGCAAAATCGGGGCCGGGACTGGCGACAGCCAGCAGATGAATCAATGCAACAGTGAGAAATTCTGCCCAGTACATGGGGCCTCCAGAAATATTGGTGAGCGTTTGCTGATAGGCTCACAACATTACTCTTTCAATTTATTACAAAAAAGGTACAGCCAATGAGCAATCCGGGCAGAGCAGTTTTCCTCGATCACACATCCCTGGACCTGGGGGATCTGGATCTCGGCGAGTTGCGTGACAGTTTCGGCGAACTGGTGCTGCACGACAGCACTTCACCGGATCAGGTCATCGAGCGACTGAAAGGGGCCCAGGTGGCAATCAGCAACAAGATCATGATCGATGCCGACACATTCGCTGCATGCCCCGAATTGAAACTGGTACTGGTCACGGCAACCGGCACCAACAATGTGGATCTGGCGGCTGCCCGCGAACAAGGCGTCACGGTCTGCAACTGCCAGGGTTACGGAACCCCGTCGGTGGCGCAGCACACCTTGCTGTTGCTGCTGGCACTCGCCACCCGTCTGCCCGATTATCAGAAGGCCGTGCAACAAGGGCTGTGGCAGAAATCTTCGCAGTTCTGCCTTCTGGATTTCCCTATTGTCGAGCTCGAAGGCAAGACCCTCGGTCTGCTGGGCCATGGCGAACTGGGCAGTGCGGTGGCCAGACTGGCAGAAGCCTTCGGCATGCGTGTCTTGCTGGGACAGATTCCCGGTCGCCCTGCCCGTGCGGATCGCTTGCCTCTTGAACAACTGCTGCCGCAGATCGACGCCCTGACGCTGCATTGCCCGCTCAACGAACACACCCGCAACATGATCGGTGCCCGGGAACTCCAGTTGCTCAAACCCCAGGCTCTGGTGGTCAATACCGCTCGCGGCGGCCTGATCGACGAACAGGCGCTGGCCGATGCCTTGCGCAACGGGCATCTGGGCGGTGCCGCATCGGACGTGCTGAGCGTGGAGCCGCCTGTCTCGGGCAATCCGCTGCTGGCCGACGATATTCCACGCCTGATCATCACTCCGCACAGCGCCTGGGGTGCTCGGGAAGCTCGTCAGCGCATCGTCAGCCAGCTTGTCGAGAACGCCCAGGCATTTTTTGCAGGGGCGCCGAAGCGGGTAGTCAGCTAGAATCCACCCCTTTTTCAGGAGCGAAAACATGGACCCGCGCAGTGAAGTGTTACTTCGGCAGGCTGAACTCTTTCAAGGCTCGTTGCTGCTGGCCGGGCTGCCAGCCGACGACTTGCTGGGTAAGTTGCCGAACGCTCGCGGGTGGTGCTGGCATGCGGGCGACCAGGCTGCACTGGACGCCCGTTTCGCAGGACGTACGCATTTCGGCGTGAACGCGCCACAGGATTCTTTCGAAGCTGCGGTGCTGTTTCTGCCCAAGGCACGCGACCTGACCGAATACCTGCTCAATGCCCTTTCTTCCCGTCTGGCCGGACGCGAAGTGTTTCTGGTCGGTGAAAAACGCGGCGGTATCGAAGCCGCCGCCAAGCAGTTGAGCCCACTGGGCCGCGCACGCAAGCTCGACAGCGCCCGTCACTGCCAGCTCTGGCAAGTCACGGTGGAAAATGCGCCACAGGCGGTCGAGCTGCAAAGCCTGGCCAAGCCTTACCGGATCGAACTCGAAGACGGCCCGCTCACAGTTGTCAGCCTGCCGGGCGTATTCAGCCACGGTCGTCTGGATCGCGGTTCGGCCCTGCTGCTGGAAAACCTCGACAAACTCCCCGGCGGCCATTTGCTGGACTTCGGATGCGGCGCGGGCGTGCTGGGGGCTGCGGTAAAACGTCGCTATCCGCACAACGATGTCGTGATGCTGGATGTGGATGCATTCGCCACGGCCAGCGCAGCGCTGACACTGGCTGCCAACGGCCTTGAAGCACAGATTCTGACCGGCGATGGCATTGATGCCGCCCCCATGGGATTGAACACGATTCTGAGCAATCCGCCCTTCCATGTCGGGGTGCATACCAATTATCTGGCTACAGAAACCCTGCTGAGAAAAGCACGCCAACATCTTCAATCAGGTGGCGAACTGCGCCTGGTTGCCAACAGCTTCCTACGCTATCAGCCGCTGATCGAGGAGCATGTCGGAACCTGTGAAATCCGCGCCCAGGGAGATGGTTTCCGGATCTACAGCGCGAAACGTTCTTGAAAATAAGAGCTTGCCGAATGGATTTTGCGTAGGCAGAATCCGCTCCGTCCTAGGGGAGTAGTCTCCCACGAGCAACATGCTCGTCCGGCATGCATCAACATACTTGGTCCTCAGACCATGGTGCGTGCGACCCGGAATCCGCTCAGACGGATCGGTGGTTTGACAAGACCTATGACACGAACACCTTACCCGGGGCGGGAAGGCTGTACGTGTCATAGCCGTGTCGACCCGCCCCTTAGGAACCCTGATGCTGGAATCCCTGTTAATCCCTACCGCAGTCGTTGCGCTTGCCGAGATCGGCGATAAAACGCAATTGCTCGCACTCATTCTTGCTGCCCGCTTTCGCAAGCCCTGGCCCATCATCGCCGGCATCGTTGCCGCGACCCTGGCCAACCACGCGGCAGCGGGCGCAGTCGGCGCATGGTTCAGCAGCTTCTTCTCCGATGCAGTGCTGCACTGGATTCTCGCCGCCAGCTTCACGGCCACGGCCCTGTGGACACTGGTTCCCGACAAGATGGACGACGACGAAGCCAGCACGGCACGCAAGTTCGGCCCGTTCATGACGACCCTGATCACCTTCTTCATCGCGGAAATCGGCGACAAGACGCAGATCGCGACCGTGATGCTGGCTGCGCAGTATTCCTACCTGTGGCTGGTCATCATCGGTACTACCCTGGGCATGCTGATCGCCAACGTTCCGGTGGTGCTGGCAGGCAACTTTGCTGCCGAGAAGCTGCCTCTGACCCTGATCCGCCGCTTGGCCGCCAGCGCCTTTTTCGTGCTGGCTCTGGTCGCGGTCTACAAGGCCATGCAAGTCAGTGGCTGGGTCTGAGAAAAATGAAAGGAGCGCTGCAACGAAAGCCACAGCGCTCTGCCGCCATCAGCCGCTCAGGACTTGCTGGCTTGCTGGTACAACGGCATCACCTTGGGAATCGCAGCCTGCAGGGAAGCAATGCGATTTGCCGAGGCGGGGTGCGTACTCATGAACTCTGGCTGCGAACCACCGGCGTTCTGAGTCATCTTCTGCCACAGCGTCACGGCGGCATTGGGGTTGTAACCCGCTCGCGCCGCCAGCTCCAACCCAAGCAGATCGGCCTCGTTTTCATTGCTGCGGCTGTTGGGCAGCGTAAGGCTGTAATTCACAACTGTATCGGTCAGCGCCATACCGGTTTCCCCCATGCCCAGCAAGGCACCCGCGCCCTGTTTGGCAATGGCTACACCGTAGGCCTTGGACATTGCTTCGCGCCCGTGCTCGCGCAGGGCATGGGCGATTTCATGCCCCATGACCGCAGCGATTTCATCGTCGCTCAGCTTCAGCTTGTCGATCAGGCCGGTATAGAAAATGATCTTGCCGCCAGGCCCGCAGTTGGCATTGAGCTCATCGCTCTTGATCAGATTAACTTCCCACTGCCACTGGGCCGCATCGGGACGCAGCTTCGGTGCCTGGGCAATCAAGCGATCGGCAATCGCATTCACTCGCTTGGCATTGGTGCTGGTGGTATCCAATACACCTTTGCTGCTGGCCTCGCCTACGGTTTCCTTGTAGGACTGGGCATACATTTTGTTGACTTCATCTGTCGAGAGCATGCTGAACATGTACTGCTTACGCTCGACACCCACCGAATCACCGGTGGTTGTGTTTACAGCCTGACAGCCGCCAAGCAATAAACCGCCCCCTAACACACACAGGGCCAATGACTGACGCATGATGTTTCTCCTTATAGCGAGGTGGTCATCCTAGGCGGACAATGAGTTCAGCGCCAGATACCAGCAAACAGCCATATTTGGCTGCTTTGTAACAGCTTGGTTCCTAAACGGAAAAATCCGGCAGGAGCGGATTCATCCGCAAAGACGCTGCTCCAGACGACACATGCCTTGCGGACTCACTGATCTCTTCGCCAATGAATGGGCTCCTACAGGGGCGTCAGGCATTCCGGGGCGTTGAGTTTGGGATCGTTGACCAGATTGGCCAGCGGTCTTTCGCGCAGTGGCATCTGCACGGAGGCGAGCAGCGCCTGCAAGGTATACAGCGGTGTGTCGGCTGCCAGCCAGTCTTTCTGGCCCTGGGCATCGAGAATCAGCGGGCGGCGCTGACTGGCCGCCGCCTGGGTAACCACCGCCACGCTCAGGTAGGTATGCCCTTGCACCGGATAGGCCTCCCAGACGGCGGCAAAGAACAAGGCCGAGCCTTCGCCCGGTGTCAGCCAGAACGGGCGTTTACGGGCAGTGCCGCGCCACTCGTAAAAACCGTTGGCCGGCAGCAGGCAGCGACGCTGGCGAAAGGCTTCACGGAACATCGGCTGCTCGGCCAGGGTTTCGGCACGCGCATGGGCGGGCGTGCGCGAAAGATCGGTCAGCCAGGCGGGCGTCAGCCCCCAGCGGGCACGTGCCAGTTCCAGTTCGCCTTCAGTCTGGGCAGCACGCATGATCAGTACGGTGTCGGCCGGAGAAATATTCCATTGCGGCTGCTGGTCTGCCGGAAAACCGGGCAGGGCCGCAAAGGCAGGGTTCCAGCGAAACAGGGCATAACGTCCACACATCAGGCTAAGGCAACTCTATTTGAAGGCGTTCAACACACCAGCACATCGGGGAAGCTGTCCGGCTCGTCACCGGACAACGGCAGGGCAGCATTGTACGCAGTGATCAACGCCCGTGCGCGCTCGACCTGATCATCATCCACCGAGATACCCAGCAGACCGAGCCCCGGCAGATCGCCCATACCGCCGAGCAAGTCGCGCCCGACCAGATGCGCTTCGACCCCTTCACTGGCAAGCATGCCTTGCAGCAACTCGCCTTCCATCAGGTTTTCAGGCTCGTAGATTCTCTGCATCATTCGTTCTCACTGCGAACGTCCAGACTCCAGTCTTCACCGTCGGTCCTCAGGTCGAATATGATCGGCCGACAACAGACCGGGCAGTCCTCGATGTACTGCTGATCGCCGCCGGACAGGTCCAGAACGGCTTCAACAGGCTCCCCACAGTAGGGACAGTCATAACTCTGTAATTCCTGCATCGCGGCCTCCGGTGTCAGTTATGCGTATAATTGCCCCATTCTTTTGAAGGCTGCCAGATCAACCTGCCTTCTTTTTACCCTATCCGTTTCCAACAAGAGAGCATGATGGGCGAATTCGATGCCATCCGACCTTACAACGATGCAGAAGTCCCGGCCGTACTGGCACGTCTGCTGAGCGATAAAGCATTTCTCGCGATCCTGACCAAATTCCGCTTTCCGCGTCTGGCGGGGGCGTTCGGGTGGTTCCTGCAACCGACCCTCGCTCGCAAGCTGCGCCGTGAATTCGCCGGGATCGACTCGGTCGCGACCCTGCAGGACAAGGTCGAGTACTACGTCGACCACACCATCGAGCGGGCTACTGACGGTGTGACCTACACCGGCGTGGAATTGCTCAAGTCCGGCACGGCTTATCTGTTCCTGGCCAACCACCGCGATATCGTGATGGACCCGGCCTTCGTCAACTACGCCGTTTATCACGCAGGGCTTCCCACGCCGCGCATTGCGATTGGCGACAACCTGCTGCAAAAGCCTTTCGTCAGCGACCTGATGCGCCTGAACAAGAGCTTCATCGTGCATCGCTCGATTATCGGGCGGCGCGAGAAGATGGCGGCTTATCAACTGCTTTCGGCGTACATCAATCATTCGATCACCCACGATGGCCAGTCGATCTGGATCGCCCAGGCCGAAGGTCGCGCCAAGGACGGTGATGACCGTACCGAGTCGGCCATCCTCAAGATGTTCCACATGAGCCGCAAGGACGAGCCTTTCAGCGAAGTGATCCGCTCGCTGAACCTCATTCCGGTATCGATCAGCTACGAATACGATCCTTGTGACCACGCCAAGGCGCGGGAGTTGTACATCCGCGCCACCACCGGCAGCTATACCAAAACGCCGGGCGAGGACGATGTCAGCATTGCGCTGGGTATCACGGGCTATAAAGGCCGTGTGCATGTGAACTTCGCACCACCGATCACCGACTCGTTCGAGGACACCAAACTGCTGGCTGCCGAAATGGACCGGCAGATTCTCGGCGGTTACCGGCTGTTCCCCGTGCATTACCTGGCTTATGCACAATGGGCCGATGCCGACCCGGAACTCGATGTGCCGCTGGCTGCAGACGTGTTCCCGGCCGATGAACTGGCGCGTGCCAGGGATGAATGGGAAAGCAGGCTGGCCGAGGCTCCTGTCGAACATCGTCCTTATCTGATACAGCAATATGCGACGCCGGTACGCAATCAGTATCGGGTCAAGGCCGGTCTGCCTCTCTGATACGACGCCTCACAGAAACCGGCGCTCTCAAAGCGCCGTTTTCCATGGTGTGTCACCTGAACGTCACACAGCTCGTGCACTGTATGGCTCCTCAAGGAATGACCGACCTTTTTTGGAGCTGTTCATGCTGCACGCAAACAACCAGGATCGCCTGTACCTCATCGCCCAGAGTGATGAACAACAAGAGCTGATCGACGCACTGGCTTTCAACGTCCAGGACCGCCACTGGCTGGTCTACTGCGCCCTGGGCGGGCATCAGCATCACGATCTTCCGGACATGGATCTGGAAACAGGCCTGAGCTTTCTGAATCTCTATCAGCAAGCCGCCTGAACCCGGTCATCCGATACAAAAAAGCCCGGCCCCTTGCAAAAAGGGCCGGGCTTTTCATTGGAGCAAGGTTTATTGCGCCAGGGTGCTGCCAATAGTCGGGTCCTGGAACACCCGGGTCAGCGCATCGCTCAGCACGTCGCTCACCAGCTTGGTGTTGGTTTCCTGATTGGGGGCCATACCGAAACGCTGATCCAGCGAGGCGGAATAACGGCCGCCGTAATTGCGGCCATTGTTGCGCACGTCTGCACGGAATGTGGAACTGATGGTGGCCTCGGTCACGTACAGACCTTCCTTGGGCGACTGATATTTCAGGTCGGCCAGGGTCAGGGTCAGCTGCGCGCCATTACCGCCACCGGAAACCGGAGTGAAGCCCAGCAGGCGGACGGCAGCTTCAGCCTGTGCCTGCAGCTTTGGCAGCAGATCGGCACCATTGACGCTGATTGAGCTGGTTTCAGGGTACAGGCCGCCGCGGGTTCCCAGTGTAGGGCTGGAACGACCATCCACGACACGCACGACAACCTGCTGCCCCTGCCCCACCGGCGCGAACTGCGCGTTGAGTTTGGGCTGAGGACTCAGTTGCTGCGGGCTGTGGGCACACCCGACCAGCGTCAAACTGCTTACAGCAAGCAAACCGAACAAAAGGCGACGCAACATGCTCATCTCTCCAGAGGCCAGACACTAAATGTGCCGCAGTATAGCGATGCCGGCGAAAAATGGGACCGCTGAACAATCGCAATGGTTCAGCCACAGGAATGTAATCGGGGTGTAACGCCGCAAAGGCAGGATAGCCCCCATCAACTCGACAGGAGACAGGTCATGAGTCTTTTCCAATCCTTGTTCAATCTGCGTCGCCCATTGCGCCACTACGCCCTTGTGGACAAGAGCGGTATTTGCCGCGCACTCAAGCATTGCACCGAGCGTCCACTGAGCAGTGACTGGATCGAAGTCAACGAACAACGTGCCAGCTGGCTGAACCAGCCATTGCCCTGCAGCGCAAGGGTTGCGCAGCACAGCGTACATTCAACACCTCGTCAGTTGATCACGGCCTGACGAATACCTGATAAAAGTCACACAAAACCCGATCAATTCCTGTCGTTTCATCGCCCCTCCCCCGTTTAAGTCGGCGAGGCTGGCCCCCAATGAATTCAAGGGTTTCAGCTCATGACCATCTGTGCCAAGCCGGGCACAAAGCTGTTACAAACTATCCTCGCTAAACCATGGCACTTTACTATTGGCTGCGTATGCAACCGCGCAGCCAAACCCGGAACTGCCTCACCCTATTTCTTTAAACGACTGACCGATCTACAGCCAGGGATGGTCCAGCAAGACGCTCTCAGAAAGCCCATCGGCCTGAACTACACAAGGCCTGATGGCCGGACGCTAGCGAAACAAGGGCGGCGACGATTCACTTGGGGGGTGGCTCCATATGTGGGCCACAACCACCTTCGGAATCGGCTTTAAGGATGGTTTGATCTGGAGCGACATAGAGCGTGATCTTGCACTCCACATTTCTCGTTTCGTCGGCGTAATAATTGGTGATGTTTCGAACACCACCACTTACGTTCTCACTGCTGCCTTTGTAGACCGTATCGGTTTTGTAGTGTGATTTAAACCATATGAGGGTAAATACGCCGTCTGAATTCTGATTGATCTGTTGTGGCCCGCCCCACGTCTTGTACGCTTCACTGACATTACGGCCCTCCCAAGCTGATCGAGCCATCAGCTCAGGAACAGAGGCACAGGCACTGATTAACGTTATGCTCGCGAGCAATAAAGGTTTGAGCACATCAATCACCATGTCGGGTTCTCATCAAATTTGCGGGCGTTGTACTCCATTGCAGGCCTCAATGCCTTACCGACGTGGCCGTTTATCATCTTGACGGAGTTACTGCACGCGTCTGGATCCCGCTTGTTTTGTACGTCTGCCTTGTCAAGTACGGGACGCATCAATTCCAGTTCTTTCGACAGGTTTGCGCACTCGGTCTTCGTACTCATTTTACCTGGCTCGGCCAGTTGCTCTTCGCACTGTTTTCCGAGTGCATCGAGCTTTCTGAAGTCAACACGAGCGCACTGTTTTGGAATAAGTTCATCAAGTTGCGCAGCCTGGTACCTGCTCAACGTTTGCATGGCTTTGTCCATATCGCCGCTGATCTGCTCCATCACGGTTTCGCGGCAACCATTGCCACTCTGTGCGGCCATTATGCGAGCGGGTTCCTGCTGCGCCTGAGTAATCACCTTAGCAATCTCTTCGCGCAAAGAACCACAGGCCAGAGGCTGGGCGCCGGATTGCAGTTGACTGTCGCAAGCCTTGGTCAGAAACGCGACGGTATCGGTTTTAACCCCTCCGCACTGCGTAGGGGCGTAGGGCGCAGCATCACTCGAGGGTTTTGGCGGTACACCTGCGCATGCGGATAGATAAACAGACACCGCGACGGTCGCTACAGTTTTTAGTATGTTCGCAATCATTAATTAAAACCTGAAGGAGTTAGGCCACTTAATTTCGTAAGTCCAATTAAAAAACAGTATTTTATTTAATGATGACTATCAATAGCACATATGCACTATTGAACAATGCGTGGAAAACATGTGGTACGAGCAACGCCATCGCTGACGCCAATGCATGACTCAATGCGTCGAACCAAGTTGGACTCTCGAAGCGATGGTAAAACTACAGACAGGCAAATCCCTTTGTGATGAGCGTCCAGCTTATGCAAGGTAACTTCAGCAGACGCTTACGTCCCATGCACGGAGCCCGTCAATATCTGTCACTCCTGGAGTTAGCCAAGGTGATCTTTTTGGAGATGTCGTCTGCGTTCTACTTGGTGGCTGTGTCGAGTGACCTTGTGATATTCTGACAGAGCATTAGGGGCGGAAAGGGTCACGTTCACCCTCGCATTGTTTCAAACGAGCAATAACTTCAGGAGAAGTTTGAGCGGTGTCTATCTTGCCGCTTTCATCAAGGTAAATATCCAACGTACCCCACCGTTTTGGTGTGATGTTGATGCATCGAGGTGGCGTGTTATCGGCCCACCAATCGAACATCATAAAGAAATCCTCATCAGGGAAAATATGACCGGCGTCACCGGCTGCCTCACCGGGCATCAAGTCCCGTCGAAAGATTGAATGTTGGGTATTGAATACGTAATGGAGCCCTTTTGAGCCGTCGTTTGAGTAGTAAATAACGACTCTTGGCAGAGCTAAATACCAGCCTGCAATCAGGACACAAACGAAGCCTGTAACCCATCGTCCCAAGTAGAGCTTTTTCTCACTTACAGACATGTGGTTGGCCCCCTCGGGTATCGCCTCACGCACGCCCCTCAACTCCCTGACAGCCTAATGCCGTCAGGTTTAGGGGCGGAAAGGGTCACGTTCACCCTTGCATTGTTTCAAACGAGCAATAACTTCAGGGGAAGTTTGAGCAGTGTCTATCTTGCCGCTTTCATCAAGATAGATATCTATAGCCCCCCCCCATTTTGGCGTAATGTCTATACACCTCCGAAAGCCTTTTTTGCTCCCCCAATCAAAAATCATGAAAAAATCATTATTAGGAAAAATATGCCCAGTATCGAATGTAGCTTGCCCCGGAAGCATTCCTTCCTTATGAATACTATGTTGTGTGCTCCAGATCAGCCGAAGCTCGTCTGTTCCCTTCTCGGAGTAATGGACACGCACCACTGGTGTAGCAACATACCAGAACAGTAACGGAAGAATTGCGAGCACGCCAACAATATACCTCGATTTAATATTTTTAGCATTCATGAACACGGATGCCATCGCCCCATTCAGTTGGTGTTATCGCAAGTACTTTTTCCATGATCATTTTTGCTGTAATGCTTCCATTGGAATTTGCGCTGTAAAGCTGTAAACCAATACTGACTGAAATACGATCAGGTGCGTCATCCCATGCTCTTAACCCTTCCACCCCTTCTGTAGCCTGAGGCCCTTTGAGCTTTCGCTGGTCCTTTGGAACAAAAAGCATCTCTTCCCATTGTCGTAATTTGTCCGAAACAATCTGTTCAAGCCCCGCGCCATCCAGAAGGAGGCTTTCAGTGAGTCCCCCTGCCATACCTACATAGCCGTAGTGTATGTTCGACCAAATATCATAAAAATAGTCATACTTACCTTGTTTGTGGCGATACCCACCAAACTTGCTGTGGATCTTCGGTTTATGGTCCCACGGACGATTTTGACCCACTCGCTCAGTCCATATAGCCATGGCAGCTGCCAGATTTGAGCCCCCTATAGCTTGTGGATGGGTCGTACCTACTTGTAAGTACCAAGGTAAAGCCATTTTCTTGCGGGTCTCCTCAACAACGTCATAACTGAGCAACTCTTTCATCCTCAAGACCGAGGGATGTCGGATATTGCGGTTCATTTCGTCGGCAATATAGCCCGCCAGCGCTTCCATCATATCCGGGTGTGTGCAAACGACTGATTCAGTTTCTGAGGCAGAGCCTTTGTCAGGATCCGTCAGGTTGTCACCTGAATTAACCAAAGCATTGGCAGCGGTTGCCTTCTCAACCAATCTCGGATCGGCCAACAAGGTTGCCATCTTCTCGTCGTCTATAGAGCCATCCGGGCGGAATACTCCCAGCACTGCAAAATCAATGATTGCGGCATCGGGAGCCGCCCCCATGACAAAGCCGCCAAAGGTATCAATAGACCCGGTGATGATTGTCCCCCCGTGACTGGTAGGGCTCCCTAAATGAGCCATGGGACGGTAGTTAACCAGAATAGAAGGGAACCCCGTAGTGATGACAGCACCACACCCGCAGACGTCCCCAACACGGGCAGCACCAGCAAAGCTGATATTCACATCAGCCGACGCACTGGTAATAGGGGTAATACCATGACCGGGCAGTGGGCATACGTGTTTATCACCCAGTCGAGCGGAAGCAAGCATAGAACATCATCCTTGTGTGTATCGTCCATCGCCATAAAGCCAGTCTCATTCTGACGCTCGGGAGACTACCGAAAACTTAAGTATTGGCCTGTAGGAAAACCCTTGAGAGCCTGACAGAAAATTCTGAGCGACCGCCTCTTACGCTCTCACGTAAGCCTTACCGCACCTGCGTGGGCCTTTATCGTGCCCCCCTGGATGAGGGCCTTTCGGGCTGTCACAAGGCTGTCTCAAAGGTGTGACAAAGTGCTGGACATCGCCCTGCACATGGTTATATGTTGCGGCTTCCAGCCCCACCGCTCATAATCTCCCCCCGATTATAAGGACGTCTCCTGATCGGGCCTCGCAGCATCGCTAATCCTCGTGTTAGCTCCTCCGTAATGCCCACAGAGAGCCGCCCACACAGGTCATTTGCACACAGTCGTGCTCGATGAACGGTGCGCAATCGCTCGATTGATATCGAACCTTTTGCCTCCGACAACGCCTCACTCTGTATGCACCTGATCTGCCAGAGCTGCCATCGCAGCCCTTTTTGAGGTTTGGTTCACGTTTCCAAAAGAGCGTGAAAAAACGGGTTTCACTACTTCACAAGAGTGTGGCGAGCAAAATGAATAGGTACGCGTTTGTAAATGCACCATCAGCGTCTGAATCGGCCCCTTTGAACAGGACTGACCGCGACTGCGCCTCCATCACCGGAGCCTGAGGCCTGTCGTCCGGGCATGCGATGCCTTGACGATGGTCGAATGGCCGAACGGGTTGAAAAATGAGTTCATGCATCCTTGATGAAGACTCTTGTTCAGCCTGACCGGGACCTGCGCTTTAGATGCGAAAAATTGCGAAGAATCGGACAGGCGATCCTGGCCAGGACACATGGGGCCCAACCTTTATCCTTGCCCCGTCCCCCTGGCATCTAGCCTCAGGAACGTATGCCGTCAATTTGGTGCTGCAGATTTTGGAGACGCGTTAATGGCGCATAACGAAGCAGTCGACGTAGTATTGGTCGGAGCGGGCATCATGAGTGCCACCCTGGCCGTACTGCTCAAGGAGCTCGACCCCGGCCTCAAGCTGGAAGTCGTTGAGCTCATGGATTCCGGCGCTGCGGAGAGTTCCAACCCCTGGAACAACGCGGGGACCGGTCATGCCGGCCTCTGTGAGCTGAACTACACGCCGCCCGCGGCCGATGGCTCCATCGATATCAAGAAAGCGGTGCACATCAACGCCCAGTTCGAGGTATCGAAGCAGTTCTGGGCCTATCTGGCTCGCAAAGGCACCTTCGGCTCATCGAAATCCTTTATCAACCCGGTTCCACACCTGAGCTTCGTTCAGGGCGAGAGCGGAATTTCCTTCCTCAAGACCCGTTTTGAAGCGATGCACAAGCATCACGCCTTCTCTTCGATGGAGTACACCGAGGACAAGGCCAAGCTGGCCGAGTGGATGCCACTGATGATGCCTGGCCGTCCGGCCGACGAACCTATCGCCGCCACTCGGGTAATGAACGGTACGGACGTCAACTTCGGCGCGCTGACCAACCAGTTGCTTACCCACCTGGGCAACGCTCCCGACGCCCAGGTCAAATACTGCAAGCGCGTCACCGACCTGACCCGTAACGGCAACGGCTGGACCGTCACCATCAAGGACGTGAACAGCGGCAGCACTCGCCAGATCGACGCAAAATTCGTATTCCTCGGTGCCGGTGGCGCGGCCCTGCCGCTGCTGCAGATGTCGGGCATCGAAGAGAGCAAGGGCTTCGGTGGTTTCCCGGTCAGTGGCCAGTGGCTGCGTTGCGACAATCCGGAAGTGGTCAGACAGCATCAGGCCAAGGTCTACAGCCAGGCCGCCGTGGGCTCGCCGCCCATGTCGGTTCCGCACCTGGATACCCGCGTGGTCGATGGCAAGAAATCCCTGCTGTTCGGACCATACGCCGGCTTCACCACCAAGTTCCTCAAGCACGGTTCGTTCCTTGACCTGCCGCTGTCGGTACGCCTGGCCAACATCAAGCCGATGCTGGCCGTCGCTCGCGACAACATGGACCTGACCAAGTACCTGGTCAGCGAAGTGATGCAGTCGATGGAGCAACGCCTGGAGTCCCTGCGTCGCTTCTACCCGCAGGCCAAGGCCGAAGACTGGCGTCTGGAAGTCGCCGGTCAGCGAGTGCAGATCATCAAGAAAGACGCCAAGAAAGGCGGCATTCTGCAGTTCGGTACCGAACTGGTATCTGCACGGGACGGCTCTCTGGCGGCATTGCTCGGCGCTTCTCCGGGCGCATCGGTGACGGTTTCGATCATGCTGGAACTGATCGAGCGCTGCTTCCCGGACAAGGCTCGCAACGAGTGGGCAACCAAGCTCAACGAAATATTCCCGGCTCGGGAAAAAGCCCTGGAAAGCGATGCGCAGTTGTACCAGCGCGTCAGCCGCCAGAGCGACGAGAGCCTGGAGCTGGTCGAACAGACAAGCCAGGAACAAAGCAGCATCGCCTGATTGCCTGAGGTATAAAAAAACCCGTGAGCCTTGCAGCCACGGGTTTTTTCTTTTCAGAACAACGACTCGTCTTTAAAGGCTCTTGGCCAGGACTGCAATGTGTTCCGGGCCAATGCCACAGCAACCGCCGATATGCGTGGCTCCACGCTTGACCCAGTCCGCCGCCCACTGCTGATAACCTTGAGGATCAAGGTCTGCGCGCAATTCATCCAGACCATCGTTGGCCTTGGCATCCTTGGGTTGCGGCGGGAAGGCATTGGCATAAGCGCCGATGGCGATCTCGACATTCAATGACTCGAACACTTCGCGAGCAGCGTCGATAGCGGCACCGATCACTTCAGGCTGACTGCAGTTGAACAGCAGCGCAGCAGCACCCAGTTCGGCAGCGGCACGGGCCGCATCGGCAACCGGTTCGCCGGAACGCAGGCGTGCAACTTCGTCAACGTCTTCGTCCTGGAGCGTGAACGACAGCCAGAAGGGTTTGCCATCGGCAGGCAGGCCGGCACGGATGGTCCGGGCCTCGATGATGCAGCTTTGAGTCTCGGCCAGCCACAAGTCCACATGTGGAGCCAGACCGGCCACCAATGGTTTCAGGACTTCAGCCGCCAGCTCCGGTTTGTAGAGGTCCGGGCGATAGGAACCGAACAATGGCGGCAGGGAACCGGCTACCTGGGCACGTCCGCCCGAGGCATCCGCCGACTCGCGCGCCAGTCGCCCGGCCAGATCGGCCAGAGCCTGACCTTCGCGAGCGAAACGCTCCTCGCCAATATGGAAAGGCACGACCGCGTAGCTGTTGCTGGTGATTACCTGAGCGCCGCTGTCGATATAGGCGGTATGCACGGCACGCACCGCTTCGGGGGCCTCGCTCAGGGCAAGGGCCGACCATTCGGGTTGGCGGAAAGGAGCGCCTCGGCGCTGAAGCTCGCGGCCCATGCCGCCGTCAAGAATTACAGTCGAGCGCTGAGTCATATGCCATCTACTTATATCTTTATGAAAAAAACTCATTAGGAATGAGCTTGGTATAACGTATTTAATACAGCGCCTTATCCAAACTACAATCATTTTTTCAGGGGATAGCTTTGAAACTTAGCGCTCTGCTGGGCATTGGCCTGGTCACTCTGGCTGCATCGACTCAGACCTTCGCCGGTGCCACACTGGACCGCGTACAGAAGAACCAGGAACTGGTAAACGTCCTGATGGAAAGTTACCCGCCCTTCTCTTTCCTGAATGATAAAAACCAGCTGGACGGCTTCGATGTCGACGTCGCCAAAGCGGTCGCAGACAAACTGGGTGTGAAGCTGCGTCTTGAAACGCCTTCATGGGACGTGATCGCCGCCGGCCGCTGGAGCGGTCGCTACGACATCTGTGTCTGCTCCATGACCCCAAGCAAATCCCGCGCTGAAGTCTTCGATTTCCCCGTCGAATACTACGCTTCGCCTGCGGTGATCGTGGTCAACGCCAAAGATGATCGTATCCATTCGGCCAAGGACCTGAGCAACAAGAAGGTCGGCCTGACCAGCGCTTCCAGCTACGAAAGCTATCTGAACAAGAACCTGGTGATCGAAGGCGCTGAAGACAAGCCTCTGGAATACCCGTTCGAGAACGTTCAGATTGCTCCTTATGACAACGACAACGTTGCGTTCCAGGATCTGGGCCTGGGTGCCGGTGTACGCCTGGATGCCATCCTCACCAACCTGGTCACGGCCCAGCCGCGCCTGGATCAGGACAAGCGCTTCAAGCTCGCTGGCGCCTCGCTGTATGAAGAACCCAACTTCGTCGCCATCGAAAAAGGCGATGCCGAATGGGATGCCAGAATTCGTCAGATCTTTGCCGAACTCAAGCAGGACGGCACTCTGAGCAAGCTGTCGCAGAAGTGGATCGGCGCTGATATCAGCAAATGACTTCCTTCCAGCCTCAACGTCCACCCGAGCAGGCACAGAGCCTGCTCAAGCGTGTCTTCGGTTTCCGTACAAGGCTCTATCTGACCTGGGCGGCGATGTTTGTCCTGTTTGCCGGATTCTTTCTGAGCTTCGACCTGAAGTTTTCGATCATTCTCGACAAACTGCCGAATCTGGTCGGCCTGAGCCTGTCGCCCAACGGCTTTCTGCAGGGCGCGGCGCTGACCCTGTTCGTGTGCCTGTGCTCGATTGTCGTATCGGTGCTGCTGGGTTTTGTCGTGGCTCTGGCGCGGCTGTCCAGCAGTGCGGTGGCCTTTGGTATTGCGAGCTTCTATGCCTCGTTCTTCCGCGGCACGCCGCTGCTGATCCAGATCATGCTGATTTATCTGGGCCTGCCTCAGATAGGCGTCGTGCCCGGTGCAATCCTGGCCGGCATCATCGCCCTGTCCCTGAACTACGGTGCCTACCTGAGCGAGATATTCCGGGCAGGCATCATCGGCGTCGCAGCCGGTCAGCGTGAAGCGGCACTGGCACTGGCCTTGCGTCCCGCACAGATCTTCTGGCGCGTCACCCTGCCCCAGGCCATGCGCACCATCATCCCGCCCACCACCAACCAGTTCATCTCGATGCTCAAGGATTCTTCGCTGATTTCGGTGATGGGGGTCTGGGAAGTGATGTTCCTGGCCCAGTCCTATGGCCGCTCCAGCTATCGCTATATCGAGATGCTGACCACGGCGGCAGTGCTTTACTGGATCATGTCCATCGGGCTGGAATTGTTGCAGGCGCGGCTGGAACGCCACTACGGGAAGGCTTATCAGGCCAGAAAGTAGGATTTATTCGCGAAGGCGGCATTGTTTTTCGCGAATGAATTGGCTCTGTCTGCATTAAGTGTTGCATGTGGGAGGCAGCTTGCTGGCGACAACGGTGAAGTCGCCAGCAAGCTGCCTCCACAGTCTGAACTGCCCCCTACAGCGAACTCATGTCAGGCGCGGGCCTTCTCGATCAACTCGATGTAATCCTCGGCATTGCGCTGATCCTTGATCAGGGCGACGAAATCGTTGCCTTGCTCATCCTTGCCATCCAGGTCGTAACCGGCTTCCTTGAAGAACACCAGGAAACGTTCGAAGTCATCGATCCGCAGACCACGGTAGGCCTTGATCAGTTTGTGCAGCGACGGCGAGGTGGCATCGTACGGCTCGAAGTCGAGGAACAGTCTGATCTGCTCGTCGCCGATCTCGTCCCCAATCACCTGCTTCTTATCTTTACGCATTGCGGGCTCCAGCTGGTCGCATACACTTTCACGGGCGGGCAGTTTACCCTTGTGCGTGCGCGCTGCTCAACGCGTGCGTAGCACCGCAGTATGCAGGTCGGCCCAGACATGGCCGTTGGCATAGACAAGAAACTGGCAATACACCTTTTCATTGCGCAACAGGTCCACCACGGCCCGGTACTGGTTGACCGGGTAATAGAGCGTCAGGGTCCGGGACGGCTCATCGTAGGTCGGCTTTTTCAGGCTCTTGCTTTCGGCGTCGAAGTGAATGATCACTTTGGAAATGGTCGCGCCCTTGTTCAGCGGCTTGCCCTTGAGGCGCAGCAGCGTCGGCGAGGTAATGGGGATCGGCTGCTGGCTGGACTGGCGCTGGTTGCCAATCACCACCGAATATTCGGTTATCTGCAACAACTGCTGCTGTTCGGGCGCACCGGCGCGCAGGTTCAGATCGTCGGGAGGCAGGTACTGGCCATGCATGGGCTCAGCGTAAGCCGGTGCAAGCGATACCAGACCGCTGAACGCCATCAACGCAATGACGCCGGAAATCGATAATTTCATTCGGAACTTCCCTGAGAAACCCGCAATCATTCCTGTGCCACAGCGCAGGAATGCCCCTGGAGGCATTCCCGGCGCGACGATCAATTACATGCCCTTGACCGCATAGATCCCGGCAGCATTACGCCAGTAACCCTTATAGTCCATGCCGTAACCGAAGATATAACGGTCCACGCATGGCAGGCCAACGAAATCGGCCTTGAGGTCAGGACGGGCCTTGCGGTCGTGGTCCTTGTCGATCAATACCGCCGTGTGCACCGCACGAGCGCCGGCATGGCGACAGAAGTCGATGATGGCGCCCAGGGTATGACCTTCGTCGAGAATGTCGTCGATGATCAGCACGTCACGGTCGATGAACGAGACTTCCGGCTTGGCCTTCCAGAACAGGTCGCCGCCGGTGGTTTCGTTGCGATAGCGGGTCGCGTGCAGGTAAGACGCTTCCAGCGGGAATTTCAGATGGGTCAGCAGTTTGCCCGAGAAGATCAGGCCGCCATTCATCACACAGAAAACGACAGGATTGCGGTCGGCCAGTTCAGCGTTGATCTGCGCTCCGACGCGAGCGATGGCAGCATCGACTTCAGCCTCGGTGTAGAGGCAATCGGCCTCGCGCATGATTTGACGGATATGCTCGAGATCAGCGGACATGAAGCTCTCCAGATGGGCAGTTTGAGAAAAGCGGGCAAAGGTACGCATCCCGTTCATTCAGGGCAAGCGATTATGGACTAACGTTGCGAGTGGTGCTCAAAGGCAAGGATTTATACCCTTGTTTGACGATACTGCATGCGCCTTAAGACAGTGACAGCTGAATAGATTAATCTAGGCCGTTTTTTTGCCCCCTGCTGGAGCCTTTTCTTATGCCCATTCGTGAAATCCGTCATCCGCTGATCCGCCACAAGCTCGGTCTGATGCGCCGCGCTGACATCAGCACCAAGAATTTCCGTGAGCTGGCACAGGAAGTCGGCGCACTGCTTACTTATGAAGCCACCTCGGACCTGCCGCTGGAAAGCTACGACATCGAAGGCTGGTGCGGAACCGTACAGGTCGAGAAGATCGCAGGCAAGAAAATCACCGTCGTGCCGATCCTGCGCGCCGGCATCGGCATGCTCGACGGCGTGCTGAGCCTGATTCCGGGTGCCAAGGTCAGTGCCGTGGGCCTGGCCCGCAACGAAGAAACCCTGGAAGCCCACACCTACCTGGAAAAACTGGTCCCGGAAATCGACGAGCGTCTGGCGATGATCATCGACCCGATGCTGGCCACCGGCGGCTCGATGATCGCAACCATCGACCTGCTCAAGAAAGCCGGCTGCAAGGAAATCCGCGCCATGGTGCTGGTGGCCGCTCCAGAAGGTATCGCTGCCGTGGAGAAATCCCACCCGGACGTGATCATCTACACCGCCTCCATCGATCAGCACCTGAACGAGCATGGCTACATCATCCCGGGTCTGGGTGATGCCGGTGACAAGATTTTCGGCACCAAGCAAAAGGACGCGTAATTCGATGAAGCAGTCCGAATTCAACGATCCACTGTGGCGCACGGTACTTTCCGGCGCGCAAATGCTGTTCGTGGCCTTTGGTGCCCTGGTGCTGATGCCGCTCATTACCGGCCTGGATCCCAACGTGGCGCTGTTCACTGCGGGGCTGGGCACGCTGCTGTTCCAGATGGTTACGGGTCGTCAGGTGCCGGTCTTCCTGGCATCGAGCTTTGCCTTCATTACACCGATCATTCTCGCCAAGGGCCAGTTCGGCCTGGCCGCGACCATGGGCGGCGTGATGGCAGCGGGCTTCGTCTACACCTTCCTGGGCCTGGCCGTGAAGATCAAGGGCACAGGCTTTATCGACCGCCTGCTGCCGCCGGTGGTTATCGGTCCGGTGGTCATCTCCATCGGTCTGGCCATGGCGCCGATTGCCGCCAACATGGCGATGGGCAAGTCAGGTGACGGTGCCGAGCTGATACCTTACAAGACCGCCATGATGATCTCGATGCCAGCCCTGCTGACCACCCTGATCGTGGCCGTGTTCGGCAAAGGCATTTTCCGGCTGGTGCCGATCATTTCCGGCGTGCTGGTGGGCTTTGCGCTGTCGTTCTACTTTGGCGTGGTAGACACCGCGAAAATTGCCGCAGCACCCTGGCTGGCCCTGCCGCACTTCACGGCACCGGAGTTCAACTGGCAGGCCATCCTGTTCATTGTCCCGGTGGCACTGGCTCCGGCCATCGAGCATATCGGTGGCGTGATCGCAGTCGGCAGCGTGACCGGGCGCGACTACCTGAAAAAACCGGGCCTGCATCGCACCCTGTTCGGTGACGGTATCGCGACCACCGCAGCCGGCCTGTTCGGTGGCCCGCCCAACACCACCTACGCCGAAGTAACGGGCGCGGTAATGCTGACCAAGAACTACAACCCGGCCATCATGACCTGGGCTTCGGTCTTCGCCATTGTCCTGGCCTTTATCGGCAAGTTCGGTGCGCTGCTGCAGAGCATTCCCGTACCGGTCATGGGCGGGATTCTGTGCCTGCTGTTCGGCTCGATTGCTGCGGTGGGGATGAACACCCTGATTCGGCACAAGGTCGATCTGGCCGAAGCCCGTAACCTGGTGATTGTTTCGGTGACCCTGGTGTTCGGTATCGGCGGCGTGCTGATCGGCACCGGCAACGGCCCCGATGACTTCGGCCTCAAGGGCATCGCCCTGTGCGCCATTACCGCCATCGCCCTGAACCTGATCCTGCCGGGCAATGACAGCTGGAAGAACAAGCAACTGCCATAAAACGCCGGTAGGCGGATTCATTCGCGATACTTTCGCGAATGAATTCGCTGCCACACGGGCTCACTGCATCGGCTGGGCTTTTTCACACAACCGGTTCAAGGCCCTGGCCCAGTTCGGGTCGTCATTCAGGCAAGGCACCAGCACCAGTTCCTCGCCGCCCGCCTCCTTGAACTGCTCCGCTCCACGATCCCCGATCTCTTCCAGCGTCTCGATGCAGTCGGCCACGAAGGCCGGGCACATCACCAGCAGCTTCTTCACGCCCTGGGCTGCCAGTTCATCAAGACGCGCTTCCGTATAGGGTTCGATCCACTTGGCACGCCCAAGACGCGACTGGAACGACACCGACCATTTGCCGTCAGGAATGCCCATGCGCTGGGCAAAGGCTGCTGCCGAGCGTATGCATTGCGCGCGATAGCAGGTGGCGACAACCTCCGGCGGTGCGGTCATGCAGCAGTTTTCATTCTTGAAACAGTGATTGCCGGTCGGGTCGAGCTTGGTCAGGTGCCTTTCCGGCAGGCCATGAAAACTCAACAGCAGGTGATCGTGAGGCTGTTGCAAATGCGGGCGAACGTTTTCCACCAGGGCATCGAGGTACTCGTCCTGATCGTAGAAAGGTTTGAGCAGCGAAAACTCCATAGTCAGCGCTTTGGCCCGCACCACACGCCTGGCCTCCTCTATCACCGTGGTCACGGTGCTGTCGGCGAACTGTGGATAAAGCGGAGCAAGCGTCACCTTTCTGATGCCCTGCCCTGCCAGACGCGTCAGCACCGTTTCGATGGAGGGCTCGCCATAACGCATCGCAAGTTCAACCGGCCCCTGCGTCCACTCCTTCTTCATGGCTTCCTGCAAGCGCTTGCTCAGCACCACCAGCGGCGAGCCTTCATCCCACCAGATGGACGCATAGGCATGCGCCGACTGTTCGGGACGCTTGATCAGGATCAGCGAGACCAGCAGCCTGCGAACCGGCCACGGCAAATCGATGACGTAAGGGTCCATCAGAAACTGATTGAGATACCGGCGGACGTCCGGCACTGCCGTGGAAGCAGGCGAACCCAGATTGACCAGCAACAGCGCGTGATCGGTCATGCAACATCCTATTTCAATGGCTTCAGTGGCGGCCCGAAAATTCACTCAGGGCAGCGCGCAGATCAGTAAATCGGAAGGTAAAACCTGCTTCCAGCAAACGTGCCGGTCTGGCACGCTGGCCACCCAGCAGCAACACGGACAACTCACCCAGCGCCACACGCAATACCAGCCCCGGCAAAGGCATGAAGGCGGGCCGACGCAGGACACCCGCCAGCGTCCTGGCAAACTCACGATTACGCACCGGCGAGGGCGCGCAGAGATTATAAGGACCTCGGGCATCGCGACGGTTCAACAGAAAATCAATCGCCGCGATTTGATCGTCGATATGAATCCAGGGCATCCATTGCCGACCATTGCCGATCGGGCCACCCAGCCCCAGTTTGAAAGGCAACAATAAGCGCTGCACAAAACCGCCCTGATTCGACACCACAAGACCGGTACGTATCAGCACCACACGAATGCCCAAGGCTTCGGCACGCTGAGCGGTTTCCTCCCATGCGCTGCAAAGCTGGCTGGCAAAGTCTTCCTTGATCGGTCGTGAGCTTTCATCAAGTTCGTGCTCAGCCGAATCGCCATACCAGCCGACCGCAGAACCGGAAATCAGCACTTCGGGCTTTTGCTGCCGCCCCTCCAGCCAGGCCAGCAGCTGCTCGGTCAGGCCGATACGGCTGCTCCACAGCAGTAACCGGCGCTTGCGCGTCCAGGGTCGGTCGGCTATCGGGGCACCCGCGAGGTTGATGACGGCATCGATGGAGTGCTCGTTCAGTTCTTCCAGACGGGCGATGCCACGCACCGACGGGCCACAGAGTTCAGCCACTTCAGCAGGCCGACGACTCCAGACCGTCAATTGATGACCTTGCGCAGACCAGAGTCGGCAGAGCGCTCGTCCGATCAAACCTGTACCGCCGGTCAGCAATATGTGCATGGCAGGTTACCTCGCGTGGCGTTCGTGGCAATTGAGTAGTCTATTTTTTACGGGTCTGGCTTATCCGCAAAAGCACAAACCTTTGCTGAACCATAGGCCACACCTGAATGAATCGGAGCTTTACTACCCAGCCGGGTAGTTGGCCCATTGTCTACAGGCAACAGACTGACCGTCGTGAAGCGCAAGGGTTGCAGTTGACTATAAGCAGTAAAATCGAGAACGACTGCAAGTTATACCAAAAACGGAGATTGTACAGGTTTTAACTACGGCGTAGTCTGTGCAGACAAGGTAACGAGGCCCCTATGACTGTACCTATCGCAATCATCGGTACCGGTATCGCCGGACTCTCTGCTGCCCAGGCACTCAAGGCTGCCGGGCACGACGTACATCTTTTCGACAAAAGCCGCGGCAGCGGCGGAAGAATGTCCAGCAAGCGAAGTGAGGCAGGCTCTCTGGACATGGGCGCGCAGTATTTCACTGCCCGCGATCGCCGTTTCGTGGCGGCCGTCAATCAGTGGCAAGCCAAAGGCCATGTGGCCGAATGGACTCCTTCGCTGTACAACTTCCATGGCGGCAGACTCAGCCCGTCTCCTGACGAGCAGGTACGCTGGGTCGGCACCCCGGGCATGAGCGCCATTACCCGGGCCCTTCTGGGCGACCTGCCGGTGACATTCTCGTGCCGCATCACCGAAGTCTTCCGCGGTGAAGAGCACTGGAACCTGCAAGACGCCGAAGGCAATAACCACGGCCCTTTCAGCCATGTGGTCATCGCCATACCGGCACCTCAGGCAGCGACTATGCTGGCGGCGGCACCGAAACTGGCCAGCGTGGTGACCGGTGTGAAAATGGACCCGACCTGGGCGGTTGCCCTGGCCTTCTCCGCCCCGCTGCAAACCCCGATGCAAGGCTGTTTCGTTCAGGACAGCCCGCTGGACTGGCTGGCCCGCAATCGCAGCAAACCGCAACGTGACGACACTCTGGACACCTGGGTTCTGCATGCCTCCAGCAATTGGAGCAGGCAGCATCTGGACATGCCCAAGGAACAGGTCATCGAGCATCTGCATGGCGCATTTGCCGAGCTGATCAACTGCCCGATGCCGGCTCCTGTCTTCAGCCAGGCGCACCGCTGGCTGTATGCACGGCCAGCCGGCTCCCACGAATGGGGCGCACTATCCGATGCCGATCTGGGCATTTACGTCTGTGGCGACTGGTGCCTGTCCGGCCGCGTCGAAGGCGCATGGCTCAGCGGCCAGGAAGCCGCGCGTCGTCTGCTCGAACACCTCAAGTGAATACCATCAATCCCCGCAAACTGCTGCTGTCGAAATGGACCGCAGCAGTACCGCTCAACCGCGAAAAACACTTTCTGGTGACCGAACTGTTCAAGGACGAAGAAGGCACGGTGCTGGAGATTGAACTGCAGGCCGTGATGACTCACCGCAGCGAACGTCTGCCGTGGCAGGTCCTACAGAATTCCGAGGTGTGGCGGATGGGCTGGAAGTGAGCAGGCCCGTTTTCTGAGCCGATGCCGCCCGCGAATTCTTGTACAAAGAATTTGACTTGTACAGCTACAAACCTATGATGAGACAAGTTGTACAGACTTACTGATCTGTACAAGTCTTGCGTAGAGGTTTGTGATGTCAGCGCCTGTGATCGATAAACCAAAACTGGGAATCAGCGCCTGCCTGCTGGGTGCAGAGGTACGCTTCAATGGCGGCCATAAAGAATCCCGCCTGTGCACCCAGGCGCTGGGGACATATTTCGATTTCGTTCCGGCCTGCCCGGAAGTCGCCATCGGCATGGGCATTCCACGCGAGCCGATAAGGCTGGTGGGCGACCCGGTAAATCCCCAGGCAGTCGGTACCGTCAACAGCGATCTGAACGTTACCCGGGCCCTGGCCGACTACGGGCTGCACATGGCCAACGAGATGGATGATATCTGTGGCTACATTTTCATGCAGAAGTCACCGTCCTGCGGCCTGGAGCGGGTCAAGGTCTATCGCGAGAATGGTGCCCCGGTGGATGGCGGCGGACGCGGTATCTATGCCCAGGCCTTCTGTGCCAGTAACCCCGACCTACCGGTCGAAGAAGACGGCAGGCTCAACGACGCGGTGCTGCTGGAAAACTTCGTGACCCGGGTATTCGCCTACGCCGCCTGGCAAAAGCTGCTCAAGGAGGGCGTGACCCGCCGGGCCTTGAGCGAATTCCATTCGCGCTACAAATATCAGCTCATGGCCAGCAACCCTCAGCAATACAAGGTGCTGGGCAACATGCTGGGCAGCATGGGCCGCAGCGATCCCAACGAGATTGCCCCACGCTATTTCAGCCAACTGATGGCGGCACTGAAAAAATGCGCCACCCGCCGCACTCATACCAATGTGCTGCAGCACCTGAGCGGCTACCTCAAAAACCACCTCGATACCGAGGACAAGCAGGAAATCCAGCGCCTGATCACTCAATACCATCAGGGCATCGTGCCCCTGATCGTGCCGCTGACCCTGCTCAAGCACCACTTTCGCCAACATCCCGATCCGTATATCGCGCTGCAGGTTTACATGCAGCCGCATCCGGAAAACCTGAGCCTGCGAAATGCGATCTGAACCATGAACGATACAAACCAGGAAGTGCACCAGCCGGATCACTGGCTGCCGATCCGTGAGGTTGCACGCCAGACCGGAGTCAACGCCGTCACCCTGCGCGCCTGGGAGCGACGCTATGGCTTGATCGTGCCCCATCGCACCGCCAAGGGACACCGGCTGTACACCCACGAACATGTGCAGCGGGTAATGACGATTCTGACCTGGCTCAACCGTGGAGTGTCCGTCAGCCAGGTCAAGGCCCTGATCGATGAGCAACAACCGGAAAGCTTCACCCCCGGCAACGACTGGGATGCCCTGCGCCAGACACTGTTGCAAGCCATCGGTGAACTGGCCGAACGCCGGGTCGACGATGTGTTCAATCAGGCCATGTCGCTGTATCCACCCCGGACTTTGTGTGAGCAATTATTGCTGCCACTGCTGGCCGAGCTGGAAAAACGCTGGCAGGGCAAGTTCGGCGCGCAGATGGAACGGGCGTTCTTCTATTCGTGGCTGCGCAGCAAGCTCGGCGCACGCATCTATCACAACAACCGGCAGCTCAATGGCAAACCGTTGCTGCTGGTGAATCAGTCCGACCTGCCACTGGAGCCGCATCTGTGGCTCGTGGCCTGGCTGGTCAGCAGCGCCGACTGCCCGGTGGAAGTCTTCGACTGGCCGCTGCCCGCAGGCGAACTGGCGCTGGCTACCGAATATCTGCAACCACGCGGCGTGCTGCTTTATTCCAGCAAATCGCTGAATCCCGCTCAGTTACCCCGGTTACTAAGCAACATTTCCTGCCCGATCGTTCTGAGTGGACCAACGGTACAGATCCACAATGCCGATTTGCTCGTATGTGCGAACGAGGTCGCCGGATTGACCCTTGCTCAAGATCCGCTCAGTGCACAGATCGAATTGAACAGGCTCGGACTCATCTAAAGGATTTCACATGCAACTGTTTTGGCTGCGTAGCGATTTGCGCGTTCACGACAATACCGCCCTGGCTGCTGCCATGGAGCGGGGTCCGACGCTTGCGGTGTATCTGGTCAGCCCGACTCAATGGCAGAACCATGACGATGCCGCCTGCAAGGTGGATTTCTGGCTGCGCAATCTGGTCGAGCTGGAAAAAGCCCTGGGTGAGCTGAATGTTCCCTTGCTGATCCGCAAGGCCGACACCTGGGACAAAGCCCCCGAAGTGCTGGCGAAGCTCTGCGCGGAGCACGCTATCCAAGGCGTGCACAGCAATGAAGAATACGGCATCCATGAAAGCCGCCGCGATCAGGCCGTGCACCGGACGCTGGAAAAATCCGGAGTGCATTTCAACAGCTATCTGGATCAACTGCTGTTCAAACCCGGCAGCATTCTGACCAGAACCGGTGGCTACTTTCAGGTCTACAGCCAGTTCCGCAAAGTCTGCTACGCTCGTCTGCACGAAGCGATGCCACGCCTCGTCCGTCTGCCAAAGGCTCAGCAGCCGCTGTCGATCAAAAGCGATGCGGTACCCGATCAGGTCGAAGGTTTTGCCACGCCGTCCAAAGCGCTGCGCGAACTCTGGCCTGCCGGCGAACATGAAGCACGTCAGCGCCTGTCCACCTTCAGTGACGATCAGATCCGCTATTACCAGAGCGAGCGGGACTTTCCTGCAAAGCCCGGTACCAGCCAGTTATCGGCGTATCTCGCAGCGGGTGTGATTTCGCCTCGTCAATGCCTGCATGCCGCACTGACGAGCAATAACGGGGAGTTCGAGACCGGCAACATCGGGATCGTGACCTGGATCAACGAGCTGTTGTGGCGGGAGTTCTACAAACACATTCTGGTGGGCTACCCTCGCGTTTCGAGGCATCGCGCGTTTCGCCCGGAAACCGAAGCCGTTAAATGGCGTAATGCTCCAACCGAACTGGCCGCGTGGCAGGAAGCCCGCACCGGTTTGCCCATCATCGATGCTGCCATGCGCCAGTTGCTGGAAACAGGCTGGATGCATAACCGACTAAGGATGGTCGTTGCAATGTTCCTGACCAAGAACCTGTTGATCGACTGGCGCGAGGGCGAGCGCTTTTTCATGCGCCACCTGATCGACGGAGATCTTGCAGCCAATAACGGCGGCTGGCAGTGGAGCTCATCCACAGGCACCGATTCGGCTCCTTACTTCCGCATCTTCAATCCATTGTCGCAATCGGAAAAATTCGATCCGGAAGGACGCTTCATCAAGCACTGGTTGCCGGAACTGGCCAGCCTCAACAAGAAAGAGGTTCATAACCCGGCGCTTGTCGGCGGGCTGTTCGGTGTCGCCAACTATCCGTCCCCGATTGTCGACCTGGGCAAAAGCCGCGAACGGGCACTGGCCGCGTTCAAGGCCCTGCCCCATCGCCAGCCTGCTGCGGATGCGCTCCATGAGTGAATTCCTGCAACGCTTCGCCCATGACTTCGCAGCGCTGAACAAGGACAACCTTGAGCGAGTGGCTGACCTGTACAGCGACAACGTGTCGTTCACAGACCCGCTGCACCATATCCAGGGTCTGCCAGCCATGCAGGACTACTTCGCCCAGCTGTACAGCAATGTCAGTGACCTGCATTTCGACTTCCATCGCTTCGATGAAGTCAGGCCCGGCGAAGGTTATCTGGTCTGGACCATGAGTTATTCACACCCGCGTCTGAAAAGGGGTCGGGTCATCAAGGTCGAAGGCTGTTCACATCTGCATTGGCACGAAAAGGTTTACCGGCATCGGGATTACTTCGATGCCGGCGCATTGCTCTATGAACACCTCCCCATCATGGGAGGCTTGATTGCCTGGCTGAAGAAGAGGTTGGCATGAATACATCTTATGCTCGTCGCATCTGGTTGACCGGGGCCAGCAGCGGTATAGGCCTCGCCCTGGCAAAAGAGTTGCTCGACGCGAGGCACCAACTGGCCCTGACTGCCAGAACCGAAGCGCCCTTGCAGGATTTGTCGGACCGCTATCCCGGTCAGGTCCTGCTGCTCATCGGCGATATAACCGATGGCGCGCAAGTCAAGAACATGGGCGACCGTATCGAGCAGGAGTGGGGAGCTCTGGACAGCGTCATCCTCAATGCGGGGACCTGCGAGTACCTTGAAGCCGGACATTTCGATGCCACGCTGGTGGAGCGGGTAATTCGCACCAATCTTCTGGCCACCAGCTTCTGCATTCAGGAAGCACTGCCCTTGTTGCGCAAAGGGGTAAAACCCCATCTGGCCGGCGTGGCCAGCGCAGTGACCTATCTGGCCCTGCCACGCGCCGAAGCCTATGGCGCATCGAAAGCCGGCATGCGCTATATGCTGGAGTCACTGCGCCTGGATCTGGCCAGTGAAGATATCGACGTCACCGTGATCAGCCCGGGTTTTGTGGAAACGCCACTGACCGCAAAAAACGATTTCCCGATGCCCATGCGCTGGCCGGTGGAAAAGGCAGCCCGTTACATCGCCAAAAGAATGGAGCAGCCCAGACGCCCTCTGGAAATATCGTTCCCCGGCCCGTTCATTCTCAGCCTGCGCCTGCTGGCCCTGTTACCGGCACGTGCAAGGTTTGCCCTATGCAAACGCATGGCACGCCCCCCAACCTCGAATAAGGACGCTCAATGAAGATCGCCATCATCGGCAGCGGTATCTCGGGCCTGACCAGCGCCTACGTACTCAACCGCTCCCATGAGATCACCGTGTTCGAAGCATCCGACTGGATCGGCGGCCACACCCATACCGTGGATGTGCAAGTCGCTGGCCGTGCCTACGCCATCGATACCGGCTTTATTGTCTTCAATGACTGGACCTACCCGAATTTCATCAAGTTGCTCGGCCAGTTGGGCGTGTCATTCAAGCCAGCTGAAATGAGCTTTTCGGTGCATGACCCGCGCACCGGGGTGGAATACAACGGCAATAATCTCAACAGCCTGTTCGCCCAGCGCAGCAACCTGTTGTCGCCAAAGTTCTGGGGCATGCTGAGCGATATCCTGCGTTTCAATCGCCAGTCCGTGGCCGACCTGGAAAACCAGCGCATCGCGGCAGACACGACGCTGGGCGAGTACCTGAAAAACGGCCGTTACGGCCAGCGCTTCATCGATCACTACATCGTCCCCATGGGCGCAGCCATCTGGTCGATGTCACTGGCGGACATGCTGGGTTTCCCTCTGCAATTCTTCGTGCGCTTCTTCAAGAATCACGGGCTGCTTTCTGTCACTCATCGCCCACAGTGGTGCGTGATCGAGGGCGGCTCCAGAAGTTATGTCGAGCCGCTGACGGCATCGTTCAAAGACCGCATTCGCCTTTCATGCCCTGTGCACCGGGTCGAACGCGACAGCGAGGGCGTCACGCTGCACAGCGCGGCGGGCAGCGAACGCTTCGACAAGGTGATCTTCGCCTGTCACAGCGATCAGGCCCTGCAACTGCTGGCCCAGCCTTCGCAAACCGAACAGGACATCCTCGGCGCCCTGCGTTATGCCGAGAACGATGTGGTCCTGCACACCGACACCAAGCTGTTGCCCAAGCGCGCCTTGGCCTGGGCCAGCTGGAACTACCGCCTTGGCGGTGGCGAACAGCAACTGGCGGCGGTCACCTACGACATGAACATTCTGCAAGGTATCCAGAGCGACACCACGTTCTGCGTCAGCCTGAACCAGACCGACGCCATCGACCCGACGAAAATTCTTGGCCGCTACCGCTACGCCCATCCGCAATACAGCCTTGATGCCATTGCGGCCCAGGCTCGCTGGCAGGAAATCAACGGCGTCGAAAATACCCTGTACTGCGGCGCCTACTGGGCCAACGGTTTCCACGAAGACGGTGTGGTCAGCGGCCTGCGTGTAGCCGAAGCCCTGGGTGAATCGCTGTGAACAGCGCCCTTTACAGCGGCTGGATCACCCATCGGCGCTTTGCGCCAAGGGCCCACGAATTCAATTATCGGATCGGCCTGCTCTATCTGGATCTGGACGAGCAGGACGCTGTGCTCAACTTGTCACCGCTGGCCGGGGGCAAGCGTTTTTCGCCGTTTTCATTCAGGGAACATGACTATCTGCCGGAACTGACCGGGCGTGGCGTGCCGCTGATCGAAGCGGTACGCGAGCGCGTCGGGATAGCGCTGGGCCATATGCCGCTGGGCCGGGTCTGTCTGCTCACTCAAGCCCGCAGTTGGGGTTTGTCGTTCAACCCTGTGAGCTTTTTCTATTGCCATGAGGTCGACGGAACACTGGCCGCCATCCTGTGTGAGGTCACCAATACTCCCTGGGGCGAGCGCTATCACTACGTCCTGCCCGCCAATGGCGAAGGCCATCAGCACTTCGCCGTGGCCAAGGCGTTCCATGTCTCACCGTTTCTGCCCCGCGACCTGGAATACCGCATGAGCTTCAGCCAGCCCGCCGAAAGAATCGGCGTGCACATGGCCGACTGGCAAGGTGAGCTGAAGGTGTTCGATGCCACGCTCAACCTCAATCGCCAGCCTCTCAGCCGCCAGACGCTGCATCGCTATCTGCTTGCCTATCCATGGATGACTGCCAAAACCTGTCTTGCGATCTATTGGCAGGCCGTACGCCTGCTGCTCAAGCGCATCCCGATTTTCAATCATCAGACTGCTGACGGTGAATACCGTACTGGCATCCCGCAACCCAAGGATCGACGTAATGAAAAACATCAGTAGTAGTGGTTTTTCTGCCAATCTGGGTACCCATAATCTGACCACCAATTTCCTGCGCCGTGGCGTATTGCGCCAGCTTGCACAACTGCGCAACGGCCAGTTGGTGGTCAATGAAGGCTCGGAACGCCATGTATTCGGCAAGGCCGGGTCGCCGATTCAGGCAGAAATTCATGTCCGCGACTCTGCGGTCTGGGGACTGGTTGCCAGCGGCGGTTCCATCGGCGCGGGCGAAGCCTTTATCCATGGCTACTGGACCACGCCGGATCTGACCTCAGTGGTGCGGGTGTTCGTCAGCAACCTCGATGTGCTCGATGCCATGGAAGGCGGCATTGCACGCCTGACACGCCCCATGGTCCAGGGCCTGCACTGGCTCAACCGCAACACCCGCAAAGGTTCGCAGAAAAACATCGCGGCGCATTACGACCTGGGCAATAAATTGTTCGAGCAGTTTCTCGACCCGACGATGATGTATTCCGCCGCTCAATTCCTGAGCGAGAACGACAGCCTCGAACAGGCCCAGTTGAACAAGCTGGAACGCATCTGCCAGAAGCTGGCCCTCAAACCCGAGGATCATCTGCTGGAAATCGGCACGGGCTGGGGCAGCATGGCGATTTATGCCGCTCAGCATTACGGTTGCCGGGTCACGACGACCACACTGTCGAAAGAGCAGTTCGCCTACACCGAACAGCGTCTGCTGCAACTGGGCCTGCAGGACCGCGTGACCCTGCTGCTCAAGGATTACCGCGACCTCACCGGTCAGTACGACAAGCTGGTGTCCATCGAGATGATCGAAGCAGTGGGCCACAGGTTTCTGCCGACGTATTTCAAACAATGCTCGCACCTGCTCAAGAGCAACGGTCTGATGCTCTTGCAGGCCATCACCATTCGCGAGCAGCGTTATGAACAGGCCAGAAAGAATGTGGACTTCATCCAGCGTTATATCTTCCCGGGCGGTGCCTTGCCGTCGGTCCACAAGATGCTGGAAATCGTCGGCGGCGACACCGACATGAACCTGCTGCACATGGAAGACTTCGGCCTGCATTACGCCCGCACCCTGCACCTGTGGCACGAAAACTTCAAACAGGCCCACAGCACCTTGCTGGATCTGGGCTACGACGAATACTTCCTGCGTCTGTGGGAGTTCTATCTGTGCTATTGCGAAGGTGGTTTCCTGGAGCGAACCATCGGCACCGCACAATTGCTGCTGGCCAAACCCGAAGCCCTGCGCGCACCGGTGCTGGGACTCTTCGATGCTTAAAACCGTCGCCAATGCGGTGCTGTTCCAGATCGGCTGGTTCACCTGCGTGCTGGGCGGCAACAGTTACTGGCTTTTGATTGCAGCCGGTGTACTGGCCATACATCTGCTGTGGACCAGCTCCTGGGCGCGTGAGGGCAGATTACTGCTGGCCGTCACTGTGCTGGGGACGCTGCTCGACAGCACCCTGATGAATCTCGGGGTATTCGATTTCGGCACCAATAGCCCACTGATTCCCTTATGGCTGGTATTACTCTGGGCGGTGCTGGCGACCACACTCAATCATTGCCTGGCCTGGACTGCCAGCCCCTGGTGGCGTGCCAGCCTGCTCGGCGCCATTGGCGGCCCGATGTCTTACTACGCGGGCTCACAACTGGCGCAAGCCCAATTTCCAATCGGATTGTGGCCAAGCCTCCTGATACTGGGCGCGGTCTGGGCCGTCTTCTTTCCTTTGCTTCAGGGACTGGCGGCCCATCCGCTCATTGACAGACACACCGGAGCCAGCCACTGAAAGCCTCGCTCATCCAACTGACACATATTCCAGACGAACCGAAAGTCACCTGCTCGACCTGCGCAGCCTGCTGCTGCCAACTGGAAGTGATGCTCATCACCGACACAGGCGTGCCCGAGCGTTATATCGATACCGATGAATGGGGCGGCGAAGTCATGCTACGCCTGGATGACGGCTGGTGCGCGGCGCTGGATCGCAACACCATGCTGTGCACCATCTACGAAAAACGCCCGCTGATTTGCCGCGAATTCGAAGAAGGTTCTGAAGAGTGCCTGAGTGAACGGCTGGGGATTGCTACGGCTTATCTTTGAGTGCAACGGGTAGGAGCGAATTCATTCGCGAGACGGCATTACAAACGATAGATAGGTATCGAATGCACCGGCCTCTTCGCGAATCAATTCTCTCCCGCCTGGTCGTTCGCTATCAGAACGGCATCTTGTAATGCAGGGCGTAGCTTTCTATCCCGTCGTTCGGCTGTTTGATACCGGCGTTGGAATAGTGAGTGGCACGAATGCCGACTTCATGACCGCCTGCGAAACGCAGACCAAAGCCGATACGGTCTTCAAAGTTGAAGGCCGAGCCCAGCTTGTTGTCTTCGACCTGGGTGTTGGAGAACACCGAAACCCCGATCCCCGCCTCGATGTAAGGCTTCACGCTCTGGCCCGCGAACTCATAAACAAACACTGGCGAGAACGACAGGCTGTTGTTGCTGGAGCGTTTATCGCCATCCCAGTAGGTGTAGGCACCGTCCCAGTAGCCAGTCAGACGGCCTACATCGCTTTTCAACCAGCTTTTATCCCAATCAAACTGTACGCCCAGACGATAAGTCATGGTCGATTGGCTGGTATGGCCTACCGAAAACTCGACCCCATCGGCCAGTACCACTGAGCTTTGCCCTGCGAGAACAGCCGAAAAAACGGCCGCACATAAAAGTCGCTTCATAGAAACATCCATTTCATATGGTAGTTATTGGAAAGTGCTGGAAACTTGGGAGACGCAGTATAGAAAGCAGCAGCAAGGCGTTGGTTCAGCCCCCAAAAAGCTTTTTCACGATTTTTTTACAAACCTAAGCTTCGCACACTGCCAGCGCTTTGCCATAGGGCGGGAAGAATTTTTTTGAAATCATTTGGATTGCCACTCGTCCAGTAGGAAGTTTCGCACACAGGACCGGTGGACAACAGATCGGATTGGGCCAGCAAACGCTGAAGTTGACGCGCCACAGCCGCGCCGGTATCGATCAGGCTGATGGAATCAGGAATCATCTGACGCAGCAGCGGCTTGATAAACGGATAGTGAGTACAGCCCAGAATGATGGTGTCACAGCCTTCAAGCAGCAAGGGCTCGACATAGCTCCAGAGCAACTGACGGATAGCCGGGCTGAGCAGATCGCCGGTTTCGATCAGCTCCACCAGCCCCGGACAAGGCTGGGTAATCACTCGTACATCGCTGGCGAAGCGGTCGAGCAAAGCGGCGAATTTGGCGCTCTGCAGGGTGCCGGTTGTGGCCAGAACCCCCACCACTCCGCTGCGAGTTGCGGCAGCGGCCGGCTTGACCGCAGGCTCCATGCCGACAATAGGCCAGTCGGGGTAACGCTGACGTATCTGCGCGACACCTGCCACAGTCGCGGTGTTGCAGGCCAGCACCAGCGCCTTGGCCCCTTGCTCGCGAAGAAAACCGGCAATCGCAAGACAGCGCTGAATAATGAATTCCGGGGTCTTTTCGCCGTAGGGAATATTCCCGCCATCGGCGACATACAGCAGAGATTCGTTGGGCAGCAACTGGCGGATTTCGGTGAGAACCGACAGCCCGCCGACACCGGAATCGAAGACACCCACCGGCGCATTACGGCTGTATGAGGCTGGAGTGTCGATCATTGAGCAGCACCGCATACACTGCAGGCCGGGTCGCGTTTGACTTTCAACTCCCGGAAACGGGTGCTCAAGGCGTCGATCAGCAACAGGCGCCCTACCAGCGGCTCGCCAAACCCCGCCAGCAGCTTCAAGGCCTCAAGGGCCTGCAGGCTGCCCACCAACCCCACCAGAGGGCCGATGACGCCAGCCTCGCTGCACGTCAGTTCGGCTTCGCTGCCGTGACCGTACAGGCAGTGATAACAAGGACTCTCGGCACGGCGCGGGTCGAATACCGACAACTGCCCTTCAAGGCGGATCGCCGCGCCGCTGACCAGAGGCTTGCCGACGGCCACGCAGGCGGCATTCACAGCCTCACGGGTCGAGAAGTTGTCCGAACAATCGAGCACCAGATCCACGCCTTGCACGGCGGCACTCAGGGAATCGGCATCCAGCACGGTACGATGGGCGACCAGTGTCACCTCGGGATTGATCGCCGTCAGGCGGGCCATGGCGGAGTCCACCTTGGCCTGACCGATGCTCTGGCTGTCATGAATGACCTGACGCTGCAGGTTGGTGAGGTCAACGCTGTCGAAATCGGCCAGATGCAGCTCACCAACCCCCGCGGCAGCGAGATACAGCGCCACCGGAGAACCCAGGCCGCCCAGACCGACGATCAGCGCACGGCTGCTCTTGAGCCGTATCTGTCCCTCGATATCGACATGTTGCAGCAGAATCTGCCGACTGTAGCGCAGCAGTTCCTGATCGGTCAGCACAGCAGACATCCAAAGGTGATGCGCTCGTGCTCGCCCAGATCGCGTCGGGTCTGCACCCGGTCGAAACCGTTGGCGGTGAGCAGGTTGCGTACCGCGGATCCCTGATCATAGCCATGCTCAAGCAGCAACCAGCCGCCACTGCGCAGATACGCCGGCGCCTGCTGGACAATGGCTCGCAAGTCATCCAGACCATCGGCACCCGCGACCAGTGCGCTGCTCGGCTCGAACCGGACATCACCGGCGGCCAGATGCGGATCGGCAGCGGCGATATAAGGCGGATTGCTGATGATCAGGTCGAACTGCCGGTTCTGTTCCAGCGCACTGAACCAATGGCTGTTGAGCACTACGGCGTTGTCCAGTTGCAGGCGCTGGCGGTTGCGTTCGGCCAGGGCCACGGCTTCGAGCACACGATCAACGGCCGTCACCTTCCACAGATGACGCTCGTTGGCCAGCGCCAGGGCAATCGCCCCGCTGCCGGTGCCCAGATCCAGAACCTGAGCCGGTGCGAACGCCGGTATCAGTTCCAGCGCCGCCTCGACCAGCATCTCGGTCTCGGGACGAGGAATCAGTGTGTGCGGCGCGACTTCAAGATCGAGCTTCCAGAAACCCTGCTGGCCCAGGATATAGGCCACGGGCTCACCGGTACGCCTGCGTTGCAGGTAACCCGCGAATGTCAGCGCCGCCTCGCTGCTGACAATGCGCTCGGGCCAGGTATGCAGGAAGCTGCGCGGCTTGCCCAGGGCAGCGGCCAGCAGCAACTCGGCGTCCAGGCGCGCGGTTGGTGAGTCTGGAAGTTCAGCGCTTCTTAACAAGCTGGCGATGATGGTCATTTACTCACCCAGTGCCGCAAGTTGATCGGCCTGATATTCAGCGAGTAGCGGCTCTATCACTGCATCGACGCCACCGGCCAGAACTTCGTCCAGCGAATACAACGTCAGATTGACACGGTGATCCGTCACTCGCCCTTGAGGGAAGTTATAGGTGCGAATACGCTCCGAACGATCACCGGACCCCACCAGCAGCTTGCGCTCGCTGGCGATGGCATTGGCAGCGGCACTGGTCTGCTGATCATTCAGTTTGGCAGACAACCAGGACATTGCCCGGGCTCTGTTCTTGTGTTGCGAACGTTCTTCCTGGCACTCGACGACAATACCCGTTGGCAAGTGGGTAATGCGGATGGCCGAATCGGTCTTGTTGACATGCTGACCACCGGCACCAGACGCACGATAGGTGTCGACGCGCAGGTCTGCCGGATTGATTTCGATTGCCTGCTGCTCGTCAGGCTCGGGCAGCACCGCCACGGTGCAGGCCGAGGTATGGATACGACCTTGCGACTCGGTCTCTGGCACACGCTGCACGCGGTGGGCGCCGGACTCGAACTTCAGCTTGCCGTAGACGTTTTCACCTTCGACACGGGCGATGACTTCTTTATAGCCGCCATGCTCGCCTTCGTTTTCCGAAAGGATTTCCACACGCCAGCCACGACGCTCGGCATAGCGCGAGTACATGCGGAACAGGTCGCCGGAGAAAATCGCCGCCTCGTCACCACCGGTGCCGGCACGAATCTCCAGAAACACGTTACGGCCATCGTTGGGGTCCTTGGGCAGCAACATGCGTTGCAGTTGCGCCTCCAGATCCGCCAGTTGCTGCTTGCCTTCACGGACTTCCTCGACCGCCATTTCCCGCATGTCCGGATCGCTGTCCTTGAGCAGCGCCTGGGCACCGTCCAGATCGGCCAGAATCTTGATGCGCTGCCTGTAAGCCTCGATGACCGGCTCTACTTCGGCGTACTCACGGGAATAGGCGCGAAATCTGGTCTGGTCGCTGATAACTTCCGCATCGCCAAGCAGCGCGGTCAATTCTTCAAAACGGTCGCTGAGCACATCCAGCTTATTGAGCAGTGAAGCTTTCATTGCGAAGGTTTATCCGTCGAGCCCTCACCGAGGGCAAAAAGTTCCTGAGCCATGGCCAGCGCATCGACGCGGCCCTCGGCAGACAGCTTTTTAAGCTGAACGCTGGGAGCGTGCAGCAGTTTGTTGGTCAGGCCACGGGCCAGTTGAATCAAGACCTCTTCGGCATTGCTGCCGTTGGCCAGCATGCGCTGCGCCTTGCTCAGCTCTTCGTCGCGCAGCCGCTCGCTTTGCTGACGATAGGCACGCAATACATCCACTGCCGCCAGCTCGCGCAAGCGGGACATGAAATCTTCGGCGCCGATATTGACCAGTTGTTCGGCTGCCAGGGCCGCACCCTGGCGGCTCTTGAGGTTTTCGGCGACCACTTCATGCAGATCGTCGACGCTATAGAGGTAAACGTCGTCCAGTTCGCCGACTTCAGGCTCGATATCGCGGGGAACAGCGATATCCACCATGAAAATCGGCTTGTGCTTGCGCAGCTTCAAGGCGCTTTCCACCGCGCCCTTGCCCAGAATCGGCAACTGGCTGGCGGTGGAACTGATCACGATATCGCTGTTCACCAGTTCTGCCGGAATATCCGAAAGCAGTACCGCATGGGCCCCGAACTCGGCAGCCAGGATACTGGCACGCTCCAGGGTCCGGTTGGCGACCACGATACGCTTGACGCCCAGGTCGCGCAGGTGCCGGGCAACCAGCGTGATGGTTTCGCCCGCGCCGATCAACAGCGCCTGGCTGCGCTGCAGATCGCTGAAAATCTGTTTCGCCAGGCTGACGGCGGCAAACGCCACCGATACCGGGTTTTCGCCAATGGCCGTGTCGGTGCGCACCTGCTTGGCGGCACTGAAGGTCGCCTGAAACAGACGCCCGAGCAGCGGACCAACGGTTCCGGCCTCTCGGGCCACGGCATAGGCGGATTTCATCTGCCCGAGGATCTGCGGCTCTCCGAGTACCAGAGAGTCCAGACCCGAAGCCACGCGCATCATATGACGCACGGCAGCATCGTCTTCATGGATATAGGCGCTGGCGCGCAGTTCATCGAGGCTCAGGTGGTGATAGTCCGCCAGCCACGCCAGAATGCTGTCAGCTGCGAGCTGGTCGTGCTCTATATACAGCTCGCTACGGTTACACGTCGAGAGAATCGCGGCTTCGCGACTGCTGGTAAGACGGCAAAGCTGCTGCAAGGCCTCGACCAGCTGTTCTGGCGTAAATGCCACGCGCTCGCGAACGTCTACCGAGGCAGTCTTATGGTTAATACCAAGTGCAAGGAAGGCCATTCAGGGTCGCTGGTGGTGACGTGAAGCCAGCAATTGTCCTACTTCGATAAGCTCAGAACAACCACTGCATATTATTGTCCCACTAGAATCGCTCGTCGCAGGCCCCTTTCGAGGTCGGCGACGCCGCCAGAATCGCTGTTGCAGTAGTTTTTCCACCGGTGGTGGGTTTTGCCGACAGCCTTGTGTCATGATGCTCCAAACCGCAGGTAAGCCGCCTTTCTCATATATGACTAGATCCTCCGCGTTGTTCCTCGCCCTTGTCTTTCTCGGCGGTTGCCAGTCCATGGCCCCCGTCTCACAGCAACCTGTGACTGCACAGAAAGACACACCTCCCGCGCCTGAAACAAAGCCGCTGGTCTATGGCTCGTTCACTCAGGACACCCTGGTCAGCCTGCTCAGTGCCGAACTGGCAGGCCAGCGCAATCGTTTCGACATTGCACTCGACAATTACGTCACCCAGGCGGTCAAGACCCAGGACCCGGGCGTTTCCGAACGGGCCTATCGCATCGCCGAGTATCTGGGGGCCGATCAGGCCGCTCTGGATACCGCCATGATCTGGGCACGCAACGACCCGACCAACCTGGAAGCGCAAAGAGCCGCCGCGATTCAACTGGCACGCTCCGGGCGCTATGACGATTCCATGATGTACATGGAGAAGGTCTTGCAGGGTCAGGGCGATACGCATTTCGACTTCCTCGCGCTCTCCGCCGCGGAGACCGACACCGATACCCGCAACGGTCTGCTCAAGAGTTTCGACCGGCTGCTGGGCAAATACCCGAACAATGGCCAGCTGATTTTCGGCAAGGCGCTGCTGCTTCAGCAGAACGGCGACTCCGAGCGTTCCCTGCGCCTGCTTGAAGACAATCCGCCCAAGGACGGCGAAATCGCGCCGATCCTGCTGCGTACCCGCCTGTTGCAAGGCATGGGGCGTGGCAAGGAAGCGCTGCCGATCCTGGAAAAAAGCCTCAAGAAATACCCGGAAGACAAACGTCTGCGCCTGACCTACGCCCGCATGCTGGTCGAACAGAACCGCATGGAAGACGCCAAGGTGCAGTTCTCCAGCCTTCTGCAGCAATATCCGGATGACGACGAGCTGCGTTTCTCCCTGGCACTGGTCTGCCTGGAAGCCAAGGCCTGGGACGAGGCTGCCGGCTATCTGGAAGAACTGGTGGAGCGAGGCGCGCATGTCGACTCCGCGCACCTGAATCTGGGCCGCATCCACGAAGAGCGCGACGATCCGCAAAGCGCCCTTGCCGAATACGCACAGGTCGGGCCGGGCAGTGACTTCCTGTCCGCCCAGCTTCGCCAGAGCGATATTTTGATGAGCAACGGCAATGCTGCCGAAGCCTCCAAACGCCTCGCCGAAGCCCGCGATGCGCAACCGGACTACGCGATCCAGCTGTACCTGATCGAAGCCGAAACCCTGACCAGCAACAATCAGCCCGAGCGTGGCTGGCAAGTGCTGAATCAGGCGCTCAAGCAGTATCCGGACGATGTGAACCTGCTCTATACACGCGCCATGCTGGCTGAAAAACGCAACGATCTGGCGCAGATGGAAAAGGACCTGCGGGCAATCATCAAGCGCGAACCGGAAAACGCCATGGCCTTGAATGCCCTGGGTTATACCCTTTCGGACCGTACGACCCGCTACGCCGAGGCCAGGGAACTGATCGAAAAGGCCCACAGCCTGACCCCGGACGATCCGGCCGTGCTCGACAGCCTGGGCTGGGTCAATTACCGCATGGGGAATCTGGACGAGGCCGAACGCCTGCTGCGCATGGCGCTTGAGCGCTTCCCCGACCACGAAGTCGCCGCTCACCTGGGCGAAGTGCTCTGGGCCAAGGGCGAGCAGCGTGAAGCCCGTAAAGTCTGGGCCAAAGCTCTGGAACAGCAACCTGACAGCCCTATTCTGCGTAGTACCTTGCTGCGCCTGACCGGATCAGAGAATCTTTGACGTTATGTTTTTGCGCCATGTAATCGTATTCAGCCTTATTGCCCTGCTCGCCGGCTGTGCCGGCCTGACCTCCCGCGAAGCCCTGCAAGGCAAGGGCGACCCCGCGCAGTGGCGCGAACACAAGCAACAACTGAGCAGCCTCGACGGCTGGCAGATCAACGGCAAGGTCGGCATTCGTGCGCCCAGGGACTCCGGCAGCGGGACCCTGTTCTGGCTGCAACGCCAGGACTATTACGACATTCGCCTTTCCGGCCCTCTGGGACGCGGTGCGGCACGCCTGACCGGTCGTCCCGGCGGCGTGACCCTTGAAGTGGCCAATCAGGGGCGCTATGAAGCGAGCAGCCCGGAAACCCTGTTGCAGGACCAGTTGGGCTGGAAACTTCCGGTTTCGCACCTCGTCTGGTGGGTGCGCGGCCTGCCCGCTCCCGACAGCAAGAGCCGCCTGACCCTGGATGACGACAGCCGTCTGGCCAACCTCGAACAGGATGGCTGGCAGGTGGAATACCTCAGTTATGCCGAGCAGAACGGTTACTGGCTGCCTGAACGCATCAAGCTGCACGGGCAGGACCTGGACGTCACGCTGGTCATCAAGGACTGGCAGCCCCGCAAGCTGGGGCAATAAGCATGAGTACGCCAAGCCTTACCCTGCCCGCTCCCGCCAAGCTGAACCTGATGCTGCACATTCTTGGCCGTCGCCCTGACGGCTATCACCAGCTGGAAACCATCTTTCAGTTTCTCGACTACGGCGACGAACTCGGTTTCGCCGTTCGCGAGGACGGTGAAATACGTCTGCAGACGGATGTTCCCGGCGTCCCCCACGACAGCAATCTGATCGTCAGGGCTGCCAGGGCACTGCAGAAACAATCCGGCTGCAAGCTGGGCATGGATATCTGGCTGGAAAAACGTCTGCCCATGGGCGGTGGCATCGGTGGCGGCAGTTCCGATGCGGCAACCACCCTGCTTGGCCTGAACCATCTCTGGAATCTTGGCTGGGACGAAGATCGCCTGGCGGCTCTGGGCCTGACCCTGGGGGCCGACGTCCCGGTTTTCGTGCGTGGACGCGCTGCATTTGCGGAGGGTGTAGGAGAAATTCTCACCCCTATAAACCCCGAAGAACCGTGGTATCTGGTACTTGTGCCGCAAGTATCTGTAAGTACAGCAGAAATTTTTTCAGATCCACTGTTGACACGTGACACTCCTCCCATTAAAGTGCGCCCCGTTCCCAAGGGAAACAGTCAAAACGACTGTAGAGCGGTTGTAGAGAAGCGTTATCCAGATGTACGTAACGCTTTGAATTTGCTAGGTAATTTTACCGAAGCAAAATTAACCGGAACTGGAAGTTGTGTGTTTGGGGCCTTCCCAAACGAAGCTGAAGCTGATAAAGTCTCGGCCCTTCTTACAGAGACCCTTACAGGGTTCGTAGCGAAAGGAAGCAACATATCAATGTTGCATCGCAAGCTACAGATTCTGTGAAAAAGGAATCGAGTGCACGGCACTCGGATTGATTCAATACAGGGGCGTCGCCAAGCGGTAAGGCAGCAGGTTTTGATCCTGCCATGCGTTGGTTCGAATCCAGCCGCCCCTGCCATTTTCTATACTCATCCAGGTATACCCTCAGCCTCCAGGTACTGCGCGTGTCCAAGATGATGGTCTTTACGGGGAACGCTAACCCCGATCTGGCTCGGCGTGTAGTACGTCAGCTGCATATCCCACTCGGTGATGTCTCTGTCGGTAAGTTCTCCGACGGTGAAATCAGCACTGAGATCAATGAAAACGTCCGCGGTAAAGATGTCTTCATTATTCAGCCGACTTGCGCTCCGACCAACGATAACCTGATGGAACTCGTCGTGATGGCTGATGCCTTCCGCCGCTCCTCAGCGTCCCGAATCACTGCTGTGATTCCTTACTTTGGTTATGCCCGTCAGGATCGCCGTCCGCGCTCCGCACGTGTTGCCATCAGCGCGAAAGTCGTTGCTGACATGCTGACCGTGGTGGGTATCGACCGTGTTCTCACGGTTGATCTTCATGCTGACCAGATTCAAGGTTTCTTCGATATTCCTGTAGATAACATCTACGGCTCCCCTGTTCTGGTGGATGACATCGAAGATCAGCGCTTTGAAAACCTGATGATCGTTTCCCCGGATATCGGCGGTGTCGTGCGTGCACGTGCCGTTGCAAAATCCCTGGGCGTCGATCTCGGGATCATCGACAAACGCCGCGAGAAAGCCAATCACTCCGAAGTGATGCATATCATCGGTGATGTCGAAGGGCGTACCTGTATTCTAGTCGACGACATGGTCGATACCGCCGGTACTCTGTGCCACGCGGCCAAGGCCCTGAAAGAGCATGGCGCTGCCAAGGTCTTTGCCTACTGCACACACCCTGTGCTGTCGGGTCGGGCGATCGAGAACATTGAAAATTCCGTGCTGGACGAACTGGTGGTGAGTAACACCATCCCGTTGTCCGCTGCTGCACAAGCCTGTAGCCGTATCCGTCAACTGGATATCGCACCGGTAGTCGCTGAGGCGGTCCGCCGTATCAGCAACGAAGAATCGATCAGCGCGATGTTCCGCTAAGGGTTTTCCCTGGCGTTCATCTCGTCGACGAAAAGCGCCCCGCCCTGGCATCCGGTCAGGGCGGGGCTTTTTTGCCCATATCGCATTGGCGCTGGTCGCAAACGCCAAAGCGAGTGTGGTTATTTTGGAGAAACAAAATGAATGATTTCACTCTGAATGCTGAACTGCGTTCCGACCTGGGGAAAGGTGCGAGCCGCCGCCTGCGTCGTCTCGCAAGCCTGGTTCCAGCTGTTGTCTACGGTGCTGACAAAGCCCCTGAGTCCATCAGCATGCTGGCCAAGGAAATCGCCAAACTGCTGGAAAACGAAGCTGCTTTCAGCCACGTTATCGAGCTGAATGTCGGCGGCAAGAAGCAGAACGTCCTGATCAAGGCACTGCAGCGTCACCCAGCCAAAGGTCACGTCCTGCACGCTGACTTCGTACGCGTTGTTGCCGGCCAGAAACTGACCGCCATCGTTCCGGTTCACTTCATCAACGAAGAAGCTCCGGTCAAGAAAGGCGGCGAGATCTCGCACACCACTACCGAGCTGGAAGTTTCCTGCCTGCCTAAAGATCTGCCTGAGTTCATCGAAGTCGATCTGGGCGCTCTGGAAATCGGTTCCAACGTTCACCTGTCCGACCTCAAGGCGCCAAAAGGCGTTGAGTTCGTCGCACTGGCGCACGGCACCGACCTGGCTATCGCCAACGTCCACGCTCCACGCGTAGCTGCAGAAGACACCAAAGAAGAAGGCGCTGCCGAGTAATTCATTACTTGGTAACGTCGGAGTTGCTCAGGAAACATCGCGAGCGATAGCAGGCAAAGCGGGCGAGATCGCGGAGTTTACATCATGGTAAATGAGCACTTTTCGTCCACAGTTGCCGCTTTCGCAAGCGGTGTTATCCACAACTCCAAGGAAGAGCCCCTGTCGTGACCGCCATAAAACTGATCGTTGGCCTGGGAAACCCTGGCACTGAATACGAACAGACCCGGCATAACGCAGGGGCTCTTTTCGTTGAACGTATTGCTGCGGCGCAACGAGTCAACCTCGTTCCCGAGCGCAAATTCTTCGGCCTGACCGGACGCTTCACGCATCAGGGTCAGGATGTTCGTCTGCTGATTCCTACTACCTACATGAACCGCAGCGGTCAGGCTGTAGCGGCACTCGCCGGCTTCTACCGCATATCGGTCGACTCCATTCTGGTAGCGCATGACGAACTCGACCTGCCTCCCGGCGTTGCCAAACTGAAAGTTGGCGGCGGGCATGGTGGTCACAACGGCCTGCGCGACATCATCGCGCAGCTCGGTAACCAGAACACGTTCCATCGCTTGCGGCTTGGCATCGGCCACCCAGGCGATGCCAGCAAGGTGTCGGGTTTTGTCCTGGGTCGTGCGCCACGCGCCGAACAGGAAAAACTGGATGCCAGTATCGACTTTGCCCTCGGCGTGCTGCCGGATATCTTCGCCGGTGAATGGAACCGGGCGATGAAAAACCTGCACAGCCAGAAGGCCTGACATCACTCGAGGGGAAACACCATGGGATTCAACTGCGGAATCGTCGGCCTGCCTAACGTCGGCAAGTCCACCCTGTTCAACGCCCTGACCAAATCCGGCATTGCGGCAGAGAACTTTCCCTTCTGCACCATCGAGCCGAACAGCGGCATCGTGGCCATGCCCGACCCGCGTCTGGCGGCGCTGGCAGCCATCGTCAATCCCAAGCGCATCTTGCCGACTACCATGGAGTTCGTCGACATTGCCGGTCTGGTTGCCGGTGCCTCGAAAGGTGAAGGCCTGGGCAACAAGTTCCTGGCCAACATCCGCGAAACCGACGCCATTGCTCATGTGGTGCGCTGCTTTGAAGACGAGAACGTGATCCACGTTTCCAACAGCGTCGATCCGAAGCGCGACATCGAAATCATCGACCTGGAACTGATCTTCGCCGACCTCGAAAGCTGCGAAAAACAACTGCAGAAAGTCGCTCGCAACGCCAAGGGCGGCGACAAGGATGCAGTGATCCAGAAAGGCCTGCTCGAGCAACTGATCGCCCACTTCACCGAAGGCAAGCCAGCGCGCAGCCTGATGAAGAACATGAGCGTCGAGGAAAAATCGGTCATCCGCGGCTTCCACCTGCTGACCACCAAACCGGTCATGTACATCGCCAACGTTGCCGAAGACGGCTTCGAGAACAACCCGCTGCTGGACGTGGTCCGCGCCATCGCCGACGAAGAAGGCGCAATGCTGGTGCCAGTCTGCAACAAGATCGAAGCGGAAATCGCCGAGCTGGATGACGGCGAAGAAAAGGACATGTTCCTCGAAGCCCTAGGCCTTGAAGAACCCGGCCTGAACCGCGTGATCCGCGCTGGCTACGAAATGCTGCACCTGCAGACCTACTTCACCGCCGGTGTCGAAGAAGTCCGCGCCTGGACCGTCCGCGTCGGTGCCACCGCACCACAGGCTGCAGGCGTGATCCACACCGACTTCGAAAAAGGCTTCATCCGCGCCGAAGTCATCGCCTACGAAGACTTCATCCAGTTCAAGGGCGAAGCCGGTGCCAAGGAAGCCGGTAAATGGCGTCTGGAAGGCAAGGAATACATCGTCAAGGATGGCGACGTGATGCACTTCCGCTTCAACGTCTGATGCCTGCCGTGGCTTGCCACGGACACAGCTGAATCTCAAAGCCCCCGTAATCGCCTGGCGATTCGGGGGTTTTGTGTTTTTACACCCATCGATGCCCCTGACTTGAGTTTCTATCAGATCTTTTTGCTGAAACTCGAAAGGATTGACAGACCCGTTACAGTAGATGAGCTGGTGGAAGCATGGACCCTTCCTAAAACGCTGATCAATAACTGGCTTAAACAATCTATAGAAGAGGGAAAGGTGAAAAAGCTGAACAAACCTGCACGTTACCAGTTTTCGCCCATCAATCAGTTGGGACTGAGGCTGCACACCTGATTACGCGCCCTCCCCAACGACGCAATACAAGGCGAGACAAACAAGTTGCCGCGATAAGCTCCGGCCCATGTTCTGAAAGCCACGATCAGCCACATCACCGCCAGCAGCAGAACCAGCACGACGCCCATCACGTTGAAAAACATCAGATCCAGTGTCGCTCCCAGTTTCAGGGTCGTGGCTGCGTATATGCCCAACGGAAAGATGAATCCCCACCAGCCCAGATTGAACGGAATACCGGTCTTGAGGTAACGCAGGGTGATCAACAACGCGAGAATCATCCACCACAAACCCAGCCCCCAGAACAGAATGCCGACAATCAGGCCAAGGCCTTTGGCAACATCGCCGATGCCTGCCAGCCCATTGGCCGCAAAGATGGCCGGCGCGTCGGCGCCCAGCACCAGCATGCCCAGGGCACCGGTTCCGATCGGGCCAAGGGACAACCAGCTCGATGCGGCCATGCTTTCGTGAGGCAGCTTGTGCAAGGCCATGCGCAACAGCAGGATCACCAGAATGCTCAAGGCCACCGGCACCGAATACGCCCACAACACATAACTGGTGATGAGCACAGTGAACTGCGCGCTGGCATCTGCCAGATGAGGAGCCAGCAGGCCGCCACAGCTGGCGGCGACTTCGGCTGCCACGACGGGCAAGAGCCATACCGCGGTCATCTGGTCGATGCTGTGCTGCTGGCGGGTAAACATCATGAAAGGGATCAGCACCCCGCAAACCAGCGCCATCGCAACGTCGATCCACCACAGGACCTCGGCCAGACCAATCACCGAAGCGCCCCAGCGTGGTACACCGTACAGGAGCAATCCATTGATGATCGTGGCCAGGCCCATGGGAATCGTCCCGAAGAACATCGAGACAGTGGAGTGACCGAAAATCTGTTTGGCCTCATCGAAAAACAGCACCCAGCGGCTCGCATACATCACGCTGAACAACACGAACAATCCAATGTTGAAAAGCCAGAGAGCCTCGCCCAAAGACTTGAGCAGTGGCGCGGTAAAAGGCAGTTGGCCCAGCAGCAGGGCCAGAATGCCGGTGCCCATGGTGACGGCGAACCAGTTGGGAGTGAATTGGCGGATGGCTTCCCGAGGGCTCGAAAGAGCGGCCAATGGACGACCGCGTCCGATGATCGCTGCTGGCCTGATTTCGCTCATGTTGATGTTCCTGCCTGCTGACATGAATCGAGTCTAGGGAAAGCAGAACAATTATAAAAATGGGTAATATAGGTTTCTCTTACCCATTTTTCAGGTAGATAGAGTGAAGCTGAGCCTTCGTCAGTTACAGATTTTCTGCGCCATCAGTCAGCATGGCAGTACCACCAGTGCCGCAGTGGCGGTATCGCTGTCGCAATCGGCCACCAGCGCGGCACTGAATGAGCTGGAAAGCGCTCTTGAAACCCGTCTGTTCGATCGAGTGGGCAAGCGTCTGGTCCTCAACGACAACGGTCATGCCTTGCTGCCCCAGGCCAGAAAGATGCTCGAAAGCGCCCAACAGATCGAGGCTGGCTTCCAGTCCGGTAATGCGCAGATGAAAACGCGCCTGCGAGTAGGCTGCAGCACCACCATAGGCAACTATGTACTGCCGCTGATTCTGGGCGAACTGCGACAGTCGGCTCCTCTGTTGCAGATCGATGTCGAAATGGGCAACAGCATGGCCATCGCCAGAAAAGTCGCCGACTTTGAAATCGACATGGGCCTGACCGAAGGTCCCTGCCATCTCCCCGAACTCAGCGCCGAACCCTGGCTGGTGGATGAATTGCTGACGGTTGCCGGCAGCCAGCATCCACTGGCCAGGCAAGAGCACGTCACGCTGAGCGATCTGCAGGATGCCGAATGGCTGCTTCGCGAGCCAGGCTCGGGCACTCGTGAAGTCGTCGAGCAATTGCTGCTGAGGCATTTGCATGGCCTGTCCGATATCCGGCAGATCGGCAGCTCCGAAGCCATCAAGCACACACTGGCGCAAGGCATCGGTATCAGTTGTCTGTCGCGCTGGGTGGTTGCCGATCTGTTGGCTTCAGAGCAGTTGAAAGCTCTGAGTGGCGACATTCCACCCTTTACCCGGCGCTTTTTCATGATTCGTCATCGAGAGAAGTTCATCTCGGCGGGGCTTGAGCGCTTCTGGAACAGTTGCAGCCAGTTCGAGACAAACCGTTTGCAGGGAGTGAAATAGATGCAGCCATTGAGCGCACGCGAGGTTTATCAGCAACTGCGGGACACGGCTCAGGGTATTCACTCTCTGCAGATCGGCCAGCCGCTCGACTCAGGCCTGCAGCAAGTCACTATCGAAGGCTGGCACCTGACCTTCGATTTCAGCGACAGCCATCTGCACCATTGCCAACACTGTCAGGCCCCGGACGGCAGGGAATGGAGCCTGGAAACCCAGCGTTACGGCACGGATCCGGTCAGCCTGCTGAGTACCTGGGAACTGGCGCAGATCGAGCGATTGCTGCTTGAGGCCTGCGACAGCGATTTTTCCATGTAAAATGCCGCCTTGTACTATCGTCAGGTCAGCTTGTCCCTTACAGTCGCGACCTCCAGTTGGCGCGCCCAGTCTTGTCAGAATCCAAGGTAAAAACTCTCGTGAAGATCTTAGTAACAGGTGGTGCAGGCTTCATTGGTTCGGCGGTCATTCGCCACATCATCGCCAACACGACCGATGCTGTAGTCAATGTCGACAAGCTGACCTACGCCGGTAATCTCGAATCCCTCCAGTCGGCGGACCAGAGCGAGCGTTATGCTTTCGAGCATGTGGATATCTGCAACCGTGAAGAGATTGACCGGGTCTTTCGCGACCACCAGCCCGATGCAGTGATGCACCTGGCTGCCGAGTCCCATGTCGACCGCTCCATCAGCGGACCTTCGGAGTTCATCCAGACCAACATCATCGGCACCTACACGTTGCTGGAAGCCGCGCGTGGCTACTGGAACGGACTGGACGACACGCGCAAGGCCGCGTTCCGCTTCCACCACATTTCCACCGATGAAGTGTACGGCGACCTCGAAGGGCCGGAAGACCTATTCACCGAAACCACGCCTTATCAGCCAAGCTCGCCGTACTCGGCCAGCAAGGCCAGTTCCGACCATCTGGTACGCGCCTGGAGCCGCACCTACGGCCTGCCGACCCTGGTCACCAACTGCTCGAACAACTACGGCCCCTGCCATTTCCCGGAAAAGCTGATCCCGCTGATCATTCTCAATGCGCTGGAAGGCAAGCCACTGCCTATCTACGGCAAGGGCAATCAGGTCCGTGACTGGCTTTACGTGGAAGATCACGCTCGCGCACTCTACAAGGTGGTGACCGAGGGCGAGATCGGCGAGACGTACAACATCGGCGGTCACAACGAGAAGCAGAACATCGAAGTGGTACACACCGTCTGCGCCCTGCTCGACCAGTTGCGTCCCGACTCGGCCTTCCGCCCGCATGCCGACCTGATCACTTATGTGCAGGACCGTCCCGGGCATGATCTACGCTATGCAATCGACGCCAGCAAGATTCAGCGTGAGCTGGGCTGGGTGCCCGAGGAAAGTTTCGAGTCCGGCATTCGCAAGACCGTGCAGTGGTACCTCGACAACCCTGAATGGGTCGCACATGTGAAAAGCGGTAGTTATCAACAATGGATCGATAAAAACTACGCATCGCGCACCGGGAAAGCATGAAAATACTTCTACTTGGGAAAAACGGTCAGGTCGGATGGGAGTTGCAGCGCTCGCTGGCAGTGCTTGGCGAAGTGATAGCGCTGGATAGACATCCCGCACAGACCACTTGCGGCGAGCTTGCTGGCGATCTGGCCGATCTGGCCGGTCTGCGGGACACGATTCGTCGTGTCCGGCCCCAGGTCATCGTCAATGCCGCGGCCTATACGGCAGTCGACAAGGCTGAAAGCGAGCGCGAAGCAGCACACCGGATCAATGCCCTGGCCAGCCAGGTCATGGCCGAAGAAGCCCGCCAGCTCGACGCCCTGCTGATTCATTACTCCACCGACTACGTGTTCGATGGCACAGGCACAACCGCCTGGAAAGAAACCGATGCGGTTTCGCCCGTCAATCATTACGGTGCAACCAAGCTCGAAGGCGAGAGGCTTATTGCTGAATCGGGCTGCAAACACCTGATCTTTCGCACCAGTTGGGTGTATGCGGCACGCGGCAACAATTTTGCCAAGACCATGCTGCGACTCGCCAAGGATCGTCCGACACTCAATGTCATCAGCGACCAGATCGGTGCCCCCACAGGCGCCGAGCTGCTGGCGGACGTAACGGCCGTTGCCCTGCAACAGACACTGGCGCGCCCGCAACTCGGCGGGATCTATCATCTGGCACCGGCAGGCGAAGTCTCATGGCATGCCTACGCGCAATATGTCATCGACTTTGCCCGGGCCAATGGCGAGCAACTGGCAGTAGAAGCCGTCAACCCCATCGGGACCGTCGACTATCCGACACCCGCGCAACGGCCTTTGAATTCGCGGCTGGATACAGCAAAACTGCGTAATGCCTTTTCCCTGCACTTGCCGGATTGGCAAAGTGGTGTAACCCGAATGCTCATGGAAACCCTGAATAAATGATCACGACGAACCGTAAAGGCATCATCCTGGCCGGAGGCTCGGGCACTCGTCTGCATCCGTTGACCCTTGGCGTTTCGAAGCAAATGCTGCCGATCTACGACAAGCCGATGATTTTCTATCCTCTGTCGGTACTGATGCTGGCAGGGATGCGTGAAATCCTGATTATCTCCACGCCAGACGACCTGCCCTCTTTCCGCAAGCTCCTGGGAGACGGCAGCCAGTACGGCATCGAACTCTCCTATGCAGAGCAACCCAGCCCCGATGGCCTGGCGCAGGCCTTCCTGATCGGTGAAGAGTTCATTGGCAAGGATCCATGCTGCCTGATCCTGGGCGACAACATTTTCTACGGCCAGCACTTCTCGGAAAAACTGCACGCCGCCACCCGCCAAAGCAGCGGTGCCACCGTATTCGGCTATCACGTTTCCGATCCCGAGCGCTTTGGCGTGGTGGAATTCGACGAGAGCGGTCGGGCGCTGAGCATTGAAGAGAAACCGGCCAATCCGAAATCCAGCTATGCCGTCACCGGGCTGTATTTCTACGATAACCAGGTTGTCGAGATCGCCAGGAACATCAAGCCTTCCGAGCGTGGCGAACTGGAAATCACCGACGTGAACAAGGCCTATCTGGAACAGAAAAGCCTGACGGTGGAAATTCTGGGCCGCGGTTTCGCCTGGCTGGACACCGGCACTCACGAATCGCTGCTGGAAGCGAGCCACTTCGTGCATACCATCGAACAGCGCCAGGGCTGGAAAGTGGCATGCCTTGAAGAAATCGCCTACTCCAATGGCTGGATCACCGCCCAACAATTGGGTGAACAGGCTGAAAAGCTGAAAAAGACCGGTTACGGCCAATACCTGCAAAAGATCCTGAAACTGGGCTCGTTCTGATCCGCAACGCTCCTCTGCCTTTGGCTACAGCACGTAGCTGAAGGCACCCTTCCTGCCACTCCCTCCTTTTACCGTCTGTCCGATGACCGGCACCTCAAGCTCTGGCCGATCACTGCCGATAACGGCATGACCACGCGCTTAAAAGACCTCATCCACTTGCCTTTATAGTAATTGCATTTAGCCATCATTTAGTTCGAAGATGTATCAAGCCCAGAGCTTTGCATCGCATCTGGCCAGACTGCTACAGGATAAAGTCTGCCGTCACTCATGGATCTCACTTCACAAACGGACTCCCATAGAAAGTAGCTGTCGGGAAAGACAAGATGAACAAGGCCCATCTGAAGGCTGAGCTTCTGCAATACACGTTAGGCTGTAACCTTGCAGGTCTCTGGGCCCAACTGATCGCCGCAGTCGGTGTAGTGTTGCTGGTCCAGACATCGGAAATCGACCGCGAATGTCACTGGATATGGCTCACAATCACCGTGATCACTCTGGGGTTGCGGTGGGCCTTGCATCGCTACCTGCTCAAGGTCGCCAGCACTCCAAAGGGTCAATCGATCGAATGGCTTGAGCGAGCCTGGCAGCTTCAGGGGACCGGTCTGTTTGCGACGGGTCTGCTGTGGTCGATCCTGATCCTGGGCGAATTCAATACCTACCCACCTGCTCAGCAGTATCTGATCACCATGGTGATATCGGCCATGGCAGGCGGTGCCAGCGGAATACTTGCGCCCATGCGCGTGATGGGCCCGGTGTATTTCGGACTCATGATGCTGCCTGTCTGCTACCAACTGGCCGTACAGACTCCGTCGCAGTGGATACTCAGCGTGATTGGCGTGGCGTTCTATGGCCTGATGCTTGTCGGGCATCGCAACAACTATGCACGGCTGCGCAACTCCATCGAACTGAAGCATGAAAACTCGGACCTGGTCGAACAGCTGACCCAGCGCACCGAGGAAGTGCTTGCCACCAATGCCGAGCTGGAAGAGCGTGTCGCCGACCGTACACGCTCCCTGCACAACCTGGCTCACCACGATCCGCTCACCGGCCTGCCGAACCGGCGCGGCCTGATGTACGACCTGAGCCCGCTGCCGGACTTCGCCCCCCGATTGCGCGCCGTCCTGTTTCTGGATCTGGACCACTTCAAGCAGATCAATGACGGGCTGGGACATGCCTGCGGCGACGAAATTCTTCAGGGCGTTGCGAGGCGCTTGAAATCCCTGATGCCCGACGGCTCTTCCATCGCCCGCTGGGGAGGCGATGAATTCATTGTAGTGACGCCGGCCTTACTCGATATCCGCACCCAGGCCTGGCAACTGGCTGAAAACCTCGGGGAAGCGCTGATCAAGAACTTCGAGGTCGCCTCTGCCTCCCTGCGCATCGGCGTCAGCATCGGCATTGCCATTCAGGGCGACGACGGCGACAACATTGAAACCCTGTTGCAGGCCGCCGACTTGGCCTCTGCCGAAGCCAAGCGCCAGGGCCGTGGCCGCATCGTGTTTTACGATCAGGAACTGGCGCGCATCCAGCGTCGCAAGCTGGATATCAACATCGCCCTGCGCCAGGCCGTGCATGATGAAAGCCTGTCTCTGGTATTCCAGCCCCTGATTTCGGCGAAAAGCGGCGAAGTGATGTGCATCGAAGCCTTGCTGCGCTGGAATCCTTCTCTGCTGGGCGCTGTAGGCCCACAGGAGTTCATTCCCATCGCCGAAGAGTCCGACCTGATCGTCGAGCTCGGTGCCTGGGTATTGCAGCAGGCCTGTCGCGCAGCCGTCACCTGGGAGAAAACCGGCACGGAACTGCCGTCGGTTGCCGTGAACGTTTCCATTCGCCAACTGGTGACGCCCGGCTTCACCCGTTTCGTCGCCCAGACGCTCGCGATAGAACGTCTGTCCCCTGCCCGCTTGATTGTGGAAGTCACCGAGTCGGTGTTTGACGAGGCCTGGAAGGATCGTATTCTCGAATCGCTGCATCACCTGAGAAAAATGGGGGTGCATATCCATATCGATGACTTCGGCACCGGCTACTCCTCGCTCTCCAGATTGCGTGAGCTGCCTATCGATGGCATCAAGATCGACCGCTCATTCGTCGCTCAACTGGATGACCGGGCCCTGGCCGTGGTGGAAAGTGCAGTGCTCATCGCCAAGCGCTTTTCGTTGAAGATCGTTGCCGAAGGGATCGAAACCCATACTCAGGCGCAATGTCTGCATGCCATGGGGGTGGACGAGTTCCAGGGTTATCTGCTGGGCAAACCGCAGCCCTGGGTGCAACTGCAAAGCGTGGCGCCGACCTGGATCAATGAGCCAGCAGTCGCCGTTTGACGGCCTGATGGATCTGCTCCCCAATGCAAAACACCTCAACCGCCGGACCTGGCGATTGAGGTGTCATTGTGCAACGCTGTCTTTGAGCCCGATCAGCCCAGCTGGAAACGCGCCGTATTGTTGCTCAAGGCACGACTGCCCTTGCTCAGGGTATCCGCCGCCTGATTGACGGCACGGGCACCATCGAGCAAACGACCTGCCGCCTGATCGACCTGTTGAATATTGTTGCTGACCTCATCGGCAGTCGACGCCTGCTCTTCGACGGCAGTCGAAATCTGCACCAGGGTATCGGTCACGCCTTGCACGGCAGAGGCGATTTCACCCAACCGCAACCCCAGTCCGGTCACCGACTGGGCATCGTTGACCGCCTGGCCACAGGCTGCTTCCATCAGGTTGACCGCCTGCGTCACGGTAGAGCGCAAGCTGTCCACAGTACCGGCGATTTCCGCCGTGGAAGCCTGGGTGCGCTGCGACAGGCTACGAACCTCATCGGCCACCACCGCAAACCCGCGCCCCTGCTCACCCGCCCGCGCCGCCTCGATGGCCGCGTTGAGCGCCAGCAGGTTGGTCTGTTCGGCAATACCACGAATCGCATCGACGACCGACTGGATCTGCTGACCCTGCTCACTGACACGTCCCAGAGCCGCGGCCGTATCGGTCAGGCGCTGATTGAGCTGCTGGATGCTGTCGGTGGTACGGCGGCTGTCACGACTGCTTTCTTCTGCAATCTTGCGGGTCTGGCGTGCACTGTCGGAAGCCTGCTCGCAGCTTCTGGCCACGCCCTGAGAGGTTGCCGCCAGCTCGGTGGCCGCGGCTGCAATCTGGCTGATCTGGTACTGCTGCTCTTCGACCTCGCTGAGCGTGCCATTGGACTGGGTATTGAGGGTCTGCACGGCATCACCCAGTTGCCGGGTTTCGTGATTGACGCCCAACAGGCTGGTACGCAACTGCACCACCGCAACGTTCAGCGCCTTGCTGATAGCCGCCAGTTCGTCACGCCCCTGAACCGAAACCTCGACGCACAGATTGCCGTCACGCAACGATTCGGCCAGCGTGGTAATGCCGCTGGCACTGCGGCGAATCGAAGATTGCAGGCAAACGAACAGATAGAGCGCCGCCAGCATCAATACGCCAAAGGCCACTGCCATCGGAATGAACTGCATGTTGGAGGTATCGCGGTAATACTCGAGCCGATCGTTCAGAGAAACCAGCGACTGCTTGCGCAACTGGGCCATTCCACCCAACAGGGCATCGATGCTGCGCTCGAACTCTGCAGGCTTGAGCTTGATGGTGCCACCGAATACCCCCTCATCCAGCACTTTCAGCTCGGCATCCAGCATCGCGGAAGTCGCCTTGTATTTTACAGCCCAGGGCTCCAGCTCCGGCGGCAGCTTGGACAGCAGCAGATTGCCCGCCTTGTGCATTTGGTCCTTGGCATCATCGATGCGGCTGCGCAGGTCACGCATCTGCAAACGACTTTGCAGACTGAACTGACCTGTGGCAACAGAGGTTTGACCGATACTGGCCATACGACCGATACGCTCGATCAGATCCGGCATCTGCTGAGTGGAAAGCTGCATCAGCATATAGGTTTCCAGCCAGGGATCGAGAATCAGGCCGCTGTCCATCGCAATCTGTTCACGCAGGGCCTGAGTCAGGCTCAGGGATGCCGTAAAGCGATCATAGCCATCGGGCCACCAGCCGACAGTGCGCAACGACGCCGAGTCCAGGCCCTTCACGGACGCCTGCAAGGCCCTGTAACGCTCCATGGCGTCGGCAGTCGCATCTTCCTGCGCCAATTTGGCACCTACGGCATCGAGTGCCTGGGAGACTTTCGGAACATTGGCATCAAGCCTGGCAACCGCAGCCTTGGCCTCGGGAGTGGGCTCACGAAGAATATCGGCGGCTTTCCAGCGCGCCGCGTTATCACGCTGGGCCGACAGCTCGAAATCCAGATCGTCGAGCACCAGCAACTGACGCACACCTGACTGTTCGCCCGAAATCACCGCAAGCTTGTTGCGATAATCCTGAGCAATCATCCATACACTGCCCACCAGAGGCAGCATGAACAACAAGAACAGGACCTGAAACTTGCGCGCGAAACCAAAATGCCCCATCAGGCGCATACCTGGTGATAAAAGCCCACTCATGTCCGCCATCCCCCTGTGACAGCCTGCAAAAACCGGGTAACCCCGTGCAGATGCCCATTTTCAAAAAAGCCAAATAGCAAAATGCCATGTTATTGATTTGATGACGATAGCCATCGCCACGCGTTTATCCGAAAAGCGAAGTCGTCCGTGTTTTCAAGGCACAAAAATGGATCTTGTTCAGTGCATTGCGCAGAACAAAGCAAGATCTGGACCGAGGCAGACTTTCTTGCATCAAAAGCCCATAAATGACGAAGAAAATTTATCGAATACGCATAAAGTGGACGACCTGCGTGGACAACATGGGCCTGGTGGTTCCCTTTGAGAAAAAACGCCCATCGCGCTGCCGAAAGAAACACCTTCCAGCATTCGGAAAACCGAACATCAGTCGCTCTAAGACGGCGTTCGTAGCGGCCTGAAAAATGAGTCGCGTAACATGTCACTGGAAGAAACAGTCGATACGAATGTCAGGAGACGCGCTCAAGCAACACGCCCCATCGAATAAAAGCCGACGAGCCAGGGCGCAAGACAAACAGCCCTACCCTCCAAAGCCCCTGCAAACCCGGCCTTTTCGGCAGATCCGAGCTAAGCGATTGATCAATCGCAATTATTTTTCACACCGACGCTTGACACATAACCGTTCTGCGCGAATAATGCGCGCCACTTGGCTACATAGCTCAGTTGGTTAGAGCATAGCATTCATAATGCTGGGGTCCGGGGTTCAAGTCCCTGTGTAGCCACCAAGTTCAACAAGAAGCCCGCCTCGTGCGGGCTTTCTTGTTTCTGGCGTCTGCTCTTCCGCTCGCCCAACGCCATACCCAAAGCTTTGCGACGGATTATCAAACCGCTCATGCACTGCTCTCGTCCTGGCATACCGGTGTGTGCTACTGACAAGCTCCCCCCCCTCAGCTCACCACTGGTCGGATAAGACCACCGCTCTAAACCGCACCTCTTCGCTTGTCATCAGACATCACTCAAGCATCCAGCCCATACAGACCGGGCCTATCGGGCCATTAGCAAGCCAGCATCGGCAGCGCCTCTTATAGACAAGAACAAAAAACAAGGCGTTATTGCAAATCGTTTGTATTTACATAAATGTGAAAAACTTGTTAAATCCGCGCCTTCAATGTTGCCCTTTGCCACGTCGAGCGTCCGGTGTGACGTGTTCTGCAAAGCCGATCTGTCTTCATGCCCCTTTAGGAATCACGAGATGCTTCGTCCCTTTATCCCCACGTTGACCGGTGTCCTGGCACTCGGCCTGTCGGCCTCTGCCTTGGCTGCTCCTGTCAGCTTGAATCTGCCATCTCAGTCCCTGTCGTCGTCTCTGACCCAATTGAGTCAGGTCAGTGGTATGCAAGTTAATTTCGATGCCCGCTCTGTCGCAGGCAAGCAGGCACCAGCGGTGCGTGGCAATCTGGAGCCGGCGCAAGCGCTGAATCAGTTGCTGGCTGGCAGCGGTCTCGGTGCAACCGTGCAGGGTAATTCTGCGCAGGTCTTCCAGCAGCAGGCCGCAGGTCCGGTGTCGCTGGGTAATGTGGATATCAATGCCGATACGAGCATTGCCGGGGCTGCCACCACCGAGGGCACCAACTCCTACACCACGGGCTCGATGAATACGGCGACCAAATTGCCCTTGTCGATCCGTGAAACGCCTCAGTCGGTCAGTGTCATGACGCGTCAACGCATGGATGACAAAGGCATGAGTGACGTCAACGATGTCGTCAAATACGCGCCGGGCGTGACGCTACGCAAGTTCGGCCAGGATCGTCAGCAATTCCTGGCCCGTGGTTTCACCATCGATAACCTGATGTACGACGGATTGCCGAGCAGCCTTGGCACCTTCACTCAGGACACCATTTCCGAAGCGGATCTGGCCATCTACGACCGCGTTGAAGTGGTGCGTGGCGCTACCGGTCTGATGACCGGTGCCGGCAACCCGTCGGCGACCCTGAACATGGTGCGCAAGCGCCCTACCGCGACACCGCAGCTCAGCATCACGACCAGCGCTGGCAGCTGGGACCGTTACCGCACTGAAGTCGATGCCTCCAACAAGCTCAACGAGTCCGGCACACTCCGTGGCCGTGCAGTGGCGGCGTATGAAGACAACAAGAGTTTTGTCGACGAGCGCAACAAACAGCGTCAGACCTTTTACGGGATTCTGGAAGCCGACCTGAGCGATTCGACCACCTGGAGCATCGGTGCCTCCAAGCAACGCGACGACGCAACTTCCGACTGGGGCAGCCTGCCGTCCGGTCCCAACGGCGAAAACCTGCATCTGTCTCGCTCGACCTTCCTGAGCAACGACTGGGCTTACTGGGATCGCGACAATGTCAGCCTGTTCACCGACCTGACTCACCGCTTCGACAACGGCTGGAACGCCAAACTGGCAGCGGCCAAGATCTGGGCCGAGTCCAATTCGTTTTCCAGCTACCTGAACTACGGCGGCAGCACTGGCTTTACCCAGTCGTCCGGTCAATATGACACTACCGATGATCAGACCAACCTCGACGGCTCCCTCTCCGGCCCGTTCCAGTTGTTCGGCCGCGAGCATGAGCTGACCATCGGTGCCAGCCGCCGTGAAGAGAAATTCGATCAGGTGGGTGGCTGGTGGCTGAACTCACCATCGGTGGATATCTATAACTTCAGCCACAGCGTGATCGCCAAACCTTCGAGGGCCGACCGCAACCCGTACCAGAACCGGTATACGGCGACTGAAGAGGCTTTCTATGCCGTCGCCCGCTTCAACCCGATCGATCCGCTGCACGTAATCATCGGCAGCCGCCTGAGCTGGTACGACTACGACGATCGCAGCGCCACCGGCGACTATAAGGTGACTCAGGAAGTCACGCCGTATGCAGGCGTCATCTATGACCTGAACGATACCTACTCGGTCTACGCCAGCTACACCGAAATCTTCAAGCCGCAGAACAACAAGGATGTCTCCGGCTCGGTGCTGGACCCGATGACGGGCAAAAGCTATGAAATCGGTCTGAAAGGTGAGTATTTCGACGGTGCACTGAATGCTTCGGTAGCCCTGTTCGACATGACCCAGGAAAAACGTGCCTACGAACTGGCAGACCAGCAGACGAGCTGCCCGACCTTTGCGGCCAACCAGACATGCTACGGCTCGGCCGGTGAAGTCCGCAGCCGCGGTATCGACACCGAAATCAGCGGTGCGCTGACCCCGAACTGGCAGTTCTCCGCAGCCTATACCTATGTGCTGAGCCAGTACGTCAAGGATGCAGTCGAGCGCAACGAAGGCCGCCTGTTCGCACCTGAGCAGCCCAAACACCTGTTCAAAGCCACGACCAGCTACAACCTGCAAGGCGACCTGAGCAAGTGGCGCGTCGGTGCTGACGTTCTTGCCCAGAGCGAAACCTTCAACCGTGTCGGCACCGGCTATGCGACTCAGAATGCCTACTCCGTCGTCGGCCTGATGGCGGGTTACAAGTTCGACGAGCACTGGGATGGCCGCGTCAACTTCAACAACGTGTTCGACACCAAATACTGGCAGGGCATTCCGACCGGTACCGGTAGCGGTGTCTACGGCGACCCACGCAACCTGATGTTCTCGCTGAAGTGGACGCTCTGATCCTCTGAAGCACTGCCCCCCCTGAAAAGCCGATGCCAGAGCTTCTGGCATCGGCTTTTTCATGCCCGTCATCCGGTATTGTTTTGAAACATTCTGCTCAGAATGCCTGGCGGCGCCTGGAGGAATTTTTCACACCGCCTGCGTTAACATTTCTGGTCGAAAATTCAGTCAGAGCCTGAAACCAGGATGTCCGTACCCCCCGCTGCACCGTCTTCAAACCTACCCGCCGTACTCGCTGGCCCTCTCTTGCGTCGTCAGGAAGCAAACCGTCTGGTGCTGTGGCTGACAGGGTCGCGGGCGCTTTCCATGACCTTGCGTCTGCAATTCACTGATGCCAACGGGGCGCAGGTCTGCACGGACTATCCGCTCGATGCCGGGCAATGCAAGATCATCGCCGTAGGTCGTCATGCCTTTGTGCACCTGATAGACATAAAGCTGGATACCGATCTGCCCCGGGACATCCTGATCGGTTACGACCTGCTGATCGACGACGAGCAGCACAGCAGCATCGCCGACTGGGCACCTCATCTGCTCTACGCCGAAGCAGGCAGCCCGAACTTTGTGGTGCGCAGCAAGATCGACCATATGCTCCACGGCTCATGCCGCAAACCGCATCACCCTGCGGCTGACGGCCTGTTGTGTGTCGACCGCCTGCTGGCCGATACAAAAGACCCGCAGAAGCGCCCTGCCCTGCTGATGATGAGCGGCGATCAGGTTTACGCCGACGATGTTGCCGGCCCGATGCTGCGTGCGATTCATGCCTTGATCGAACGCCTTGGCCTGTTCGGGGAGCGGCTTGAAGGTGCTGTGATTGATGACAGCGTCGACCTCTACCGGCACCCGGCCAGCTATTACCAGCGCGCCGATCTGCTGCCGGCACTCAAGAGCAACGAAACGCTGCGCGAGCGGTTCTTCGGCGGTGTCAGCAAACCCGTGTTCACCAGCAGTTCGGCGGATAACCATCTGGTCACGATGGCGGAAGTCATGGCGATGTATCTGCTGGTCTGGTCGCCGACACCCTGGACACTCATCGAACCGGACATGCCGAAGCTCGATGCCGAACAGTGCGAGCGCTACGCCAGAGAGCAGCACCTGATCGACGACTTCAAAAACGGCCTGGGTGGTGTGGCACGGGCCATGGCGCATCTGCCGTGCATGATGATTTTCGATGACCACGACATTACCGATGACTGGAACCTGTCGGCCAACTGGGAAGAAAGCGCCTACGGCCATCCATTCTCCAAACGCATCATCGGCAACGCGCTGCTCGCCTATCTGCTGTGCCAGGGCTGGGGCAACAATCCCGATGCGCTTGATGAGCTCATCCAGCAGGTCGAGGCTTTGAGTACAGAGGCCAGGGACCATGACAACCGCTGGGTCAGCAAGACTCAGGACGCCGTGATCGACAGACTGCTGCACTTCCAGCAATGGCATTACGTTCTACCCACCAGCCCGGCACTGGTGGTGCTCGATACCCGGACCCGGCGCTGGCGCAGCGAGTCAAACTTCAATCAGCCTTCGGGCCTGCTGGACTGGGAAGCACTCAGCGAACTGCAGCAGGAATTGCTCGACCACAAGGCCGCGATCATCGTGTCGCCAGCCCCCGTGTTCGGGGTCAAGCTGATCGAGGCCATCCAGCGGGTGTTCAGCTGGTTCGGTTACCCGTTGCTGGTGGATGCGGAGAACTGGATGGCGCATCGAGGAGCTGCGCAGGTCATTCTCAATATCTTTGGTCATTCCAGGACGCCGGGGAACTACGTCATTCTTTCGGGAGACGTGCATTATTCGTTCGTCTACGAAATCCTCATTCGCAAGCGCAGCGGCGGGCCACGCATCTGGCAGATCACCAGCAGCGGCATCAAGAACGAGTTTCCCCGCCGTCTGCTCGATACCTTCGATCGCCTGAACCGCTGGCTCTACTCGCCGCGCTCGCCACTCAACTGGTTCACCAAACGTCGACGCATGAAAGTCATTCCGCGCACACCGCAGCACAGCAAGGCCGGTGAGCGGTTATGGAATTCGGCAGGCATCGGCCAGGTCTTCTTCAACGAGCGGGGCGAACCGATCCTTATCCATCAGCTCAACGCCGATGGCTCTGCCCCCACCTGCTTCGTCGAGCCCGAAGAATACAAGGACGAGCGGTCCTCGCCGGACAGCAGTTTTCTGGAAAACGACCGCAAAACGAGCGATAGTCACCGCTGAACCTTATCGGCGATTGCCGGGTCGATAGTAGCTAACCCGTTTGTGTGAAAACTACTGCACCCGGTGCTGCTGCGTTTTCACATAATCTGAAGGTCATCTTTGTAACACTGACACGCATTACTTTCTGGAGAGCGTCCCGTGATAACCAATCAACGCATAGCCAGGCTTAACGCATGGGGTGCTCACGGCTTTACCGCCACAGGCGTAGTCCTTGCGTTTCTGGCAACCATTGCCCTGTTCAATAATGAACCCAAAGCCTGCCTGCTCTGGCTGGGCGTCGCCCTGATCGTGGACGGCGTCGACGGCTCACTGGCGCGCAAGGTCAACACTCACTCGGTACTGCCGCACTTCGACGGCTCGGCACTGGATCTGGTGATCGACTACCTGACCTACGTCTTCATCCCGGCCCTGTTCATCTACCGCTATATCCCGCTGCCGGAATTCACTCTGCTGTTAAGCATATCGATCATTCTGGTTTCGTCGCTGTTCTGCTTCTGCAACGTGGACATGAAAAGCAAGGACAACTATTTCCAGGGCTTCCCGGCTGCCTGGAACGTGGTTGCCCTGAGCATGTATATCCTGTCACCCGCGCCCTGGATGACCTTTGTCACCATCGTGGCCCTGGCACTGCTGACCCTGACCCGGATGAAATTCCTGCACCCGTTTCGGGTTCGCAAGTTCATGCCGATCAATATCGCGGTCACCACGGTCTGGTTGCTGTGCAGCGCCTCGCTGATCATCAACCACCCACACAATGGCCCGTTGGTGCTGGGGCTATGGTTTGCAATGTCCGCGTACTTCCTGGGAATCTGTATCTGGAGAACATCTCTGGAATGGCTGGGCAGGCTCAAGGCCTGAAATCCAGAGGAAGGAAATGCAGGGGCTGTTGATGTTTCAACAGCCCCGATCAGCTCAACACTTGCTGTCGGCCGACAGCGCAGCAGCGGAATCCTGCTTGCTGAACAGATAAGTGCTCACGCAGCACAGCAGTAACCCGCCCACGGCCACCAGGCCACCGACGATCCCCACATTTGCGACGCCCAGCTGACTGCTCACCACACTGCCCAGCAAGGCACCGCCGCCGATCCCGATATTGAAGATGCCCGAGAAAAGCGACATCGCCACGTCTGTAGCATCCGGTGCCAGGCTCAGGACCCGGGCCTGCAACAGCAGCCCGAAACACATCATGGCCATGCCCCACACGACACTCAATGAACCGAGGGCAGCCGCCTGACTCGAAAACGGCAACAGCATCAGCAGGCACAGCGCAACCAGAGTGATGGCGGCAATCAGCAGGCCATTGGGGAAGCGGCTGCTGAACAGACTGAAGACGATGGAGCCGATAATCCCCGCGCCGCCAGCCAGCAGCAGCAACAAGGTCGTCATCTCGCCGCTCAGGTGCGCCACGGTCTGGGCGAAGGGCTCGATGTAGCTGTAAGCGGTGAAGTGCGCAGTGACGACGGTAGCGGTCAATGCATAGACCGCCACAAGCCTTGGACGCTTGAACAGAATCGGCAGGCTTCTGAGCGAACCGGAGTTCTGGCTTGGCAGCAGCGGCAGCGTGCGACTCAGCAGCAATACGGTCAGCGCGGAGATCCCGGCAATCCCCATGAAGGTCGTGCGCCAGCCCAGCGCCTCGCCCAGCACGCGGCCCAGCGGAATGCCCAGCACCATGGCCAGCGAAGTGCCCGTTGCCAGCAAGCCCAATGCCTGAACCTGCTTGCCCGGTGGCGCAATGCGCACGGCCAGCGATGCGGTGATCGACCAGAAAATCGCGTGGGCAAAGGCAATGCCGACGCGGCTGATCAGCAACACACCAAAGCTTGAAGCCGTGGCCGAGAGAATGTGGCTCACGACAAACAGCATGAAGATGCAGATCAGCAACTTGCGCCGCTCGATGTTGCGGGTGATCAGCATCATCGGCAGGGACATCAGCGAAACGACCCAGGCATAGATCGTCAGCATCAGGCCGACCTGCGCCGTGGTCATGTCGAAGCTTTCGCCAATATTGCTCAACAGGCCAATAGGCACGAATTCGGTCGTATTGAAAATGAAGGCAGCCAGCGCCAGGGCAATCACGCCAAGCCAGCTACCGGTACGAACCTCTGGAGGGGTATTCATCAAGAATCTGCAACGCTCAAAGGAGTAGCCGTTCGCCATGCATAAGCAGCATGACACCTGTACAGCAAGATCAGGCCAGCCCCCTTCGGCAACAAACGCGAAAACGCCCCCGCTCGTGAATGCATGAACGAGCGCAGCGTGCGATGTGGATTATTGTGGGTATGGGGGGATACAACCAGATAAGGCGAATTCTACGTCTGGATTGCATGGATCACAACACGTGAGCCTGTGCGGTGACGGCCGGTAGCTGTTCAGCCTGCCAGCTTTCGTTGCGGGCGCTCGGCAAGCCAGGCCACCGCACACAAGGCCAGCCCGGCACCGTTCAGGGAAACGGGATTGAACGCCTGGGCAAGAAAGTGAGGGCTGACAAGAGCTACATCGATCAGCAGTCCGGCAAGCACGACCGCACTGAGCATCAATGAAGTTCGCTTGAAATACCCCGAGATCAGGCAGATCGCCAGCCCGATCTCCGCCGCACCGCTCAACCAGGCCACCCGGCTCGCATCGGCAAAACCGTGGGCCTGGATCATCTCCAGTTCACCCGGGCTGAGCCACAGGATCTTCGGCACCAGCCCATGGTAGAAAAACATCAGCGCCAGCCCGGCACGGGCTACCCAGGCAATGCGTTGCAACTCACTCATGGGCCACTGCCTTGAGAAACCGCTGCTCATGGTCGGCCGTCGGCAACAGGCAACTGTCGTAACGTCCAAACAGGCGATAGCGATTCAAAGCAATGCGATCGTACCCCCAGTCGCGCAAGGGACGCGGGACGATGCGTAACGCGATCAGCCAGAACCACGGCGCAGGCATCCGTCGCATGACATACAGAAAGGCATCGGAGCGCAGCAACAGGCGATCATTGACGATCACCGCCATGGTGTCGAACTGATCGACCGGCAAACCCGCCCACTTCAGCAACGCCTGCCCTTCGACGGACTGCACGGCAGCCAGACGGATACGTCGGGAAGTGTCGTAGCGAATGAGAAACTTCGCCCAGCCATTGCACAGCTTGCATACGCCATCGAATAACACGACGCACTCATCTGGCTGCAAGTAAGGCGCAGGGGTTGAAGGCATGTGGCTCTCTCCTTGAAGAGCCGTCACTTTACCGCAGCACGGCAAAATGAACCTGAAAACAACAACGCCTCGCGGTCGGGAAGCGACCGGCGAGGCGTTCAGGTCAGCGGTACCGCAGCAGGTTCAAACCTTGCGCACGAACTCGGACTTCAGTTTCATGGCACCGATGCCGTCGATCTTGCAGTCGATGTCGTGATCGCCGTCCACCAGGCGGATGTTCTTGACCTTGGTGCCGACCTTGACCACCAGCGAAGAACCCTTGACCTTCAGGTCCTTGATCACGGTGATGGTGTCGCCGTCCTGCAGCACGTTGCCGGTGGAGTCCTTGATGACTTTCACATCTTCGGACTCTGCGCTGCTGCCGTCAGCAGACCACTCATGGGCGCATTCCGGGCAGACCAGCAGGGTGCCGTCTTCGTAGGTGTACTCGGAATTGCATTTCGGGCAGGACGGTAAGCTCACAGTGTTTCTCACATCGAAGGTGGGTAAAAACCATGGATTATAAAGGGTTTTTACCCTTTCAGGGGGATAGCCATCTGCAAGCCTGTCGAACGTCGTTACAGAGAATGCTTTACTTGTAGAAGTTTCTTCAGGATTTCATCGATGACATACGCCGGTTTCGCCCCCTTCCAGGACCTCGCCAGATTACTGATCCCGCACACTCAGGCGAAGAGGTTCGATGGTTCACACGATATCTCTCACTTGTTGCGGGTCTGGAAGAACGTCTGCGCCATTCGCGATCATGAGGGCGGGGATCAGGAAATCCTGCTGGCGGCGACCTTGCTGCATGACTGTGTCTCGGTCGAAAAGGACTCCCCATTCCGCGCCAGCGCCTCTCGACTGGCAGCCGCCAAGGCCACGGATCTGCTGACCGAAACAGGTTGGGACGAGACACGAATCGCCGCCGTTGCCCATGCCATCGAAGCCCATAGTTTTTCGGCAGCCATCACACCTGTAACGCTCGAAGCCAGAATCCTGCAGGACGCCGACCGGCTCGACGCCATGGGCATGGTGGGCGTGGCCCGCGTGTTCTATGTGTCCGGGCGGATGGGCGGCTTTCTCTATGACTCGCAGGACCCTCAGGCTAGCGGGAGGCCCTATGACGACAAGCATTTTGCTGTCGATCACTTCCACACCAAACTGCTGCATCTGGCCGATGGCTTCCAGACCCGCACCGGCGCGCAAATGGCGCAAGTCAGGCACGCGCGGTTGAAGCGCTTTCTGGATGAATTGATGGAAGAAATAGGCGCTCCCGAACACATCGCAGATTCTTGACGTCAGAATTACCTCACACCAATCGATGTCATAAAGACATCACACAACTGCCTTATAAACGGCTCTCCGAAATGCCGCCTATAGGGGTTGTCCGCCGTGAAAAGATTCCTGCCTCGTTTTTTGCGCAAGCAATCCGGAACGACGGTATTGCGCCGCTTCAGGATCACTCCGCGCCTGGTGCTGTGTTTCGGCATCACCTCGTTGCTGATGGTTGCGCTGGGAGCTTTCTGCCTGTTTCAGATGCAGGATATTCGCAAGCAGGGCGAAGCCGTTGAAAGCGGTGCCCTGCCCAGTATCGCGATGGCCGATGGCATTGCGATCAACCTGGTGAAACTGCGCAGCGAAACCACACGCCTGATTGCCAATGCCGATGATCCCGGTGCGGTGATCAACAGCAAGATCAATGTCGAACAACTCAGGAATGAAGTCGAAAAAGGTTTCACCGACTATCTGGCCCGTATTCCTGCTGGCACCGAGCATGATTCGATCATCGCCCTGCAGGAAGCCTATAACGCCTTCATGCCCGGCCTGCAGGACGAGATCAGCCTGATCGAGCAACGCAAGCTGGACGAGGCGCGGATGCTTTCCAACACCATGCTGTCCTTGCAGGGCGACCTGATGGACATGCAGGTGCAACTGCTGCGCGAACTCAACAAGCAAAGTGCGGCAACGGCCGTCGAAGCGGCCGGCACCAGCTACAACCAGACCCGCATCATCGCCCTGAGCGCAATCGCACTGGCCTTGGCATTGACCCTTCTGCTGGCCTGGCGTTTGAGCGTGAGCATCATTCATCCGGTGCGTCATGCGCTGCACATAGCCAATACCATCGCCGAGGGCGATCTGACCGAGCAGACCATCCCCCAGGGCAAGGACGAACCCGCGCAATTGCTCATGATGCTCGGACGCATGCGCAGTAACCTGCATGGCACCATCGACCAGATTTATGCCGCAGCCACCCAGCTCTCCCAATCGGTGCAGGAAATGGGCACCATCGCCGAAGCCAGCGCGCTCAACCTGCAGATGCAAAACAATGAAATCGAACAGGCCGCCGTCGCCGTAAACCAGATGAGCCAGGCAGCGGTAGAAGTGGCGGGCAATGCCAGCAATACCGTGACCGAATCGGAAGCCTCCAACCTGGCGGCAGCACAAGGTCGGGATCGATTGTCGGCCACCATCAGTTCGATCAAGGAGTTGACCAGCAATGTGCTGGACTCGTCCCATCAGGCAGAAGGGCTGGCCGAACGGACCCAGAACATCAGCAGCATTCTCGATGTGATTCGCGCCATCGCCAACCAGACCAACCTGCTGGCGCTCAACGCGGCCATCGAAGCGGCAAGGGCCGGTGAAGCGGGTCGTGGATTTGCGGTCGTCGCCGATGAGGTGCGCTCTCTGGCGCAACGCACCAGCGCCTCGACAACGGAAATCGAAGGATTGATCAACGGCGTCCAGCAAAGCACTCAGGAAACCGCAAACGCCCTGCGCCACACCGCAACCCAGGCCAACCAGACCCTGGAACAGGCAGCCGCAACGGGTGAAGCCCTGACGGTGATCATCAGTTCGACCACGACCATCAACGACCGCAACCTGATGATCGCCAGCGCCGCCGAACAACAGGCCCAGGTGGCCGGTGAAGTGGATCGCAACCTGAGCAGCATTCGCGACCTTTCCAGCCAGACCGCTTCAGGCGCACAGCAGACCACCGTAGCCAGCAACGCATTGTCGATGCTGGCCACGGATCTGAACATGATGGTGCAGAAGTTTGTGCTCTGAGAGCACACCCCTCGCAGCGAATTCATTCGCGAATGAATTCGCTGCGGCGGCAGGTCTTACAGCGGACGCAGGCGATACTGCGGTGGCAATTGCTCAGGGCCACTGATGGTCGTGTCCAGGCTTTTCCAGCGGCCATCCTTGATGCCGTAGATGCAGCCATGCACCGACAGGCTCTGACCACGATGCCAGGCGTTCTGAACGATGCTGGTATGGCCGACGTTGGCCACCTGCTGAATCACGTTGAGTTCGCACAGGCGATCAACCCGCTCTTCCTCGGTCGGCAGTTTCGCCAACTCTTCACGCTTTTCGTAATACAGGTCGCGAATCGTGCGCAGCCAGCCATCGATCAGGCCGAACTGACGGTCCTGCATCGAAGCGCGCACACCACCGCAACCATAATGCCCGGTCACGAGGATGTGTTTGACCTTCAGTACATCAACGGCGTACTGAATGACTGACAGGCAGTTCAGGTCGGTGTGCAGCACAACGTTGGCCACGTTGCGGTGTACGAACAGATCGCCAGGCAACATGCCTACGATCTCGTTGGCGGGAACGCGTGCATCCGAGCAGCCGATCCAGAGGTATTCCGGGGTTTGCTGGCGAGCCAGCTTGGCGAAGAACTCAGGGTCTTCCTGTTTGATCGCATCGGCCCAACGTTCGTTGTTATCAATCAGGTCTTGTAGATCGTTCATGCTATGACGCCTCGATAATGATGCCCAGCTTTGACTCGCGTCCCACACGCCAAGTCACGCCAAGGTGCCACTACTTGCGAGTATTTGCGCCGTTGGCGACTACTCCAGCAGCGTACAGGCCATCACGACTGCATCCTCGCGTCCTCCGACAGCCGGGTAGTAATCCCGACGCCGACCGATCTCGTTGAAACCATAGTTTTCATACAAGCGGTAAGCGGCCCGATTGCTGTCGCGCAGTTCCAGGAAACATTCACGACCATTGAGCTGGTAGGCACGCTTCATCAGGTGATCCAGCAGGCGCAGCCCCAGACCACGGCCCTGGCTTTCCGGCTTGATGGTGATGTTGAGCAGATGCGCCTCGTCGATGATGACCTGGATGACACCATGCCCTACCTGCTGCGCGCCCTCGAACATCAGCCAGATGTCATAGGATTTCAGACCTTCGAGAAATATGCCTCGCGTCCAGGGATGACTGAAAGCGGCGTATTCGATCTTCAAGACCGCATCCAGATCGGCCTCGGTCATCGGGCGAAAGGTTATTGCATCACTCATCTATGGATTTCCAGCGCGCCATCAGCCGACGCATGGCTTGCCAGACGTCTGCCTTGCGATGAGGCTCGTCCATCAGTAATTCCAGGCCTGGCAGCGCCCAGGCGACACCCAGGCCTTCGACCTGCAGTTCACGATTGAAAGCTTCGACATCGGCCTCACCGGCAAAGCGCACGGCGGGCTGGCCAATCAGCCACAGACAGGCACAAGGCTCGTCTTCCAGGCGAGCGGCGACAAACCCCTGCACGAAATCACGCGCCGCGTCAGGCCCCTGATCCATGTTGCCGCGCACCAGAAGCGGCCAGCGCACAGGCTCGCCAATGATCTGCGGGCTGTCGGGCAAACCGGCAGCGCGCAGCATGTCCTTGAGCAGCAGATAGGCAGGGTCGCGGCTCTGGAAGGGCTGCCCGGTAGGCAATTCGACCAGCAGCATGCAGCGCCCGGCCCGCAGCAATTGCAGGGAGAAACGCGGTGGCGGCACGACAACGGCCTTGACCGTAGGCGCAGCCTCGGCCTCTTCGGCCGCAGCCACTGGAGCGCTCTTGCTGGCGGAGGATGGCCGAGGTACTTCGATCTTCGGCCGCTCGGCCTGGCGCGTAACCGGCGCGGTAGCGGATGCCACCGGAGATGGAGTCGCAACCGAAGATTCAGGCACGACAGGCGCAACGCTTTCGACCTCGACCGGCAACGGCGCAAGCAGCTCCGGACGCGACGGAGCAGCGAAAGGCAGTTCTGTGCGCGGCAGCCAGCTGACCACCTGCATGGAGGTCAGATAGGCGCGGCGACGGGACTCGTTGAGCAAAGGTCAGCCACCTGTGGATAAGTTAAGCGCGCAATTCTAGCGCTGTTCGCAGTTTCGCGCCGCAGTTGATCGCCGGGAGATGAAATCTTGGGTGGCTGATGCAGTACAATCGCTGTTTTTCATTTGCCAACAGTCGGCCAACCAATGATCGAACCCAAGCGCGTCCTGCGCGCCCTTGCCGAGCACTGGGCGCTCCTCGAGCCTTTATGCGAACACTTCGACCAAGGCACCCTGAGCCTGAGCGAACTGCGTCTGCAACTGGCCGCTCAGCAGCTGGACAGCACCCCGCAAGACATCACCAACCTGTTGGACGTGTGGATTCGCCTCGACATTCTGGTGCCTGTCGCCAAAAGCCCGAACCGTTTCGAGCTCAATGCACAGATCCATGACTTCCTGTCCTATCTGCGCCGCGAGCACCGTCTGGGCCTGTGTCTGGAAATCGAAGCCTACCTGCGCCATCTGGAGCGGCTGGCCGGTTACATTCAGGACGCCTTCGACATTCGCGACGCCAGCGACCTGGCTCGCCAGTTGCGCCTGCTGGACATGCGCGTGCGCGATGTCCTGAAAAAGCTCGCCAACGACGAACAGGCACTGGTCGCGGTAGCCGATCGGGCCAAGACCAGCGACCGCCAGATTCCGCTGCGCCAGCGCTATGCCGAGGTTCTGGCCACCTGGGACGAATACGTCGAACCGATGATTCAGCTGGTCAATGCCGACGGAGCCTTCGAGCAAGGCGTGCGCAAGGTCGAGAACGTCCTGTTGCGCCTGCTGACCGAGCAGCAGCGCCTTGGTCATCTGGTGGACGACGACATGCTGCTGCGCACCCACGCACGCATCCTGGAAATGCAGACCAGCGCCCAGCTCACCCTGCGCCACGCACGTGAGCTGCTGCTGCCGCTGCGCGAGGAGGCCCGTCGCCACAACGCCGTGACCCGTGGCGCCGCGCTGGCCTTGTCGGCCATCCGCCGCAAAGGACTGGATGCCGTGCCGCAAGCGGCAATGCCGATGTTCACGCGCCCGCAGAGTACGTTTCTGGGCAGCGCCAGCCAGGTCGAGGCTTATGTCTACGCTCTGGCCCGCTTCGAGCCCAAACCCGCACGCTTCCCCAAGGCCAGCGGTACTGCACGCAAGGGCGCAGCGCCTCAGGCACCGCGCACCGTCAAGGAAATGCTCGAACGCTGCGAAGACGCTCTGCCCATGCCGGACCTGATGGTCTGGCTGCTGGAGCAGGAACCCAACGGCGCCACCGACGAGCTGTTGTACTGGTTCTCGCGCCTGTCCCGCGACAAGCGCTTCGCCCGTGAACGCCTGGAGCGTCGCGAGTATTTCACTCAGGAGCACCGCGTCAGCCTGCGCTCCTTCGCCCTGCTCTCGACCCGAGACGAGCAGCCCGAGAATTCCGAGAGCCCTGTTCATGCATCTTGATCTTTCCGAAATGTCCCAGCTTGCGCCGATCTTTCGCGAGCTGTTCAAGGGCTATCACATCAGTCGCCGCGACCCGGAGCTGTATGCCCAACTGTCCAATGCCCAGGACCAGTACCGCACCCTGTTCAAGGCATTGGGCTTCGAGCTGGTCTGCGATACCCGCGGCTTCTACTACTTCGTCCCGGAACTGGCCGCCGCTCAGGTCAACAAGACCGCACAGCGTCTGGCACTGTTCACCTTCATCCTGGTCGAGCATCTGGCCGACCAGGGTCGCGACCCGATGGCCGTGCTCGACGGCGGCACATTGGGCCGCGACGAGTTGCCTTCGATGCTGGACAAATACCGTGACCTGTTCCTCCAGGCTGAAGTCCAGACCCAGGAAGAACTCGAAGAGAAGATCATGCGCCGCATGACTCAACTGGGCTTTGCCAGTGAAGAAGTGGGCATCTACCGCTTCCTGCCGCCGATGCACCGTTTCCTCGACGTGTGCCTGTCGGTCCAGCAAGACCGTGATCTGGCCGCCAGCCTGCACAGCGACCTGCCTCTGCCGACGCCGATCCTGATCGATGACGATAGTGACGAGAAACTGCTGAAAACCGACGATCCGCTGGACCTGACCGAGTTCGAAGAAGAGACCGAAGAGCAGGCCCTGGCCCGCGCAATCGCTGAAGAACAACAGGAGATGGACGCATGAGCCAGGAACGTTATGGCATTCGCCGCTTTGCCCTGCTCAATACCGCCGGCTATAGCCTTGGTCTGTTCCCGCTGGAAAACCCGCTGTCGGTCTACGGCGCAAACAACCTGGGCAAGAGCGCTTCGATCAACGCACTGCAGTTCCCGATTCTGGCACGCATGTCGGACATGAGCTTCGGCAAGTACAGCCTGGAGCAATCGCGCCGTTTCTACTTTGCCTCGGACACCAGCTACATTCTGGTGGAAGTCGCCCTGCCCCACGGCCCGCACGTGATCGGCGTCGTCGGTCGTGGCCCGGGCGGCGGTTTCGGTCACCAGTTCTTCGCCTATGCCGGTGAGCTGGACCTGAGCCATTACCAGAAGAACGACACCTGCCTGCGCCAGAAAGAGCTGTTCAGCAATCTGGAAAGCAAGGGCCTGAAGGCCTATGAGTTGAAGCCGGACGAACTGCGTCGCCTGTTGGTCGGTGGACACACTTCGATCCCGCTGGACCTGACGCTGATTCCGTTGCGCTCCACCAGCGAACAGAGCCTCAAGACCTTCCGCGCGCTGTTCATCAACCTGCTGCACATGCGCGAAATCACCGCTGCCAAACTCAAGCAGCTGTTCCTGGATGCTTTCGAGCACAGCCTGCGTTCCGGTAGCGTCGATTACATCGCCGCGTGTGAAGAAGCGTTCCGCGATGTGCGCCGTATGGAGCAGGACTACAACTCGCTGGTGCTGGCCGGCCCGCTGGTCGAAGCGCTGGCCGCCGGCGTCAAGCAGCGCGATATCCTGCGCGGCAAGTTGCATCGCCTGTCGCCGCTGCTGGACTCGCTGCTCGGTACCTGGTCGGACTACTCCAGCGCCCGCAAGGAAGAGCTGGTCACCCAGGCCGAGCATTTCCGCGCCCAGCAGGACGAGATGCAGAACGATCAGCGCAACAGCACTCAGGAACTGATGCGCCTGGAGCGAGAGATCAGCAGCATTCAGCGCTGGATCGGCGAGCTGTCGGTCCTCAAGAACCGCTTTGCGCTGGTCGATGACGTCAAGGTGCTGGAACAGCAACTGCTGGCCGCCAAGGACGCGCACGACGAACTGGCCGGTGCGCTGGCTCAGTCCCGTCAGTTCAGCGCCGAGGATCTGGAAGAGCGTCTGCGGGATCTGGAAAAACGCCTGAAGTCGGTCAAGCAACAGCTCGATCACGCCGACAACAACAGCTACGCACGTCTGCGCGAAGAGTTCTCGCAACCGGACGTCGAGCGTCTGATGCGCCTGTTCAACAGCGCGCTGTTCAGCCTGCCGCTGGGCGAGCAAGGCATTGCGCTGGACGACGGCGATGCCTGGGTCAAGTCTCTGGAAACCATCCTCGATGGCTTCAAGGGCGATCAGTTCCAGGTGCCGGGCCTGTCGATCAACCTGTCGAATATCGAGCCACCGGCCTTGCAGGCGCTGGCAGACCGTGCCGCATTGCGTGACCAGAAAGAGCGTCTGGAAAAAGAACTCAAGCAACTGAAAACCCAGCAGGCCGTTGCTGCCGACCGTGCTGCCAGCAAGACCCAGACAGAAGCCCTGTACCAGCAGGTTCTGGACGCCCAAAAGGCACTGGAAGATTTCCGCCGCTGCCAGACCCTGAGCGCAGAAGAAGCCGGCAAGCATGAGGAACTGGCACAACTGGAAGCAGCGCAGGACGAACTCAAGCGCTCCAGCGATGCCTTCACCGAGCGCGTCCAGCAACTGTCCGCCAAGCTGCAACTGGTCGCCCGGCAGATCGGCGATATGGAAGCCAAGCAACGCACACTGGATGACGCACTGCGCCGTCGCCAGTTGCTGCCGGCGGACATGCCGTTCGGTACGCCGTTCATGGACCCGGTCGACGATTCCATGGACAACCTGCTGCCCCTGCTCAACGACTATCAGGACAGCTGGCAGAGCCTGCTGCGCAGCGACGGCCAGATCGAAGCGCTGTATGCCCAGGTGCGCCTCAAGGGGGTGGCCAAGTTCGACAGCGAGGAAGACGTGGAGCGTCGCCTGCAACTGCTGATCAACGCTTACGCGCACCGCACCGACGAAGCCCTGACCCTGGGCAAGGCGCGACGTGCTGCCGTTACGGATATCGCCCGTACCTTGCGCAATATCCGCAGCGACTACGACAGCCTCGAACACCAACTGGCGCTGTTCAACCGCGAGATCAACAAGCGTCAGGTGTCCAACCTGGCCAGCTTCCGTATCGTTCTTGCGCCGAACAAGGAAGCCCTCAAGCATATCGACCAGATCATCCACAGCGCCGGTCAGTATGAAGAGGGTGAAACCCTGTCCGTGTTCGATCTGACTCAGAGCGCCGAGCAGGACAACAAGAACGAGGAAGCCAAGGAGTATCTGGCGCGACTGGTCGCCGCCAACCACAACCAGCTTGGCCTCAAGGACCTGTTCGAGCTGGCGTTCGAGATCACCAAGGTGCATGGCCAGCCGGTCATCCATACCGATATCGACGGTGCCGCGTCCAACGGTACGACCATGACCATCAAGGCGCTGACCAACATGTACCTGTTGCTGCACTTGATGGACCGTGATCTGGCCGGGCGCGTGCGCTTGCCGTACTACCTGGATGAGGCAGCGGACATCGACGAGAAGAACCAGGCCGCACTGCTGGAAACCAGCCTGCAACTGGGCTTCGTGCCGATCCTGGCGAGTGTGAAACCTCAAGTCTCGGCCCATGTGGCCATCGACCTGGAAGGCGGTAGCGGCCCCAACGGCATCTACATCGACGAAGCGGACTGGAAGTACATCCGCCGTCGTGAAGAGCTGAAACAGCAAGAAGCTCCGGCGCTGGCTGAATAACAGCGCCGAAGCGTGGAAGGTGCTCTTTCAGATCTGAGGAGCACCTTTCATTGCCGGCAAGACGACATTGGCCGTGGTGGCTGCAGGAGCCACGGTTTCAGGCTTGATCTCCTGCGGTTCGCCATTGAGCGCCTTGTTCATCTTCTCCGTATCCAGAGCTCCCACCCACTTGGCGATAGCCATGGTGCCGACACCGTTGCCGATGGTGTTGGTGATGGCTCGCGCCTCGGACATGAAGCGGTCCACCCCCAACAGCAACACCATGCCTGCCACCGGAATGGTCCCAAGCGATGCCAGTGTCGCAGCCAGAATGATGAACCCGGAACCGGTCACACCTGCAGAGCCCTTGGACGTGAACATCAGCACGGCGAGCACGATCAACTGATCGGTCAGGGTCAATGGTGTGTTGGTCGCCTGGGCAATGAAGATCGCCGCGATGGTGTAGTAGATCGCCTGTCCGTCGGGGTTGAAGGTCAGACCCGACGGAATGATCATCCCGGCCACCGGCTTGGAAACACCGGCTTTCTCCATCTTGGAAATCATCTGCGGCAACACCGACTCCGACGAACTGGTGCCCAGTACCGTGAACAACTCCTCCTTGATGAAGCGCAGGAATTTCCACAGGCTGAAACCGCTGTAACGGCAGATCGGGCCGAGTACGAAGATCACGAAGACTGCGCAGGTGAGGTAGACACAGGCCATCAGCTTGCCCAGCGAGAACAGCGAACCGAAACCGTATTTGCCGATGGTGAAGGCAATCGCACCGAAAGCCCCAATGGGTGCCAGGCGCATCACCATGCCGACGATCTTGAACATGCCCTGCATCAGGCTATCCAGCGTATCGACGAACGCCTTGCCACGCGGACCGACATTCGCCAGGGCAACGCCGAGCAGTACCGAAAACAGCAGGATTTGCAGCACATTGCCTTTGGCGAAGGCATCCACGATGGTGTCGGGGATCATGTTCATCACGAAATCCATGAACGTGGCATGCTTGGCTGCAGTCGTGTAAGTCGCGAGGCTGGAGGTATCCAGCGTGGCCGGATCGATGTTCATGCCTGCACCCGGCTTGAACACATCAACGACGATCAGCCCCAGGACCAGAGCCAGGGTCGATACCACTTCGAAATAGATCAGGGCACGAAAGCCGACGCGCCCCAACTCTTTCATGTTTTCCATGCGGGCAATGCCGGTCACGACGGTCAGGAATATCACCGGCGCAAGCAGCATCTTGATCAGTTTGATGAAGGCATCGCCGAGAGGCTTGAGCGCTGCTCCGGTTTCAGGAACCAGCACACCGACGACGGCGCCGAGAATGACGGCAAGCAGGACTTGTATATAAAGCTTGGAAAGAATTCTTTTCATGACGGGGCCCTGATTTTTTATTGTTGTCAGGAAATGCCAGGGGGCGCATCGATGATCGCCCTCCTGGCGTTATGCCGCAGTACTACTTTGAATCAGCGATTGATCAGCTCGATCACCGCATCGGTGATTTGCCGGGTGGTAGCGTTGCCGCCGAGGTCAGGTGTGTGCAGACCACTTTCGGTCACCGCCTCGATGGCCGAGATCAACTGCCTTGCCGCAGCCGCTTCGCCCAGGTGCTCAAGCATCATGGCAGCGGTCCAGAAGGTAGCGACCGGGTTGGCTACGCCCTTGCCGGTAATGTCGAAGGCAGAACCGTGAATCGGCTCGAACATGGAAGGGAATTTGCGCGACGGGTTCAGGTTGGCAGTCGGCGCAATACCCAGGCTGCCAGACAACGCCGCGGCCAGATCGGACAGGATATCGGCGTGCAGGTTGGTGGCGACAATCACGTCCAGGGTCGATGGCTTGAGCACCATGCGGGTGGTGACGGCGTCTACCAGTTCCTTGTCGATTTTCACGTCCGGGAAGTCCTTGGCGACTTCATAGAAAATCTCGTCCCACAGCACCATGCCGTGACGCTGGGCGTTGGATTTGGTAACCATGGTCAGGTGCTTGCGCGGACGGCTTTGCGCCAGTTCAAAGGCGAAGCGGTGGATCCGCTCGACACCGGCTCGGGTGAATACCGACACCTCTGTAGCGACTTCTTCCGGCAGGCCTTTATGAACACGGCCACCATTGCCGGAGTATTCACCTTCGGAGTTCTCGCGCACCACAACCCAGTCGATCTGATCGCCGTTATGCAGCGGGCTTTTCACACCGGGCAGTACACGGGCCGGGCGTACGTTGGCGTATTGGTCGAAGCCCTGGCAGATCGGCAGACGCAAGCCCCAGAGGGAAATATGGTCAGGCACGTTCAGAGCACCGACTGCGCCGAAGAAAATGGCGTCGAAGGTTTTCAGTTCCTCAAGACCACCTTCAGGAATGTAGTAACCGTTTTTCAGGTAGTTATCGGAGTTCCAGTCGAAATGTTTGAAAGCGATTTCAAACCCGGCTTTCTTCGACAGGACTTGCAGCACCTCGACACCTGCGGCAATCACTTCGACACCGATGCCATCACCTGGAACTGCAGCAATCTTGTATGCGCTCATGTTCAACTCCACTCTCGATTCGTTCTTGTTGTACTGCCGAACAGGCTGTTCAGCAGGGTGTGAGCGGAGTATATGTAGTGAGCACAAAGCTGTGAGTTACTCAAAATAACTACATCCATAACCTTGAGTTACGAATGAATCAGACTCTGGACCTGTCTTTTTTCTACCTGCTGGCCAATCAGGGCAGCCTCGCCGCCACGGCACGAGAACTGGGAATCACACCTCCGGCCGTCAGCAAACGGCTGAGCGCACTGGAAGCACGGTTTGGTGTGCGCCTGGTCAATCGCACAACCCGCTCGATGAGCCTGACCGCCGAGGGCGAGCTGTATTTCTCCCATGCGGCGCGCATCCTGACTCAGATCGATGAGGTCGAGCAGTTGGTGAGCAGCAGCCGAGCCACGCCCAAAGGGCTGATTCGCGTCAATGCGTCCCTAGGCTTTGGCCGTCGTTATATCGGGCCTGCACTGGCGGCGTTCTTTTCACGCTACCCGGAAGTGGAAATCCAGCTGGAAATCACCGATCACCCGCTGGACCTGGCCACCCATGGCTTTGACCTGGGGATTCGCTTCGGCACACTTCCGGATGCCGCCTTCCATGCCCGCAAGATCGCCTCCAACCGGCGCTTGCTGTGCGCTTCTCCCCTTTATCTGGAACGGCATGGTGTGCCGCAGCGCTTGTCGGATCTGCAGCAGCACAACTGCATTTTTCTGAGGCAGAACGAAACACCCCATGGGGTATGGAGTTTTACCAACGGCGGGAAAACCCAGAACATCAAAGTGCGTGGAGCGTTGGGCTGTAATGACGGCGAGGTGGCCCTGAACTGGGCGCTGGAGGGCTATGGAATATTGCTCAGGGCCGAATGGGATATCGCCCGGTATGTGCGCAGTGGCCGGTTACGTCTGGTGCTGGAAGACCAGACTCCGACTCGGGCGGATGTGTATGCGGTTTATCCACAGCAGTTGCATCTGTCGGCCCGGGTTCGCAGCCTGATAGATTTTCTGGTGGAGCGCTTCAGGCATATCGACAATCTGGACGAGGCGGAGTGATGTTCGCCGGAGGCCACAAAGACAAAACCCCTACCTGCGTGTGCAGATAGGGGTTTCGGAATTGAATCTTGACGATGACCTACTCTC
>NZ_JAFGZD010000015.1 GCF_017165765.1 Pseudomonas capsici
CTTTGGCCGAAACCAAAGTGACGCGCCGTAAAGGCGCAAGGCGGCCTCAAGCCGAACCCTTGATCGGCAACCACACCGCACCTGTTTGCTGCGCGACAGCACGATGCCGGGGCGGCGGGAGAACTCCCACGGTTTTGTGAACGCCCCTTACTTCACATTGATCGTGATCTTCTTCGACTCGACCGTCGGATTCAGCGGGATATGCGATTTGTCGCCCACCAGCAACTGGAGGGTATGGCTGCCCGGTGGCAGGCTCAGCATGGTTTCGGTCTGCCCCTTGCCATAGTGGCGGATATTGTCGGTCATCGGCAGCGGAGCATTCGCTGCGGGCTCATCCTTCACATCGATCAGCAAATGATGATGGCCGGTTTCGGGGATATCGACTCCCGCCGGTGCAACACCCATCCCCTTGAGACCAAACTGCACCTTGAACGGCGACGTCACGGTTTCTCCGTCCTTGGGCGAGATGATGTACGCCTCTGCGCCGTCGGGCGAAGCGGTACGCGGGATATCGGCCGCATGGATCAGGGTCGAGGTTGCCAGCAACAGACCTGCAAGGGCAGTTCTGGAAAATAGGGATGTCATGATCTCTCCGCACGTTTGTGAGACTACCTATCGGACCTGAACCCATGCCTTCGGTTCAGCACAGTTCTTTACGATAGCCCTCTCCCCCGCGCAACGGGGTTCATGACACAGATTTCATGAAACCGGTCGGCCTTACAGCAACAGCTCGTTGCCCCGGCGCCTGAACCAGCCGGTCAGGGAAAGCCGGTCACGAGTGGCAGGCAGCACTTCGTGGGGAATATCGCCGGACAGGAACACCACCAGACAACCGCCCGTGGGCTGGATGTCATAGGTCACATCGTCCTTCAGGTACATGCGCAGCTGCCCGCCATGCTCGGGCAGCCAGGCCTGATTCAGATAGAGCACGGCCGAAACCATGCGCTTGTCGTCATCGCGAAAGCGATCCACATGCTTGAGGTAAAACGCCCCTGGCGGATAAAGGGCGAAGTGGCTTTCATAATCTTCCAGCCCCAGGAACAGGCCGCGATTGAGGGCCAGGCGTAAGCTGTCCATCAATTCCAGATAACGGTCGCTGCACTCGGCCTGACCGGGCTCCAGCCACTGGATATGGTCGCCGCGAATGCCCTCGCGCACTTCCTGCGCAAGTCCGCGCCCGACACCGGCAGGCTCAAGCTCACCCTCGGCGGCACGTCGATGGCACTCTTGTGCCAGTTCGCGGGTCAGACCTTCGGGCAGGAAAATATTCTGCTGCGACCAGCCATTGGCGGCCAGGTCGTCGACGATTCGAAGCAGGAGTGGGTGATCGGGAGATATGCGCATGGCGTGCATAGTATCCATAAGCCCTCGAATTCGACAGAGGTGTGTATACAGCACGGTCATGTGCGGGTGTTTTCATGCAGCAAGGGCAGTCATAACTCGACAAATCCCCGTCAACACCCCGAGAATAGCGACCTGCCGACAGGAGTCCCGAATGCGTCGTTTGTTTGTTTTGCTGTTGATGTTCTGCGCCTTGCCTGTCTGGGCAGACGGTTATGATCAGTTGTACAAGGCTGCCGGCTGGACAGAACAGCGCGCGCATTTCAACGATGCACTCAAGGCTGCCCAGCAACGCTACCGCGACAACCTTCCGCCCGCGGTCTTTCAGGCCCTGGTCACCAACAGCAACCAGCGTTTCGCACCGCAGGCCATGGACCAGCGTGCCGCAAAGCGCCTGCGTGAAAGCCTCAAGGACCCGGCACCTGCACTGAAATTCTTCCAGTCCCCGCTGGGCCGCAAGATCGTCAAGGCCGAGCTGACGGCAACCCGCTCCGACCAGTTGGCCAAGCACGCCCAGGGACTGCCGCAGATGGAAGCCGACGCCACCCGCCAGTTGCTGATCGGTCATCTGGCACAGGCCCTGCCCGCCAAGCAGGCCGGCGCAGAAGTCAGCCTCGCCATTGCCGGTGTGGCAGCCGACAGCCTGAGCCAGATGATTCCCGGTCTTCTGGGCGGCGGCCAGGCCCAGGGCATGCTCGAAGGCCAGCGCGAGCGTCTGATGGCGCAGATCAGCGCGGACCTGAACAACACGCTGCTGTATGTCTACCGCGATCTGTCCGACCCTGAGCTGGAAGAATTCTCGAGCTTCGCCGAATCACCTGAAGGCAAGGCCTACTATCAGGCAGCCCTTGCCGCGATCCGCGCCGGGCTTGCCGTCGGACAAAGCACTTCCAGCCTTTCCCAGGGCCTGTAACAACCCGCCTCGCTCAAGGCGGGTCAGCTCATGTGCCCTTTCAGAAACTCGAAATACCGCGCCCGGAATTCCGGCACCTCGTTGGCCAGATGATGCCGTGCCTTGCCGAGCATGAGGATTTGCGGCTCGCTGAACTTGCTCCTGAGTACGGTCAGGTTGTGGTCCCAGTCAACCGTCATATCCGCATCGCCCTGAATGATCAGCGGGCTGCGGGTACTGCGTGGCGCACGTTCAATCTGCACGATCCAGCGCGATAAAGCGCCGACCCAGGTAGTCGGCAAGCGACGCGGCTGCAACGGATCGGCCAGCAGAAACGGCAGGAAAGCCGGAGCGTTGGTGTTCTCGGAAAAGCGCCGCGCGATGCCATCCACAAACGGCTTGAGCATGTAATAACTGAGTTTGGACCAGCCCCAGGCACGCGGCCGGACCAGCGGCGACAGGAGAATGGCCTTGCCTTGCACCGGGCTATCGTTGCCCTGATGAAGCAGATGATCGATCACGATGGCACCACCGGTGCTTTGCCCGCACAGGTGCCAGGGATGCGGCAGGTTCAGGGCCTCGGCCTCCAGCAGCAGACGCTGCAACACGGCCTGATACTCGGAGAAGTCATTGATGCTCGCCCGGCTGCCGCTGGACAGCCCGTGCCCCGGCAGGTCGCAGGAAATCACTGCAAATCCCTGAGCCAGCGCCCACTCGATCACGTAGCGATACAGGCCCATGTGGTCATAGAAACCATGGAACAGAAACAGGGTGGCCACCGGCTGCTCGGGCAGCCAGACCTGACCGACAATTTCGTAGCCACCCACATCCAGGCGCCCGAGCCAGCTACGGATGACATTCTCGCCACCCAACCCGCCAAGGCCATAGAAACGCTGATAGATCTGCCCATCCAGAGAGAGCGATTCGATCTCGCGCAGCGGTGACAGCGTGGCGCGTAATTGATCAGGGTCAAACGTTGCAGACATAAGGCTTCCAGATTCCGACATGGCCTTGAAAAGACAGTGTAGCGATATTCATCTGTCTGTTCGGGCGTGGCAAGCTACGCCACCTTAAATAGAAACGTCTGTCATGAAAGCCCCACACCGCCGCAATCTGTTTGCCTGCCTGTTCGTGCTGATCTGTGCGGCTGGATTGTGGGTAGTCTATGACTGGTTTCAACACCGCTACCTGCGCCCGTTCAGCGATCAGACCGCCCTGTTCAGCGGCGATGAACTGCGCCTGCCAGCCGGACTGGCCGGCCCGGGCAGGATTCGTCTGGTGCATTTCAAGGACCCGGCCTGCCCGTGCAATGTCGGCAATCAGCAGCATCTGGCCGAACTGGTCGAGCGCTTCGGCGGTGACAAAGGTATCGACTTCTATGTCGTGCAGAAGCCCGGCACGACCGATCATTCGTCACCAGCGCCCGATACGATCAAAACCCTGGATACGCTTCCAGGTGCCGAAAAGATCAGCGCCAGCCCGGCTGTCGCCATCTGGGATCGCGACGGCAGGCTCGCGTATTTCGGGCCTTACAGCGAAGGCCTGACCTGCAACTCGAGCAACAGTTTTATCGAACCGATCCTCAATGCCCTGCTCGACGGCCGCAGCGTGAGCACCACACACACCATGGCGGTGGGTTGTTACTGCGTCTGGCAATAAATATCCCGGGCGCTTATCCGTTCCTGTAGAGACCGTTTTGCCCTGTTGCGGTGGCCTGTTCGCGAATGAATTCGCTCTGTCTGCATTAAGTTTTGTGGTGTATCTGTCACAGCGCTGAAAAACTGTGGGAGGCAGCTTGCTGGCGACTGGAACCCTGTCGCCAGCAAGCTGCCTCCCACACTCCTCTGACTGACTTGCAACACTTAACGAGGACAGAGCGAATTCATTCGCCAAAGCCGTCCACTCCTGTAGCCTGCATACCCCCTGCCCGAGCCTTTCATAGGGAAGTTCAATGAAACGCATCCTTGCCATTCTCGCCATCCTCATCGCACTGCTTGCCGCAGGCGCTGGCTGGTACATCCATAGCAAACAGCCCGTGCGCGACGGCGAGATCGTCATGTCGAATCTGCAGGCACCGGTCAGTGTGCGCTACGACGAGCGCGGCGTGCCGCATATCCGGGCCGGGAACGAAGCGGACATGTACCGCGCACTCGGTTACGTGCATGCCCAGGACCGCCTGTTCCAGATGGAAATGCTGCGTCGCCTGGCGCGAGGCGAGCTGGCTGAAATTCTCGGGCCGAATCTGGTCGGGACCGACAAGCTGTTCCGCAGCCTGCGCATCCGCGAACACGCCGACGCCTACGTCACTCGCCAGAACCCGGACACCCCGACCTGGAAAGCGCTGCAGGCCTATCTGGATGGCATCAATCAGTATCAGGACACCCACGCAAGGCCGATGGAGTTCGATGTACTGGGCATCCCGAAGCGGCCTTTCACGGCTGAGGACACCTTGAGTATCGGCGGTTATCTGGCCTACAGCTTTGCCGCAGCCTTTCGCACCGAGCCGCTGCTGACCTATGTGCGCGATCAGCTTGGCCCGCAATACCTGAAAGTCTTCGATCTGGACTGGCATCCTCAAGGCATGCTCGACCAGAAACCCGCCCTGGCCAGCGCCGACTGGAAAGACCTCAACACCCTGGCGCAACTGAGCCACGAAGCCGTTGCCGCCGCAGGCCTGCCGCAGTTTGAAGGCAGCAATGCCTGGGCCGTATCCGGCAGCCGGACCAAAAGCGGCAAACCCTTGCTGGCGGGCGACCCGCACATCAGCTTTTCCGTGCCGTCGGTATGGTACGAAGCACAACTCAGCGCACCGGGCTTCGAGCTGTACGGCCATTATCAGGCCCTCAACCCGTTTGCCTTCCTGGGCCACAACATGGATTTCGGCTGGAGCCTGACCATGTTCCAGAACGACGATGTGGACCTGATCGCCGAGAAGACCAACCCCGATAACCCGAACCAGGTCTGGTATCAGGGCAAATGGGTGGACATGACCAGCAGCGAGCAACGGATCAAGGTCAAGGGCCAGCCCGATGTGACCCTGACGCTGCGCCAGTCGCCACACGGCCCCATCGTCAACGATGTGGTGGGCAAGAACGGTGGCAAGGCTCCGATTGCCATGTGGTGGTCGTTCCTGGTGTCGGAAAACCCGGTGCTCGATGGTTTCTACGAAGCCAACCGCGCCAATACCCTGGAAAAGATGCGCAATGCCGCCGAGAAGATCCAGTCGCCGGGCCTGAACATCGTCTGGGCCAACCATCAGGGCGATATCGGCTGGTGGGCTGCCGCGCAATTGCCGATCCGCCCTGAAGGGGTCAACCCCGCCTACATTCTGGATGGCAGTACGGCACAGGCCGACAAGCTGGGCTTCTACCCGTTCAGCGCCAACCCGCAGGAAGAAAACCCGGCTCGCGGCTATATCATCTCGGCCAACTTCCAGCCGCTGTCCCCGACCGGCATGCAGATTCCGGGCTATTACAACCCGGCCGACCGTGGGCAATACCTGAACAGGCAACTGAGCGACCCGGCAATCAAGTGGGATATGGACAACAGCAAAGCGCTGCAACTGGGCACCCTTACCGACTACGCCCGGAACATCCTGACACCGCTGATTCCGGTACTGCGCAGCGTGATCACCGACCCGGATGAACTGGCGCTGGTGGAGCGTCTGGCGCAATGGAAAGGCGACTATCCGCTGGATTCGGTAGGCGCAACCCTGTTCAGTCAGTTCCTGTTCGACCTGACGGAAGAAACCTTTCATGACGAACTGGGTGACGGTTTCTTTGAAACCCTGACCACCTCCCGCGTGCTGGATGCCGCCCTGCCCCGTCTGGCGGCCGATGCGGATTCGCCCTGGTGGGACAACCGCCACTCACCCCATGTGGAAAGCCGCGCCGACACCGTCAAGGTCGCCTGGCGCGCCAGTGTTTCCCATCTGAAATCCATGTACGGCAACAACCCCGATGGCTGGAAGTGGGGCAAGGTGCACACCCTGACCCATGGCCACCCGCTGGGCTCGCAGAAGCCGCTGGACCGCGTGCTGAATGTCGGCCCTTTCGCCGCCCCGGGCAGTCATGAAGTGCCCAACAACCTGTCCTCACGCCTGCGCCCGGCACCATGGCCGGTCAACTACGGCCCATCGACCCGTCGCCTGATCGACTTCGCCGATCCGGCCCACAGCCTGGGCATCAACCCGGTCGGGCAAAGCGGCGTACCCTTCGACCGGCATTATTCGGATCAGGCCAAGGCGTTCATCAATGGCGAGTATGTGCCGCAGCGCTTCAGCGAGAAGGATGTGGACGAGCATACGGAAGGGTTGCTGAGGCTGGTGCCAGCTCAATAACGGTGTGGGAGCGGATTTATCCGCGAATGAATCCGCCCCCACAGAGTAATGCAGTTAAGGCATACACAACTTGTAGGAGGCAGCTTGCTGGCGAAAAAGACCTGAAAACCGACAGATATTCTGCGTCTGTACGATCAAGTCGCCAGCAAGCTGCCTCCCACAAAGTGATTCATGACCTTAACTGATCGGCATTCCCCCACAGAGTGAGTGTATTACACCGGTTTGGGCTTGTAGGTATCGGCAGCGCTTTCTTCGATCGCCTGCTGAATGGCGCGTTTGCGGCGCTCTTCGGCACGGCGGGTGAAGTACCAGACCAGGAAGGTCACCAGCGAAACCGCCAGCAGGATCAGGCTGGCCACCGCGTTGATCTCGGGCTTCACGCCCAGACGCACGGCAGAGAACACTTCCATCGGCAATGTCGTGGAGCCCGGCCCGGACACGAAGCTGGCCAGTACCAGGTCGTCCAGCGACAGGGCGAAGGACATCATGCCGCCCGCAGCCAGCGATGGTGCGATCATCGGGATGGTGATGAGGAAAAACACCTTCCACGGCCGGGCACCCAGGTCCATTGCCGCCTCTTCGATGGACAGATCCAGCTCACGCAGACGCGACGACACCACTACCGCGACATAGGCCGCGCAGAACGTGGTGTGGGCGATCCAGATGGTGACGATGCCACGCTCCTGCGGCCAGCCGATCAACTGCGCCATGGCCACGAACAGCAGCAACAGCGACAGACCGGTAATCACTTCCGGCATCACCAGTGGTGCCGTGACCAGCCCGCCGAAGAAGGTGCGGCCCTTGAAGCGCGAGATGCGGGTCAGGACGAAAGCCGCCATGGTGCCCAGAGCAACAGCCGCAATCGCCGTGTAGAAGGCGATTTCCAGCGAACGCCACACCGAGCCCATCAGTTGGGCATTGTCCAGCAGGCCGACATACCATTTGACCGACCAGCCACCCCAGACAGTTACCAGCTTGGAGTCGTTGAACGAGTAAATGACCAGAATGACCATCGGCGCATAGATGAACAGCAGGCCCAGGACCAATACCAGGTTCGAGAAACGGAAGCGGTTCATACCTTGCCCTCCAGTTCTTTGGCCTGGCTGCGGTTGAACAGAATGATGGGCACGATCAATACCAGCAGCATGATGACCGCCAGCGCCGAGGCAACCGGCCAGTCACGGTTGTTGAAGAACTCTTGCCACAGGACGCGACCGATCATCAGGGTTTCCGGGCCACCCAGCAGCTCGGGGATCACGAACTCGCCCACCACCGGGATAAATACCAGCATGCAGCCGGCAATCACGCCGTTCTTGGAAAGCGGCACGGTGATTTTCCAGAAGCTGTTGAAGGTGCTCGAACCAAGATCCGATGCAGCTTCCAGCAGGCTCTGGTCGTGTTTCACCAGATTGGCGTACAGCGGCAGGATCATGAACGGCAGATAGGAATAGACCACGCCGATGTAGACCGCCAGGTTGGTATTGAGGATCTGCAGCGGCTCGTCGATCAGGCCCAGCCACATCAGGAAGGCATTGAGCAGCCCGTTGTTGCTGAGAATGCCCATCCAGGCATAGACGCGGATCAGGATCGCCGTCCAGGTCGGCATCATGATCAGCAGCAACAGCACGGTCTGCAAATCCTTGCGGGCATTGGCGATGGCGTAGGCCATGGGATAGCCGATCAGCAGGCACAGCAAGGTGCTGAAAAACGCCATCTTCAGCGAGCCCAGATAGGCCGAGATGTATAACTCGTCACCGCTCAACAGCGTGTAGTTGGCCAGATTCAGGACCAGCTGCAGCTTGTCTTCGGCGTAGCTGAAAATTTCGGTATAGGGCGGGATCGCCACGTCCGCCTCGGCGAAACTGATCTTGAGAACGATCAGGAACGGCAAGGCGAAGAACAGGAACAGCCAGAGAAACGGCGCGCCAATGACCAGTTGCCGGCCATTGGGCGTTATTCGCAGGAGTGCGCGTTTGATCTTGCGGATTTTCATGAGCGCAGTACCACGCCGCTGTCGTCTTCCCACCATACGTAGACTTCATCGCCCCAGGTAGGCCGGGTGCCCTGGCGCTCGGCGTTGGCGACGAAGGACTGCACCACCTTGCCGCCGGGCAACTGGACATAAAACACCGAATGGCCGCCCAGATAGGCAATGTCATGCACCTTGCCCCGGGACCAGTTGTGCTCGAAGGTCGGCTGCTCTGTAGTGATCAGGAGCTTTTCCGGGCGCAGTGCGTAAGTGATGTGCTTGTCTTCCACCGAGGTGGTCACGCCGTGTCCGACATAGATATGACGCTCAAGATCGGGACTATTGATCAGCGCATAGCCTTCCATGTCCTCGATCACCTCGCCCTCGAACAGGTTGACGCTGCCGATGAACTCGCAGACCAGTCGGCTGGTAGGCGTTTCATAGATATCGATGGGGCTGCCGATCTGGGCGATCCAACCCAGGTGCATGATCGCGATGCGCGCGGCCATGGTCATGGCCTCTTCCTGGTCGTGGGTTACCATCACGCAGGTCACACCCACGCGCTCGATAATTTCCACCAGTTCCAGTTGCATTTGCGAACGCAGTTTCTTGTCCAGCGCGCCCATGGGCTCGTCGAGCAACAGCAGTTTGGGCTTCTTGGCCAGGGAGCGGGCCAGAGCCACGCGCTGACGCTGGCCGCCGGACAACTGATGCGGCTTGCGCTTGGCATACTGGGTCATGTGCACCAGCTTGAGCATCTCGGCCACACGGGCTTCGATTTCATCCTTGGGCAGCTTGTCCTGCTTGAGGCCGAAGGCGATGTTGTCGGCCACGGTCATGTGCGGGAACAGCGCATAGGACTGGAACATCATGTTGATCGGGCGCTCGTAGGGCGGCATGTCGGTGATGTCGACGCCGTCCAGAAAGATGCGACCCTCGGTCGGGCGTTCGAAGCCGGCAAGCATGCGCAGCAATGTGGACTTGCCGGACCCGGAACCGCCGAGCAGGGCGAAGATTTCGCCCTTGTTGATCTGCAGGGACACATCGTCCACGGCAACCGTCTCGTCGAATTTTTTCGTGACCCGATCGATCCTGACCAGAACCTCTTTGGGTTGCTGACCGCCTTCGATGGCTTTCTTGTAGGCGCCGGAGGCAACTGGCATGGGTGAAACTCCCCAACAATAGGCAGCCCGACCCCATTGGGCCGGGCGCTGGATTTTTTATTTCCCCGACTTGACCTTGGTCCAGCTGCGGGTCATCAGACGTTGCACCTTGGGTGGCAACTCACTATTCACGAACAATCTGTCCAGTACTTCCTGAGGCGGGTAGACCGCCTCATCGGTGCGGATGTCCTGATCCATGAGATCACCGGACGCCGGGGTGGGGTTGGCATAACCGACTTCATCACTGACTTTGGCGATCACCGCTGGATCAAGCAGATAGTTGATGAAGGCGCTGGCTTGCTTGACGTTTTTGGAGTCAGCCGGGATAGCCAGCATGTCGAACCAGAGGTTGCCGCCTTCCTTGGGAATGGAATAGGCAATCTTCACGCCCTTGTCCGCTTCTTCTGCGCGGTCACGGGCCTGGAACACATCGCCCGAAAAGCCGGCGGCAACGCAGATGTCGCCGTTGGCCAGATCGGTAATGTATTTGGAGGAGTGGAAATAGGTCACATAAGGACGTACCGCCAGCAGCTTGGCCTCAGCCTTCTTGTAGTCGGCTTCCTTGGTGCTGTTGGGGTCCAGGCCCAGATAATTGAGCATGGCCGGGATCATTTCATCGGCCGAATCGAGAAACGCCACGCCGCAACTGGAGAGCTTCTTGATGTTTTCGGGCTCGAACAGCACCGACCAGGAGTCGATCCTGTCCACACCCAGAACAGCCTTCACCTTCTCGACGTTATAACCGATGCCATTGGTGCCCCACAGATAAGGCACGGCGTACTGGTTACCCGGATCGTTCTTCTCCAGACGCTTGAGCAGCGCCGGGTCGAGGTTCTTGTAGTTGGGCAGCAGCGACTTGTCGAGCTTCTGGAAAGCGCCGGCCTTGATCTGCTTGCCCAGGAAATGGTTGGACGGTACTACCACGTCGTAACCGGTACGCCCGGCCAGCAGCTTGGCTTCCAGGGTCTCGTTGGAATCGAATACGTCGTATAACGGCTTGATGCCGGTCTTGGTTTCAAAATCCGCCAGGGTGGTCTTGCCGATGTAATCGGACCAGTTATAGATGTGTACGGTGGACTCGGCCTGAACACTGGCAACAGTGGTCAGCGCTGCAACGGCGAGCATCGATCTGGCCAATAAAGAAATAGACACGTAAACAATCCTTTTCAGTATGGGGGTCTGGTGCCCGTATCGGTGAGCTGAAAAACGGGTCGGCAACTTACCGTTGATGGCTGCGAATCGCAAAGAACTTTATATGACATCGCCCGCCAGGAGCGCGCTTGCCCGCGATGAGGACATTCCCGACGACAGATTTGTGTCGTCTTTGCCTGTGTCATCGCGGGCAAGCGCGCCTTGAGTCAGGCGTTTACTTGCCCGATTTGATCTTGGTCCAGCTGCGGGTCAGGATCCGCTGGGTCGCAGCAGGCAAGTCAGCGATTGCATAGAGCTTGGCCTGTACATCGGCTGGCGGATAAACGCCCGGGTCGCTGGTGATTTCCTTGTTGACCAGAGGAGTCGCTGCCGCGTTACCGTTCGGGAAACGTACTTCGTCAGTGATCTCGGCCATGATTTCCGGCTTCATCAGGAAGGTCATGAACTTGTAGGCACCTTCGACGTTCTCGGCATCCTTTGGAATGGCGACCATGTCAAAGAAGCTGCCAGCACCTTCTTTCGGAATGTTGTAGCTGACCTTGACCTTGCCACCGGCCTCTTCGGCACGAGACTTGGCCTGATAGATATCACCCGAGTAGCCCACTGCTACGCAGATGTTGCCGTTGGCCAGGTCGGAGATGTACTTCGAGGAGTGGAAGTAGGCAATCGAAGGACGAATCTTCAGGAACAGCGCCTCGGCCTCGGCGAGTTGCTTCTTGTCCTGAGAGTCGGTCGGGTAGCCCAGGTAATGCAGCGCGATTGGCAGCATTTCGGTCGGCGAATCGAGGAAGCTGATACCGCAGGACTTCAGCTTGGCTGCGTTTTCAGGCTTGAACAGCAGGTCCCAGGAGTTGACCGGCGCATCGGCACCCAGAGCGGCCTTGACCTTCTCGGGGTTGAAGCCGATACCGATCGAGCCCCACATGTACGGGAAAGCATGCTTGTTGCCCGGGTCGCTGACCGAAACGGCCTTGAGCAGGTCCTTGTTCAGGTTGCCGTAGTTGGGCAGCTTGGACTTGTCCAATTCCTGATAGACGCCAGCCTTGATCTGCTTGGCCAGGAAGTTGTTGGACGGCACAACGATGTCATACCCGGATTTGCCCGCCAGCAGCTTGGCTTCCAGTGTTTCGTTGCTGTCGAAAACGTCGTAGACGACCTTGATGCCAGACTCTTTCTCAAACTTGGCAACGGTATCCGGTGCGATGTAATCGGACCAGTTATAGACGTGCAGCACTTTGTCATCGGCCTGCGCAGCGGAGGCCACAACGCCCATCAGGGACAAGGCGAGAAGGGTCTTGCCAAATTTTTTCATGCGTACAGCTCCAATGTTTTATCACTGACCGTTAGATTAGCGGCTTCTAGCCATTAGTCTGGCAAGTTCCGGTTGGCGCTTTCAAGCTATCAAACAAGGAATTCCCGCAGGAACGCATTCATTCCCCAAAGGCCGATACATCCGAAGAAAACTGCATTGGCCTCGCGGATAAATACGCTCCTACAGTGCTGCCAGAGTCAGGTCCAGGCACTTGCGCGCCTTTTCGACCAACTCATCGATTTGCGCAAAACTGATGACCAGCGGTGGCGCAATGATCATGGTATCGCCTACGGCCCGCATGATCAGGCCATTATCGAAGCAGAAGGTTCGACAAATCATCCCTGCGCCCTTGCCGACATGACGCTCACGAGTGGTCTTGTCTTTCACCAGCTCGATTGCACCCAGCAGGCCGACACCGCGTACCTCTCCCACCAGCGGATGATCGCTCAGTTCGCGCAGACGCTTTTGCAAATATGGTGCCGTTTGCGCCTGAACCCTTTCGACGATCTTTTCTTCGCGCAGGATACGAATGTTTTCCAGCGCGACCGCAGCCGCCACGGGATGCCCGGAATAGGTGAAACCATGGTTGAAATCGCCGCCCTCGTTGAGCACTGCGACTATTTCATCGCGCACCACAAGGCCGCCCATGGGCACATAACCGGAGGTCAGGCCCTTGGCGATGGTCATCATGTCTGGCTTGAGGCCGTAGAAATCGCTACCGAACCACTCACTGGTACGCCCGAAGCCACAAATCACCTCATCGGCGACGAACAGAATGTCGTATCTGGCCAGGATTTCCTTGATCTTCGGCCAGTAGGTATCGGGCGGCACGATGACCCCGCCGGCACCCTGGATCGGCTCGGCAATGAATGCACCGACGTTTTCCACGCCCAGCTCGAGAATCTTGCGTTCCAGTTGCTCGGCGGCCCAGACACCGAACTCGTCAGGCGTCATGTCGCCGCCTTCACCAAACCAGTAGGGCTGGGGAATATGCACCACACCGGGGATCGGCAGATCGCCCTGCTCGTGCATATAGGTCATGCCGCCCAGGCTGGCCCCGGCAACGGTGGAGCCGTGATAGCCATTGACCCGGCTGATGATGGTTTTCTTGTTCGGCTGGCCCTTGATCGCCCAGTAATGGCGGACCATACGCAACATGGTGTCGTTGCCTTCGGAGCCTGAGCCGGTAAAGAACACATGATTCATGCCTTCGGGGGTGATTTCGGAAATGGCTTTCGCCAGCTCCAACGCCGGAGGATGAGCGGTCTGGAAGAACAGGTTGTAATAAGGCAGCTCACGCATCTGTTTGCTGGCCGCTTCTACCAGCTCTTCACGGCCATAGCCGATGGCGACGCACCACAGGCCGGACATGCCGTCCAGAATCCTGTTGCCTTCGCTGTCCCACAGATAAATGCCTTCGGCGCGGGTGATGATGCGCGGGCCTTTATCCTTCAATTGCCTGTAATCGCTGAACGGTGCCAGGTGGTGCTCGCTGCTCAAGGCTTGCCATTCGAGGGTTTGAGGGTTGTTGGCACTCATGCAGCGCTTCCTGTTATCGGGATTCGGTTGGCAAGGCACCGCGCGCATGACCTGCGGCGGTGCCTGCATGACTCAAACGGCGAAGAGCAGAAATTCCCGCTCCCACGAACTGATCACACGCTTGAAGTTCTCGTGCTCGGCACGCTTGACCGCCACATAGCCGACAATGAACTTCTTGCCCAGGTATTTCTCGATGGTCTTGCTGTTTTCCATCCGCTCCAGCGCATCCTCGATGGTCAGCGGCAGGCGCAGGTTGCGACGCTCGTAGCCGCGCCCCACCACCGGTGCACTCGGATTGAGCCCTTCGACCATACCGATGAAGCCGCACAACAGGCTCGCGGCAATCGCCAGATAAGGGTTGGCATCGGCACCGGGCAGACGGTTTTCCACGCGGCGGTTCTGCGGTACGGCATCCGGCACACGCAGGCCGACGGTGCGGTTCTCTTCGCCCCACTCGACGTTGACCGGTGCAGAAGTATCCGGCAGGAAGCGGCGGAACGAATTGACGTTGGGCGCAAACAGCGGCAACAGCTCGGGGATAAGCTTCTGCAGACCACCGACGTGGTTCAGAAACAGCTGGCTCATGGTCCCGTCATCATTGGAAAAGATGTTTTTGCCGGTCTCGATATCGATGATGCTCTGGTGCAGGTGCATCGCACTGCCCGGCTCGCCGGTCATCGGCTTGGCCATGAAGGTCGCGGCCACATCATGCTTGAGCGCGGCTTCGCGCATGGTGCGCTTGAACACCAGAATCTGGTCGGCCAGGGACAGGGCATCGCCATGACGGAAATTGATTTCCATCTGTGCCGTGCCGTCTTCATGGATCAGAGTGTCCAGGTCCAGGTTCTGCAGCTCGCACCAGTCGTAGACATCTTCAAACAGCGGGTCGAATTCGTTGGCGGCTTCGATGGAGAACGACTGACGCCCGGTTTCAGGACGCCCGGAGCGCCCGACAGGCGGCTGCAACGGATAATCCGGGTCATCGCTGCGCTTGGTCAGATAGAACTCCATCTCCGGCGCAACGATCGGCTGCCAGCCTTGATCGGCATAGAGCTTGAGGACTTTCTTCAGGACATTGCGCGGCGACAGCTCGATGGGATTGCCCTGCTTGTCGTAAGTGTCGTGAATGACCTGCGCAGTGGGCTCGATGGCCCAGGGCACCAGATACACCGCGTTCTGGTCGGGGCGGCAGATCATGTCGATGTCGGCCGGGTCCAGCAGTTCGTAGTAGATATCGTCTTCTACATAGTCGCCGGTCACCGTCTGCAGCAACACGCTTTCAGGCAGACGCATGCCTTTTTCGGCAATGAACTTGTTGGTCGGCGAGATCTTGCCGCGGGTGATCCCGGTAAGGTCGGACATCATGCATTCGACTTCGGTGATCTTGTGTTCTTTCAACCAATCGGTGAGCTGGTCGAGGTTGGTACTCATAAATACCTCAGGGGTTGTCGTGTCCTGATCGCGATCAGGCGTTTTTCCGACGCATCGGCGTCACGTTGTACAACTCGTTTCGGCAGGCACGAATAAGCGGTAAGGTGGCATCTGCCTGTTTGCAGGATGAGCAGCATCTGTAACGCCGTTCATGCCGCTATAGTGATACTGTTCGATATGAAAAGTTGCTGTAGCGCAGAGCTGATGTCCAGTATGGCTGGAACTCATGGCACTGCTGTCGGGTCGCACACAGTGTCTTGCAGGATTCGACGGCAGGCCGTTGAAGACATTGATATGGCGGGCATGATGACCGCTCTGTCCTGTACCGGGAGTGGAGTCGATCAAGGGAAGGCAAGGCATTGAAACCCCGGTTTTATTGCTCTGTGGGCTGCAATCGAGCTTAGCCTTGTTCATTTTTTTATACAACGCCCCGATAAAAATAGAATACGAGCTTTCCCTGATCAGGCTCTGCTCTGCTCGAAACAAGGAATACGCGCCCCAAATGGCAGCAAAAAAGGCTATAAGGCGCAGTTTTAGGGCAACAAAAGGCTCTATTGACTTCATCATGGCTTTCGGATTGACTGAAACCCGTAATGCTCGATGATTGATATTTTTAACAACAAAGGTGTTGCATCATGTCGGTACCCCCGCGTGCCGTTCAGCTCAACGAAGCGAACGCGTTCCTTAAGGAACATCCTGAGGTTCTGTACGTTGACCTTCTGATTGCAGATATGAATGGTGTGGTGCGTGGCAAGCGCATAGAACGCACCAGCCTCCACAAGGTTTACGAGAAGGGCATCAACCTGCCTGCCTCTTTATTTGCTCTGGATATCAATGGCTCCACGGTGGAAAGCACCGGTCTGGGCCTGGACATCGGCGATGCCGACCGCATCTGTTATCCAATCCCCGATACCCTGTGCAACGAACCATGGCAGAAGCGCCCTACGGCACAACTGCTGATGACCATGCACGAACTGGAAGGTGAACCCTTCTTCGCCGACCCGCGTGAAGTGCTGCGCCAGGTAGTGACCAAGTTCGACGAACTGGGCCTGACCATCTGCGCGGCGTTCGAGCTGGAGTTCTATCTGATCGACCAGGAGAACGTGAATGGCCGCCCGCAACCGCCACGCTCGCCGATCTCGGGCAAGCGCCCGCACTCGACACAGGTCTACCTGATCGACGATCTCGACGAATATGTCGACTGCCTCCAGGACATTCTCGAAGGTGCGAAAGAGCAAGGCATCCCGGCCGACGCCATCGTCAAGGAAAGCGCCCCGGCCCAGTTCGAGGTAAACCTGCATCACGTGGCCGATCCGATCAGGGCCTGCGATTACGCGGTTCTGCTCAAGCGCCTGATCAAGAACATCGCCTACGACCACGAAATGGACACGACCTTCATGGCCAAGCCCTATCCGGGTCAGGCGGGTAATGGTCTGCATGTCCACATCTCGATCCTGGATCGCGATGGCAAGAACATCTTCACCAGCGAGGATCCCGAGCAGAACGCCGCATTACGTCATGCGATCGGCGGTGTGCTCGAGACCCTGCCGGCACAGATGGCGTTCCTTTGCCCGAACGTCAACTCGTACCGCCGGTTCGGTGCCCAGTTCTACGTACCCAACTCTCCGACCTGGGGCCTGGACAACCGTACCGTTGCGCTGCGCGTGCCAACCGGTTCGCCCGATGCCGTGCGTATCGAACACCGCGTGGCCGGTGCCGATGCCAACCCGTATCTGTTGATGGCTTCGGTACTGGCAGGCGTGCACCACGGTCTGACCAACAAGATCGAACCGGGCGCTCCAGTGGAAGGCAACTCCTACGAGCAGCACGAGCAAAGCCTGCCGAACAACCTGCGCGATGCACTGCGCGAGCTGGACGACAGCGAAGTCATGGCCAAATACATCGACCCGAAATACATCGATATCTTTGTGGCCTGTAAAGAGAGCGAGCTGGAGGAGTTCGAACACTCCATCTCCGACCTCGAGTACAACTGGTACCTGCATACGGTCTGAGCCGGACCGCTGCACAAAGCGCCGCAGGCCTTCGGGTCGTGCGGCGCTTTTGTTTTTCCTCGCGAATAAGTCAGTTCCCACAGGGGTTTTCACTGTAGGCGCGTATTTATTCGCGAAGACCTTGAAACAGGCCCCACTGTACAATGCCGCTGCCCCGCCGCCCCCCTGAGATCAACCCATGACGCGCACTCCCCCTCCTCGCAAACCCCGAGCACGCAGCCAGGCCCGAATCGATTCGATTCTCGATGCTGCACGTACTCTGCTCGCAACCGAAGGAGTGGCCAGCCTGTCGATCTACAGCGTGGCCGAGCGCGCGGAAATACCGCCTTCGTCGGTCTATCACTTCTTCGCCAGCGTTCCGGCACTGCTTGAAGCCCTGACGGCAGATGTCCACGAAGCCTTCCGCACATCGCTGCAGAGCCCTATCGATCATGAGCAGCTCAGGGACTGGCGCGACCTGTCACGTCTGGTGGAACTGCGCATGCTGAACATCTACAACGCCGATGCTGCCGCTCGCCAGTTGATCCTTGCCCAGCACGGCCTGACCGAAATCAATCAGGCCGACCGCCAGCATGACATCGAGCTGGGTCACCTGATGCTTGAAGTGTTCAACCGCCATTTCCCGGTACCGACACTGCCGGACGATGTGGACGTCTTCGCCCTGGCAATGGAACTGGGCGACCGGGTCTACGCTCGCTCGGTGCAACTGCACGACCAGATCACTCCGCGCATGGCCGAAGAAGGCATGCGGGTATTCGACGCCTATCTGGGGCTGTACCTGCCGCCTTCCCTGCCAAAACGCCCGCAGCCTCTGTGACACGGATGTAAAAAACCCCGGAGGGCCTGCACCGTCCGGGGTCGGGTGTCGCTGAAGATCACAGCTTGGCGATCGACACCTCGGTGGACTTCACGAAGGCAATCACTTCGCTGCCCACGGCCAGTTCCAGCTCCTTGACCGAGCGGGTGGTGATGACCGACGTCACGATACCGGAAGCGGTCTGCACGTCGATTTCGGACAGCACGTCACCCTGGACGATTTCCTTGATGGTGCCTTTGAACTGGTTGCGCACGTTAATCGCTTTGATAGTCATGGTATGCCTTCCTTTTGTGGGATCGGGGTTAATTGGCCCAGCGCAATTGCGTGGGCAACGGTGAAGAGGGTTCGGGTTCAGGCGGCGATCCGGGCAGGGACAGCACGCGGTTAAGCACTTCGGTTTCCAGCGCAGCCAGACGATGCGAGCCACGCGCACGAGGGCGCGGCAGGTCGACCACAAGGTCGAGCCCGATACTGCCTTCCTCGATCAGGATCACCCGATCGGCAATGGCCACGGCCTCGCTGACATCGTGAGTCACCAGCAGGACCGTGAAGCCATGCTTGCGCCACAGGCTTTCGATCAGTTGCTGCATTTCGATACGGGTCAGGGCATCCAGCGCGCCCAGCGGCTCATCGAGCAACAGCAGACGCGGTTTGTGGATCAACGCCCGCGCCAGGGCAACGCGCTGCTTCTGGCCACCGGACAACGCCGCCGGCCACTCATCGGCACGCTCGGCCAGACCGACGGCTTCCAGCGCTTCAAGCGCTTGCGCACGCCAGTCACCGCTCAGGCCAAGGCCCACGTTGTCGATGATCTTCTTCCAGGGCAGCAGACGCGCTTCCTGAAACATCAGACGAGTGTCTTCGCGAGCATCGGCCAGAGAAGCGGAACCGGCCAGCAACTGGCCCTCGGTTGGCTTGTCCAGACCGGCCAGCAGGCGCAACAGGGTGCTCTTGCCGCAACCGCTTCGCCCCACAACCGCCACGAACTGGCCGGCTGGAATGTGCAGATCGATGTCCTTGAGCACGACACGGGAGCCGAAGGCTTTCTTCAGATCCTGAATCGCCAGCGGAATACCCCGCAGCAGATGCGGAGGTTGTTGTTTGAGACTCGTCATGCTGCACCGCCTTTGCTGACTTGATAGGCCGGGTGCCAGCGCAGGCACACTCGCTCCAGGGCACGCGCTGCCAGATCGGCCAGCTTGCCGAGCACGGCATACAGCACGATGGCCAGCACCACGACGTCGGTTTGCAGGAATTCACGGGCATTCATGGCCAGATAGCCGATGCCGGAGCTGGCCGAGATGGTTTCGGCCACGATCAGGGTCAGCCACATGAAACCCAGAGCAAAACGCACACCCACCAGAATCGAAGGCATGGCCCCCGGCAGGATCACATGGCGGAACAGGCTGAAGCCCGACAGACCATAGCTGCGGGACATTTCCACCAGCGCCGGGTCGATGTTGCGAATACCGTGATACGTGTTCAGATAGATCGGGAACAGAGTGCCCAGCGCGACCAGGAATATCTTCGCGGTCTCATCGATGCCGAACCACAGGATGACCAGCGGGATCAGCGCCAGGTGCGGCACGTTACGAATCATCTGCACCGAACTGTCCAGCAGACGCTCGCCCCATTTGGTGAGGCCGGTAATGAAACCCAGTATCAGTCCGATACCGCCACCAATGGCGAAACCGATACCGGCACGCCAGCCGCTGATTGCCAGGTGGGTCCAGATTTCACCGCTGGCCACCAGACTGTAACCAGCTTCGATGACAGCGCTGGGTGCCGGCAGGATGCGTGTCGACAGCCAGCCGGCGCTGACCGACAGTTGCCAGACCGCCAACAGCAAGACTGGAAGTGCCCAGGGCGCCAGTCTGTGGATGGTTCGTTGCGAAGCACTAAGGCTCATGGAGTTGTCTCCTCGAAAGGCCTGCCAATCACTGTGCTTTCGCTACAGCAGCGGGAGGTGTCCAGATCACGTCGGCAATGCGCAGTGGCTTGGGAATCAGCTTGAGCTGATAGAAGGTGTCAGCGATTTTCTGCTGGGCATCGACGACCTGAGGTGTGATGAACAGTGCGCCGTAGCCCTGACGTTTCAGCGACGTCAGGGTAATGTCGGCAGGCAGGCCCAGCAGCGGTGCAACCTGTTTGGTCACTTCCTCGGGGTGAGCCTTGGACCACTCGCCCACGGCACGAATCTCTTCGACAAGGGCCTCGATCACTTTCGGATTCTTCTGGGCGTAAGGCTTGGTCGCCAGATAGAACTGATGGTTATCCGCGATGCCGGAGCCGTCCCTCAGGGTCCGCGCCTGCAATTGCTGCTCGGCGGCAGCCTGATAAGGGTCCCAGATGACCCAGGCATCGACACTGCCACGCTCGAAAGCGGCACGCGCATCGGCCGGTGGCAGGAACACGGTCTGGATATCGGTGTATTTCAACCCGGCATCTTCCAGCGCGCGCACCAGCAGGTAGTGAACGTTGGAACCCTTGTTGAGGGCGACCTTCTTGCCCTTGAGTTCCTTGACCGACGTGATCGGTGAATCCTTGGGTACCAGAATCGCTTCACTGGTAGGCGCTGGCGGCTCATAGGCCACGTAAAGCAGATCGGCACCGGCAGCCTGAGCGAAGACCGGAGGCGTCTCGCCCGTCACGCCAAAATCGATGGAGCCGACATTCAGGCCTTCCAGCAGTTGAGGGCCGCCCGGGAATTCGGTCCACTGCACTTTCACACCTTGCTCGGCCAGACGCTTCTCGAGGGAGCCTTTGGCTTTCAGCACCACCAGGGTGCCGTACTTCTGATAACCGATCCGAAGGTCTTCAGCCTGAGCCTGGGTAATGGCTCCCAGAGCGACTGCTGCGCTAAACAGAGCGGCCAGGCCTCGACGCAAGATGAGAGTGCGCATGGGGCGCTCCTTTGCTGGGTATTGAGTAGTCATGAGGCGAAAACCGCCGCGATGGAGTGACATTAACAGCAGTTTTTTATATCCATAAATCTTATTTATTCATTTGGTTATTCCTTAAATGAATATAAGAATTTATGACTTTCCCGCCCATAAAAAAGGGCCGATAAATCGGCCCGAATAACCCCACTCGATGAAGCTGTAAATCAACGGTTCGGCTGTGGCGTCAGACGCAGGTAAGGCGTGACGGCCTTGTAGCCTTTCGGGAAACGCTCCTTGATCTCGGCTTCGTCCTTGATCGACGGCACGATCACCACATCATCGCCATCCACCCAGTTGGCTGGCGTGGCGACCTTGTAGTTGTCGGTCAATTGCAGAGAGTCGATGACCCGCAGGATCTCGTTGAAGTTGCGCCCGGTGCTGGCTGGGTAAGTGATGGTCAGGCGTACTTTCTTGTTCGGATCGATCACGAACAGAGAGCGCACGGTCAGGGTATCGCTGGCATTGGGGTGGATCAGGTCGTACAGGTCGGACACCTTGCGATCGGCATCGGCCAGGATCGGGAAATTGACCCGGGTGTTTTGGGTGGTGTTGATGTCGTCGATCCATTTGACATGGGAATCGACCGGGTCCACCGACAGCGCAATCGCCTTGACGCCGCGCTTGGCGAACTCGTCTTTCAATTTGGCAGTGAACCCCAACTCGGTGGTGCAGACTGGCGTGAAATCCGCCGGGTGGGAAAACAACACACCCCAGCTATTGCCCAGCCATTCATGGAAGCGGATACGGCCCTCACTGGAGTCCTGTTCAAAGTCAGGGGCGATATCGCCAAGTCGCAGTGTCATGGTGTTGCTCCTTTCGATCGGGTATTCGTTGAGGTATAGATCTACTGTGCACCGCCCGCTAAAAAATTAAAAAGAATGGATATCGATTTGGTTAGGCCTGAAAGGAATATCAAATTCCGGGCAAAAAGAACCCCGCCGAAGCGGGGTTCCTTTTCAACTGACCGGGCTTATTTGAAAGCGTAGGTGTAGTTGAAGATCAGACGAGTCTGGTCGGCGTTGCTGGCCTGGTTCAGACCTTCATCCGCACGGTAGGTACCGTGACGCAGAGTAGTACCGAAACCTTTCAACGGGCCGCTCTGGACTACGTAGTCGATACGCATGTCGCGTTCCCACTCGGAGTACTCATGACCAACAGAGTTACGGTTGACGACGCCGCCAGTGGTAAAGGCAGCGCCTTTGATGTCATCACCACGCAGATAGGCAATCGCAGCCTTCAGACCTGGAACACCGACCTTGGCGAAATCATACGAGTACTGACCGAAAGTGGTTTTTTCACCAGCACGGTTGAACTGGTTGATCATCGAGTCAGTGAACAGGTAGAAGCTGGAGCCACCGTTACCTTCTGGACGGCCACGGCCATCGACAACGTTACCCTGGTTCAGGTTGACAAAACCACCGTCGCCACCGACTTCCTGGTATCCGGCCAGGAATGCATGACCACCCAAGGTGTAGGTGAACATGGCAGACCAGGTCTTGTTGTCGACTTCGCCAGCATTTTTGGCATAGCCGTTGTTGTTGTTGAAACTGTAACCCGCTACGTTCTTGCCGTTGTTGCCATCAGCACTGCTGTCGAAATAGCGCAAGTCAGTCTTGAAGGACTGGTCAGGAGCGATTTGATAAACGTGTACCAGACCCAGGAAGTTCTGCTTGTAGAAATCTTCCAGGTTAGCGAAGTAGTACTGCAGAGTCAGGTCTTTGGTGACTTTCCAGTCGCCACCGGCGAAACGGAATTCATTGCTGTCGCGAGTAGCGCCGTTAACGGACAGGCCGGTGAAGTTGCTGGAAGCACGACCAGCAGAACCGGTCAGTTGGCCGCCAGTCAGGGTGAAGTTGTCCAGATCTTTGGAAGTAATCATGCCGCCTTCAAAGACCTGAGGCAGCAAACGACCGTCGTTGGAAACCAGGATTGGCAGGTTTGGCGACAAAGCGTTACCGACTTTCAGTTCGGTTTTCGAGATACGCACCTTGGCGTTGGCACCACCGCGGCTCCAGGAACTGACCGAATCACCGTCAGTATCCATCGGGAAGAAGGTGTTTTGAGTAGTAGCGGTCTTGTTCTTGATACCACCGCCCAGATGGACACCCACCAGAGCCTGAACATCCAGACCGAAGCCAACAGTGCCTTCGGTGAAACCCGAGATGTAGTCGAATTTCAGACCGGTAGCGGTTTCACGCTGGTCGGTAACGTTACGGCCTTCACGCAGGTCGTTGTTGAAGTACATGGTACGGGAACTGATGGTCGCCTTGCTGTCTTCAATGAAACCTGCTGCGCCGGCCTGCTGGGCCAATACACCAAATGTTACGGCCAGGGCCAGGGTGGACTTCTTCATTGCTACGCTCCTCGTGAATCTAATTTTTTTAATCCATGGTGCCGAGCAAGGCTCTGACCCATGTATTCGCGTTAAACGCCAGACCCGACCAGAGGTCAATGGTTACTGCGCGCTTCGAGACTCAAATGACTAGACCGCGTGTGTCACTGGTGCAAGGTAGTGAAAATCCGATAAATCCAAAAGCAGTTATTCACAACCCCTTTAGACCGATTTGATATATGTCACAACACATGTCAACCGCGACGCCAAGGAGTGTATCCATCAAATAAGCTAATTCCCAAAAAATATTTTTCGACCATTCGTCAGATCGTTTAGTTTTCAGCTACCGGACCACCGGATCTCGACTCTCCAGTCACGAAATCCCAACCGGAAAGCCCAAAAAATGACGACAAAAAATATTAAAAAACAAACACTTAATCATCTATTAGCAGCAATTGTGACAATTGCCACCACCTTGACACTTTCCATGCCAGCGGACGCAAAAGAAACTTTGCGAATCGGCTTTCAGAAGTCCTCAACGCTCATTTCGGTGCTCAAAAGCCAGGGTACGCTGGAGCGTGAGCTGAACAAAAAAGGCATTTCGGTGTCGTGGCATGAGTTTCCCAGCGGCCTGCCTTTGCTCGAATCCCTCAACGTGGGCAATGTCGACCTGAGCGCCGATGTCGCCGATACGGTTCCGGTTTTTGCTCAGGCGGCAGGTGCGCGGCTCACCTACTTCGCTCAGGAAGCCTCCTCTCCCTCTGCCCAGGCGATTGTCGTGCGCAGCGATTCGGCGTTCAAAACCCTCGCCGACCTCAAGGGCAGGAAAATCGCAGTCACCAAGGCCGCTGGCAGCCATTACTTGTTGATTGCCGCCCTGAACAAGGCCGGTTTGAAGTTCACCGACATCGAACCCGCCTACCTCACACCCGCCGATGGCCGCGCCGCGTTCGAGAACGGCAAGGTGGATGCCTGGGTGACCTGGGAACCCTTCCTCAGCAGCGTCCAGCGCCAGTTGCCTACTCGTACCCTGGCCGATGGCAGCGGTCTGGCCAGCTACAAACGCTATTACCTGACCACCACGCCTTACGCCAACAGTCACCCGGAAGTGCTCAAGGTGGTATTCGCCGAGCTCAAAAAGACCGGCGAATGGGTCAAGGCTCATCCGAACGAAGCGGCAAGAATCCTGAGCCCGCTGTGGGGCAACCTGGACGTCGCCACCGTAGAGGCAGCCAATGAGCGTCGCAGCTATGCGGTGCAAGCCGTTCAAGCCAGCCAGCTCGACGAGCAACAGAGCATTGCCGATGCGTTCCTGGCAGCGGGGTTATTGCCCAAGGCCGTGGATGCCAAGGATGTGCAGGTCTGGAAGCCTTGAAGTCGTAATGCGCCGGTGTAGGAGCGCGCTTGCCCTGGGCGGCACTCCGACGATCGGCTGCGCAGCAGTCGTAGATTTTGCGAGCGCTTCGCACTCGATCGCGGGCAAGCGCGCTCCTACTACAGTCAGGAAAAGTCTCGTTTTCAGCTCATAAGCTAATTCAAAAAAGTTATTTATTTCTGAATTCTTAGATCATTTACGCTCCGTAGCCAGCCAGTCCCCGGCCCGCCTGATACGGAGCATCACCATGAAACTGCACTTCTCCCTGCGCCTTCTGGCGGCCTTGTCGCTGACAGGCGCATCTTTCCTGACCCAGGCCGCCGACTTCACTGTCGCTTACCAGACCACCGTCGATCCCGCCAAGGTTGCCCAGGCCGACAACGCCTATGAGAACGCCACCCACTCGAAAATCGAATGGCGCAAGTTCGAGAACGGCGCAGACGTCATCACCGCCATCGCGTCCGGCGATGTGCAGATCGGTTATCTCGGTTCCAGCCCGCTGACTGCCGCAGCCACTCGCAAGCTGCCAGTGGAAACCTTTCTGATCGCGACCCAGATCGGGGCCGCGGAAGCGCTGGTGGCCCGCAATGGCTCGGGCATTGAGAAGCCACAGGATCTGGTCGGCAAGAAAGTCGCCGTGCCCTTCGTTTCCACAGGCCATTACAGCCTGCTGGCCGCGCTCAAGCACTGGAACATCGATCCGGCCAAGGTCACCATCGTGAATCTGGCACCGCCCGCCATTGCTGCAGCCTGGAAGCGCGGCGATATCGATGCCACCTACGTCTGGGACCCGGCACTGGGCGTTGCCAAGGAAACCGGCAAGGTGCTGATCACCTCCGGCGAACTGGCCAAGGTCGGCGCACCGACCTTCGATGCCTGGATCGTGCGCAAAGACTTCGCGGCCAAGAACCCGCAACTGGTCAGCGCCTTCGCCAAGGTGACCCTGGATGCCTACGCCAGCTACCGCCAGGACCCCGCTGCCTGGATCGCCAATAGCAGCAATATCGACAAGCTGAGCAAGCTGTCCGGCGCCAAGACCACTGACATTCCGGCGCTGCTGCAAGGCAACGTTTACCCCTTGGCGGCCGACCAGAAAACATTGCTGGGCGCACCGACCATCGAAGCCATCACCAAGACCGCTGCCTTTCTGAAAGAACAGGGCAAGGTCGATGCGGTGCTGCCGGATTACTCGGCCTACACCAGTGCCAGTTTCATTCCTCAATAACCCATCAGACAGAGAATGAGGCAAACCCCATGGCTCTATTGCAGCTGGAGCGCATAAGCGCACAGTACCCCGGTGCGGCAAAGCCCGTACTGGCGGACATCAACCTGAGCCTGGGGCCGCAGCAACTGCTGGTCGCCCTTGGCCCGTCCGGCAGTGGCAAAACCTCATTGCTCAATCTGATTGCAGGCTTCGTCCGGCCCAGCGCCGGCCGCATCACCCTCGACGGCATTGCTGTAGAAGGTCCGGGCGCAGATCGCGGCGTGGTGTTTCAGGACGATGCGCTGTTGCCCTGGCAGGACGTGCTGGCCAATGTGGCCTTTGGCCTGGAACTGGCCGGGGTCCCGCGCCCGGAGCGCGAAGCGAAAGCCCGGGAGATGCTGGCACTGGTGGATCTGGCCGGCTTCGAGCAGCGCCGCATCTGGCAATTGTCGGGCGGACAGAAACAGCGCGTCGGCCTGGCCCGCGCACTGGCAGCCGATCCACGGGTGTTATTGATGGACGAGCCTTTCGGTGCGTTGGACGCCTTCACCCGCGAGCAGATGCAGGAGCTGTTGCTGCAAGTCTGGAGACGCACCGCCAAACCGGTGTTCCTGATTACCCACGATATCGAAGAGGCGGTATTCCTGGCCACCGACCTGATCCTGCTGGCTCCCGATCCCGGTCATATTGCCGAACGCCTGCAACTGGACTTCGGGCAACGCTACAGTGCCGGAGAGTCGGCACGGGCAATCAAATCAGACCCGCGCTTTATCGAAACCCGCGAACATGTCCTGGCCAGTGTCTTTTCCCAACGCAACCTCGCACGGGAGCAGCGCGCATGAGCAGCTACGAACTGGAGAGCCCGGCCAAGACAGGCACAGGAAAAACAACCCGTGCTGCGCTGCAATTGAAGCTGAGCACCCGCGCCATCAGCATCCTGACGCTATCGGTCCTGCTGGGCCTGTGGTGGGCAGTGACCGCTGCCCAGTGGATCGAGCCGCTGTTCCTGCCGCCGCCTTCCGACGTTCTGCAGAAAGGCTGGCTGCTGCTGACCACAGGCTATATGGACTCGAATCTCTGGCAGCATCTGGGTGCCAGCCTGCAACGTATCGGCCTGGCCTTGGGAGCGGCGATTCTCAGCGCCATTCCGGTAGGTATCGCCATTGGCCACAACCGTATCGCCCGCGGCATCTTCGACCCGCTGATCGAGTTCTACCGGCCCATTCCACCGCTGGCTTATCTGCCGCTGATTGTCATCTGGTGCGGAATCGGTGAGTTTTCCAAGGTTTTGCTGATCTATCTGGCCATTTTCGCGCCCATCGCCATTGCCACGGCAACCGGTGTACGCACCGTGGACCCAGCCAGACTGCGAGCCGCGCAATCGCTGGGCGCTACCCGCAGGCAACTGATCCGCCATGTAATCCTGCCCAGCGCCTTGCCGGACATTCTCACGGGCATAAGGATCGGGCTGGGGGTCGGCTGGTCGACCCTGGTGGCAGCCGAGCTGATCGCGGCCACCAGTGGCTTGGGCTTCATGGTTCAGTCAGCCGCGCAGTTCCTGGTCACGGATATTGTGATCCTGGGGATTCTGGTAATTGCCGTGATCGCCTTCGCCATGGAGCTGGGCTTGCGGGCGCTGCAACGCAAACTGGTGCCGTGGCACGGTCAGAATCACTGACGAACGCCGCAATTAGCGCACAACCTTCATGAAGCGCACCATTCTGGTGCTTTATTGAAGCCGGAGCATTGCCGAGAAAGTCACTTCGCCTGAATCGAAAAGCGTTCTACTCTTCCTCAAAAGCCCTTTCACACAAGGGTTTGAGACAGGAAACAAGGGCAAGACACAAAAATCCTCAAAACTGGCACGCGCCCTGCATTAGGTTATACATCACCAGTTTTGGGGACCTTGGTACAGGCAGGCCGGGGATTCCCCTCTTTTATTGCTCCCGGAGACTGACCTCCAGTCTCCAGCGCCCGTCCACTTCTGCAGCGCTCCAGTCGCCATGCAGAGGACGGGCCGCCAGCAGGGTCAGCACCAGATCCTTCCCGTTTCGCTCAAGCTTCCAGCGCGCAACCTTGTTGTCGATGCGCAACTGACCATTCCATGGCCGCCCCCACGACTCGAAACGCAGGACGACTGTTCCGTCGACATGATCGCCCTGAATCTGCGGCTGCTCGTTGAACCAGAGCGCCAGCCCCGTAGGCAATTCCTCGATCTGCTCCAGTTCCAGAGGTGCAGGTTGCTGCAGACGGCCAATGATCATCCCGATGGTAAAGCCGACAATCGCCATCGAACCAAGAACTCTTGGCCATAGCTTCGGCCTGGGGTCCTCTTCGGGGGTAGAATGCATCCCGTCCCTTCGTTCGGAGCCGTGCATGTTTCACGTCATCCTTTTTCAACCAGAAATTCCGCCGAATACCGGCAATGTGATCAGGCTATGCGCCAACAGTGGCTGCACCCTGCATTTGATCGAGCCCCTGGGCTTTGAGCTGGACGACAAGCGCCTGCGCAGGGCCGGCCTCGATTATCACGAGTATGCCACGCTGCAAACCCATGCCGACCTGCCCACGTGTCTGGAAAAGATCGGTAACCCGCGGCTGTTCGCCTTTACGACCAAAGGCTCGCGCCCGTTCCACGACGTCAGCTTCGAGAAGGGCGATGCCTTCCTGTTCGGCCCCGAAAGTCGTGGCCTGCCAGCCGATATTCTCGACTCGCTGACCAGCGAACAGAGACTGCGCCTCCCCATGCGCGAAGGCTGCCGCAGCCTGAACCTGTCCAACACCGTGGCCGTCGCCGTTTATGAGGCCTGGCGTCAGCACGACTTTGCCTGAAAGCCCTTACAGGCAGGAGTGAATTCATTCGCGAATGAATTCGCTCCTGCGCAGATCAGACTGCATCCCTTGGCAGCATCAAGCCCAGCGGCAAGCGCACCCTGGCTTCCAGCCCGCCACCTGAACGGTTTCTCAACTCGACATTGCCGCCATGCATGGCGGCGATCCGCTTGACGATGGCCAGCCCCAGGCCGGTGCCTTTGCCGCTGCGGGCACGGTCGCCCCGGATGAACGGGTTGAAGATGATGTCCAGCTCGGAAGGATCGATACCGGCCCCACGGTCCAGCACGCTCAGCACGACATAAGGCGCGTTGGTATCGCCGGACACATAGGCCGCGACCTCGATGCCGTTGCCGGCGTGGTGCATGGCATTGCCGATCAGGTTGGTCAGCAGGCGCTTCATGGAAACCCGGCGCAGCGGGAAAGGCGGAATCGGCTCAAGACACAGGCGGATATGCTCATCCGGGTGATTGAACGGCGCGACCACTTCACGCACCAGATCACTGAGGTCGACTTCTTCGATTTCCTCGTCGCGACCGTCGCGAATAAAAGCCAGGAACTGGTCGAGAATGGCGTCCATATCCTCGATATCCCGGACCATGCCTTCGGTGAACTCGTTCTCGTCGCTCATCAGTTCCAGCGACAGACGCAAACGGGTCAGGGGGGTGCGCAGGTCATGGGAAACACCTGCCAGCATCAATTCCCGCTCCTGCCCGGCCTGCTCGACGTCCTCGGCCATCTGGTTGAAAGCGCGGTAAACCTCGGTCATTTCACTGGGCGTATCGCTGACCGGCAACCTCACACTGCGCCCCTGCCCCAACTGGCGAGCGGCAAACACCAGACGCTTGAGGGGCTGGTTGAGCTGACGCACGAAAATCCACGCCGATGCGGTGGATAACAGACCGATGGCCAGGAACCAGCCCAGCACGTTCCAGATCTTCTGGCCGCGAAGCGGATGCGGATACAGCGGCACTTTCAGCCAGCCATCCCCCAGGCTCGGTGCACGAACCCAGAGGGCCGGAGGCGCATGGACGCGCAGCCGCACTTCGGTATCGGCACCCAGTTCGGCCTGCATCTGGCGCTGATAGATTTCGCTGTAAGGCCAGTGCTGCTCGCCCTCCGGCACGCCGCCGCCCACCACACGAATCAGGCCGGCAGCTTCGGCAATCGCTTCACGATCGTTCTCGTTCGCAGCCCAGTAGGCACGCAGAGTCAGGGCGACACCATGGCTGTACTGCCTGTCGACCAGTACGTCTTCGTTCATCAACAGATAGACGAGCGTCAGCGCCTTGGAAAACAGCACGACAATGAGCACCAGCCAGAGGGTGCGGGAGAAAAAGCTTTGCGGAAACCAGAGCGGAGTCTTCATAACTGCAGCTATACACTTTGCAGGGCGAGCCAGGCTCGCAAATTTGCCGATCGTGGCCCAGTCCATGGTACGAACGTGAAAACCAAAACGTCGATAACCCGTTCAGGCTATCGACGCATGTGGCAAGGACTTCGGTGCTCTGCGCTGGCAAGCGACCTGTCAGCGGTTTCCGGTTCCATCCGGAACGAACACATAACCCACGCCCCAGACTGTCTGGATATAGCGCGGCTTGGACGGATCGGGCTCGATAAGGCGGCGCAGACGGGAAATCTGCACGTCGATGGAGCGCTCCAGAGCATCCCACTCGCGGCCACGGGCCAGATTCATCAGCTTGTCGCGGGTCAGCGGCTCGCGAGCATGCATGACCAGCGCCTTGAGTACCGCAAACTCACCGGTGGTGAGCATGTGCACTTCATCGCCGCGCTTGAGTTCGCGGGTCGCCAGGGACAATACGTAGTCACCGAAGCTGACCGACTCGTCTTCGCTGCCAGGCGCACCGGGCACCGGCGCGGCCTGACGACGCAGGACCGCCTTGACGCGGGCCATCAGCTCGTCCGGGTTGAAAGGCTTGGCCAGATAATCGTCTGCACCCAGCTCCAGCCCCTTGATACGGCTCTGCTCATCGCCCTTGGCAGTGAGCATGATGATCGGCACCTGATTGTTGGCTGCACGCAAACGACGGCAAGCAGACAGGCCGTCTTCTCCGGGCAACATCAAGTCCAGAACCACGAGGTTGAAAACCTCACGGGACAGTAAACGGTCCATTTGTTCGACGTTTGCCACCGCGCGGGCACGATAGCCCTTGCTGGTGAAAAAACGCTCTAACAGGCTGCTCAACCCCGGATCGTCATCGACGATCAGGATTTTTTCGCCTTCAGCATTTGGTGCAGTGCTGCTCATCGGATGCTCCTTTGATCTCGGGGCGCATTATGGCGTAGCTGCGGTGATGCGCACCGTGTGCATTGTTAGCAGATTTTACTGGAGCCTACATAAATGAGTGCTTCTACAGCATCCAAACTGCTCGCATTATCCGGCCAATCCCATAATTGGACCTGGCCGGGTATACTGCGCGGCCCTCAAAGTCGGGCAGTGCCTGACTATGGCGGTTCGCCGGCATTGTGACAAGGCTGGCGAGCGACGGGCAGGCAAGACAGTTTTTTGTACAGAATCCAGTTTTTTGCTCACAACTCCAGGTGGTCTTATGGACAGCATCAACAGCCGCATCGCCGAAGAACTGGGCGTGCGCCCTCAACAGGTCGCAGCGGCCGTGGAACTATTGGATGAAGGTTCGACCGTTCCCTTCATTGCCCGCTATCGCAAGGAAGTGACCGGCAGCCTCGATGACACGCAACTGCGCCATCTGGAAGAGCGCCTGCGCTACCTGCGCGAGCTCGACGAGCGCCGCGTCAGCATCCTTGCCAGCATCGAAGAGCAAGGCAAGCTGACCCCGGAACTGGCCCGTGACATCAACCTTGCCGACACCAAGACCCGCCTCGAAGACTTGTACCTGCCTTATAAGCAGAAGCGCCGCACCAAAGGCCAGATCGCACTTGAAGCGGGCCTGGGCGAACTGGCGGACGGTCTGTTCAACGATCCGTCCCTGACCCCGGAAACCGAAGCCGCACGCTTCGTCGATGCCGAAAAAGGCGTGGCCGACGTAAAGGCTGCGCTGGAAGGCGCCAAGTACATCCTCATGGAGCGCTTCGCCGAAGACGCCACCCTGCTGGACAAACTGCGCAGCTTCCTGATGCAGGAAGCCGTGATCAGCGCCCGCGTAGTACCGGGCAAGGAAGAAGAAGGCGCCAAGTTCCGCGACTATTTCGAGCACGACGAACCGCTCAAGAGCATGCCGTCGCACCGCGCCCTGGCGATTTTCCGTGGCCGTAACGAAGGCTTCCTCAGCTCGGCACTGAAAGTCGGCGAAGAACTGCCGGGCACCCTGCACCCGTGCGAACTGATGATCGGCGAGCGCTTCGGCCTGCCGAACCAGAACCGTCCGGCCGACAAGTGGCTGGCCGAAGTCGTGCGCTGGACCTGGAAGGTCAAGCTCTACAGCCATCTGGAAACCGATCTGCTGGGCGAACTGCGCGACAAGGCGGAAACCGAAGCGATCAACGTATTCGCCCACAACCTGCACGACCTGCTGCTGGCCGCTCCGGCCGGTCCGCGTGCCACTCTGGGCCTGGACCCCGGCCTGCGCACAGGCTGCAAGGTCGCGGTGGTCGATGCCACCGGCAAGCTGCTCGACCACGCCACCGTCTACCCGCACGTCCCTAAAAACCAGTGGGATCAGACCATCGCCGTACTGGCTGCACTCTGCGCCAAGCATTCGGTGGACCTGATCGCCATCGGCAACGGCACCGCCAGCCGCGAAACCGACAAGCTGGCCGCCGAACTGATCAAGAAATATCCAGGCCTGAAAATGACCAAGGTCATGGTGTCCGAGGCGGGCGCTTCGGTGTACTCGGCTTCCGAGCTGGCCGCCAAGGAATTCCCGGACCTGGACGTGTCGATCCGTGGTGCCGTCTCCATTGCCCGTCGCCTGCAGGACCCGCTGGCCGAACTGGTGAAGATCGATCCGAAATCCATCGGTGTCGGCCAGTACCAGCACGACGTCTCGCAACTGAAGCTGGCCCGCGGCCTGGATGCGGTGGTCGAAGACTGCGTGAACGCCGTCGGCGTCGACGTGAACACGGCTTCGGTGGCCCTGCTGGCGCGTATTTCCGGCCTCAATACCACGTTGGCGCAGAACATCGTTGCCCACCGCGATGCCAACGGTGCCTTCAAGACCCGCGCCGCGCTGAAAAAAGTCAGCCGTCTGGGTGAAAAGACCTTTGAGCAGGCTGCCGGCTTCCTGCGCGTCATGAATGGCGAAAACCCGCTGGACTCGTCTGCCGTTCACCCGGAAGCCTACCCGCTGGTACAACGCATCGCGGCTGAAACCGACCGCGACATTCGCTCCCTGATCGGCGACGCCAGCTTCCTCAAGCGTCTGGACCCGAAGAAGTTCACCGACGAAACCTTCGGTCTGCCCACCGTCACCGACATCCTGCAAGAGCTGGAAAAACCGGGTCGCGACCCGCGTCCGGAGTTCAAGACCGCCGAGTTCCAGGATGGCGTCGAAGACCTCAAGGACCTGCAACTGGGCATGATCCTCGAAGGTGTGGTCACCAACGTCACCAACTTCGGTGCCTTCGTCGATATCGGCGTGCATCAGGACGGTCTGGTGCATATCTCGGCGCTGTCCGAGAAGTTCATCAAGGACCCGCGTGAAGCGGTCAAGGCCGGCGACGTGGTGAAGGTCAAGGTCATGGAAGTCGACATCCCGCGCAAGCGCGTCGGTCTGTCGATGCGCATGAGCGACACCCCGGGCGAGAAGATCGACGGTGCCCGTGGTCCGCGTCCGGGTTCCGCCCCGCGCCAGCAAGGCAGTGCGCCTCGCAAGGAAACCACCGCCGCAGCTCCGGCCAATAACGCCATGGCTTCGCTGTTCGCCAATGCCAAACAGTTGAAGAAGCGTTGATGGATATTCCGCAAGACCTGACCCACAGCGCCTACTTCAAGATGCTCGGCTGCCAGCTGCGGCGTCTTGGTAAAGGCGTCGCCGAAGTCGCGTTACCCCTGGAGGCGCATCTGCGCAACCGGGGCAACGCGATGCACGGCGGGGCGATCTTCAGTCTGGTGGATATCGCCATGGGGCTGGCCTGTTCCAGCTCCCATGGTTTCGACCAGCGCAGCGTCACCATCGAATGCAAGATCAACTATGTACGCGGCGTGTCCGAAGGCGAGGTTTCATGCATCGCCAAGGTACTTCACGCCGGACGCCGCACACTGGTCGTCGAAGCCGAAGTGGTCCAGGACGATAAACTGGTCGCCAAGGCGCAAGGCACCTTCGCTGTCATCTAAACTTTTACGAAAGTGTGATGGAAGCAATCACTTGCTAGCTCTATAGAACCGATTTGGGGTAATTTCGGCACCATTAGCGTGGTGTCGAACCCATTTTTTGGTCATACGACAAAGAGCCGTGATCGTGAGCAGGCGTTAAAGACCCGACCAGGCGACAACGCCAGTTCCTTTCTTCACCCTTGTAGACCGTTCTGTCCACCCCCATATTGGGGCGACCGATGCGTGAAGGAATCCACCTTGAGCGAATTTCTCAACCGCCGCCTGGCTCTTCTTGGCGAGCGTAACAACCTCTCTCTGCTGGAGCAGTGCCTGCACGGTATCGAGCGAGAATGCCTGCGCGTTACCGACCAGGCACGTCTGGCACAGACGCCCCACCCGCAATCTCTGGGTGCAGCACTGACCAATGGACTGATCACCACCGATTATTCCGAATCGCTGCTGGAGTTCATCACTCCGGCCCTGACAGATCCCGCACAGACCCTCGACAGCCTGGACAGGATTCATCGCTTCGCCTACAGCAAGCTGAACGATGAGTTTCTCTGGAGCCCTTCGATGCCGTGCCCGTTGCCGGCCGAAGAAGATATTCCGATTGCCTATTACGGCACCTCGAACATCGGCAAGCTCAAGTACGTGTACCGCAAGGGTCTGGCGCTGCGTTATGGCAAGACCATGCAGTGCATTGCAGGGATTCATTACAACTTCTCGCTGCCGGAGGACGTCTGGTCACTGCTCAAGCAGACCGAAGACTTCGACGGCGACTCCCGGGATTACCAGTCGCATTCCTACATCGCACTGATCCGTAACTTCCGACGCTATAGCTGGCTGCTGATGTACCTGTTCGGCGCTTCGCCGGCACTGGACGCCGGTTTCCTGCGTGGCCGCGCCCATCAGCTGGAGCATTTCGACGCCGATACGCTGTATCTGCCCTACGCCACCAGCCTGCGCATGAGCGATCTGGGTTATCAGAGCAAGGCGCAGGCCGACCTGACGCCGTGCTACAACGATCTGGTGAGTTACACCGACAGCCTGCGCAGAGCGGTGGCAACGCCTTACGCGCCGTATGTGGAAACCGGCACCCACGACAGCAATGGCGAGTGGATACAGCTCAACACCAACGTGTTGCAGATCGAAAACGAGTATTACTCCAACATTCGCCCCAAGCGCGTGACCTATTCGGGCGAACGTCCGATCCAGGCGCTGATGGCCCGTGGAGTGCAGTACGTCGAGGTCCGCTGCCTGGACATCAACCCGTTCCTGCCAACCGGTATCAATCTGGAACAGGCCCGCTTCATCGATGCCTTCATCCTGTTCTGTGCCCTTGAAGAAAGCCCGCAACTGGCAAGCCACGAATGCTCCAACGCGGGCTCCAACTTCCTGTCCGTGGTCAAGGAAGGTCGTCGTCCGGGCCTGACATTGCAGCGCGATCATTCGAGTATCGAGCTGAAAACCTGGGCAACCGAGCTTCTGGAGAGAATCACGCCATTGGCCCGGTTGCTGGACAAGGCCCAGAACAGCGACGAGCACATCCGGTCGATTGCAGCCCAGCAGGCGAAGATCGATGACCCGTCACTGACGCCTTCGGCACAAGTGCTGGCCAGCATGCGGGAGAATGAAGAAGGCTTCACCGCCTTCTCGTTCCGTCAGAGTCAGAAGCATGCCGAATACTTCCGCAATCACCCGCTGAGCGCAGAAGATCAGGCACAGTTCGAAGAACTGGCAAAGACCTCAATTGCGGAACAGGCTGAACTGGAAGAAACCGAAGAAGTCGTGGATTTCGACATCTTCGTGGGTGCGTATCAGGCGAGCATTCTGTCGATCAGTAACTGATCGGCACTCATACGCACGTCATGCAGGAGCGTGCCGCCCAGGGCAAGCGCGCTCCTGCCTGTTTCAATCATGCCAATGCCAGGCGGGCGCATCCAGCGGCCCCTGGCCTTGTACTTCTGTCTGACCCAAAGTCTTTTGCAGGACGATCTTCTGGCAGTCTTCATGGCGGCTCAGCTCCCTGATCAGGATGCTCGAGTGAGACACCACCCAGACCTGACAGCGCTGCGAAGCACGGATGATCAGCCGCGCCAGTGCTGGCAGCAGATCGACATGCAGACTGGTTTCCGGCTCGTTCAAGACCATCATCGACGGTGGTCGAGGCGTCAGCAGTGCGGCCATGAGCAGCAGATAACGCAGTGTCCCGTCCGAAAGCTCGGCCGCCGTCAGGGGGCGAAGCAGCCCGTGCTGATGAAAGAGCAGGCTGAACAACCCTCCAGGCGTTGCATCGATTTCCAGCCGGGTGCCGGGAAATGCATCCTCAAGCGCCTGCTGCAGATCCTCCACTTCGCCCACTTCAATGATGGTCTGCAAAGCCGCTGCCAGGTTTCGTCCATCATGGTTCAGCACCGGCGTGCGGGTGCCCAGTTGCGGCTGGCGAACCGGAGCGTCCCGGTCGATACGGAAATGGTCATAGAAGCGCCAGCCCGTTATAAGCGCCCGCATTTCGGCGATTTCGGCAAAGTTTCTCGGGCTGCCCAGTTGCGCAAACAGGCTGTCGAAGGGTTGTCCATGTTGTTGCAGGATTTCCCAGTCACGGCCCTGACGCGCCCGGATCATCGGCCCCTTGCGATCCACCAGCAATGAAGCCGGTCGGTATAGAGGCCCGGCCCAGATGCATTCCCGCTTGATCTCCGGGTCCAGCATGAACGCGGTCGGGTATGGAAGTGGTTCAGGCAGCCCCAGGGAAATGGCAAAACCGAAGTCCTCGGTGGCAAACCCCAGGCGCAGGCGTTTCGACTCCCGTCGCACGGACGCCTCCAGCGGCACCTCACCTCTTTTCATGCGCGAGCTTATGACTTCAGGACCGGCCCACCAGGTCGAATCGAGTCCGCCCTCATGGGCCAGGGCTTCAACCACACCGCCCTGAGCCGTCTCCGCCAGCAGCCGCAAAGCCTTGTAGAGATTGGACTTGCCGCTCCCGTTATCGCCCGTAACCAGATTGAGCCGCTCCAAAGGCACAATCAGGCTATTGATCGAGCGGTAATTGGCAACGGCCAGAGTTTTCAACATGGGTGTGATGGCTCCTGAATCCATGGAGCCGAACTATCGCCCACCGCTCTGAAGCACTGCAACCGGTGTTCTGCCCGGCAGGAGAAAACAATCGCCGTCCTGCATCGAGCGGTAAAACGGCCTACAACCTGATGCCGATCAACTCACCTTGTGGGAGGCAGCTTGCTGGCAACTTTCACGCGGCGCTGAAAATGTGTTGCCTTCAGCAAACGTCGCGGCCAAGGCCCCTCCCGCAAGTGACAGCCATGCCCCACTGATCGGAACCAGACCTACAGCCCACCCACATGAAACGCCTTCACTTCCAGATATTCGTCCAGTCCGTAGCTCGAACCTTCGCGGCCCAGGCCTGACTGTTTGATCCCGCCGAAGGGCGCGACTTCCATGGAGATGATTCCGGTGTTGAGCCCGACCATGCCGAACTCCAGCGCCTCGCCAAAGCGCCATGAACGGCGCAGGTCCTGGGTGAAGTAATAAGCACCCAGTCCGTAAGGCGTCGCGTTGGCCAGGGCCAGGGCTTCGGCTTCGTCACTGAAGCGCATCAGCGGGGCGACCGGGCCGAAGGTTTCTTCGTTGGCGAGCAGCATTCCGGCATGGGTATCGCCCAGGACCGTCGGTTGCACGAACTGGTTATCGCCATCCGGCAGACCACCGAACAGCAGCTTCGCACCCTGGCTCAGGGCGTCATCGATGTGCCGGGCAACCTTGTTGACTGCCGCCGAATTGATCAGCGGACCAATGGTGACACCTTCCTCCAGACCGTTGCCGACCTTGAGTTTCGCGACCTCTTCCACCAGCCGCTGGGCAAAACGGTCATAGATACCGTCCTGTACCAGAATGCGGTTTGCGCAGACGCAGGTCTGCCCGGCGTTACGGAATTTGCTGAGCATGATGCCGGCCACGGCCTGCTCCAGATCGGCATCATCGAACACGATAAACGGCGCGTTGCCACCCAGCTCCAGACTCAGGCGCTTGATGTGCTCGGCACTCTGGCGCATCAGCAAACGGCCTACCGGCGTCGAGCCGGTAAAGGAAATCTTGCGCACCACCGGGTTGCCGGTCAGTTCTTCGCCAATCCCGGTGGGCAAACCGGTAATGACGTTGAACACACCCGCCGCAATCCCCACCCGCTCGGCCAGCACCGCCAGCGCCAGGGCCGACAGCGGCGTCAGGTCCGACGGTTTGACGATAATCGGGCAACCCGCCGCCAGTGCCGGGGCGCATTTGCGGGTGATCATCGCATTGGGGAAGTTCCAGGGTGTGATCGCCGCGCAGACACCCACCGGTTGCTTGAGGGTCATCAAACGGCGGTCGGCGCTGGGCGTCGGGATGGTTTCGCCATAAGAGCGGCGGGCTTCTTCGGCGAACCATTTGACGAAGCTGGCCCCGTAACGGATTTCACCTCGGGACTCGTTGAGCGGCTTGCCCTGCTCAAGGGTCATGATCAGCGCCAGGTCTTCAAGGTTGTCGAGCATGGCCTGACACCAGCGCTCCAGCAGCAGCGCACGCTCGGCAGCAGGACGTGCGCGCCAGGCCGGCCAGGCCCGTTCGGCAGCCTCGATGGCGCGACGAGTTTCTGCGCCCGAAAGGGCCGGAACCTGCGCCAGGCTTTCACCCGTTGCCGGGTCAGTCACGGTCAGGGTTGCACCGTCATCGGCGGTAATCCACTGCCCGTCGACGTAGGCGCGTTCCACCAGCAGGCTGGGGTCTTTCAACTGATTCTTGAGCATGATCGAGTCCTGTTCCGGGATGACTGCCAGTCTAAGCAGCCGCCACAGTCCAGGATGCTGAAAGCGGCGAACCAGCAGTGTCGGATGCTGAAATTCGCCGCCCCACGGCAGCCTCTACTGCCGCAACGAACCCAGCAGACTCTGCAGGAAACGTTCGCCAGCGGTCATCTGGCTGACCTCGATAAACTCGTCGGGCTTGTGGGCCTGCTCGATGGAACCCGGCCCGCAGACCACCACCGGCACATTGAGTCGTCCGGCGAACAGGCCACCTTCGGTGCCATAGGAAACCTTGATGTGCTGCGTTCCAGGCTCGGCGAAGGAGTGCAGCAGGCGCACGGCCTCGACACTGGGGTGCGTTTCCAGCGCCGGGTACTCGTTCATGATTTCAATTTCGATGTCCGCCACGCCGGACAGTTGCCGGGCCTCGCGCACCAGCACTTCGGCACGCTCCCGCAATTGCGCCAGCAGCAGATCGGGGTCATCCCCCGGCAGGTTGCGGTACTCGAACTCCAGGGTGCAGAGGTTCGGCACGATATTCAGCGCCTTGCCGCCGTCGATACGGCCGATATGCACGGTGCTGTAAGGAATGTCATAGCCTTCGTCCCGCGCGCCTTGTTGCTCGACCAGTGTCTGGCTCTTGCGCAGTTCGGCAATGAAATCGCTGGCCAGATGAATCGCGTTGACCGCGCGCGGAGCCAGCGAGGAATGCGCTTCCTGTCCACGGCAGTAGGTGCGATAGGAGCTTTTGCCCTTATGGCCGATGGCGAACTGCATCAGGGTCGGCTCACCGACCACGCACAGAAAGGGCCGTAACGGGGCCAGATGCAGCACATCCAGCAAGCGCCGCACGCCGACGCAGCCAATCTCTTCATCGTGGGACAGCGCCAGTTGCAGCGGTCGACTGAGGGTCATGTCCGCCGCATCGAGCATGGCGTCGATGGCCAGGGCAATGAAGCCCTTCATGTCGCAGGTGCCACGGCCATAAATGCGTCCGTCGCGTACCGTCGCTTCAAACGGCGGCACGGTCCAGGCCTGACCGACAGCGGGCACCACGTCGGTATGGCCGGACAGCAGCACGCCCGGCTGTTGCCGTGGGCCGGTACTGGCAAACAGGTTGGCCTTCTTGCCGGTTTCGTCCTTGACGATCAACGACTCGATGCCCTTGCCCGCCAGCAGGTCGCGAACGTATTCGATCAGCGCCATGTTCGACTCCGACGACACCGTATCGAAGGCAATCAGGCGCTTGAGAATTTCCAGTGCACGGGGCGTCATGAGGCTTTACTCGCTTGCTGGTCGGCCAGGGCGAAACGACGAATATCGAAAGAGCCAATGGACGTGGTGGTGCTCCCGGTGCTGATCAGCTCGGCCATCACGTCACCCACGCCCGGACCGAGCTGGAAGCCGTGACCGCAGAAGCCGAAGGCATAGAACAGACCGTCCACCGCGCCGCTACGGCCCATGACCGGCAGCGAATCCGGCGTATAGCCTTCGATGCCGCTCCACACCCGAATGATGTTCAGATTACCCACGCCCGGCAGCAACCGGCGCATCTGTTGCACCTGATTGATGATGCTGCGCGGCTCGACGTAGGCGCGCCGGTTGATCATGTCCGGTTTGCTGCGAAAGCCACCGCCGATAATGATGTTGCCCCGAGGGATCTGCCGGAAATAGATCACCTCATGGGCAATCTTTGTGTAGACGCCGATCACTGTCGGCAGCGCGTAAGGCACAGGTTCGGTCACTGCCATTTGCGGGCCATTGGTCTCTAGCGGAACCGGCTCGCCGAACTGTTCGGACAGTTTCTGCCCCCAGGCGCCCGCGGTGATCAGCAGATTGTCGGCAGTAAAGATCCGGCCATCGGTGGTGCTGACCTCAAACTCGCCACCGACCTTTTGCACATGGGCGACCTCGGTACGCTCCTCGATCCGCGCCCCGGCCCGAACCGCGGCACGGGCAAAGGCCGGTGCGGCAAGACGCGGGTTGGCGTGACCGTCGTGCGGCGCGTAGGAGCCACCTTTCACGTCAGGCCCCAGGAACGGGAAACGCTCATGCAGCTCCTTGCCACTGTAGATTCGCAGATCCAGCTCCCGGGCTTCGGGCGCGGCGGCATAGGCTTCCAGTTCCGGGATTTCATCTTCGCGGTAACAGACCCGCATATGCCCCGAAGGAATGAACTCCAGATCGTCGTCGATCAGTTCCGGCAAGCGCTTCCACAGCCCCCAGGAGCGGTTGGCCAGTTCCAGCTGACCGAGAAAACGGCCCTGACGACGGACGTTGCCAAAGTTAACGCCACTGGCGTACTGGCCAATCATGTCGCGCTCCAGCAAGGTCACCGACTGGCCGCGCTGGCGCAGGAAGAAGGCCGAAGACGACCCCATGATCCCGCCACCAATGATCAGCACATCGACTTTCGGCTGCTTCATGACACCACCTCATCTGTGAGCATGGACAAGGGTTTGACCGGCGCCTGCCCGCGCTGCCGTCCGACCTGTTCGACCGGCACACCCGCAGCGGCAGCAATCACTTCAGCGCCCGCTTGGGAGCAATAACGCCCTTGGCAGCGCCCCATCCCAACCCGGCTGAAGGCCTTGGCCCGGTTGACCTCACAGGCGCCCTTCTGGCGCACGACGCCCCGAAGTTCACCCGCGCTGATCATTTCGCAACGGCAGACAATCGCATCGTCAGGCAAGGCCCGGGCCTGAGCGGCAGGCCATGGAAAGGCTTCGGTCAGCCCGACACGGAAACGATCCATGACTTCCAGATCCTTGCGCACCTGGGCCTGACGCCCCGGATCCACCGGTATATCCAGATCCTGCAGCACGGCCAGGGCCGCCAGACGCCCAGCCTGCTCGGCTGCATCGGCACCGCGGATCTTCGCCCCATCGCCTGCGGCGTAGACGCCTTTGACCGAAGTCCGGCCCTCTTCATCGACGGCCAGCAGCCATTGCCCGGAATCCTGATCGAAACGCAACTGGCAACCTGCCAGATCGGCCAGTTGAGTTTCAGGACGCAGGTGATACCCGAGGGCCAGGGCATCGCAGTCGACCGTCAGGGACGAACCATTGGCCAGGCGCACCCTCACGCCGCTGACGCCTTGCTGCTCATCCCCCAGGATCTGCTCAGGCTGAACGCCCATATGCACCGGCACCTTGGCGCTATAAAGCCGGGCCAGCAGTTTCATGCCATTGAACATCACCCCCGGACGCGCCATCAGTTTGGGCAGTGCGCCGATTCGCTTGCCGAAGGGCGAAGTATCGAGCACTGCCGCCACCTCGGCCCCCGCCTTCACGTACTGGCTGGCGACCAGATACAGCAACGGACCGCTGCCCATGAACACGACCCGGCTGCCAATGGATACCGACTGTGCCTTGAGGGCAATCTGCGCGCCGCCCAGGCTGTAGGTTCCCGCCAGTTGCCAGCCCTTGATGGGCATCAACCGGTCAGTGGCACCGGTACACAGAATCAGTGCATCGAAATCCTGAACGGTATGCAGACCCTGGCTGACACAGCACAACTGGCCAGGCGTCAGGTTCCAGGCCAGGGTGTCGGGCCGGTAGTCGATCTGCGCACGCAGGCGGTCGAAACTCTCATGCAGCGCGCGGGCCTTGGGCGCTTCGGTGCCATACAGCGCCGCATAGTCGCGCTTGAAACCCTCGGGCTGACGTCGGTAGATCTGCCCGCCATCACGGCGGTTTTCATCGATCAGAATCGGCTTGAGACCCGCCGCCAGCAGCGTCTCGGCACACCGGGTACCCGCAGGCCCGGCACCGATGATGACGACTCTGGCAGCCTTGGGGTCTGCAACGCCTAACCGTGAAGTGGCCATGATGCCTCCGGTTGTGTAGTGACGATATCCAGCCCCTCGCGGACTTCATTGGAGCAGGCGCGCAGGCGCTCGCCGCTGCGGGTCCATACCCAACAATCCTGACAGGCACCCATCAGACAGAAGCCGGCACGACGTCCCGGATCGAACTCGGACTGGCGCAAGGCTGCGCCCTGAGTCAGCACGGCGACCATCAGGGTGTCACCCTGCAAGGCTTCGACGGACAGGCCATCGACTTTGAGGCTGACAGTGGGCCGATCACGCTCGCCCAACCTTACGAAACGCCCTTTCATGCATAGGCTCCCACGGTCACGATGTTCAGGTTCTCTTGTGCGCCCTGCAGTTCGGCGCTTTCACGATGACACAGGATTTCGCTGCCTCCACCGATCTGGCGACGCCCCGGCGCAACCTTGTTGCACAAGCCCTCGACACGCACAGGGCAGCGATTGAGGAAGGTGCACAGGTCCGTATCACGGGCGGCGGCACTGGTCGGCGGCAGCTTGCCGCAATGGGAAGAACAACCTTCCAGCCAGCCCTGACGCAGCTCCGGTACCGAACTCACCAGCAAGTCCGTGTAAGGATGGAAAGGCGCCTTGCTGAAGGATTCGCAACTACCCTCCTCGACCTTGTGGCCGCTGTACATCACCACAATGTCGTCGCACAGGGCGCGCACAGTGGAGATGTCATGGCTGATGAACAGGTAGGAAACCCCCAGTTCGCGCCGCAGGTCGCCCAGGAGTTCAAGAATCGCTGCGCCGACCACGGTATCCAGCGCCGAAGTCACCTCATCGCAGAGGATCAGATCCGGCTTGGCCGCCAGGGCGCGGGCCAGGTTGATACGCTGTTTCTGCCCGCCGGACAGTTCGTTGGGGCGGCGCTCGGCCAACTCGCGCGGCAGACGCACCAGATCCATCAACTCATCGATACGCTGGCGCAAGGCCTGGCCCTTGAGGCCGAAGTACATTTTCAGGGGCCGGGCCAGGATGGTACTGACGCTGTGCATCGGATTGAGTGCCGTATCGGCATTCTGGAACACCATCTGGATACGACGAAACTGCTCTGGCGTACGCCCGGCAAGGGTCCCGGACAATTCGGCACCATCGAATACCAGGCTGCCGCGTGCCGGATCCAGCAAGCCGGCAACCACACGCGCCAGGGTCGACTTGCCCGAACCGGACTCCCCGATCACGCCAATGGCCTGGCCACGGCGAATGGTCAGGTCGATGTCTTCGAGCACACGAATCATCGGCAGGCCTTGCAGGTTCTTCTTGCCGTAACCGGCTGTCATGCCCTTGATGGTCAGCAGCACACTGTCCCTGGCCACATCGCTGGGCGGGCTCAAGGTTGCATCTGGGCGGGCGGCGGCCAGCAGGCTACGGGTATAGGCTTCTTCAGGGCCTTTGAGCAGCGCCGAAGTGCTGCTTTTTTCGATGATCTGCCCGCCGTTGAGCACAACGATCTGGTCCGCCATCTGCGCCACGACCGCCAGATCATGGGAGACATACACCGCCGTCGCGCCCCGCTCGCGCACTACCCGCTTGAACGCACGCAGCACGTCGATCTGAGTGGTCACGTCCAGCGCCGTGGTGGGCTCGTCGAGAATCACCAGCAACGGGTCGCTGATCAGCGCCATGGCCGCCATGACCCGCTGCAACTGACCACCCGACACCTGATGCGGATAACGCTGGCCGATCTGCTCCGGGTTGGGCAGTGCCAGATCACGGAACAGCTCGACGGCCTTGGCTTCCAGCGCCATCCGGTTGCCCAGGCCATGAATCAGCGCGCCTTCGATCACCTGATCGATCAGTCGCTTGGCCGGATTGAAAGCGGCGGCAGCGCTTTGCGCGATGTAAGACACCCGATTGCCACGCAAACCCTGCAATTGGCTTTCCGGCAGGCTGAGCATGTCGTGCTCGCCAACCTGCACCACGCCACCGGCCAGACGACAGCCACGTCGCGCATAACCCAGCAGTGCCAGGGCGATGGTGGTCTTGCCGGAGCCGGACTCACCGATCAGCGCCAGCACTTCGCCTTTTTCCAGCGCGAAACTCACGCCTTTGACGATCTCGGTTTCCCCATGCTCGCCGCTGGCAACCACACGCAGGTCTTGCACACTGATCAATTCACTCATCTCATCGACCTCCTGCGCGGCGACTGCGGCCTGATGACAGCCGGTCGATGAAGAGATTGACGCCGATGGTCAGCGTGCCAATGGCCAGTGCCGGAATCACGATGGCAGGAGCGCCCTGATTGAGTCCGCCGATGTTCTCACGCACCAGCGAACCCAGATCGGCATCCGGAGGCTGTACGCCCAGCCCCAGAAAGCTCATGCCGCTGAGCAAAAGCACGATGAAACCGAAACGCAGACCCAGGTCGGTCATCACCGGGTTGAGCATGTTGGGCAGGATTTCGTGACAGGCAATGTAAATGCGGCTTTCTCCACGGGTACGGGCCACTTGCACATACTCCAGCGCCTCGATATTCACCGCCAGACTGCGCGCAATGCGAAAGGCACCGGGCATGAAGCTCAGCACCGCCGTGCAGATCAGCAGAGTGATGGACGAGCCGAAGGCCGACACCATGATCAACGCCAGCATCTTGCTGGGGATCGAGATAAAGGCGTCCATGAGCCGACTGATGATTTCGTCCAGCCATTTGGGCGCAACCACTGACAGCAGCGCGAAGAGCGTGCCGATACCGCTGGCAAGAACTGCGGCAACCAGGGCGAGGCCGATGGTGAAACGCGCACCGACCAGCACCCGGCTGAGCATGTCGCGCCCCAGATAATCGGTGCCGAACAGGTGCGTGGTGCTGATGGCATCGAACACGTTGTCGGACACCACTTCGCCCACCGAATAAGGTGCCAGCCATGGGCCGAAAACCGCGACCAGCAGCCATATGAAACACATCGCCGCGCCGGTCAGGCCCAGCCAGGAGGGTCCGTGGGATATCTTGCCCAGCGCCAGGTCCGGCGCGGCTGGCGTCGACTTCACAATGACATCTCTCATTGGGTTCTCAGCCTCGGATTGGAAAGGATTGCACACAGGTCGGCGAGCAGCACCAACCCCAGATAAGCCGAGCAGAACAGCATGGTGCAGGCTTGCACCAGCGCCATGTCCCGGTTGGTCACGGCATCGACCATCAGGCTGGCAATGCCGGGATAATTGAAGATGGTTTCGACGATCACCACGCCGCCCAGCAGGTAGGACAGGCTCAATGCCACGGCATTGGCAATCGGCCCGATGGCGTTGGGCAAGGCATGTTGCAGCACGATGCGCGTGGGGCTGACGCCCTTGAGCCGGGCCATCTCGACATATGGGCTGTCGAGCTGGTCAATGACGGCAGCGCGGGTCATGCGCGCCATCTGGGCGACGATGACGCAGCACAGGGTCATCACCGGCAAGGCATAAGTGCGGATGAACTGCAGCGGCGAGCTGACATCACTGGCATAGGACAACGCCGACAGCCAGCCCAGGTTCACGGCAAAGATCAGCACCGCCAGGGTCGCCACCAGAAACTCGGGCACCGCCACCAGCGCCAGGGTGATGAAACTCAGGGCGCTGTCCAGACGACCGCCACGCCCCATGGCCGAGCCGATTCCCAGCGCCAGGGCAACCGGCACCGACACCAGCGCGGTGGTAGCCGCCAGCATCAGGGTGTTGGGAAAACGCCCGGCGATCAGGTCGGTCACCGGCATGGCATTGGAGACCGACTCCCCCATGTTGCCGCCCAGCAGGTTCATCAGCCATTGCAGGTAACGCACCACACCCGGCTGATCCAGACCCAGCTTGATGCGCAGGGCCGCAACCTGTTCAGGGGTCGCGAACTGCCCGAGGGCGGCTTGCGCCGCGTCGCCGGGCAACACTGCCGTAATGGCGAACACCACCACGGAAACAATCAACAAGGTCACGATCGCAGCGCCCAGGCGCTGGACGATCAGCCAGAATGTGTTGCTATTCATCTGCCTGCTCCCGCATCAGTCCACAGCCGTTGTCACGCGTCCAGCCACACCTGCTCGCTGAACATGTAGCCCATGAAGCCGCCCAGCGGGTTGCTGGAGTAACCCTGGATACGTTTGTCCACGCCGTCGATATTGCTGATGAACACCGGGATGCCGATGCCGCAGTGCTGACTGACCAGCGCCTGCATGTCGCCATACATCTTGCCGCGCTTTTCATCGTCGGTTTCGCCACGGGCCAGCATCAGCAACTGGTCGAACTGATCGTTCTTCCAGGCCGACTCGTTCCACGGCGCGGAGGACTGGAAGAACTGCGAGAAAATCACGTCGGCATTCGGGCGCGGGTTGATGTTGCCGAAGCTCAGCGGATGCTTCATCCAGTGATTGGACCAGTAGCCATCGCTGGGCAGACGGTTGACGTTAAGGGTCAGCCCGGCCTGTTTGGCCGACTGTTGCAGCAGCACGGCAATATCCACCGAACCTGTTGCAGCAGGCGATGCCGCCACCGGCATGGTGATCTTTTCCAGCCCGGCTTTCTTGAGCAGGAATTTTGCTTTTTCCGGGTCGTACTGACGCTGCGGCAGGTCGGCATTGAAGTAGCGCGAACCAGGCGCAATCGGGTGGTCGTTACCTACCCGGGCGTAACCACGGAATACCGCAGACTTGACCTGTTCGCGATCCAGCAGGTACTTCATGGCCTCGGTAAATTCGGGGCTCTTGCCGGGCATCTGGTCCTGACGAATGATCAGGTCGGTGTAGTTGCCAGACGGCGCATCCACGACCCGGTGACCGGCACTGGCGGCAATGCGGGTGGTGGAGCGCGGGTTGACCTCGTTGATCATGTGCACGTCGCCGGACAGCAACGCATTGACCCGCGATGGCTCGTCGCCGATGGCAATGAATTCGATCTCGTCCAGATACGGCAGGCCGGGTTTCCAGTAGTTCGGGTTGCGGGCGCTGACGGAACGCACGCCCGGCGTGAACTCCTTGACCGTGAACGGGCCGGTGCCGATGCCCTTGCTGAAGTCGGTGGTACCTTCGGGCACGATCAGCAGGTGCGACACCGCCAGGATCGACGGCAGTTCGGCGTTGGGAGAACTCAGGGTGATCTGGACTTCCAGCGGACCGGTCGCCTTGATCTCGGAGAACTGCGCCATCAGCGGCATGACTTTCGAGCCGGTCACCGGGTCCTTGTGGCGCGACAGGGAGAACACCACATCGGCGGCGCTCAGCGGCTTGCCGTTATGGAAAGTGACGTCCTTGCGCAAGGTGATGGTCCACACCGTTGCGTTGCTGTTTTCGATCTTCTCGGCCAGTTCCGGATGCGGCACCAGATGGCTGTCGAAACGGGTCAGGCCGTTGTAGAACATGAAATGGCGAACATAGTCGGTGGACAACGCGCCCTTGGCCGGGTCGAGGGTATCGGCCGTGGAGCTGGACATACCTGCCACACGAATGCGTCCGCCCGGCTTGCCTTTCACCGGGGCCGCATCGTCATCGGCAAACACTTTCCCCGCCGCACCGAACAGGCTGGTGGAGCCTGCCGCCATGACACCTGCAACGCCCAGCATGCGCAATGCATCGCGACGCGACAGACCGCGATTGAGTCCCTCGAAAACCCGCAGGCTGTCCTGGCCGGAAATCAACGGGGAATCATTTTTCTTGTCAGCCATATCAGTTCTACCTGTCGAAAAAGGGAATGTCCGAGTTGCTCACGGTTGACCGGAGCGTCCTTTAAGCACACACGACGACGGTGAAACAAAAACTCAGTAGCGACTGTCCTGATAGCGGTAATACGCCCCCACCAGCGGCAGAAACCACGGTTTGCCAAAGTGGCCGGGAATCGCCGGCCAGCTCAGGTCGCGCCAGGGGTTGGCCTGAGCCTTGCCGTCCATGACTTGCGCCATGACCTGGCCCATGTGCACCGACATCTGCACGCCATGGCCGCTGTAGCCCATCGAGTAGAAAACCCCGTCGTGTTCGCCGGCACGCGGCAGGCGGTCGGAAGTCATATCCACCAGCCCGCCCCAGCAGTAATCGATCTTCACATGGGCCAGTTGCGGGAACATCTGCACCATGGCCGCCTGCAGCACCTTGCCGCTCTTGGCGTCGGAACTGCTGTTGGACATTGCAAAGCGCGCACGGCCGCCAAACAGCAAACGGTTATCGGGGGTAAGACGGAAATAGTTGCCGATCAGACGGCTGGTGACGTAGGCGCGCCGGTTCGGGAACAGACGATCGATCAGCTCCTGAGGCAGTACCTCGGTGGCAATCACGAAACTGCCGACCGGGACGATGCGGCGGCGATACCAGCCCAGACCGCCATGCTGGCAAGCGCCAGTGGCCAGCAATACTTGCCCGGCCTGGATCGAGCCTTTGGAGGTGTTGACCACAAAGCCGTTGCCGCGGGCTTTCCAGTCCTTGACCAGAGCGTCCTGATAGACCCGGGCACCATGGCGCACCGCCGCATCGGCCAGCCCCACGCCAAAACGCCCGACATGAATCTGCACGCCGTTGCGCTGCAACAGGCCGCCGTGAAACTCGTCAGAATCGATCTCGGCGCGCACATCCTGAGCCGAGAGCAGCTCCACATCGGCATCCACTTCACGCCGAATCAGCTCGCAGGTGCGTGCCAGCCCTTCGTAATGACCGGGTTTGGCGGCCAGCTTGAGCTTGCCGTTACGCTTGATGTCGCAGGCGATGTTCTCCTGCTCGATCACATCGACCACGCTCTGCACTGCGCTTTCATAAGCCTTGTAATACTCGCGGGCCTGATCGGCACCCAGGCTCTGGCTCAACGAAGCATAGTCCTGGGCAACGCCGGTATTGCACTGCCCGCCATTGCGTCCGGAGGCTTCGCCGATCACCCGGCCCGCCTCCAGAACCACCACGCTGGCGCCTTTCAAGGCCAAGGCACGAGCTGCCGCAAGTCCGGTAAAACCGCCACCGACAATCACCACATCTGCCTGCCCTTCCACCGCGCCATCGCAGGCACCGGTAAAGGCCGGAGCAGTATCGAGCCAGTAGGACTCACTGTGCATCTCGTTCTCCTCGTCGCTTGATGGAAAGCACCGCTCTTACAGACCGACCAGTCCGGCCAGGCCGCCAATGTCCGGGATCTGGTGATACTCATAGAAACTGTTGGCCGGCTGTTCGTGGCCTCGGGCCACAAATGCCTTGTTCCTTATCTTCATGTCATGGGCCGAGAACAGGTCGTAACGGAAGCTCGAAGACACATGCAAGATGTCTTCCGGGCCACAGCCGAGGTTGTCGAGCATGTATTCGAAAGCGGCCAGACGCGGTTTGTAGACCTGAGCCTGTTCGGCGGTGAAAACCTTGTAGAAAGGCGCGCCAAGCTTGTCGACGTTGGACATGATCTGGCTGTCGCTGGCGTTGGAGAAAATCACCAACGGGATCTTGTCGGCAATTTTCGACAGGCCGGCCGGCACATCGGCATGCGGGCCCCAGGTCGGGACGGCGTCGTAATAGAGCTGGCCTTCGCCACGGTATTCAACGTTCCAGCGCTTGCAGGTACGTGCCAGAGCGACCTTCAGGATTTCGTCATACGGCATCCACTCACCCATGACCTGATCCAGGCGATAGGCCGAAAAATCTTTCACGAACTGGTCCATCTGCTCGACAGGTACACGGTCGGCGAACAGCTCGCGGGTCATGGTGCCCATGTGGAAGTTGGTCAAGGTGCCGTAGCAATCGAACGTAATGAATTTTGGTCGAAGAAAGCTCATTTTGTGCGGTCCTGAAGTTCGTTGAGGTCATGGCAAGACGCGCAATCAACCCGGTCGAAACGATCGTTGATGCACGCTGAAGCACAGCTTCATTACAACACCGTGAAATCAGCAGATGGCGTTAAAAGCGCTGGCTGGTTGATAGAAAGCACCGTTTTGAGGTGCGTGCTCAGCAGACTTTGCGGGGCGCTCCAGCCTTGGGCAAACCCCGGTTTCAGGCGCTTTTATGACCCTTTTCGGGGCGCTGTCGCTCAAACACGGGGGTTTGCGCCGCAGAAACTGCGTTCGCGAATGAATTGGCGAGAAACCCAAACAGAAACGGGCGCTTCCCTTTCAGCAAGCGCCCGCTCTGCAAACCCTGAAATGATCAGCCAGCGATATCGATCAGCACACTCTTGAAGCGCAGGTTGGCCTCGAACGCTTCCTTGCCCAGATCCTTGCCGATCCCGGAACGCTTGTAGCCGCCGGTCGGCAGAATGTAATCGTTGCTGCGGCCATAACGGTTCACCCACACCGTCCCGGCTTCCAGGCGACGAATCAGGCGCAGGGCACGGTTCAGATCCGCAGTGTGCAGCCCGGCTGCCAGTCCATAGGTGTCATGCTCGGCCAGACTCAAGGCCTGCTCTTCGTCATCGAAAGCCTGAATGGTCAGCACCGGGCCGAACACTTCTTCACACACCGCCGGGTTGCGGTTATCCAGTCCGGTCAGCAGAGTGGGCTGGTAATAGGCGCCGCCCATGCCCTCGAACAGCCCGCCACCGGTCAACACCTCGGCACCCGCCTCGCGGGAGCGTTGCACGATGTTGTCGATGCGCATGGCCTGCTGGCGAGAAATGATCGGTGTCAGTGTGCTGTCTGGCGACCAGGTCGGGCCAGGGCGCAGCTCCTTGAAATACGCCTGCAGATGCTCGACGAAAGGCGCCATGATCGAGCGCTCGATAATCAGTCGCGAACCCGACACGCAGATCTGCCCGGCGTTGCCGGTAATGGCCATGGCTACGGTGCGGGCGGTCCTGGCGATATCGGGAATATCCGCAAACACCAGTTGCGGGCTTTTGCCGCCCAGTTCCAGTGTCACCGGCTTTGGGCCGACCAGCGCGCAAGTGGACATGATGCTCGAGCCGGTCGCCGTCGATCCGGTGAAGGTCACTTTCGAGACCAGCGGATGCCGGCACAAGCCATCGCCGGTGGTGCGGCCGTCACCCTGCACCACGTTGAAGATGCCGGCAGGAATCCCGGCCTTCACCGCCAGCTCGGCATAACGCAAGGCCGAAAACGGTGTCAGTTCCGAAGGCTTGAGCACCACGGCATTGCCTGCTGCCAGAGCAGGTGCGACTTTCCATGAAGCCATGCTCAGCGGGAAATTCCACGGTGCGATGGCCGCGATCACCCCGTAGGGTTCGGCAATCTGCATGCCCAGACGATCCGTCTGGGTGGCTGCGACTTCCCCGCCGTGCTTGTCCGCCAGCTCGGCGAAGAAACGAATGCCTTCGGCCACATAAGGAATGTCCCAGGCCAATACATCCTTGTGCGGACGTGTAGAACCCACCGCTTCCAGAGGCCCCAATACTGCGCCATCGGCTTCGATCAGATCGGCCCAGCGGCGCATGACCCGGGCACGCTCGCGAGGTGGACGACTGGCCCAGTCGCTGCGCTTGAACGCCTGCCAGGCATTGCTCACGGCCTCATCCACCAGCGTGGCGTCGGCAATCGGCAGCTCCGCATAGACCTGGCCATCGGAAGGACGGGACACCGCCATACCCGATTGCGCATCGCGGTATTGGCCGGCAATGAAATGAGCGCTGCGCACAGCAATCACACGAGGATCGAAGCTATCCATGAAGGACTCCAGCCAATGACAAGCGAGGTCTCCATGCTAGAAAAAAACCGCAAGCATTTGCTGCCGACCTTTTACCCCGTTTAAGAAGTAACTGCGGTCTTGAGCGCCTGCGATTATTGAATCTGCCGAATGCTTGCGCCCCTCTTGTCACCCTTGCCTGCAGGTGGGATACAGCAAGCCTGCCGCAGACTTTTATCGCTTGTGCATCCCTTTCAATGGAGATACCTCATGCTCGCTCAACAACGCATCGACTATGAATATCGCCCCATGACCGCCGACGATGTCGGTCATGCCCACAGCCTGTCCCTTGACCTGAAATGGCCGCATCGGCTGGAAGACTGGGCCATGCTGCAACGTGTCGCTCAGGGCTTTGTGGCGATCCATGACGGCAGGCTGATCGGCAGCGCCTTTGCCTGCCACCAGGGCGACTATTCCACCATCGGGCTGGTGATTGTCAGCGACGACTATCAAGGCCAGGGCGTGGGTCGCAAGCTGATGGAAATGGCCGTGGGCAGCGTTGCGCCACGCACCGCCATCCTCAACGCGACGCTGGCTGGCGCGCCGCTGTACGCCAAGATGGGCTTTGTCAGTTTTGGCGAGGTCGAGCAGCGTCAGGGGCAGGCGCAAGTACCGTCCGCGACCGCATTGAAAGCAGGCGAACACTACCGCCCGTTGAACGATGCAGACAAGCCTCGCGTGCTGGAACTGGCCAATGCCGGCAGCGGCCTGGATCGCACCGTCACACTGGGCGATGTGCTGAACAATGTGGAACATGCCGTGGGCATCGAGCGTGACGGCCAGATTCAAGCCTTCGCAATCATGCGGCCTTTTGGTCGCGGTCTGTGCATCGGCCCGCTGATCGCCGAAAACGTCGAGCAGGCCAGACACCTCATCGAACAACTGCTGGCCAAGGTGCCCTACGCCTTTGTACGCATCGATATCCCGGTGGACAGCGGTCTGCCGCAATGGCTAGAAGAAGCCGGCCTCAAGCGCGTGGACAGCGTGACCTGCATGAGCATGGGTGCCGTGCCGCAGCCGTCACAAGGTGTTCGTCAATTTGCCCTTATCACTCAGGCCATCGGCTAGCTTCCGGAGATTCAGCGCACATGTCACAACCGACCGCCTTGTTGCTGGCCCACGCCGACAACAGCTCTGTAGACACCGAATTCACATCCGCCCCGTTGAGCCCAGGCGACCCGTTCGCCAGTCAGCGCCGCATCGCCTTTATCGATGACCAGGGCATTGCTGCCGGTCTGGTAAACCTCAATGCATGCTTGAGTGTGGAGAATTACCCCTACACCGAAATGCTGGTGGTGCACCGTGGCGCAATCACTTTGCGCTCGGGGGAAACCCGTATCACCGTCAGCCCCGGGGAAAGCGCCGTGATCGGGCGCGGCACCGACCTGCACATTGAGGCTCAGCCACACAGCATCTGGGCCTTTTGCGCCGCAACCCAGGCCAGTGGCCCGGAAAAACCAGGCATCACCCTGATCGAACGCTACGCCCCGCTCACGCCATCGTCGCCACCGGAAGCCGGCATCCTGATCGGCACGGCCCCGCAATGTCGCAGCAACAACATCTTTGAAGATACCGCCAGTACCCTGCGCATCGGCGTCTGGGACTCGACCCCTTACGAACGCTTCGCACGCCCGCACAAGATCCACGAACTGATGCACCTGATCGAGGGTAGCGTGGACCTGCAACTGGACAACGGTCCGACCCTGAGCGTAAAGCCGGGCGATACCGTATTCGTCGCTCAGGGCGCCCCCTGCAAATGGACCAGCACGGTGTATGTACGCAAGTTCTATGCAGTGACCTGATATCGAAAAACAGGTGCCCTTCACTCTAGGCTTTGTACGAAATGTATCTGCGCTCGATGATGCTGCGTTAAAAACAGGCTCGTGCGCGAGTCCGATCGGAATGCTCATTTACAGCAGTAAAGTCGGGCGCGACTCCGACCGTTCCTCGCCTGTTTTTGCCTTGCCTCACCTTCGCTCGAAAACATTTCGTACAGAGCCTAGCGGAGGGCGCCGCAACAGCCATGCAACAAAAAATTCTTATTATTTTATTTCTGCAGAAAAAGCTTTTTGTTGGCTACCGCTTTTGTATTAACCGTGATACAAACTCCGCCATGGATAAAGTGATACTGAATATTCATATCAGTATCGGCACAGGGAAAAGTGCATGTTTCATTGCCCGCTGATGCACCTCTCGCATTTCTCCCGCCTCTGAATCCATACCTGAAACAATATGAAAACCCGGCATGACAGCGGGCCATCGCTTTGTTTTTCATACGCAAAAAACAACAAGAAGTTGACACTTTTCATCAAGGAGCTTTACTGCTATGAAACTTTCAAAACTGCTGTTGCCTTCCCTTGCACTGGCCACAATGGCTGTCGCTGCAACTGCACAGGCGGGTCCACCGGTTACTGTGACATTCAAGAATCTGGGCACGGCTGCGGCGGAATACAAGGTTGTTTCCACTAACGAGTCCTCGACCAAGCTGAATGCCAAAACCCCTATCGCACCGGTGGTACCAGCAGGTGAATCCAACACCTACGTGGTGCAAAGCAACATTTCGCCAGACGGAAACTTCGCCGTCGTCCGTTACGCCATCGGCTCAAAAGTCTGCGTATTCTCCACCACCTTCGTTAACACGTTCGGTGCTGGCGGCGTCAAGGTGCCGCAGTGGACCCGTTCCGCAACCCCTAGCGGCGGCGCTGTCTGTACCGCCACTTCGAGCGTGACCAACTTCTCTACCTACGCCTGGTCTGCCGAATTCACCATGAAGTAAGCCATGCGCGTGCGCATCCCCCGTGATGCGCACGCCTTCTGCGGAAAAGCTAAAGTCAGGACCGGTCACGCCGATACAGTGTGACTAGCGCCATGGACATGGCAACCGCTGCGAGGAAGCACCCATGATCGATACCAACTCCATCTCGGCTTTTCTTGCCAGCAACACGATCAAGACCGTTGCCAAAACGGCTTCCGTGGCCACCGTCAGTGTCGACTCGAAAGAGCTGTCTGCAAAAACGGATAACTCGGACACAGCCACACTTTCAAGCCTGGCCAAACAGTTGAATGACAGTGCCGCTCGCGCCGAATCTCGCGACTCGACACTGAGCAGCAAAGAGCTGGGAAAACTGGGCACCAGCATCATTTATAAAATCGCAGGTACTGAATACGACGAGAATCGAAAGGTTCACGATGCCGAAGTTCCGGATACCGATGATCCCGAACTGCTGGAAAGAGCCAGACAGGCAACCCAATTCAAAAATGGTACAGGCGCAAACCCTTTCGCCAGTTTGTCCCAGGACCAGTTGAGATTAATCATCTACGACGAAAGTGGTGATTACACCATCAACGAACGAAGTGCCGCTTTTTCCGAAAACTACGACCGCGAGGAAGTATGGAACAAGGCAATGGCAAAGAAATACGTGGATGAATACAACGAAACCGGCAAGAGCACCAATACACTGGTCGAAATGCTCGCGCATTACAACGATCTGCCGCCAATAGAGAAGGCACAATACCCAAGTAACTATGTGGCCAATCTGACAGCGGGCGACAGTTCGGCTCTGGATATCTTCAATAGCGGCAAGAACACTGCAGCCAGCCTGTCGGGCAGTAAAGAGGCATAAACAGGCAATAACGCAATCGAGCACATTGCATGTCCCTGTTTTCATGCAATGGACTTTCGCCACCACTGGCAAACGGCATCTATCCCGTTTACGCTCTCGGTTCAGCGCACAGGACGCGCAACTCAGTGAATGGATGCCATGCAAGACAAACGCAGCTCATACGAGCACTTCAGTGCCGATGAGGAAGACGCGACGCATTACGTGCGACGCCACCCATCGACCTCTTCGAATTTCTACCGCAACCTGTTGGCTCTGCTGATCTTCATGTGCCTGAGCGGCTATGGCGTACTGTATTACAGCGGTGTCTTCACGCTGATTGCGAACAACTCCGCCTCTCCCCAACCGCATATCCACAAGATCACGCAACCCGCTACCCTGCCCGCCTCCAATCAGGTTTCCCAACGCCCCAGGCCGCTGGCCGATTGCATTGGCCCGGATAATGTCATAGATGAAGCCGTTGTAACCTGCCGCTTCGGCCAGTTCCCCAAGGCGACCCAGAACCATGAGGTACAGGGCATGGTGTCCGACAGGTTCATGGCGCAATACAAGGCCGACCAGCAAAAGCTACAGCCAGGGGACGAAAGCGTGGAAAGCGTTGAATGGGCGACCGTGAACCAATGGGACCGGAAACGCACCTACCGGGCAGTGTGGAGCATCACCGACAACCGCATCGACGGCAGCAGCGTATGCACCAACTGGCCCAAGGGCTCGATCGAATACCGCGAATGCCGAAAAGGCGCAAAGGTGTATTTCAGAGAGCAATGCAAAAGCTGGAGCAGGCAGTGGGACAGAAGCCGCGCCAGTTCGAGCAAGGCTGCGCAACAGCGTTATTGCAGCGCAGGTGAAGGGTTCAACCCGCTCGGCTGAGGCCACCGTCTTGCCCCGTCGCGGACAAGCCTCCTCAATGGGGATTCCATCCGCGAACCTGCATTACCTGAACTCTCAACGTTTCAGCTTTCGCCCAAGAAAATCGCCAATGTACCCGGCAACCTCAGGCGCATGGGTTTCCAGCGCGAAGTGCCCGGCATCCAGAAAATGCACCTCGGCAGCCGGAATATCCTTGCGATACGCCTCGGCACCCGGCGGGATGAAGGCCGGATCATGCTTGCCCCAGACCGCCAGCAGTGGCGGTTGGTATTCACGGAAATACTGCTGGAACGCGGGATAAGCCGCCACGTTGCTGCGGTAGTCGAGAATCAGGTCGAGCTGGATTTCTTCTGCGCCCGGTCGGGCCATGTAAAAGATGTCCAGGTTGTACCCGTCAGGCGACAGTTTCTTCGGATCGGCCCCCGTGCCGTATTGCCAGTCACGAATCGTTTCCGGCGACAACGAGGCTCGGCAGGCTTCGCGGTTGGCCGCAGTCGGTTCACGCCAGTAGGCTTGCCAGGGCCCCCATTGGTCACTGAAACCTTCCAGGTAGGCATTGCCATTCTGACTGATGATGGCCGTGACCTTTTGCGGGTTGGCAACAGCCAGACGCAAGCCTGTAGGGGCACCGTAGTCGAAGACGTAAAGGCTGTATTTATCCAGCTTCAGCGCCTCGGTAAAACCTTCGATCACCTTGTAGAGATTTTCAAAGCTGTAATCGAACTGCCCGCGTGGCGGCGCCTTGGTGTTGCCAAAACCCGGCAGGTCGGGCGCGATCAGACGGTACTGGCTGGCCAGCAACGGCATCAGGTCGCGGAACATGTGGCTGGAGGTCGGGAAGCCGTGCAACAGCAGCAACACCGGCGCATCCTTGTGGCCAGCCTCGCGGTAGAACACCTCGACATCCCCCACCTTTTGCGTGTTGAACCTGACGCGCAAGGCATCGTCCGTCTGCACCGCCTTGCCCCTGGCGAGCGAAGCGCTGCTGGAAGAACTGGTTGCGCTGGCTGACGACGCGACCAGCGCAGAAGCGGCACCGATGGCAGAGGCCAACAGCACTTTACGCCGACTGACTTCGAATGCGGCATCGCCAGTGGCTGCCGACAGCGGATCGGAATGGTTCATGGTGAGATCTCGAACAGGAAGGGAGTGAGGTTCATACTAGGCATTGCGGCTTGTGCCGAGAATCACCACGCCCGTCAATTCACTCTTGCGGTTATTGCAATGCTGTCCGAGGCTTCGAGACAGGCTTGCGGATAACCCGCCACGACCGCCAACGTCAGGAAAGATATGGATCGCATTCAGGAAATGACCCTTTTCGTCGCCGTGGCCGAGCAGGCCAGCTTCGCCAGTGTGGCGCGCCATTTCGGTCTTTCCAGTGCGACGGTCACGCGGGCAATCGCACAACTGGAAAGCCGGGTGGGCATTCTGCTGGTCGTGCGCACCACGCGCAGCCTGCGGCTTACAGAGGCCGGGCAACGCTTTGCCATGGACTGCCGCCGGTTGCTTGCCGACCTGCATGAAGCCGAAAGCACCGCAGCCGGTGTCCATGCCACGCCAAGCGGCCTGCTGACAGTGACGGCACCACAGATGTTTGGCGCACTGCATGTCACACCGGTCCTGACCCGCTTCCTCAGCCAGCACCCGGCCGTGGAAGCCCGCGCCATTCTGGTGGATCGGGTTGTCTCGATCCTGGACGAAGGGATCGATGTCGCCGTACGCATCGGCACCCTGCCCGACTCATCGCTGACGGCAATTCCCGTCGGCAGCGTGCGGCGCATGGTCTGCGCATCGCCAGCCTATCTGGCCGAACATGGCTCTCCGCGCCACCCGGACGACCTGCGCCTGCACTCGACCATTTCCACCTCCGCTTCCGAGCGAGCGCCCAAATGGCCCTTCCGGGTCGACGGCCAGGAGTATTCGGTCGACGTCGAATCAAGACTGCACCTGAGCTCCTTCAATGCCGCCATCCAAGCAGCAAAGCAGGATTGGGGATTGACCCAGGTGCCGTCCTATCAGGTCAACGAATATCTGGATGACGGCAACCTCGAATACGTACTGGAAGCTTTCGAGATCGCCCCGGAGCCGGTGCATGTGGTTTATCCACAAGGACGCCGTGGCGCCTCCAAGGTGCGGACTTTTGTCGATTTCTGCGTAGAGACGCTGAGACAGGATCTGCAGTTTCGCGGATAAATCCGCTCCTGCACGCCCGCTGCAGGAGCGAATTCATTAGCGAACAGGTCAGGTCACAACCTCGATTTTTTCCAGCGAGCGCTCGACCAACGCATGCGCCATTTCCACCAGATAGATCACCGAAAATGCCAGATCACGCTTCTGGCCGCTGAGCTGGTCACCGGTTTCATAGGCCGCAGCCGAGGCACTGCGCAAGAGATCGGAAACCCGCAGAAGGGTTTCTTCGAGTTTGATGGGTGGATCGGGGGTAACTTTTAACATGGTCTTTCTCCCTACGCTGAACGGGAGCCAGCTTTTGTCGTTCTCACACGACAAAGGGTGGCAGCTGTGTACAGGGTGAGAAACCGGTGTAGGGTACCCGGCCAGACCGAAGTCTGCCCGTACACAGCCGCCATAGAGCACGCCGAAAGACGACGAACAATTGACTGCTCATTACCCAAACAGACGGGTTCTCACACCCGTGTCGCTGATTTTGCAGCGACGGGACGCAGCCTAGTTCCCGGATCTGGCAGGCACAAGCGGGTTGGATTGTCAGGGAAGTTTCGTTCAGAAGATACGGATAGGTCTTTCAGAATCGTCACATTTCTTGAGCCAACCTCGTGGGAGGCAGCTTGCTGGCGACGGGGCCATTGAAGTCAGCGCCCGAAAAATCGCTTTGTGGCTATAGCCACTCCTATTCGGTTGAGGGGCTGTGGATACCTTGATTGTCTCATCGCGAGCAAGCTCCCTCCCACAATCACTTCAACGCCGCAGCCCCAAAATAAAAAACCGCCCCGAAGGGCGGTTCTTTGTGCAGCTAACCCGAATTACAACTTCGGACCGGCAGCCTTGATAGCGTCGCTCACATCGAACTTCTTGAAGTTCTCGATGAACAGACCAGCCAGGCCTTTGGCTGCTTCGTCGTAAGCAGCTTTGTCAGCCCAGGTGTTGCGTGGGTTCAGCAGACCGGTTTCAACGCCCGGTACCGACTTCGGTACGTCGAGGTTGATGGTGTCCAGGTGCTCGGTTTCTGCACCGATCAGCGCGCCGCTCTGGATGGCTGCAATCACGCCACGAGTGGTCGGGATGTTGAAGCGTTTGCCGACGCCGTAGCCGCCGCCGGTCCAGCCGGTGTTGACCAGGTAGACCTTGGAGCCGAAGCCGCGGATGCGCTTGATCAGCAGCTCTGCGTATTCGCCAGCCGGACGCGGGAAGAACGGTGCGCCAAAGCAGGTCGAGAAGGTGGACTTGATGCCGGCACCCGAACCCATTTCGGTGGAACCGACCAGTGCGGTGTAACCCGACAGGAAGTGGTAGGCAGCCTGTTCTTCGCTGAGGATCGACACAGGCGGCAGTACGCCGGTCAGGTCGCAGGTCAGGAAGATCACGGCGTTTGGCTCGCCGCCCAGGTTCAGCGGTGCGCGTTTTTCGATCAGTTCACGCGGGTAGGCCGCGCGGCTGTTCTGGGTCAGGCTGTCGTCGGCGTAGTCGGCTTTCTTGGTAACCGGGTCCAGAACGACGTTTTCCAGTACGGCGCCGTGCTGGATGGCTTTCCAGATGACAGGCTCGTTCTTCTCGGACAGGTCGATGCACTTGGCATAGCAACCGCCTTCGATGTTGAACACAACGCCCACGCCCCAGCCGTGTTCGTCGTCACCGATCAGGTAACGGCTTTCGTCGGCGGACAGGGTGGTCTTGCCAGTACCGGACAGACCGAAGAACAGGGTCACGTCGCCCTCTTCGCCCATGTTGGCCGCGCAGTGCATCGGCAGAACGTCAGCTGCTGGCAGCAGGAAGTTCTGGACCGAGAACAGGGCTTTCTTCATTTCGCCGGCGTAGCGCATGCCAGCGATCAGCACTTTCTTGGCTGCGAAGTTGATGATGACGGTGCCGTCGGAGTTGGTGCCGTCGCGCTCTGGTTCGCAGACGAACCATGGAGCGTTCTGGATCTGCCACTCGTCTTTGCCGGCAGGGTTGTACTGCTCAGGGTTGATGAACAGGCAACGGCCAAACAGGTTGTGCCATGCAGTCTCGGTGGTCATCTTGACTGGCAGGTAGTGCGCAGGATCGGAACCTACATGGACGTGGGAAACGAAACGCTCGCGCTCGCTCAGGTAAGCCGCAACGCGGTCCCACAGAGCATCGAATTTGTCAGCCGGGAACTTGCGGTTGATCGCGCCCCAGGCGATTGCGTCCTGAGTGCTCGGCTCTTCAACGATGAAACGATCGGCTGGCGAGCGGCCAGTGCGATGGCCTGTTTGCACAACCAGTGCGCCGGTGTCGGAAAGCTCGCCTTCACCACGGGCAAGGGCTTCCTTGACCAGTTCGTCGATGCTCAGATCGGTGTACACAGCGTTGTTTGCTTGCGTCATCAGGGTCCCCGTCGGCCAGTGGCCGAGTGCTTCAAACGGTTTTGTAGTAAAAAAACAACCACTACTACAGCGGAAAAGTGGGCGGGATTATGCCAGAAAAGCCCAAAAATGGTAGGACCCTCCTGTCAGAACAGCATTACAACCGCCCACACGATGTTCTGAGACAGTTTCGCCAGCGATTAGTGGCGCGTGTCAGATGGAGAATCGACACCACCGCCAGCAAACAGCTGGGCGACGTCAGCGGCATCGAACAAATAGCGCTCATTGCAGAACTGGCAGTCGATCTCGATCGTGCCGGCATGTTCCTGAACCAGTTGCTGTGCGTCCTCCAGACCCAGGCTGACCAGCGCATTGGCCGAGCGCTCGCGCGAGCAACTGCAGCGGAAGCAGATCGGCTGGATATCGAACAGGCGAACCGGGTCTTCGTGATACAGGCGATGCAGGATGGTCTGGTTGTCCAGGCCCAGCAGTTCTTCGGCCGAAAGGGTGTTGGCCAGGGTGATGACATGTTCCCAGCTGGCGTCGCGCTCTTCGGGGTCGGTGATCTGCGCCACAGGGAGCTGTTGCAACAATAGACCACGGGCGCGATGCCCGTCGGCCTTGAGCCAGAAGCGGGTGCCAAGCTGCTCGGACATCACGAAGTAGCTGGAGAGGCTTTCCGAAAGATCGACCCCATCCAGAGCCACGATGCCCTGATAGCGCTTGCCCTTGTTCGGGTCCACGGTCAGGGTCAACGAACCTTCGGGCATCAGGTCTTGCAGACCGGCACCCGGAACGATCAGGGATTCGTCATAACGGGCAATGCCGCGCAATTCACGCTCGCTGGAGCACTCGACCATCAGCAGCGGCACTGCGCCGTTGGAGCGCGCCTGCAGAATCAGCAGGCCTTCGAATTTCAGTGTACCCACCAGCAAGGCCGCGGCGGCCATCAGTTCGCCGAGCAGTTGTGCGACCGGCTCCGGGTAGGGGTGTTTGGCAAGCACTTCGGCGTAGCTGCGCTCCAGCGCGACCAGCTCTCCACGAACGTCGCTTTCGTCAAAGATGAAACGCTGGGTGAAGTCGATGTCCGGTAAATCATGCATAAGAAGAAGGTATCTGAAGGAATGACAATTGATGGCAGTGTCGGGCATCCATGGATGCACTCTGCCATAAGGTTGCAGGGCATTTTATGGGCTGCGGGGCACTCTTCCAAGCCGAATGGCGATTCGTGCTGATTACTGGCGCACAGTTTCAGTCGCCGTGATTGCTGCCGTGAAACTCGAAAAGCTGGCGACGCTGCTTCTTGGTCGGTCGCCCGTCGGTGGTCACGCTCAGGTTGCCCGCCTTGCGTTGTGCGGCTGCCTGCTCGCGCCTTGCGATGCTGTCGGGCGTTTCGCGATAAAGGGTTTGCGCCTCGGGCGCGCCACGCCGCACGATGGACAACGCTTCGACCACCACTGTGCGCTCATCGAAACCTGTGCGCACCAGAATCTCGTCACCGATATGAGGCTCCTTGCCCGGCTTGCAACGCTCGCCACGGCAGTGCACCTTGCCGCTTTCTATAGCCGCCTTGGCCAGCGCCCGGGTCTTGAAGAAACGCGCCGCCCACAGCCATTTGTCCAGACGCACCTTGTCATCGTCTTCCTCGGTCTTTTTCGCCATGTGAATTCCTCACTCGTGAAACAGTCAGAACTACCGGGTTCAGTATAGAAAGTGACTGCATGCCGTCACCGGTCTACGTACACTCCCTGAGCCCTGTCGAACATGAAGCAATCAATCCTTGCCTGTCAAAGCCGGTCAGAGCGAATTTTTCCCCACCTGAACAAGGAAGTGCGACATGACAGATTTTCCGGCTTCATTGACCGCACGTAAAAAGGGCTGTGAGGGCTGCACCGGCAGCCCGGAACTGGATTTCTCGTTCGAGTTCGCCTACCAGCCGATCGTGGATCTGCGCGACCAGTCGATATTCGCCCATGAGGCGCTGGTCAGAGGTCCCAACGGTGAAGGTGCCTATTCGGTCCTCGATAAGGTCACGGACAGCAACCGCTATCGCTTCGACCAGGGCTGCCGCACCAAGGCCATTGCAGGTGCCGCCCAGTTGGGAATGGCCGAACGGCTGTCAATCAACTTCATGCCCAATGCCGTGTATCGTCCCGAGCTTTGCATCCGCAGCACCCTGGAAGCCGCCCGTCAGCACAAGTTCCCGCTTGATCGCCTCATATTCGAAACGCTGGAAACCGAGCATGTAAATAATGATGGTCATTTGAGCAATATTTTGCGCGAATATCGCGAATTCGGTTTCATGACCGCCATCGACGATTTCGGTGCCGGCCATGCCGGGCTGACGCTTCTGGCGAACTTCCAGCCCGATCTGATAAAACTCGACATGGATTTGATTCGCAATGTCCACCGCGATCGGGCCCGTCAGGCTATCGTTCGTGGTGTTGTCACAATGTGTGCGGAGTTGGGCGTTACAGTAATTGCCGAAGGCATCGAACATGCCGAAGAACGGGACTTTCTCGCTGACTGCGGAATTTTCCTGATGCAGGGCTACTGGTTCGCCAAACCTGCGTTCAAAGCCCTGGCCCGGGTTGATTCTGGTGCCTGGCAGAAGTCTTGAACCAATGGAATCGCCTTGAAGACATTCGACCATCTGACAGTTATCGGCCTGCGCGAGTGGGTGGCGCTACCCGATCTGGGGGTAGCGGGCCTGCGGGCAAAAATCGATACCGGCGCAAGCACTTCAAGCCTGCATGCCACCGAGATCGAACCTTTTGAACGCGACGGCCAGAAATGGGTTCGCTTCAACGCTCATCTGGGCACCGTGGTGCAGTTGCGTCATCGCCGATGCGAGGCCCAGCTGGTCGCCATGAAAACGATCAAAAGCTCCAATGGCCAGGCGCAGGTTCGCTATGTGATCCGCACCACCCTGGCCTTGGGGGATCGCGTCTGGCCGGTGGAATTCACCCTGGCCTGCCGCAAGTCGATGCGCTATCGACTGCTACTGGGTTCAAACGCCTTGATCGACGGCCAACTGGTGGTCAATCCGGGCATTACTTACGTTCAAGACAAGCCGGTGTTCCCGGTCTCTACTTCCTCAGGTGCTGCATGAAGATCGCTGTGCTTTCGCGTAACCCGCGTCTGTATTCCACCCGTCGTCTGGTCGAAGCTGGCATCGAGCGTGGCCATGAGATGGTGGTGATCGACACCCTGCGCGCCTATATGAACATCGCCAGCCACAAGCCGCAGATCCACTATCGCGGCAAGCCGCTGGAAGGCTTCGATGCGGTCATCCCGCGTATCGGCGCTTCGGTAACCTTCTATGGCTGCGCGGTGTTGCGCCAGTTCGAAATGATGGGCGTGTTCCCGCTCAATGAGTCGGTGGCCATTGCCCGCTCCCGGGACAAGCTGCGTTCGCTGCAATTGCTGTCGCGCCGTGGCATCGGCCTGCCGGTCACCGGTTTTGCCCACTCGCCGGACGATATTCCCGACCTGATCCAGATGGTCAACGGCGCACCGCTGGTCATCAAGGTGCTCGAAGGCACTCAGGGCATCGGTGTGGTGCTGTGTGAAACGGCAACGGCCGCCGAGTCGGTGATCGAGGCGTTCATGGGCCTCAAGCAGGACATCATGGTTCAGGAGTACATAAAGGAAGCGGGGGGCGCGGATATCCGCTGCTTCGTGGTCGGCGACAAGGTCATCGCCTCGATGAAGCGTCAGGCCAAACCGGGCGAGTTCCGCTCCAATCTGCACCGTGGCGGCAGCGCCAGTCTGATCAAGATCACTCCGCAGGAACGCATGACCGCCCTTCGTGCCGCCAAGGTCATGGGCCTGAGTGTCGCGGGCGTGGACATCCTGCGCTCCAACCATGGTCCGCTGGTGATGGAAGTGAACTCGTCGCCAGGGCTGGAAGGTATCGAGGTGACCACCAGCAAGGATGTGGCCGGCATGATCATCGAATATCTGGAGAAGAACAGCGGGCCGCACATGACGCGGACCAAAGGCAAAGGCTGACCAGCAGGAACGAATTCATTCGCGAAAAGCCTCGCGAATGAATTCTTCGCCCCAACAAAAAAGCGCCTCTGGAGGCGCTTTTTTCGTTTACTGCACGGTTGGCGTTTCGCCGGCTTCCTGCATGCGTTGCAGCTCTTGAGCGTACAGCGCGTCGAAGTTGACCGGGGACAGCATCAGCGCAGGGAACGAACCACGGACAACCAGGTTGTCGATCGCTTCACGAGCGTACGGGAACAGCAGGTTCGGGCAGAACGCGCCCAGGGTGTGGCTCAGGGAAGCGTCGTCCAGGCCCTTGATCAGGAAGATACCGGCTTGCTGGACTTCAACGATGAAAGCAACTTCATCACCGTTGTTGACGGTCACGGACAGGGTCAGCACCACTTCGTAGAAGTCGCCTTCGAGCTGCTTCTGACGGGTGTTGAGGTCCAGGCTTACGCTTGGAGTCCACTCCTGGCGGAAGATCGCCGGGCTTTTCGGTGCTTCGAACGACAGGTCGCGAACATAAATACGTTGCAAGGAAAACTGAGGGGAGTTTTCTTCGTTGGTAACGCCGTTGGTCGATTGTTCGGTCATGTCGAATCCTTATGAAAAAGAGGGTATGAATTTGAATTCAGTTTTCAAGCCACAGGTCCAGCTCGCCTGCGCGCTCAAGGGCAAAGAGATCGTCGCAGCCACCGACATGCCTGGAACCGATCCAGATCTGCGGCACCGAAGTACGACCGGCCTTCGCAACCATTTCGGCGCGAACCTGCGGTTTGCCATCGACTCTTATCTCGTTGAAGGCAACTCTCTTGCTTTGCAGCAACTGCTTGGCGCGTGTGCAATAGGGGCAATAGTCGCTGGAGTAGACGATGACTTCAGGCATTTCATTTCACCAAAGGCAAGTTATCGGCGCGCCAGCTGGAAATACCGCCAGACAATTTGGCTGCCTTGAAACCCGACTTCAGAAGCTCGCGGGCCGTACTGCCTGCATGCTGCCCGAATGCATCGACTATGATCAACGTCTTGTCCTTGTGTTTTTGCAGTTCGGACGTACGGGTCAGCACTTTGTCCTGCGGAAAATTCAGGGAGCCGACGATATGACCGGTCGCGAAGTCCTTGGTGGAACGCACGTCGATGACCACAGCCTGGTCGCTGTTGACCAGAGCTGTCAGCTCGCGCGTGCTCAGGCTGCGACCGCCCTTGCTCATTTCATAGGTAATCAGCAGGGCCAGCAGAATGAAGAAAGCACCGGTGATCAGGTAGTGGTTAGTAGCGAATTCAAGCAGATGAGCAACCATCGATAGGTTCCAGGGCGTTAAAATGTCGGCCAGTATACACAGCACCCAAGGTGCGCCAAAGTCCGTGCGGCAGTGACGTGGTTTGAACTTGCCCCTAAAATGCGGATCTTTTTTGTACTTTCTTTAACCAGCCTCGAGTGGGTTCTATGACTGCCACCCCAAAACCTCTGGTCCTTATCATCCTGGATGGCTTCGGACACAGCGAAAACCCTGAAGGCAACGCCATTCTGGCCGCCAAGATGCCAGTCATGGATCGCCTCTACAAAACCATGCCACACGGCCTGATTTCAGGTTCGGGCATGGATGTGGGCCTGCCGGACGGGCAGATGGGCAACTCCGAAGTCGGCCATATGAATCTGGGCGCCGGGCGTGTGGTTTATCAGGACTTCACTCGGGTGACCAAGGCCATCCGCGACGGCGAGTTCTTCGAGAACCCGACCATCTGCAAGGCCGTGGACAAGGCTGTCGAAGCGGGCAAGGCCGTCCATATCCTGGGCCTGCTGTCCGACGGCGGCGTTCACAGTCACCAGGATCATCTGGTGGCCATGGCCGAACTGGCGGTGAAACGTGGTGCCGACAAGATCTACCTGCACGCTTTCCTCGATGGCCGCGATACGCCACCGCGCAGCGCCAAAGGCTCCCTCGAACTGATGGACGAAGCTTTCGCTCGCCTGGGCAAGGGGCGCACGGCAACCATTATTGGCCGTTACTTCGCCATGGACCGCGACAATCGCTGGGACCGCGTATCCACCGCCTACAACCTGATTGTCGACAGCACGGCAGAATTCCAGGCCGAAACCGGCGTTGCCGGGCTGGAAGCCGCCTACGCCCGTGACGAGAACGACGAGTTCGTCAAAGCCACCCGCATCGGCGAGCCGGTCAAGGTCGAAGACGGCGATGCCGTGGTCTTCATGAACTTCCGCGCCGACCGTGCCCGTGAGCTGACACGTGTCTTCGTCGAAGACGATTTCAAGGATTTCGAGCGCGCTCGTCAGCCGAAGGTCAACTACGTGATGCTGACCCAGTACGCTGCCAGCATTCCCGCGCCATCGGCCTTTGCTGCCGGCAGCCTGAAAAACGTGCTGGGCCAGTATCTGGCCGATAACGGCAAGACCCAGCTGCGCATCGCCGAGACCGAAAAATACGCCCACGTCACTTTCTTCTTCTCCGGCGGCCGCGAAGAGCCGTTCCCGGGCGAAGAACGCATCCTGATCCCGTCGCCCAAGGTCGCCACCTACGACCTGCAGCCGGAAATGAGCGCTCCGGAAGTGACCGACAAGATCGTCGATGCCATTGAAAACCAGCGTTATGACGTGATCGTCGTCAACTACGCCAACGGCGACATGGTTGGCCATAGCGGCGTGATGGAGGCGGCGATCAAGGCTGTGGAATGCCTGGACCTGTGCGTCGGGCGCATCACCGATGCCCTGGAAAAGGTCGGCGGCGAAGCGCTGATTACCGCCGACCACGGCAACGTCGAGCAGATGACGGACGACTCCACAGGCCAGGCGCACACCGCGCACACCTCGGAGCCGGTGCCTTTCATCTATTTCGGCAAGCGTCAGCTGAAAGTCCGCGAAGGCGGGGTTCTGGCCGATGTCGCGCCGACCCTGCTGAAGCTGATGGATCTGGAAAAGCCGCAAGAGATGACCGGCCATTCGATTCTGGTCGGGGAGTAAGCGGCTCTGAACCGGCATTTCGACATCAGGAAATGCCGGTTTTTTGTGTATCAGGCCCCAAAGCAGTGGCTGCGGGGCGTTTTTTTTGTGCCGTATGGCGGGCATACTAGGCCTGTCATTTTTTCTCACAATTCCTCGGTATCGCCCACCCTCATGCTCCGCGCCTTGATTGCCCTTGTCCTGCTTTGCCTGCTCAATCCGGCGTTCGCCGATGACGAGCGTGCGCAAACCCAAAAACAGATAGACGCAGCGCGTCAGGATGTTGCCGAGCTGCAGAAAGTCCTGAGCAAGCTTCAGGAAGAGAAAGCGGGCGTCCAGAAGGACCTTCGTGCCACCGAAACGGAAATGGGTAAGCTGGAAAAGCAGGTCGAGGTCCTGCAAAAGGAACTAAAAAAGACCGAAACCGAGCTCCAGCGGCTCGACAGTGAGAAAAAAAAACTCAACAGCGCTCGCGCTGAACAGCAACGCCTGATTGCCATTCAGGCCCGCGCCGCCTATCAGAGCGGTCGTCAGGAATACCTCAAACTGCTGCTCAACCAGCAGAATCCCGAAAAATTCGCCCGCACCCTCACCTATTACGACTACATCAGCCAGGCCCGGCTGACCCAGTTGAACAATTTCAATGAAACCCTGCGCCAGTTGGCCAGTGTCGAAAAAGACATCGACCTGCAACAGGCACAGTTGCTGGTTCAGAAAAGCAATCTGGATAGCCAGAGCGAAGAACTGGCCAAGGTCCGCCAGGAACGCCAGCAGGCACTGGCCAAGCTCAATCAGGACTACAAGGCGCGGGACCAGAAGCTGCAGGCGCGCCAGCAGGATCAGGCCGATCTGGCCAAGGTGCTGAGAACCATCGAGGAAACCCTGGCCCGTCAGGCTCGCGAAGCCGAGGAAGCACGCCAGAAAGCACTGGTTGCCGCCCGCGAAGCCGAAGAGCAGCGCCAGCGTGCAGCCAGCAGCAGCCGAAATAATGATGAACCCGCGCCAAAGCGCCCAGTCAAAGCCCCCGGTGCCATGGTTTCCAGTGCCGGCGTGTCGTATGGCGGCCCGTTTGCCGAAGCCAGAGGTAAACTTCCATGGCCTGTCGATGGTCGATTGCTTGCCCGCTTCGGTGAAGCCCGTGGAGATGACGAGCGGACCAAGTGGGATGGCGTGATGATCAGCGCGGCCTCCGGAAGCCAGGTCCATGCCGTGCATGGCGGACGTGTGGTTTTCGCTGACTGGTTGCGCGGCGCCGGTCTTCTGGTCATTCTCGACCATGGCAACGGATATCTGAGCCTGTATGGTCACAACCAGAGCCTGCTCAAGTCGGCAGGCGACATCGTGAAGGCCGGTGAGGCAATATCCACCGTAGGCAATAGCGGCGGTCAAGACACATCAGCGTTGTATTTTGCTATTCGTCAGCAGGGTCGCCCCAGCGATCCGGCCCAATGGTGCCGCACTCAAGGATAAGTCGGCCCCAATATCTGTAGGAGTTCGTTAGACATGCTGCATTTGTCCCGCCTCACCTCGCTGACCCTGGCTATCGCCATCGTTATTGGCTCGCCTCTGGCCCTGGCTGCCGAAAAAGCCACGCCAGCACCAGCGCCAGCAGCTGTCGCGCCCGCCAACGCCAAGGCACCGCTGCCGCTCGATGAGCTGCGCACCTTTGCCGAGGTCATGGATCGGGTCAAGGCCGCTTATGTCGAGCCTGTGGACGACAAGACCCTGCTGGAAAACGCCATCAAGGGCATGCTCAGCAACCTTGACCCGCACTCGGCCTATCTCGGCCCGGAAGACTTCCAGGAACTGCAGGAAAGCACCAGCGGCGAGTTTGGCGGCCTGGGCATCGAGGTCGGGATCGAAGACGGTTTCGTCAAGGTGGTTTCGCCCATCGACGACACTCCGGCATCCAAGGCCGGCATCGAGGCAGGCGACCTGATCGTCAAGATCAACGGCGCACCGACTCAGGGTCAGACCATGCAGGAAGCGGTCGACAAGATGCGGGGCAAGATCGGCGAAAAGATTACCCTCACCCTGGTTCGCGATGGCGGCACGCCATTTGACGTGACACTGGCCCGCGCCACCATTCAGGTCAAGAGCGTCAAGGCGCAGATGCTGGAGAACGGCTACGGCTACATCCGCATCACCCAGTTCCAGGTCAAGACGGGCGACGAAGTCGGCAAGGCACTGGCCAAGCTGCGCAAGGACAACGGCAAGAAAATGAGCGGTCTGATCCTGGACCTGCGCAACAACCCGGGCGGCGTGCTGCAATCGGCGGTGGCCGTGGCGGATCATTTCCTGACCAAAGGTCTGATCGTGTACACCAAGGGCCGCATCGCCAACTCCGAACTGCGCTTCTCCGCCGACCCGGCAGACGCCAGCGAAGGCGTGCCTCTGGTGGTGTTGATCAACGGCGGCAGCGCCTCGGCCTCGGAAATTGTCGCCGGTGCCCTGCAAGACCAGAAACGCGCCATCCTGATGGGTACGGACAGTTTCGGCAAAGGCTCGGTACAGACCGTCCTGCCGCTGAACAACGACCGCGCCCTGAAGATCACCACGGCGCTGTATTACACGCCTAACGGTCGCTCCATTCAGGCTCAGGGCATCAACCCGGACATCGTTGTGCGCCGCGCCAAGGTCACCAACGAAGCGGACGGCGAGAACTACAAGGAAGCCGACCTTTCCGGCCACCTGGGCAACGGTAACGGCGGTGCCGACAGGCCGACCGTCAAGGGCGGCGCAGCGGCCAAGGCGCGTCCGCAGGATGAAGACTACCAGCTCAATCAGGCGCTGAGCCTGCTCAAAGGCTTGAGTATCACCCGCGGCAACTAAGGCATGCGTTTTCTCTCATGCCTGTTGCTGGCTCTCTCGCTGACCGGTGCTGCCCACGCGGCACCCGACGGCGAGAAGGCCAGGCCGTCCGCCATCTATCTGAGCCTGATCATCGACGATCTGGGCCAGAACCCCGCCCGCGACAGCCGTACCCTCGCCCTGCCCGGCCCCGTGACCCTGGCGATCATGCCCGATACGCCTCATGCCACCGAATTCGCCCGGCAAGCCCACGCTGCCGGCAAGACGGTCATGCTGCATATGCCGATGGACCCGGCGACCGGACCCTATGCCTGGCATCCGGGCCTGCCCTTGCCGGAGCTTGAAAGTCGCCTGAACGCCGCCCTGCTCAAGGTGCCTTATGCCGCAGGCATCAATAACCACATGGGCAGCCGCATGACCAGCGAACCTGTGGCCATGGCCTGGCTCATGGAGGAGTTGCAGCGCCGCCACATGTTCTTCGTCGACAGCCGCACCAGCGCCAAGACCGTAGCCGCCGCAGCAGCGCAGCGTATCGGCCTGGCCAGCGTGTCACGGGATGTATTTCTGGACGACGAGCGCACAGCCGAGGCCATTACCCGGCAATTGCAGATCGCGATCAAACTGGCCCACAAACAGGGATCGGTGGTCATCATCGGCCACCCCTACCCCGTGACCCTCGATGTGCTGGAGCGTGAACTGCCCAAGCTCAAGGCGCAGGGCATCGAATGGATCGAGTTGCGTCACATGATCAGCGAGAGAGGCAACAGGGCCATGGCAGGGCACGGCAAGGAAGGCGTTTACCGCTGATTTCTGGCCTGACCGGCTTTGATTTTTCCACTCGGGCTGTAGGCTTCGCCTGCTTTGAATGCCCCTCGTTATGACTGCCTTGATAACAGCATCAGCCCCCGCTTAAAGGGACTGATCACTACACCTGTTATCAAGGAAGAATCATGAATCTGCGCGTTTTTGCTGGCACCTGTTGCATCGCCAGCCTTTTGCACTTGCCCACGGCCATGGCTCAGGCCCCCGGCGAAGGCCTGGTTTCCCTGGCCCCGTCAAAAGTGTTGCTTGAAGCAGATGGCCATAGCGCTCACTGGAACGGAATCGGCCGCATAAAAAGTAAAAAAGGTCTGGATTGCACCGCAACCCTGATCGATACGCGCAGCCCCGACAGCCCGGACGACGCACCAGCCTACCTGCTTACCAGCGGCCACTGCATCTCTCGACGCAACGGGCTGATCATCATCGACACTGAAATCGAGGGGACCGTCCAGTTCAACTTTTTCACCGACAGCATCCCACGCAGCTACCCCTTGAAGCAGGTCCACTGGAGCAGCCTGCAAGGCGTGGATCTGGCGATTGTCGAGCTGCAGCCGACACTGGCATCGCTGATTGCTGCCGGCATCCGGCCACTTCGACTCGCCAAGCAGATGCCGGAGGATGGCCGCAACATCCTGTCGATTGGTGCCCCGCTTTATCTCGGCACAGGTCATCTGCGCATGGCCGCGTGTGTTCATCAGTCTTCAGGAGTAATCCTGCATCAACCTTGGGTATGGCGGCACACAGTCAGCAATCAGTGCAAGGACATCAGCCAAGGCTCATCCGGCAGCCCTTTGCTGATCCGTGATACCGGTGAGGTGTTTGCCGTCATGAATCTCACCAACCAGCCATCGCCGGAGGGCTCTGCGGTAAAGAATGAAACGACATTACCACCCGGTTTTCCGCCCCAGGCTGCTGGCACTAACTTTGGCAGCCCGGTCACCAGCCTGAACGAGTGCTTCATTGATGGCGTACTGAATACCGATCCCGATCAGTGCAAACTTTTTCCTGTGTACTCGATCACCTTTGAAAAACCGCCCAGACACTATGCAAAGGTCAGGCTGGATGCCTTGGGCAATGAGGTCTATCCCACATGGGACCTGCAGTTCACAGTGGATAAGCCTTTGTATCGATACAAGAAGGTCGACTCGGCCCTGCAATGTGAGAATCCGGTGGGTTACAGCGGCACGATAGCGTCCGGCAATGCCCGTATCGATGACCCGATAGACGCACGGCTCGGAATCAACTGGTTATGTATCGTCGGCGTCTCGTCAACCGACGAGCGCCCCGGCCCCGGCATGATGCGCAACGCCCTGACACTGGCGGTCGAGTTGCAGGCAGCCGGCCCCACAAGCGCCCCGAAGATGCATATCGAGAAAAACCGGTTCGGCGCTCATCAAGTCACGTGGCTACTTGAGCCAGGTTTGATTGATTACTACACCGCGAAGATCGGCCCACCCGCGACCACGAACTGCACAGACCCGCAAGGCTTCAAAAGACGTCTGGGCAGCGAACTGATGCTGCGCAAGAAATCACTGCCGGTAAAAATCTGTACCTACGCCCATGATGTCAACGGTCAGCGCTCCCGTGTGCGCGAGGACCTTGTGTCGGCGACCGAATGAAGTGTTATTGATAACGCGCCTGAACCTTGTCCACCCAGCCTTCGGCGCGCATGTCATCCAGTTGCTTTTGCAGACGTGCGACAACGTCATCGGGCGTGTCCTTGTTCAGCGCCAGAAACAGCTCGGCCGTATGGAAGCGCAGAACCGTTTTCAAACCCGTAATGCCTTCCTGCCTGGCCAGATAACGGCCAACAGGATCGGCAGTGGCCCACAGATCGATCTGGCCATTGGCGAGTTTTCGGGCGTTGTCCTGGTCACGCAGCATCAGCACCGGGCTGAAGCTCTTGAGGATCAAGCTCTGGGCAACCGCATCACCTTTATAGGCGCCAACCTGATAAACCTTGGCCTGTTCCAGGTCGGTCAGGGTGATGGTGCTGTCCTCACGGGCCAGCATGACCCAGTCAACCGGACCGAGAGGGCCAACCCATTTGAAGAGTTTTTCCCGCTCGGGCGTGCGCACGGTGGAAAACACGCCATAGCCGCGCTTTTCCAGCGCCAGCTTGTAGATGCGCTCCCACGGAAAACGCAGGGTCAGGTTGTAGCTGATACCGGCACGCTTGAACATCTCGCGCACGATCTCGACAGCGATGCCGTCGAGGTTGTTTTCCTGAGCGAAGTTCTTGCCGTCCACCGCCATGTTGTAGGGCGGATAGTTTTCGGTCAGCAGCACGATCGAAGGCGTCGACGCATCACTGCCCCGGGCACTGAAACTCAGAAGAGCGCTGGCGCCCAGTAGTGCAAGAAAAAGACGTTTGAACATATTTCGGCACTCGAGCATGACAACCCCGTGCAGAGTGCCGCTATACCATGACAGTGTCTAGCGATGTCGCTGCAACCAGACGGCTCATGACAGGCGAGCAAGGGCTGCCCGCCTGCAAATCAACGAACGACGATACCGCGCTGAGCCATGTAGGCCTTGGCTTCAGGCACGGTGTATTCGCCAAAGTGGAAGATGCTGGCAGCCAGAACAGCGCTCGCATGTCCTTCAATGACACCCGCCGCCAGATGCTCCAGGTTGCCGACACCGCCGGAAGCAATCACCGGAATCCCCAGCGCATCGCTGATGGCCCGGGTGACGCCCAGGTCGAAGCCGTTCTTCATGCCGTCCTGATCCATGCTGGTCAGGAGAATTTCACCGGCACCCAGGTCTTCCATCTTTTTTGCCCACTGCACGGCGTCCAGACCGGTCGGCTTGCGCCCACCGTGGGTGAAGATTTCCCAGCGCGGGGTTTCACCGGGCAGGGAAACTTTCTTGGCATCGATGGCGACCACAATGCACTGCGAGCCGAAACGCGAGGCCGCTTCACCGACGAACTCGGGGTTGAACACCGCCGCCGTGTTGATCGAGACCTTGTCGGCACCGGCGTTCAACAGGTTGCGAATGTCCTGCACGGTACGCACGCCACCACCGACAGTCAGCGGAATGAAGACCTGGCTGGCCATGCGCTCGACGGTATGGAGCGTGGTATCACGGCCATCGACGCTGGCGGTGATGTCCAGAAAGGTAATCTCGTCCGCGCCCTGCTCGTTGTAGCGACGAGCGATTTCCACCGGGTCGCCCGCATCGCGGATGTTTTCGAACTTGACGCCCTTGACCACTCGACCGTTGTCGACGTCCAGGCAAGGGATGATGCGTTTGGCCAGAGCCATGGGATTATCTCCGATAACAGCAGTTGCGAGCGGCAAGTTTCAAGCCGCAAGACAAAGCAGATGCCCAGCTTGCGGCTTGCAGCTTATGACTTGCGGCTTTCCAGGTCGCAAAGCGCCTGGGCCTCAGCCACATCCAGCGTGCCTTCGTAGATCGCGCGGCCGGTGATTGCACCGATGATGCCCGGAGCCTTGGCGTCCAGCAGGGCCTTGATATCGCCCAGGTTGTGGATGCCACCCGAAGCGATGACCGGAATGCGGGTCGCGGCGGCCAGCGCGGCAGTGAACGGAATGTTGCAGCCCTGCATCATGCCGTCTTTGGCGATGTCGGTATAAACGATGGCCGAAACACCATCGGCCTCGAAGCGCCTGGCCAGATCAATGACCTGCACAGTGCTGACTTCAGCCCAGCCGTCGGTGGCGACAAAACCATCCTTGGCATCCAGGCCAACGATCACTTTGCCAGGGAATGCGCGGCAGGCTTCAGCCACGAACTCTGGTTCCTTGACGGCCTTGGTGCCGATGATGACGTAGCTCACACCCGCCTTGACGTAATGCTCGATGGTTTCCAGCGAGCGAATACCGCCACCGATCTGGATCGGCAGTTGTGGATAACGCTTGGCAATGGCAGTGACGACTTCGCCATTGACCGGCTGGCCTTCGAACGCACCGTTCAGATCGACCAGATGCAGACGGCGGCAGCCACCGTCGACCCATTTGGCAGCCATGCTCACCGGATCATCGGAAAACACCGTGGAATCTTCCATGCGGCCCTGGCGCAGGCGTACACAGGCGCCGTCTTTAAGGTCGATCGCGGGAATAATCAGCATACTTTTTCCTTCGTCAAAAGAGCGGCAAGCTTCAAGCGTGCGTGTCTATCAAATTCAGTTCTTGCAGCCTGAAGCCTGAAGCTTTCAGCTGCTCTTTTCGAGCGACCACAGATCGCTTTCGATGCTCTCGAAGCGCTCCTTGAGGAGCTGCTGAGCATCGAAAACCGCTCGGTTGTAATAGTGCGGGGCAATCTCGCTGGTAAAGAACTCAAGCACCTCGGCCACTTCAAACGACCCCAGATCCATTTCAAAGCGCTGGGCGAACAACCGCTTGAGCTTGTCGATGGCCTGCTGCTCCTGTTCAGGAGTGAGGGTGAGAATCGGGGCCTTGGTTCTGGCTTTACTCATGGCGATTACCAGCGACCGTCCCAGGCCACGAAGTTCTGCAGCAATTGCAGGCCATGGGTATGGCTCTTCTCGGGGTGGAACTGCACGGCAAAACGCGAGCCGTCAGCCAGGGCTGCGGCGAAATCGACGCCGTAATGCCCGCTGCCCACCACCTGACGCGGGTTGGCCGCCTGGATATAGAAGCTGTGGACAAAGTAGAAGCGCGCCCGGTCCGGGATGTCGTGCCAAAGCGGGTGATCCACCGACTGGGTCACTTCGTTCCAGCCCATGTGCGGCACTTTCAAGTGCTCGCCCTGCTCTTGCAGGTCCTTGCCGAAGAACTTCACCTGGCCTGGGAACAGGCCGATGCAGTCCACGCCGCCGTTCTCTTCGCTGCGATCGAGCAAGGCCTGCATGCCGACACAGATGCCCAGGAAAGGACGATCCTTGCTCACTTCGCGAACCAGTGCATCGAACTCCAGGCGGCGGATCTCGGCCATGCAGTCGCGAATCGCGCCCACCCCCGGAAACACGATGCGATCGGCTTCGCGGATCACCTTGGCATCGCTGGTGATCAGTACACGGCCTGCGCCCACATGCTCAAGCGCCTTGGCGACCGAGTGCAGGTTGCCCATGCCGTAATCGATGACAGCAACCGTCTGCATCAGAGCACACCCTTGGTCGAAGGCATTTGCCCGGCCATGCGCTCGTCCAGCTCGACCGCCATGCGCAGGGCGCGACCGAAGGCCTTGAAGACGGTTTCGATCTGGTGGTGAGTGTTGGTGCCGCGCAGGTTGTCGATGTGCAGGGTCACGTTGGCGTGGTTGACGAACCCCTGGAAGAATTCCTGGAACAGGTCAACATCGAAGCCGCCGACCACGGCGCGGGTGTAAGGCACATGCATCTGCAGGCCAGGACGACCGGAGAAGTCGATGACCACACGGGACAAGGCTTCATCGAGCGGCACATAGGAATGGCCATAGCGACGGATACCTTTCTTGTCCCCGATAGCCTGGCTGAACGCCTGGCCCAGGGTGATACCGACGTCTTCCACGGTATGGTGGTCGTCGATTTCCAGGTCGCCTTTGCACTCGATATCAAGATCGATCAGCCCGTGCCGGGCGATCTGGTCAAGCATGTGCTCAAGGAAGGGAACCCCGATATCGAATCGGGCCTTTCCGGTGCCATCCAGGTTGATCGAGGCTTTGATCTGGGTTTCCAGAGTATTGCGCTCGACGGATGCCTTACGTTCGGCCATCACCAGCTCCGCAAAATCATTGGGCGAAAAAGGTGACCATTATAGGCCCAGATGCGGCCGGCATGAAGCAAACAGACGAGGGGAAGGCAAGATGATGGCCGTTTGTCGGAGTTGAGGGGGCAAAATCGATGATTTCACACCCCTCAGATCTACCGACACACACTTGTGGAGGGTTTTACGCAGGTTTTCCGGCAAACAGGCTGCCCAGCGCATCGCAGAACTTGCCGATATTGGCCTCGTTCAGCCCGGCCATGCATACCCGGCCACTGCGGATCAGGTACACGCCGTATTTTTCACGCAGCTCATCGACCTGCTCGGGGCTCAGGCCGGTGTAGCTGAACATGCCGCTCTGGCGAAGGATGAAGCTGAAATCACGGCTCGGGACTTTCTGCTCCAGTGCGCTCACCAGCTTCTGGCGCATGTCGATGATGCGCAAGCGCATGCCTTCCACTTCACTCAACCATTCGTCGCGAAGTTGCGGGGTGTTGAGCACACGGGCGACCACATTCGCACCATGGGCAGGCGGGCTGGAGTAGTTGCGACGCACGGTGGCCTTGAGCTGCCCCAGCACGTTGGTGGCCGAAGCCGCATCATCGCAGACGATGGACAGACCGCCGACCCGCTCGCCATACAGGGAGAAGATTTTCGAGAACGAGTTGCTGATCACCGTGGTGATGCCAGCGCCGGCCATTGCCCTGATCGCATAGGCATCTTCATTCATGCCCTTGCCGAAGCCCTGATAGGCGATATCGAGGAACGGAATGAGCTGACGGTCCTTGATCAGCACGATCAGGCGGTCCCACTGCTCCACCGACAGGTCGGCACCTGTGGGGTTGTGACAGCAAGGGTGCAGCAACACGATGCTGCGCGCCGGCAAGGTCTGCAGCTTGTTGAACATGGCTTCGAAGTTCACGCCACCGGTGCTGGAATCGAAGTACGGGTAAGTGTGGACCTTGAAGCCCGCACCACCGAACAGCGCAAGGTGGTTTTCCCACGTCGGGTCGCTGACCCAGACCTGGGATTCAGGGAACGCATATTTCAGGAAATCCGCACCGACCTTCAACGCCCCCGAGCCGCCCACGGTCTGGATGGTCGCCACACGGCCTTCAAGAAGGGCAGGATGATCGGCACCGAACAGCAGGGTCTGCACCGCCTCGCGATAAGGAGCCAGGCCTTCCATCGGCAGATAAAGAGAAGCGGCCTGCTCGCTTTCGACCAGTTGCTGCTGGGCGCGCAGAGCGGCGGCCAGAGGCGGAATGCGCCCTTCGGCGTCGTAGTACAGACCGATACTGAGGTTGACCTTGTCCGCACGCGGGTCCTTCTGGAAGGTTTCCATCAGCGACAGGATCGGATCTCCGGCGTAGGGCTCTACGTGGGCTAGCATGCGCAACAACTCCTCTTGTTTAGTGAATCAGGCCGAATAGCGATCGGATCGGTGGTTTTGCGCAATGATGAAATTCAGCAGCACGGCACCGACTATGGAAGCTACCAGAGTCGGCAGGCTGATGAACGTCAGGGAAGCGACAAGCACGCAAATATCCACACCCATCTGCAGCCAGCCTGCCTTGAAACCATATTTATCCTGAAGGTACAGCGCAAGAATATTCACGCCACCCAGGCTGGCGCGGTGCCTGAACAGGATCAGAAAGCCCACCCCCAGAATCAGGTTGCCCAGCACCGAAGCATAAAAGGGCTGCAACTGATCGATATGGATGAACAAGGCGTGCTGATCGGAAAAGAAGGATACCAGCCCTACGGCACAAAAGGTCTTGAGCGTGAACAGCCAGCCCATCCGGCGAAAGGACAGGTAATAGAACGGCAGATTGAGGGTGAAGAACGCAACGCCGAAAGGCACGGCAAAAGTGTAATGAAAAAACAGGGCAATGCCCGCCGTACCGCCCGTCATGACGCCCGCCTGACGCAGCATCAGCACGCTGAAGGAAATCAGGATAGTGGCAATGACCAGGGCAAATACGTCTTCCTGGGCCGAATGACGGGTATCAAGACGGTTGGGCACGGCGGTATGGGTTGTCATCAGGGCGCTCAGGCAGGATCGATGCAGGTGAATGACAGCGCTCTTGGTCCAACAGCGCCACGACTACTCACGATATGAGCACAAATCCTACACAAAGCGACCGATGTTAGCCAACAAATACAACTTCACGCACACTAATAACAACAAGAACAATATATATGCATCATTTACGCACACCAATAACACTTGTGTGCCATAACAGTGCAGCGCTTTATACTGTCACCACACTGTTTTCCTTAAGACGCTCCAGAACAACAGCCGTCTTTATATGCGCAACACTGTCGCTTGCAGTAATACACTCCATCAACTTGTTGAGACTATCGAGGTCGGCAACAGCGACCTTGAGCGTATAATCCGCGTCCCCTGTCGTCTTGTAAGCGTCGATGATCGAACTGAGGTCGGCAACCAGTGCCTGGAATATCTCCCGGCATTGTGTGTTGTGGCTGACCAGGCGGACTTCGATCATTGCCAGAACCTCGCGGCTCAGCGCTTGCGGAGCGATGCGGGCGTGGTAGCCAAGGATCAGATGATCCTGTTCCAGACTGATTCTGCGACGCGAGCATTGCGATGCCGAAAGCCCGACCAGATCGCTCAGCTCCTGATTGGTCAGGCGGCCATTGGCCTGAAGCAGAGTCAGGATCTTCAGGTCGAAGTCGTCGATTTCATTCATTTTCATTGAGGGCAATCGCTCGTACCAGAGAGTTCAGGCCGGGAAGCCTATCAGTTTCAAAGCATCAACAGCGACCGCCCGAAGTGCACAAGATAGATGGCACCTGTCTTGCAATCGAGGCCAATCGTAAAGCCAATGATGGCCATACCAGCCGATCCGTTATCAATACTTGCAGGGATTTTCAATGACCCAATCAACGCCGCCCGATCAACTGCATCGGGGTTTGAAGAATCGGCATATCCAACTGATCGCGCTGGGTGGCGCTATCGGTACGGGGTTGTTTCTAGGAATTGCTCATACCGTCAGCATGGCTGGCCCTTCGGTGATTCTGGGTTATGCGATTGCCGGCCTGATCGCATTTTTCATCATGCGCCAACTGGGTGAGATGGTGGTCGAGGAGCCGGTCGCCGGAACCTTCAGTCACTTCGCCAACAAATACTGGGGCAACTTTGCAGGCTTCATGTCCGGCTGGAACTACTGGGTCCTGTATGTGCTGGTCGGCATGGCCGAACTTACTGCGGTGGGCATGTACGTTCAGTACTGGTGGCCGGACGTCCCGACCTGGGTTTCGGCAGCCGTGTTCTTTGTGATCATCAACCTGATCAACCTCAGCAGCGTAAAGCTCTACGGTGAAATGGAGTTCTGGTTCTCCATCATCAAAGTGCTGGCCATCGTCGGCATGATTGTCTTCGGCGCCTATCTGCTGGCCAGCGGTAATGGCGGCCCTGACGCCTCCGTAGCCAACCTGTGGCAATACGGCGGGTTCTTTCCCAATGGGGTCGGCGGACTGGTGATGGCCATGGCCTTTATCATGTTTTCGTTCGGCGGCCTGGAGCTGATCGGCATCACTGCAGCCGAAGCGCAGGATCCTCAGCGCAGCATTCCACGCGCAACCAATCAGGTGATCTACCGCATTCTGCTGTTCTACGTGGGCGCACTGGTGGTTCTGCTGTGCCTGTACCCCTGGCAGAAAGTGGTGACCGGCGGCAGTCCTTTCGTGATGATCTTCCATGAGCTGGACAGCAATGTGGTCGCAACCGTACTTAACGTCGTGGTCCTGACGGCCGCGCTGTCGGTCTATAACAGTTGCGTCTACAGCAACAGCCGGATGATGTTCGGTCTGGCCAGACAGGGCAATGCGCCCAAGGCGATGCTCAAGATCAATGCCCGCGGCGTACCGGTCAATGCCCTGGCGATTTCGGCGCTGTCTACGGGCACCTGCGTACTGATCAACTACCTGATGCCGGAACAGGCCTTCAAACTGCTGATGGCACTGGTGGTATCGGCTCTGGTACTCAACTGGGTCATCATCACCATTACCCACCTGAAGTTCCGCAATGCCAAGCGTCAGGCCAACGAAACCACGCTGTTCAAGAGCTGGGGCTATCCGGCCACCAACTACATCTGCCTGGCTTTCCTGGTCGGTATTCTGGCAATCATGCTGTTCACACCGGGCATCAGCATTTCGGTGTACATGCTGCCGGTCTGGCTGATCGCGCTGGGTGTAGCCTACGCCATCAAGTCCCGCAGCACACCTGCTGCCTTCGCGGACGAATCGGCCACCCGATAAACGCAACAGGCATAAAAAAAGCGCTTGCACGTCCTGTGCAAGCGCTTTCTTTTTAACCGACTGTTTTAGTGAAACAGTACGGCTGTCTTTTGCAGGGTGACCCACACGCCCCACGCCAGAGGAACGCCGACCGCCAGCCAGGCCAGAATGACCAGTGGCTTGCTGCCTTCAGATGCTTTCCACTCCAGAGAAGTGGTTGGAACAGCGTTCTTGTCATGGCCGATGGCTTGCTCGGCAGCCAGTTCGGCATCAGTCATGAAGTACTTGTCGGCAACCGGACGAATCAGCAGGTTGCAGATGAAGCCCAGGACCAGCATGCCAGCGAGGATGTACAGCGTGATGTCGTAGGCTGCAGCGCGGGCAACGCCGTGGCTGAGCTGGTATTCACGCAGGTAGTTGACCAGCACCGGACCCAGTACACCGGCAGCAGCCCATGCGGTCAGCAGACGACCGTGGATTGCACCGACCATTTGCGTACCGAACAGGTCGGCCAGGTAGGCAGGAACGGTCGCGAAACCACCGCCGTACATCGACAGCACGATACAGAAGGCACCCACGAACAGCGCGATGCTGCCGATGTGGCTCAGGGTAGGAACCGATGCATACAGCACGAAGCCCAGGGCAAAGAACACGAAGTAAGTTGCCTTGCGACCGATGTAGTCGGAGCACGAAGCCCAGAAGAAACGACCACCGATATTGAACAGGCTCAACAGACCGGTGAAGCCTGCCGCGATGGCAGCAATGGCTTTCAGTTGATCGGCATTCAGTTGGCTGAAGGTCAGATCATTGCCCAGCAGTTTACCGGCGAACACTTCCTGCAGCAGTGGCGAAGCCATACCCAGAATACCGATACCGGCCGAAACGTTCAGGCACAGCACCAACCATACCAGACGGAATTGCGGAGTTTTCCAGGCCACGCTGACGTGCACGTGACGATTGGTGATCATTGCGTTGCTGGCCTTCTTGGCAGGAGCAGTCCAGCCTTCAGGTTTCCAGCCAGTCGGTGGAACGCGATAGCCCAGAGCACCGCCGATCATGAAGATGAAGTAAATCACCGCCATCACCACGAAGCTCTGCCATACGCCAACGCTTTCAGCGGAAGCGAAGTAGCCCATCAGAGCGGTTGCCAGAGGAGCACCGACCATCGCGCCGCCGCCGAAGCCCATGATCGCCATGCCGGTCGCCATGCCGCGCTTGTCCGGGAACCACTTGATCAGGGTTGAAACGGGGGAGATATAACCCAGACCCAGACCGATACCGCCGATCACACCGGAACCGAGCCACATCAGCCAGATCTGGTGCGTGTAGATACCGAGCGCGGAGATCAGCAGACCGCCACACCAGCACAGAGCCGAAACCACACCGGCCTTGCGCGGACCTGCGTGTTCGAGCCAGCCACCCCAGATGGCAGCAGAGCAGCCCAGGAAGATGAAGAACAGTGTGTAGATCCAGCCCAGCATGGAGATCTGCCAGTCACAGGTCGACGAGAAGATCTGTGCGAAGAAGCCCATGTCAGGTGTGCAGGCAACCGGTGCCGAAATACCGATGGCCTTGGAAAGCGGCAACCAGAATACCGAGAAGCCATAAGCCATACCGATGCAAAGGTGGATTGCCAAAGCAGCGGGCGGAACCAGCCAGCGGTTGAAACCGGGCTTGGCGATGATACGTTCCTTGGACAAGAACGCGGGTTGAGCGGCAGCGCCGCCCAAAGCTGTACTTGTGCTCATTGTGATTACCCCCAGATGTGTAATGCTCGCAGGACTAATGCGCTGGCCCGCTCACAGTCTCCATGCCATACGGCCATGACTGTTTTATTGGCGGTAGTTCCAGAGGCGTGGCAAAAGGCCGCACCTGACCAGCGATGGCGAGAGACTAACACTTACCAAGGGCCGTAAGTATCTTGTTACATCAATTATTATTTCCACAATCCATGCCATCTATGAAGTAATAGACACAATCAATTGCAGACAGAGGAAACAGATAGAATGCCGGTCTTAGTTGGGATAATTAATTCCCCCACTTATCAGGATCAGGAAGATCTGCAAAAGATATATCGCGACGCACCGCAGTGGCTGTTTTCGCCCTTCAGCGATGCGGCGCAATTGATTGAAACAACCCTGAGTGACGGAACACTTCTGGCGGGACGCTTCAATGACCGGCTGCTGGGCGCTGCACGTCTGGAGCAGGCAGGCGATGTCTGGCGACTGTCGCATCTTTGCGTGCGTGCCCTCACCCGGCGGCGCGGTGTGGCAGAGCGACTGGTGGCTCATGCACAGAAATCGGCCCGCCATGCCGGTTGCGAACTACGCTTGCAGACAACCGCCGAGCTTCCTGAAGTCCTGGCCCTTGCGGCCAAGCTCAAGGTGCCGCTGGAAATCGCAAGAATCTGACCCCGCGCAGCAGCCCATGGCATCCAAGGCCCCCGACACTCGCCAGAGCGGTATACTCGTGGGCTATTTTTTGAACGATCGATAACAAGGACTCGCCCATGAAAGCGTTCGGCAAAATCCTGGGACTGTTTATTCTCGGGTTGTTGCTGATCATCGTGGCTCTCGGCTTCGCCTTGACCCATCTGTTTGATCCCAACGACTACAAAGACGAGATTCGCCAACTGGCACGCGACAAGGCAAACGTCGAGCTGACGCTCAATGGCGACATCGGCTGGAGCCTGTTTCCCTGGCTGGGCCTTGAGTTGCATGACGCCAGCGTCGCAACCCTGAGCGCCCCCACGACGCCATTTGCCGACCTGCAGATGCTCGGGTTATCGGTTCGTGTACTGCCGCTGTTGCGCCGCGAAGTACAGATGAGCGACGTGCGGGTTGAAGGCCTGAACCTGCGCCTCAACCGCGATGAAAACGGCCATGGCAACTGGGAAGACATCGGCAAGCCTGTCACCGCGACCACGCCGACACCCGAGCAGCCAGCAGGCACAACGCCTGTCCCGCCAGCGGACAAGACGGAAAGACCTTCGCGCCCCATCAAACTGGATATCGACAGCCTGACGGTCAACAACGCCCGGGTTGAATACACCGATGTCCGCAAAGGCCGGACCCTCACTGCAGAAAGCATTCAATTGAGCACCGGTGCCGTCCGGGAAGCCTCGGACATTCCGGTCAAACTCACGGCGTTCCTCAGCACCAACCAGCCGGTTGTACGCATCAGGACCGAACTGGTAGGCGACGTGCGTCTTGATCGCGCCCTCAAGCGCTATCAATTCGAAGATATGCGCCTGTCGGGCGAAGTCGCTGGCGAGCCCTTGCAGGGCAAGACCGTAACCTTCGCTGCCCAGGGGCAACTGCTGGTCGACCTCGCCGCCAACATCGCGGAATGGAACAGCCTCAAGATTTCCGCCAACCAGTTGCGCGCCCTTGGCGAGCTGCGTGCCCGCGATCTGGACAAGACCCCGCAGATCAGCGGCGGCCTGTCCATCGCCCAGCTCGATGTGCGCACCTTCTTCGACAATATCGGCCACCCGCTGCCAGCCATGGCTGACGGCGCGCTGAGCAAGGTCGAAATGGTCACCCGCCTGAACGGCACGCCGAACAGCCTGGCGCTCGAAGAACTCAACCTCAAGGTCGATGACAGTACCTTCACGGGCCGCGTCGCCATTGACGACTTCGCCAGGCAGGCACTGCGCCTGCAACTCAAGGCCGACATCTTCGATGCCGACCGCTATCGCCCGGCCGAGAGCGAAGAAAGCAAAGGCGCCAAGGCAGCGCGTCAGTCCGAAGTACAAAGCGGTGAAGCCGCCGCTCTCGCCGGTAACACGCCACTGCCGGACCAGCCTACCAAGGCCGCCTGGAGCACAGCCAAGCTGCTGCCTCTCGAGCGTCTGCGCACTCTCGATGTCCAGGCCGACCTGAACTTCGGCAAACTGACCCTCGACAAACTGCCTATCGACAATGCCGTGCTCACCACCCAGGCACAGAACGGCGTCATCAGCGTCGAAAGCCTGCGTGGCGATCTCTATAACGGCAACTTCGACATCAAGGGCAACCTCGACGCCCGCCAGGACATCCCTGTTGTCAGCGTACAGGCCAAGGCCAACAAGGTTCCGGTCGAGCGTCTCCTGCAAAGCCAGGGGCAGACACCTCCGGTCAAAGGCCTGATGAACCTCAACAGCGACCTGACCGGCAAGGGCAACAGCGAAAAAGCCCTGATCGACAGCCTCAACGGCACGGCCAGTTTTGTGCTCAACAATGGCGTGCTGGTCAACGCCAACCTTGAACAGCAACTGTGCCAGGGCATCTCGACCCTCAACCGCAAGACGCTCAGCGGCGAACCTCGCGGCAAGGACACGCCCTTCCAGCAGCTCAATGGCAACCTGACCATCCGCAATGGCGTGGCCAGCAACCCTGACCTCAAGGCGCGCATTCCGGGTCTGACCGTCAACGGCAACGGCGATGTCGACCTGCGCGTGCTGGGCATGAACTATCGCCTGGGCATCATCATCGAAGGCGACAAGAGCGAGATGCCGGACCCGGCCTGCGAGGTCAACCCGCGCTATGTTGGCATCGAATGGCCGATACAGTGCCGCGGCCCGCTGGAACTGGGTGCCAAGGCCTGCCGTCTCGACAAGGAAGGCATCGGCCAGATAGCAGCCAGATTGGCCGGCGACAGGATCAGCGAAAAGCTCGAAGAAAAACTGGACGAGAAGCTGGGTGACAAGGTCAATCCGGAACTCAAGGACGCCCTCAAGAACCTGTTCAAACGATGAGAGCCGATTCTGCAATGCAACCCGAGCAATTCTCCCAGGCAGTACTGAACTGGTACGACCGCCATGGCAGACACGATCTGCCATGGCAGCAAGGCATTACTCCGTACCGGGTGTGGGTGTCGGAAATCATGCTGCAACAGACTCAGGTCAGCACGGTGCTGAACTACTTCGACCGCTTCATGGAAGCACTGCCCACCGTTCAGGCACTGGCTGAAGCGCCGGAAGACGAAGTGCTGCATCTGTGGACCGGGCTTGGTTACTACACCCGCGCCCGCAACCTGCAGAAGACCGCAAAAATAGTGGTTGCCGATCACGGCGGCGAGTTTCCTCGCGATGTGGAACAACTCACCCTGCTGCCCGGCATCGGCCTGTCGACGGCAGGTGCCATTGCCAGCCTGAGCATGGGAATTCGTGCGCCGATCCTCGACGGCAACGTCAAGCGCGTCCTCGCACGTTACACCGCTCAGGAAGGCTACCCGGGCGAACCGAGGGTCGCCAAACAGCTATGGGCCACCGCCGAACGTTTCACGCCCCACAGCCGCGTGAACAACTACACCCAGGCGATGATGGATCTGGGCGCGACACTCTGCACTCGCAGCAAACCCAGTTGCCTGCTCTGCCCGCTGGAGCGTGGCTGCGAAGCGCACCTGCTGGGCCTGGAAACCCGCTATCCGGTCCCCAAGCCACGCAAGACCGTCCCGCAGAAGCGCACCCTCATGCCGATGCTCGCCAACCGCGATGGCGCGATCCTGCTTTATCGCCGTCCTTCCAGCGGTTTGTGGGGCGGTCTGTGGAGCCTGCCGGAGCTGGATGACTTCAACGACCTAAAGGACCTGGCGCTGCAGCACTCCCTGGAACTGGGCCAGCACCATGAACTGCCGGGGCTGGTCCACACCTTCAGCCATTTTCAGCTGAGCATCGAACCCTGGCTGGTACAGGTCCAGGAGTCTGCCCATCACGTGGCCGAAGCCGACTGGCTCTGGTATAACCTCGCCACCCCGCCGCGCCTGGGCCTCGCCGCCCCGGTGAAAAAGCTGCTCAAACGCGCGGCCGACGTATTGAATGCAGGAGAGTCGTCATGACCCGCACCGTAATGTGCCGCAAGTACAAAGAAGAACTGCCCGGCCTGGAGCGCGCCCCTTATCCGGGTGCCAAGGGCGAAGACATTTTCAACAACGTCTCGCAGAAAGCCTGGGCCGACTGGCAAAAACACCAGACCCTGCTCATCAACGAACGTCGCCTGAACATGATGAACGCCGAAGACCGGAAATTCCTCCAGACCGAGATGGACAAGTTCCTGTCCGGCGAGGAATACGCCAAGGCCGAAGGCTACGTTCCCCCCGAGAAATAAAGCGTTTCCAGCAATGAAGGTCGTAAGCGTCGGTAATAATTCAAATTTTTTTCAACATGACGCTTGACGACCTCCTGAAAAACACGTCTAATGCGCCCCGTTGCCCAGATAGCTCAGTCGGTAGAGCAGGGGATTGAAAATCCCCGTGTCGGCGGTTCGATTCCGTCTCTGGGCACCACTAATTAGATTCAGGTGGTGTCAAAGCCATCTGAAAAACAGAAACCCGCCTAGTGCGGGTTTTTTGTTGTCTGTGGTTTTTCATTGCCTCAGTCATGCAGAGCAGACCGCCGGAACGAAACGCGTAGGACACCGCCTCCTCGTAACGCCCACAAATCCCTTCCTTGGCTCAGAGCTGTCTTTATTCGCTCGCACGACAATCTGGCCGGTTTCCTTGCTGCCCCACAGACCTATAGTCCCACCTTCGAGAAGAAAGCTTCCAGTCGCACGACCGGACTTTCAATGAACTCAAAGGAGTTGTGCTTTAGCTATGCACAACCTATAAATATTATAGGTCGCTATGAAAACCGAGCCTTTATGGGCTAAGAAACAACTGGAGGATTTGGTACACGCCTTGGCACAGGAGTCTTCCAGGGTGGTATTTACCGATCATTGCCTTGAACGCATGGTGGAAAGAGGCATTTCCACCACAGAGGTCATACGCTGCCTCAGACGCGGAGTCATAGTGCGGGGGCCGACTTACAGTCACGCCCACATGAACATCGAGTTCAGGATGAGCGAACCCCCTCCACGGGATATCGTATGCGTCGTAGTCGCCCTCAGGCCTGAACCAGAACCAAGTCAGCTATTCACCATCACTGTCTGGGAGATATGAGAATGTACGAATACACAGGTAGCGGCCTGAATGGCATCTTCCTGAAAAATGGATACCGGGTCGTGGAAACGGCCTATGGAAAAGGCGTATCGATAGAGAATATCGAAGGACTGCACAGGGCAATTGCTGCTGATATCGTTCAGCAAGACTCGCCAATGACAGGCCATCAGTTCCGCTTCCTGCGCAAGGAGCAGGATCTGGTACAAGCGGAATTGGCAGGGATTTTACGGGTAGATATCCAGACCATCGCAAATTGGGAAAAACGTGGTCCCGAAGGGATTCCCGGCCCGGCAGATATTGCCATGCGCGGTCTGTATTCAGCCTACTGCCACATTCAATATGGCCCCTATCAGGTTCTGCGTTCGAGCATACCAACCGAAACCGCTACCTTCGCTCTGGACGGGGAGAACTGGGTAGAAGCCGTCGCCGCTTGATCACAACCAAGCGGCCATCGCAATTTTTCCTGTGTCCCCACACGTACCCTCCCGAATTTCCTGCCCACCCCAAACAAGCCTTTGCTATATTCGAGCAGCATCAAACGGCCAGCCCACCCGCTCAGGCGATGCGAACTCAGGGATTATCAGCAGAAGGATCTGTCATGAAGCTCACCACCCTCCTCCTCGCGGCACTTCTCGCTGCAACCTCTCTTTCTGCAATCGCACACGGCGGCCGGACCGACAAGCAAGGCTGTCATAACGACAAGAAAGCCGGCACCCGGCATTGTCATTGACTGCGACCTCGCGCCACGGAGACAGGCATGCCTTTGAACAAACCCAATCAGGACCTGCGTCGCGACCTGCAAGGCATCGCCTCCGATCTGAAATGGTCGGCGGTTGAACTGATGCGTATTGCGGAGCGGCTGAGCACTTCAGGCAATGAACCGGACGCCCAGGCCGTGCTGCGCATATGCAGCGTGATGCAGGCCGGCGAAGAGAAGCTGCAAGGCGTGACGAATGAAGTGTCACTGGGCAGGCTGGTGCGAGCTCGCTCCTGAACAGACGCGAATCGTGCTGCCGTCCCAAACTGTCGCCAGCAAGCTGCCTCCCACAATCACCGAACTGACTGGGCAGCAATTGAGGCAGTCAGAGCCAATTATTTAAATATCGATGGAACCGGACCGCGCCCTTTTCCACTCACTCCTAACCCCCATGATTGCCCCCACCTGACTCTACGCAAGCCACCACTGAAAATTGACGCCAACAACCCGCCTGCCCACTGATCCGAATCGTCCTGCAGCCTATTAATGCCGCGCTCCTGCGGGTCGATACCTTCGTGAGAGTCAGCATCTAAAAACAGCACTGGGGCAGGTTATGTTCGGGACAAAAATCAAAGCTGAACTGGCAGCCATGAAGGCCGAAGTTGATGGACTCAAGGGATTGATGGGGGCACTGGAGCGTTCAATGGCCGTCGCAGAGTTCGATCTGGACGGGAAACTCATCCGGGCCAACGATAACTTTCTGACCGCCATGGGCTATCGGGCCGAAGAGCTGACTGGCAAGAATCACCGCGAGTTCTGCTCGCCAGCACTTTCGCGCAGCAGCCAGTACAGTGAACTCTGGGTTTCGCTGCGCGCCGGGCGTTTTGTCTCGGGCACTTTTCAGCGCGTGGACAAGAACGGGCATGGCGTCTGGCTTGAAGCCAGTTACAACCCGGTACTCGACGCTCAGGGCAAGCCCTTCAAGGTGGTGAAATACGCACTGGACGTTACCCAGAAGGTCATGCAGGACAGCGAGTCTCGCGGCAAGCTGGCCGCCGTGGACAGGGCCATGGCCGTGTGCGAATTCGACCTCAACGGCAACGTGCTCACTGCCAACAATAACTTCCTGAATGTCATGGGTTATGCCCTGAATGAAATCAAAGGCAAACACCACCGTGGCTTTTGCGAGCAGGGCCTGGTCAACAGCTCGGAATATGGCGATTTCTGGCGCAGGCTGAACCAGGGTGAGTTCTTCAGCGGGCAGTTCAAACGCCTCGGCAAACACGGCAAGGTGGTCTGGCTGGAAGCGACTTACAACCCGGTCTATGACGCCGAAGGCAAGCTCTTCAAGATCGTGAAGTTCGCCAGTGATATCACCGAGCACGTGGAAAAACAGGAGGCCGACTCGCTCGGTGCTTCGCGGGCTTACCACATCTCGACCGAAACCGAAAAAGTGGCCGAGCAAGGCACTCTGGTCATTCAAGAGACAGCCAGAGAAATGCGCCAGATCGCAGACAGCATCGGAGCCTCTGCAAAGCTGGTGGGACAACTGGGCTCTCGTTCCGAGCAGATCACTGCCATCGTCAACACCATTCGCGGCATTGCGGACCAGACCAACCTGCTGGCCCTCAACGCGGCGATCGAAGCCGCTCGTGCAGGCGATCAGGGTCGGGGTTTTGCAGTGGTCGCGGACGAGGTGCGCCAACTGGCTGGCCGCACCAGCGGCTCAACGACGGAAATCGCCGACATGATCGGCAAGATCCTGAATGAAACACGCGAAGCCGTCGCCAGCATGGGCAGCACTCAGGAAGGCGCCATTCGGGGAGTAACCCTGGCCGATCAGGCTGGCCAGGTCATCATCCAGATTCGTGATGGAGCCAGCGAGGCCGTAGAAGCCGTCAGCATGTTTGCCACGCGATTCGACGGGGCCAGCAAGCCATAAGCCGTGACCGGTATCATCAGGTTGTATTTGAAACCCGCCTCGTGCGGGTTTTCATTGCCCGGCAAGCCACTGCACCTCTTGGTTATTGAGACCGTCTGGGGTTCAATGACCGCCTTGCCCTTATTGCCTGCCAAAGGACCCGTTCATGGCTTCGCCAGACAAACAGCAAAAACGTGCCAAGCGCGCCAAGATCAAAGCCAAGCAGAACCGCTCGGGCAAGTCGGCGCAGAATGTCGTGCACCCGGTGTTCGCCTCGGCTCTGGTGAATCAACCGTTCGACGACGTGCAAATCGACCTGAACACCTTCGACTTCCAGGACATCGTCGAAAACGGTTTCGACCCGGCCGACTACGAAGACCTGTTCGAAGCCATGAAGGCCGCCGAAGCCATCAGCCAGTTGGCGCTGTGCGTGGTTTTCCTGCAATACCCGGTTCTGGCCCTGGTGATCAGCGAAGAAGACGAAGAACAGGCCACCGACTTCATGATGGGCCTGCTCATCACCTACCGCGCCCTGTTCTACGATGAGGACGAAGACACCGCCGTCGACTGGATCGGCAGCCCGGCGTTCCAGGCCGATTACAACAAGGCCTCCGAACTGCTGATCAAACGGGACTCGAAAGGGCAGCGTTGAACAGCACAAAAACGTCATGTCCCCTTCAATAGCGACAAGATTGCTCTAAACGGCAGGTTTCATCTAAGACAGGCTTCAGCTTCCACCTGCAAATACGATATAGCTGCGTACGCGCCTGGTCAGGCGTCCCTCAACGCAGCATATCGAATGAATCTGGAGCGGGCATGTATTTGAGAAGCATGAAAATTGCCAAGCGTACCCTGGCCTGTTTCACACTTATGGTCGCCCTGGTCATAGGGCTCGGTCTTTTCAACATCCAGCAAATGGGCAGTATTCGCGCAGAAGGCCTGGAAATCGAAAACGACTCGATGCCGGGAATTGCTCTGGGCGACGACATCACCCTGGCATTTGCCAATACCCGCATCGCGATCCTCAGAATGATCTCGAGAAGCCCGGCCGAGATAGAGCAGGCCTACAACGAACTGCTCAAGGAAGAGGACAAGTTCTACAACGCGGTCAAAGCCTATAAACCACTTATCAATACCGATGCCGAGCAAAGCCTGATCTCCAGCATCGAATCGGCTTTTAAGGTCTATGTGGACGGCGCTGAGCGAGCCTACAAACTCATCAGGGACAACCAGCCGGACGCTGCTCGCCAGATCATCAGGGTTGAAATGCCAAAAAGCGCCGAAGCCATGGCCTCTGCACTCTCCAGACTGGAAAAGGTCAACGACGACGCTGAGGCAGAATCCAGCGCCAGTGCGACGGCGGTGTATGAAAGGGCCAAGACCATTTCCATTTCGGTGATGATTCTGGCGGTGCTGGCAACCGTTGCTCTGGCCTGGCGCCTGACACAGAGCCTTGCCACGCCCATCAACCAGGCCCTCAAGGCTTCGGAAGTCTTTGCCTCGGGAGATCTGCGTCCGATCGATGTGGACAGTCGTGGTGTAGACGAAGTCGCCTTGCTGCTGCAATCCATGGAGCGCATGCGCAAAAACCTGCAGGCCACTCTGAATCAGGTCGACGATGCGGCGCAACAGCTATCGTCCGCCACCAGTCAGATGAGCAGCCTGATGGCCAGCAGCAACGCCGATCTGGTCATCCAGAACAGCGAAATCGAAATGGCAGCCACTGCCGTGACCGAGATGAGCCAGGCCGTTGACGAGGTTGCGCGCAGTGCAGTGTCGACCTCGGAAGAGTCGAAGTCATCGTCACGTTCGGCACAGCAAGGGCAGGAAGAGCTCAGGCAGACCGTCAGCTCCATCACCGAACTGGCCAGAAATGTCAGCAGCGCATCGGAGCAGGCGCAGCAACTGGCGAGTCGTACGCTGGAAATCAGCAAGGTTCTGGAAGTGATTCGCTCGGTATCCGAACAGACCAACCTGCTGGCCCTGAACGCAGCAATCGAAGCCGCTCGCGCCGGCGATGCAGGTCGAGGCTTCGCCGTGGTCGCCGACGAGGTTCGGGCACTGGCACACAGGACCAATGAGTCGACCCAGGAAATCGAATCCATGATTGGCCATATCCAGCAAGGCACCAGGAATACGGTGTCGGCGCTGGAGGTCAGTACCGAGCAGGCTCAGCGCACCAAAGGCCAGGCTGAATCCGCAAACGCAGCATTGGCGATCATCGCCAACTCGGTGATGGTGATCGACGATCGCAACACCGTAATCGCCAGCGCATCCGAGGAGCAGGCACAGGTCGCACGGGAAGTGGACCGCAACCTGGTACGCATCCGCGACCTTTCGGCGCAATCAGCCGTAAGAGCGGATCAGACCAGCAGCGCAAGCCATGCCCTGGCGACACTGGCCACAGAACTGAACACCACCTTGCGTCAGTTCAAGTTGTGATCTTTTGCGGATGAGCGGATCACGCCCGCTCATCCGCGAACAGGCTACGCACTCAACGCAAATGCACTGCCTTGAATACCATCAATTGATTCTTTTTCTGGCCGCGTGATAGACGACCTCATTGTCACGTCGACCAACCGCAATCACGATGACAACAAGCTTGGTATCTATGACCTCATGAACCAGTCTGATGCCACTGGCCCGAAGCTTGATCTTGTAACACCCGGGCATATCCCGCAGCTTGTCAGCCTGGACCTTGGGCTCCAGCAATCTTGACCGCAGTTTTTTCAAGAGCTGAAGTTGAACTGCCTTGTCCAGATCGTCGTATTCTTTTTTGGCCTCTATCAAGAACTCAAGCGTATAAACTCCTGCGGCATGAGAGACCGACTTATCGCTTCTCTGCCTCGGCGATGAAGTCATTTATATCTACCTTCACAGTGCGGCCACCTCTGCGCTCTTTGATCTTGCGGGCAAGCGCAGCGTCATCGAGCAAATCAAGAAGCTCTTCATATCGTTCTGGCGAAAGAATGTAGAAAGCAGGCTCATTACGATTAAGGATCACCATCGGGTCGCCATTGCTTTCACGATAAGTCCCCATGGGATCTTTCTTGAGGTCAGTCACAGACGCAGCGACTTCCGCCAGCAGTGCGTATGCCATTGTTTCTCTCCTGTCGACCCAAGGCCGAGTCACATAATGGTGCCCAAAAAAGCACTTTAAAAAGTATATTTAAATATACACAAAAAACGGCCGTTCTCATTTATCAAGAACGACCGTTCAGAGCCATGCAATATTTTTCGCGAATGAGCGGATAGCCGCCCGATTCGCTTCCACACAGATCAGTTCAAAGCAGCAGCCCCAACCCGCGAAGCCTTGCGGCGGCGGGAGACCAGCAGGCCTGCAGCGATTACCAGCAGGCTGAGCAGGCCGGTGGCGATGATTTCCACGCGGTGGTCCTGCTGAACCAGCATCACCGTCAATACGGCAACGATGAAGAAAATCACCGCCCAGGTCAGCCATGGGAACAGCCACATCTTGAAGTCAATGGCCTCGCCCTTGGCGGTACGCTTCTGGCGCATGCGCAGTTGGGAAACGGCGATGACCAGGTACACCAGCAAGGCGATTGCGCCCGAGCTGGCGAGCAGGAAATCGAACACGGCAGCCGGAGCGAAATAGTTGGCGAATACCGTCAGGAAAGCCGCTGCGGTCGACAGCATCACCGCCCAGTGCGGCGTGCCGCTCTTGCTGGTGCGAGTGGATACGGCGGGAGCATCACCACGCTTGCCCAGGGAAAAGAGCATGCGCGAAGCGGTGTAGAGGGCGGAGTTCAGGCAACTGGTCACCGCAACCAGAACCACCAGATCCACGATCAGCTTGGCGTTGGGAATCCCCATCACATCCAGCACTGTCTGATACGAGCCCACCTCAGCCAGACGGCTGTCGTTCCATGGCACCAGCGATACGACGATAAAGATCGAAACCAGATAGAACAGGAAAATCCTCCAGATCACCGAGTTGGTGGCCTTGGTGATCTGTTTGCCCGGGTTCTTGGACTCGGCAGCCGCGATGGTCACGATCTCGGTGCCCATGAAGGAGAACATGGTGGTCAGCATTGCTGCCAATACCGCGCCCAGGCCGTTAGGCATAAAGCCCTGGGTATCGAACAAGTGGCTGACGCCGCTGACATTGCTGGTCGGCAGCAGCCCGAAGATCGCCACAACACCCAGCACCACGAACGCGATGATCGCCACGACCTTGATCAATGCGAACCAGAACTCGAACTCGCCGTAGTTCTTGACGCTGAACAGGTTGGTGGCCGTCAGCAGCAGCGTAATCACCAGAGTGAACACCCAGATCGCCACATCGGGAAACCAGGCATGCAGGATGGTCGCGGCAGCGTTGGCTTCCAGCGGGATCACCAGTACCCAGAACCACCAGTACAACCAGCCGATGGTGAAACCGGCCCAGTGCCCGATGGCACGATCGGCGTAGGTGGAAAACGAACCGGTATCGGGAGAGGCCACAGCCATTTCGGCCAGCATGCGCATCACCAGAACAACCAGCGTACCGGCTGCGGCATAGGCGAGCAGCACGGCTGGGCCGGCTTCGGCAATCGCATGGCCTGAGCCTACGAACAAACCTGCGCCGATCACACCGGCAATCGACAGCATCGTGATGTGCCGAGGTTTCAGCCCCTGTTCGAGCTCGGAAGAGTTAGCGGTACTGCTCATGAAAACCACCTTTTGCAAGACGAGCGATACACACCGAAATTCCTCGTAAAAAGAAAGCAACGGTGCTGTTCTTTATTATTTACGCAAAAAGTGCGCCAAAATATTTCAAAAACGACGTCGCGCCTGGAACACAAGGGATGCAGCCCGGAAATCACGACTGGCAGTGAAAGAATTTTTTCCAGTATCGGCAGACTTTGTTACCGAATACCTCACGACCCGAGCACCTTGGCGCACCGAAAACACACACCATAGACTCATAAAGCCCAAATATGGTGCAACGCAGCGCAAAAGATCCTTCCAACCCCCGGCCAAAGCTGGCAACATCGCGCCTTTTTCGCGCATTCCGGCCGGGAAACAGGCATCAAACAGACGCATCGCTTGCCTTGCGGCGACAGTCTGCTGCGATGATGCGACACCCATCGCATAACACTGCCCGCCGGACCTGACGCTGTTGGTTGTCCTTCGAGCCCTGTGCTAGCTTGGCGCTCGCCCCGGTCGAAGGGCACACAAAATATATGAGGTCCCCACATGGCCGAGGCCACGCCCGCCCTGGAAATCCGCAATCTGCACAAGCGCTATGGAAAGCTGGACGTGCTCAAAGGCATCTCGCTGACCGCTCGTGACGGTGATGTGATCTCGATCCTGGGTTCATCCGGTTCAGGCAAGTCCACACTGCTTCGCTGCATCAACCTGCTGGAAAACCCTCATCAGGGTCAGATCCTGGTGGCGGGTGAAGAACTGAAGCTCAAGGCCGACAAGAACGGCGAACTGGTCGCGGCAGACAACAAACAGATCAATCGCATGCGCAGCGAGATCGGTTTCGTTTTCCAGAACTTCAATCTGTGGCCGCACATGAGCGTGCTCGACAACATCATCGAAGCTCCACGCCGCGTACTGGGCCAAAGCAAGGCCGAAGCCATCGAAGTGGCTGAAGCGCTGCTGGCCAAGGTCGGTATCGCCGACAAGCGCCATGCCTATCCCGCACAGCTTTCCGGTGGTCAGCAGCAACGCGCCGCCATCGCACGCACTCTGGCCATGCAGCCTAAAGTGATTCTGTTCGACGAGCCGACCTCCGCGCTGGACCCGGAAATGGTCCAGGAAGTGCTCAACGTCATCCGCGCACTGGCCGAAGAAGGCCGGACTATGCTGCTGGTGACCCACGAAATGAGTTTTGCGCGACAGGTTTCCAGTGAAGTCGTCTTTTTGCATCAGGGACAGGTCGAAGAACAGGGCACACCACAGCAAGTATTCGAGAATCCGCTGTCGGTAAGGTGTAAACAATTCATGTCGAGCAATCGCTAACGGAGCAACCCCCATGCAGATGTACAAGAAGTTCCTGCTGGCAGCCGCTGCCACTGTGGCAATCAGCAGCAGTGCTTTTGCTGAAACCCTGAAAATGGGTATCGAAGCCGCTTACCCGCCGTTCAACAACAAGGACGCCAGCGGACAGGTCGTCGGTTTCGACTACGAAATCGGTCAGGCCCTGTGCGCCAAGATGAAAGCCGAGTGCTCGGTCGTCACTTCCGACTGGGACGGCATCATTCCGGCCCTCAACTCCCGCAAGTTCGACTTCCTGATCTCGTCGCTGTCGATCACCGACGAGCGCAAGCAGGCGGTGGACTTCACCGATCCGTATTACTCCAACAAACTGCAGTTCATCGCCCCGAAAGACTCGCAGATCAACACCGAGACCGTCGAAGCCGCCAGAGAGTCGCTCAAGGGCAAGATCATCGGAGCCCAGCGCGCCACACTGTCCGGCACCTGGCTTGAAGACAAGCTGGGCGACAGCGTGACCATCAAGCTCTACGACACTCAGGAAAACGCCTACCTCGACCTGGCTTCCGGCCGTGTCGACGCGATGCTGGCCGACAAATACGTCAGCTACGAGTGGCTGAAAAGCGACGCGGGCAAGAATTTCGAGTTCAAGGGTGATCCCGTCGAGCAGAACGACAAGATCGGCATTGCCGTGCGCAAGAGCGACCCGCTGCGCGAAAGGCTGAATGACGCTCTGAAAGAAATCATCGCTGACGGCACCTACAAGAAGATCAACGACAAGTACTTCCCGTTCAGCATTCTCTGATCTGCCTGACGTGACCGTTGCGTCTTCTGCGAAGGCGTGACGGTTCGTCCCTAGCAAAGCCTGCCCATGAATATTGACCTCCAAGGATTCGGCCCGGCCCTTGCGGCTGGTGCGCTGATGACTGTTCAGCTTGCCCTCTCGGCCCTGTGTCTGGGGCTGATACTGGGGTTGCTCGGCGCCCTGGCCAAAACCTCGCCTTACAAGCCATTGCAATGGCTGGGCGGTACTTACTCGACGCTGGTGCGCGGTATTCCCGAATTGCTCTGGGTGTTGCTGATCTACTTCGGCACCGTCAACGGCATGCGCGCCCTGGGCGAAATGCTCGGTATTCCCGGACTTGAACTCAACGCCTTCGCAGCAGGCGTCATTGCCCTGGGGCTGTGCTTCGGTGCCTATGCAACCGAGGTCTTTCGCGGCGCGATTCTGGCCATCCCCAAAGGCCATCGCGAAGCCGGGCTGGCGCTGGGCATATCGCGCTCACGCATTCTGTTCAAACTGATCCTGCCACAGATGTGGCGCATCGCCCTGCCGGGCCTGGGCAACCTGTTCATGATTCTGATGAAAGACACCGCACTGGTTTCGGTCATCGGCCTGGAAGAAATCATGCGACATTCGCAGATTGCCGTCAGCGTCACCAAGGAAGCCTTCGTGTTCTATCTGGTCGCCGCCTTCATGTATCTGGGTCTGACGATCCTGGCCATGATCGGCATGCACTTTCTGGAAAAACGTGCCGCTCGCGGCTTCGTGAGGAGCGCGTCATGAACTGGGAAGTCATCATCAAGTGGCTGCCGAAACTGGCTCAGGGCGCGACCCTGACCCTGGAACTGGTGGCGATTGCGGTTACCGCCGGTCTGATCATCGCCATCCCGCTGGGTATCGCCCGCTCGTCAAAACATCTGTACGTGCGCGCGCTGCCTTATGCCTACATCTTCTTCTTTCGCGGCACGCCGTTGCTGGTGCAGCTGTTTCTGGTCTATTACGGCCTGGCGCAATTCGAAGCGGTACGCAAAGGACCGTTGTGGCCTTATCTGCGCGACCCGTTCTGGTGTGCCGTCATCACCATGACCCTGCATACCGCCGCCTATATTGCCGAGATCCTGCGTGGCGCGATCCAGGCCGTGCCGGTGGGAGAAGTCGAAGCGGCACGGGCGCTGGGCATGTCCAAATGGAAGGCGCTGTTTTACATCGTCCTGCCTCGCGCAGCCCGCATCGGCCTGCCTGCCTACAGCAACGAAGTGATTCTGATGCTCAAGGCCAGCGCCCTGGCCAGCACGGTCACGCTGCTGGAGCTGACCGGCATGGCGCGCACCATCATTGCCCGCACCTACCTGCCGGTGGAGATTTTCTTCGCGGCTGGCATGTTCTATCTGGTCATGGCCTATGTGCTGGTCCAGGGGTTCAGATTGCTGGAGCGGATATTACGCGTAGACGCCAGCCAAGGGCGCTGATATGAAGAGGGCTGGCTTTTACCGAGTCAGCCCTCACACCGGTCACCATCATGCCTTCCGATACTTGCTTGCAGGATGAACACCTTCGCAGCCGCTTTCGGGCGCTGGACAGCTTTCTATTCGCGCATCAGGCGCTGTGGCGGCCCAAGCCTTTCACGCACCTGCAAATGGCGTGGGAGCAACACTATCCGACGCTGGCCCAGTGGCTACGAGCGCGCACGCTGGATGAGGCCGAAGCGGCACACAACCACCCCGAACGTCTCGACGCGCCCTACCCCTTTGCGCAACTGGCTGATGAAGCCTTTGAACTGGGACATATCGGCGAACTGCCTGCATACCCGCTCGCCCCTGTGGAGCCACGCCAGAGCGTCGATGTGCCGGGTCGTAAATGGCAACAGATCGAAGCCTTCGCCAGCCACCTGCAGTGGCGTGACAACGCCAGCCACTGGCTCGACTGGTGTTCGGGCAAAGGACATCTGGGACGTCGCCTGACGCACAGCGGGCAGAAACTGACTTGCCTGGAACGCGACCCGGCCCTGGTCGAAGCCGGTCGTAAACTCAGCGCCCGGCAACACATCGATGCCGAGCATCTGCAGCAGGATGTCATGGCCGATGACACCTGGCGCCATCTCAAACCCGAACACACACCCGTCGCCCTGCACGCCTGCGGCGATCTGCATGTGCAATTGATGCAGGTCGCCAGCCAGACAGGCTGCATACAAATGGCCATTGCCCCGTGCTGTTACAACCGCACGCGGTTCGACGAGTATCAGGCCCTTTCCAGCGAAGGCCGCAGCTCCGCCTTGAAGCTGTCACGGGACGAACTGGGCCTGCCGTTGAGCGAAACCGTCACTGCGGGTGCGCGGGTCCGCCGTCAACGCGACACCTCAATGGCCCGCCGCCTTGGCTTTGACCTGCTGCAACGCCAGCTGCGGGGTGTCGATGAATACTTGCCCACACCTTCATTGCCCGTGAGCTGGCTGGATAAACCCTACAGCGACTACTGCCGCGAACTGGCAGAACTGAAAGACCTCCCAGCCCCCGGCCAGCAGGACTGGGCCGAACTGGAGACCGCTGGCTGGCAACGACTGGCCGAAGTGCGAAATCTGGAACTGCTGCGCAACCTGTTCCGTCGACCGCTGGAATTATGGCTGGTCCTGGATAGAGCCATGTACGTTCAGGAACATGGCTACAGCGTCAGCGTCGGCACCTTCTGCGACAGCCGACTGACACCCCGCAACCTGCTGGTTCTCGCACAAAAGCAATGACCCAAATCAACGGAACATCCTGTGGATAACTCTGTTGATGAAAATTCAGACAAGCGTTCTAAAACCTTAGTGCGCCAGTTACTGAAGCGCCTTGTTTTTTCCTGACACCCGGGTCAGAAGCCTCGAAAAACGGCACTTTCAGGCAAAACGTGAATCACCGCTCATCTATGTGCCAAAAGCGTTTTTTTTCTGAAGTGATTGTGCATAAAAACTCGAAGGCTCAGGTTTTTCGCGAATGAATTGGCGAACACTCAACATTCAAACACTTCAATTGGGGAATGGGTTCCAGCTCTATCTACGTGCCAGCTCATGCTTGATGCACTGCTCGTAGTAGGTCTGCTTGATGGCGGCGGGCTTGAGGCGGGAAGAACTTCTGTAGGTCTGTTCGGTGATGCCCATGGCAGTCATGCGCATCCAGGGCTGGGGAAACTTGCGGGCCTGCAGTTTGTTGCGTGCGCCGTAGAGGGAAATCCCGGCAAGCTTGGACTCCTGAGCCCCCGCCGCAATGCCCGAACCCCATGTGCATATCGAGCGAGTGCTCTTGGTCAACTCCTTGGCCTGAACCCCGACCGAAACGCCGGCCAGGACAAAAAACGCAACGTTCAATGCAAAACTGCGCATAGCGTCAGCACCCAAGCTTCTGAAAGGAAGGCGAGTTTGCCAACGAAACAGAAATCAAAGGGCCAGCTATGTGCTTCTTTTCATGGATGTTTTTGGGATGTGTCCTTGTTTCGCGAATGAATTCTCTCCTACCACCGAGCGAATTCATTCGCGAAGGCTTCAAAACCTCGGTTTGACGGTTTTCCAGTCCGGCTTGTAGCGCTGCATCTGCTTCACGTCATCACGCTGGCGGATGCCGCAGCTCAGGTATTGGTCGTGCAGCTTGCCCAACTGGTCGTAATCCAGCTCCAGTCCAAGACCGGGAGCGCGGGTGATTTTTACGCAGCCGTCGACGATGGGCAGTTTTCCGCCCTTGATCACTTCCTCATCCGGCTCCTGCCAGGGGTAATGGGTGTCGCAGGCGTAATCCAGATTGGGCACCGAAGCGGCCACATGCGCCATGGCCATCAGGCTGATGCCCAGGTGTGAGTTGGAGTGCATGGACACGCCAAGGCCAAAGGTCTGGCACATTTTCGACAGCGTCTGGGTATCACGCAGGCCGCCCCAGTAATGGTGGTCGGCAAGGACGATCTGCACGCTGTTCAGCGCAACGCTACGGCGGAACTCATCGAAGTCGGTCACCACCATATTGGTCGCCAGCGGCAGCCCGGTGCGTTTGTGCAGTTCAGACATGCCTTCCAGCGTCGGTGTCGGGTCTTCGTAATATTGCAGGTCATCGCCCAGCAATTCGGCCATGCGGATGGACGTTTCCAGCGACCAGTTGGCATTCGGGTCAATACGCAACGGGTAACCGGGGAATGCCTTTTTCAGGGCCTTGATACAGGCCACTTCATGCTCGGGCTCCAGCGCGCCGGCCTTGAGCTTGATGCTCTTGAAACCATAGGCCTCGATCATGCGCCGGGCCTGGGCCACGATCTGCTCTTCGTTCAGGGCTTCGCCCCAGTTATCCGCCTTGTAAGGCGAGTCGATATGCTGCGCGTACTTGAAGAACAGATAGGCGCTGAACGGCACCTCTTCACGAATCGCGCCCCCCAGCAGGTCCACCAGCGGCACGTTCAGGTAATGGGCCTGAAGGTCCAGAAACGCGACTTCAAAAGCCGAGTAAGCATTGCTCACCGCCTTACTGGCATGGGAGCCGGGCGCCAGTTCCGCACCGGCCAGGCTGTCGGTCTTGTTGGCTGCCACTGTGGCTTGCACGATGCTGCGCAACTGGTTGAGGTTGAACGGGTCGAGACCGATCAGTTGATCCTTCACACGCTCCTGAATCGCCAGTGCCGGAGCGTCGCCGTAGCTCTCGCCCAGGCCGATGTAGCCATTGTCGCTCTCGATCTCGATGATCGAGCGCAGCGCGAAGGGTTCGTGAATGCCACTGGCATTGAGCAGCGGCGGATCGCGAAAGGCGATGGGGGTCACGATCACTCTTTTGATTTTCAAGGTAATGCTCCCGATCAGATATCAATGTGTTGCAGCGCGACCAGGCACTGCCGCTTCGACAGGCTTGCCCCGTCGATTGGCAGGCGTTGTGCGGGCAAAGAAGATCACCACGGCAGCCAGCAGCGAGGTTGCCGCCAAGCCATACAGACCACCTTCGATGGAGCCTGTGGTCTGTTCCAGAATCCCGAAGGTGGTAGGCGCGACGAAACCGCCCAGATTGCCGATGGAGTTGATCAGCGCGATCACCGCCGCAGCGATGCGGGCATCCAGATAGCTTTGCGGGATCGGCCAGAACAGCGCGGACGCGGCCTTGAAGCCGATGGCGGCAAAACAGATGGCCACGAAGGCGAAGACCGGGCCGCCGGTTGTCGACATGAACATGCCGAACGAAGCGATAACCAGCGTCAGCGCAACCCAGGCCTGCTGAAACTTCCATTTGCTGGCCATGGCCGCAAAGCCATACATCGCCACGATGGAAATGATCCAGGGCACCGAGTTGAACAGGCCGACCTGGAAGTCACCCAGATTGCCCATTTTCTTGATCATGCTGGGCAGCCAGAAGGTCGCGCCGTAGATGGTCAGGGCGATGGAGAAGTAGATGAAACAGAACAGCGCAATCTGCCGGTCCGCCAGCAGCTTGAAGATCGATGGTCTGGCGACCTGATTGGCTTCCCGCTCACGCTGCTCATCGGCAATCGCGGCAATCAGCACACTTTTCTCTTCCTCGCTCAGCCATTTCGCTTCACGGGGATGGGATTGCAGCCAGAACCAGACAAACCCGCAGAGCAGGACCGATGCGAAGCCTTCGATCAGGAACATCCACTGCCAGCCATGCAGCCCAAGCCCCGTGATATGCAGCAGCGCACCGGAAACCGGCCCGGAAATCACCGAAGCGATGGCAGAACCGCTGAGGAAAACCGCCATGGTCTTGCCTCGTTCGGACGAAGGCAGCCATTGGGTGAAGTAATAAATGATGCCGGGGAAAAAGCCTGCCTCGGCTGCCCCCAGAATGAAACGCAGCACATAGAAACTGGTTTCACCCTGCACGAAAGCCATGGCCATCGCCGCTGCGCCCCAGGTGAACATGATGCGCGTCAGCCAGGCACGAGCGCCGTAACGTTGCAGCAGCATATTGGACGGCACTTCGAACAGCGCATAGCCGACAAAGAACAGCCCGGCCCCCAGCCCATAGGCCGCGGCACCAATACCCAGATCGGTTTCCAGGTGGCTGCGCACAAAACCGATATTCACGCGGTCGATGTAGTTGACGATGAACATCACCACAAACAGCGGCAATACATGACGCTTCACTTTGGCCGCTGCCCGGGCAAGCACGGCAGGGTCGGAAGGACTCTGGAGATTCTTCAAGATGCGACTCCCGTTCGTTGTTTTTGTAGGGACGAGCCGATCATGGACGCGGTGATTGTTCCCGTCTAGTCTAACTTGGCATTCCATTGATACCCGGATTAGATCAATGTTCGAACTGACTCAACTGCGCTGCTTCACCACTGTCGCGACTGAACTCAATTTCCGCCGCGCCGCAGAACGGTTGAACATGACTCAACCGCCACTCAGCCGTCAGATCCAGTTGCTGGAACATCATTTGGGCGTCGATCTGTTTACCCGCAACACGCGCAATGTGGCCCTGACAGCCGCCGGTCGCGCCTTCTTCATCGAAGCCCAGAACCTGCTGGAGCGCGCCCAGCAAGCCGCCGTCACGGCCAGACGCTTCGCCGAAGGCGATATCGGGTCGGTCAATATCAGCTTCGTCGGCAGTGCGGTGTATGAGTTTCTGCCCAAGGTCATCGCCGAAGCGCGGCTCAAGCAGCCACACGTCAGAATCAACCTGTCGGAAATGAACACCTACCAGCAGCACGAAGCCCTGCGTGCGCGGCGCATCGATCTCGGTATCGTGCGCACGCCCTTGATGGAGCCCGGCTACGCCACCGAATGCCTGGTGCGCGAACCCTTCGTACTGGCCGTCCCCGCCAGCCACCGGCTGGCCAGCAGCGAAACCGTCTCGGTCAAGGATCTGGATGCGCAGCCCTTCCTGATGTATTCCCACTCGGCCTATCCGCCATTCAACGAACTGCTGACCGGCATGCTCCGCTCGGCACGGGTTGCCCCGGAATATGTGCAATGGCTGGGTTCGTCATTGACCATACTGGCGCTGGTCAATGCGGGGATGGGGCTGGCACTGGTCCCGCGCTGCGCAACCAGCGTGGTGTTCAGAAACGTGGTGTTTCGGGATATCGATCTGGGGGAAGGTGTGCAGAGCGAACTGCATCTGATCTGGACCGAAAACAACGACAATCCGGCGTTTGCGATGTTGCTGGAAGGGATCAGAAAAGCCGTGCGCGAAGGCTGGGGTGCCAGCAATCATTAGGGTTTACGTATCGGGCGGAGGATTATAGGATAAGCCCCGCTACTTTTCCTGCTAGTTGCATAAGGATATTACCCTCGTTACTTGGCTATTGATCTAGATAGTCATGATCTGCGTGCGTGGGCGTCTTTCAGGAAATATAAAGAAACAATTAAATGCGAAAGCGCTTTTTGCGTCGGCGTCCAAGCGATTGATGAGTACAAGACGATGAGCAATTCTGATTCAGTATCTGCTAAAACACCTACCTTCAGCATCGCCATAGTCAATTACAAGACTCTCGAAATTACCAAGATATGCCTTGATCTGTTGCAACAGCATCTGGGCAATACCCCGCATCAGGTCTGGGTGGTGGACAACGATTCCGCCGATGACAGCACCGAATACCTGCGCACACTGGACTGGATCAACCTGATCGAGCGCAAGAGCCCCGGACCGGAGTGCGGTCATATCGCCCACGGCAAGGCTCTCGACATGATCCTCGAGCGGACCGAAACCGATTATCTGTTCCTGCTGCACACCGATACATTCATCTTCGACAAGAAGGTGTTTTCCATGATGCTGAAGAAGTGCATCAGGAACCCGAAAGTTGCAGCCGTCGGTTGTGTCGAACAGTTGAACCGTGGCACTGCCAGAACCATCTGGCGCTTCAGCTCCCGCCTGTTCAAACATCACTTCCGTCGCCTGAAACTCGCTCTGGGCCTGCGTTCCAAACAACCGAAGCCCTATCGCGAAGCCCACCTGAAAAGCTTCTGCACCTTGTGGAACACCAAGCTGATGAAGCAGCACAACCTGCACTTCCAGATGGATGATCGTGTGCCGGGTTATACCCTGCAGGACACCATGGTCGAGCTTGGCTATGACATCGAGTTTCTGTCGCCACGCAAGATATTCAGCTACCTGGACCACATCCAGGCAGGTACTGTTTCGGCAGCCGGTGGCTATGACACGACGCATCGCCGGGTCAAGATGTACAACGAGATCCTGGAGCGCATCAACAAGAACAACGCTCGCAGGCAAAATGCGCCGACAATGAACACCTGATGAATTTATGACTATTGGAGCGGCAATGACAGCAACTCACCACACACTGCCCATTACCCTGGCTCCAGAGCTTGATTTCGACCTGGCAGCCGCGGGCGAGCTGGGTCAGTCGCTGACCGATAGCTACACCCAGGCCACACCATTCGCGCATATCGTCCTCGACGACTTTCTACCGCCGGAGCTGATCGCCAGCATCTGCGAACACTTCCCCGCCGAGCCGACCGACAACGAAATGCTCTACGAGCGCGGCTACAAGGGTCAGCACAAAAGACAGATCAGCCCCAATGAATGCGACCCGCATCTGAAGAAGATCTTCAGCGCCTTCAACTCGGCCCCCATGCTGCACTTTCTTGAAAAGCTCACCGGCATCGAAGGCCTGATCCCGGACCCGTACTTCACCGGCGGCGGCCTGCATGAAACCAAGAAAGGCGGCTTCCTGGGCGTGCACTCGGACTTCAGGCTGAACAAGAAGCTCAATATCGACCGCCGCATCAACGCCATCATTTACCTCAACCCGGACTGGAAAGAGGAATACGGCGGCAACCTGGAGCTCTGGGATGTGGACATGCGCACATGTCTGAAAAAAGTCCTGCCGATCTACAACCGCTGCGTGATCTTCAACACCGACGCCGACAGTAACCACGGCCACCCTGAACCGCTGACGACGCCCGAGCACATCACTCGCCGCTCGGTTGCGCTTTACTACTACACCGCATCAAAGGGGCCAATCGACCCCACGCAAAGAAACAAGACCCACTACAAGCCAAGGCCCAAAGACCTCATAAGCCCCAGGTACTACCTGAACAAGCTCATCAGAAAGAAAAACTGAAGGATCTGACAGCCGTCAGAACTGGTCGTTTTTCAGATTGGAGAACTGCGAATTGCGGTTCTGCAGCTTGCGCAGTGTCAGCTTGTAGACACTGGATTTGACCTGGCTGCCCATGGGCGTTTCCTCGAGCAGAATCCGGTTCGAGGCAAACGCACAGCCAGTGTTGAGCATCTTGTATTTGAGCAGGTACAGGCCGGCGTCCATCTTGGAGAAAGCGAACACCGCTCCGGCCGGAATGAACGCATGCCGAAAGGCATTGCGACCTACCGCATCGGTGACCTTGGCGTAAACCGCCGACTCACCACCCGTATTGTCGATGATGATCTGTGACCAGCCGTTGTCCTTGCGCAGCGGCATGTCCTTCACATAGCCCGCCTTCTGCGGCCATGGAGCGCCCATGGGGTCGAGATCCGGAATCACGCACTCGGGCTGGGCCGGATCCACCAGCTTGATCGGGTTTCCCACCGGAGCTTCTGCTGGCTCGGGCACTGGTGCTGGCTTTACCCAGGAATGAGCAACCGGCAACGCCTCGGTCGGCACATAGGCCTTGCCTGCGTTCGGGTCATACCCCATCCAGACACCGGCTCCGCAAAAAATCATGAACACCAGCGCCCAGCGCAACACACTGCGCCGTCGCTTGCGACGCGCAGCCTTTGAGGATGGAGCGGCCTGAGACGTATTCGGCTGCGCCGCACGAGGCTGCACAGGACGGGTGGCAGGCGCAGCCGCCGCGTAGGCACTGGCAGCGCGCGCACCGGCTGTTTGCAGCTGTCGGCTGCGCAAATAGGCGTCTCTGGCTCTTTGCTCTTCATACGCAAGCTGGGCGTCATAGGCGGCACGCTTTGCAGCATCAGCCAACACATCATGAGAGGCATTGAGAATGCACATCCGGTCTGAAGCGTCGGGGGCCGGATTCCTGTCCGGGTGCAACTGCTGGGCCAGCTTGCGATAGGCCTTCTTGATCTGTTCAGGAGAGGCATCGCGAGCGACCTTGAGCTGCTCGTAATGAGTAAGTGTTCTCTGCATACGTCTTGCAATCCATGGCGACATGCCACTTAACAAGCTCTATATCGGCAAGATGTGCGCTTACATCAGTCCAAATAGCCCGCAGACAGACTGAAATGCCCGGATCCTTGGACCCGGGCATTTTTTGAAGCATTAGTTCAGATTAAAAATGACTACTTTTCAGACAACCCCGACCAGCGATTTACTGCATACCGTGGCAAGGTCTCGATCCCTCGAATACTCATGACAATCCTTGTCCTGTCGACTGAAAAGCCAACAACCCTTTCCGTGTTGCCAGTGGTCCGGGCCGTTGAAACCAAGCTTATGCAAGCCCCCGCAGCCCCGCAAATGGGGGCAAATCGCCAATAGCCGCCGCAAGAGAAAAACCAGTGCGGATTGCCATCACCATCCAAGTACCTGATTCAAAAGGCCCACTCAAAAAGTCCGAATACCGGGCAAGCCTCGGCCCCAACTCCAGACACCCAAGACAACGCCCAGCAGCCCTGCTTTCAACGCCACCCTCCAGCCCCATCGCCCAGCAACCGGAGAAATCCCCTACGCATCGACCTATAGCAATCCTGCATTCAGACCACAAGCCACACCACTCCTCGGTTTTTTTCAACCGAATCAGACAGCTAGGCTTTACAAGCGCAACAGACTCTATATACTCGCAGCCCATTACGCCGGTATAGCTCAGTTGGTAGAGCAACTGACTTGTAATCAGTAGGTCCCGGGTTCGACTCCTGGTGCCGGCACCATACGAAGTACCAAAAGAGGCTCACCGAAAGGTGGGCCTTTTTTGTTTGGGGTGAAGCTTTTGTGAGAGGGAGCTTGCTCGCGACGGCCCCGGTTGACGGTCTCCGCCCACTAACGCCGTAGGAATCGTCTGAACTTCAGCGATCCCCCCAACAACCGCTTGTAGATACCTGACGCCACGACTACCTTCCTGCCCTGTCGCAAAACCAGCGACCGGGTTTAGTCGCCCGCACAACGTCAAGCCAACATGCGCTTCTGTTCAGCGCCGCGTCCTTGAGACCGGCGTGATGCTTTATGGTGGCTGTGCACGGGGCATCTTCGGATGCGCCGGGTGCTTGACGTTCCGGTCGACTAACCCGTGCATGGCCGCCACCTTCGTTTAGTCGCGGAAGTGATGGCTCAACCACGTCAAGGAGTCACCATGATCGGAACCACCCCAACCCCACCCCGCGATATCGCCACCAGCCTGTTCACCGTAAAGCCAGGCGTAAGCATTGAAGATGCGCTGATACTCGCCTCCGAATACCTGACCTGCGCAGTAGCTACCGCTCATGAAACGGCGGATAACAGCACGAAGGAATATCGACCGCTGGCTCGGGCCGTGGTGCATCAGATCGAAGCAGCGTTGGCGTTGGTAGAGGCTTCGGTGGTGGGGTTGGAGAAGCGAAAGGCAGGGTGAACACAACATTACGAGTTGATTAGGACTCGTCGTCTTTCTCCATACGGGTTCATCCAAGCGGAGCTGCAAATCCGTCCTCTTTGGAGGGACCTAACTGCCTGTAGAAAACCGCTGATTTTTATCAGTGGATAACTTGATCACTGCCGCAGCCCCCTTTTAGACCCGCTACCACGGAGGCCTCGGGCACTGCATACCGAAATCATCGGGATTTTCTGATGCCAGTTCTCTATTTTTTATTTTGAATAAAATATCTGTTTGTTTTTTATAGGATTTTTATTATTTCATTTTTTAGAATTTATATAAAAAAAATCTATTTAATTGATTTTTAAAGATTTTTTAACGGGTTGCGCGTTTTCTATGTTTTGGCTATCGTAATGCCATCACCCACACAGAGATAGGATATTGGCAATGTTAGACACCCAAAACCAAAGTGATCCCACCCCAAACCAAGCCAGTTCGTTTGGCTCGAAGGTGGAAATTGATCCGACGAACCTTTCGAGTATCACACTCGCGCGCTTGGCGGAAGAAGTTAAAAATCACGACCCTATGGTATACGGATCGTTCGATCGCGTTCATAACCGTCATAATCGTTAATTAGAAGGTGTAGTACGTGCAAATTGATACGGTTCTGGTGAAAGTAGCGAGCAGATGTAATATTAATTGCACGTACTGCTATATATATAACATGGGAGACGAAGGTTGGCGTGACATGCCAAATTTAATATCCAAATCCATAATAAAAGATTTGGCACGCTCCCTTGCTCAGCTAATCAAAGACCAAGTTAATCAATTTGCTACCGTACTTCATGGGGGGGAGCCTTTAATGCTGGGAGCGCGGCGCCTCCAGTATTTGCTAACGGAGCTTAGAAGCGTTTTGCCCCTTGACTATCCGATAAGTCTACAAACAAATGGAATTTTGATCACGGACGAAATTTTAGATTTGTGCGCACAGTATAAAGTTAGCGTATCAGTCAGCATTGATGGCCCTCAAGCCATCAATGACAAATTTAGAGTAGACAAACAAGGACGAGGAACTTATCAGAAAGTCATTGACGGTATCACTCTCCTTAAAAACCACTCAGATTCCGAATTCCTCTATGCAGGGTTATTGTCTGTTATCGACCCTAGCTCAGACCCCGAAGCAGTTTATAACTGCCTAAAGGGGCTTGGAGCAAAATCTATAGACTTCCTATATCGAGATGGCAATCACACTAACCTCCCCCATGGTAAAGACAGTTTAATCTCGACGGAATATGGAGAGTGGCTAGCCAAACTGCTGGACATATATATTGCTGACAAAGAGCCTGTTAAAATTAGATTTCTTGATGATATCTTGCGTATCGCGTTAGGAGGTTTTGGTGTTAAAGAGGGGCTTGGCGATAATTTTTATGGCATCGCCATTATTGAAACTGATGGAAGCCTCTCCAAAAATGACACATTAAAAAGTAATTTTGACGGCGCAGATAAGTTTGATGAAAAATGGGTAATAAAAACAGATCGATTATCAGAGGCATTTAATACATCAAGCTTCGAAGAGTACTATAAGCTGCAGCGCCCAACGTCAAGCGAATGTAACTCTTGCAAATACCTAACTATATGTGGCGGTGGAATGCCACTTCATCGCTGGAGTAGGGAAAACGCATATAACAACCCATCAGTCTACTGCAGCGATCAAAAACTACTTATAAGTAAGGCTATTTCCATTCTTAATAAAGAAGGAATGCTCCATTGACGCTTCCTAACTTTATAAATACTCCAAGAATGGCCCCTTTCCCTCACGCGCTACAAGAGAACGCGCTTTCAGACGTAGACAGTGAGGTGCTTCTTACCTGGCTTGAAGGTGATGCGCCCTGGAAATTAAAAATTGCCGAATTCTACCAGCAGTATGAATTTAGCTTTCATGGACTACAGCTACCAGATCGCATTAACAGAATTCTGTCAACAGAAGCCATAAGGAGGCTCCGGGAAAATATCGAAAAAATATTTAGAGTTAATTTATCTGAAAGAATTGATATAACAGCGCACAAACTAATAGGTAGCCAAGTAATTAAAATACATAACGACTTCATCCCGAAGCAAGAAACTCATAGAGTTCTAATTCAACTCAATAGAGGCTGGACAGAGGAAAATGGGGGTATTTTAATGATTTTTTCTGACAGAACACCTGAAAGTTTATCGAGTGCATTCTTGCCGCTGCACAATACTGCCTTTGCATTTGAAATATCACCTAGATCGTTCCACGCTGTATCTGCTATAAATTCTGGAAAAAGATTTACTATTGTTTTTTCGTTCTTTAAGGATGAGAAATGAGTTCTTTAAAAACTCATATTCAAAAGTATCTGAATAATTCTCAATCTGATATATGGTGGCCAAATCTCGCGTCATTCATTATTTTTCATTCGGACCGCTACAGCTACCATATAGAAAACTATAGCACTGCTTCAATAATTAGTAGTAAAGAAGCTGAGCCAGAGAAGACTCTTCCTATCTCCGCCCTTTCGGCTACAAAATTAGAGTTCCTATGTGACACACATGCTAAATTTTTCGCTAAGCAAGAGGTAAGGCAGATAAGCCTTGAGCGGTTTTGCGCTCCAGAAACAATAGAAAAAATAGACTCTGCCATCGATCTAATTAGGATATCTCCTACACTACTTGATGTTATCTCAAACTTGGTAAAGTCAGTCCATATAATCCATGCCCCCCCTGGCTTTGACATAAGTTTTACCGACCCAGAATTACCGTTTAGTATTTTCATTTCCATTACAACAGATAATAATCACCCTAAATTGAGGCTAGCAGAATCCATCATTCATGAAGCTATGCATCTCCAGCTCTCAATTATAGAGAAAGAAATTAGCCTAATTCATAATGACAAATCAAAATTTTATTCACCATGGAAAAAAATGTTACGCCCGACATCAGGAATTATGCATGCACTGTACGTATTTACTGCAATTAAACAATGGCTTGATTTGATAAAAAATACGCCCGAAGGATACGACTATGCATGCTATCGAGTAAAGGAAATTCAAGAAGAGCTTGCTTCATTAGACTATGAGGCTTGTTACGACGCCCTTACTGATAGCGGAAAAATATTATTTGATACCATGATCTGTTCCCTAAAAGGATAAATACTTTATGTCGAATCAGAAATCACGTACACTTGAATTGAAATTTGATATCAAAAACAGAGATTATCTTATTTGGAATGATCAAGTGGTGATGTCCAGCAGTGAAACTGATTACTTTGAGAAACTTTTCAGAAAACTTAAAAAAATCAATATTTTATCGAAAAACACTTTAGAGATAGGCTTTGGGCTAGGAATTTCTGCAAAACTAATCCAGAAAGAACTTTCACCCAATAGACATGATATCGTAGAAATAGATAAAGGAATATATAGCGATTTACTGGCATTTTCTCATCAGCACCCTTCGGTAAAGCCTATCTTAGGCGATTGGAGATCCTTAGAGCTAAGTAAAAAAGAGTATGACTTTATTTTTCATGACTCTTACGATTACAGCGGTGCCGAAGGCTGGGAGTTTGATAGCTTAAGAGATGACTATGATACATTTAAAAGTATCTTGAAGCCTGGCGGTTATGTGTGCCACCCACACTTCGGAGATGGACCGGTCAGGGATGTTAATGGTTTCGAAACCGTTATTTTAGAACGCTTAGTAGTAGCGCCAATTTTGATGTGGGACAAAACCATATGTCATGATGCTGCTATAGTATTGCGAAAACCTATTCGATAAATCAATAAAAGCAAGCTTAATCTCTATTCTATACAACCTCTTTGGACAAATGCTTTTTTAGTAATACGTACCAGGAGGTGGTTATTACTCAGACTTAATCTATCTCCCACAGCACACAGATAAAAAGCAAAAGTTACTCGCACTTTTTATAATATCTCTGGCTTTCTCACGTTCCTAAATGCCTAGCACCACGAATAACTTCCTACCCTGTAATTTAGTCGAAAAGTACGATGGCTCAACCAAAGTCCCATAAACCCAACACCATTCATCATTTTTTATTGACGACACCGCAAAGGTGAATAGCGTCATCCTTGAGCGCGAAACCAGTTGCCTCCCAGCGGCTATAACTGGCATAGGAACCCCGTCGATGGTTGGGACATCAGCGTAGGGTGAGACCTCCCCCCTGCTTGAGGGTGTGTATATGAATATCAAGCATTAAGTTCGAGGGTTACTGTCACCAGTAGCCCTTTTTCTTTGCGCTCAAATAAGTGTGTAACGCTTGTACGCCGCTCGCCATGGCGATGCTTGTTGAGCGATTTGGCATCAGAGTGCATGAAATTCCAGAGCATCTGCCGTTTCGACTCATACGCGCCGATGAAGGCCAGACGCTGTGTACCGTCGGTGAAAGCGACTTTCCAGACTTCCAGCGGTCCCGTGAGCGTATCTAAAGCCAGTTTCACATAGCGCTCGCGGGCATCCTGTCGTTTTTCAACGATGTGATAAATGCTCTTACGCAGGATCGTCACCTCCCCCATCGGCGTCTCGACGGTTAGAGCCTGTATCGCAGGGTCAATAAATCCCAGGTATTGAGCTGTAGTCTCAATGGCCTCTTCGTGGGTAGTAGCGGCAATGACTTCCTCCAAGGCGTGCACGCGCAGCTCACGTGCAAGGGTACGCAGATCGGGAAGGCCGCTCTGAACCCATGTGAGCTGGCCTTTCACCTCAGAAATTCTGGTTGGGAGAATGTCCGCACTCAGACATGATGTTCGTTGCATGCAATGGCTGGATCACTAGTGTGTGATAGGTCTAAATCGGCGCGATGCCCAGCACCACGGCTATAGCCCTGCCTGCCGACAAACCAGTGCCACCGTACACAAAACCAACAGCCTCAGCCGCCCCCGAAAAGCTAACAACCTGTAGGACGCTTCTGAACTTCAGAGATACCCTCTTCCACGCCTTGCACCTCACGTAAATCAAGGCCTAACCTCCCCTCGTCGCCAACACAACGATCGGTTTTAACAGGCTGCATCATGGCGGTTGTACGCGAGGCACATTCTTGTGCGCCGGGCTCCTTGATTCCTGGTCTGTCAACCCGCGTAAAGTCGCCACCATTCTGATTGACAGCAGAAGGTATCGGCTCAACCAATCAGGGAGATTCGACAGGATCAGATCCACGCCACATTCGCCCCAGACTCAAGCAACGACCCGCGATTTCAACATCGGTCAGTAGATTCTTATCCTCATAACGCCAGCCCTTCACCCGAGTCATTCGCAGCCAGCCAAGCCGAGGAAATTTTTATCGTGCGGGCCAATGGTGAACCAAGCCTCTCAAACGCCAAGGCATAAAGCGCTATACCGTCGTCAATCAATCGATGAGCCAGTCGTTCCTGCTCCTGATCACGAAAGGCCACGCATCGGGCACCGTCCAGGCAGAGCCTGGCGGCAATACGGAAATGAGCTGCGGCTTCATCAGGCTTGAGGGACGCCAATCTGATCAGGTCGCGGGGTGGAAGGCGGGACAGTAGTGAGCGGTCAATCATGGAAAGAGCCTCCGTGATCGAAGTGCAGCAAGGTCTGACGTAGCGGGCGGTGCGCGTGCGTAAAAGGGGGGAAAGCCATCATCCTTGGTTCCTCAGACGGATTAAGGAGCTGCCATCCACCGTTGCGACACGGATAAAGGGTGGCAGACCGTACGAGGGTCGCAAACCGGTGTCTGAGGAAACCGGCCAGACCGAAGCCTGCCCCGCACGGTCCGCCATAGAAATACGCTAGCCGGACACTGGAAGCGCCAGCTAGAGAGCTATGGCACGAAACCGCGCCTCAGAAACACATCAGGTTGCGACACCCGGCCACAGGATTGACTGTGGCGAGACTAGGCTAACGGCAGGGCTGCAAATCTAGTAGTCGGACCGCGCCCACGCAATCAACGTATGTGTCTTGTTGTTTCGTAGGCTTTTTCTGGCGTCCTGCCACCAAGACCCAACGTTCAATAACACTCAATTCATTACCCGCGAAAACGCCGCCTGATGCAGCCAGCGCGGGGTCGCCCACATGAAGATGACGTTGATCTTGTTGACGATTCCAGGCACGACGCTGATGCGTCCCGCTTGCAGCCCTCGAATGCCTGCACGTACCACTGGTGCGGGCTGCATCATCATGGCTTTCAGGCCGGGGGTGATTTTCTGTTGGGCGGAGCTGGCGAATTCGGTGTTTGTCATGCCGGGGCACAAGGTTGTAACTGTGATGCCATCGGCTTTGAGTTCGCGGTGCAGGGCTTCTCCGAGGCGCAGCACGTAGGCCTTGGCGGCTGAGTACACGGCAAAGTTCACGACGCCCTGGTAAGCGAGCATGCTGGCAACCTGAAGAATCTTGCCACGCTTACGCCGCTTCATGTCCTGGGCAAACAGGTGAGTCATGGTCGTCAGACTGGTGATGTCGAGCTGGATCATTGCCAGCGTTGCATCCAGTTGGCTGTCGGCAAACGGGCCTTGCAGTCCATGGCCGGCATTGTTGATCAGGATATCCACAGGCAGGCCGCGGCTGTTCAGGTCTGAGTGGAGTTTCATGACTTCGGCATGCATGGCAAGGTCGACCTGTTCGACCACAACCTCGACGCCATATTGCTTGCGCAACGACTCTGCCAGGGTTTGCAGACGCTCCAACCGACGGGCGACCAATATCAGAGGGTGGCCCATTGCAGCATATTGCCTGGCAAACTCTTCACCAAAGCCACTGGATGCACCGGTCACCAGAACCCAGCCTTTTGCAGTATTCATTGAAGTTCTCTCGGTCAGTCAGGACAATTGACTGCGCTTACTCAGGTAGGCGCCCAATATATTGAATGGATAACAAGGTGGAACTTTGCAGCGTTATAAAGCTTGGTAGAGGTAATCGCCGGAGTATTCACGGGTCAATGGAACTTGCGCTTCAGTCAATTGCTGTCGCAAATAAGGATTGTCCGTATGAACTTCCCAGCGGCTGTCGAAGTCCGTGACGTTTATATCCCTGGTCTGGATTGCCGCAAGCAGTGCTTCACGCTCGGGGAAATAAACCACGAATCCATCGCCTTTCCAGCTGGCAACGTTCATCCCCAACGATGCGCAGACCGCTACCTTGGTGGCTGCGTCTTCTCGATCTGCCTGTCTGGACTGGTTGATCAAGGCCCTCAAGGGCGGGTTTGCAACGCCATCGGTGCACAGGATTTCACCGCTCTCCCATGACTCTGGCGGGCATAACTTGTTTTCTTTACTTATGCTAATGAACGGATTTATTTCCATCGGATAAATCTGACATACCAATGGTCGTTCTTCGTAAATCCCACAAAGGTTATCGGCCCGCAGGTTGGGACATTGCTTTAAAGCGTTTCCGGTAAATATGGCAATGACATGAATGTCGCTCTTGCCTGCACTGACTTTGGTGGCCCGACTTGTATTATGAAGATACTCCGGTGTTTCTGCTCCTTCAGGTAATGGGCTGAAGGCCTCAAGTATTACGGCAACATCATCGCCGCGCTCAAGCCATTGTTCAGCCTCACCCATCGTTAAAGGAACAAGTCGGTCTTTACAGCAGATACCACAAGTCACGCATGTATAGCGCACTGCGTTGTTATTCATCGTGTGTTCCGATTAACCGCTGCCGCCTTCGTTGAGCTGTTCCAGCCAGAGGGGCAATTCTTGACCTTGCAGCGCCGCCTCATCCATTGCGGTGGGCGGCGATGCAATGACTGTCAGTTCAGCGTGGCCAGATCTGCGGCTGCGAAGCCGCGCAGTTCCTGGGTCTGGCCCGTGCGGACCTTATGTGCCCAGTCCGCGTCCGAGATCAGCACGCGGCCGACAGCGATCAGGTCAAACTCTTCGCGCTCCATCCGGCCATGCAGGCTGTCCAGTGCTGCTGCACCCGAGTCGGCACCGCCGAAGGCGTTGAAGAAGTCAGAGTCCAGTCCGACCGAACCGACGCTGATCGTTGCCGCGCCTGTCAGCTTCTTGGCCCAGCCGGCAAAGTTCAGGCCTTCGGCACCGTCGATTTCCGGGAACTCCGGCTCCCAGAAGCGCCGTTGCGAACAATGCAGAATGTCCACGCCGGCCTCGACCAGCGGTGCCAGCCAGTCGGTCATTTCCTGAGGCGAGGTTGCCAGCCGTGCGCCGTATTCCTGCTGCTTCCACTGGCTTACGCGCAGGATCAGCGGGAAGTCCGGGCCGACGGCGGTGCGGATGGCGCTGACAATTTCAGCCGCGAAGCGCGAGCGCTCGCGGATCGTTGCGCCACCGAAAGTATCGGTGCGTGTGTTGCTGCCGGACCAGAAGAACTGGTCGATCAGGTAACCGTGCGCGCCGTGCAATTCCAGCGTGTCGAAGCCCAGGCGTTTGGCATCCACGGCAGCACGGACGAAAGCAGCGACGGTGTCGGCGATATCCTCTTCGGTCATTGCCACGCCGTGCGGATCTGCCGGACCGATCAGCCCGGAAGGACTTTCAACAGGGCCATCTGGCTCCCATCCTTGCGCGCCTTGCGGTGCCCGGATGGCGCCGGTATGCCAAATCTGCGGAGCGATGAGGCCGCCGGCGGCATGCACTTCTTTGGCCACTTCAGCCCACCCGGCCAGAGCGGCATCGCCATGGAAAAATGGAATACCTGGCATGTTGCGCGAGGCAGGCCGGTTGACCACGGTGCCCTCGGTAAGGATCAAGCCCACGCCGCCTTCTGCACGACGACGGTAATATTGCGCATGGGCAGCACCGGGAATCCCGCCTTTGGCCATGCCCCGCGTCATGGGGGCCATTACGATGCGGTTGGGAAGCTTCAGGCCTTTCAGGGTGAACGGCGTAAACAGGATGTCGTCCGACATGGCATTTCCTTTGGATGTTTACCGCGATTGCAGGGTGGGAGGCCACTGCGCTGCAATCGTTACGGCGACTCGCTCAATGGCCAGATCGCGCCGAAACAGGCACGCCTTGGCGCTCAAGCTGTTGGATGCATTTAATGATGATGAACATAATCAAAGACGTCAACGACTTTTATTATGACGATCATAAAAATGCGCTCAGGCATCTATCGGAGAATGACAGAGCCACGGAGGAAACCGGGCGTGAATCGTGGTGATTACTTCCGCCCGGATGACTCGTCATTGGCTGTATGAATGTTCCCCTTCAGGACTTGACTGAAGGCATGGCCTCGATGGAAACGGCGCTGGCATTGGCAAAAGAGGCTACAGCACCCGGTTTGCCTGAATGACGCAATTGCATCCACAACACAGCAGCTGCCAGGGAGGCGGCCACGGTCAGGCTCAGCCACAAGACGATCAGCAGGCTGAAAGAAACGCTGTTGTTCAACTCGCGGAAGATCCCGAGCGCAAATGCGCTGTACCAGGAAACCGCAGAAAGCGCGCCCGAAACCAGAAAGATCGCAATACGGCTACGGGAAACCCCATCCAGAATCGGCTGGCTCATGTCGCGTAAAACGACGGGCAAGACGAATACATGGATAAGCATGCCGTTGAGAGTCAAAGCCGCAACGATGCAGACTTTTGCCCACAGTTTGGGGTTGCCGAGTTTTTCCGGCGACTCCAGGCCATAGAGCGCAAGAAACCCCAGCCCCGACAGCCACAGAAGACCCAGGCCTATGGCGACCACGGTGCTGATGAACGTGAAGGTGCTCTTGATTTCAGTCGGCAGGCTGCCCTTGCGCATCCAGCGCAGGATCCAGTAATCCAGCATGGTCGCGCCGCCCAGACCGAAGCACAGGCCGATAAGATGCAGGCCTACCAGAACGGTCAGTACTCGCACATGGGGAAGCGGATCGGGCAAATCGATCTGGAGTGCACGCGGGTCCGCAAGCGCAGGTTCGCAGACAGATATAGCCAATGCCCCTGCCACCAAGGGTATGACCGAATAGAGCGGACGTGCGGTTGGTTTGTTCATTTGTAATTACCTCGGCCAAGCAGACCTTATCCATGAGAAAGTCAAAATCCTTGCCGAAGAATCAATGAACGATTCTTAAAAGTGTAATGAAGATTTTATATTGAATAGTTTGAAAAATAGTTCTTGATTTTTATTACCCACGAATGCGTAACTGGCAAATTTTTATTAAACACTTATGCTGAAATACTTTTTTACAAATCTTGTTTCAATCTTGTGCTTTTTCACCATACTTACCTTCGTGTAAGTACTTTAAATCTTCCGAAAACAAATTAACAGGACTTTTTTCAAAGGCTGGGAAGCAAGCGGAGGGACCCGGCATGAGCAGAAATCCTGACAGAACAAGGCCGCGATGCACGAGCGTATGGGCCAGCGGGAATAAACGTGAGCGCTGACCTGAATGCTGAACGGTTTTCAGGATGGTCTTTACTATTCACGGAGCTTATGACCGGACTCAATAAAAACAGTTCATCGCAACTTCACGGCCAGCGGATACACCTCTTATATTTATTAAACAGGGACTTATAACTCTTGCTATCAAACCATTGCACATACGTGGTTGCCCAGATTTGAAGCAAAGGTATCCAAGCATGAACAATACTGCGTTAAAGCAGACTGACTAAAAAGCCAGCGATAACGCTGGCGCTTCAGAGTCCCAATAATGATCGCTGAAGCTGCAATCCACTGGATCCGCAACTTCCCGGACAGACGCCAATAGCTAGCGTCTATTTTCCAAACGCTTGCGGACAGCACCTCCCAAAGACGTCAGCCGGTATTTCTGGTTACGGCTGGTAGGCTTGTCGGGAACCGTCATGGCGATGACACCCTGCTCCAGCGCCGGAACCAGATACTGCTTGCGGAAGTGCTCGGCATCGCTCAGCTTCAACTGGTGCTGAAGATCCAGGCGGCTCACCTCACCATTCATTGCCAGGACGAGCCTTTCGACTTCCGGGGTGACTTCCGGGGTGACTTCCGGGGTGACTTCCGGGGTGACTTCCGGGGCGAAGAACGTCAGGGTAACCCCGGAAGCTCCCTCTGAATGCCAGACCGGAGCTGGAAGGCCCGCTTCCTCACATGACTGGCGAATCAATACGCTGCCACGGCCGAGCTTTTCCATATAGCCGAGCAGGTAGAGAGCATGGGCAATGTCAGGGTTGCGCAGCACGGAAATATGCCCCTCTTGCAGTTGCTCTGCACTGACCCCTTCAGGCAATCCACCCGAGTTCCAGATCTGTATCTGTAACGGGCTGATTTCCACTTTGATACCCCCGGAAAAACTGCTGTAGTCACGGTGGGCAAAAGCATTGACGATACCTTCGCGGATCGCCATTTCAGGGTACAACGGAAGATCTTCACGCTGAGTACTGTCGCTGCTGAAGCGCGCTCTTGAGGGCGTGTTGCGCATGATGAAGGTGAACAATTGCTCGATCACCTCGGCCATGGGGCCAGCAAAGTGTTGCAGATCCTGGTACTCATTGGCGGTCTTGCTGCTGTAGCAGACAGCCCGCACCCGTGCCTGCGGATGACGCCGCACGGGATCACTGGCAAGCAATACATCGGCGGCATTGGTCATGCGCCCATACTTGGCCAATGACAATAGTTGCAGTTGATGCAACAGCCCTTGTTCCGACTGCTTGGCCTCAAGCGGGATGCGCGGCGCGGAGAGCAACTTGCGGCACGCCGAAGCAGAAAGCAGTTGCTCGTCCAGCTCGGCTGAAAACAGGCGCTCCCAACGTTCAGGCTCAACCTGCTTGCGCAGCACCATATCCCGGATGGTTCCAATATCGGCCTTGCGTGTCTGCTCCCCCTCGCGGATGTAGATATCATTGCGAAAGGCGTATGGAACGTCCTTGCCGGAAGGCACTTCGATCACCAGTACTTGCTTGTCAGCGATATCCTGAACTTCAAACGAAAACAGCACAGGCGGCTGGATCTGGACCTTCAACATGGCTTCCAGCTTTTGAGCTGTCTGTTCTGCGTTTTCAATACCCAGAACCTCTCCGCCCCCGCCAACGCCACACACCAGATATCCGCCCCGCGAATTGAGAAACGCACAAATTTGCGGACCACAGATTTCAGGACGTGCATGACTCTTGAACTCCAGGGTCTGACTTTCACCCAGCAGCAAAAATGCTCTAAGTTCGGCGGGAGTCTTATTCATCATTGTCTCTCAAACGTTGGGCAACATGTTTGCTGTTGCCCAGATGATCCAGCAGCCGTTGTTCGACGTCCTGATATCGCGAGAACTGAGCGACGACAAACAGGTTGGCGTCGTCATCGCGCTCATATTTCTGAACCCAGTTTCCCTGACGCTCATCCAGAGGCAAGTGCTCCATGGTCGCGTCTTCATACATATCAATGACTTTCAAATCAGTGATCGAGGCCGATTTGGGCTTGAGCGCGAGCGTTTGTCTTTCGGCCTGCTTACGATGACCAAGGTCGGCCAGCAAGCGCCGAGCGAATACGACATGGTCATGGGCGAGAAACCAGCGTGGTTTTTTCAGTTCCACAGCCCGTTTTATTTCCTTGTGGGTGATGGAAATACCTGTTCTATCCACTCCGCTGCCATATTGCGGCGTGATGATGCCCAGAAACAAATCGCATTTATCCACTGCCATCAGGCAGCTTTCAAATGCTGACTCTTCGGAAAATACCGGGACGGTGCCCTTGTGCGACATCCACACCTCATACCCGAAGCTGGTCAGCAACGTGTAGACCCGGTCAAGAAGCTCTTCCACACCAAAGACTGTGGAAGACACCATGATTTTCAGCTTTTCCCCATCCATGCGCGGATTGATCCGATCTTGAGTTCAGGGCCGAAAAGTTACAGCGCCTGACCTCACCTGCCTAGTGTCCTGTCACAGAAATAAACGGTTCTCCCGCCAGCCTGCGAAGGCCTCTCCAATCGACATCTGTGATACCTATTTAGCATCACCGTCACATTAAGAAACATCTTGCACGGCCGATGCAGAGTGAATCTGCCACTCCCTCGCTTCGGCTCTCAAGAGAACACAATAATGTCGTTACGAAATCTGGGTATCGCTTCAAGGGCCACTCTGGGATTTGCGCTGATCGCTCTGATCGTGGTGCTGCTCGGTCTGTTGAGCCTGCAGAAACTTCAGTCGTTGAATCAATCGAGCAGCGATATCGGCAAGGGCTGGCTGACCAGTACCCGGTTACTCGGCGAGATGGCCGATACCACCACGCGCTTTCGGACCATGTCGTATTTCGTTCTGGTCAACCGGTCCAAGGCCGATGTCGACAAGGCTGAGGCTCGTCTGAATACCTTGACGCAAAAAGCCAATCAGATCGCCGACAGCTATGCGCCGTTGATCAGCAGCAATGAGGAAGGCGAAGCGTTCAAGCAGTTCAAGGACGCCTTGAAAAACTATCTGCTGGCGCAGGACCGGTTGCGCAAGATTTCCCTGGCCGGTGAAACCGATCAGATCAATGGCTTGATCACCGGTGATCTGAAAGTCTATTCGGACCAGATGGCGCCGCTGCTCGAGAAGCTGATTGCCTTGAACACTGCGGGTGCCAACAAGGCCGTGGAAGACGCCAGCGATCAGTACCAGAACTCGCGCTTCATGATTGCCGGGATGATTGTCGCGGCGGCTTTGCTGACCGTGCTGCTGGCGGTGCTGCTGACTCGCAGCATCGTGCGCCCGCTCATGGAGGCGGTGCAGGTCGCCGAAGATGTGGCGGCTGGCGACCTGAGCAAGAACGTTGTGGTGCAAGGCAACGATGAGGTTTCTCGCCTGCAGCAGGCTTTGAGCGGTATGCAGCTCAATTTGCGTCAGACCATTCAACAGATTTCCGAGTCGGCGACCTTGTTGGCATCTGCGGCCGAAGAGCTGGATGCCGTGACCAATGAGAGCAGCCGCGGGCTTCAGCAGCAGAATAACGAGATCGAGCAGGCAGCCACCGCGGTCAATGAAATGACGGCGGCAGTTGAGGAAGTGGCGCGCAATGCGGTGTCCACCTCCGAGGCTTCGCGGCTTTCCAGTCATTCGGCGCTGGAGGGCCGCAATCGAGTCAGTGAAACCCTGTCCTCCATTCAACAAATGACGCGGGATGTGGCGGTGACCTCCAATCAGGTCCGCTCGCTGGCTCAGCAATCCCAGGCGATTGGCAAAGTGCTGGATGTGATTCAGGCCATTGCGCAGCAAACCAACCTGCTGGCTCTGAACGCGGCCATCGAGGCTGCGCGCGCCGGTGAAGCAGGCCGTGGGTTTGCGGTAGTGGCCGATGAGGTTCGGGCACTGGCGCATCGCACCCAGACATCGGCTCAGGAAATCGAAGTCATGGTGGGCGGCATCCAGAACGATACCGAACAGGCCGTGATATCGATGCAGAACAGCAGTTCCAAGGCCGAAGCGACTCTGGATGTCGCTCAAAGCGCAGGGCAGGCACTGGAAGAAATCACCCAGGCCATCAATGAAATCTCCGAACGCAATCTGGTCATTGCCAGTGCCGCCGAGGAGCAGGCACAAGTGGCGCGGGAGGTTGATCGCAACCTGGTGAACATTCGCGACCTCTCGTTGCAAAGCACAACCGGTGCCGATCAAACCACCACTGCCAGCCATGAGCTGTCACGCCTGGCAGTGGACCTGAACAAGATGGTGACCCGCTTCAAGGTTTCATGATGCGTCAGGGGATGAGGATGACCTTCTCTCCCCTGCCCTCATTCACTTCGGCATAACGCGCCAGCCCTTCGCTCAAGGGCGACTCAAGCAACCCGTCTGGCAGTTCCAGCAATCCTTGATCGAAGAACTGCCCGAACTGGTTGAGCATCCCGGCGCAGGCCTGGCAGTCGTAGAGCAGCGAATTGATGCCGACCACCGAACCGCCCTTGCGATACAGCGCCAGGGCTGGCAGTTGCACATGTCCGTCGACAGGCGCGGCGATGATTGCGATGCGGCCAAAGGTGGCCAGCGCCGGTACGGCAGCGGGCAGCCAGAAACCGGTGGTGTCGAAGATCACGTCTGCGCCACCCTTGAAGGTTTCGTTGACCTGACTGGCAAGGCCTTGCGGCGCGTCGAGCAGAATCCCGTCGAAACCTGCGGCTTGCAGGTTTTCCAGGTGCTCGGGACGACGCACCGCACCCAGCACCTGAGCGCCAAGTATCTTGCCCAACGCCATGGCCGCGCTGCCGACCGCACCGTTCGCTCCAATCACCAGCAAACGGGTATCGCGCGCCACAAGGCTGCGTTGCAGTGCGTCCCATGCGGTGGTGTAAGGCACGCCGAGGCTGGCGGCTTGTGCAAAGCTCAGGGCTTTGGGTTTGAGAGCAACGCCCTGAGCAGGCAAGGCCAGAAATTCGGCATGAGAGCCATCCCGAAAAAATCCCGGCTCCTTGCCGGTTCCCCAGACTTCCTGGCCCAGCAGCGCTTGCGGACCTTCGATAACCACTCCGGCGAAGTCGCGTCCCGGGATGCGTGGCAGTGTGGTGTAAGGGAAACGTCCCAGCACGTTCTTCACATCGCTGGGGTTCAGGCCTGCGGCTTTCACCTGGATCAGGACTTCGCCTTCACCGGCTACGGGCTTGGGCAGTTCGACGAACTCAAGGGCCGCGAGGTCGCCGGTTCGGGAAAATTGCAGGGCTTTCATGGATGTCTCCGCACAAGTCATGGAATGCGCAGAGTGTAGAGAGGGACTCAAAAGGCTATCGGCCAAGGGCTTCTGGATATCGGTCAGATGGAGGCGAAACCGATCTCATCAAAAAACACATGTTCTGCAGGATCTGATTTATCCGGTCCCACAGGGCAGCGTAGTGTCAAGGGATGCGGTATTGCGAGGGGGACATGCCCAGCTCTCGGCGGAACATGTCACTGAAACTGCTGGGACTGTAGCCCAATGAGCGGGCAATGCGACTGACCGGTACACCCTGAATGATTTCCGCCACGGCGGTCGCCAGTTGCACTTGTCTGCGCCACTCGGCAAAGCCCATGCCCAGCACGCCCTGAAACAGACGGGACAGGGTGCGTACGCTGGCACCGGCGTTTTCGGCATGCTGCTCGAAGGAAATATTCAGCGAAGGTTCGCTCATGACCGCCTGGCAGAGGTTCATCAGGCGTCGATCCGAGCCATCGGGCATCGGGACTTTCAGCACGGAGCGTCTGGCTCGCTGCAGTTCCAGCAAGGCCAGATTGACCAGCGCGTCGTAGTAGTGCGGTTCAAGATCCCGGTCCAGTGCGACCAGAGTCAGGATCAGCTCACGCAGCAAACCACCCACTTCAAAGACCTGAACCGAGCGTTCCAGGGTCTGGGCAATGGCCGGGCGCAGGTAGATATTGCGCATCTCCAGCTCGGAAACCACGCGGATGCCGTGTTCGACACCCGGCGGCAACCACACCGCCCGTTGTGGCGGGACCACCAGCGCCTCCAGCGGTGTCTCGACCCACATCACGCCCGACATCGCATACAGCACCTGACCCCATTCATGGTCGTGAGGCTCGATGTAATGCCCACGCGGGTAGGTACGCGCAAGCGGTTGCACGGGAATGGCAATATCGGTGAGGTCGGGTGGAGCGGCGAGAGCCATGGGCGTGATCGGTGTGTGCGGGGATGGGCGAATGGTAGCCGACATTCTTTGCACGTCGCCATTGATCACGGCCCATAAAAAATGCCCCGATCCAGGGACCGGGGCATTTTCGAACAGCGGTTACACAGTCACGTCATTAGAAGACGTTGATTGGGTAATCCACGAAGACACGCACTTCGTTACCTTCGCTGTTGTAACCCTGAGCGTCAGCGGAAACACGCAGGATCGAGCTACGCAGGCGCACGGACAAGTCCTTGGCCGGGCCGCCCTGTACCACGTAAGTCAGCTGGTTGAAGAACTCACGCTCGGTGCCATTGCCGCTGCCCGGAGTGCCGTCGTCGATGTTGTCGCCGCGCACGTAGGCAGTCTTGTAGCTCAGGCCTGGAGTGATCAGGCTGGACAGGTCGACGCCGTAGGCCACTTGCCACGAACGCTCGTCCTTACCGTTGAAGTCAGACCAGTAGGAGTTGGCCAGGTAGATGGTGTTACCGCCATCACCGAAACCACCGGCATTGCGGTAGCCGCCATAGTTGTAGCCGGTTTCACCGGTGCTGCGCTGGTGAGCCAGGGTGAAGGAGTGGATACCCACAGCCCAGGTCGCCGCCAGACTCCAGATCTTGTTGTCGCGAGCATCAGAAGCAGCGATTTCTTTATCCAGCTTGGTCTTGTAGCCGTTGAAGTCCAGAGTCAGAGACTGGTCTTGTGGCAGAGCGAAGACGTAGTTCAGGTTCAGGTACTGCTTCTTGAGAACGTCTTCGTTGTCGGAAGCGTAAGCTGCGGCGCTGAAAGCATCGGTGAACTTGTAGCTGGCACCATAGACGTTGATGCTTTTCAGATCACCGCTGTCACGACCTTCAGCGCTCTTGCGAGCCTGCTGAGTGAAACGACCGGCAACCAGTTCCAGGCCCTCGATCTCTTTGGAAGTGATCATGGTACCGGTGTAACTTTCCGGTAACAGGCGCGAGTTATCGTAGCTCAGCACTGGCAGCTGAGGCATTTGATCGCCGTACTTGAGGACAGTGTTGGAAACGCGGAATTTTACCGCTGCGCCAGCACGGCTCAGGTTATGGTTCGATGAGGTAGCAATGTTGTTGCCATTGGCGTCAACGCCATCGCTACCTGGTTTGAAGAAGTCGATACCGCCAGCGCCGCTACGACCGTTACCGCCGTCCAGACGAAGGGCATACAGACCGAATGCATCAACGCCCACACCCACAGTGCCCTGGGTGAAACCGGACGTGAAGTTGCCCATGAACGCCTGGCCCCACTCAGCCTTATCTGGCTGACCGTTCTTGTAGTCACGGTTGATGTAAGCGTTGCGCAGATTGATGGTCAAGTGGCTGTCGTCGATGAAGCCCTTGGAATCTGCTTGCCCCTGCGCCATTGCCTGGCTGGCGCTGATAATGCCCAGAGCGAGCAAACCGATACGTTTATTAAACATCTTGTTTTCCTTCTTTACGGATTGACACGCGCCGTGGCGGCTTCCCTGAGAGAGGGCGACCGAGGATTTCTGACTTTGGGCGAAAGTACAGAAGACCGAACGAAATCATCGCAGCGGACTACAGATGGACGTACATGGCGTATAGCCACAAGCGGTGGGACGTGAATCCTAGTCCCAAGGCTTGAGGGGTGTCAAACATGGAGAGGGCCGTCTTAGAAGGGTCCTACGCGATAATCAGTCTTTCAGTACGCCCAACAGAGCCTCTAGTTCCGCATCGTTGAACAGACCTGCCGGATAGCGCTGCAGAAGCATTGCGCGCACATCTGGCCGGGGTTTCGGGAGTTTGGTCGTCCTTAACCAATCCGCCATCATCTGGCGAGCCTCGTAACTAGCAGACAAACCACGAGCATTATGCCGGTTGATACCTGCGTTCATAATGACAACCTCTTGAGCCATGAGGGGCTAAATCTACGGACGCTTTGTGACAGAAAAACGAAAAAAACCTCCCGCTATTTACCCACCGTCGGGCCAGACTCAAGGTAATTGCTACAAAGCGTTACCCAAAAAAAAGCCTATCGGTAGATAGGCTTAGTGCAGCAAAAACAGGACCATTTGCCAGTTACGCATGTAAGCAAATGTTACAGAAGCGTCTTCCGGGGAGCGGGTTGCTGTTGGGTCAGGCAGTGGATATTGCCTCCGCCCAGCAGCAATTCACGGCCAGGTGCCATCACCACTTCATGCTCCGGAAACAGCCGTTGCAGGATTTCACGGGCCGTCTCGTCCATCGGATCATCGAAGCTCGGTGCAATGATGCCGCCGTTGACGATCAGAAAGTTCACATAAGAGCCCGCCAGACGCACCGAAGGGTCGCGCTCCTGACTGCCGTGCACCTTGTCGACGCCTGCGCATTCCTCTTCGGTCGCGAACAACGGACCGGGAATGGGCATCTTATGGACGGTGATTTCACGCCCTTTGGCATCACGGGTGTTTTCCAAAATACTCAACGCTGCGTGACAACGTGTGTAGTTGGGGTCTTTGGGATCATCGGTCCAGGCCAGCAACACCTCACCCGGACGCACGTAGCAGCAGAAGTTATCCACATGCCCGTCCGTCTCGTCGTTGAACAGGCCATCGGGCAGCCAGATGACCTTGTCCACCGCCAGATTGTCGCTGAGCACCGCTTCGATCTGCTCGCGGGAAAGGTTCGGGTTGCGGTTGCGATTGAGCAGGCATTCTTCAGTGGTAATCAGCGTGCCTTCGCCATCGACATGGATCGAGCCGCCTTCGAGCACGAAGCCTTCGGTGACATAACGCGGGCAACGCTCGATTTCCAGGACCTTGCTTGCCAGTTGCGAGTCCAGGTTCCACGGCGAATACAGGCCGCCGTCGAAACCGCCCCAGGCATTGAAGTCCCAGTCCACACCGCGTACTTCGCCCTGATCGTTGATGACGAAGGTCGGGCCGGTATCGCGCACCCAGGCATCGTCATTGCTGATTTCCACCACACGAATATTGGGCATGTCGAGGTGGGCACGGGCGTTGTCATACTGCCTGGCAGAAACCGCGACCGTGACCGGTTCGAAACGGGCAATCGCCTTGGCGATGGCAACATGGGCAGCCTGCGCGGGCTTGCCGCCCAGGCGCCAGTTGTCGGGACGCTCCGGCCAGACCATCCAGACCTGAGTCTGTGGCGCCCATTCGGCGGGCATGTGGAAACCGTCAGCGCGCGGCGTGCTCTTGAGCGTCGTCATGGCCATCAGGACTCCAGCGAGCCGTCGAGGGTCTTGATCGCGCCGTACAGGTTCGGGCGACGGTCGCGGAAGGTGCCCCAGGCGCTGCGAATGTGCTCCAGTTCGTCCAGGTCGAAGGTGTGGACCAGCACGCCTTCTTCGGTTTCATCGAGTTCGGCGACTTTTTCACCGAACTGGTTGGCGATGAACGACGAGCCGTAGAAGGTGATGTCGTAGCCGTCCTGCTCTTCGTTGCCGATACGGTTGCTGGCGATCAGCGGCATCAGGTTGGCACCGGCATGGCCCTGTTGCACGCGCTGCCAGTGATCGCGGGAGCTGATGGTCTTGTCATGCGGCTCGCTGCCGATGGCGGTCGGGTAGAACAGGATTTCCGCACCCTGCAACGCCATGCTGCGGGCGCACTCCGGGAACCACTGGTCCCAGCAGATGCCCACGCCGATTTTCGCGTAACGGGTCTGCCAGACCTTGAAGCCGGTATCGCCCGGGTTGAAGTAATACTTTTCGTGATAGCCGGGGCCGTCCGGGATGTGGCTCTTGCGGTAGATGCCCAGGTTGGTGCCGTCTGCATCGATGATCGCGATGGTATTGAAGCGCGCACGCCCCGCCAGCTCGAAGAAGCTGATGGGCAGCACCACTTGCAGTTCGCGAGCGATGTTCTGGAAGTGCTTGATCGCAACGTTGGATTCCACGCTGGTCGCCAACTGCAGATAGTCCGGGTTGGGCTTCTGGCAGAAGTACGGCATCTCGAACAGTTCCTGGATCAGGATGATCTGCGCACCCTTGGCAGCAGCCTCACGTACCAGCTTTTCAGCGGTTTCGATATTGGCTTCCAGATCCCAGGAACAGGCCATCTGGGTGGCGGCGACGGTGACGATACGGCTCATGGAAATGCCTCCTGGGCGGGCTCATGTAAAAAGCGTGGGAGCGAATACATTCGCTCCCACAGATATCAGTAAACAGTTGCCGTTTTATAACGGATAAAAATCGGCTTTTGAAGTGGATAACGACTCAAAATCAAATAAAAGTCCAATTTAAGCCGATACCCATCGAGTTCATTCCAGTTCGCTCAACACCTTGGACACACTCTCGACGAAAAATTCCACGCTTTGCCGGGTGGTGCACATGGGCGGTTTGATCTTGAGAATGTTCAGATAATCGCCGGTCGGCTGCATGAAAATGCCCAGTTCACGCAGGCGGTCACACAGTTGTGCGGTTTCTTCGGTGGCCGGTTCCAGGGTCTGACGGTCCCGGACGAATTCGACACCCAGATAGAAACCCATGCCATGCACAGCGCCCACCAGCGGATGTTTATCGGCCAATGCCTCCAGTCGCGCCTTGAAGTGGTCACCGACCTGACGGGCGTTTTCCCACAGATTTTCTTCCTCCATCACATCCAGCACCGCCATGCCGATCCGGCAACTGACCGGGCTGCCGCCGGATGACGAGAAGAAATAGCCCTCGGCTTCCAGCGCTTCGGCAATTTCGCGACGGGTAATGACCGCGCCCAGCGGGTGACCATTGCCCATGCCCTTGGCCATGGTGATGATGTCCGGCACCACGTTCTGTTCTTCAAAGCCCCAGAAATAATGGCCCAGGCGTCCATAACCCACCTGCACCTCATCGGCGATGCACACGCCGCCCTGCGCCCGGACTTTCTGGTAGACCTGTTGCAGATAACCCGGCGGCAGGGAAATCCCGCCGGCATTGCCATACACCGGTTCGCAGATGAACCCCGCCACCTGCCGCTGTTGTTCGGCCAGCGCCGCCAGTGTCTGTTCGACACTGCGCACGTAGTCCGGCGTGCTTTCGCTGCCTCGATATGGCCCGCGATAGGTATTGGGAGCCGTCACCGGATGCACCCAGTCCGGGCGCGTGCTCAATGCCTGGGGGTTGTCGGCAATCGAGGTGGAAATGGCGTCGGTAGCCACTGACCAGCCGTGATAGGCCTCCAGCACGCTGAGCATGTCGCGCCCGCCGCTGTAGGCCCAGGCCAGACGAATCGCCAGGTCATTGGCTTCTGTACCGCTGTTGACCAGAAACACACGGTCCATCCCTTCGGGTGCCAGTTTGAGCAGGCGCTCGGAAAACTCGACGATGGCGGCGTAATGAAAGCGGGAATTGGTGTTGAGCAGCGACCACTGGCGCCCGGCTTCGTGAGCCATGCGCGGATGGCCATGACCCAGCACCGCCACGTTATTGAGCATGTCCAGGTAGGAGCGGCCCTGCATGTCGATCAAGTGATTGCGCCAGCCCCGCTCGATCTGCGGCGGAGCCTGGTAATAATGCTTCTGCGAGCGAGCGAAGCTGGCATCACGGCGGGTCAACAATTCGGGAGCGTCCATAACGACAGGCGCATCGCAATCGAACCCGAGCAAGGTCGCGGGCGACGGGCTCAGCACTCGCCATGCATCCGCCCGTGACGCTGTGGTAAACAGTGGCGGGTTCAGTTCGGCATCGGTGCAAAGCTGCAACAGCAGGGAACCACCGCCCTGCCCGATCACATCCCCCGCCGCCACGAGGCTTCCAGGCTTCAGGTCTGTCACGGCCCCCCACAACCTGACGCTCAGCACATCCCCCACCAGCCATAAAGCGGCATCGGCCGTCAGGCGCAGGGTTGCGTTGAAGGGCGCATGCAGAGGCGTTTCGGCTGGCAAATGCAGCTCGACGTGCAAGGCGAAGGTGTCAGGCTCTGTAGCGCTGTCGGGCACGGTGCGTGACAGGCGATATTCACCGAAACGACTGGCTGCCTGACCGGTACGGGCGGCAGCTTCCATCAGCAAGCGCTCGTCGATACCGCTCTGCTCCCAGTTCCCGGCCACAAAATGCTCGCTGAGCACACCCAGGTCGACGGTCTGGAATTCACGGCCAGCCAGACTGGGCAGCAATGGGAAGTAGATCGGCTGTGCAACAGTCACCGGCTCGATACCGACCGCCTGCAGAATCGCCGCTTCCATCAACTGCATCGGCACCGAAGTCGCCACCTCGAAGATGCCCCATTCGCCTTCCAGATTGGCCTGGATATAGGCGTTGTCCGGCTCGACACTGGCCTGCTGTTCACTGCTGAGCACCAGCACCGCCGAGCGGGCGACGATCAATGGCCACAAGGCCTGCAATTCTGCGGTCTTCAGCGGATTGATGGCGTGGTAGGCGCGAATCGCCGGCAGGATGTAGAACGGATCGCCTTCAGCATGATGCAGCAACGCGGCGCAGGTGACCGACAGATCCGCCACACGCCAGGTGGTGACCAGATCCCCGAAATCGATCAGACCTTGCAGTTGCCAGCGCCGCTCCACATCCCGGGTCCAGACCACATTGTGCTCGGTGATATCCAGATGGACGGCCTGAATCGGCAGCTCCGGGATCAGTGGCAGCAAACGCTTCTGCGCCTGCTCGGCGGCTTCCGTGAGGCAGATACGCTCATTGGCGTTCGAGATCACCGGCAGCAGGTGCCTGATCAGGGCCTGGGCATGCCGGGGGTCCCATTGCAGAATGCGCTCAAGACCGGGATGTTCAAAGGCTGCAAGCGCCTGATCAACCTGTGCACACAGCTCGCCCAGGCCGGCCACCACCTCATGGCTCAGATGCTGGACATGGCCCAGAGACTGACCGTCGATAAACTCCAGCAAACGCACATGAACGGCCCGCCCATCGACGTCCAGAGACAGCAACTGCTCGGTGCTGTTGGCACGGATCACGCCCGGCACGCGCACGGCCGAATGGCTGGCCAGGTGCTGTAACGCCGCATGCTGGGCGTCCAGCTCCACCGTGGAGTAATCGCCGTGACAAATCTTCAGCACATAGCGGCGTTGCCCGGTGTCGAGCAGAAAGTTGCGATCCTGCTGGCTGCCCAGCTCTTTCAGAGACCCGCTCAACCCGTAATGCTGCTCAAGCAGTTGCAGGGCCTGGTCGGTATCCACCTGCGGACAAGGCAGGCTGGAGCGGCGGATAAGCGTAGCGAGCGGCATGTAACAACCTCGTTCTTGTTATGATCCCCGGCCAGTTCGGCAGCGGCATTCCAATCGAGCAACTATAGGGTGCCTGATCTTCGTCACCAACTACTGTTCAGTGAACGGACGGCGGTTTTATGGCGACCGGGCTGCGATCCATCAATTTTTTTCATTACGTGAACGCCCGGATATTGTCCGATGCTGTCTGCATACCGCATGTCGCAATGCGACAGGCTATGCTGCATAACGATCAAGACCTACTACAGAGAAGACCCGATCATGCGCATACTCGTGACCGGTGGAGCAGGCTTTATCGGCTCTGCATTGATCCGACATCTGATACAGAACACAGAGCACGAAGTCCTCAACTTCGACAAGCTGACCTACGCGGGCAATCTTGAATCACTGAGCTGTATCGCGACCGACACACGTTATGAATTCGTACAGGCCGATATCTGTGATCAGGCCAGAGTCCGTGCCGTGCTCGAACGGTTCGAGCCTCACGCCATCATGCATCTGGCGGCCGAGTCCCATGTGGATCGCTCCATCGATGGCCCGGGCGATTTCATCCAGACCAACATCGTCGGCACCTACAGCTTGCTGGAGGCGGCTCGTGGCTATTGGCTGACATTGCCCGAGGCCGAGCGCCGGGTCTTTCGCTTCCATCACATTTCAACCGATGAAGTGTACGGCGACCTGCATGGCGTCGATGACCTGTTCACCGAAACCACGCCCTATGCGCCCAGCTCGCCCTACTCCGCCAGCAAGGCGGCTTCGGACCATCTGGTGCGGGCCTGGCATCGCACGTACGGGCTGCCGGTGATCGTGACCAATTGCTCGAACAATTACGGGCCGTTTCATTTCCCCGAAAAACTGATCCCGCTGATGATTCTCAACGCGCTGGCCGGCAAGCCGCTGCCTGTATACGGCGACGGCCAGCAGGTCCGTGACTGGCTGTATGTCGAGGATCACGCCCGGGCACTGCTCAAGGTGGTGACCGAGGGTCTGGTCGGCGAGACCTACAATATCGGCGGGCATAACGAGCAGAAGAACATCGATGTGGTGCGCGGCATCTGTGCCTTGCTGGAAGAACTGGCGCCGACACGTCCTGCGGGTGTGGAGCACTTCAGCGATCTGATCACTTACGTGGTCGACCGTCCCGGCCACGATCAGCGCTACGCCATCGATGCCGGCAAGATCGAACACGAACTGGGCTGGACGCCTGTCGAAACCTTCGACTCAGGGCTGCGCAAGACCGTGAAGTGGTATCTGGATAACCTGGACTGGTGCCGCAGGGTTCAGGATGGCAGTTATCAGGGAGAACGACTGGGCTTCACTGACCACAAGGATCTGATCGCATGACCAAGGGAATCGTACTGGCCGGGGGCTCGGGTTCACGCCTGCACCCGATCACGCTGGGCATCTCCAAGCAACTGCTGCCGGTCTATGACAAACCGATGATCTACTACCCGATTTCGGTGCTGATGCTGGCCGGTATCCGGGAAATCCTGATTATCTCCACGCCTCTGGATTTGCCGCAGTACCGCAAACTGCTGGGCGACGGCAGCCAGTTCGGCGTAAGCTTTCACTACGCCGAGCAGCCCAGGCCCGATGGTCTGGCGCAGGCGTTCCTTATCGGGGAAGAGTTCATCGGCAATGACTCGGTATGCCTGATTCTGGGGGACAACATCTTCCACGGTCAGCATTTCAGCGAGCAACTGCAAAAAGCCGCGGCAAATACCAAAGGTGCCACGGTGTTCGGCTACTGGGTAAAAGATCCGGAGCGCTTCGGTGTCATCGATTTCGACGATGAAGGCCGTGCGCTGTCCATCGAAGAAAAACCCGGAGCTCCAAAATCCAACTACGCGGTCACAGGTTTGTATTTCTACGATAACGAAGTGATCCGGATCGCCAGGGACGTCAAGCCGTCACCACGCGGCGAACTGGAAATCACCGATGTGAACAACGCCTATCTGCAGCGCGGCGAGTTGCGGGTCGAACGCTTCGGGCGGGGCTTTGCCTGGCTCGATACCGGGACCCATGACAGCCTGCTCGATGCCTCGGCGTATGTGCAGACCATCGAACATCGACAAGGCCTGAAGGTTGCCTGCCTTGAAGAAATCGCTTATCAGAATGACTGGATAGACCGTAAACATTTACTGCACCGTGCCGATTATTTTGGCAAGACCGGTTACGGCCAGTATCTGTTCCAACTTGCAGGGGAACGTAAGTGAAAGTGACAACTACAAAGTTGCCAGATGTCTTGATCATCGAACCCAAAGTGTTCGGTGACGAGCGCGGCTTCTTCTACGAAAGCTACAACGCCAGGGCTTTTTTCGAAGCGACCGGTATCAAGCCGGACTTCGTCCAGGACAACCATTCGCGCTCGCAGAAAGGCGTACTGCGTGGCCTGCATTACCAGATCGAAAACGCCCAGGACAAACTGGTGCGTGTCACGGCAGGCGAAGTTCTGGATATCGCCGTGGATATCCGCCGCAGTTCTCCGACATTCGGCCAATGGGCAGGAGTACGCCTGTCGGCTGAAAACGGTCGCCAGTTGTGGGTCCCCAAAGGCTTCGCCCATGGCTTCGTGGTGCTGAGCGACTACGCAGAGTTCCTGTACAAGACCACCGATTACTACACCCCTTCCGCCGAACGCTGCATTCGCTGGGACGATGCCGACCTGGCCATCGACTGGGAGCTGAGCGGCGCACCGCAACTGTCGGCCAAGGACCAGCAAGGCAAGAACCTGAAAGACGCTGACCTGTTTGCATGAGTGCCTCTGGGTCCGGCGACAGGCATAATGCGTTTTTCTGATACGCCTGTTCCGACGCGATCGTGAGGTTCGCGAATGAGTTCACTCCCCAAGGGACGAGCTCATTCGTTCTGTCCGCATTAAGTGTTGCAAATCAGCGAGAGGACTGTGGGAGACAGCTTTCTGGCGACTAGACCCTGTCGCCGGCAAGCCGCCTCCCACAATATGACCAGCGCTGTGCCAGAAACACCACAACACTTAATGCAGACAGAGCCAACTCATTCGCGAAAACAGGCCGGCAAACCCTTTGGCCATCGCCCGGACATGACAACCAGACCCGCCATTCCCCAACGTCCCCGCTGGCGCAGCCTCGCCCTTCTGGCCTTGTGCCTGGCCCCTTTGCTGTGGCCGCTCGAACACCTTGCCGAACGCTATTACCGAAGCGAACTGGCCAGCCAGAATCGCCAGACCCTGGACCTGTACGTGGCCAGCCTGCTGGGCACCCTGCACCGCTACGAGACCCTGCCCCAGATTCTCGCCGACCTGCCGGCCCTGCATGATGTGCTGGCCCGGCCTGGCGATCCGGCGACACAACAGCACGCCAATCAGCTACTCAAGGACATCGTCCGGCAAACCGGCGCAGACGTCATGTACCTGATGGACCGCAACGGCCTGACCATAGCGGCCTCCAATTCGGAGCAACCCGACCGATTCATAGGCCGCAACTTTTCGTTCAGGCCTTACTTCAGCGATGCGTTGGCCGGGAAACTGGGGCGCTTCTTCGGCCTGGGTACCACCTCGGTCAAGCGTGGTTACTTTTTCGCCGCGCCGGTCAGTGACAACGGCGAGGTCACGGGCGTGCTGGTGGTCAAGGTCGATCTGGACCACACCGAAACCCTGTGGGGCAAGACGCCCGAACAACTGCTGCTCACCGATCAGAACGGCGTGGTGATCCTGACTTCCAACCCGGAATGGCGCTTCCGGGCAACGCGCGAACTGAGCGAGGAAGAAAAGAAAGCCATCGTCGCCATACAGCCTTATCCGACCCGCGACCCAAAGCCGCTCAAGCTCGATGAACGGGCCTGGCTGACCCAGACCCGCTCGATTGCCGAAACCGACTGGAACGTCAGCATCCTTGCGCCCCGTGTGCTGCTCGACCGGCAAGTGCGCACCGTGGTTGCGATTGGTGGCGCAGGCCTGCTGGTGCTGATGTCGCTGCTGGGCCTGATGATGCAGCGCCGACGTCACTATCTGGATCGCATCGCCTTCGAGGCCAAGGCCCGGCGTGAACTTGAAATGCGCGTCATGGAACGCACCAGCGACCTGGAAGGCCTCAACAGCCGACTCAAGCAGGAAGTTCTGGAGCGCGAGCAGGCTCAGCAGGAGCTGGTGCGCGCCCAGGATGAACTGGTGCAGGCCGGTAAGCTTTCGGCACTGGGCACCATGTCGGCCAGTATCAGCCATGAACTCAACCAGCCGCTGGCGGCGATTCGCAGCTATGCCGAAAACGCCGAAGTGCTGCTGGATCACCAGCGTACCGAGGACGCTCGCGGCAACCTGAAGCTGATCAGCGAACTGACCGGCCGCATGGCATCGATCATCGCCCATCTGCGCGCCTTCGCACGTAGGGACCGGCACGCGCCGGAAAGCGTTGCGCTGCAACCGGCACTGGAAGATGCACTGGCGTTGCTGGCCAAGCGACGCCGCGCCATGGAAGTCGAACTGATCCGCGATCTGCCGGACGCGACCCTGTGGGTTCAGGCCGGTGAAACCCGGTTGCGTCAGGTATTGGGCAACCTTCTGGCCAATGCGCTGGATGCCCTGACCGAAAAAGGCCCGCCCCGCAGGCTGTGGATAAGTGCCGAAGCCACAGACGAGGGCGTCAACCTGTACATTCGCGACAATGGCTCGGGCTTTACTCCGGAAGCACTGGCCCGGGCTCGCGAACCGTTTTTCACCACCAAGACCCGCACTCAGGGCCTGGGGCTCGGGCTGGCGATCTGCGATACGCTGATGCGCGCCCTGGGCGGCGAGCTGCTGTTCGCCAATCACCCGACCGGTGGTGCATTGCTCACCCTGCGTCTGCGCGCCGGTTCTTCCGGAGCCAACCTTCAACCGCCAGAGGATCTTTCCGCATGAGTTCGGACACCGCCATCGACAGCCAGATTCAAGTGGTGCTGATCGACGACGACTCGCACCTGCGCCAGGCCTTGAGCCAGACGCTCGACCTGGCGGGCCTGAAAGTCCTGCCACTGACCGAGGCCAACGGGCTGGCCAGTCGTATTGGCCGCGACTGGCCGGGCGTCATCGTCAGCGATATCCGCATGCCCGGCATGGATGGCCTGGAGCTGTTGAGCCACCTGCACAGCCAGGACCCGGAGTTGCCGGTGTTGCTGATCACCGGCCATGGCGATGTCCCGCTGGCGGTTCAGGCGATGCGCGCCGGGGCTTACGACTTTCTCGAAAAACCTTTCGCCAGCGATGCCTTGCTCGACAGCGTGCGTCGGGCGCTGGCCCTGAGGCGTCTGGTGCTGGATAACCGTAGCCTGCGGCTGGCCTTGAGTGATCGCCAGCAACTGAGTACCCGGCTGGTGGGTCAGTCCACGCCTATGCTGCGCCTGCGCGAGCAGATCGGCGCACTGGCAGCGACCCGGGCTGATGTCCTGATCCTGGGTGAAACCGGCGCTGGCAAGGAAGTGGTGGCCAGGGCCTTGCACGACCTGTCCAACCGGCGCAACGGTCCGTTCGTGGCGATCAACGCCGGGGCGCTGGCCGAGTCGGTGGTAGAAAGCGAGCTGTTCGGTCATGAGCCGGGCGCTTTCACCGGCGCGCAAAAGCGCCGCATCGGCAAATTCGAGTTCGCCAATGGCGGCACGCTGTTTCTCGACGAAATCGAAAGCATGAGCATGGACGTGCAGGTCAAACTGCTGCGCTTGTTGCAGGAGCGTGTGGTCGAGCGCATGGGCAGCAACCAGCAGATCCCGCTGGATATCCGCGTGATTGCCGCCACCAAGGAAGACTTGCGTCAGGCCGCCGATCAAGGGCGCTTCCGGGCGGACTTGTATTACCGGCTGAATGTCGCTTCGCTGCGCATCCCGCCGCTGCGTGAACGGGGCGAAGACGCGCTGATGCTGTTCGAGCATTACGCCGATGCCGCCAGCATGCGCCATGGCATTCCCAAACATGAACTCACTCCAGGCCAGCGCGCTCTTTTGCTGCGCCACAACTGGCCGGGCAACGTGCGCGAGTTGCAGAACGCCGCCGAGCGCTTCGCTCTGGGCCTGGAGCTGGAACTGGAAGGCAGCACCACGCCGGACGCCGCACCGGTCAGTGGCGGCTTGAGCGACCAAGTGGAAAGTTTCGAGCGCGCCCTGATTGCTGCCGAACTGACCCGCCCGCACAGTTCGGTCCGCAGCCTGGCCGAAGCGCTGGGTCTGCCGCGCAAGACCCTGCACGACAAGCTGCGCAAACACGGCCTGAGTTTTGGCGACAGCAATGGAGCAGCCGATGAGCTCGACTGAGCAGCCCGCACAGGCGCTGGAGCGCATCCTTCACCACGACATCCCGCTGACTCGCGAAATGGGCATGCGAGTCATCGACTGGCAGCACCACAGGCTGCGCCTGCATCTGCCGCTGGCCCCCAATATCAATCACAAAAGCACGCTGTTCGGCGGCAGTCTGTATTGCGGCGCGGTGCTGGCGGGTTGGGGCTGGCTGCATCTGCGGCTGCAGGAAGCCGGAGTCGACGATGGGCATATCGTGATTCAGGACGGCCAGATCAGCTATCCGCTACCGGTTCGCGGCGACGCCATTGCCTTGTGCGACGCACCGGATGATGCACAGTGGAACAAGTTCATCGCCACCTATCAGCGCCGCGGCCGTGCGCGCCTGACTTTGCAGACCCGTATCACGGCTCAGAACAGCGATGTGGATGCGGTGAGGTTTACCGGACAGTTTGTGCTGCATCGGTGATGCCAGCACTTTGAGCGAATTTATTGGCTCTGTCCTCGTTAAGTGTTGCAAGTCAGTCAGAGTACCGGGGGGGGGGGGGGGGGGGGGGGGGGGGGGGCGCCGGGCGCCCAACACCCCGCCCCACCCCCCGCCGCAGAGGGGGCCGGTGACACACAAAAAAGAAAAAGAAAGGAACCACAAAAAGAAAAAGAG
>NZ_JAFGZD010000016.1 GCF_017165765.1 Pseudomonas capsici
CCCCCCTTTGCCGAAACAAAGGGGGCCGCCGTAAAGGCGGAACCGGTAGAACCAGCACATACCGATAATGGATATGTACACCCTTGCCCGCGAAGACAGCATTGAGGACGAGGCTTTTTCTACGGCTCAGGGACGAGCCCTTATCGCCTGATCGACCTGCGCAATGTAGGCATCGAAACTTTCCACCAGATCAACCTGATCCGGGAAACGCAGCCATTGAATCTGCAGCCCGTCCATCATCGCCAGGATCTGCTGGATCAGCACTGGCAAATCCACATCGGCCCGCACTTCCCCGCTTTCCACCAACGCCGTGAACTGCCCCAGCAGTCGCTGGTAAATCCGTTGATAACGGGTCTGGAACCATTCCCAGGCAGGATGGGTTTCCAGCAGGCTTTCCGAGTTGAGAATAGAGAACGCCCGGATCACACCCGGCGCCGTTGCATTGGAACGGTTGATGGCCCGCAGGCTGCCCAACAGGCTGGAGAGGTTGTTTTCTGCACGAACTTCGTCGGCAATCCTGCGGCTGACTTCATCGCGCCGGTCCAGAACGCCCATCAGCAAGGAAACCTTGTTGGGGAAGTGGTGCAGCAGGCCAGCGACGGATATACCGACGATCCCCGCCACCTGAGCCATGGACGCTCCGGTATAGCCTTCCAGGGAAAACACCTGCAAGGCCGCATCGAGCAGTTCTTCGCGGCGCTTTTCGCCTTTGGGCGCACGTCGTTGCCGGACAGCTGGCGACCCCGTGTCCTGTGGGTTGTGCCGGGTCATGGCAGGCTCCTTCTTGTTCAGGCGCGTACCCTACTCACTCAGGCCACAGGTCGCAATCCCGTGTCGCGACCGACCATCGCCTACCACCGCTCACCCAGCCCGAGCAGGCCGAGGATCTGGCGGCGCAGGTCCACCAGATAAGGATCGTCACGGTGACGCGGATAAGGCCGCTCGATGGTCAATTGCGCCTTGATGCTGGCAGGCCGGTCACTAAAAACGATCACGCGATTGGCCAGCAGCAACGCCTCTTCGACATCATGGGTCACCAGCAGCGCGGTATAGCCCTGGCGTTGCCACAGGTCGATCAGTTCCTGCTGCATGGCAATCCGGGTCAGGGAATCCAGCTTGCCCAATGGCTCGTCGAGAATCAGCAGTCGCGGTTCGTTGACCAGTGCTCGCGCCAGCGCCACCCGCTGCGCCATGCCGCCGGACAACTGCCGGGGATAAGCACGAGCAAACTGACTGAGCCCGACCGTGGCCAAGGCGGCATCGACCCTGGTTGAATGGGTTTTCAGCAAGCCCTGGGCTTGCAGCCCCAGCGCCACGTTGTCCCACACCCGACGCCAGGGATAGAGAGTCGGGTCCTGAAAGACCACGACCCGAGAAGGATCCGGGCCGCCAATGGGTACGCCATCGGCCAGCAAGGCACCCGAGTCGGCGGGTTCAAGCCCGGCCACCAGTCGCAACAGGGTGGACTTGCCGCACCCGGAAGGCCCGAGCAGCGCGACAAACTCGCCGGGCGCAACATCCAGTGAAACCTTGTCCAGCACCGGCAGGCGCTGGCCATCCAGAGCGAAGCCATGGCTGAGATTGTCGATGCGCAACGCAAGCCCGGACGAGGGATTTTCAGCATGAGCGGTGGCTACCATTTCATGGTTCCTTGTTGCCAGGCCAGCAGGCGGTCGCGAATCAGGAACAGCGCCGTGATCAGGCCGGAACACGCCAGCGCCATGATCAACAGTGCTGCATACATATTGGCGTAGGCCGCCCAGCCTTGCGCCCATTGCAGATACCAGCCGATTCCGGCTTTGACGCCCATCATCTCGGCGACCACCAGGGTCGAGAACGATGCCCCAAGGCCCATGAACAGTCCGACGAACACATGGGGCAAGGCAGCAGGAATCGCCACGTTGAAAATCAGGAAACCGGGCCTGGCTCCCAACGTACGCGCCACGTCGTAATAGGCCTTGTCGACACTGGCAACGCCCGACCAGGTCAGCACCGTCACCGGAAACCAGGTGGCCAGCGCAATCAGGAATACACTGGCGCTCCAGCTCGTGGGAAATAGAAAGAAGCACAACGGCAACAGGGCTGTGGAAGGCACCGGACCGAGAATGCGCAGGACCGGATGCAACCAGTAACCAATACTGCTCGACCAGCCGATGGCGACCCCGGCGATAAAACCGGTCACGGCTCCCAGCGCCACGCCAGTGCCCAGCAACAGGGCGGAATGCAACAGGCTTTCCAGCAGACGCGGCCAGTCTTCGACGTAGACATCCAGCAAGGCTTGTGGCGGTGCAAAAAATGGCACAGGCAGCAAACCCAGCTTGGCGGTGAGCACTTCCCAGATGCCCAGCAGGACCGGCAATGCAATCAGCCACGGCCCGGCCGCTTGAACTCGCCGCCCCAGCCCGGCGGACCAGCGCCCGGCAATACCGGCCAGCAAAATCAACAGGGCAATCGCCAGGCACAGATTGGCCAGGCCTTCGGTCATCGGCCACTTGCGTGTGGCATTGGGAAGGTACAGGGTCAATGCCGCAACCAGAATCCAGGCAAAGACAGCCACTGCGCCCTGCTTCCAGAAGTTGAAAGAGTCACGGGGTTCTTCGCTCGCCAGAGTAGAAGCCTCAGCTGAAGACATCGGCGGTAATCTCCCTGGAGAACTCGACGGCATCGGTGCTCTGTCGAATGACTTCGACGGTTTTCAGGTCAGTGACGTAGGTCTGGATTTCCCTGGTCAAGGCCGCGCCGACGGCATGATGGCCGTGAGTATGGTCGTGAAGGATCGCCTGAACCTCTTCCACCGAAGTGTTCAAGGCATGAGCCTGGAAGCCCTTGGCGACCACTTCGGGATGTTTCACGGCGTAAGCGTGAGCCTCGAGAATCGCCTGAGTCAGGGCTGCCACCACACGCTTTTCTTCACGCACCAGCTTGCCGGTGACGCCCACCACGCAGCAGCTCAGATTGGCATACTCCTCCACCAGATTGGTGGACAGTTCACGCGCCTTGCCGGCGTTGATCAGGCGATACATGAACGGATCGCTGCCGCTGACCGCCTGAACCTCGCCCCGCTCCAGCGCCGTGCCCAGCAGGTCTGCCGGATAAAGTCGCCAGTCCACATCCCGCACCGGATCGACGCCATGTTTCTTGAGCAGCACCGAGAAGAAATTGCGGTCGGGGCTGGCCATGTCGGTGACGCCGATGGCCTTGCCCTTGAGGTCTTCCAGCTTGTTGACCGGGCTGTTGGCGGCGCTGAGCAGACGCAGGCAACCGCCATGAGTGCCTGCCGTCAGCTTGACGTCGAAGCCCTGCTCCAAAGCCTTGAGCCATCGCAGCGCCATGCCGACACCGGCATCGGCCTTGCCGGTGGCAATGGCCTCCAGCAGCACTTCGGTGGAGTTGCCGAAGTTGACCAGTTCCACGTCCAGATTGTGCTTCTTGAAGAAACCCTGGCCATGGGCGATGACCACCGGTGCCAGGCAGACTGCATTGAGGTTGACCGCCAGTTTGAGGGCCCTGGGCTCGTCCAGGCGAATGAAATCGCCAGTGCCGTCAGGCTCGATATCCGGATGACTCAGATGCCCGGCATGCTCGTCCACTGCCCAACCGGAACGCGGCAACGACAGCAACAAAGGGCTGGCAAGGACGGCACTGGCCCATCCCAGCAAGCGGCGACGGGTTAACGAATCAAAAGCGGCCATGCAGGTCCTTCCTTGAGAATGAAAACGGTGACGGCCTTCACCGAAAGGTTTTAATAACCTTTCTCAAGGATCCGGCAATTGCTTAAAACCATATCACCGGATAAAACATTCTATAAATTCATTTAAATTCTATATAAATATGCAAATAGTCTATCAACCAATAGAAGCCTGACCCCAGCGCCGCAGAACGATCGCCAGGCCCCACACCAGCATACTGAGGCCCAGCGAGAGCCCTATCAGCCCGCGATCTCCTGAAGCCTCATGCACCAGAGCGTAGAACCAGGGCGCACCTGCCGCACACAGAAAACCCGGTGCCAGCAGCCTGCCCTGCAGCCGGGTGTAACGGTCATGGGCAAAAAGCTCGAACGGCAGGCTGGCACGCAGCAAAGTGCCCAGGCCGTTCATGGCGCCGTAACCGAAGAGGAACAGACAGGCCAGCCAGCTTCTTCCCTGACTCATGAGCGCCACGGTAAAGCACAGGGTCAGACCGGCACCCACCCAGACATTCAGACGCAGCGCCGATATCGACTGCCCAAGCATGACCTGCAACAGACGGGCGCAGGTCTGTCCGATACCCCACAAGGCCACCAGCCCCAGCGGTACACCGAACCCTGTCAGCATGGCTGGCAAGTGCGCCGACAGACCGGCGGACATGAAGCCGATCAGCATCATGCTCAGGGCATAACCGATCTGCGGCAGCCAGGGCGTAGCCATCGGCGGCTCATGGGTGACGACAGGCTCTTGTACGGAACCTGTACGCAGATCCGGCAGCCGACTCGCCAACAGACCACTGAACAGGGCTAGGACGGCATACACCCCGAGTGCGTTGCGCCAGCCGAACATATCCTGCAAGTGATGGCCCAACGGCCAGAACACCGCAGATGCCAGGCCACCCAGCAAGGTGATCTGCATCATCAGCGGACGAGCCCTGGCAGCCAGCCATCCGGCCAGAACTGCAAACAGCGCATCGTAAAGGGACAAACGCATTCCGATGCCGAGGATGCACCAGGCCATGAAGTACAGCGTCGGACCATGACACAGCGACAGAGCACAGCAACCGACCGCGTTGAGCACCGCTCCCGACTGCATCACCTGCCGCGCGCCCAGACACTGGATCAGGCGGGCAACCAGTGGAGAAACCAGCCCCATGACCAGCATCGCCACCGATAATCCGGCAAAGACCCGCTGCCCGCTCCAGCCCAGATCGTGGGCAATGGCGTTGCCAAAAGCCCCTGGCAGGTAAAACGTCACGCCCCAATTGATCAACTGCGCAACGCCCAGTCTTGACACCGCATGCCGGGGCAACGCCGTGCTGTTCACCCGGTTTCACACAACAGGTTCAGGCGTGCCGAGCGAACCGTCGCCCAAGGCCCGCTGCATCAGCACGGTATCGACCCAGCGCCCATGCTTGAAGCCTACCGACTCGAAGACGCCTACCCGATGAAACCCCAGGCGCTCGTGCAGACGGATCGACGCGACGTTCTCACTGTTACCGATAATGGCGATCATCTGCCGCCAGCCGCCTTCGACACAGTGCTCCACCAGCCCGGCCAGCAGCGCCTGGCCGATACCCAGCCCTCCCATGCCACTGCGCACATAAACCGAGTCTTCCACGGTAAAACGGTAGCCCGGACGCGGCCGATAAGGCGTGACATAGCCATACCCCACCACTTCACCCTGATGTTCCGCGACCCGATAAGGCAACCCCTTGGCCATCACTTCGGCACGTCGGCGCAGCATTTCCGCCAGGCTCGGCGGCTCCAGTTCAAAGCTGGAAATCCCCTCCAGGACATGCTCGGCATAGATCGCCTGGACCGCAGGCATATCGTCGTCGCGGGCGTCACGCAGAATCAGGGCATCGTTCATCTTTAAAACTCTTTGGCGGGTGCTATTGAATGAGAGCCATGATGCAGCGCGGCAAACCATAAACAAAGCTATGATTATTCATCCTCAGCATAAGTAAAACTTTGCCATGCGCCGACTGAACCTCAATCATCTGCACACCTTCTCGCTGGTCATCGCCCATGGCAGCTTCTCGGCAGCAGCCGAACGCCTGAACCTCACCCAACCGGCGGTAAGCCTGCAAGTTCGGCAACTGGAAGAGCATCTGAACCTGCGCCTGATCGAGCGAGTGGGCAAGCGCATCAAGCCCACCTCGGCAGGCAGCACCTTGCTGGAGCATGCTTCGCGAATCGATGCGGTTGTCGAAGACGCCATGCTGGAGCTTTCCAGTCATGCCCACGGCATAGCCGGACAGATCGCCATCGGCACCGGAGCCACTGCCTGCATTCATCTGCTGCCGCCCATGCTGCAAGACCTGAGACGACGCTTCCCCGATCTGGACGTGCGGGTCAGTACCGGCAATACCGACGGTATTCTCAAGGCCGTGGAAGAAAACCGTCTGGACCTGGCCCTGGTCACCCTGCCCGCTTCAGGGCGCAGCCTGGAAGTCACACCGCTGCTGGAAGATGAATTCGTGGCGATTTTTGCCAGCCGTCAGGACCCGCTGCCCGAGACCTTTACCCCTCAGACACTGAGCGATTACCCGCTGGTGGTGTTCGAAGCCGGCAGCAGTACCCGCCTGCTCATCAACGAGTGGTACTTGCAGGCGGGCATCCGCATCAAACCGGTGATGGAACTGGGCAGCATCGAAGCCATCAAGGAAATGGTCGCTGCGGGACTGGGCTACAGCATCGTGCCCCGTATGTCGGTGGCCGCTACCCATCATCGGCGCGGGTTGCAGGTTCATTCCCTGACACCGGGGCTGAGCCGTACACTGGGCATCGTGTTGCGTCAGGACAAACCGGTGAGCAAGGCATTGCGCAAGGTGCTGGATGCGCTTCGCGGCTGAGCGATTCACTCCTGCCGCTATCCTGCTTTGGCAGTTGCATATGCTGCCGACCAAGTTGTACGATGACTGCTGACCTCACAGATTCGGCAACCCATAAAGGAGCGCAGGCCCCCGGCGTTTACCCGGACCCTGCCTCCCACGTCAAAACAACAGGAGATACCGATGCCTAACATTCTCGGCCACAACTTCATCGCTGGCGGCCGCAGCGCCCTTGGTCAGATCCAGCAGAAAAGCCTCGACGCCACGACCGGTGAAGAACTGCCGTACAGCTTCTCCCAGGCCACCGATGGCGAAATCGATGCCGCTGCCCTGGCTGCCAAGGAAGCCTTCCCTGAATTCCGTCAACTGAGCCCGGCCCGTCGCGCCGAGTTCCTTGAAGCCATCGCTGACGAGATCGACCAGTTGGGCGATGACTTCGTCGCCATCGTCTGCCAGGAAACCGCTCTGCCTCAAGCGCGTATCCAGGGTGAACGCGGTCGTACCAGCGGTCAGATGCGTCTGTTCGCCAAGGTCCTGCGCCGTGGCGATTACCTGGGTGCCCGTATCGACCTGCCGCTGCCGGATCGCAAGCCGCTGCCACGCGTCGACCTGCGCCAATACCGCATCGGTGTCGGCCCGGTTGCCGTCTTCGGTGCCAGCAACTTCCCGCTGGCCTTCTCTACCGCCGGTGGTGATACCGCCGCTGCGCTGGCCGCTGGCTGCCCGGTCGTCTTCAAGGCCCACAGTGGTCACATGGCCACTGCCGATCTGGTGGGCAGTGCAATTATTCGCGCAGCCGAACGCACCCAGATGCCAAAAGGCGTGTTCAACATGATCTTCGGCAATGGCGTCGGTGAAGGTCTGGTCAAGCACCCGGCCATTCAGGCTGTCGGCTTCACCGGCTCTCTGGGCGGCGGTAACGCGCTGAGCAAGATGGCCGCCGAGCGTCCGCAACCGATTCCGGTCTTCGCGGAAATGTCGAGCATCAACCCGGTGGTGCTGCTGCCCGAAGCGCTGGCAGCACGCGGCGAAACCGTGGCCAAGGACCTGGCAGCTTCGGTTGTCATGGGTGCCGGCCAGTTCTGCACCAACCCTGGCGTGGTGATCGGTCTGCGCTCTGCAACCTTCTCGGCCTTCCTTGAGCAACTGACCGAGCACATGGGCGGCCAGGCTCCACAAACCATGCTCAACGCCGGTGGCCTGCGCAGCTACAGCAAGGGTGTCGAGCACCTGCTGGCGCATCCGGGGGTGACTCACCTGGCAGGCAAGCCGCAGGAAGGCAAGCAGGCTCAGGCACAACTGTTCAAGGCTGATGTCAGCCTGCTGCTCAACGGCGACGAACTGTTGCAGGAAGAAGTCTTCGGCCCGACCACGCTGGTCATCGAAGTCGCTGACGATGCCGAACTGAAGAAAGCGCTGCTGGCCTTGCGTGGTCAGCTCACCGCGACCCTGATCGGCGAGCAGGCAGACCTGGCCAAATACAACTGGCTGCTGCCGCTGCTGGAAGAAAAAGTCGGTCGTATCCTGGTCAACGGCTACCCGACCGGCGTCGAAGTCTGCGATGCCATGGTTCACGGTGGTCCGTACCCGGCGACTTCCGATGCCCGCGGTACTTCGGTAGGCAGCCTGGCCATCGATCGCTTCCTGCGTCCGATCTGCTATCAGAACCAGGCTGACAGCCTGTTGCCACCTGCCCTGCAGAACGCCAACCCGCTGGGCCTGAGACGTCTGGTCAATGGCGAGTGGAGCGACCAGCCTATCGTCTGATCGGCTGCCACAAAAAACAGCGGCGCGGCCTGAAAAGGCTGCGCCGTTTTTTTTGCCTTCACAACAGTGACCTTGTACAGAATGGCCAGGACCTTATGCCGGTCCTGACCGGAATCAGCACCGCATCGACCGTCAGCACGGCCGTGCGGTAGATAACACGGTATGCACCTGCAATCAGTGCATACCCTTTTTTCAGCGCTGGCGAATCAGACCGCCTCCGAGACATTGATCCGCACCGGCACGTTCAGCGACTGCCCCAATGGCAGGCCAAACAGCAGAACGTCGGAACGTTGCTCACCGAAGCGGGCGATATTGGGCAAGCGAGCCCACAGGTGGGCACCCACTGCCGTGACGATCTTCTGGCTCGGCGTATTGGCCGCCATGATCCAGGCCACCAGATTCTCGAGGCCGGCCTGTCGACCCAGGATAACCGTCGCCTTGCAGAGCAGGACGCCAATCCCGCTGCCGAAATGGTCAGCGCGCACATAAATGGCCGTTTCTCCGGTTCTGTAACAGGCCTGCGTTCCCCAACTGAAGCGGTTGATCGACAACCAGCCCAGGATTTCGCCACGCCGCTCGTAAACGTAGACGGGCAAGCCATCGCGCTTGTAAAGGTTGACGTAGAACTTCACTTCTTCGTAGGTCATTGGCCGGGTAACCGGCGAGTTGGCCCCACTGCCGGCCGTTTCGTTGAAGATGTTCATCATGGCTTCGAGGTCGTCTTCAGTGAACTCGCGAATACCGCGGGGCAGACGTGGCAGCTCAGGGTTAGGGACAAAACTGTTCATCAGTGAATCTCCTTGGAATAAACGCTGGATTTGAGCTGTCCACGAGCACGGGCCAGTCGTGAGCGGATGGTGCCGATCGGGATGTCCAGATGACGCGCGGCATCCTGGTAGCTGATGTCCGAATCGACCACCAGTTGAATGACGGTACGCATGTCCACCGAGAGTTCTTCGATGGCTTCCAGGGTCCGGCCCAGGGTGCGCTGGTAATCGCTGACCAGGCTCGGGTCATGGCCCTGCTCCAGGTTTTCCAGCTCGGAGTCGGTCAGCTCCATGCACTGAGGCTGGTTATAGAAGGTCTTGAAATGGTTCCTCACCAGATTGGCTGCAATCCCGAACAGCCAGGTCTCAGGCCGGGAGGTGCCCAGATATTTGTGCTGGTTGCGCCAGGCCTCCAGATAGGTCATCTGCATCAGGTCATCTACATCCGCCTGATTGAATACGCGTTTAGCGATGAAACCTCGCAGCTTTTTCTCGCTGCTTTTAGCAAGGCCACCCAAGTCCAGTGCGATAACACCAATGACTTTCCCTTCGCGCTGCATGCCTTTGACTTCCACGGTTGTATCTCCATATCCATAAGTAACTTTTGCCGGTAGTGGCCAGATAGGGAGAGCAGCGAACGTACCAACTATTTAATAATTTCAAGTCATTGATTTATAAGTATTTATAGTCGGTAAAAAGGAGGTTTTGTGCCATTTGTTGCATTCTCGATATAAAGGCTGTGCAAGAACTGGCACAGCATTCAAAGCACCCGATTGCAGGAACCGGTTGCGCTTAAACGCCACTCAGGAAACACATGTTCCGAGGCGATAGCGCAGCCCATGAAAATCAACTCCTTCCCAGATATGCGGCCTGCTGACCTGGAGCCGCTTCCTCGTCCTCCTCTGGCGGAAACCAGATCGTTCGCGCCCAAGAACCCATTGCTCGACTCCATGGAAGAAGTGGCGATGAAGTTCAGCGAAAGCGTGGAGCGCCACAGCAAGGGACTGGACGAGCGACATGTCCGTGAGTCCGGCAGTTCGCAACGTATCGAACGCATCGAGAAACTGGCCGAGATGTACCGCCTGCTCGATAACAGCGAGCAGCCAAGCCTGGAACAACAGGCCAGGCGCATGCAGATCCAGATGATGCAGCAAGGCAGCTCGATGCCTGACCTGCTGAAGATGGCGGACAACGACCCGGCGCGGGCCGACATTCTGTTGCAGCAGGTGGTGCGCCTGTCCGTTGCCGAGGGCAGCGAAGCCAGTCACGACCAGGCGCAGACCATGCTTGAAGAGCTGCGTCTGACCCACGGCGACAAGATTCGCGCCGGTTTGAATACCGCCAGCGCCATCGCCCTGTTCAGCAGCGACCCACAGCAACGCAGCCTGATGCGTCAGCTCTATTACAAGGCAATCGTCGGCCAGCAGCCTCTGGCCACTCTGCTGGAAGCCTTGCTCGAACGCTTCAACGAAGATCAGTTCGCCCGTGGCCTGCGTACCCTGCAACGGGCACTGGCCGATGACATTGCCGCCCTTGCCCCCTCACTGCCCGGCGGCGTGCTGCGCTCGATGCTGCGTGGCCTGGGTGCCAGCGGCCAGTTGAACAACCTGCTGAAAACCTGCCTGGCATTGCTTGAACGCCTGGCAAAGAAATCCCCCGACAGCAGCATGACGGCACTGGGCATGAGCAAACGGGTACTGCGCTTCTGCGGCAACGGTTTCTTCGCCCGCGACCTGACACTGCTGGCCGAGGAAACCATTGGCCGCACGCCGAACCTGCAACCGCTGTTCTTCAACGGCCTGTACCCGTTGCTGCAAAACCTGCCTCTGCCGTTATGGAAAGACCTGAAGACCCGCCAGAACGGCCTGCGCCTGTTGCAGGGCCTGATGGATGAACTGTCTCGCCAGGAACGCAAGGCCATGGGCATTGAAGATGCCGGGAGAACCCTCCAATGATCCGCATCATCCATGCACTCAACAACCTCGCGCTGGCGGTGATGAGGCGCACGGAAATCGTCGGCGCGATCATGGTCATGGCCATCGTGTTCATGATGATCCTGCCCTTGCCCACCGCACTGGTGGACGTGCTGATCGCGCTAAACATCTGTATTTCTTCACTGCTTATCGTGCTGGCGATGTATCTGCCGCGCCCGCTGGCATTCTCGACCTTTCCGGCGGTACTGCTGCTGACCACCATGTTTCGCCTGGCCCTGTCGATTGCCACTACCCGTCTGATTCTGCTGCAACAGGATGCCGGTCATATCGTCGAAGCATTCGGCAGCTTCGTGGTTGGCGGCAACCTGGCGGTGGGTCTGGTGATCTTCCTGATCCTGACCATCGTCAACTTTCTGGTGATCACCAAGGGTTCGGAACGGGTTGCGGAAGTGGCCGCGCGCTTCACCCTCGACGCGATGCCCGGCAAGCAGATGTCCATCGACAGCGACCTGCGCGCCAACCTGATCAACGTTCGCGAAGCCCGGCATCGTCGCGAGCAGTTGTCCAAGGAAAGCCAGCTGTTCGGTGCGATGGACGGCGCGATGAAGTTTGTGAAGGGTGATGCCATCGCCGGTCTGGTGATCGTGTTCATCAACCTCATCGGTGGTTTTTCCATCGGCGTGATGCAGCACGGCATGGAAGCCGGTGACGCCATGCACCTGTACTCGGTGCTGACCATCGGTGACGGCCTGATCGCCCAGATCCCTGCGCTGCTGATCTCCCTGACCGCGGGCATGATCATCACCCGCGTGGCTCCGGACAGCCAGACCGCCGACGCCAACATCGGTCATGAAATCGCCGAACAGCTCACCAGCCAGCCAAAGGCCTGGGTGTTCGCCTCTCTCGGGATGATGGGGTTCGGCCTGATTCCCGGGATGCCGACCATTGTTTTTGCGTGCATCAGCCTGTTGTGCCTGTTCAGCGGTCTGATCCAGTTGTGGCGGATTCGCCAGAAGGAGCTCTACCAGAATCAGATCGGTGCCGCCGGCAATGCCTCGCCTGAACTCAACGGTCGCGAGGATATCCGCCGCTTCAACCCGTCGCGGGCCTATCTGCTGCAGTTTCACCCCAGCCACCAGGGGGTGATGGAACTCGACATGCTAATTCAAGGCATTCGTCAGCGCCGCAACACACTGGTTCACAACTTCGGCCTGACGCTGCCTTCCTTCGATATAGAGTTCGTGGAAAGTTGTGAAATCGACGAATTCCGCTTCTGCGTCTATGAAGTGCCGTTTGTGCGCGCCACCATTTCCCTGACCCACGTGGCCGTCGATATTCGTGATGTCGAGGAAGGCCAGCCCGGCTACCCCGGCCGGATCGACCGCGATGAAGCCCAGTGGATGTGGGTCGATGCGAACGATCCGCTGTTCCAGGACGAGGATATCGTCGGCATACGGCCTCATGAGCTGATCCTTGAACGCATGAGCCGCGCCTTCCAGGCCACCGGCCCGCAATTCATCGGCCTTCAGGAAAGCAAGGCGATCCTCAGCTGGCTGGAATCCGAACAGCCGGAGCTGGCCCAGGAGCTGCAACGCACCTTGCCTCTGGCGCGCTTTGCCGCCGTGCTGCAACGTCTTTCTGCCGAACTGGTTTCGCTGCGCTCGGTCAGGCCGATTGCCGAAACCCTGATCGAACAAGGCCAGCATGAGCGCGACCTCAACGCCCTGACCGACTATGTACGCATCGCCCTCAAGGCGCAGATCTGCCATCAACACAGTGAAGAAAACACCCTCAATACCTGGCTGGTGACGCCGGAAACGGAAGTGTTGCTGCGCGATGCCCTGCGCCAGACCCAGAACGAATCCTACTTTGCCCTTGAACCCGAGCTGGGCAGTGCGCTGCTGGAACAGTTGCGCGAAGCCTTTGCCCTGCAATCGAACCCGCCGTCCAGCCCCAAGGCGGTACTGCTGGTTGCCCAGGACCTGCGCAGCCCCTTGCACAGCCTGCTGGCAGATGAGTTCAACCACGTACCCGTGCTGTCTTTCGCCGAGTTGTTATCCACGGTGCAAGTCAAGGTTCTGGGTCGCATCGACCTGGATGAAGCACAAGCCCTGATGGCCTGATGGAGTCCCTATGGAAACCAAGAAACACTATGAATTACGGGTACTGACCGGCCTGCACCGGGGCGCGGCACTGCCCTTGAACGGCGATCAATGGAGCATCGGCTCATCCAGCGGCGCAGACCTTGCGCTGTACGATCCCGGCATCAAGGACAGCCATTGCATGCTGCGACTGGTGGACAGCACCTGGTCGCTGGCCAGCAGCGAAGGTGCCGTCACCGACAGCGAAGGCCACAAGATCGAGGGCATTACCCAGCTTGAACCGGGTACGCCTTTTGCCCTCAATGGCGTGTGGTTGTCGGTACTCAGCGCCAACACCGAATGGCCGCCCGAAGAGGAAGAAGAGCAGCCTCAGGCTTCTGCCCGGGACTTTGCACAGGCCATCAACGACCCGGAACTGGAACAGATACAAGAACCCGAACCGCAACCCGAGGAGCTTGTCGCCGAACGTGAAGCACCGGCGAGCAAGCCGGCACCGCGCTCACTGCTCGGGCCCTTACTGCTGGCCGGCTCACTGCTGGTGTTTCTCGGTGCGCTGCTCTGGCTGTTCAATCAGCAGCAGCCTGCACCGCCCGCGCCGCTGAAACCCTCGAAAATCGAGCTCAAGGATGCGACCGAGGTCAAGAAAGTCCTCACCAAGATGCTTGAAGAACGCGAGCTGCAAAAGCGCATCACCCTGGCCGAAGAAGAAGGAAAGATTTTCCTGCACGGTCCTTTCGACGAAGACGACCTGCTGCAATCCACCTCGCGAATGCTGTTGCACTTCGATCGCCAGTACAAAAGCCCGTTGCAAGTGCTCAATGCCCTGCCCGCTGCCACGGCACAACTGCCTTTCACCATCATTCAGATCAGCAATACCCGCCTGGCCAGTGTCCTGACCAGCGATGGACGACGCCTGTTCCTGGGCGATGAAGTCGATGGTGTGCGCTTCGTGGACATCAACGAACACAAAGTGGTGTTCGAAGGTGAGCGGCGCGTGGAGGTGAGCTGGTGATGAATTCGACCATGACACCTCTGGACACCTGGCGTCAGGAACACAGCGAGCGGCTGCAACGCTGCGCACCGGTCGAGGTCATGGGCCGTATCGCCGGTGTCAGCGGCATCCTCTTGCACAGCCATATGCCCCAGGCACGGATCGGGGACCTGTGCGAAATCCGTCGGGCCGATGGCACTGAAGTCATGGCCGAAATCGTGGGTTTCGATCGCAAGCACACCTTGCTCGCAGCCCTCGGGGCACTGGACGGCATCGCCATCGGCGCACCGGTCAGGCCGCTGTTCCAGCCCCATAGTCTGGTGGTGGGTGAATACCTGCTGGGCTCGGTGCTGGATGGTTTCGGCCGCTCGCTGAGCGGCGACGGACCTTCGGCCTTTGCGCTGTCCGGCGCAGCGGGTGCCCAGCCGGTGATCCGCGATGCGCCGCCCGCCACCGAGCGCCCCAGGATCGAAGCGCCGCTGTCCACCGGCCTGCGCGCCATCGACGGGCTGCTGACCCTGGGCGAAGGCCAGCGGGTCGGGCTGTTCGCCGGTGCGGGCTGCGGCAAGACCACGCTGCTGGCAGAGATGGCACGCAATACGCCCTGCGAAGCGATTGTGTTCGGCCTGATCGGTGAACGCGGACGCGAATTGCGCGAGTTTCTCGACCACGAACTGGACGAGGAACTGCGCTCGCGAACCGTGCTGGTCTGCTCCACGTCGGACCGCAGCAGCATGGAGCGTGCCCGCGCGGCCTTCACCGCCACCACCATCGCCGAAGGTTTCCGACAGCAAGGCAAATCGACCCTGCTGATCATCGACTCCCTCACCCGTTTCGCACGGGCCCAGCGGGAAATCGGCCTTGCCAGTGGCGAGCCGGCAGGTCGCGGCGGGCTTCCCCCATCGGTCTACAGCCTGCTGCCGCGTCTGGTGGAGCGCGCCGGACGAACCCGTACCGGTGCCATCACCGCCCTGTATTCGGTCCTGATCGAGCAGGACTCGATGAACGACCCGGTGGCCGACGAGGTTCGCTCCCTGCTGGACGGCCATATCGTGCTCTCGCGACGCCTGGCAGAGCGCGGCCATTACCCGGCTGTGGACATTCTGACCAGCCTGAGTCGAACGATGAGCAATGTGGTGGGAACCGAACAGGTCAAGGGTGCCACACAGATACGCAGACTGTTGGCTGCTTACCAGCAAGTGGAAATGTTGATCAAGCTGGGTGAGTACCAACAGGGGAACGATCCATTGACCGATTTCGCTGTGCAATCGCGCGATCAGATCATGGATTTTCTGCAGCAATCGCTACGAGACCCGGTGTCGCTGGAAGACACCCTGGACCACCTCATACAGGTAACTGCTGATGTCCCACGATGACCTTGACCTGTCGGATTCGGCCAATGATCCGCAAATGAATACCCTTGGCCAGACCCTGGATATCCTGGCGCCGATCCGTCGCCATCGCCTGACCCTGGCCGAACAGGCCTGGCGTCGCCAGAACCAGGTGCTCAACGAGCTGCAGACCCGTCTGCATCAGATGACCCAGGACCTTGAGTCATTGCACCAGGCCTATCGGCAGTCACGCATCGAGCAGCGCGAGCGGCACGCGAACCGTCCGTTGCCCCTGAGCGAAATGAACGACTGGCTGGCCCAGGAACGCCAGGCCATCCGGCATATCGAGCGCAACGAAAAGCACCTGAGCAATCTGCAGCATGAACATCGCCAGCAGCAAATGTGGACTGAAGACAGCCACACGGAACTGCGCAAACGCCAGCGTGATGTTGAAAAACTCGATTACCTGATGGATCTCGCCCGGGAGGCCTCATGAACACCAGGCCCGCGCAGCACAAACCCGCGCCTGTTCGACAGCCGGAACCTCCCAAGCCCCGCAGCAGCACCAACAACAGCAGCGAGAGCACGGTTACGCCGATCAGGCACGAACGCGGCGAGCATGTGCCTCACGAAACCCTGGAAGAAGGCGAACTCTTCGAGCAGATGATGACTGCATCCAGCGACAACGTCTTCTGGCTGGGCAACGAGCAGCCACAAGGGCTGAACGATGGCTGGCGCGACGGCGAAAAGCATGGCGGTAATGCCTCGTTGCCAGCCACACCGGTCGAGGACTTGTGGGACTCCCTGCTCAACCCGATCGAAGAACACCTGGCCAGCAACGAAATGGAGCCCATGGAAGCCATCTTCGAGCTGCCGAATCTGGGCAAGGTGACCGTGCAGGTCATTCCGCGCAGCGACGGTCTGGACATTGCCCTGCGCTTTGCCCGTGACGCCGCCTTGCAGCGCTGTCAGGAAATCCGTGAAACCAGCCGTGAATGGCTCAGCCAGCGGCTTGGACGTCGCGTCAGGCTCACACTCGATCAGGCAGGTCATTGAAATGAATGCACAGGCACTAGCCCTCAGACCCGTCAGCACCACCGAGGCTTCGATCCGGCAACGGATAGGCACCGGTCTGAGCCTGCCTTTCCAGCTCAATCGGCAAAAAGGTCAACTGGCCCTGCGCCTGGCCCCCATGCCCGGCCAGAGCGTCGACGAAGGTCATCTGGAATGTGCGTCCGGTCCTTTGCGACTGACCAATACCGAAGCCCTGCTGGGTCTGTTGTCCAGTTGCCCGGCCTTGTTGCAGCCGTCGGACAGCAGCGAAGACCATCAATGGTACTGGCAGCTTTACAACCATTACCTGAGCCCGGAACTGCAGCATCTGTTCGGCACCCTGCAACCGCTGGACCAGACCAATGAACAAGGGCTGGACTGCCTGCTGGAAGCACGCATCAACGGTTTGCGGGTCTGCTCGCGGCTCTCTGCGCCGCCCGCCACCCTGCTCGATCTGCTGGATCGTGGCCAGTGGCAGCAGAAACCCGTCGGCAAGACCTGGCCGTGGCCCGTCAACATCCCGCTGCTGCTGGGCCATCTGGCACTGACTTACAAGCAGTTGAAGGGCCTGCGCCCGGGCGATGTGCTGCTGCCCGATCACCCCCTGTTTACCCCCGATGGCCACGGAATACTGCAACTGGGCTCCTGCCGACTGAACCTGGTCCAGGAATCCGCCAACGCATTGTGCTTCACCCTTACCGAACTGGAGCAAGACACCATGAATGCCACTATCGACCACTTTGCGGCGTCCGACAGCGATAACCCGATCCTGCTCGACGATATCCATCTGCAGGAACATGAAGAGTTCGCTGAAAACACGGCTGACGGCAACGACGACCTGGAGCGCTTCAACGATCTGGCCCTGGCCCTGACGCTGCGGGCGGGCAATCTCTCTCTGAGTCTGGGTCAGCTGCGTTCGCTGTCCGTCGGCTCCGTACTGACCTTCAACGGCTGCGCGCCGGGCAATGCCATGCTGTTTCATGGCGAACGGGCGCTGGCACATGGCGAACTGGTGGATGTCGAAGGACGTCTGGGTCTGCAGATCACCCGCATGGAAGCCTTGCGGTGAACCTGCAGGATGCCAACCCACTGACGCTGGCCCTGTTTCTGGGGGCTCTGTCACTGGTGCCATTGCTGATGATCATCTGCACGGCCTTCCTGAAGATCGCCATGGTGCTGTTGATCACCCGCAACGCCATCGGTGTCCAGCAGGCTCCACCGAACATGGCGCTGTATGGCATTGCCCTGGCAGCCACCCTGTTCATCATGGCGCCGGTGTTCAACGAAATGGGGCAACGGGTCAAGAAGCTTCCCGAGCGGCTGGATAACTTTGCTGCCATGGAAAGCGCCGGCAAGCATGTGATCGAACCGTTGCGCCTGTTCATGACCCGCAATATCGACCCGGACATCCAGACCCACCTGCTGGAAAACACCCAGCGCATGTGGCCCAAGGAAATGTCGTCCCAGGCCAGCCGCGATGACCTGCTGCTGGTCGTGCCGGCCTTCGTGCTGTCCGAGTTGCAGGCCGGTTTTCAGATCGGCTTCCTGATCTATATCCCGTTCATCGTCATCGACCTGATTGTCTCGAACATTCTGCTGGCCCTGGGCATGCAGATGGTTGCGCCGATGACCATTTCGCTGCCGCTGAAAATTCTCCTGTTCGTGCTGGTCGATGGCTGGACCCGCCTGCTCGATGGGCTCTTCTACAGCTACATGTGATCTGCCGAGGCTTTATGGAAACCCTGACGCTTTTCAAGCAGGCCATGTTGCTGGTGGTGGTGCTGTCCGCTCCGGCGCTGATCGTGGCGGTGATTGTCGGTGTCATCACCTCGCTGCTGCAGGCGGTGATGCAGTTGCAGGATCAGACTCTGCCGTTCGCCATCAAGCTGGTTGCCGTAGGCGTGGCACTGGCGCTGACCGGACGCTGGATAGGTATCGAACTCATGCAACTGGCCTACCTGTCTTTCAACATGATCGGTCAGACGAGGCCTTGAGATGTTCGAGCTCCCGTTCAAGGAAGTCAGCGAATCGATCATTGCCCTGACCGTAGGCATGGCGCGGCTGTACCCGTGCCTGTTCCTGATTCCCGCGTTCGCGTTCACCGAACTCAAGGGCATGCTGCGGCACACCATCGTCCTGGCCCTGGCCCTGTTCCCGATGCCCAGTATTCGTGCCTCCCTCGCCGGTCAGACCCTCGACTGGCTGGACCTCACGGCGCTCCTGCTCAAGGAAAGCATCATCGGTCTGCTGCTGGGTCTGTTGCTGGCCATGCCCTTCTGGCTGTTCGAATCCATCGGCTGCCTGTTCGACAACCAGCGTGGCGCGCTGGTGGGTGGCCAGATCAACCCGGCACTGGGCGACAACACTTCGGAACTGGGCCACATGCTCAAGCAGGTCATGATTCTGCTGATGATCCTGGGCGGCGGTTACGCCAGCCTGACCCAGATCATGTGGGACAGTTATCTGGTCTGGCCCGCCACCCAATGGGTGCCTGTCACCGGCCCCGAGGGGTTCGAGGTCTATCTCAAGCTGGTCGCCAGCACGTTCCGCTTCATGGTGCTGTACGCCGCGCCGCTGGTAGGCCTGTTGCTGCTGATCGAGTTCGGCATGGCGATCCTCAGTCTGTACAGCCCGCAACTGCAGGTCTCGACCCTGGCGATGCCGGCCAAGAGTCTGGTGGGCCTGGGCTTCCTGGTGCTGTACATGCCCATGCTCACCTGGCTGGGCGAAGGTCGCCTGGAGGAACTGAAAGATTTGACGCACCTGCTGCCGCTGATGTTGCAGATCCCCTGACCACCCTCTGCCGGAAGCCGGACCATGAGCGAAAAAACCGAAGAACCCACGCAGAAAAAGCTCGATGACGCACGCAAGAAAGGTCAGGTCGGGCAAAGCCAGGATATTCCCAAGCTGTTCATTTTCGCGGCCCTGATCGAAATGATCCTGGCCATGGTGGACTCCGGCATGGAGCGTCTCAAGGAACTGATGGTACTGCCCATCATGGAGCTGGATCGGCCCTTCGGCGCAGCCCTTGGCGAGGTGATGACCAAGGCAGGCCTGGAGTTGCTGCTGTTCATGCTCCCGGTACTGGGTGTTGCCGCAATCATGCGGCTGGCCGGCGGCTGGGTCCAGTTCGGGCCGCTGTTCGCCACCGAAGCCCTGAAGCTGGACTTCGAGCGCCTGAACCCCATCAACCAGTTCCAGCAGATGTTCTCTTCGCGCCAGTTGTTCAACCTGTTCAACAGCCTGTGCAAGGCGGTGATGATCACCCTCGTGCTGTATTGGCTCCTGCCACCGTCACTGGGCGACCTGATCGGCCTTGCCCAGACGGATCTGGACAGCTACTGGAAAGCACTGGTCGACCTGTTCAGACGCCTGTCACGCATCTGTCTGGGCTTGCTGCTGGTGCTGGCCATCGTCGACTTTGCCCTGCAGAAATACTTCTTCATCAAGGGTCAGCGCATGAGCCATGAAGATATCCGCAAGGAATACAAAGAGTCCGAAGGCGACCCGCACATGAAGTCCCACCGCAAGTCCCTGGCCCGGGAAATCTCCCAGCAACCCGGCTCTGCCGCCCCGGCCAAAGCGCCGGTGGAAGACGCCGATATGCTGCTGGTCAACCCGACCCACTTTGCCGTGGCCCTTTTCTATCGTCCCGAACAGACGCCGCTGCCGCGCATCATTTGCAAGGGGCGCGATGCCGATGCCCGGGAACTCATCGAGCGCGCCCGCAAGGCAGGCGTGCCGGTGGTGCGCTTCGTCTGGCTGGCACGAACGCTGTATCGCGAAAACGTGGGCCAGTTCATTCCCCGGGCCACTTTGCAGGCAGTGGCGCAGGTTTATCGTCTGCTGCGTGAAATCGATGAACGGGAAAAAGGGGACGTGATCGAGATGCCGCACTATTAATGTTTTTTAATGAAGCTGAAGTGCGCCGAAAAATCTCTTTGAAAATCAAGACACTTACCAGCTCATCAAAAAGACTTAATATCAAAGCCATAATGCCCGCTCTGTTTTTTATATTCTTTCGTTCTATACCCCGTATTGCCATGCCTAAAACACCGATATAGATTTTGCCCCGTACTTCGTCAACAGGACATAGTGACGCAGTTGCTTCAACATGATGTTGAAGTTTGAGTCAGGCATTCACGGAAGATTCGTATCATGAATACTTATCAGAAAAACAACTGCCGTTCCCCGTTCAAGAAAACACATGAACAGTTCGCAAGAATGTTCGAACTTCCGGATATCAGCCAGGACAATGCAACTTCGTTGCGTGCCCGGTTCCGGAACATCCTCAAAGCCCACTCCAACGACCTGAAACCCGATACCCGCGGCGAGTGCGCGCAACGGCAGCCCCATAATACGCCTGACTTTATCCCCCCTGTCACAAGACCGGCTGCAAGCCGCAATGATCGCTTTCATTAGCCGGTTCAAAGACATCTGCCTTGCTTTAAACGTTTGAAACGAGTGCTGAATTCATTCGGTTTGCTATCAAGACAATCCGTTACGGAATTTGTGCATGCGCTCGTCCGTACTTCCAATTGAATATTGATTTTCCAAGACGGAGATAATGATGACTGGACTCAGAGTTGGTATTGTTGGTCTCGGCGCACAAATGCAGGAAAACCTGTTACCCACACTTCTGCAAATGCCGGATATTCGTATCGTGGCGGTCTGCGACAGTGACCGTACCCGTGCCGAACAAATCAATCGTTTCGTATCCAACGTGATGATCACCGACAACTTCGACGAGATGCTGGCATCGGCCAGACTCGATGCGGTGGTCATGGCCTGCCCACCCCAGGCGCACCGCGATCTTTCGTTCAAGGCCATGGCCAAGGGTGTACACGTATTTGTCGAAAAGCCGCCTTGCTTCACCCTCGACGAACTGGAAGAACTGATCGCTGCCAGCAAGGATGCCAAAGTCATCACCGGCGTCGGCATGAACTTCAAGTTCGCCAAGCCCATGCAGCAGCTGCGCAAGATGACCAGCACCGAACAGTTCGGCCAGACCGTGCATGTTCAGCTCAATCACTATGCAAGCAAACCCACGTCGCCGCTCTGGGGACTGGATTCGACGCTGCGCTCCTTCCTGCTGGCCCAGGCCATCCACACCATCGACCTGGGCGTGACCTTCGGGGGTGGCGAGCTGCGTGATATCGAGTCCCGGGTTCAGCGCCATGGCGACTCGCTGCTGGTCAGCCTTGAGCTGCAATTCACCACAGGTGCCAGCGTCAGCCTGCTCAGCGGCACCCTGTTCCCCTACTTTGAATTCGACATGAAGATTGTCAGCTCGAACTCGATGATGGTGGAGCTCAACAACCTGTGGAACATCACTATGCACGAACCGGAACACGGCACCAGTGCTACCGGTACGGCCAAACGCTGGCGTGGGGCGTGGCAGCCAGGACCACTGGATTCGGGCTATGAGCGCAGCGGTTATTTCGGCGAGCTGGAAAAGTTCTTCCATGCCGTGCGTACCAACACAGCCTTTGAAGCGAGCTTCGAAAGCCTGCGTCCGACCTACAAGGTAATCGAAAGCATCTGCGGCGCAGCCGAACAGAATCTGCCCCTCAGCGCCTGAGCCTTCTTCCACCCAAAGCCTGTAATGGAATACATGACATGTCAGCCAATCTTTCAAATACCGTAAATGCACCCGTTTCAGATAAATATCGCCCCGTTTATGCGGACGATCTGCTCACCATGAAACTGACCCTGGAACGCCCGCTGTCGGGCACCAGCGACGTGGTGGGCGAATACGAAGGCAAACTCGCCGAATGGTTCGAGGCACAGCACGCCATTGCCGTATCGTCAGGCGGCGCAGCCCTCAGCGTGGCCATTTACGCCTCGGGCGTAGGTCCGGGCGATGACGTGCTGCTGACTCCGAGCTGCCCGCTGTGCACCATCTACCCGATCATTGCGGCTGGTGCCAACCCGATCTTCGTCGATACCCGTGCCCATGGCTTCGGCGCAGACCCAGCCTCGATCAAGGCGCGCATTACACCAAACACCAAGGCCATCATCGACATCCCGATGTGGGGCTACCCGACCGAAGTCGACGAGTTGCGCCTGCTGACCCATGAGCTGGGCATCAAGCTGATTCTGGACCTGGCTCACTCCCATGGCACGACCCTTCAGGGCCGTCCGCTGTCGCAGTTCGGTGACCTGTCCTGTTTCAGCACCCATGAGCGCAAGCCACTGGCCACCGGCGAAGGCGGTTTCATCCTCACCGATGACGATGCACTGGCGCAGCGCTGCCGCGACTACAGCCGCTTCGGCAACCTCAATGGCAAGGATTTCGGCCTCAACTACAAGCTTGCGGCACTGCCGGCAGCCCTGGGCGGCAGCCGTCTGGCGTCTCTGGCCGGCCAGATCGAGAAGCGCCGGGCAAACGCGGCCTACTTCCTCAGCAAGCTGGATCACAGCAAGGTCCGGGAGAAAAAAATCATCGATGGCGGCCAGCCGAACTATTACTTTCTCAACCTTGAGCTACATTTTGCCGACAACCGTGCTTTCATCGACTACCTCGATGATGCGGGCATCCCTTCCGACATCAAGCGCTATGGCTGCAAGGCGCTCTATGAATTCCCGGCACTTGCCCAATACCGCAACGAGTGTCCGAATGCCGAAGCCCTGCTGGCAGGCATGACGACCATTCCGGTTCATCCGGACATTACCCAGACGGAACTGGACTACATGGCCGAACGCATCAATCAGTACGGTGCCGCCTGAATGACGGCGCCTCTCGATCGCTCACAACTGGATCGGCATTTCACCGCGTCCGGGTTCGTCTTGAACCCGGACCGGAAGATGCTGCTGTTGCATCACCGCAAGCTCGGTGTCTGGCTGTATCCGGGCGGCCATATCGAACAAGGGGAAACGCCGGACGCCGCCGTGCTCAGAGAGATTTTCGAGGAAACGGGCATCCAGGCCGAACTGCTCGGCGAGCGCGACGAAGAACTCGCCGATGTCGAAACCGATGTCACCGTCTTGCACCAACCCTATCGGGTGCTGTGCGAATACATCGATGACAAGCGCGGACCGCACTATCACCTTGACCTGATCTATGTCACGGCCACTCCTCTGCTCGCCTGCCCGGACGACAGAGAGGTGGAAAATGCGCGTTTCTTCAGCCATCAGGAAACGGCAGCGCTGCAGATGTTTCCCAACTTCCGGCGAATGGTCGACCGAATCTTCGCAGACGAAGCGCTGTGGGATCTGGTGGGGAAAAAGGTGTCGTCATGAACCCGAGAACCATTACCCAGAAAGGCACCCTGCACTCGGCTGACGACCTGCACGAGCTGGAACGGGCCCTGCACTCGGGCCTGACCGGCACCTCGCCGATTGTCGAAGAGTACGAAGCCGCGATTTCTGCGCTGTACGGCATCAAGCATGTGATCAGCGTTTCTTCAGGTGCGGCTTCTGTGACGGCGGCTCTGGCTGGTGTCGATTTCCGACCTGGGGATGAAGTCATCGTCGCCCCGACCGGACCGATCTGTACGGTACTGCCCATTCTCGCACTGGGACTTGTTCCGGTGTTCTGCGATGTCGCGCCGGACAGTTTCGGTCTTGATCCGCTGGATCTGCGGCGCTGTATCAGGCCGCGCACCTGCGCAGTCATCGAAGTACCGATGTGGGGTTACCCGATCAATTCGAACGCGACCTGGGCATTGGTGAAGGAAACCGGAATCCCGCTGATCCAGGATCTGGCTCACGCCCACATGACCCGTCTGGACGGAACATGGCTGGCACGTCATGGCGATATCAGTTGCTTCAGCACCCATGACTGCAAGTTCATCTCCACCGGCGAAGGCGGCTTCGTGATGACCGATGACGATGAGCGGGCACGGCGCATTCGCGCCTATACCCGCTTCGGCAATCTGACCGGCGAGTCCCTGGGCATCAACCTGAAACTGGGCGGTCTGCAGGCGGCTCTGGGCCTGGCCCGGTCACGTCAGCTCGGTGCTCATCTGGAGCAACGCCTGAGCAACCGCGAGCGGCTGCTGGGTCTGCTGGACAACCCGGCGTTTCGCGAGATGCCGGTGGTCCCCGGTGGTGTGGTGAACGGTTATTCGCTGTTGCTGCAATCGGTGGGACATGACGGTCGCCAACTGGTGCATTACCAGCAGCGGCACGGTATCGAGTCCGATATCGGCAAGTACGACAACCAGCCGTTGTATCAACTGCCGTTACTGACCCGCTATCACCGTGATTGCCCCAATGCTGCCAGGTTGCTGCGTTCATTGACGACGGTGCCATTGCACCCGGATCTGCAGGACGACGACCTGCATTACATCGCCAAGGTGCTCAATGACTACTCTCCCAACTGAATCGGGCACACGCTCGGGCCATGCGGTAGTGATCGGCGGCAGCGTGACCGGCTGCCTGACCGCTGCCGTGCTGGCGAAGCGCTTCGAGCGTGTCACCGTGATCGAGAAAAGCGATTTCTACGACGAAACCGGTCCGCGCCAGAGCCTTCCACAGGAACATCACGTGCATCTGTTGCTGTTGCGCGGCAAACAGATCATGGAGGGCATTTATCCGGGCCTGCTGAGTGCGCTGGAAAAGGAAGGTGCTCAGGTAGCGGACCTGGGACACGATGTGAAGTGGTATCAGCGCGGGCGCTGGAAAAACCGTTACCGCAGCGGCATCCACGCCCACTATTGCAGCCGCAGACTCATCGACAACCAATTGCGCCGCTGCCTGACAACAGTGCCTCAGGTCGAGATTCTGTCCGGCACGCGAGTGACAGGGATCGAGTTTGCCGGTGCCGAAGGACAGCGCCATGTCAACGGCGTAACCATCGACAACGGCTCGGGTGCGCAACACCTGCCCTGCGATCTGCTGGTGGACGCCAGCGGCCGGGGCACGCACATGCCCTCCTGGCTTAAAGAGGCCGGCTTCGGCACGGTGCAGAACAGCGTGGTCAAGACCGAGCTGGGTTATGCATCGCGTATCTACAAGCGGCTCCCCGCTTTTGCCGAGCAATGGCAAGTGCTGCTGGTGCTGCCAACGGCTCCGGAACAACGCTCCATGGGGGTCATCAGCCCCATCGAGGGTGACCGCTGGATGGTGACTACCGGTGGCTGGTTCGGCCACTTTCCCGGCAAGGACCCGGACGACTTTCTGCAGGCACTGGCCAACCTGCCGGTGCCCGATATCCACGAAGTCATCCGCGAAGCCGAACCGCTGTCGGAAGTTTTCACCTTCAAGATGCCCGGCAGCCGCCGCACCCATTACGACCGCCTCGAACACTGGCCGCAAGGTTTGCTGGTGGTGGGTGATGCCTTGAGCAGCATGAACCCGCTGTACAGCCAGGGCATGACCATCGGCGCACTCGAAGCCGATTGCATCGAAAACCATCTGGACGCGCTGCTGACCCGCTCGCTCAGTTGTCATCAGTTGCAAGGCTTGCTGTGCGGCGTGGTCGACGGCGCATGGAACATGGCCACGACCGAAGATTTCCGCTTCCCGGAAACCTCCGGCGAACGCACCTGGCGCACCCGCTTCGACCATTGGTACGGCGCCGGGCTTGGCAAGCTTTCGGCAGACAATCGCCGGGCGCTGGAAACCCAGATCGGTGTGACCAATCTGGTGATGGACCCCGGCCGGCTCTACTCGCCGGCGATCGCGTCGCGCATCGCACTCAATGCCCTATTTCCCAGGATCACCCGACAATGATCGACGACCCCCTGCATTTTTCCGGTATCGAACATGTAGTGTTCGACTGGAACGGTACCTTGATCGACGATATCGATCTTGCTGTCTTCGCCGTGAATCGTTGCGGCGAACATTTCGACGTCCCGCCCATTACCGCTGATCAATACCGGGCCAGGTTCGACTTTCCGATTGCCGGTTTCTACGCCTCACTCGGCTTCGATCTGGACCGCGTGCCCTTCTCCACCATCGTCCAGCACTATCTGGAGCACTTCGACGCGAATGTCGCCCACTGTCCGCTGCATCCGGGTGTGATCGAGTTCCTCGAGGCCGCAAAACGTGCCGGTATCGGCGTCTCGATACTCTCGGCGTCGCATTGCGATGTGCTGGTTCAGACCCTTAGAGCCAAAGGCCTGTATGACTATTTCGAACATGTCGTGGGGCTGAGCCACAACCAGGCGACCAGCAAGACGGCCGAGGCCGTGATCCTGCAAGAGACACTGGGTACTCCCGCCTCACGCACCCTGTTCGTCGGCGATACGCTACACGATTTCGAAGTGGCGAATGCGGTAGGTTGGTCGCCGGTACTGGTCTCGACAGGCCATCAGAACAGCGAGCGCCTGCGCGTCAGCGGTGCGCCGCTGTTCGGCAGTCTGGATGAACTGCTGCAACGCTTTGTGCCTGCTCAGGCACTCTGCGCCGAAACCGGGGAGGCCTGACCATGACCACCTCGCATATGGTTCTGCTCGGCCTGATCAGCACTGCATTGGCATTGCGCGCGCTGGTCACCTTTTATTACCGCGATCATCAGCGCATTCTGCGGCTGCTGAAGCTGGAACCTCGGATTGCCGGCCGCAAGGAACACTACTACCGGCCACTGGATGAGTGGTTCGCGCCCCTGCCCTTCATCTGGACCTGGCTGGATATCGTGGCCGCCGTGGTGCTGGCATCGATCTACTCGACACCGCTGATGTGGCTGCTGGTGGTGCTCTGGAGTGGCGGACGCCTGCGTGCCCTGCAGGAGTTCGGACACAACGCCGTGCATTTCGCGCTATGCCCCAACCATGAATGGCAGTGGTGGCTGAGTAACGTTTTCTATCAGTTTCCGGCGTTCAAACGCGACATGCGCAGTCGCCATCAGACCCATACGATGGAACACCATCGCAATCCCAATCACCCCGACCGTGACCCGAACCGGGCCAGGGTCCAGGCCGGTGGCTATGTGGCAGGCATTTCATCCGGCAGTTTCCATGCACTGCTGCTCTACCCGCTGACGCCCGGTGGCGCCTGGGTCAACCTGACGACCATGGCACGCAACAGCCTGTTGAACCATTCGCGGCTGACCACGGTGCTGCGGGTGCTGTGTCTGATAGCGGTCGCCGCCCTGCTCTACTGGGCCGGTGGCTGGAAAGGCGTGCTGTTTGGCTGGCTGGTCCCGCTGATGACCTCATATCCGGTCTTTGCCTGGGTATCGCTGCTCACCGAACATCGCTGGTTTGTCGAAGGAACATCAAAAGATCGACGCGACCTCGAATACCTGGCAGGCCGCCCCACCGATTATTTCGGCATCAGCGGATGGCTGATTCGCGTGTTCATTGCCCCGACATCCGACGCCTACCATCTAGCGCACTCACTGTACCCCGGCGTTCGCTGGAACTACCTGCCAGCCATCGACCGGCACCTGAAGATTCATGAGCCCCGCTACAGCAACAACGCCAGTGAAGGCCTGCTGCTCAAGCGTGGCAGCGCCCCCACTGCGCTTTCCGAACTGTATGAACGTCTGGTGACCACCGGACATCCAGAAAACACCCTGAAGACGAGAGGCAGCGTGTGAACAACTCATCGACAAACCAGCAGGTTCAACGCATCGGCATCATTGGCGGCAGTGGCCTTCAGCAACTGCCCGGCCTGAAAGATATCGAGCTGGTCGAATGCGAGACGGCGTTCGGCAAACCTTCGTCGGCCATAACCCTGGGCACGCTCAACAATGTGCCGGTGGCCTTCGTGCAGCGCCATGGCGTCGGACACACCATCCCGCCAGCGTTCATCAATGTGCGGGCCAATATCGCCGCGTTGCGCAGTGTCGGCTGTACCCAGGTGTTATCGGTGAGTGCCGTGGGCAGCCTGACCCACGATGCGCCACCGGGCAGCTTCGTGCTGATCGATCAATACATTGACCGCACGATCAAGCGTGACAAGACTTTCTTCGGACCGGGTCTGGTCGGCCATGTGCCGTTTGGCGACCCGGTATGCGGACGCATGCGTTCGGTCTTGGCAACCGCTGCACAGACCGCTGACGTGCAGGCCCTCAATGGCGGCACTTACGTGGTCATGGAAGGGCCACAGTTCTCGACCCGCGCCGAATCCCACCTCTATCGTCAATGGGGTGGCACCGTGATCGGCATGACCGCGATGCCCGAAGCCAAACTGGCCCGCGAAGCAGAGCTTTGCTACGCGATGATTGCGATCCCCACCGACTTCGATTGCTGGCACGAATCCCACGAAGACGTGAACGCTACTCTGGTTGCCGAGCGCATGGCCGACACCTTCACCCTGACCCGCCGTCTGGTCACCGAAGCCGTCACCCGGCTGGGCGAGCACCGGGGTGCCTGCTCGGCCGGCTGCGACCACGCGCTGGACACGGCGGTCATGACGGCCCCTGAGCATCGCGATCCGGAAATGGTTGCACGCCTGCTGACCGTTGCGCCCAACGCCACTCATCTGGGAGCCAAGCCATGAGCAAGGCTATTCCCACCAAGGACCGGGTGCGCATCAAGAATGTCGAAGTGCTGTCGGACAACTGGTACGTCCTGCGCAAGACCACCTACGACTTTCAGAGCAACAACGGCACCTGGAGCACCCTGACCCGCGAAACCTATGACCGGGGCAACGGCGCGACCATCCTGCTCTACAGCAAGCTGAAACAGACGGTCGTCCTGACCCGGCAGTTCCGCTTTCCCGCCTTCGTCAACGAACACGACGGCATGCTCATCGAGACCTGTGCCGGGCTGCTGGACCGCGACGATCCACAGACCTGCATCCGCAAGGAAACCGAGGAAGAAACCGGTTATCGCATCCAGGAAGTGCGCAAGGTATTTGAAGCCTTCATGAGTCCGGGATCGGTGACCGAGCGCTTGTACTTCTTTGTCGGGGAGTATTTCGACGAAGACAAGCTGAGCGCCGGGGGCGGCCTGGAGGACGAAGGCGAAGACATCGAAGTCCTCGAAGTGCCTCTGGACGAAGCGCTGTCGATGATCGAGACCGGCGCGATCTGCGACGGCAAGACCATCATGCTCCTGCAGTACGCCAAACTGCATCGACTGCTGGATTGAGGCCAGGCATGGATGAACTTATCGCGATCAGTTCGATGGAACACGCCGAGCTTGCCGAGTTCATGGCGGGTATCCGCGAGCATACCGGCGTGCCTGTGCGCCTTTCACGCTGGTCCACCTCGGAGTTGATCGAACGCGTGATCAACGGCACGGCAGGCGACTGGGACCTGCTGCTGGGGACCGCTGCCACCGCCCTCCTCGATCCCGCACTGGCTTCACAGTTGCGGGTTCTTGACGGACTGGATGGCTCGACATTGCCTCCCGAGGCGATTGCAGCCGACAGGCGCTGGTTCAGCCCGTCAGGCTTCGTGCCTGCCTTTTGCTACGCCCCGCAAGTGCTGGCCGCAAACGGCCTGACACCGCCGCTCTCCTGGGAGGCGCTCTGCGCACCGGCATGGTCACAACGCATTGCCCTGCCGGATCCGGGTCGTTCGGGGGCCGGCTATCTGCATCTGAGCGCACTGCTGGAGCATTACGGCGATGGGGCCTGGGACATGCTGGGCAACATTGCTCGGCTACACCCCTCGATCAGCGGATCTTCGACGGCACCGATAGAGGACGTGCTTGAAGGCCGCGCACTCGTCGGGGTGACGGTGTCCACGGCGGCCACTCGCGCAGCGGCGCAGCATCCTGCATTGCGCTGGTGCGTACCCGCCGATGCCCGGCGCTATGAGTTTGAAGTATTCGGCTGCCGCGCCGGTTCGCCACGGGCACCCGAAGCGATAAAGGCGCTCAACTGGATGCTCTCGCCGCACGCTGCAGCAATCAGCAGAAGCTACGGCAAGGTCGTGGTCGGCGGCGTGTCCAGCGAAACGCTGGCAGCGGTCGATCTGAAAGCGCTGGATGCCATCGAGGCCAGCCATGCCAAGGTTGCTCGTTGCGCACGCTGGCATTCACTGTTCGACACAAAGGCAGGCCTATGACAGACACGGCTCACACAGAGCGACGCCCCTGGTCGATTTACCTGATGTTCGGGCTGTTCGGCGCCCAGCAGGGCATGCTCGGCCCTTTGATGCCGTTTCTGCGTGCCGAATTCGCTCTGGACCTGCGCTGGACCGGCCTGCATTTCGCCGCCTATGCATTGGGGCTGGTGCTGATCGGTATCCCGTATCGCTGGCTGGAACGAAGGACCTTGCCAATCGGCACCGGGCGTATCGCAATAGGCTCGATCGTGCTGGCGAGCGGACTGTTGGCCATCGCGGGCGGCTTGCCGATGACCCTGCCGGGCAGCGTGCTCATGGGCTTGTCCGGCGGTCTGGTCATGGCCGTCGGCCAGGCCATGCTCGGCAAACGCTATCGTCAGCAGGCTGCCGCCAAACTGGTGGAAGCGCATATTGTGGCCGGACTCTGTGTGCTGGGCGGTGCGCTGCTGGTCGGGGCCGCGACGGCCATGGGACTGTCCTGGCGCACGGCTCCGCTGATCGTCAGCGCGTGGGCCTTGATGATGTTCTGTGCACCGTTGGCGATCCATCGACCGGAGTCTGACCAGAGCGTTTCAGCGGAAACGGTCCAGGACACTCAGGGTGCGCAGCGCCTGACCCGGCTCAGCCTGTGGGCGCTGGTGATTCTCGGGATCTCGGCGGAATGGGGGGTGGGCTTCTGGGGCGCGGAATACATCAAGACCCATGTGCAGACCAGCGCATCGGTGGCCGCAACGCTGATGAGCCTTTACTTTGCCGGCACCGTCTGCGGACGCCTGGCCAGCAGCTATGCTCTGCGTCGCATATCACCGCTGACATTACTGAGTTCGGTGATTCTGAGCGCTATTGCTACACTGCTGGTGCTGTCGTTTATCGAAGGGCTGGTCGGTACAGCAATATTCATCTTTGTACTCGGTGCCTGCCTGGGCAATTTCTTCCCGCTGATTCTGGGCTCTGCCATGCGTGTCGCGCCCCAGGCAAGCTCGGCACTCAGTAGCCAGGCCTCACAAGCCGTGGGCGTCGCGTTGTTGCTGGCACCGTTTCTGCTGGGAGTGCTGTCCGAACGCATAGGGGTCGAAGCCGCCTTCAGCCTGCTGATCATCTACCCCCTTCTCATGTTGCCGCTGGTACCGGCCCTGCGAGGTGTCTGGTCCCTGGGCAACACTACTGCACATTTAAAGGAGTAAGAGTCAATGGCCCTTTCTGCGCTGTTGTTCGATCTGGACGGAACCCTCATCGATACCGATGAATTGCACCTGAACGCCTACAACCAGTTACTGGCACGCTGGGAACGCTCGATGGACCTCAGCTACTACAAGGCCCATGTCATGGGCTTCCCGGACGACATGATTTTCGGCGGCCTGTTTCCAGATATACCCGCCTCGCAATACGCGGATATGGCGGCCCAGAAAGAAGCCATGTTCCGCGCTCAACTCAAGGAAACCATTCCCGTGCCGGGCGTGCTACGCATTCTCGATCATGCCCGCAGCACTGGCCTGCGCACGGCCGTGGTGACCAACGCACCGCGAGAAAACGCCATGGCCATGCTGACCGGCCTGGGTATCATCGATCGTTTCGAGACCATCGTCATCGGCGGTGAACTGGAGCGCGGCAAGCCTCATCCCATGCCTTACCTGACGGCTCTGGAACTGTTGGGCGCAAGCGCCGACAACGCACTTGCCTTCGAGGACTCGCTGGCGGGTGTGCAATCGGCGAACGCTGCCGGCATTCATACCTTCGGCGTCCTGTCGGGGCTTGATGAAAAGCAGTTGCGAGCCGCCGGTGCCAAAAGCGTTATCCGCGACTTCAATGACGAGGTTTTGTGGGATCTGCTGAAATCGTCTTCGTGATGCACGTGAGGTGGACAGTCCTGTCCACCTCTACTCAAAGCCTGTGAAAGATGTAATCGCTCGTCTCACTGCTGGCCAGCGGGACACGGTTGGCAATCAGGCGCTCACGCAGTTGCGGATCGTCGGCCCGTACTTTCCAGTCTTCGGCCCAGTCATCCACTGCGGCCTCCTTGCTCTGACGGATTGCCTCGATCAGTTTCAGGCGTTCCGGGAAATAGACCGCAAATGCATTTTCCTTCCAGCTCGCGACCTTGATACCCAACTGTGCGCAGATGGCGATCTTGGTTGCAGCGTCCGCCACATCGGCTTGTCTGGAGCGGTTGACCAATTCCTTAAGCTCGGGGTTGGCCACACCGTCGGTACAGAGAATGTCACCACTGCCCCATGACTCGGGCGGGCAGACCTTGTTGTCACTGCTCATTTCAATGAACGGATTGATTTCCATCGGATAGATCCGGCAGACCAGCGGGCGCTCTTCATAGATGCCACACAGGTTATCCGCACGCAGGTTCGGACACTGGTCCAGAGCATTGGCAACGAACACCGCAATGACGCGAATGCTGCTGTCGTCACGGTTGACCGCGACCGACCTGCCTGCACTGTGAGCATATTGTCCCGAGTCGGCGGGCCAGGTCAGTTCATTGAAGGCCTCCAGCACGACTGCAACATCATGTCCGCGGGCCAGCCATTGTTCGGCCTCGTTCAACGTCAGAGGTATGAGACGGCCTTTGCAGCAGACTCCGCAGCCCACGCAGTTATAACGAATCACGGTGTTTTGCATGTTCCATCCTGGAGTTACAGGTCTTTTCAAGGGCGAACGTGTCCGGTGCCCATAATTCGGACGAATGATTGAAAACCGGGGCCTGGGGATCACCTGCTGCGGATCAGCCGGGGTGACGGGCAAATAAATGTAGTGTGTTCCGATACACGAGCATCAGCCTGAGACTGTGCTGTGAAACCGCGAGCCGCATTGAGCAAAATGGCACTGGTGCAGTCGTGGCGAAAAAATAACAGTTTCCGAACGTATCAATACCGACACAGTTGTAGCGAGGTATTTCAAGGAAAGGCGCTCACACTCCATCAGTCAGACGCTGGCGCAAACAGCGTCGACCTCTGGAACCAAGTCACAGGGCATTTCCACACAGGGCAAAGGAAACCTTCCTTTAAGGCCGGACAGCCATCATGAGGTTGTTCCGGGCAGTCCATGACACGGAGAATGCTCATGATTCCGCTTAACAACGCACCCGGCGCAAGCCAGATACATGGCGCGACGTCCTCAGGCCATAACCCGCAAGGCCTCAACCAGCAAAACCAGCCCCCGACGCAGCGTACAACCACCTCACTGGACAAACTGGGTCAGCAGTCAACCGCAAAAGCAGGTCCGGTGACTCAGGATCTGCAAGCCACACCAAAGATCGGCGTGCAGAGCAGCGTGCAGTCCGAGATCCAGGCTCAGGACCCTGATGATCTGGCGGCCAAAGCAGCCGCCCAACAAATCCGCGGCGCGGGCTCGCGCATGCGCGGTGGCGATAAGCTGGGTCGTTCTCTGATGGGCGAATCCCGGGCAGAGTCCTCGAAATCGAAGAAATCCGAAGGCAGCGCAGAAAGCAGCGCCAAGTCCGAAGCCATGCCGCTGGCGCAGAATGACCCGGTGGTTCCAAAAGCAGATGGCATGGGTTGGCCATTGCGCGCCAATAAAATGGAACGCGCCTTGATGGGGGATTCTCAGCCCGAATCCTCGAAGTCGAAGAAAGCCGAAGGCAAGCGCATCGCGGGCGAGTCGACCAAAGAAACGCCCGTCCAGAAAGAAGCCGGCACGTCATCGAAACAGGAAATCACCAAGGCCGAATCATCCAGGTCTTTCCGTGATGATCTGGCGGTGCAGAGCGCCGCCCAGAACAGTCGCAAATCGAATTCCAGACTCAGTGGCAGCGATGGCAAAGGCCCTTCGATCAAGGAGCAGGCCAAGCCTGAAACACCGATGTTAGGCGAGGCCAAAAACCTGCCGGGTGGGCGCTTTGTCGGCCTGGACGGCAACATTGAACGCATCGCAAAACCAACCACGCCCCCCAACACGATCAGCCTGGACAAAAAGGGCAAGGCCAGTTTCGAGGGCTTCAGCCCACCGGCCTTGAACACCATGCTTCAGGATACCGTCGGCAAAAAGGATAAAACCTACCTGGCCCATCAAAGCACAGGGCAAGGCAACGGTCAGGTGCTGCTGGAGCCAAAGGGTCACCTGCTCAAGATGCAGCAGAGCGACACAGGCTTCACCCTGTTGCGCAGCAGTAAATCGCTGGATGTACCATCGGGCAGCAAACCTGGCAGCGTCGCCCTGCAACGCCAGGGCAACTCGATGAACCTCGAAGGCCTGACATCGACGGTCACCCAAGCACTGCCGGACAAGGCACATATCGCCCACTTGAGCGGAGCCCATCAGGACAGCAGCGGCCAGACACTGCGCCTGCATGACGAAAAGCCTTATAAGTTCAACTCGGACATGCTCAAGTGGTCCCCTCTTCCCGATACGGGCGACAAGAAATTCAGCAGCCTTTCGACGGAAGGTGACGGCAAGCTCTATGCACGTAGCGGCGACTCGCTGGTCAACCTCTCCAGCGAGACAAGACCCGAAATCAAACTCAAGGATCTGCAGGCCCATTCGGTCGCCTCCGACGGGACCGTGGCCATGCTTGCGGGCAAGGACACCCAGACCCTCCAGTTGGGCAAGATGGGGGAAGTCCCCGAGCTGCATATCACCCTCAACCTCAACGATGGCAAATCCGAAGCCAGCAGCATCGGCCTGACCAAGGATCGCCTGTTCGTCGCCGATACCGAAGGCAAGCTGTACAGCGCCTCGCGTAACGAGCTCAAGAGCGATGATGGTGTCCTGAAGCTCATGCCGGAGAAAAACTACCAACCCGAAGATGGCAAGCTGGGGGCGCGCCAGCAGGTCACCGGTTTCATGAGTGGCGATGACGGGCAAATGCATGCCTTGATCAAGGACGGTGCTGGCCAGATCCACTCCCATACCCTGGATGAAAAGACCTCCAGCCTGCAGAGCGGCTGGAACCTCTCGGATGTAAAGGTCCTGGAAAACACCCAGGGCTTGCCGGTCAAGAAAGAGCCGACACACGAAAACACCCTCGACCTGCACCGCAACGGTCGTATCGGGATAGTGGATGGCAGTATCCAGACCTGGGATTCAACTACTCAAGGCTGGAAAGACAGTGGCGTCAAGGACATCGACGCGCTCAAGCGCGGCATCGACGGCAATGCCTATGTACTCAAGGACGGCAAGGTTCACGAGCTGAAAGTAACGCCCGATTACGGCAAGAGCACCTTCAACGACACCCACAATCTGAAAGACACGCCACGCTCCACCAAAGTCGAACTGGGCGATGCCATCGCGGGCCTGGAAGGTCGCGTGATCAAAGATTTCGCCATGTACAACGACAAACAGTTCGTGGCCCTTGATGACAAAGGTCGCATGACCGCCCATCACAAGGAAGGCGATCCGACTGAAATGACCCGTCATGGCCTGGAAGGGACAGTTGCCTACCTGACCCTGGATGCCAATGGTGTACATGCGGGAACCAGTAACGGCGAACTGTTCTTCATGCTCAAGGAAGACTGGCAGAGCAAGCCGACCGACTCAAAACCCGAGCAGGCCAGCACATCGACTGCCGCAGAAGCCGGCCCTACGCCATCCAGACCGTCGACATCCGCGGCTGCCGAGTCCAGACCATCTACCTCCACCGCATCGGAAATACAGCCTGCCGAGGCTGGAACATCAGCGGCCGGGACATCAGCGGCTGGCAACTCGGAAACCACATCCGAGAGCGCTTCGAAATGGCAGAAGATAGAACTGCCCTACAAAGGCGAGATTTCCGGTCTTCGCACGGAAACGAACAATACCGTCAGCGTCACCTTCAAGGATCCACCCGGTGAAAAACCGGCTACCCAGCAGTACAAGAACAAAGAATGGCAAAACGTTGAAAGTCGCCCTGCCGATCAGAACGAGTTGAACAATATATTCGCAAGACTCGACAAGAGCATGGCAAGGGTGAGCATTCCCGGAGTCGGCACATTAAACTTTACCTCCAACATGCTGGGCCGCAGCGGTATAGAACAAAGCAATAAATCCAGCACGGCAGAGTTCACCAAGGCTTACGTTTTCAAACCCGATCTGGAATTGCGACCGGCCAAGAACGTAGTGAACTATATCGACCACAAGATCAATGGTCGGGACGGTCTGGCAAATGTCTACAATGCCCAGGCCCCCTTGTTCCATGACTTGAAGGAAATCCGCCAGGCACCGGGCAAGGCCCCGGAAGCCGGCCACGACCTGAAGACCCGCATCGCCAAACTGGACCTCGGAGAGGAAGGAAAGGCGCTGAGCGAAAGCCTGGAGTCCTTCCGTGAAGAGCTGGAAAACCATAGCCGCAAGGCGGTCATGACGCTGGGCGAGAAAGCCGGTTTGCTCAATCTTCATGGAGAACCTACGGAGAAAGGCAAGAAAGCAGCCAGTAAAATGGAGTCCGCGCCGCCAAAACGCAATGAACCCAAGAACGACCTGCTGGCACTGGCTCAGGGTGCTCTGGACAAGGTCTCCCCGTCCTCGGATAACCCGACCGGTGCATTGCTCAAGTCCCTGCAGGGCATGGACCTGAAAATGAGACATCTGGATGCCGATACCCCAGCGGGCAAGCGTCGCCATGGCCACGATGACCATGCCCTGACCAAAGCCCGCCTGGCTCTGGATATCAAGACCCTCGATGATGTCGGAAAGCTGCTGGATAAAGCCGAAAAACTCCCCGATGGTCCCGATAAAAATAACCAGATAAAGGCAATCAAAAACGAGTTGATCCATTTGCGCGACAAGACCTATGGCGACAATCCGATCAAGCACGTTTCGGACATGGGTTTTACCGAGCACTATCAGTTGGAAAAGTCTTACGACGGAATCAAGGCTTTCCTGAACGGTTTCCACAAGCCGGATCACGCCACCAGCGTCAACATGCGTGTCGCCACCGGCAGCAAGGATCAGGCCGAGCTGGCTGAAAAATTCAAGAACTCACTTAAACAGCTGGAATTTCCGGACGACGAGATCAGTCTTTCACGCAGCTACGGCATGACTTTGAGCACGCCCTTCATCGGCATTGCCAAACACGTGACAGGCCCCTTCCCCAGCGGGCAATACAGCAACACCCGCAATTACGCCTTCGCGGCCGAGCGCGGTGATAAGGGGGTGGAAGTCTATCTGTTACGTGAACGTGCCAACCTGCTCAGCGGGACCGTGGGAGCCGGCAAGGATGTCCTGCCGGATATAACGAGCGCCGGGGAATACGCAAAACTCACCACCCTGGATCTGGGCAATGAAAAACGTGGCGCGCTGGCCTTTCGCGTAGGAGGCGATATTACGCTTGCTGGTACCCACACCCAACGTACCGGTGTGGCATTTACAGTGCCGGATGAAAAGATCGATCAGTTCGTCGACAACCTGTTCACAGGCAAGCTGACAGCACTGGACGTTCTCAAGGAAGGCGCAAACCACAAGGCTCACGAAATGAAGCGGGTCAATGTCGACCTGACTGCCGGGGCCAACACCGAGTTCCGCGTGCAACTGGGCATTTCGGATCATGACAGCAAACCATTGACAGCTTCTGCGCGCTTCGGTGTCGGCTTCACCGCCAACGTCAATCTTGCCAACTTCACCTGGCAGAAACTCAGTCAGGAAAACGATACCAGTCGCATGGATGAAAAGTCCCAGAACAGGGTTCGTCTGCTCAATAACTTCAACGTAGGCGCTTTTGGCCGCGCCCAGCTTGTCGGCGGCCATACAAACCCGACCCCGAGCTCGGCCCCCGGCTCCCAGGCAATCACCAGCACCAACGGCATCACGGTAACCGCCTCCATTGATGACAAGACAACCAAGCGGATCAAGTTCCAGTTCAAGGAAGCGGCACCGCTGACCACGGCCAACGTGACCAAACTCGCCACCTCGTTGGGCGATGCGTTCAAGGACAAGGCTTCGAAGGCCGAGCTGACTCGACTGGCCGACCACACACAACCGGAATACAAGGACGCAAGCGCCAAGGAAAAGATCCAGATTCATCTGAAGGGGCTCAATGACTTCTTTGCCAGCAAGACACCGGAGAACGATGAGCAATACGCAGCACTGCGTTCTCTGAAGCGCTCCACAGCCCAACAGGAAGCCTCGGTCAACAAGCACAGCGTGCTGGACAATGGTCGCTTTGAAAGTAACTACACCAACCTGGCACGCCTGGACTCGCAGAACCTCACGTCCAAGATCATGAGCGTGATCTACGGCGATCATCAGACCAGCAACGCGGAAAACATCGCCAAGCTGATCGATCAGGACCCGGCACTCAAATCGCTACTCAAAGAGTTTCAAAGCCAGCCAGGCACCCTGGCACGGGTTCGTCTGGAGCCCAAGGACCACGTCTTCGACAGGGTCGATGCCGGCAGCCGGGATGGCACTCTCACGCAAAAGGAAATGTTCGAACTGCTCAGCAACCGCGACAACATGCGGATCCTGGCTATCTCGATCTTCAAGAGCGCAGCGCAGACCGAAGGTTTCACCACCCCCACGCCATTGGTCAGTGCCAATAACTCAGCCTCAATGGCTGTGAACAAGACCCTGGCCAAGGTGAACTTCACCTATGGCGAGGATCAGGACAAACCCAAGGCGTATTTCGTGAACGGTGAGATTTCCAGAGCATCGGACACACAGAAAACCGTAGCGCAAGACCTGAAGAAAAGCGGGCTGGAACTCAAGAGCTGAGCCGGCTCCCGTTCTTTGCTCACTGACGTAAAAACAGGCTGGCGGCGCAAGCAGAATTGCGCCGCCAGCCTTCACCCGTTCTGTGCCTTACCTGCTCAAGGGAACCTTGAAAATGACTACCGCCTTTTATGCTCTCGAAGATTTTCCGCAACTGGCAAATCTGGTCGCCCATTGCTCGGTGATCCAGGAAGAACTCGCAACTCTGGATGCACCTCTGCTCGAAATCGACCGAACCAACAAGCAGCATCAACAGGTCCACGCCGAACTGACCGAACACCTGCAACAGGGCGGCGATTACGGCTGGCTCAAGGGCTGGGGTGCCGAAGGTGGCAATCGTGACTGGACACAATATGCGCTGCTGTTCAGGGACACGCCTATCGGCCCTGCCCAGGCAACAATGCCCCGCACTCTGGAGTTGTTCAAACCGCTCAAGGGCATAAAAGTCGTGGCCCTGGCCCGTATGGCACCTCACAGCTTCTTGAGCCTGCATCGCCATCCGGAACTGACAAATGAAGGGCTGCTGCAGATGCACATCACCCTCAGCGCCGCCAACGAAGCCAACTACTCCTACCTGAACGTGGCAGGCGAGTTCTATCACCAGAAACCCGGCACAGGCGCGATTTTCGATGGTTCCCTGGACCACTTCGCTGTCAACGCCACGCCGGTTCAACGGACCATCATCTACATGGAGTTCGAGAAAGAGAAGTTCATGAAGCATTGATCGAAGTAAACGCTGTACCCCTCCCACAGCGCGTGCATACGCCTGTGGGATTTTTTGTGCCTGTTGTTTCACTTTGTAGGAGGCAGCTTGCTGGCGACCGTCAGTTTGCCGTATGCCGTGTGGCCTTGGGCAAATGCAATGTGTCGGGAGCTACGGACTGTAAGGTTGATATGACGGATTTCAATCGCGCACTGAAAAGTTGTGAGCGCCGTCAGGGCGCAGCCTCCAAGGTGACATTCACTGAATGCACCAAGCCGTTTTTCAACAGGTTTTGATCTGAACGGATACTCATCCTTTGGTGATTGCCATAGGGCTTACAGGCACTGATTACACACTGAGGATCGTGACATCGGGGGCCGGTAGTACACCTGTACTATCGAAAAGCTTCGAAGCGTCGAATACGATTTTTTCACGATTCGACCCATTTCAGTAACTTTGAACGAGACGGTGTATGGCAAGCATGATGAATGAACGGTCTGAGCCGCCGGTAGAGCTTTCCGTTCAGCCAACTGATGGCAAATCTTTAAAAAAGGCAGCCATAAAACATGCGCTTGTCGCCGTTCTGCTGTCTTCATTGGTGGGGTGTACTTCGATTCCGAGTCAGGAGCTTAGTAGTGTAAAAGATGCCAAGGGTAAAGATGTCAATGAGGCCATCGCAAAACTTGCACCTCTGATGGGCAAGCCTGAATCTGTAGAGCCTGATCGTAAAAATCCGAAGAACACCTCCTATCTATGGAGTCGGTATAAGGGTACGTTTTCGGAAAATAAATACATGGGGTCTACTCATGACCGGAGCGCAGGGTATCTTCAGATTACAGATCAATACCAACAGAATACGTGGACGGAATATTGCTACGTCAAGGTCATCGCTGACCCTCAAGACATCGTAGTGGATTACGAGGTGGAAAACTGTGGTTTCATGGACGCTTTTTTTGGAAGTGGTGAACTTAAGAAAAATTGTCTTCTGTGTCAGTTGGCCGAGTGATTTTCAGTCCGGGATTGCAGGTCTCAGGCTTGCCAATACTGCATTGACCATGCGGCAGCGCTTTGCCAGGACACCCTGCTGAATCGGCTACTGTCGCTGATAAAAAAACGGGCTCTTCAGGAGCCCGTTTTGTTTCCCGCCTGATGCACGGTCAGTGCACGACCGGCCTGGCACCTGCTGCTTCCAGCAGACGATCAGCCAGCAATCGCACGATCCAGAAGGCTGTCAGCGAAGCATCGCCACGCAGCTCATCGGTACCGGCATCGCGTTTGAACTCCGACTCCAGGCTGTCAATGTAATTGTTCAGACTGAACTGGCCATTGACCCGGTTACCCGGCTTGTCGAGGGTGCTCTGCAGACGCTCGTTGACCAGAGCGATTGCACTTTCAAACGCCTGACGCTGGGCCGGAGTCAGGTAGCCGCCGTTGCGTACCAGAGACGACCAAGAGACCTCTTCAGGCTTTTGTTGCACGGCTGTCATATCAGACCTCCTTGTGGTTGGTAGAACCCGGCAGCTTGTCGTAAGGATGCTCTACGTTCTTCAGGTTGATGCCGCTGGTGGTCAGGTTCAGGCCTTCACTGTCGCTCTTCACGAAGGAGAACTTGCCGTTTTCAGCGTCGACGTTCTTCAGGTCCAGGTTCCAGTTGCCCTGCTGCCCACCGTTGGTGCGCATGAAGGTTCCGAAATCCTTGGCCTTGAAGTTGTCAACGCTCACGTTGGCGTCGGCATTGAGCTGGAAGATCTTGTCATTGGCGCCCTGGGCACTGCTGTTGGTGATGTTCAGGTTGGTGACTTTGGCACCGCCCTCGCCCTTCACGGTCAGCGCGTCTTCACCGACGTTGGTCCAGTGAACGTTATCGACGTTTACAGCCTTCTCGCTGGCAGCGCGGACATGCACACCGTCAGCGGCGTTTTCACCGAAGGTCACGTTTTTCAGGGTGGCACCTTCAGCCAGTTCGAAGAGTGGCTTCTGTCCTTCACCCTGTCCGCCATCACCCAGGCTAGGGCCGGCAGTGAAGGTCTTGCCCTGGCCATCGAACACTTCGCCCGGGCCTACCTTGATCGTTTCGTTGACTACGGTCGGGCTACCCGAAGCAGTCGGGAAAGACACTGGAGTGGATGAGCCGGCAGAACCAGTGCCTGCAGTACCGCCAGTGCCAGGAGTCGTGGTCGGAGCTGTGCCACCGATGGATGGAGTGCTACCACCGCCACCGCCGCCACCTACAGACGGAGCACCGCCGCCACCACCGCCACCTACAGACGGAGCACCACCGCCACCGCCGCCACCTACAGACGGAGCACCACCGCCACCGCCGCCACCTACAGACGGAGCACCGCCACCACCGCCGCCACCTATGGACGGAGCACCACCGCCGCCACCACCGCCGCCCTTGCTTGAGGTGTCAGACGGCTGGTTGAAGGTTTCCGGATGGCTGTCCATGAACTGGGCGATCATTTCCAGCAGCTCTTTGAGCTTACCGTCCTGGGATACTTGGCCACCGCCATCGGAAGACGGCTGGATCGCGTTATCCAGAGAACCGCCACCCAGACTTTTCATCAGCGTGTTGACCAGATCTTCGACGCTGCCCGAGCCACCGCCCGCGCCCTGAGTACCGCCCAGGCCCTGGCCTGAACCCAGACCTTCAAGGCCCTTGGTACCGCCGCCACCACCGCCTGCACCGCTGACTGGCGAGCCCGAACCGGAACCTGTACCACCACCGCCTTCGCCAGTGCCCGACGAAGAGTCGGAGCCGCCGAGAATTTTTTCAAACAGAGCCATCAAAACCTGAGTCAGAAGCTCTTTGGAGGATTCGTCACCGGTGCCGTTCGCACCCTTGGAGCTGTCCCCTTTCTGGTCGCCGCCTTGCAGGGACTGCAGCAGGGAATCGATGTCGCTCTGGCCCGACTTGCCAGCCTGGCCCGCACCAGAACCCGAACCTGCGCCGGCACCACCGGAGCCAGAGCCGGAACCGAGCAACATTTCAGCCAGCATGCCGGCCAGTTGTTCCAGAGCGGATTGTCCGCCCTGCCCCGTGGCAGCACCTGCCGTAGCCCCACCCAGACCACCGGATAGTCCCGAAAGACCGGAAAGACCACTTTGGGAAAAACCCGAAATACCCGCGATATCAGCCATTTTCTACCTCGTTCCTTCATTGAGAGTGTCCGGAGTACGGCAATCGATGCCGTTCTGGCCGGGGGTGGTGCCATCAAGAGGGTCGACCTCGTAGTGGCACTCACCGTTGTGTGGCAACAGCCGACAGACGGTTCCCAAAACAACTCAATTCAGTAATGGCTGGACGGTGGTGCGGGTGTGCTGGACCTGCGCGATGAAACCGTTGACCAGATCGCAGAACTGGCCTTCGTCGAGACGAGACAGTTCACGCTGGGTGCACAGACGCAGTTCCTGCTGATCGAGGGCCAGCCAGCAGCCACGCAGACTTGCAACATCAAAGTTGATGTTGAGCAGGCGCTGCATGTTTTCCTGGCTCTTGCGCACTTGGCCCAGACTGCAATGAATAACCACGTTGTCACTGAGTCTGGGCACTTCGATAACGGCGGCTTGACGGTTCTGGTTGTCATACAACGCACAGACACCGTTTTGGAGGGTTAAAGATGTACCAAGTGTTTCACTAAGACGAGCAATAAAACGTTGCGCATCGCGTTGGGAGTTCGCCATTGAATTTTCCTCAAGTTTGTCGTTGCTCAAAATGGATCCATAGCGACAACTGAGTGGAAAATTAATGGCGAGAGGTTCCTGCTGGAATAAATATTCTGAATCTAGTGTTTAAAACCCGTCAATGTGAGGAACTCACTGAGCAGGCCATGCAAGCTTTCTTCACGTCGATAATCACGGCCCAGTTCATGCCAGACGACGAACCGCTGCTGGTTGTCCAGACAGAGATAGTAACCGTCATAGGATTCGACGTTCTCGAAGCGCCGCTTGAGCGTGTCGGAAAACAGGTTGGGCCGCTGTGCCTGACGCTCTATCATGAGTGCCAGGCCCCAGCCCACGCTGTCTCTGCGATACACGAAATCGATGCCCGGGGCCCATTGCCAGGTGCTCGGCTGCTGCTCGCCGATGCTGACAAGAAAATCTCGCTGGTCGGTACTACGCAGAATCGTTTCAGTCATTCAAATGTACCGTAGTGTATTCAGTTGCGTCGTTACGCAGTTCTGGAGCCCACCAAACTTTAAGGCCGGAACTATTGGCGTCAACTTGCTGGCATTCACTGGCAGAACAAGATGATTGCATTGTCGCACAAGCACTCAACAATAGAGTAACAATAAATAAGGCACCTGCATGTACCAACTTCATTTCGGAATCTCCCTACAAACGGACTGTACTGAATTCGGCCCTGAAAAGTACTGTATTAATGGATTGTGTCGCTATTTAAACAATAGATGTCACTGTGCCAGAAAGCTTTCTCCGTCACATCTGTTTCAAGGCGGCAGTATTGATACTCTGGCCGGGCTGTTCGGTGTCGCAATGGTCGCCACTGGTCGTGTTGCCACAAACACTTCAGTTGATTGACCTGGCTGAAGACGCCCGGCCGGTAACATTGTTACAGCAAGTGTCCGTCCACCCGAACAGGACGCCAGAGAGAAATCCTGAGCCTTGCTGCTGTTGTTACGCACGACTCCGACAGCAATATCGAAGCCATCACCACCAAACCATTGGCCTCGCGCAGGATCAATCGAAAACCCGTTCCCCACTCTACACAGATCCCCCAGACGCACACCAGACGGTGCCTCTTTAACATCACTGGGGATACGTCCCTTGACCAGATCGGCAAAAGCGTTGGAAATGGCTGCTTTCTTGCGGTCCCGACTGTTGGGCGAACCACTGAGGGCCAGCGCCTTGTCGAGTTGCGGGCGATTTTCTGTAGCGATGTAGCGCGCCGGATCTATCTGATCGCCAATCAGCCTTGGCGTGAGAATGAACAGACGTTCGCGTCGCGACACTTCCTGGCGCTTGGAGGTGAACAGCGATCCCAGAACAGGCAGATCTCCCAGCAGCGGAACCTTGTCGTGATGCTGGCCGGTTTCGTCGACATGAAACCCGCCAATCACCAGCGAGCGGTTTTCACTGATGACCGCCTGGGTGCTGACCGTACCACGCTTCACATCCGGAGTTTCACCGTCGCGAGAACGATCGAGCTGGCCGTCCTCGATATCGATGATCAACTGGAAACGACTGGGCTGCGCACCGGCAATGGTACGGGGGATGACTTGCAGGCTGGTCCCGGCGGTAACCGATTGCACATTGGCGACCCGTTCACCGGTGGCAGTGATATAGGCGGTGCGGCTGAAATCGATCACGGCCGGCTGGTTTTCCAGGGTCAATACCGAAGGCCTGGCGATCACCGATGCCACACCCTGCCCCTCCAGCGCCTGAATATCGGCAAAGAAGCGATCGAAGTCATTGATGGAAAGCGTGGCCGAACCACCGGTCAGGAGGGAACTGCCAAAGTTTACCGAGCCGGCACGTGCCGACCAGCGGGATTCCAGGGCGCTCAGTTGAGTACGATCGATGTCCAGAATGATTGCATCGATTTCCACCAGATTGCTCGGCTGGTCCAGTTGCTGGATCAGTTGCTGATACATCTCGCGCTTTTCCGGCGTGTCGTAGATCAGTACCGCATTGTTGCGCACATCGGCGACCACCTTGCGATTGCTTGAGGTCTTGCCAGGCTTTGGCTTGTCACGGGAAGCGGTGCGCTCTGTGGCCAGATTGATGATCTTGTTGCGGCCGATATCGGCCATGCCTTGCAAGGCCTGGATATTGGCCATCGGGTCCTGGGGTGAAGGCGGTACAACCTGTTTGCTTTCAAGCAGGCCGTCGAGCAGCGTCGCGACACCGGGAATGGTGATGCTCTGCTCACGATAGTGGATATCGCGATCGGCCACGGCGGCGTAACGCAGGGAGAACATCATGACCTGCTGCTTTTCTTCAGGCTTGACCTTTTCCTTGCTGAAACCGCGAATCAGTTCGACATAGCGAACCGGACCACTGACCAGCACCACGCCTTCATCCGGCAGCTCACCCCAGCCGAAACGCTTGTCCAGCAGGCCGATATCGGTCAGCGCCTGCTTCAGGTCGGGGGCGGCATCGGAAGACACTTCCAGCCGTTGCGAGACTTGCCCCGACTGTGGGCTCACGTACAACTTGCCGTTGTACAGGAACCATTGAAATTGATGTTCCAGGGCCATGCGATCCAGGAATTCCTGGGCATTGCCGGCGCGAATCTTTGCATCCACCACACCACTGACACCATTCATCTCCAGGCCTACGCCATAGGAGCTGGCAAAATCCTTCAGCACGGTGCTCAAGGGCGTCTGGGATGCCTCGTAGGCATAAGCGGACTGGCGCCACTCTTCAGGTACCGCAGCCATGGCCACCTCTGCCTGCATGCACAGCAGTGCAAGACAGCACAGTCGTTTCAAGCATTGCTTAAACATAAGAGCCTCTCAGTGCCATAGGCCGCATGAATTGCCTTGGCGGGGTCACCTTCCTGGGTTCAAGCATCGATTCCCAGACATCGCGCTGGTTGACCAGGTCTTCGATGTCATGGATGACCAATGCCGTACTCTGAAACTGCTGGTATTGCACAAGGCACAGGTGGCTGGTCTCGGGATCCAGTGCCAGCGCCCCGCGAAAGCGCCTGATGCTGGGTCCGGAAAGGCGCAATGCGGCTTCTAGCCCCGCATCGCCACCGCGCCATGCCGCGCTCAACGGCGCGAGATAAATCAGCCCTGCATTGCTGCGTTTAACGCTTAACGGCTGCTGATCGATTTGCAACAGCAACACAGGCTCGTTGCTGTCGAGCCAACGCTCGACAGCAACGATCAGATCAGCGGATTTCATTGATGATGGCCTTGGCCAGGTTGTGCTTGACCACAATTTCCTGGTTCACAGCCCAGCTGGCAGTCGAAGACTGCCGGATAGCCGAGTTGAAGGCGTGCCAATCATCCGGAGAGAAGGCGTCCAGACTCAGTGCAGCCGAGTCCAGGTCCTTTTGGGTGTTTTCGAAGTTGTTGTCGAGACGGCGTCTGAGTGCATCGGAAGAAAGCATGGTGATACTCCTGGTTCGGGGACTCATGACTGAGTGGAAAGCGCAGGAGTTTGGTTCCAGAAGATTCCGATCAAGGCCAGACATGGCGCTGCAGGGCGTTCCAGCTCAGACTGAAATCTCCATGCTCGGTGCGCAGGCTGATGGCGTCGGGTTCAAGATTCGGATCACCGCGCAATGTCCAGCCCAGTTGCCCCTGCTCTTCCAGACTCTGGGCCAGCAGTGTTATCCGGTCGGGATGGCAATAGATCAGGGCCGATTCTTCGTTGGGGCTGGCCGAGGTCAGTTGCCGCAGGACTGAGCTGACTTTCTGGCCGTCCGACAATTCGCCCAGCACAAGCTGCAGCGCCTGCTGCACCAGATCTTCTGCCGCCTCGACGACCGTTGCCAGTGTCCGCTCCCGTTGCTCGCGCAGATCATCGAGCAATGACTGAGCCTGCTGCCAGACCTCGGCACGGGTTTGCTCTTCACAGCGCTGGCGCAGCGCCTCGGCCTCAGCTTCGGCAGTGTCGAGAATTTCCCGGGCCCGGGCACGAGCATCTTCCAGCAATTCTTCTGCCAGCAGACTCTGCTCAAGCACTTCCCGGCGCAGAAGCGGCTCGTTAACCGTGGAACGGTTACTGGTAAGCGTCAGACTGCGACTGGTCAACATGCGGACTTCCCTCAATGCTGTTGCTCAAAACGTACCCACCCACGGCCTGCCACAAGGCACACAATCTGGCTTTGGGGATGTCATCCAGTGACAGGCATTCGGCCTGACCCACCGCATCGCGAGCGAACCTGACCCGCAGTCGCTGCCAGAGCCGGTCACCGACCCACGCTTTCAAAAGGCCAAGGCCCGCAACTCGAGACTGCCGGGCATCCCAGTGTTCGGGCAGCCAGCGCCCGGGTTGCAAGGCCCTGCCCAGCCGCCGACACCAGAGCCAGGCCGGTTCGTCCAGGCTGTCGGGGCGCGGCATGCGACTGCCGGCACAAATGCCTGCACACAGTTCGAGCGCCAGCGCCCATTGCTCATCGTTCAGATCCAGCAAGGGCAACAACAGGGCATCGGGTGCAGGCGGAAGGGTCGACGTCATGCCCAGATAGCGGTCGACCAATGTGTCGTCGACCTGCCCCAACAGCTTCAGGGTTGAAGCGTTCATGCCAGCCGAATCGTGCAGTTGCCAACTGTCATGGGCCTGACGCCAGCCCTGGGTCCACCAGCATACCCAGGCCAGCGCCTGCGGCTCGCTCACGTTCATTTCGGCGGTTCCGTCGCTACAGCAGGACCTGGTCGCGGCATGAAGCGCTGTCGCCATTGTGGATTGAGTGCCCACAGGCCAGCCAGCATCAGAGCGATTCCGAACGTACAGAGCACCGCCATCCACTGCCAGAACTCCATGCGCTCGCGCGTCATGGTGAACGGCCCGAAACTGACCATCGGCACCGACTCCTGATAGCCCTGAGAAGGAACGAACACCACAGCCAGCTTTTTCTCGTCCGCATTGGCCATGCCCGGAATACTGCTGGCAACCATGCGCCGTATGCGCGGCAATATGCTGTCGGGTTCAAGATCATTGCGGTATTTGATGAACACCGCGGCCGAGGCCGGCTGAACCGGCTCCCCCGGCGCGATGCGTTCAGGCAGTACGACATGCACCCTGGCAACCACGACACCATCGATCTGCGACAGGGTCTGCTCCAGTTCCTGAGACAGGGCATATATATAGCGCGCCCGCTCTTCCATGGGAGAGGAAATGACCCCCTCCTTGCGGAATACTTCCCCCAGCGTCGAGCGTGACCGGCGAGGCAGGCCTACGGCCTCCAGCACCCGCACGGCCCGGGAAATATCCTGCGTGGAAACCAGGACTGCAACGCCACCCTTGTCCAGGCGCTTTTGCGCGTCAATGTTTTTACCCGCAAGCTCTGCCAACACTTCGTTGGCATCCTGCTCGGTCAGATCGCGATGCAGCTCCATACGGTCGCCGCAGCCAGCCATCATTAACGCCAAAAGCATAAGGATGGCCAGCCTGATTGCTTTGGGGTGCATAGTCGGGCCTTTTATTGCAGACTGGTCAGTTTTTCCACAGTCTGGGCTGCCTTGCTCACCAGCTTGGCGCTGAGCAGGCTTTCCAGATAAAAGGAAGACAGGGAACGGTTGGCATCCATCGCCATTTTCGGGTCACTTGAGCGAGCGGCTCGCTGCAGGTCCCGGTCAACCTTTTCCGACTCTTTCTGGTAAGCGGTCGATGCCTTGGAGATGGGCGATACCAGCATTTGCGAATCGCTGGCGGGCCTGGGATCTGCTGTGCGCATGGCGGCATTGAACCAGGCAATGTCCGCCTCGGCAGGAGTGGGACCAGACGGTGGCGATGTCACCTCTGTCTCGAAGAGGCCAGAGTGATGAGTGGATACGCGAGTAACTGCCATGTTTGCTTTCTCCTGCCAAGACGAAGGTTTTTACAGATCAACCGCGATAGTCGGTGACGCTTTGCTGAACGAGAACGGACAGAACGTTGCCTGCCGCGATGCTCGCATCGGTCTTCAGGGTGTTGCCGGCGCCACCGTTCTGGAAGTTCTGCTCCGCATTGGGAAACAGACCGCCCAGCGAATTACCTTGAGCGCTGTCCTTGATTTCGCCCTTGATCATGTTGATGGCTTTCTGGAACTGCTCGCTTTCAGCCTTGGACATGACGTTGTCACCCTCGGAGAGCTCACCCATCCAGTCCTTTGACTTGCCGTCCGGTTTTCCGAACTCTTCCGGATGCATGTCCATGAAGCGCGAGATCTCCTTGAGAACGTCTTTGTCCTCGAAGTTGAAGCTCATCTGGCCGCTTTTGGCATTCGGGGCAGTGTTGGGGGTCAGCAGGTTGTCGAGTTTTTCCTCGCCCAGGCTGCCCAGCAATGCGGCCAGCAGTTCCTGCAGACCACCACCGGAAGCTCCGTTACTGGCTGCAGGCGAACCGCCACAGCCCGACGATGAGCGGGGGGCAGTGTTGTTGCCGGCATTGAAACCCGAATTGCCAGTGCCGAAACCCGAACCGCCCGAGACGTTCTGACCTTTGGAGCCACCGCTGAGGAATTCGTTGATCAGGCCTTCCAGTCCTTTGGTGAAGGACTCTTTCTCACTGCTGTTGAGGTACTTGTCTTCCGACAGCTCGTCGCGCCAGCCATTGACCTTGCCATTGGCGTCGTGCGGTTTTCCGAACTGGTCGGGATTGCGATCCATGTAGTCGGCAACCATACCGAGCAATGGATTATCGGTATCGCGAATGTTGGCGCCGCTGCCGGACTTTTCGAACATCGTATCGCCCAGCAATGAAGCGATCTTGCCAGCACTGCCGTTGGAGTCGGACTGCATGGCAGACATTTGCGTACTCGCGAAAGTACTCTGGAAAGTGGTGCCTTGTGCAGCGCCTATCGAAGAAGAAGGAATCATGTGTTTACTCCCTGGAATCGAACAGGTTGAAGCCCTCCTGGCATGAACCAAGAGGGCGCGGCAACCACTTAGTAGTTGATCGCCTTACCGGTTTGCTGAGCAGCGTTCTGCGCCTTGGTGGCAGAATCCTGGTAGGCGCTGGCGATACCGTTGATGGTATCTGTTTGCATTTTGTTCGATTGAGCTTCGGCGTTCATCATTGTGGTTGCAGCAGCAGTGGAGTCCATCAGGGTCATTGCGGACATCGAAGCGCCGAGGGAAGCAGTACCAGCCATAGTTATTACTCCTGATCATCGAGATGGTTTGGACACCGAATTGGTGTTCGAACATTGAGTGGTCGATTTTCAGAAGCGGTTCCATGCGAACGCATGAATGAGGAAATAAATAAGAAACTACGGCTCCGGGGAGTTGATGCTGAGACTTTTCATGCGGTGATAAAGGGTGCGTCGGGGGATGCCCAGTTCACTGATCACGGACTCGATACACTTGGGATGACGCGACAGACAATCCTGAATGAGAGCTTTTTCGAACTGGCGAAGATACCCCTTCAGATGAATATTACCTTCCAGGTTCGGATCTTCGTCGGTGCCCAGCGGTGACATGCCCAATACAAACCGCTCTGCTGCGCATTTGAGTTCACGGATATTGCCGGGCCAGCGGTGGCTGAGCAGACGATTGAGCACTGACGGATCGCGCTGGGGAATCGGTTGATGGTGCTTGTGAGCGGTTTCCATGACGAAACGCTCGAACAACGAAGGAAGATGGTCCAGACGTGAACGCAGGGTAGGCAACTGGATCTTGATGACGTTCAGGCGAAAAAACAGATCGCGTCGAAACTTGCCCTCCTCTACCAGTTTTTCCAGCGGCGTCTGTGTCGCGACGATCACCCGCAGGTTCAGCGGCACGAAGCGCGTCGACCCCAGGCGCTCTATTCCGCGCATTTCCAGCACGCGCAGCAGCTTGGCCTGGAGCAACAGCGGCATGCTGTCGATTTCATCCAGATAGAGCGTCCCGTTGTGGGACGCTTCTATATAGCCTGCCCGCGACTTGGATGCGCCGGTGTATGCACCTGCCATGACCCCGAAAAGCTCACTCTCGGCCAGTTGCTCGGGCACGGCGGCACAGTTGAGTGCGACCAGCGGACCTTCGCGACCCGACAGCTGGTGAATTCGGCGTGCCAGGGTGTCCTTGCCGGTGCCCGTCTCCCCCTCCAGCACCATGTCGACGTTGAGCGGAGCCGCCTTGCGGATAAACGACTGCAGCGTGCCAAAGATATCGAGGACCTCATGCTCCATCTGCGAAGAGTCAGTATTCATAAAGCCCTCATCCATCCATCTCCTTGCGATGATAAACACTTCCGCTGAATGTCAGGAATACCCTCGCAGACGGATCTCGACACTCTGCCGACGACCGACACCGCGAAACGGGTACTTTAAATTAACGTCCAGCAATTATCTCGTTTTGATTTTCTATTAAAACCATTGATTTCTCGGTAAGGCACCGGATGACAGTCAACATGTAAAAAAGCAAGACGAAAGCATCATTGCCACGCAGCAGTTCTTCAACTTTGCAAGTCTTTTAAGAGCCCGGATTTTTATGGCAGGCAAAGTGCGTTCTTATTCGGTTTTCCGAACGCGTAATAAAACCGTCGTATATTTCTGGCACATGTTCCACCTTGATTCATATACATGTCCTGCAGTCTTTAACAAGTGCACGCAGAAGCGCCCTGTGACGCTCCGTGTACCAAAAGGAGCACAAGACCCTACATATTCCAAAAAAGAATTACAAGATTCCTTTATATTCTTTTTAACATCACCCATGAGCTGCAACACTCACCACAGAATCATCCATAAAGTGTTGAGAACTCATGAAAAAATTGACTGCCATTACTGCTCTGTCCCTCGCCGTGCTTTCCGGTCTGGCCCACGCCGATCGCCTGGAAGACATCAAGAAGTCCGGTGTGCTGAGGGTCGCTGCTTTCGACAGCAATCCGCCGTTCGGTTTTGTAGATGCAAAAAGCAAGCAAATAGAGGGCCTGGATGTGGATTACGCCAAGGCCATCGCCGACAAGCTGGGCGTGAAGCTGCAATTGCAGCCTACAAACCCTGCAAACCGGGTACCGCTGCTGGTGGCCAACAAGGTCGATCTGGTTCTGGCCAACTTCACCATCACCCCGGAGCGGGCCGAGCAGGTGAACTTCAGCATCCCCTACTTTTCCTCGGGCCAGCAGTTCATCGTCAAGAAAGGCACGCTCAAGAATCAGGATGACCTGAACAAGTGGCGCGTAGGCGTCGACAAGGGCACCGTCAACGAAGGCGTGCTGCGCGAGAAATTCCCCGGTGCCAAAGTCATTGCCTACGATGATACGCCCTTTGCCTTCACCGCATTGCGCAACGGTAACGTGCAGGCCATCACTCAGGACGGTCCGAAACTGATCGGTCTGCTGGCCAACGTGCCGGACAAGGACAAATACGAAGTCCCGCCTTTCACCATCTCCAATGACCTGATCGGAGTCGGAATTCCGAAAGGCGAAACCGCACTGACCGAGTTCGTCAACCAGACGCTGGTGGAACTGGAGTCCAAGGGCCAGGCGCAGAAAATCTATGACACCTGGTTCGGCCCGAACACCCCGACACCTCTGGCTCGCCTGTTCAAGATCGGTGACAAGAGCTGATCGCACTGACCCGCTTTTCAACAGCCCGCTGCGGACAACCCGGCGGGCTCTTTCAATTCTGGATGGATGTTGCATCTGATGTTCGGTGAACTGCTGGGCCCGCAATACCTGCATCTGTTGTTCGATGGATTTCTGCTCACACTGCGCCTGTCGATCCTGGTCTGTCTGATCGCCACAGCACTTGGCTTTCTTGTCTGTCTGGCACGTATTTCCTCTTCGCGCCTGTGGTCCTGGCCTGCACGGGGCTATCTGTCGCTGTTTCGCAATACCCCCCTGCTGGTGCAGCTGTTCTTCTGGTATTTCGGGGTCAGCGCCCTGTTGCCCGAAGAGCTGGTCAGCTGGCTGAACATGCCTCATGAAATAAACCTCGCCGGACTGCTGATCGAATGGCCGTCATTCGAGTTCATTGCCGGTTTCTGGGGCCTGACGCTCTATAGCAGTGCATTCATCGCCGAAGAGTTCCGTGCCGGTGTCGCTTCGGTGCGCCCCCAGCAGCGTACCGCCGGACAAGCTCTGGGGCTGCGCCCCGCGCAGGTCTGGCGTTATGTCGTGCTGCCTCAGGCAGTACGCACCGCGCTTGGGCCATTGCTGGGGCAATACATGAATGTGCTGAAAAACTCGTCGCTGACCATGGCCATCGGCCTGGCCGAACTGTCCTATGCCTCGCGTCAGGTCGAAACCGAAACCTTCAAGGCTTTCCAGGCCTTCGGTATCGCGACCTTGCTGTACATCGTGAGCATCGCGCTGATCGAAGCCATCGGCCAGATGATCCAGCACAGCAAGCGTTATCGCCAGGGAGCGGCCTGACCATGGACTTTTCAGTCATAAGCGACAACTTCACCTACCTGATGGTGGGCGCGTATCCGGACGGGCCACTGGGCGGTGCGGCACTGACGCTGATCCTCAGTCTGCTGTCAGGCGTTCTGGCCGCAGTATTGGGCCTGGTACTGGGCGTGGCTCTGGTGCTGGTACGTGGCCGGACACGCTGGATATTGCTGGGCGTGCTGGGTTTCTTTCGCGCCATTCCGGTGGTGATGCTGATTTTCTGGACTTACTTCCTGCTGCCGATTCTGTTCAACGTCGATGTCCCGGCCTTGTTCACCGTGGTCTGCGCCCTCTCGCTGATTGGCGGTGCCTATCTGGCGCACTCCGTCCACTCGGGCATCCTCAGCCTGTCTTCAGGTCAGTGGGCGGCAGCCAAGGCGCTGGGCATGAGTCCATGGCAAGTGCTGCGTCTGATCATCCTGCCCCAGGCACTGCCGATCATGCTGCCTTCGTTCCTCAATCAATGGATCTCCCTTATAAAAGATACCTCGCTGGCCTATGTGATCGGTGTCGGGGAGCTGTCGTTCGTGGCGACTCAGGTCAGCAACCGGGTCATGGTGTACCCCACCGAGATTTTCCTGTTCATCGCTCTGGTGTACTTCATTATCTGCTCGGCACTGGATCTGGTGGCCAATCGACTCACGGGTAGCGGAAGCGCGAAAAAAAGCTGAAAAAATAATCGGATTCTGTGCGCTTATTCGCGAATTCAGGATCCATTTTCAGCCCTTTAAAGGTCACCGGACAGGTACATTTCACGAGCTGTTCATAAAATAACCACACAGCCACAGGCCACGTAGAACGTGGCTTACAAAAAGTTACCCACAGACATACCCACGTTTTCCGTGGACAACTTTTCAAAAATTCCGGACCTGAAAAACACCTGCGAGCGCAAGTCAAAATTCATCGGCGGTGTGAAGTTTTTTGCACGCCCTTCCCTCACCCGACGATTGGGCAAGGCTATGCAATCCAGGCATATGCTTATGCCTTTTTGACTGTTGCCTGCGATGCACCCGTTCTCTGAAATAAGCGCTTTTTCGAGGCGGCCTGCAGATGGAACAACGTTGTGAAGTGGCTGTTCTCGGCCTGGGTGCCATGGGCGCGGCAACTCTTTATCAGCTGGCCAAGGCCGGGGTCAGTACCATTGGTGTGGATCGCCACAGCCCGCCACATACCTGTGGTTCCAGCCATGGCGATACGCGCATTACCCGTCTTTCAGTCGGTGAAGGCCCGCAGTATCTGCCGCTGGTGCGCAACTCTCACGCCATATGGCGTGATCTGGAGGCGCTTTCCGGCGAGGCTCTGTTCGAGCAATGCGGCGTTCTGGTGATGAGCTCCCACCCGGCTTACGACCCGCAAGACCCGCAGGACTTCACCCACAAGACCATCGAACTGGCAAGGGCCTACGGCGTGGAACACGAAGTTCTGTCGGCCCAATCCATTCGTCAGCAATTTCCACAGTTCGCACCGGTACTGGATAACGCCATCGGCTACTTCGAGCCGGGCGGCGGTTATGTCCGGCCAGAGCGCTGCATTGACGTGCAGCTCAAACTGGCCAAAGCCCAGGGTGCCAGGGTCCTGACGGACGAAACCGTCACTCACTTGCAGACGCATGGCGAAGGCGTGCGCATCACGACCGATAAAGGTTCTATCCTGGCCGACAAGGTGGTCGTCAGTGCAGGCATGTGGTCTGCCGACCTGCTCGGAGCGCCCTTCGACCGATTACTGAGGGTCTGTCGGCAAAAGCTGTTCTGGTTCGAACTGGCAGAACAGGCTGTCTTCGCGCCTGTCTCACCCAGCTTTATCCTGACCCACGGACCGGGTGAGGTGGATATCAACTACGGCTTCCCGCCGCTTCCCGGCGAAGGCAGCATGAAGATGGCTACCGAGCAATACGTCGACGTCTCGCAACCCGAAACCCTGGAGCGAAGCATCACGGCTGCAGAAGAGCAGGAAATGTTCCAGACCCAGGTCAGCGGCAAGATAGCCGGACTGACCTCCAGAGTCGTCAGATCCTCCGTGTGCGCCTACACGGTGACACCGGATTACCACTTCATCATCGATGAACACCCACGGCTGAAAAACGTGACCGTTGTATCCGCCTGCTCGGGACACGGTTTCAAACACTCTGCCGGACTTGGGCAAGCGTTGGCCCAGCGTTGTATTCATGGAAAGAGTGATGTGGACTTGTCTGCGTTTTCACTGAAACGCTTCAAGTTGCACTAGTTGCATAACAGGCAGCCTGTACCGGTGGTGAAAGTCGGAAAAACTTGCACCACCTCAACAAGCGACTTTTATAAAACATCATCCGCGCCTGTTCATACAACCTGAAAGCCTTGCATATTGAAAAAGCGAAACTCGGCAAGGCTTATATCAAGGGAACCTAACTAAAAATCAGCACGCCTCAAATAAATAACACAGAAAAATTCAGTGCTACTTACAGTGTTAATACTTGAGCCTTGATGATTCAACGACATTGACTTTACTGTTGTCACTCCCTGTTGAAGTAAAAACCTTCAAGACCGAAAAACATGCACGAAGCCAACACAATCGCGCCAAAAACGGACAGTTCGATCAGCTTTTCGCACACGTGCTTTTTTCATCCGCGCATCAAGGATGGCGGTCGACATATCGGGAAAAAGGAAAAATCGAGCGCGCCTTTGACAGCCACTTCCCGAAAATGTTCAGAATGACCGCCTATCCTGTCAAAGTTTTTTTCGAATAAACACTCTATTTCCAGACAGCACGCACAAGGAAGTTTTCAGCAAAAACACAGACGTAATCTCCCTCTCGATGGTCGATTCACAAGAACAAGAAACAGCTGACTTACTCATGGGAGACCACAGCGATTTATTGAGTCGTGATTATTCTGGCCAACCGGGTCAAAGATAACCCGGTGCCTGCCAGATCCGGAAAGCCAGCCCTTACCAGACTGCAATATGCGAATCGGCGCGTGGTTCCGTACCGCCACACAACACACCGGTATCAGGATCGCGCACGATGATCTGGCCACGGCCATAACCGACCAGATCACACGCAATCTCGATCTTATGCCCTCTTCTGGCGAGCGACAGGGCCAAATCCCGGGAAGCCGCAGGTTCGACGCCCACTTTCATGCCTCCCAGCCATTGCCAGCGTGGCGCATCGAGCGCCGATTGGGGGTTGAGGCCAAAATCCACCAGGTTCATCACCATCTGCACATGCCCTTGGGGCTGCATGTAACCGCCCATGACCCCGAATGGCCCGACAGGCTGGCCTTCTTTAGTCAGAAATCCCGGAATGATCGTGTGCAGCGTCTTTTTACCTGCCACCAGAGCATTGGAGTGCCCGGGGTCCAGACTGAACTCCTGGCCACGATTCTGCAGCGCGATACCGCTGTCGGGCAGCACAATGCCTGACCCGAAACCGTGATAGTTGCTCTGGATATACGACACCATATTGCCCTCGGCGTCTGCCGTTGCCAGGTAGACGGTGCCGCTTGAATGCGGTTCACCCGGCGTCGGCGCAAGGGCTTGTTCGCCGATCAGCTCGCGTCGTTTTTGTGCGTAGCCTGTGCTCAACAGATCGGCAACTGCCACACGCATGTATTGCGGATCGGTGATGTAGTGCAGTCCGTCACTGTAGGCGAGTTTCAGGGCTTCGATCTGACGGTGCCAGGTTTGCTGGCTGTCACGATGATCGAACTCGAACCCTTGAAGGATTTGCAGGGTCATGAGTGCGATCAGGCCCTGACCGCTGGGTGGAATCTCCCATACGTCATAGCCGCGATAATTGACGCTGATGGGCTCGACCCAACGGGGACGATAGTTCTGCAGATCCGTCAGTCGAAGATAGCCACCGTCGGCCTGTGACCGGGCGTCGAGTCGGCGGGCGATGTCACCTCGATAAAAGCTTTCGCAACGGGTCGCTGCCAGCTCGCTCAAGGTCCGCGCCTGGGCAGGGTTACTGAATATCTCGCCCGCCTTCGGCGCCCTGCCATCGATCAGGAAAGTATCGAACCAGGCCTGCATGGCTGGCTCACGCAGGGTGCTGAACCGCTCGAACGCGATCTGCCATTGATGGGCGACTACGGGAGAAACCGGAAAACCGCCCTCGGCAAGGCTGATCGCCGGTTGCAGCAAATCGGCAAAGGGCAAACGGCCAAAGCGGGTCGACAGTTCGGCCCAGGCCGACGGGCAACCGGGTACGGTTACCGGCGTCCAGCCGTATAAAGGCATTTCCGTGTGGCCGGCAGCCTTGACGGCCTCGATGTTCAAACCGGCAGGTGCATGACCACTGGCATCGAGCCCATGTAACTGGCCTTTGACCCAGACCAGGGCAAACGCATCGCCACCGATACCGCATCCGGTCGGCTCGACCACCGTCAAGGCCGCCGCCGTGGCAATGGCGGCATCGATTGCGTTGCCCCCCTTGCGCATGATTTCGATCCCCGCCTCGGCAGCCAGCGGTTGCGACGCGGCGACCATGCCACGCCGGGCAAATACACTCTGGCGTTGGGATGCATAAGGATATTGATGAGCGGAAAACTTCAGCATAAGAGTGCCTCCGGCAGGACCCGGCTCAAAAAGGCCCCGGTACATGGATTGTCGGTTTGCTGAATATCCGGGAAGGTGGGCATTGCTCGATGGGCTTTGTCTGGTCGAGCAACGCCGCATATTGAGGCCTTGAGTGACCTGATGCCGCCCGGCCCCATGACCGGACGGCTTTACAAGCTTAAACCTGGAATTGCTTGGTGATATGACTCAGGTTTGTCGCCAGCTTGGACAACTCTGCTGTGGCGATGGTCGTCTGGTTCGCGCCCTCGGAAGTCTGAGCCGACAGGTCACGAATGCTCACCAGGCTTCTATCGACCTCTCGCGCCACCTGAGCCTGCTCTTCGGCTGCGGTGGCGATCATCAGATTGCGCTCGTTGATCTGGCCGATGGAGTCGGTAATGGCCAGCAATGCCTGCCCGGCACCATTGGCCAGTTGCAGCGTGTTGTGGGCCTGATGACTGGTCTGCTCCATGGCCGTCACCGCCTGATGCGTACCGGTCTGGATCGAACTGACCATCTGCTCGATTTCCCGGGTCGATTGCTGGGTGCGATGCGCCAGCGCCCTCACCTCATCGGCCACCACGGCAAATCCACGACCGGCCTCGCCCGCCCGGGCCGCTTCGATGGCAGCATTGAGTGCCAGAAGGTTGGTTTGCTCGGCGATGGCACGAATGACGTCCAGTACCTTGCTGATATCCGTGGCCATGGTCGCCAGCTCACGCACCTCGGCAGAAGTATCTCCCACCTTGGCCACCATCAGGTTGATCGCGGCTACCGTTTCATCCACCTGAGCGCGACCATCCAGCGCCGCCTTGGTGGACTGCGCCGCCGACGTCGAGGCAGCCGCAGCGTTACTGGCTACTTCATCGACCGCAGCGCTCATTTCGGTGACCGCAGTTGCAGCCATTTCGATTTCGTTACTCTGGCGCAGGGTCGTGCGCGATGCGTCTTCGGTCACGACATGCATTTCTTCGGAAGTCGAAGCCAACTGCGAGGCCGAATCCAGAATGGTAGCCAGGGCACCCCGCAGATTGGACTGCATCGCGGCCAGCGAACCGACCAGTCGGGCCGCTTCATCGGTGCCCTCTTGCTTGATCGGCTGGGTCAAGTCATTGGCTGCAATACGCTGGGCAATCGCCAGCGCATCGCCAATAGGAACAGTAAGACTGCGGGTGTACAGCCAGGCAAGCAGTACCGTGCCAGTTGCACCCAGCACAGCGAACAGGATCACCATCACGACAGTCCCGTGGTAAGCCGCTTCAGCCTTGTCGCCTGCACGCTTGGCTTTCATATCGTTCACGCCGATCAGCTTCTGCAGCGTTGCCTCGGTCAGATCGGCAGCAGCCTTCATGTCCGTATTGGAAGTCTTTACCGCAGCCTCCAGATTGCCCGCTGCCGTTTCCGACAGGTAACGATCCTGGATAGCGTTATAACTGGTAATAGCCTGTTTGAGCTCACCGAAGGCTTGCCGACCTTCAGCCGTGACAAGCAACTTGGCCAGGGAATCGCTGTACTCATTGATCAACTGACGGGACTGCTGAATATCGCTGATAGCCTTGGTCTTGCGCTCCTGTGGCTCCAGAGGATTACGCAAGCGGGCATTGTTACCGCGCAGACTGACGAACTCCCGATCCAGCGAGCCGAGCAGTTTGACGCTGGGCAGCACGTTGGTTTCTACATGTTTCTCTGCTTCATTGAGCTTCTCGGCCTGTCGCATGAACAATACCCCCTGAATCAACAACATCAGGCAGAAGAAGCCAAAGCACAGGGCAGAACGTGGGGCGAGGTTAAGACGTCGCATCATTGCGGGTTACTCCACAGCGGGGGTGTTTTTAACTGATCGGCGTAGCGTTTTTTTCCTTGAAGGGTGTCGGATCAACGGTAGACGGCAATCACATAGTCAGCAAAGAAAAATAAAACCTCTTAAAAACATCATTTTGAAACTCCCACCTTGAACAGTCCCACTGGCGACAGCACCATAGCGTCACAGCCTGAAGGCCAGGAAGACGCCCAGACTGCCCCCCTGCGCTGCCATATACCCGGAAGCAACCATGACCGACAGCATCAAGAGTGACAGTAGCGCCTGGGCTGTTTTTCTGATTTTTCTGCGCCTGGGCCTGACCTCTTTTGGGGGGCCGATCGCCCATCTGGGGTATTTCCGGGACGAGTTTGTGGTGCGCCGACACTGGTTGAGCGAGCGCAGCTACGCCGATCAGGTTGCTCTGTGCCAGTGTCTGCCAGGCCCTGCAAGCAGTCAGGCCGGAATGGCACTGGGACTGTTGCGTTGCGGATATCCCGGCGCACTGGCTGCCTGGCTGGGATTCACCTTGCCTTCGGCCATTGCCATGATCCTGTTTGCAGCAGGCATCACGAGTTACGGGAATACGATGCCCGCAGGAGTACTGCATGGCTTGAAAGTGGTGGCTGTGGCAGTCGTCGCGCAAGCCGTATGGGGAATGGCGCGCAACCTCTGTAGTGGTGTTGCACGCATCAGCCTCATGGCCGCGGCCACCTGCTTCATGCTTCTGGTGCCAACCATCTGGGGACAGATCGGGGTTATCGTTCTTGCCGCGCTCAGTGGCCTGCTGCTGTTCAAGCCTGGGCAAGGAGAAGCGCATGATCCATTGCCGATGCCCATCCGCCCCCGCGCAGGCCTGTGCTGGCTGACGCTGTTCATTGCCTTGCTTATGGGACTGCCGTTGCTGGCAGCCCTGTTCCCGAACCCGCTCCTGTCATTGACAGATGCCTTCTACCGCGCCGGCTCACTGGTGTTCGGAGGCGGACATGTGGTGCTACCACTTCTGCAGGCCGAAGTCGTGCTTTCAGGCAAGGTCGACAACGATACTTTCCTGGCGGGCTACGGGGCCGCGCAGGCAGTCCCGGGGCCGCTGTTCACCTTTGCGGCATTTCTCGGAGCTTCGATGCATCAGGCACCCAACGGCTGGGCTGGCGGACTTATCTGCCTGCTGGCCATCTTTGCCCCTTCCTTCCTGCTGGTCATGGGAGCCTTGCCGTTCTGGGAGCGCTTGCGCCGCAGCCCCAGAACGCAAGCGGCTCTGTCAGGTATCAATGCCGCTGTGGTCGGTCTGTTGCTGGCCGCTCTCTACCAGCCGGTATGGACCAGCGCAATTCTCACACCGCAGGACTTTGCTCTGGCCCTCGTAGCGCTGATTGCCTTGATGTTCTGGAAATTGCCGCCCTGGCTGGTGGTAGTCGCCAGCGGTGTGGCTGGAGGGCTGATGAGTATGGTGCTGTGAGCGAAGACCTTGCACAGGATGATTTTGATTGCAGATCGCCGACTATCGGCACTGATCCACATAACCTGCGATGCCGCATGCCAAATTCCAGACAAAGAAAAGCCCGCGATGGGGGGGAGCGGGCTTAAAGTTCTCTCAGGAGCAGTTACGACATTACCTGCCCCAATGTAAAAAAACTGTGAAGGCGCTTCATGAACAGCAAGCGCCGACTTATACCATCAGAACGTAACGCTGGCGGTCACCCGGGCGGTACGTAGCGCGCCCTCTTCCACCTGCAATGAGCTGCTGCCGGTTGTGGCCGGGTAGTATTCCTTGTTGAACAGGTTGTCGATGTTCAGTTGCAAGCTGGTCTTGTAGTCATGGGTCGGCAGATCCCAGCGCACAAAGGCATCGGCCACGGTGTAGCTGTCCATCCAGAAACTGTTGGCATTATCCCCCGCACGCTCTCCTACGTATCGGGCACCGGCCCCCACATGCCATTTGCCGGTTTCGGCCGGCAGCGCGAGGTGGTGAGTCAGGTACAGGCTGGCAGTGTGCATGGGCGCATTGGGCAGACGATTGCCCTCCTGCTCCGGCGACTCCTGATTCTTCAGCACCTCGGTATGGTTGTAGGCATAGGTGCCGATCATGCTCCAGTTCTCGGACAACTCACCGGTCACATCCAGCTCGACACCGCGCGAACCCGCCTTGCCCACGGCTTCGTCGATGCTGTCGCCGTTACTCTGCAGGACGCTGTTGACCAGGTTTTTCTTGACGATGTCGTACACCGCCAGATTCACGCTGAGAGCCTGGACAGGGGTGTATTTGATCCCCACTTCGTAACTGCGGCCTTCGGTGGGCTTGAAGCTGTTGCCCGCATCGTCGGCATCGTTGGGCACGAACGAACGACTGTAGTTGGCATAGAGCGCGACAGTTTCAGTGGGCTGATAGACGATCCCGCCGAAGGGAATGAATTTATCGCCATTTGAATCGGCGCCAGGCGCATAGGAACTGCCCAGCCCCTGATCGCTGTATTGATCCCAGTGCTCCTGACGACCACCGAAGACCAGAATCCAGCGGTCATTGAGGTGCCAGTTGTCCTTGAAATACACCGAAGTGGTGACGAGGTTGTTTTCTGCGTTGCTCTGCGTCTGGCTGATGGTCGCAGGCTCAGCCAGGTTGCCATATACCGGGTTCTGGATATTGAGGTTGCCCGCAGCGGTGTTGGCATTGCGGTAGGTTTTGCCACGGTATTTATCCAGCGACTCGTTATCGACGCCGACCGTGATCTCGTGTCGCTGGCCGAACAACTGCTGGTCACCCATCAGATCCAGAGCGCTGTAACGGCTCTCGTAATCATAGTGGCCGCCATTGGCGATCCGGCGCAGGTTATTGCCGGTCAGCGCGTTCGGCTGGGCTATGGCCAGGCTGTAGCGATCCTGAGTCCAGCCATAGGTCAGCCGACTGCGCCATGCGTCATTGAGTTGATACTCGAATTTCGCGGTCGTGCTCTGGCTGATGCCCACCGTTTTGGCCCAGCGCTCATCCAGACGATCGCGATAACTGATGTCTGCGGGATGACCATTGACGAACACCGTGCCGCGATCGAACGGGCTGGAATAATCGTTGTAGGTATAGGCCAGGGAAACACTGGCACGCTCGCCCACCCAGGCAATCGACGGCGCGATGAGCGTGTGCTCGTCAACGCCATAGTTACGCCAGTAATCTTCATGGCCGCGCTCGGCGATCAAACGATAAGCCAGACCGGTGTCGCCCAGCGGGCCCGTGGTGTCCAGACCGAACGAACCACCGCCCTCGCTGAAGGCAGAGCCGGTCAGCGTCGTGCTTTGACTGAACTGCGGCTGCTTGCTGATGACGTTGATAAGCCCGCCAGGCTCCAGTGCGCCGTACATCAACGAAGCCGGGCCTTTGAGCACCTCTACATGATCGGTGGTTGCACCCAGGTTACGGCCAATGGCCGAGCGAATCCCGTCGCGCATGATCGAGTTGTCGTCGTTGCTGCCAAACCCGCGCTTGATCAAGGCATCCTTGGTGCCCCCCAGGGTATTGGTCTGAGTGACACCACTGACAAAACGCATGGCATCGTTCAGATCCTTGACCTGATAGTCATCGAGAGTCTGGGTGGCAACCGTGTTGACGGTCTGCGCCTCATCCCGTATCTGCGTGGTTCCCTTGCTCGCCGTGGACGCTTCCGTGCGGGTGTAACTGTCAGAGTCGGCGGTAGACTGGATGACACTGGCAGGCAGCTCAGTGGCAGGCTCGGCAGCCAGCGCAAGACAAGGCAGAGCGGAACAGAGAAGAACAGAAGCGTTCAGACGAAAAAGCAGATTGGCCACGTAACTGACTCCGACATAGTAAAAGGAATAATTCCCATTTACCTACACGGTTGGCAGACGTGATTACCTCACCTTCTTTTTGAAAATATTTTTCGAGGGCTGGTGGAGGGTGGCGGACTGGATTGAGGGTCGCCTGAAACATCGCGTGAATGGGCGAAAAACCATGCGCGATTTTTTACGCCCGCTAACGAAAAACCCGTTTTCCACAGCCCAGTCCGACGCCCTTTTCCCTTTCCTCTGCATGAAGTTTCCGAGAGAATCCCGAAGCCTTGCGCGGGGTGATTTCGGGCTCTAGGCTGCGCTCGTCGCTGAATATCAGTGATCGGGTTTAGCAGCCTGTGGGTAACATACAACGCGCAAGTACCGCTTATGGCGGCTTTGCGTGGGGCACTTTCGAGTGCGCCGGATTTGTAGGTTGCCCCGGTCTGCTAACCCGCGTCAAAGTCGCCACCCCATTATCCGTTTAGCAGCGAATGGCAAGTGGCCTTACCGTAATAGGCAGCCTTCATGATCAACGTAATACCCGACCCACCGAACAAAAACCTCGAAGAATCCCTTCTACACGTCAGCGCCCTGCTGCGTTGCGCAGCAGCCACCGCCTACGAAACCGGAGACAGCCTCAACGGCCCGAAACGCGACCTGGCGTTTGCGGTGGTGCATTTGATTAGCATGGCCAAGGCTGAGCTGGAAAGGTCGTTGGCTTGGGTGGAGGTGCGTTAGTTTTTTTCGCGAATGAATTGGCTCTGTATACGCTAAATGTTGTAAGCCCAAGCTGACTCCCACAGTATTACCAGCGCTGCGCCAGAGCTTCCACAACACTTAATGAATATAGAGCCAATGAATTCGCTTACGCAGGCTGTGTGGGAGAAAAATCTTCGCGAAGAGCTGGGTAGTGTATTCAGTAAATATCTAAAAAAGCTCTTACCAATCAGAACCTAAGAAGTCACCTATCTATCTTTCCATGCCCCAAAGCATATTCCCCAGAAATATTCAAGTAGCGAGAATCTCCTCTATCACACACCACAAACGTGCCGTATATTTTTTTGTATCCACGAGGAAACAGTATGATGCATAAAATCCGACCCACTGAGTTAAAAGCATTACGAAAATCCAGAGGGATTTCGACAGAACAAGCAGCGCGAGCAGTAAAGAGATCTATCAAGTCGTGGCGGGATTATGAAAGTGAAACCGCCAAACCAAAAATTCCAGATAACATTTTTAAACTTTTTCTCTGGAAGTTTAAAATCATATGGCCACACGCCAAAACTGTGAGTATCGCAGCATACAAAGGAGGGATAGGAAAGTCTCCAATTACAATAGCCCTTGCTGCATCCTTCGCACAGACAGGACTAAAAGTTGCCATAGTAACCAACGACGAGGTTTATCGAGCCCACTCCAAAAAGGATAAAGCCACTATAAAAAGTTCAAGCCGTCTAGCTGCGAAAATAGATTTTTATGATGAGCTTGATATCGTCCTCTACTCAGGAGAAGTGGTGACGCTAGAGAAAGAAGTGCAATATAGAAAAAAATTACCAGAGGCACACATATTTTCTGACGAGCTAGAAGCTTTAGCGAGAAAAAAAGCAGCAGTTTTTGAATTTGAAAAACTGAGAAAAAACTATGATCTAATTTTCTTAGATATGAATAGAAACCTTACTCAAACCTTGCTCAGGTCAGATGAAATAGTCCTCCTTGTGGACTCCACATGCCCTTACTCTCCAAACAGCACGAAGAATTTTTACGAACAAATCACACACCTCAACAAAGAGAAGTTAGAGTCAATACACATACTGCTAACTAACTTCTCTTCGCTCCCTAGGATAAATGGCCAAATAGACGTGAGGAGCGCGCATAAAAATAAAATATTTAATAGCTGCATGTTCGATTCACACCTAACTCTAAAAACCTATAGAAAGATACGAAAGCTATCCATCCCTATTCTGCGTTCTAGGTTTACAAGTGATTATGAGTTTTACTTTGATTTACATTACAGCAATTTGAAAATAGAAAACCTAAGCTATTTTGATACAATTATCGATGTGGCACCCAACTCTATAGCAACTCTAGAGCTGGAGCAAATTACAGATGAGCTAGCGGAAATCCTATGGGGCATGAACTGCCCAACTCCTTCTTTCCACTTCACATCAGCAACCTGAAAAAATCAATAAGGATATTACATGAAAAATCTTCTCAATAGAGCTTGGCGGCTAATCATAGACATATCAGCCTTGGTCCGTGCTGGCATTGCCTTTTTAGACTATTACGAAAACAACCAAAAATAACAACAACATAAAAATCTCTTTGTAGTGGTCAACAATTTCAGACAGAGCCTAGTAATGTGGTTAGCTTGGGTACCAACCCGTTCTATTTCTGGGCACTAGGCAAATATAGGCACAAACATAAAAGCCTGATACTAGCCTTTATTGGATGAGCGCTATCCGCCAGCTTTATGTTCGCTAGCGATAATTCCACGATGAGGACATCGGCGACAGACCTATCAGATCATTGGGGTGGGGGTTGATTTCTATGGGTCATGGCGATGCTTCTGCTTACTTTGGCCATGGCCATTTTTGCTAGCCATTGTTCCGACGAACACATTCCGCTGTGCTGATGAATAGTTACTCATGAGTGCGAGTGTGATAGCTCGGGCACATTAGTTTTCTATCATCAGCCAAGAGGCAACTTCGTGCGCACGGCGTTGGCAGAGACTTTATAGTCGAAAAGGTTGAATACGCATACGCAAGAAGTATAAACGTGTTTTGGCAGGCCAACACAAATCTACGTTGGACTGCCAGCACGCGGTGCTTGGGATATCAAACGTCGTTTAAGGGTGGGTCGATTTTTATGTCAAATTTTCCTATCTGCAGACGGCCATTTTTGATCATGTCATCAATGGCGTCGCCCAGATCAGGGTTGATCGCGGATGCTAATATTTCTTTTTTTCTACTGCAAGGTTTTACAAACCCACATTCACTGTGTTTGTCGGCAGGTTTGTCGAGCCAGAAGCATTCGAATCCTGAAGGAATTTCAGAGTCTGCACTCCAAAAAATGAATGGAAATAATGATAGTCCAGTTTCAGACTCGGGATCTAAGAGAATTGGAAACTCCCGTGCCAGTTGAGTTTTTGAGCTGAATCCAACTGTTTCAATAAAGGGTTGGATGTCATTCGCAACTTTGAAAAGCCCTTGGTGTGTACCCATTTTAAATGGTGTGGGTCTAGTCTCGGATACATAGCCAAACTTTTTGCCTCTAACCACATCTAGGCATAGGTTAACCATTAATACTAAATGACTATGACTATCAAAAGCATCGTCAGCTAATTTTTCGTGCTTGTGTTGGGTGAAGTCCAATATCGCTTTGTTAAAATGCTCAAGGTGCTTCGGGAAATTTTTTAGCAATTCCGCGCAAAACGATAGGCTGCTACCTCCATGTTCTAGGGACCTTTCAAGAAGATCTTTCAACGGTCCCATTGAACGATGCTGAAAGCTTTTTAAGAATTTCTCTGATGGTGCCGCTGCCAATGATTCTGCTGCGGTACAGTATGCTAGAAATGCTAATCCAGCTTCAAATGCTTCTCGAGCTACCGATGTGGACTGATTAGAATTTTTCACATCTAGATACTTTCTAAGAGGGTAGGCGATCGGATATGGAAGCAGAGAAAGGGAGTCGCTAAGTCCAAGCCAGCTTGATCTTGCAGCTCTAAATTTTGTGACTTTTACTTGATCTTCCGTGATCATGCATATGGCAGAGCAGCTAGTTCCAAAGTCGTACCCTATATAGTTTGAACTGGAACCAGATCTATTGGTGGGTGCTGTCATATCAATAGCAAAAGCCTTGCCCTCAACAATATTCCCCTCCACCCCATAATCGGGATTAGGTTGCTTGTAAATAAATGTTGGCTTTGCTGTCCCATCCTCACTCACGGTAAGCTGAACCGTCAGTGATGAATCAAAATGTTTATTGTCTCTTGTGTGAATAATCTGAGATTCCACATTGTATACATCGTCCTCTCCAGATTCGGATGGTTTTGAAAAAATATAACTCAGATGATTCTTGGGAGGGCTGTTTAATCTGATTTTCCACTGTAGAGGCTGATTTATGAAATTGTTAAGTGCTAGCGCAGAGGGCATTAGATCCATCGGCTTAGCACCTTTCATATCTACTTTATCACCCACAGACTGAAAAATTTTTTTATCTTCGAACCCTTTGCCATCTGGATTAAGTTTTAGTCGAATCGGATTATACGTTACGCCAACAAACTCGGATTCATCTTCGTAATAACGCCGGGCGCACTCGATAGCCAAGCCGGTTGCGACTACTTCTTGAAATGATTGGCTGATTGGAATAGGCTCCGCTCCTGAGAGCTCGCTTTCAAAATCACGGATGAGGAGTTCGAGCAACCATCTGATATTCGAGGAACCGCCCGAAATCAGCGTGGTTGTAATCTCTTTGCCAACCAACTCTGGCTCTGCGGCTTTGAAAACTTTTCTTATTACTTTGTGTAGATGTTGATTCCATATCTTTTCAACAAAGATATTCCGCAACTGGTGCCCGAACAACTCATCTTGAATCCATGGATCTTCAGCAAAAGGATCTTTTGGTAGACTTATACTTATTCTTTCATAGGCCTCGCTATTCAGACTCCAGTTTTTAATCGAAAAAACAAGGTCTATTTTATACTGCTCGCACTCTTGAATGAGTCGCCTGAAATTTTTTATGAATGTCTGTTTTTTTGGACTTAAACTTTCGATTTGAAGTTCGCCGGACCTGATTCGCTGATGATTTTTTATACAGCTTTCGGCGTCGGCTTTGGTGCGAGGGTCAATATTTCTTTTTATCAGGTACTCGGCGAGGCATTGATTTATATAAAACCCACCCTTTGGAACTGAATCAGCTCCGAGAGGTTTCGAGTGCTTGCCCGATAAGCTTATATCACCTTTGTTTGTCGACTCAATGATGCATCCATCGAAGGTGCCTCCTCCAAAGTCTAAAACCAAGGCAATATGTTTAGCGTTTTCTTGGAGGTGTGGAATCCGTTGCCCATATCGGTAATATTGGTAAACGGCAAAAGGCTCGGGGAGAAATTCTACTTCTTCATACCTACTCAAAATTCTTCGTATGTTGCCTCTATAATTCTGAACCCATGCCTTATAGTTTTCTTGCAACTGAAAGTTCAAAGGCTCTGCGACGATTATCTTTGCGGAGATTTTTGGGCTGTTGTTTGGGTTTAACTCTCGCTCAATGGCTGTTAGTGAGCCTTCGATGAAGTCCTTGCTTAACTCATAGGCGCTTTTCTCTACACCAGACTCTGTCGGGAACAGCTTTCGACTAGGTGACCCTGGTGAAATATCACCTAGGTCTATCTTGAAGTTATTATTTAGTATTCCGGAGGTTACCTTGGAAGCAGGCAATCCGAACGATATCTCACCATCCTTACCATATCTGAGCGTAGTAGGTATGTACCGGCTACCATTGACTTCAATTGGTTGGACACCAGTAACCCACAGTGTTTTTTGTACTTTTGTCATCACTATCCTTGGATTTCTTCCGTCCTGCATGGGTTTGGGGGATACCTAACAATGCCTACCGTCACCAGTGACTCGCAGGAAGTGTTTTATCGATATCAAAAGCTGCTCACACAAGCTATCAAAATGACAGTACTGCGTCCATACGGCTCAATGTGGCTACTCTCCTTGCAGAGCAAGCTTCTAAAGAATTACCCAAAGATCGAGTCGATGTCAGTGTCTTGATCGCGTGACTCAGATATTGCAACGAATCAGTGTAAAGCTTGAAGATCTTTTCCAAGTGCGGCTTGATCCCGAACGCGTGCCAAATACGCATCACGCTCGCAGGGTATAGTCCCGTCGCATGACTCATCCGCCGCGCATTCCAGTGACTGGATTCGTCAGGCTCACCTTTCAGAACCTGGTTTACCACTTGCTGAACTTGCTCGTCCGAAATCGTGCGTGGCCGACCAGAGCGCGGTTCATCGTTCAGGCCTAGCAGCCCCAATTTAGAGAAACGCTGGCACCAACGTGACGAATCCAAGCGTTGCCGTGCCGCACAGGCGAGGATTATATTCGCGCGTAGGCGAGCGTCTTGAGCGCCGTTGCAGAGTTTGATCTGACGTAGCAGCTACGACTTTTCAGTTTCGGAAAGAGTAATGACAGTTGCTGGTCGGCCTATGTCGATATCCCTGGTGAGTGAGTTTCTACAGAGCCTAGCCCAGATTTTCAGGGGTATTTCTGAAACACCACATTAGCCTTGGGCCTAGACAACTGATACGCGACTTCTATGCCGTACTACTAGCCCTCTCATGGATACGCCCGAATCTGACTCCGGGCGCGTTCAAGAACTAGATGTCTAAGTAATTTTCGTCATCTGGCAGCCACGGGACAACACCTTTTGGGCCTACGTCCCAGTTGTGATAAAGAATATCTCCGCTCACAAAAGCACCGATTGCGCCAGTGAAAATGCAATCGTTGATATTCGCGTTGCGTAGATCAGCTCCGTCAACTTTGGCCCCCAAGAAGCAAGCACCTCGAAGATAAGCTCCGCGAAGATCAACACCTCTCAAATCGGTATAACTGAAGTCAGTCCGCCAACCGTAGGCACCAGGCTGAACTACAGGATCTGCAGTGATCGTATAAAACTTGGCATTACTGAAGTTTGCATGACTTGCCTTCTTAACATCATGGAACCAGTCGTAGTGCACCAAACTATCCGGGGCCTGAAGATAGCTGTAATCGGGGACGTTTTTACGTTTCAGAACCCGATTGATCCTAGCGAACAACAACGAGCTGAAATGAAAACCTGCAAAGTCCACCCCTCGCTTGTCTGCAGCGACAGCAAGAGGCACTTGGTCACGCAAACATTCAACGAGCGCATCAAACTGCAACAAGAATCGCGCCCGCCGAAACTCTCCCACATAGGGCTTGCGCCAAAAACCTTGCGAGTAGCAGTGATCGGCATATCGAGAAATCATCTGATCATAGGCAGTTATTTCTCGGTATTGCATACCATATTCTTTGGCGAGAATACGCAAACAAATCGCACGGCTGGCCGGCCCTGGGCTAATTAGCTGAGCCCGGATAGCCCTATCAAATGCCGAAGGGCAACCATCACGGAGATCCCGGAGCAGAACCGTAGCATCTGACTTGAATGCAGAAAGCGAAGGGGTTTGAGGAAATTTCATAGCCTAGCCTCTCACGATCAACGCTAAGCCCTAGTATCGGTTGACCATTCAAGGTGGCAAATTAAGAAAGGGTGTAACGACGGTGCAGAGGCTTTTCCGAGCTAGGGCTGAAGGCCACCGTCAATGGCGAGCAAATATATTGAAAAAAAACCGTGCCCTCGTCAAGCCCATTTCTCTCTCCAAAGACCAGACCCAGCTCACATTTAGGGCACCATGCCGTTAAGTCCGTCCATCGTGTGACGTCTGACGCAGGTAAAACCGCATAACAGCCAAAGCATGCGCACTCGCTACTGACCAGAATTTCTGCCTGATTATTATTGGCATGATCGTGGGCACTGTAGGTGTCAGCCATCTGGAACTCCATCTCATCGGACAAAGGTTGAGCGTGCAGCCACCGCTTACGAAACCAAAGACAGCCTCAACGGCCCGAAACGCGACCTGGCGTTTTCGGTGGTGCATTTGATTGGCATGGCCGAGGTTGAGCTGGAAAGGTCGCTGGCTTGGGTGGAGGTGCGTCAGGGGCTTTTTCGCGAACGCCAGAAACGTAAAAGCCCTGAATAATCAGGGCTTTTACGTCTCGAATATGGCGGAAGCATAGAGATTCGAACTCTAGGACCTGTTACAGTCGGCAGTTTTCAAGACTGCTGCCTTAAACCACTCGGCCATACTTCCACTTGCGTTGCGGGCGCCATAATACCGGAATGAAACAAGCTGTCAAACTCTCTGGGTGGCCACTTGCAGCGCCTCTGTTATGATCTTTGCAACTCAACATTTCAACAGCAAGGAGTTTCGCAATGCGCGAACAGGATTACGCCCTTAAAACCGGCATGCAGGCCGACCAGCTAGAGGTTAGTCGTGTCCTGCGCAACACTTACGGCCTTCTCGCTCTGACCCTGGCTTTCAGCGGCGTCATGGCATTCGTAGCCCAGCAGATGCGCGTCGGCTACCCGAACATTTTCGTGGTGCTGATCGGCTTCTATGGCCTGTTCTTCCTCACCAACAAGCTGCGTGACTCGGTGTGGGGTCTGGTTTCGACGTTCGCCCTGACCGGCTTCATGGGTTTCCTGCTGGGCCCGATCCTCAACCGCTACCTGGGCATGTCGGGCGGCGCTGAAGTTGTCAGCTCGGCGTTCGCGATGACCGCTCTGGTGTTCGGTGGTCTGTCGGCCTACGTATTGATGACCCGCAAGGACATGAGCTTTCTGGGTGGCTTCATCACTGCCGGCTTCTTCGTTCTGATGGGTGCCGTACTGGCCAGCCTGTTCTTCGAGATCAGCGGCCTGCAACTGGCGATCAGCGCAGGTTTCGTGCTGTTCTCCTCGGTCTGCATTCTGTTCCAGACCAGCGCCATCATCCATGGCGGCGAGCGCAACTACATCATGGCGACTGTCAGCCTGTATGTATCGATCTACAACCTGTTCGTCAGCCTGTTGCAGATCTTCGGCATCATGAGCCGCGACGACTGATAGCCATACGGCGTCAACAAAAAGCCCGCCTTTGCGGGCTTTTTGCTGTCCAGCGCCCGTGAATTCTTTATCATTGCGCATGTTCCGCCGACAGAGCCGACAATGAAATTCGCCATATCCCTTTTTTCCGCGGCCCATGCGCCCTCTTCCCGACGCGCCCTGCAATTTGCAGAAGCGGTGTTGGCAGGCGGCCATGAGATTGTGCGTCTGTTCTTTTATCAGGATGGCGTCCACAGTGCTTCGGCCAATGTCGTGTCGCCACAGGATGAGCAGGATCTGCCCAAACAATGGCGAGACTTCATCACCGCGCATCAGCTGGATGGCGTGGTCTGCATCGCTGCAGCTCTGCGTCGCGGCGTGCTGAATGCAGAGGAAGCCGAACGTTATCAGCGCCCGTCCGCCAACCTCCTTGAGCCTTGGGAATTGTCCGGGCTGGGCCAGTTGCACGATGCCGTGCAATCGGCGGATCGACTGATCTGTTTCGGAGGGCCTTGAAATGACCAAGTCACTGTTGATCATCAGCCGCCAGGCGCCCTGGGCAGGCCCAAGCGCCCGCGAAGCGCTGGATATCGTGCTGGCGGGCGGCGCCTATGATTTGCCGGTTGGTCTGTTGTTCATGGACGACGGCGTATTTCAGTTACTGCCAGAGCAGAACGCCTCGGCCCTGCAGCAGAAAGACCTGACCGCCAACCTCAAAGCGCTGTCGATGTTTGGCGTGGAAGAAGTCTATGCCTGCGGCCAGAGCCTGGCAGCACGCGGCATTGCCCATGACGCACTGGATGCCGACATCCATCATCTGTCGGCAAGAGCCGAGCTATCGGCCCTTATTGACCGCTACGACCAAGTGATAACGATCTGATGGCTACCTTGCACGTTCTTTCTCACTCGCCCTTTGCCGATACGCGTCTGGAAAGCTGCCTGAGCCTGCTCGGGCCGGATGACGGCCTTCTGCTCTGCGGCGATGCGACTTACGCACTGATGCCCTCCAGCGCCCCGCGACTGGTGCTGGAAAAACAGTTGCCTGCCCTCAAGCTGTTCGCACTCGACGAAGATATGAAAGCCCGCAATCTGCAGTTGCCCGAAGGGGCGACGGGTGTGGATTATCCCGGCTTCGTCGAACTCTCGATCCGCTTCGACAAGGTCAATACGTGGCTATGAAACAGTTGATCGTGGCCGAGCGCAGCATTGCCCTGGATAAGGATGGTTTTCTACAGGACCTGAACGACTGGTCCTTGGAAGTTGCCCATGCACTGGCTGGCGAGGAAGGTATTGCCCTGAGTCCCGAGCATGTGGAAATCCTGGAGCTGCTGCGTAATTTCTACGGGGAGTTTCAGCTCTCGCCCGCCACGCGCCCCCTGATCAAATACACGGCGCTCAAGCTGGGGCCGGAAAAAGGCAACAGCATGCATCTAAACCGCCTGTTCAATGGCACTCCCGCCAAACTGGCCGCCAAGCTGGCGGGCCTGCCGAAGCCGACCAATTGCATATGAACGATTACGCTCCCCTTGTCACCGAAACACCTGCCGAGCATCCTTTTGCCCAGTTCGTCCGCATTCTGGGCAAGGGCAAGCGCGGTGCCCGCAACCTGACTCGCGAAGAAGCCCGCGAAGCCATGGGCATGCTGCTCGATGAAAAGGTCGAGGACACGCAACTCGGTGCCTTTCTGATGCTATTGCGCCACAAGGAAGAAAGCCCGGAAGAACTGGCGGGCTTCACCGAAGCGGTCCGCGAACGCCTGACAGCACCGCCCATGCAAGTGGATATCGACTGGCCGACTTACGCCGGTAAGAAGCGCCATCTGCCCTGGTATCTGCTGGCCGCCAAGTGCCTGGCGCAGAACGGCATCAAGGTACTGTTGCACGGCGGTGGCGCACATACCGCCGGGCGGCTGTATACGGAGCAATTACTCGGTCTGCTGGATATCCCGCTCTGCCGCAACTGGCAGGCGGTGGAAGGTGCTCTGCAGCAACACAACCTGGCATTCATTCCGCTGGGTGACTGGGCGCCACAGTTGCAGCGCATGATCGACCTGCGCAACACCCTGGGCCTGCGTTCGCCGATTCACTCGCTGGCCAGAGTGCTCAACCCGCTGAATGCCCGTTGCGGCCTGCAAAGCATCTTTCATCCCGGCTATCAGAGCGTGCATCGCGAAGCCAGCACGCTGCTGGGCGACAATGCCATTGTCATCAAGGGCGATGGCGGCGAAATCGAGATCAATCCCGACACCATCAGCCACTTGTATGGCACCCGCAACGGGCAGGCCTGGGACGAGGAATGGCCTGCACTCTCACCAAGACGTCACGTCAAACCCGCAACCCTGGACCCGCAGCAACTGGTGGCATTGTGGCGCGGCGAAACAGAGGACAGCTATCCGCAACTCGCTCTGATTTCCACCATTGCTCTGGCATTGCGCGGGCTCGGTGTCCCGCGCGAACAAGCCTTTGAGCAAGCCCGGGACTTCTGGGATCGGAGAGACAAGGCTTTGTAATCTATCGATTTACTCGATCATGAAAGGCCATTGTTTGCGCTTTTCTGTCGAACCAACCCGATTAGACTGACTCACAACCTATATTCATTTACAGATTGGAGTCAGACATGGGCCTTCTCATCGAAGGACGCTGGCATGACCAGTGGTACGAAAGCAGCAAGGACGGGGCATTCCAGCGAGAGAATGCCCAGCGTCGCAACTGGGTCACGGCCAGTGGCAAAGCCGGCCCGAGCGGTGAAGGCGGCTTTGCAGCCCAGGCGGGTCGTTACCATTTATATGTATCCCTGGCCTGCCCCTGGGCTCACCGGACGCTGATCCTGCGCAAGCTCAAGGGTCTGGAAAATCTGATCGATGTCTCGGTAGTCAGTTGGCTGATGCTGGAAAACGGCTGGACCTTCGACCCCAAAACCGGCTCGACAGGCGATTCACTCGACAATCTGCAGTTTCTCCATCAGCGCTACACCGCAGACGATGCCAATTACACCGGACGCGTTACGGTGCCCGTGCTATGGGACAAACAGCAGCAGCGTATCGTCAGCAACGAGTCGGCGGAAATCATCCGCATGTTCAACTCGGCATTCGACGGGCTGACCGGCAACCGACTGGATCTATACCCGAGCGCCCTGCAAGCCAGAATCGATACGCTTAACGAGCAGATTTACCCCACCGTCAATAACGGTGTGTACCGGGCAGGCTTTGCCACCTCTCAAGGTGCCTACGAAGAAGCCTTCGATGCCTTGTTCACCGAACTGGATGTGCTGGAGAAACTGCTGGGAGAAAATCGCTATCTGACGGGTGAATACCTGACCGAAGCCGATATTCGGCTCTTCACCACCATCGTGCGTTTCGATGCGGTTTATTACAGCCACTTCAAGTGCAACCTGCGGCGTATTGCCGACTACCCCAACCTGAGCAACTGGCTACGCGAGCTGTATCAATGGCCCGGGATTGCCGAAACCGTCGACCTGAAGCACATCAAAGGCCATTACTACGCCAGCCATCGCACCATCAATCCGACAGGCATCGTCCCGAAAGGTCCGGCATTGAATCTGGAAGCCGGCCATGACCGCGAGCGTTTGCCGGGCAAGGGAATCTACGAGGCAATGCCTATCAGTTAAGGCACAGAAACCTGCAGGAGGCAGCTTAAAACTGCCTCCCACATGGACTATCCGAGGTATCAGACGCTGGCTTGTGCGCCTTCGAACCAGGCCAGCTTTTCGCGCAACACGACCACTTCGCCAACGATCACCAGTGTCGGAGCATGAACTTCATGCTCGGCCACCAACTGAGGCAGGTTGGCCAGGGTGCCCGTGAAGACACGCTGGCTGGAAGTCGTGCCCTGCTGGATCAATGCAGCCGGTGTGTCCGCCGACCGACCATGCTTGATCAACTGTTCACAGATGATCGGCAAGCCGATCAGGCCCATGTAGAACACCAGAGTTTGCGCAGGCGAAACCAGATCGTCCCAAGGCAGATTGCTGGTGCCATCCTTCAGATGCCCGGTAATGAATCGCACCGACTGGGCATAATCGCGATGGGTCAGTGGAATCCCGGCATACGCCGCACAACCACTGGCCGCTGTAATGCCCGGTACGACCTGAAACGGAATGCCATGGGAGGCCAGCTCTTCGATCTCTTCGCCACCCCGACCGAAGATGAACGGATCACCGCCCTTCAGACGTACAACGCGTTTGCCCTCTTTGGCCAGGGCAACCAGTTGCTGGTTGATCTGATCCTGAGGCAGTGCGTGCTCGGCGCGACGCTTGCCCACATAGACACGCTCGGCGTCACGTCGGCAGAGGTCAAGAATCGCAGGAGCCACCAGACGGTCATACAGCACGACATCGGCCTGTTGCATCAGACGCAAGGCACGGAAGGTCAGCAGGTCCGGATCACCGGGCCCGGCACCCACCAGATAGACCTCACCCTGCGCCTTGGGCGCATCGCCTGCGATCTTGGCAATCAGCAGCCGCTCGGCTTCGCTACCCTGCCCGGCCAGTTGCCTGTCGGCGATAGGCCCCTGAAAAACGTCTTCCCAGAAAGCCCGACGCCGTTGCACATCGGGAAACAGTCCTTTGACCTGATGGCGAAAGCGCGCCGCAAGCCCGGCCAACTGGCCATAGGTAGAAGGTATCCAGGTTTCCAGCTTGGCGCGGATCAGACGCGCCAGCACCGGTGCATCACCGCCACTGGAAACCGCAATCACCAGCGGTGAACGGTCGACAATGGCCGGGAAGATGACCGTACACAGGGCTGGCGCATCCACCACATTGACGGGAACACAACGCTGTCTGGCATCCTGGGACACCTGGGCATTGAGCGGTTCATCGTCGGTGGCGGCAATGACCAATACGCAGCCGTCCAGATCGCTTTCGCTGTAACCGCGAAGGATCAATTCGCCACCGCTGCGCTCGACCAGCTCGCGCAGTTGTTCTTCGATGTCGGGCGCGACCACCCGCAGCAACGCACCGGCCTCAGCCAGCAGGCGAGACTTGCGCAAGGCAATCTCGCCACCACCGACGACCAGCACCCAACTGCCACGCAGATTGTGGAACAGCGGCAGGAATTCCATTTAACCGATGACCTCGAGGCCGCCCATGTAAGGCTTGAGCACTTCAGGCACACGGATCGAACCGTCAGCCTGCTGGTAGTTTTCCAGCACCGCGACCAGAGTGCGACCTACAGCCAGACCCGAGCCGTTCAGGGTATGGACCAGTTCCGGCTTGCCGGTTTCCGGGTTGCGCCAGCGGGCCTGCATGCGACGCGCCTGGAAGTCGCCACAGTTGGAGCACGACGAAATCTCGCGATACTTGGCCTGGCTCGGAATCCAGACTTCAAGGTCGTAGGTCTTGACGGCGCTGAAGCCCATGTCGCCCGTGCACAGAGCCAGTACGCGATAAGGCAGTTCCAGCAGTTGCAGAACGCGCTCGGCATTGGCGGTCAGACCTTCCAGGGCTTCCATGGACTGGTCGGGAGCCACGATCTGAACCATCTCGACCTTGTCGAACTGGTGCTGACGGATCATGCCGCGGGTATCGCGACCCGAAGCACCGGCTTCACTGCGGAAGCATGGCGTGTGGGCAACGAATTTCAGAGGCAGTTGTTTCGGGTCGAGGATTTCGCCGGAAACGATGTTGGTCAGCGACACTTCTGCCGTCGGGATCAGGTACAGATCCGCTTCACCGTCGCGGGAGATCTTGAACAGGTCTTCCTCGAACTTCGGCAACTGACCGGTGCCCTGCAAGGCAGGTGCCTGGACCAGATAAGGCGTATAGGCCTCTTCGTAGCCGTGCTCGTTGATGTGCAGGTTGATCATGAACTGCGCCAGAGCGCGATGCAGACGGGCGATTGGCCCGCGCAGCAGGGCAAAGCGTGCGCCGGACAGCTTGGCGGCGGTTTCGAAGTCCAGCCAGCCGTACTTCTCGCCCAGGGCAACGTGGTCCTGAACGGTGAAATCGAACGAAGCAGGCGTGCCCCAGGTACGCACTTCGACGTTCTCGTCTTCGTCAGCGCCCACCGGCACGGACTCGTGAGGCAGGTTCGGCATGCTCAGCAGCATGGCGTCCAGTTCGGACTGAATGCCGTCCAGCTCTTTCTTGCCGCTGTTGAGCTCTTCGGCCATGCGGTCGATATCCGCCATCAAGGGCGCGATGTCTTCGCCGCGCTGCTTGGCCTGACCAATGGATTTGGAACGGGCATTACGCTCGGCCTGCAACTGCTCGGTGCGGGTCTGTACCGTCTTGCGCTGGTTTTCCAGCGATTCGATGCGCGCTACGTCCAGTGTGAAGCCACGGGAAGCCAGGCGATCCGCTACGTCCTGAAGTTGGGTACGTAACAGTTTGGAATCGAGCATATCGTTCTCTCGTCTATCAAAGTCTGGTCAGGGACAGGCCAACCCAGGTTGCGAGCAGCCCGCCGAACACGCTGATACCCGCATAGCCCAGGGCCATCGGTACTTGCCCGCTTTCCAGCAGGCGCAGCGTATCCAGTGAAAAGGATGAAAAGGTCGTCAGACCGCCTACAAAGCCGACAATCAAGCCGGCACGAACCTCGATGGGCACTTCCGGGCGAATCAGAAACAGGCCGTACAGCACACCGATTATCAGACACCCGACGATATTCACCGCCAGAGTGGCCGTATAGAAATGCCGCGGCCAGTTGGCACTTACCCAGGTTCCGGCAGCAAAGCGCAATAATGTACCAGCGATACCGGCTACGGACACCGCAAGAATCGTCTGAATCACTACTTTCTCCGCTGACGAGGGCTGGCGGCGTCCAACGAAGCCAGATGTTTGAGCTTTTCGCCGATTTTAAGCTCCAGGCCACGGGGTACCGGTTTGTAATACTCGCGTGGTTCCAGCTCTTCAGGGAAGTAGTCTTCACCGGCCGCGTAGGCATCGGGTTCGTCGTGGGCATAGCGGTATTCTTCGCCATAACCCAGTTGTTTCATGAGTTTGGTCGGCGCGTTGCGCAAATGCAGCGGGACTTCCAGCGAACCATGCTCGGTAGCTTCGCGCATCGCTGCCTTGAACCCCATGTAAACCGCATTGCTCTTGGGCGCGCAGGCCAGATAGACGATGGCCTGCGCCACTGCCAGCTCGCCTTCGGGGCTGCCAAGCCGCTCCTGCACATCCCAGGCGGACATGCACAGTGGCAAGGCGCGAGGGTCGGCGTTGCCGATATCCTCGCTGGCCATGCGTACCACGCGACGCGCCAGATACAGCGGATCGCAGCCACCATCGATCATCCGTGCAAACCAGTACAAGGCTGCATCGGGGTTGGAGCCACGAATGGATTTGTGCAGCGCAGATATCTGGTCGTAAAACGCTTCACCGCCCTTGTCGAAACGACGACGGCTGTCGCCGAGCAGGCTTTGCAGCAGATCGACACTGATCTGCGAGCCGTCTTCGGCCAGATCGGAGGCGTTTTCCAGCAAGTTGAGCATGCGCCGACCGTCACCGTCAGCCGCGGCCATCAACAGCTCGAAGCCTTCATTGCTCAGGCTCAACCGATGCTTGCCCAGGCCACGCTCTTCGTTCAAGGCCCGATGCACCAGCTTGCGCAAGGCGGCTTCGTCGAGGCTCTTGAGCACATAGACCCGCGCCCGGGAGAGCAAGGCGTTGTTCAGTTCGAATGAAGGGTTTTCAGTGGTCGCGCCGATAAAGATCAGGGTGCCATCTTCAACATAGGGCAGAAAGGCATCCTGCTGCGACTTGTTGAAACGGTGAACCTCATCGACAAACAGGATGGTGCGACGGCCGTATTGCCCGGCCTGCTGCTTGGCCACTTCGACGGCCTGACGAATCTCCTTGACCCCGGCCAGCACTGCAGAGACGGTTTCAAAATGCGCGTCGGACACCTTGGCCAGCAGTTGCGCCAGGGTGGTTTTACCGACACCCGGCGGCCCCCAGAAGATCATGGAGTGCAGAGCGCCCTGCTCCAGCGCCTCACGCAGAGGCTTGCCGTGAGCGAGCAGGTGCTCCTGACCGACATATTCGTCCAGATTGGTCGCACGCAGACGTGCAGCCAGTGGCTGAGCTATCGGTTCGCTACGAAACAGGTCCATGATCTGAGGTTAAGCCCCTTTATTCCTGGATGACATCGGCACCTTTGGGAATGTCGAACTTGAACTTGCTGGCCGCGATCGGCTCGTTCGCCTTGACGCCAGTGAACAGGATATTGGTGCGCTGGCCGACGCTGTCGATCAACTGCATGTCGTTGATGATGCCATTGCGAAAGGACAGACGCAGGTTATCGAACAGTGTGTCCTTGGTCTTGGGCTTGAGCACGAAGTCGATCACGCCACCCGCTTCCTTGGCAGTGATATCAAAGCTCTCGCTGATCTTCGACACGTCACCGGACAGCAGCAGGGCCGGCGTCTGGGTCAGGCGCTGATCCAGGGTCTTGATGGTGACCTGTTGCAGATCCGGGTCCCAGAGGGAAACCTTCTTGCCGTCGGAGACCATCAACTGCTCCTGAGGCGCATCGGTGTGCCAGTTGAACAGGCCTGGACGCTGCAGGGCCATTTCACCCGAGGTTTCCTGCAGTTGCGTACCGCTGCCATCGAGCGTCAGCTGGGAAAAGCGGGCAGTCAGGGTCTGGGACTTTTCCAGCAACTGGGTCAGGCGCGCCACGTCCTTGCTGTCGGCATGGGCCGGGATCGCGGAGAAAGTCAGTGCAGTTGCCAATAACATGCGGATAAGACGCATGGGATTCCTCATTGGATTCATGAAGCGCAGACAGCGTGTCTGGCACGCTATCTGCGCTATGGGATTAAATCAGTCGCGCATCGGGCCGGGGGCAATGACTTCACGCGAGCCATTGGTATTCATGGCCGTCACGACACCTGCCATTTCCATCGCCTCGATCATACGCGCAGCACGGTTGTAGCCGATCTTGAGTTTGCGCTGCACAGCTGAAATCGATGCACGACGGCTTTCAAGAACGAACTTCACCGCCTCGTCATACAAGGCATCGCTCTCGCTGTCTTCACCGCCTTCGCCACTGCCACCATCGAAACCGCTGCCAGCCTCTTCGACGCCTGCAAGAATATCGTCGTTGTAGTTTGGCGTACCACGCATTTTCCAGGCTTCCACCACGCGGTGGACTTCATCGTCGGATACGAATGCGCCATGCACACGAATCGGCAGGCTGGTACCCGGCGGCATGTACAGCATGTCACCATGGCCCAGCAGTTGCTCGGCACCACCCTGGTCGATGATGGTCCGCGAGTCGATCTTGCTCGATACCTGGAATGCCATGCGCGTCGGGATGTTGGCCTTGATCAGACCGGTGATGACGTCCACCGACGGACGCTGGGTTGCCAGGATCAGGTGAATACCGGCTGCCCGGGCTTTTTGTGCGATACGGGCGATGAGTTCTTCAACCTTCTTGCCGACAATCATCATCATGTCGGCGAACTCGTCGACCACCACCACGATGGTCGGCAAGGTCGTGAGCAACGGTGCTTCGTCATGGATGCTTTCACGACGATACATCGGGTCGGAGATCGGGTTGCCCTCCTCCTCGGCGTCCTTGATCTTGCGGTTGAAACCGGCAAGGTTACGCACGCCCATGGCCGCCATCAGCTTGTAGCGGCGCTCCATTTCGGCAACGCTCCAGCGCAGGGCGTTGGCGGCGTCCTTCATGTCGGTCACCACCGGACACAGCAGGTGCGGAATGCCTTCGTAGATCGACAATTCAAGCATTTTAGGGTCGATCATGATCAGCTTGGCGTCTTCCGGGCCAGACTTGAACAGGATCGACAGGATCATGGCGTTGACGCCCACGGACTTACCGGAACCGGTCGTACCGGCCACCAGCAGGTGAGGCATCTTGGCCAGATCGGTAATGACCGGACGGCCACCGATGTCATGCCCCAGCGCCAGGGTGACCGGCGACTTGGCATTGTCGTATTCGGGCGAGGACAGGACCTCGGAAAACCGCACGATCTGCCGGTCTTCGTTGGGGATCTCGATACCGACGGTGGTCTTGCCGGGGATCACCTCGACCACCCGGACGCTGGTCACGGCCAGGGAGCGGGCAAGGTCCTTGGCAAGGTTGGCAATACGGCTGACCTTGACCCCTGCGGCAGGCTGGATTTCGTAGCGGGTAATCACCGGCCCCGGATGGATGGAGTCCACCGATACCTCGACGCCGAACTCCTTGAGCTTGATTTCCAGCAGATGCCCCACGGCCGCCAGTGACTCGGGCGAATAGTTGAGCTTTTTCTTTTCGGCAGGGTCGAGAATCGAGATAGGCGGCAAGGTGCCTTCGATGGCGCTGTCGACGAACAACGGCACCTGCTTCTCTTTCTGGACACGCTTGCTCGGCTCGGGCGCCTTGGCAGGTGCCGGAGCGATGACCGCCGGCACGTGTTTCTCGCGCTCGGTCATGTGCTTGCTCAGGGACTCCTCGCGCTCGATCAGACGCTCACGGGCCTTGACCTGCTCACGGCGATCGGGAACGACCGGGGCCACCACTTCGTCGACACGCATGTCGACCTCGCGCAACTGCGCGACCATCTGCTTACGCTCGGTACGAGCGACCCACCAGCGGTTGGCGGCACCCTGGATGAGCTCGAACAGGTCGAGGGTGATCTTGCCGGTCACATCCATGACCTTGAACCAGGACAGATCGGTGAATACCGTCAGGCCGAACAGGAACAAGGCAATGAACAGCAATGTGCTGCCCTGGATGTTGAGGGCTTTCTTGGCCAGATCGCCAAGCACTTCACCCAGCACACCGCCCGCCGAGCCCGGAAAGCCCGCCGCGAAATGGAAGTGGATGTGCGCCAGCGCGGCACCCGCCAGAATCAGGAATACCAGGCCGATCAGGCGCCAGGAGAACAGCCAGCCGCTCCACTGCCACGGCTCGTGACGCTGACTGAAGACCTGCCAGGCCTTGATGGCCAGCAATAACGGGAAAATGTAGGCGAAATAGCCCACGACCATGAACAGGATGTCGGCACAGAAGGCACCCGCACGGCCCGCGGCGTTCTGGACTTGCGCGGAGCTGCTGGTATGGCTCCAGCCCGGATCGCTCTGATCGTAGGTCAACAGGGCCATCATCAGGTACAGGCACAAGGCACCGAAGGCAATCAGTGCACCTTCCTTGAGCCGATAATGCAGTTGCTGCCGCCAGAGCGGAACAGAGCTGGGTGCTGTGGTGGATTTTTTCAAAACGCTTTATTTCCTGCGCTCAAGCGCGAACATCTCGTTGATTGACTATGAACGGCTGCTGAACGGTATCGACCGCTTCCAGCCGAAAACGGGATCGCGAACCTCTGAAACACCCGCAGAACAGATGACCTGAATGATAACGCGCAAAGTCGGCATTGTACGGCTTTGTAGGGCCCAAGGTCTGTAGGAAAGCTCTTCACAACGGCTTTTAACGCCCAATGTTCACCGTTTTCATACAGAGACTGACCGCAACGTGCCATAGCCTTTCTCATGACATTCAATTTGAGCATGCATTCTCTTTTGTGACAAAGGCTTATGACATGATTCTATCAGCGAGACACAAGAACGCAGACTATCGGGCTATCATCCTTGCCTGTACTACCGAAACCTTGCGACACACACCATAATGGCGACCGGTTGTGACCGCGTTTATCGTACAGAGTTGCAAATCACCACTGGTGCGCCCTCCCCTACCGCGAAGTTCCGATGCCATGCTGACCTGGTTGCAACGCAACAGCCTTGTTTTCCCTCCACTGGAAAAAGCCCTGCGCGAACCCAACGGCCTGCTGGCCGCGGGCGGCGACCTCTCCGCCGATCGGCTCGTACAGGCTTACCGGCATGGCTGCTTTCCATGGTTTCAGGACGGGCAGCCCATTCTCTGGTGGTCACCCGACCCACGCACCGTTCTGCCGCCCGCCGAGATACATGTGTCACGCAGCCTGGGCAAGCTCATGCGCCAGGAGCGTTATCGGGTAACCTTCGATCAGGATTTCGCCGCGGTCATACAGGCCTGCGCCGAACCTCGCAGCTACGCCAACGAAACCTGGATCACCCGCTCGATGCAGGAGGCCTATATGGAACTGCATCGGCGCGGACATGCACACAGCGTCGAGGTCTGGGAGCAGGACAGACTGGTGGGCGGCCTGTACGGATTGGCCATGGGGCAGCTGTTTTTCGGTGAATCCATGTTCAGCCGCGCCGACAACGCTTCGAAAGTCGGCTTCGCCACACTGGTGGAACGCCTGGATGCCTGGGGCTTCGTATTGATCGATTGCCAGATGCCCACCCAGCACCTGCACAGCTTCGGTGCCCGCTCGATCCCGCGCCAGACATTCGCCGACTACCTGCACCGGCATCTGGATCAGCCGAATAACGCCGACTGGTTGCCTAGGCGAGTTTGAAAGGCTGGCATACACTCTTACCCATGGATTCTGATAACGGGGGCGATCATGACAGAGCTGGCGCGGCTTAAGTTTTATGCCACTCAACCCCACACCTGCAGTTACCTGCCCGAAGAGCAGGCGACCACGCTGTTTCTGGACCCCAGTCAGCCAATGGACGTGCAAGTCTATGCCGACCTGTCGGACATGGGCTTTCGCCGCAGTGGCGACCATCTTTATCGCCCCCACTGCCAGAATTGCAGTGCCTGCGTACCGGCCCGCATCCCGGTAAACCTGTTCGTACCCGACCGGCAGCAAAAACGCATCCTCAAGCGCAACACCGATCTTCAGGTACGCAGCACCAAGCCAGTCTTCACCGAAGAGCACTTCGATCTCTATCAGCGCTATATCGAGCAACGACACGCCGATGGCGACATGTTTCCACCCAGTCGCGACCAGTTCTCCACTTTTCTGGTGCGTGACCTGCCCTTCTCGCGCTTTTACGAGTTCCGGCTGGACCAGCGCCTGCTGGCAGTCGCGGTGACCGATCTGTTGCCCAACGGCCTTTCTGCGGTCTATACCTTTTATGAACCCGATGAAGAACGGCGCAGCCTTGGGCGTTATGCCATCTTGTGGCAGATCGCCGAAGCAGCCCGGCTTCAGTTGCATGCCGTGTACCTGGGATACTGGATCAAGAACTGTAAAAAGATGAATTACAAGACCCAATATCGCCCCATCGAGCTGTTGACCAATCAAAGATGGGTCACTCTGTATTGAAGCCCTTGGCTTAAAGAGGTTTTTTCGGGCACAATGCACGCCGCTTTTGCCTGGCGCCACTTGCACCGGGCCACTCATTTGTATACCGAGGGCTTTACTGCATGTCGAAAGAAGACAGCTTCGAAATGGAAGGCACTGTCGTCGACACCCTGCCCAACACCATGTTTCGTGTGGAGTTGGAAAACGGGCACGTCGTAACCGCGCATATCTCCGGCAAGATGCGCAAGAACTACATCCGTATTCTTACCGGTGACAAGGTCCGCGTCGAACTGACGCCTTATGACCTGAGCAAAGGGCGTATCACCTACCGCGCCCGTTAAGCTAGTACTGACGAAAACGCCCGGCACATGCCGGGCGTTTTTGTTTGCTCGCTTGCCTGGCACTCATTACCGAGTGCCAGGCAGGGCTGCCATCAAGCCATTTCTGCCGTTGTCTCGAAATCAAAGGTGATCTCGCCATCCTTGATATCGATATGCACAACGCCACCATGCTCGGACAACTCACCGAACAGGATCTCCTCAGCAAGGGGACGCTTGATCTTGTCCTGGATAAGGCGAGCCATCGGGCGAGCACCCATTGCCGCATCATAGCCACCCTGCGCCAGCCAGCTTCTGGCCGCGTCAGATACTTCGAGCAGTACACGCTTGTCTTCCAGCTGTGCCTGAAGTTCGGTAAGGAACTTGTCGACCACGCTCTTGATGACTTCGTGGCTGAGGCGGCCAAACTGGATGATGGTGTCCAGACGGTTGCGGAACTCCGGCGTAAAGCTCTTCTTGATCACTTCCATTGCATCGGACGAGTGATCCTGATGAGTGAAACCGATCGAAGCCCGCGCTGCCGACTCGGCACCGGCGTTGGTGGTCATGATGACGATCACATTGCGGAAGTCCGCCTTGCGACCGTTGTTGTCAGTCAGCGTACCGTGGTCCATGACCTGCAGAAGCAGGTTGAAGACTTCCGGATGCGCCTTCTCGATTTCATCGAGCAGCAAGACACAATGCGGCTGACGGGTAATGGCTTCAGTCAGCAGACCGCCCTGATCGAAACCGACATAGCCCGGAGGCGCACCGATCAGACGCGATACGGTATGACGCTCCATGTACTCGGACATGTCGAAGCGAATCAGCTCGACACCAAGCGCCTTGGCCAGCTGACGAGCCGCTTCCGTCTTGCCGACACCGGTAGGCCCTGCGAACAGGAAGGAACCTACAGGCTTGTCAGGCGACTTCAGACCGGCACGGGACAGCTTGATGGCCGTGGACAACGAGTCGATGGCTGCATCCTGACCGAAGACCGTGAGCTTGAGATCGCGCTCCAGGTTACGCAGCAGCTCCTTGTCGGAACTGTTGACGTGCTTTGGAGGAATACGCGCGATTTTCGCGACGATATCTTCGACCTGTGGCACATCGATGCACTTGACCCGACGCTCGGCCGGCTGCAGACGCTGGAAGGCACCGGCTTCGTCGATGACGTCAATCGCCTTGTCAGGCATATGCCGGTCATTGATGTAGCGCGACGCAAGCTCTGCAGCCGCACGCAACGCTTCATCGCTGTACTCGATGCTGTGGTGCTGCTCGAAGCGGCCTTTGAGCCCCTTGAGAATACCGATGGTGTCCTCGACCGATGGCTCGGAGACATCAACCTTCTGGAAGCGACGCGCCAAGGCACGATCCTTCTCGAAGATCCCGCGAAATTCCTGAAAGGTCGTGGAACCGATGCAACGGATATCACCGGAAGACAGCAGCGGCTTGAGCAGGTTGGAAGCATCCATCACCCCGCCGGAAGCGGCACCCGCACCGATGATGGTATGAATTTCATCGATGAACAGGATCGCATGCGGCCGTTTGCGAAGTTCATTGAGCAGCGCCTTGAAGCGCTTCTCGAAGTCGCCGCGATACTTGGTGCCGGCCAGCAAGGCGCCAAGGTCAAGGGAGTAGACAACGCTGCTGGCCAGCAGATCCGGCACCTGGTTGTCGACAATACGCTTGGCCAGGCCTTCGGCGATGGCAGTCTTGCCGACACCCGCTTCACCGACCAGCAGAGGGTTGTTCTTGCGACGACGGGCGAGAATCTGAGCAACGCGCTCGACTTCGTTCTCGCGACCGACCAATGGATCGATGCGCCCCTGGCGCGCCAGTTCGTTCAGATTGCTTGCATAGGCATCCAGAGGATTGCCTGAGGAAGAAGCCTCACCACCCTCGTCGTCCTGCATATCCTGCTCACCTTCAGAAGAGTGTTCGCCATGCCCTGGAACCTTGGAGATGCCATGGGCGATGTAATTGACGACATCAATCCGGGCCACGCTCTGCTGCTTGAGCAGGAAGACGGCCTGACTTTCCTGCTCACTGAAAATTGCTACCAGTACGTTGGCGCCGGTCACTTCACGTTTGCCGGAACTCTGCACATGGAAGACTGCACGTTGCAACACGCGCTGGAACCCGAGCGTCGGCTGGGTTTCACGATCCTCGTCATGGACAGGGATCAGTGGGGTTGTGGAGTCGATGAACTCCTGCAGATCATGCTTGAGCTTATCGAGGTTTGCGCCGCAGGCACGCAAGACAGTGGCTGCAGCCTCATTATCCAATAGAGCCAGCAGGAGATGCTCGACCGTCATGAACTCATGACGTTTTGAACGAGCTTCCTTGAAGGCAAGATTGAGGGTGACTTCGAGCTCACGGTTTAACATAGCTTCACCTCATACCCAAGTGGCCGGCGTTTAACCGTCCTTCTCGATCTCACAGAGTAGTGGATGCTGACTTTCCCGGGCGTATTGATTGACCTGCATTGCCTTGGTTTCGGCTATGTCGCGGGTAAACAATCCGCATACTGCCCGCCCCTCTGTATGGACGGCCAGCATGACCTTGGTAGCCAGCTCACGATTCAGGTTGAAAAACACCTCAAGAACCTCGACGACGAAATCCATAGGGGTGTAATCATCGTTAAACAAAACCACCTTGTACATCGGTGGCGCCTGCAGGGTGGGCTTGGCGTCCTGCAACGCAATGCCAGCTGAGTCGTCCTCGTGTGACTGCGGACCGTCCTGATTGAATGTTAGTCGAATCTTGCTGATTGCATGCATGGTAAAGAAAGGTTCGTGTAAAGAGCGGATTGAATAAATTTAGTCGCAGCCTGACCGGTTTTCACATAGACCGCCGCATGACCTTGACTATCAGCTAATCGGTGTTACAAACAATAGAGCCCACATTGGGTAAAAAGGGTCCGCGCAGTCAACCAAAATTTTTTTAGGCCAGGCGGATTGAGGTGGATGATACTCCAGACGGAGTCCTTTGCAGAGGGATATGGCTATGCTCAGCGGTAAAGTCAAGTGGTTCAATAATGCAAAAGGCTATGGATTTATTCTTGCCGATGGCAGAGATGAAGATCTGTTTGCTCATTATTCGGCCATACAAATGGATGGCTACAAAACGCTCAAGGCAGGCCAACCGGTCCAGTTCGAGATTATTCAAGGGCCCAAGGGATTGCATGCCGTGAATATCTCACCTGCGTCCACAGCTACTGTTACAACGGCCGCAGATGCTTCAAGCACAGCACAAAAGCCAGCTAATGTGTCGGCCTGATACAGACCACCACAAACGCCAGCCATGAGTAACAAGCAGCCAGTTCAGGACGACTGAACTGGCTGCTGGTAAAGCCCGATGAGTTACATGTGCGCAATCAGGGCATCGCCGAACTCGGACGATGACAACAGCTTCGCCCCCTCCATCAGCCGCTCGAAATCATAAGTAACAGTTTTCGCTGCAATGGCTCCATTGGTGCCCTTGATGATCAGGTCGGCCGCTTCAACCCATCCCATATGCCGCAACATCATTTCCGCCGACAGAATCAGAGACCCCGGATTGACCTGATCCTTGCCTGCATATTTGGGTGCTGTCCCGTGTGTCGCCTCGAACATCGCCACGGTATCCGAAAGATTGGCACCGGGCGCAATACCGATCCCCCCCACCTCCGCCGCCAGCGCGTCGGAAAGATAATCGCCATTGAGATTCAATGTTGCGATGACATCATATTCGGCGGGACGTAGCAGGATCTGCTGAAGCATTGCATCGGCAATGGCGTCCTTGACGATCACCTCCTTGCCGGTCCGAGGGTTGGTGAACTGCATCCATGGCCCGCCGTCGAGCAGAGTCGCGCCAAACTCCTCGGCAGCCACTTCATAGGCCCATTCCTTGAAGGCCCCTTCGGTGAATTTCATGATGTTGCCTTTGTGCACGATGGTCAGCGAGTCACGGTCATTGTCGACGACATACTGCAATGCCTTGCGCGCCAGACGCCTTGTTCCCTCCCTGGAAACCGGCTTGACCCCGATACCGCAGTCCTCGTCAAAGCGGATCTTTGTGACCCCCATCTCTTCCTTGAGAAAACGGATGACCTTAGTCGCTTCGGGAGATCCGGCCTTCCACTCGATCCCGGCATAAATGTCTTCGGAGTTTTCGCGAAAGATCGTCATATTCACATCGCCGGGCTTCCTGACCGGGCTGGGCACCCCCTCGAACCAGCGAACCGGCCTCAGGCAGACATACAGATCCAGTTGCTGGCGCAAGGCGACGTTCAGCGAGCGAATCCCGCCTCCGACCGGCGTGGTCAGAGGCCCCTTGATGGAAACCACGTACTCTCTCACCGCATCCAGCGTCTCCTGAGGCAGCCAGGTGTCGGGGTCGTAAACCCGGGTTGCCTTCTCTCCGGCATAGACCTCCATCCAGGAAATCCTGCGTTTCTCGCCATAAGCCTTGCTGACTGCCGCATCGACCACCTTGATCATGACCGGCGTGATATCGATACCAATGCCATCCCCTTCTATAAAGGGAATGACGGGGTTATCGGGAACGTTGAGGGAGTGGTCTGCGTTGACAGTGATCTTCTCACCGACGACGGGAATTCTTGTTTTTTGATATGTCATGCTGGACTCCGGTGTGGGCTGAGTGGACATCCTGACAGCCATTGAGCCTAGTCCAGCCCCCGATACACAGGCAAAGCCCGCCAGTCCGGCAACCCTCGAAAACGCCCGAAAGCCTTGATCTTGAGCGCCTTCGTTCGACCAACGGCGAATAGTCGCCATTCGATAGCACGCATAGCATTAATGCTTGGCGCCAAGGGTTTGATATACTCGCGACGTGACCGCAGAGTCATAAAGGCCGAAGTGTCTGAAACCGGACTTTCAGCCTTATATATGCGTCGGGCAGTGACCATTGCCATGCCCGGCAGCTTGACGCTCGACTGATGCACCCAACATCACCGCGAATAAACCTCGACTTGGGCCCATGACCGAACTTTGGGCAAGAGTGCATACCCTGCGCATATCGAGATTTTGTGCATGCTCAGCAAAACAGAGAGTTAATACCAATGTCCAACCGCTCGAAGATCATCTACACCTTCACTGACGAAGCTCCGGCCCTCGCCACCTACTCGCTTCTGCCAATCATCGAAGCATTTACAGCCTCTTCCGATATCGACGTCGAAACACGTGATATCTCTCTGGCGGGCCGTGTTCTTTCCAGCTTCCCCGAATCGCTTGGCGCCGATCAGCAGGTGCCGGATCATCTCGCCGAGTTGGGCAAACTGGCCACCACACCAGAAGCCAACATCATCAAGCTGCCCAACATCAGCGCCTCGGTTCCTCAATTGAAGGCAACCATCAAAGAGCTGCAGGAAAAAGGCTTCAAGATCCCGGACTACCCGGAAGCGCCGTCCACCGACGCGGAAAAAGAAACCCGCGCCCGCTACGACAAGGTCAAGGGCAGCGCCGTGAACCCGGTTCTGCGTGAAGGCAACTCCGACCGCCGCGCTCCGCTCTCGGTCAAGAACTACGCTCGCAAGCACCCGCACAAGATGGGCGCATGGGCTACCGACTCCAAGGCTCACGTTGCGCACATGAGCAGCGGCGACTTCTACGGCAGCGAAAAGGCCGCTCTGGTCGAAGCCGACAACAGCGTCAAGATCGAACTGGTCGCCAAGGACGGTACAACCACCGTTCTGAAAGAGAAAACCAGCGTCAAGGCTGGCGAAGTGATCGATTGCTCGGTCATGAGCAAGAAAGCCCTGCGCAGCTTCATTGCAGCCGAAATCGAAGACGCCAAGAAGCAAGGCGTGCTGTTCTCGGTGCACTTGAAAGCCACCATGATGAAAATCTCCGACCCGATCATGTTCGGTCAGATCGTCGACGAGTACTACAAGGATGCGCTGACCAAGCACGCAGACATCCTGAAGGAAATCGGCTTCAGCCTGAACAACGGTATCGGCGACCTGTACGATCGCATCGGCAGCCTGCCTGCTGACAAACAGGCCGAAATCAAGGCTGACATCCAGGCGGTCTACGCCACTCGCCCACAACTGGCGATGGTCAACTCCGACAAAGGCATCACCAACCTGCACGTTCCGAGCGATGTCATCGTCGACGCCTCGATGCCTGCCATGATCCGCGACTCCGGCAAGATGTGGGGCGCCGACGGCCAACTGCACGATGCCAAGGCGGTCATCCCGGATCGCTGCTACGCGACCATCTATCAGGCGGTCATCGAAGACTGCAAGAAGAACGGCGCTTTCGACCCAACCACCATGGGCAGCGTGCCGAACGTCGGCCTGATGGCGCAGAAAGCCGAAGAATACGGTTCTCACGACAAGACTTTCCACATCAAGACCGATGGCGTGGTCCGCGTGACCGACAGCCAGGGCAACCTGCTGATGGAACAGAACGTCGAAACCGGCGATATCTGGCGCATGTGCCAGGCCAAGGACGCGCCGATCCAGGACTGGGTCAAACTGGCCGTCAACCGTTCCCGTGCCAGCAACACTCCGGCCATTTTCTGGCTCGACCCGGCTCGCGCCCATGACAGCGTGATGATCGAGAAAGTCCGCAAGTACCTGGGCGACCACGACACTTCGGGCCTGGACATCCAGATCCTGTCGCCGGTAGAAGCCATGAAGCTGACTCTGGAGCGCACCCGTGCCGGCAAGGACACCATTTCGGTGACCGGTAACGTACTGCGCGACTACCTGACCGACCTGTTCCCGATCATGGAACTGGGCACAAGCGCCAAGATGCTGTCGATCGTGCCGCTGATGAATGGCGGTGGCCTGTTCGAAACCGGCGCCGGCGGTTCGGCTCCGAAGCACGTTCAGCAGTTCGTCGAAGAGAACTTCCTGCGCTGGGACTCCCTGGGCGAGTTCCTGGCTCTGGCCGCGTCCCTCGAGCACCTGGGCAATGCCTACAGCAACTCCAAGGCCCTGGTTCTGTCCAAGACCCTGGATCAGGCTACCGGTGAGTTCCTGGATCGCAACAAGTCGCCTTCGCGCAAGGTCGGCAGCATCGACAACCGCGGCAGCCACTTCTACCTGACCCTGTTCTGGGCACAGGCTCTGGCCGCTCAAAACGACGACGCGGCCCTCAAGGCGCAGTTCAGCCCGCTGGCCAAGACCCTGACCGACAACGAAGAGAAAATCGTTGCCGAGCTCAACGCTGTCCAGGGCAAACCAGTGGAAATCGGTGGTTACTACTTCACCAACCCTGAACTGACCAGCAAAGCCATGCGCCCTAGCGCAACCTTGAACGCAGCCATCGCCGCGTTGTAAGTGGCAAAGCGGTCAGATGCATGACCTGCAAAAGCCCCGGCCACGCACCGGGGCTTTTGCATTTCAGGGCCGGGAATCATGAGTTTTCGCAGGAACGACGATGTATCGCCATCAATGAAGTCTCGCGGATGAATCCCACCTGCTCCTGACCTCCTCCCCCTACATACGAGTAGCAATATTATGCAATGGCAAGCCCACGTTACCGTCGCCACGATCGTCGAAGATCAGGGCCGGTTCCTGTTCGTCGAAGAAATCAAGGGCGGACAAAAGGTACTCAACCAGCCCGCCGGACATCTGGACCCGAACGAAAGCCTGCAACACGCTGCCGTGCGCGAAACCCTGGAAGAAACCGGCTGGGATGTCGAACTGACCAGCGTCATCGGCATTTATCTGTACACGGCCCCCAGCAACGGCGTGACCTACCAGCGTATCTGCTTTGCAGCCAAGCCCTTGCGCCATCACCCCGAATACACTCTGGACGAGGGCATCGTCGGCCCGGTCTGGTTGACCCGCGATGAACTCCTGACCCAGCAGCACCGCTGGCGCAGCGAGCTGGTGATGCGTTGTGTCGACGATTATCTGAATGCCGAACACTTCGGTCTTGCCCTGCTACGCGACAAGGCGTGAGACTCGACGCCCTCAGCCTGATAGAATCGCGTCCTTTTCAAGGCCACCCATTGAATTCCCATGCGTGATCCAGCCCACTGCAACCCAGAAAACAAGCGCGTCATAGTCGGCATGTCCGGCGGCGTGGACTCATCCGTTTCCGCTGTCCTGCTCATGGAGCAGGGTTATCAGGTGGAAGGCTTGTTCATGAAGAACTGGGAAGAAGACGACGGAACGGAATACTGCACTGCCCGCGAAGACCTGGCAGACGCCCAGGCCGTGTGTGACAAGATTGGTATCAAGCTGCACACCGCCAATTTCGCCGCCGAGTACTGGGACAACGTGTTCGAGCACTTCCTGGAAGAATACAAGGCCGGTCGCACCCCCAACCCGGACATCCTGTGCAACCGGGAAATCAAGTTCAAGGCCTTCCTCGACTACGCCCTGATGCTGGGTGCCGACCTGATTGCCACCGGCCATTACGTACGCCGCCGCGATATCGACGGTCGCACCGAACTGCTCAAGGGCCTGGACCCGAACAAGGACCAGAGCTATTTCCTGCATGCCGTCGGCGGCGAACAGATCGCCCGCACCCTGTTCCCGGTCGGCGAACTGGAAAAGCCGGAAGTACGCGCCATTGCCGAGAAACACGGTCTGGCGACGGCCAAGAAGAAGGACTCCACCGGCATCTGCTTTATCGGCGAGCGCCGCTTCACGGACTTCCTGCGCCAGTACCTCCCCGCCCAACCCGGCGAGATCAAGACCACCGAAGGCGAAGTCATCGGCCGCCACAATGGCCTGATGTATCACACTATCGGCCAACGTCAGGGCCTGGGGATCGGCGGGCTGAAGGATGCGAGCGACGATCCCTGGTATGTACTGGTCAAGGATCTGGAACACAACGAGCTGATCGTCGGTCAGGGCAACGATCATCCCTGGCTGTTTTCCCAGGCGCTGGTCACCTCGCAGATCTACTGGGTCAACCCCATCGACCTGAGCAGCCCGAAGAAACTGACCGCCAAGGTACGCTATCGTCAGGGCGACCAGCATTGCACGCTGGAACAGACCGCCGATGGCTACCGCGCCCTTTTCGATGAACCGCAGCGCGCCGTGACACCCGGTCAGTCCGTGGTGTTCTATGACGGTGAAATCTGCCTGGGGGGCGGCGTGATCGAAATAGCCGAACCCTGGAAGAGCAAGGACAAGCGTTGATGACCCCTATTCAGGAGCAACTGATCGCTCTGGGCGGCGTATTCCAGTCCGCCATACTGGTCGACCGGATCGCCAAGACCGGACAGGTCAGCGAGGCCGGACTGAGCTGCATGATCGGCAGCCTGCTGGTGCTGGACCCCAAGGACACGCTGGAGGTGTATGGCGGCGACGACCTGAATCTGCGCGAAGGCTATCGCGCCATGGTCAGCGCCCTGGAACGCGACCCCGCGACCCTGCAGCGCGAACCTCTGCGCTATGCACTGTCGATGCTGGGTCTTGAACGACAACTGGCCAAGCGCGACGACATGCTGGAAGTGATCGGCAAGCGTCTTCCGCAGATCCAGTCCCAGGCCGAGCATTTCGGCATCGCCCATGAAAACGTGATCGCCGCCACCGGTGCGCTGTATCAGGACACCCTGAGCACCCTGCGCCAGCGCATCCAGGTTCATGGCGACATGCGCAACCTGCAGCAACCCAGCAACGCCTCGAAGATCCGCGCCCTGTTACTGGCCGGGATTCGCTCGGCACGTCTGTGGCGACAAGTTGGCGGTCATCGCTGGCAACTGGTCTTCAGCCGACGCAAGTTGTTGAAAGAACTCTATCCGCTGATGCACGGCTGACCCGCCACGCACCAGCGACCTTTACCCACCCTGCACGACGCTATCTACGCTGGTCAGTCCGACCCAGTCGGACTGAAATTTCATGTATGATATGCGCCCCTTTTCGTTGCCCGACTGTTCGAGACCACCCCATGCAGCTTTCTTCGCTCACTGCGGTTTCCCCTGTTGATGGCCGCTACGCCGGCAAAACCCAGGCCCTGCGCCGTATTTTCAGCGAATACGGCCTGATCCGCTTTCGCGTGATGGTTGAAGTTCGCTGGCTCCAGCGCCTGGCAGCTCACCCGCAAATCAGCGAAGTACCGCCGTTTTCCGCAGAAGCCAACGCCATTCTCAATGCACTGGCCGAAGACTTCTCCGTGGAACACGCCGAGCGCGTGAAAGAAATCGAACGCACCACCAACCACGACGTCAAGGCCGTGGAATACCTGCTCAAGGAACAGGCTGCCAAGCTGCCCGAGCTGGACAAGGTCAGCGAGTTCATCCACTTCGCCTGCACCAGCGAAGACATCAACAACCTGTCCCACGCCCTGATGCTGCGCGAAGGTCGCGACAACGTGATGCTGCCGCTGATGCGCCAGATCGCCGATGCCATCCGTGAACTGGCCCAGCGCTTCGCCGACGTGCCGATGCTGTCGCGCACCCACGGCCAGCCAGCTTCCCCGACCACCCTGGGCAAGGAACTGGCCAACGTCGTCTATCGCCTGGAGCGCCAGATCGCCCAGATCGCCGCAGTCCCCCTGCTCGGCAAGATCAACGGTGCGGTCGGCAACTACAACGCGCACCTGTCGGCCTATGCAGACATCGACTGGGAAGCCAACGCACGCGCCTTCATCGAAGACGAGCTGGGCCTGGGCTTCAACCCCTATACCACCCAGATCGAACCGCACGACTACATCGCCGAGCTGTTCGACGCCATTGCACGCTTCAACACCATCCTGATCGACTTCGATCGCGATATCTGGGGTTACATTTCCCTGGGCTACTTCAAGCAGCGCACCATTGCCGGTGAAATCGGCTCGTCGACCATGCCGCACAAGGTCAACCCGATCGACTTCGAAAACTCCGAAGGCAACCTGGGCATCGCCAACGCACTGTTCCAGCATCTGGCGAGCAAACTGCCGATCTCCCGCTGGCAGCGCGACCTGACCGACTCCACTGTGCTGCGCAACCTGGGCGTGGGCTTTGCCCATAGCGTCATTGCCTACGAAGCCAGCCTCAAGGGCATCGGCAAGCTGGAACTGAACGAACAGCGTATCGCGGCCGATCTGGACGCATGCTGGGAAGTTCTGGCAGAGCCGATCCAGACCGTCATGCGCCGCTACAACATCGAAAACCCGTACGAAAAACTGAAAGAGCTGACACGTGGCAAGGGCATCAGCCCTGAAGCACTGCAAACTTTCATCGACGGCCTGGACATGCCAGCCGAGGCCAAGGCCGAGCTGAAGAAGCTGACCCCGGCCAATTACATCGGCAATGCCGTGGCACAAGCCAAGCGCATCTGACCTGCAGCAACTTTTGCACACGCCCGGCTGTGCCGGGCGTTTTTATTTCAAGGGCTTACAAATGAATCCTGATATTCCTCTTCAACTTCTGGGTGGCATGAGCGCGCGTGTTTTCCTGCGTGACTACTGGCAGAAAAAGCCCCTCCTGATCCGTCAGGCGATGCCGGATTTCCAAAGCCCGATCGATCCCGACGAACTGGCCGGCCTTGCCCTGGAAGAAGAAGTCGAATCCCGACTGATCATCGAAAACGGCGAGCGTCCATGGGAACTGCGCCGCGGTCCGTTTTCCGAAGACGACTTCAGCAAGATGCCGGAACGCGAATGGACCCTTCTGGTCCAGGCCGTGGATCAATTCGTACCTGAAGTCAGCGAATTGCTGGAAAACTTCCGCTTCCTGCCAAGCTGGCGCATCGACGATGTCATGATCAGCTACGCCGCGCCGGGCGGCAGCGTCGGTCCGCACTTCGACAACTACGACGTCTTCCTGCTGCAAGGCCATGGCAAGCGCCACTGGCAGATCGGCCAGATGTGCGACGCCGAGAGCCCGCTGCTGCAGCACGCCGACCTGCGCATCCTCGCAGACTTCCAGACCACCGACGAGTGGACCCTGGAGCCCGGCGACATGCTCTATCTGCCACCGCGCCTCGCCCACTGCGGCGTTGCCGTGGATGACTGCCTGACCTACTCGGTGGGTTTCCGCGCCCCGAGTGCCGCCGAAGTCCTGACCCACTTCACCGACTTCCTCAGCCAGTTCATCCCGGATGAAGAGCGCTACACCGACGCCGACGCACAGCCTGTCAGCGATCCGCACCAGATCCAGCACGACGCCCTCGATCGCCTCAAGGCGCTGCTGGCCGAGCACATGAGCGACGAACGCCTGCTGCTGACCTGGTTCGGCCAGTTCATGACCGAGCCTCGCTACCCGGAACTGGTCACTGGCCCCGAACTGGAAGAAGAAGACCTGCTCGACAGCCTGGAACAGGGCGCAGTTCTCATTCGTAACCCGAGCGCACGTCTGGCCTGGTCTGAAGTTGATGACGATCTGCTACTGTTCGCCAGTGGCCAGAGTCGTCTTCTGCCAGGCAACCTGCGCGAATTGCTTAAACTGATTTGTGCGGCCGATTCGCTGCACAGCGAAAACCTCGGCCAATGGTTGGCCGATGAAGAGGGACGCAATCTGATTTGCGAACTCGTAAAACAAGGAAGCCTGGGATTTGCCGATGAATAAAATCACTGTATCCGTCGCGGACTGGCAGAAGAATAACGCCGATATCCGGCGTATTCGTGAAGCCGTGTTCATTTCCGAGCAATCGGTACCACCGGAACTGGAATGGGACTCGGAGGATAGCGACGCCATACATTTTCTGGCCCGCGAAGGCGATTATGCCGTCGGTACGGCACGCCTGCTGCCAGACGGCGAGATCGGTCGTCTGTCGGTCCTCAAGGACTGGCGCGGCCTGAAAGCCGGAGAAATGCTGCTGACAGCCATCCTCGAGGAGGCACAGACACGCGGCCTGAAGCAACAGAAGCTCAGTGCGCAGGTCCAGGCCGTTGCGTTCTACCAGCGCTTTGGTTTCACCGTGGTCAGCGACGAGTTTCTCGAAGCCGGCCTGCCTCACGTCGACATGGTGCGTCAGGCCTGATCCAGAGCATTTTGTAGGCGCTTTTCAAGGCACTACATGAGGTTGCGCCCCGTCATTTTCCTGCGGCATGACTATGCTGAAACAGGAAATGCCGGGGCGTTTTGCCATCTGCCAGTTCAACTTGTACCCACCCCTGGCCGACAAAGTGGCACACTCGGTTTTTACGCGCCCATCGCGGAGATTGGACATGTTGTTACGCACCCTGCTCACCTCATTGCTTGTCGCATTCAGTACCTGCACGCTGGCAGCCACCGAAATCGTCCCGCTCAACTACCGCACCAGCGCAGATCTGCTGCCGGTCGCCAAGTCCTTCCTGGGAGCGGACGGCTCGGTCAGCGCCTACGGCAATCAACTGATCGTCAATGCAGAATCGCGCAAGATCGAAGAACTTCGCGCCCTGATCTCGCAACTGGATACTGCACCCAAGCGCCTGCTCATCAGCGTCGACACCAGCGACAGTGCGGCCCGCACCAGTAACGGCGCCAATCCTTCACGAATCATCAGCTACGGCACCTCCAGCCGCGACGGCGGTGTCCAGCAGGTACAGGCCACCGAAGGCACGCCAGCCCTGATCCAGACCGGCCAGAGCGTCCCGTTGACCACCACCCGTACGGACGGTTACGGCTATCCGCAGAGCAATACCGAATATCGCAATGTCACCCAGGGTTTCTATGTCACGGCCAGCGTCACCGGCGACATCGTCCATCTGAACATCAGCACCAATCGTGACCGCCTGAGTCAGGAGCGCCCGGACGCCATCAAGGTCCAGAGCACCGACAGTCAGGTCAGCGGTCGCCTCGGCGAATGGATCACTCTTGCAGCCTCGAGCGATCAATCCGTGGCCGATCAGCGCGGCATTGCCCAGCGCTACTCCACCCAAGGTCGCGACGACATGACTCTGCGGGTCAAGGTAGAAAGCCTCGAATAACCGGCAATGGCACGCAGCCCAGCACCGGCGGGGCTTTTCGTGACCATACGGTCGTATCCAGAGAGAAATGTAGTGAATCTAAAAAAGCACTACAAAACGTTTGACGGGTAAAAAAGAGCGAGGCATGATTGCCTCGCTCCCGCTAATCGGAGGCCTTCAAAAAGCCTCAGGATCGACGCTCTAAGCCTGAGCCGATTCCTGTCGATACCGCCCACAAGGCAGTTTGACAAGGTTACGACTGGAACGAAGTTGTCCCAAGGGACGGAAACGTTGACGGTTGATCGGACAGCTCTTGCGAGCGAAGCACAAAGGCATCCACGAGCCCGAGTGCTCACTCAGGCCATCCGGACCTTCTCCCTCCCCTCTTGAACCCTTCGCTCACCCGTCGTCACCGCGCCCATTGCAGACCTCCGGGCAGCGAGCAGCCATCTACCGTGCCCTCGATAAACGAGGCGTTTTGGCGGAGCAGGATCTTCCAACCAAAACCTGACAATGAGGTTTATCTCCATGGCACTGACACGCGAACAACAAATAGCGGCTCTCGAGAAAGACTGGGCTGAAAATCCGCGCTGGAAAAACGTGACCCGTACCTATTCTGCTGCTGATGTCGTCCGCCTGCGTGGCTCGGTTCAACCTGAACACACCTTCGCAAAAATGGGCGCAGACAAGCTCTGGAATCTGGTCACGCAAGGTGCCAGGCCGTCTTTCCGTCCGGACAAGGACTTCGTCAACTGCATGGGCGCCCTGACCGGCGGCCAGGCGGTACAGCAGGTCAAGGCAGGCATACAGGCGATCTACCTCTCGGGCTGGCAGGTGGCCGCCGATAACAACTCTGCCGAATCCATGTACCCCGACCAGTCGCTGTACCCGGTGGACTCGGTCCCGACCGTGGTCAAGCGCATCAACAACTCGTTCCGCCGCGCAGACCAGATCCAGTGGAAAGCCGGCAAGAACCCGGGCGATGAAGGCTATATCGACTATTTCGCTCCGATCGTGGCCGATGCCGAGGCAGGTTTTGGCGGCGTGCTGAATGCTTATGAGCTGATGAAAAGCATGATCGAAGCCGGCGCAGCGGGCGTGCACTTCGAAGACCAGCTGGCATCGGTCAAGAAATGCGGCCACATGGGCGGCAAAGTGCTGGTCCCCACCCAGGAAGCCGTGCAGAAACTGGTGGCCGCTCGCCTGGCCGCCGACGTCGCCGGCGTACCGACCATCATTCTGGCCCGGACCGACGCCAACGCCGCCGACCTGCTGACCTCCGACTGCGATCCTTACGACAAACCTTTCGTCACCGGCACCCGCACTCAGGAAGGCTTCTACAAGGTGCGCGCCGGACTGGATCAGGCCATCTCCCGCGGCCTGGCTTACGCGCCCTATGCGGACCTGATCTGGTGCGAAACGGCCAAGCCGGATCTGGACGAAGCACGCCGCTTCGCCGAAGCCATCAAGAAGGAATACCCGGATCAGTTGCTCTCCTACAACTGCTCGCCTTCCTTCAACTGGAAGAAGAATCTGGACGATGCCACCATCGCCAAATTCCAGCGTGAGCTCTCGGCCATGGGCTACAAGCACCAGTTCATCACCCTGGCCGGCATTCACAACATGTGGCACAGCATGTTCAACCTGGCGCACGACTATGCCCGCAACGACATGACCGCCTATGTGAAGCTGCAGGAACAGGAGTTCGCCGACGCCGCCAAGGGCTACACCTTCGTGGCTCACCAGCAGGAAGTGGGCACCGGCTATTTTGACGACATGACCACCGTGATTCAGGGCGGCACTTCATCGGTTACCGCATTGAAAGGCTCCACCGAGGAAGAGCAGTTCCACTGATTTGCGAAGCTGCTGAAAAGACCAACAGGTCGCCCCTTCGGGGCGGCCTGTTTTTCTATCCGGGCACCCTGCATTGATCCGGGACAAGCTTTGATGCGGTGGGTGGTGATACAACTGTAATGCCCCAACTAAAACAGAACAGGAGCAGCAAACACCCCGGCAAACTAAAAAGGCTCATTCAAATGATATCAATTATCATTCAAATTTCCTTTTATTGCTTTTCCCTATTAAGAAAAATAAATGGTTAAAACCTTGGCAATGCCCAGCCTGCAAGCCCTGCAGCCATTCACGCCCCCGGATTCCGATTAATTCATTAAATAATTTTGATGTAGAAAATTTACTTGCCAAGTATTTGCACATAAAATCAATCCGATGCTCCCTCTGCGACATATCGTCACGGACTCACTCTTTATCAAGCACAGAGACCTTTGCTCTCTATTCCAAGGACTGCCAGCATGACCGAAACGACAGGTTTGATTGCCCACAACTGGGGCTTCGCCATTTTCCTTCTCGGTGTTGTCGGTCTTTGTGCCTTCATGCTCGGTCTCTCAAGCCTGCTGGGAAGCAAGGCCTGGGGCCGCAGCAAGAACGAACCTTTCGAATCCGGCATGCTGCCTACCGGCAGTGCGCGCCTGCGACTCTCCGCAAAATTCTATCTGGTCGCGATGCTCTTCGTGATCTTTGACATTGAAGCCCTTTTTCTCTTTGCCTGGTCTGTGTCCGTCCGCGAAAGCGGCTGGACCGGATTCGTCGAAGCACTCGTTTTCATAGCAATTCTGTTGGCAGGTCTTGTCTACCTATGGCGGGTTGGAGCGCTGGATTGGGCTCCTGAAGGTCGCCGTAAACGGCAAGCGAAGCTAAAACAATGAGGCTTTGGCGATGCAATACAATCTCACCAGGATCGACCCGGATGCTCCTAATGAGCAGTATCCAATCGGCAAACGGGAGACCGTTTCCGATCCGTTAGAAGATCAGGTCCACAAAAACATCTACATGGGCAAACTTGAAGACGTGCTGAACGGCGCGGTCAACTGGGGGCGTAAAAACTCCCTGTGGCCGTACAACTTCGGCCTGTCGTGTTGCTATGTGGAAATGACTACCGCCTTCACGGCGCCCCACGACATCGCCCGCTTCGGCGCCGAAGTCATCCGGGCATCGCCGCGTCAGGCGGATTTCATGGTTGTTGCCGGGACCTGCTTCATCAAGATGGCACCGATCATCCAGCGTCTCTACGAGCAAATGCTTGAGCCCAAGTGGGTCATCTCCATGGGTTCGTGCGCCAACTCCGGTGGCATGTACGACATCTACTCTGTGGTGCAGGGCGTGGACAAGTTCCTTCCTGTCGATGTGTACGTGCCCGGCTGCCCGCCCCGCCCAGAGGCATTTCTGCAAGGCTTGATGCTGCTGCAGGAATCCATTGGCCAGGAGCGTCGCCCTCTTTCCTGGGTCGTCGGCGATCAAGGCGTGTATCGCGCCGAAATGCCGTCGCAAAAGGAACAGCGCCGCGAACAGCGCATCCAGGTCACCAACCTGCGCAGCCCCGACGAAGTCTGATCCAGCCCGTTCTTCTTATAAAAAAGACAAGAACGGGTTGATTCTGTACGTTGACCGAAGTGATTGAGACCTATGACTGCAGACACCGCTCTGTACATCCCGCCTTACAAGGCTGACGACCAAGACGTCGTCGTAGAATTGAACAACCGCTTTGGCGCCGAAGCCTTCACGGCACAGCCGACCCGTACCGGCATGCCGGTGCTGTGGGTCGCACGCGCCCATCTGGTCGAGGTGCTGAAGTTCCTGCGCCAGGTGAGCAAGCCCTACTCCATGCTCTACGACCTGCACGGTGTCGATGAGCGCCTGCGCACCCATCGTCGCGGCCTGCCCGATGCCGATTTCACGGTGTTCTACCACCTGCTTTCGGTAGAGCGTAACAGTGACGTGATGATCAAGGTGGCCCTGTCCGAAAGCGACCTGAGCCTGCCAAGCGTCACCGGCATCTGGCCCAACGCCAACTGGTACGAGCGTGAAGTGTGGGACATGTTCGGGATCGATTTCCCGGGCCACCCGCACCTGAGCCGCATCATGATGCCTCCGACCTGGGAAGGTCACCCGCTGCGCAAGGACTTCCCGGCTCGCGCCACAGAGTTCGATCCGTACAGCCTGAGCCTGGCCAAACAGCAACTGGAAGAGGAAGCCGCACGCTTCCGTCCGGAAGACTGGGGCATGAAGCGCTCCGGCGAGAACGAGGACTACATGTTCCTCAACCTGGGTCCGAACCACCCTTCGGCCCACGGTGCGTTCCGTATCATCCTGCAACTGGACGGCGAAGAGATCGTCGACTGCGTTCCGGATATCGGTTACCACCACCGTGGTGCCGAGAAGATGGCCGAGCGTCAGTCCTGGCACAGCTTCATTCCGTACACCGACCGTATCGACTACCTGGGCGGGGTGATGAACAACCTGCCCTACGTGCTTTCGGTCGAGAAGCTGGCAGGCATCAAGGTACCCGAGAAGGTCGACACCATCCGCATCATGATGGCCGAGTTCTTCCGGATCACCAGCCACCTGCTGTTCCTGGGTACCTACATCCAGGACGTCGGTGCTATGACCCCGGTATTCTTCACCTTTACCGACCGTCAGAGAGCCTACAAGGTCATCGAGGCCATCACCGGCTTCCGTCTGCACCCGGCCTGGTATCGCATCGGCGGTGTAGCACACGACCTGCCACGCGGCTGGGAAAAACTGGTCAAGGAATTCGTCGACTGGCTGCCAAAACGCCTGGACGAATACACCAAGGCAGCCCTGCACAACAGCATTCTCAAAGGTCGTACCATCGGCGTTGCTGCCTATAACACCAAAGAGGCCCTGGAATGGGGCGTCACCGGTGCAGGCCTGCGTTCCACCGGCTGTGATTTTGACCTGCGCAAGGCGCGCCCTTACTCCGGCTACGAAAACTTCGAATTCGAAGTCCCGCTTGCGTCCAATGGCGATGCCTATGACCGCTGCATGGTCCGCGTCGAAGAGATGCGCCAGAGCATCAGGATCATCGACCAGTGCATGCGCAACATGCCGGAAGGCCCGTACAAGGCGGATCACCCGCTGACCACGCCGCCGCCCAAGGAACGCACCCTGCAGCACATCGAAACCCTGATCACGCACTTCCTGCAGGTTTCGTGGGGCCCGGTCATGCCGGCCAACGAATCCTTCCAGATGATCGAAGCGACCAAGGGCATCAACAGTTATTACCTGACGAGCGACGGCGGCACCATGAGCTACCGTACCCGGATCCGCACTCCAAGTTACCCGCACCTGCAACAGATCCCTTCGGTGATCAAAGGCAGCATGGTCGCGGACTTGATCGCGTACCTGGGTAGCATCGATTTCGTTATGGCCGACGTGGACCGCTAAGCATGAACAGCACGCTTATCCAGACAGACCGTTTCGCCCTGAGCGAAACAGAGCGCTCGGCCATCGAGCACGAGCTGCATCACTACGAAGACCCGCGCGCGGCGTCCATCGAAGCCCTCAAGATCGTCCAGAAGGAACGTGGCTGGGTGCCGGATGGCGCCATCTACGCGATCGGCGAGATCCTCGGCATTCCAGCCAGCGACGTCGAAGGTGTGGCAACGTTCTACAGCCAGATCTTCCGCCAGCCGGTCGGCCGTCACATCATTCGCGTCTGCGACAGCATGGTCTGCTACATCGGCGGCCATGAGTCGGTCGTTGGCGAAATCCAGAGCAAGCTGGGCATCGGCCTGGGCCAGACCACTCCAGACGGCCGTTTCACGCTGCTGCCGGTCTGCTGCCTGGGCAACTGCGACAAGGCTCCGGCACTGATGATCGACGACGACACTTTCGGTGACGTACAGCCTGCTGGCGTTGCCAAACTGCTGGAGGGCTACGTATGACCCTGACTTCCTTCGGCCCTGCCAACCGCATCGCGCGCAGTGCAGAAACCCATCCGCTGACCTGGCGTCTGCGTGACGACGCCGAGCCGGTCTGGCTCGACGAGTACCAGGCCAAGAACGGTTACGCGGCAGCCCGCAAGGCATTCGCCGACCTGTCTCAGGACGACATCGTCCAGACCGTCAAGGATGCAGGCCTCAAGGGACGCGGCGGTGCCGGCTTCCCTACGGGTGTGAAATGGGGCCTGATGCCCAAAGACGAATCCATGAACATCCGCTACCTGCTGTGCAACGCGGATGAAATGGAGCCCAACACCTGGAAAGACCGCATGCTGATGGAGCAACTGCCCCATCTGCTGATCGAAGGCATGCTGATCAGTGCCCGCGCACTGAAAACCTACCGTGGCTACATCTTCCTGCGCGGCGAGTACACCACCGCCGCCAGACACCTGAACCGTGCCGTGGAAGAAGCCAAGGCAGCGGGCCTGCTGGGCAAGAACATTCTGGGCAGCGGCTTCGATTTCGAGCTGTTCGTCCACACCGGCGCCGGGCGTTACATCTGTGGTGAAGAAACCGCACTGATCAACTCCCTGGAAGGCCGTCGCGCCAACCCGCGCTCCAAGCCGCCCTTCCCCGCCGCTGTCGGCGTATGGGGCAAGCCGACCTGCGTGAACAACGTCGAAACCCTGTGCAACGTACCGGCCATCATCGGTAATGGCGTCGACTGGTACAAATCCCTCGCTCGCGAAGGCAGTGAAGACCACGGCACCAAGCTGATGGGCTTCTCCGGCAAAGTGAAGAACCCGGGCCTGTGGGAACTGCCGTTCGGCGTCACCGCTCGCGAACTCTTCGAGGACTATGCCGGTGGCATGCGCGACGGCTACAAGCTCAAGTGCTGGCAGCCAGGCGGTGCCGGTACCGGTTTCCTGTTGCCGGAACACCTGGATGCGCAAATGTACGCTGGCGGCATCGCCAAGGTCGGAACCCGTATGGGCACCGGTCTGGCCATGGCGGTAGACGACAGCATCAACATGGTGTCCCTGCTGCGCAACATGGAAGAGTTCTTCGCCCGCGAATCCTGTGGTTTCTGCACCCCTTGCCGCGACGGCCTGCCATGGAGCGTCAAGCTTCTGCGTGCGCTGGAAAAAGGCCAGGGACAAGCCGGCGATATCGAAACGCTGCTCGGTCTGGTCGGTTTCCTCGGCCCAGGCAAGACCTTCTGTGCTCACGCACCGGGAGCCGTGGAGCCATTGGGCAGCGCAATCAAGTATTTCCGCCCGGAGTTCGAGGCCGGCATCGCGCCCACCAGCGCCGCCGTTCCGCCCCAGGCACGACCGATCATCGTCGGCGCATGACCCTTTCAAGGTGAAGGGCCCTGCCCTTCATCCATCGTGCGACAGCGCCCCCAAAGGCTGTTTCGAGTCGCACGAATAACAAGATTCCATTAGCCACGCCCGCTGACACCGGGCCAACGAAGAACTTTGAACCATGGCCACTATCCACGTAGACGGCAAAGCGCTCGAAGTCGACGGGGCAGACAACCTGTTACAGGCATGTCTGTCGCTGGGCCTCGACATTCCTTATTTCTGCTGGCATCCCGCCCTTGGCAGCGTTGGCGCCTGTCGCCAGTGCGCGGTCAAGCAGTACAACGACGAGAACGACACCCGTGGTCGCATCGTCATGTCCTGCATGACCCCGGCCACCGACAACACCTGGATCTCCATCGACGATGAAGAATCCAAGGCCTTCCGGGCCAGCGTCGTCGAGTGGCTGATGACCAACCACCCGCACGACTGCCCGGTCTGCGAGGAAGGCGGTCACTGCCACCTGCAGGACATGACCGTGATGACCGGTCACAACGAGCGTCGTTATCGCTTCACCAAGCGTACCCACCAGAACCAGGAACTCGGCCCGTTCATCGCTCACGAGATGAACCGCTGCATCGCCTGCTACCGTTGCGTGCGTTTCTACAAGGACTACGCCGGCGGCACCGATCTGGGCGTTTTCGGCGCTCACGACAACGTGTACTTCGGCCGTGTCGAAGATGGCGTGCTGGAAAGCGAGTTCTCCGGCAACCTGACCGAGGTCTGCCCGACCGGTGTGTTCACCGACAAGACTCACTCCGAGCGCTACAACCGTAAATGGGACATGCAGTTCTCGCCGAGCATCTGCCATGGCTGCTCCAGCGGTTGCAACATCAGCCCGGGTGAGCGTTACGGCGAACTGCGTCGTATCGAAAACCGTTTCAACGGCTCGGTGAACCAGTATTTCCTGTGTGACCGTGGTCGCTTCGGCTATGGCTACGTCAACCGCGAAGACCGTCCGCGTCAGCCTCTGCTGGCAGATGGCAGCAAACTGAGCCTGGACGCAGCGCTGGATACGGCAGCCGACCTGCTGCGCGGCCGTAACATCGTCGGTATCGGCTCGCCACGCGCCAGCCTGGAAAGCAACTACGCACTGCGCGAACTGGTAGGTGCCGAGCACTTCTACTCGGGTATCGAAGCCAGCGAGCTGGAGCGTATCCGTCTGGTGGCTCAGGTGCTCAAAGACAGCCCGCTGCCGATCCCTACCCTGCGCGACATCGAAGACCACGATGCAATTTTCGTCCTCGGTGAAGACCTGACCCAGACCGCCGCACGTGTGGCCCTGGCCCTGCGTCAGTCGGTCAAGGGCAAGGCTGAAGAGATGGCCGACGCCATGCGCGTTCAGCCATGGCTCAATGCTGCTGTGAAAAACATCGGCCAGCACGCGCTGAACCCGCTGTTTATCGCCAGCCTGGCTGAAACAAAACTCGACGATGTCGCCGAAGAGTGTGTACACGCCGCTCCAGACGACCTGGCTCGCATCGGTTTTGCCGTGGCTCACGCCCTGGACGCCAGCGCACCTGCCGTCGAAGGCCTGGAAGCCGAAGCTCTGGAGCTGGCCAAGCGCATTGCCGACTCTCTGCTGGCGGCCAAACGCCCGCTGATCATTGCCGGTACTTCCCTGGGCTCCAAGGCCCTGATCGAAGCCGCAGCGAACATCGCCAAGGCCCTGAAACTGCGCGAGAAAGAAGGCTCCATCAGCCTGATCGTGCCGGAAGCCAACAGCCTGGGCCTGGCCCTGCTGGGTGGCGAGTCGGTGGATGCCGCCCTGCAGGCCGTGATCGACGGCAAGGCTGACGCCATCGTCGTGCTGGAAAACGATCTGTACACCCGTACCGATGCCGCCAAGGTCGATGCTGCCCTGAGCGCCGCCAAAGTGGTGATCGTGGCCGACCATCAGAAGACTGCAACGGGCGACCGTGCACATCTGGTGCTGCCAGCAGCCAGCTTCGCCGAAGGCGACGGTACTCTGGTAAGTCTGGAAGGCCGCGCCCAGCGCTTCTTCCAGGTGTTCGACCCGACTTATCTGGACGCCAGCATTCTGGTCCACGAAGGCTGGCGCTGGCTGCATGCCCTGCGCGCTACCCTGCTGAACAAGCCGGTGGACTGGACCCAGCTGGACCACGTCACCGCTGCCTGCGCACAAAGCAGCACGCAACTGGCGGGCATCATCAATGCCGCGCCTTCTGCTGCGTTCCGTATCAAAGGCATGAAACTGGCTCGCGAACCGCTGCGTTACAGCGGCCGTACCGCCATGCGCGCCAATATCAGCGTGCATGAGCCTCGTACTCCGCAAGACCAGGACACCGCGTTCGCCTTCTCCATGGAAGGGTACTCGGGTTCCGCCGAACCTCGTCAGCAAGTGCCTTTCGCCTGGTCTCCGGGCTGGAACTCGCCTCAGGCCTGGAACAAGTTCCAGGACGAAGTCGGTGGTCACTTGCGCGCAGGTGATCCGGGTGTTCGTCTGATCGAAAGCCAGGGCGACAACCTGAACTGGTTCTCCAGCGTTCCGCGCGCCTTCTCGCCTGCCCAGGGCACATGGCAGGTGGTGCCGTTCTATCACCTGTTCGGCAGCGAAGAGAACTCTTCGAAAGCCGCTCCGGTCCAGGAACGCATCCCGGCCGCCTATGTTGCACTGGCCAAGTCCGAAGCCGACCGCCTAGGCGTCAACGAAGGTGCCCTGCTCTCCTTGAACGTTGCCGGCAAGACCCTGCGTCTGCCGCTGCGCATCAATGAAGAGCTGGGTGCAGGTCTGGTGGCATTGCCGGTAGGTCTGGCAGGTATTCCTGCGGCGGTCTTCGGCAAGACGGTTGACGGTCTTCAGGAGGCAGCACAATGAGCTGGTTCACTCCCGATGTGATCGACACCATCTTCGCGGTCCTCAAAGCCATTGTCGTGCTGCTGGCGGTCGTGGTCTGCGGCGCGCTGCTGAGCTTCGTCGAGCGTCGCCTGCTGGGCTGGTGGCAGGACCGTTACGGTCCGAACCGCGTTGGCCCGTTCGGCATGTTCCAGATCGCTGCCGACATGCTGAAAATGTTCTTCAAGGAAGACTGGACACCGCCGTTTGCCGACAAGGTGATTTTCACCCTGGCACCGATCGTGGCCATGAGCGCCTTGCTGATTGCCTTCGCAATCATCCCGATCACCCCGACCTGGGGCGTGGCGGATCTGAACATCGGCCTGCTGTTCTTCTTTGCCATGGCCGGTCTTTCGGTCTACGCCGTGCTGTTCGCCGGCTGGTCGAGTAACAACAAGTACGCCCTGCTCGGCAGCCTGCGTGCTTCGGCGCAAACCGTATCCTATGAAGTGTTCATGGGTCTGGCGCTGATGGGCATCGTGGTTCAGGTCGGCTCGTTCAACATGCGCGACATCGTTGAATATCAGGCACAGAACCTGTGGTTCATCATTCCGCAGTTCTTCGGCTTCTGTACGTTCTTCATCGCAGGCGTTGCCGTGACTCACCGTCATCCCTTCGACCAGCCGGAAGCGGAACAGGAACTGGCCGACGGTTACCACATTGAATATGCCGGCATGAAGTGGGGCATGTTCTTCGTGGGCGAGTACATCGGGATCATCCTGATCTCGGCGCTGCTGGTGACTCTGTTCTTCGGTGGCTGGCACGGTCCTTTCGGCATCCTGCCGCAACTGTCCTTCGTCTGGTTCGCTCTGAAGACCGCGTTCTTCATCATGCTGTTCATCCTGCTGCGCGCTTCCATCCCGCGTCCGCGCTATGACCAGGTAATGGACTTCAGCTGGAAATTCTGTCTGCCGCTGACCCTGATCAATTTGCTGGTGACTGCCGCGATCGTGTTGTTGAACACGCCGGCAGGCTCGGTTCAGTGAGGATTTGACCCATGTTCAAATATATTGGCGACATCGTTAAGGGTACCGGTACCCAGTTGCGCAGCCTGATAATGGTTTTCGGTCATGGCTTCCGCAAACGCGACACCCTGCAATATCCGGAAGAGCCGGTTTATCTGCCACCCCGTTATCGTGGCCGTATCGTTCTGACCCGCGACCCCGACGGCGAAGAGCGCTGCGTGGCCTGCAACCTGTGCGCCGTGGCTTGCCCGGTCGGTTGCATTTCATTGCAGAAGGCCGAAACCGAAGACGGCCGCTGGTACCCGGACTTTTTCCGCATCAACTTCTCGCGTTGCATTTTCTGCGGCCTGTGCGAAGAAGCCTGCCCGACCACCGCAATCCAGCTGACTCCGGATTTCGAGATGGCCGAGTTCAAACGTCAGGATCTGGTTTACGAGAAAGAAGATCTGCTGATCTCCGGCCCCGGCAAGAACCCCGACTATAACTTCTATCGCGTCGCCGGTATGGCCATCGCTGGCAAGCCCAAGGGCTCTGCACAGAACGAAGCCGAGCCGATCAACGTCAAGAGCTTGCTGCCTTAAGGAAGTAAAGATGGAATTCGCTTTCTATTTCGCATCCGGCATCGCCGTCGTGTCCACCCTGCGGGTGATCACGAACACGAACCCGGTGCACGCCCTGCTCTACCTGATCATTTCGCTGATCGCGGTGGCAATGACCTTTTTCAGTCTCGGCGCACCGTTCGCCGGCGTTCTGGAAGTCATCGCCTATGCGGGCGCAATCATGGTCCTGTTCGTGTTTGTGGTGATGATGCTGAACCTGGGCCCGGCCTCGGTTCAGCAGGAACGTGCGTGGCTCAAGCCCGGTATCTGGGTGGGGCCGGTGATTCTCGGCACTCTGCTGCTGGCTGAACTGCTGTACGTATTGTTCGCCAACCCGACCGGCGCTGGCGTCGGTCACACCACAGTCGACGCCAAGGCAGTCGGTATCAGCCTGTTCGGGCCTTATCTGCTGGTGGTGGAACTGGCCTCGATGCTGCTGCTTGCCGCAGCCGTGACGGCCTTCCATCTGGGCCGCACCGACACCAAGGAGCCAAGCCAATGAATGCTATCCCTCTGGAACATGGCCTGGCTGTCGCCGGGGTCCTGTTCTGTCTTGGCCTGGTCGGCCTGATAGTGCGCCGCAACATTCTTTTTGTGTTGATGAGCCTGGAAATCATGATGAACGCATCTGCTCTGGCGTTCGTCGTTGCCGGTAGCCGCTGGGCACAACCGGATGGACAGGTCATGTTCATCCTGGTGATCACCCTCGCCGCTGCCGAGGCCAGTATTGGCCTGGCGATCCTGATGCAGCTGTATCGCCGCTTCCACACTCTCGATATCGATGCTGCCAGCGAGATGCGCGGATGAACCTACTCTTTCTCACTTTCGTATTTCCCCTGATCGGTTTCCTGCTGCTGTCGTTCTCCCGTGGACGCATCTCGGAAAACCTTGCGGCCCTGATCGGTGTCGGCTCCATCGGCCTTTCAGCGCTGGTCACGGCCTGGGTCATCTGGCAATTCAACGTTGCACCGCCGGAGGGTGGTCATTACACCCAGGTGCTGTGGCAATGGATGAACGTGGATGGCTTCAGCCCTAACTTCGCCCTGTATCTGGACGGCCTGTCGGTCACCATGCTGGGCGTGGTGGTTGGCGTGGGCTTCCTGATCCACCTGTTCGCGTCCTGGTACATGCGCGGTGAAGCCGGTTACTCGCGCTTCTTCTCCTACACCAACCTGTTCATTGCCAGCATGCTGTTCCTGATCCTGGGCGACAACCTGCTGTTCATCTACTTCGGTTGGGAAGGCGTGGGCCTGTGCAGCTATCTGTTGATCGGTTTCTACTACAGCAACCGCAACAACGGTAACGCTGCACTGAAAGCCTTCATCGTGACCCGCATCGGCGACGTGTTCATGGCCATCGGCCTGTTCATTCTGTTCCAGCAACTGGGCACGCTGAACATCCAGGAACTGCTGGTTCGTGCTCCCGAGCACTTCAAGGTCGGTGACTTCTGGATCGTGCTGGCAACCCTGATGCTGCTGGGCGGCGCTGTCGGTAAATCCGCACAACTGCCACTGCAGACCTGGCTGGCAGATGCGATGGCCGGTCCTACTCCGGTTTCGGCACTGATCCACGCAGCAACCATGGTAACCGCGGGCGTTTATCTGATCGCCCGTACCCACGGCCTGTTCGCCCTGGCCCCGGACATTCTGCATCTGGTCGGTGTGGTCGGTGGCGTGACGCTGGTTCTGGCAGGTTTCGCAGCACTGGTACAGACCGACATCAAACGTATCCTCGCCTACTCGACCATGAGCCAGATCGGCTACATGTTCCTGGCCCTGGGCGTGGGTGCCTGGGAAGGCGCGATCTTCCACCTGATGACCCACGCCTTCTTCAAGGCGCTGCTGTTCCTTGCTTCCGGTGCGGTGATCGTTGCCTGCCACCACGAGCAGAACATCTTCAAGATGGGTGGCCTGTGGAAGAAACTGCCTCTGGCCTATGCCAGCTTCATCGTCGGTGGTGCCGCCCTGGCTGCCCTGCCGCTGCTGACAGCCGGTTTCTACTCCAAGGACGAAATTCTCTGGGAAGCTTTCGCCAGCGGTAACAACGGTTTGCTGTATGCAGGTCTGGCCGGCGCATTCATGACCTCGATCTACACCTTCCGCCTGATCTTCATCGCGTTCCATGGTGAAGCCAAGACCGAAGCCCATGCCGGTCATGGCATTGCTCACTGGCTGCCACTGTCGGTGCTGATCGTGCTGTCGACCTTCATCGGCGCCATGATCACCCCGCCACTGGCCGGTGTCCTGCCACAAAGCGTCGGTCATGCAGGCGGCGAAGCCAAGCACAGTCTGGAAATCGCCTCGGGCGCCATCGCCCTGGCCGGTATCCTGCTGGCGGCCTTGCTGTTCCTGGGCAAGCGTCGTCTGGTAACCGCTATCGCCAACAGCGGCCCGGGCCGTCTCCTGTCAGCCTGGTGGTTCGCTGCATGGGGCTTCGACTGGATCTACGACAAGCTGTTCGTCAAACCTTATATGGCGATCAGCCATGTGCTGCGTAGCGATCCGTTCGACCGCACCATCGGTTTGATCCCGCGTCTGGTCAAGGGAGGCCATGTGACCATGAGCCGTACCGAGACCGGCCAGTTGCGTTGGTATGCTGCCTCGATAGCCGTGGGTGCCGTTCTGGTACTTGGTGCCGTCGTTCTGGTTGCGGTCTGACATGAACCTTGCGAATTTGCGAAAGGAATTGAGCCCGTCATGATTCTGCCTTGGCTAATCCTGATCCCCTTTATCGGCGGCCTGCTGTGCTGGTTGTGTGAGCGCGTCAGCGCCACACTGCCACGCTGGATCGCGCTGCTGACCATGTCTCTGTTGCTCGGTATCGGCCTGTGGCTGTGGGGCGTCGGTGACTACACCCTGTCTCCGGCCCCTGGCGCTGACCCGACCTGGACCCTGGAATTCCACCAACAGTGGATTTCGCGCTTCGGCATCAGTCTGCACCTGGCGCTGGACGGCCTGTCGTTGCTGATGATCCTGCTGACCGGTCTGCTCGGCGTGTTGTCCGTACTGTGTTCCTGGAAGGAAATCCAGCGCAACGTCGGCTTCTTCCACCTCAACCTGATGTGGATTCTCGGCGGTGTGGTTGGCGTGTTCCTGGCCATCGACCTGTTCCTGTTCTTCTTCTTCTGGGAAATGATGCTGGTGCCGATGTATTTCCTCATCGCGCTCTGGGGTCATAGTTCGTCGGACGGCAAGAAGACTCGAATCTACGCGGCGACCAAGTTCTTCATCTTCACCCAGGCCAGCGGCCTGATCATGCTGGTGGCGATCCTGGGTCTGGTGCTGGTTCACTTCAACCAGACCGGCGTGATCACCTTCGCTTATGCCGATCTGCTGAAGACCAGACTGACACCGGGCACCGAGTACATTCTGATGCTGGGCTTCTTCATCGCTTTCGCGGTGAAACTGCCGGTGGTGCCTTTGCACTCCTGGCTGCCGGATGCTCACGCACAGGCACCGACTGCCGGTTCCGTCGACCTGGCCGGTATCCTGCTGAAAACCGCTGCCTACGGCCTGCTGCGTCTGGCACTGCCACTGTTCCCCAACGCTTCGGCAGAGTTCGCACCGATTGCAATGACCCTCGGCCTGATCGGTATCTTCTACGGTGCCTTCCTGGCGTTCGCCCAGACCGACATCAAGCGTCTGATCGCGTTCTCCAGCGTCTCGCACATGGGCTTCGTGCTGATCGGCATCTACTCCGGCAGCCAGCATGCCCTGCAGGGCGTGGTCATTCAGATGATCGCTCACGGTCTGTCGGCCGCTGCATTGTTTATTCTCAGCGGTCAGTTGTACGAGCGTCTGCATACCCGTGACATGCGTGAAATGGGTGGCCTGTGGTCGCGCATCGCTTACCTGCCTGCCATCAGCCTGTTCTTCGCGGCCGCTTCTCTGGGTCTGCCGGGTACAGGCAACTTCGTCGGTGAGTTCCTGATCCTGCTGGGTGCTTTCGTGCACTCGCCATGGATCACTGCCATCGCCACTTCCGGTCTGGTGTTCGGTTCCGTCTACTCGCTGATCATGATCCACCGCGCCTACTTTGGCCCTTCCAAGTCCGAGGAAATCCTCAAGGGCATGGATGGACGGGAATTGATCATGGTGCTGGGCCTTGCCGTATTGCTGATCGTGCTGGGTGTCTACCCGCAGCCGTTCCTCGATACTTCGGCAGCGACCATGCACGGCGTGCAGCAATGGCTAGGCACTGCCTTCACTCAACTCGCTTCGGCCCGGTAAGAGCGCTATGGACCTGACGATTCAACACTTTATTGCGCTTGCCCCACTGCTGATTACCAGCCTCACCATCGTGGTGGTGATGCTGGCCATCGCATGGCGCCGCAATCACTCACAAACATTCCTGCTGTCGGTAGCAGGGCTCAACCTGGCATTGCTGTCGATTTACCCTGCTCTGAAAGTCGCGCCACTGGCCGTGACGCCCTTGCTGCAGATCGACAGTTTCGCCTGCCTGTACATGGCAATCATCCTCGCCTCGACCCTGGCATGCGTGACAATGGCGCACGCCTACCTGGGCGATGACAAGAAAGGCTACCCAGGCAATCGCGAAGAACTTTACCTGTTGATCCTGCTGGCCGCTCTCGGTGGTCTGGTGCTGGTCAGCGCCCAGCATCTTGCTGGCCTGTTCATCGGCCTGGAGCTGTTGTCGGTGCCGGTCTACGGTCTGGTCGCTTATGCCTTCTTCAACAAGCGTTCTCTGGAAGGCGGCATCAAGTACATGGTGCTCTCGGCGGCCGGTTCGGCGTTCCTGCTGTTCGGTATGGCGCTGTTGTACGCAGACGCAGGCAGCCTGAGCTTCGCCGGTATCGGCAAGGCGATTGCCGCTACCGGCATGCCAAGCGGTCTGGCCAGCCTGGGCCTTGCCATGATGGTCGTGGGCCTGGCGTTCAAACTGTCGCTGGTTCCGTTCCACCTGTGGACCCCGGACGTCTACGAGGGTGCCCCTGCCCCGATTGCGGCTTTCCTGGCAACCGCCAGCAAGGTTGCGGTTTTCGCTGTACTGGTGCGCCTGTTCCAGATCTCCCCGGCAGCCAGCAGCGGTGTGTTGCATGACGTCCTTGCGGTCATAGCCGTCGCCTCGATTCTGGTCGGTAACCTGCTGGCACTGACTCAGAACAACCTCAAGCGTCTGCTGGGCTACTCGTCCATCGCTCACTTCGGTTACCTGATGATCGCGCTGGTTGCCAGCAAAGGTATGGCTGTCGAGGCAATCGGCGTCTATCTGGCGACTTATGTACTGACCTCCCTGGGCAGCTTCGGTGTAATCACCATGATGTCCTCGCCGTACAGTGGCCGCGATGCCGATGCAATGTTCGAGTACCGCGGTCTGTTCTGGCGTCGTCCTTACCTGACTGCGGTCATGACCCTGATGATGCTGTCTCTGGCGGGTATCCCGCTGACTGCCGGCTTCATCGGCAAGTTCTACATCATCGCCACTGGCGTCGAGTCGCAGCTGTGGTGGCTGCTCGGTGCACTGATCATTGGTAGCGCCATTGGCGTGTTCTACTACCTGCGTGTGATGGTCACGATGTATCTGGTCGACAACAAGCTGCCTCGCCACGATGCAGCCTTCAACTGGGCACAGCGCACAGGCGGCGTCATGCTGCTGGCTGTAGCCATCCTGACCTTCGTACTGGGTGTGTACCCACAACCGTTGCTGGATCTGGTGTTGAATGCAGGCCTTGCGGGCTGATTCAAGATGAAATGAAAAACCCTGCTTCGGCAGGGTTTTTTTTGGCCTGTTCATGGCTGGTGGTGGCTTATCTGAAACTTGCATCAAGAGAAGATGATCGTCTTCGATGACGTATCGCGAACGAATTGGCTCTTGCTTGTTAAGGCTCAACAAAAGGCATTGATCCTGCTGCGGGGCCTTCCAGGTACCTGCCATGCGGTACGCATGGCAGGCAGTGTTGAGTGAGTCAGACGCGGAACTGCGCGACCAGCCCGCCCAGGCGCTTGCCAAGGTCAAACAGGCTGCGAGAGGTCTGGGCGCCCTGACGGGTTTCGTCTGCAACCGTTTCGACTGCAACGGCGATCTGGTGGACGCTGCGGTTGATTTCCTCGGCCACGGCGGTCTGTTCTTCAGCGGCACTGGCGATCTGGGCGTTCATCGAGTTGATGGTCGCGATCAGTTCACCGATGGTCACCAGCGACAGGCCTGCATCGTTGGCCTGGGTTGAAGTACCGTCGCCTGCCTCGCTGGAGCGGCGCATGGCACCGACCGCCTCTTCGGTGCCCTTTTGCAGGCGGTCGATCATGCCCTGGATTTCCTGGGTGCTTTGCTGAGTCCGGCTGGCCAGTGCCCGGACTTCATCGGCGACCACGGCGAACCCCCGACCGGCCTCCCCTGCCCTCGCCGCTTCGATTGCCGCGTTGAGTGCCAACAGGTTGGTCTGCTCTGCAATGGAGCGAATGACGCCCAGCACACTGACAATCGATGATACGTCCTGCTGCAGACTGTCCAGCGATGAGCCGCTCTTGCGGATGTCCTCTACCAAGGCATGGATCTGCGTGATGCTGCCATCGACCACCCGCTTGGCAGCCTTGCCTTGTTCGTCGGTCTGCTGGGCAGCAACGGAAGCACTCTGAGCGCTTTTTGCGACTTCCTGGGCAGCGGCAGACATTTCGTTGATGGCAGTAGCCACTTGATCGGTTTCATGGCGCTGACGATCCATGGCCAGTTCCGAACGCTGTGCCTGATCAGAGACTTCGCTGACCAGCCCGGTGAGTTGCGTGGTCATCTCGGTGATCTGACGAACGATGCCATGGATCTTGTCGACGAACCGGTTGAACGAACCTGCCAGCTCGCCAAGTTCATCCTGGCTGGTAATGGCCAGACGGCGGGTCAGATCGCCTTCACCGGCGACGATATCGTCCAGGTTGTTTTTCATCAAACGCAGGGGACGCAACAGAGTGCCGGTCATGACAATGCCGATCACGCTGATGATCACCAGTACCAGCACTGTGATGCCCACAATGCTGTACAGCATGTCGTACAGGCGTGCCTCGACGTTCTGCTTGACCACAGCCACCTGGGCTTCGACATTCTCGAGGTTGACTGAGCTGCCGACGACCAGATCCCATTTCGGTAGATATTCGGTGTAAGCAACTTTCGGAACCGGTTCGGTCTTGCCTGGCAATGGAGAAGCGTAATAGGTGTAGTGGTCGCCCGTCTTGGCTGACGCTACCAGTTCCCTGTTGAGATACACGCCACTGGGGTCACGAACCTCCTTGAAGCTTTTGCCCAGACCATCGGAACTGTTGCTACGGAAGATACGTATGATTTCGGAGTCGTATCCGAACAGATAACCGTCCTTGCCATAACTGACCGCAGAAAGCAGTTTGACCGCACTGGCTCTGGCAGCATTGTCGCCTTGTGCCGACGCTTCATAGATAGGCTTGATACCGCTCAGGGCAATATCGACATAACTTTTAAGAGTCGCCCGGGCCTCTGTCAGCAAACGCTCCCTTGTCTCGCTGACCTCTCTGTCGGCTTGTTGATGAAGGATAAACACTGTGGTCACGCTGATTACCACAGCGAACAGCAACACTGGCAATACCGCCAGTGACAGAACCTTGGCTTTCAGACTCAGACGCATACGATTCGCCTATTCAGTTGTTTTTATAGGGAGGACTTTCAGGATGTATCGGCAAAAAAAACCGGGAGTTAATATCATCCCGGTTTTTTTGTAGGAAAAGACTGACTCCACGCAAGGTCAGGGAGAAGTGCGCTCAGGCAGATCGATACGCACGCGCAGCCCACCCTGTGGGCTGGTGAGCAATTGCAGATCGCCGCCCCATGCTTCGACAATATCGCGCACGATTCCCAAGCCCAGACCATGCCCGGTGATCTGCTCATCGAGACGAGTGCCACGACTGAAAACCTCTGCACGCCGAGACTCGGGAATACCCGGCCCATCGTCGTCGACCAGCAGCGTGAATCCCTGCCCTTGCGGCTCGATATTCAGGCGCACTTCACTGTCAGCCCATTTGCAGGCGTTATCCAGCAGGTTGCCCAGCAACTCGAGAATGTCCTCACGATCCCAGGGCAAATGCAGACCGCTCTGAACATCGTTGATCAGGTCCAGATGCTCGCCGTGAATCATGCGCAGTGTCGAAAACAGGCTGGTCAATTCTGCATCGCAATCGAAACGCGCGCCCGGCAGCGCATCCCCTGACAACCGAGCCCGATTCAATTCACGCTCCAGGCGCAGCCGGATGTTTTCCAGTTGCTCGTGCAGGGTTTTGCGCAAGGCCGGATTGGCGTCCAGTTGTTCGCTCGATGCCATGCTGAGCAGAACAGCCAAGGGCGTCTTGAGAGCATGCCCCAGGTTACCCAAGGCGTTGCGTGAACGCTTGAGGCTGTCTTCTGTATGAGCAAGCAAATGGTTGATCTGAGCCACCAGAGGCTCAAGCTCGAGAGGGACTTGATTGTCCAGTTGCGAGCGTTGCCCTTGCTGCAATTGAAATATCTGCTCGCGCACGGTTTCCAGAGGACGCAAGGCCCTGCGCACGGTGACGCGCTGCAGAACCAGCACCAGGATCAGTGCAGCCAGACCGAATCCAAGACCTATCTGCTGCATACGCTGAAAGCTTGCTCTGACGGGCGTGTAATCCTGCGCAACCGTTACCGTGATCTGCTGCCCGAACTTCCGGTAGTCCGCACTCCATACCAGGAGCGACTGCCCGGTATGTCCCAGCTCGAGATCAGAATGAAGACCTGCCCCCACGGGTTTCGGCAATTCAAAATCCCACAGCGAGCGGGAGCGCCAATAACCCTCGGTAAAATCCAGACGGAAGTAGTGCCCGGAGAGCGGGCGTTGATAGGCCGCAGACAAGCGCTGTTCATCCAGTTGAATGCCCGCCGGACCACGAACCAGAGCAACCAGCAGGCTTTCGCTTTCCTTGCGCAGTCCGGCTTCCAAATAACGTTGCAGACCCAGTTCAAACAAGTACAGGCTGGTCTGAGCCATCACCAGACCCACGACGACCAGCACTGCAACGAGGCCGAGGCTCAGACGCCTCTGTATGGACTTCAAGCGTTATTACCACCGAACAGATAACCCTGGCCACGACGGGTAGTGACCACCGAACGCCCAAGCTTGCGCCTGAGGTGATTGACATGGACTTCTATCACATTGGAGTCGCGTTCGTTTTCGCCATCGTACAGATGCTCTGCAAGATGGCTCTTGGAAAGGATCTGTTCCGGGTGATGCATGAAGTAACGCAGCAGACGGAACTCGGCAGACGTCAACTGGATGTCCACCCCGTCACGCACGACGCATTGCCGGCCTTCATCGAGATTGAGACCTGCGGACTCCAGAGTCGGCTGGTTGGCCAATCCATGGGAGCGGCGCAACAGAGCCTGAATGCGCAGCTGCAGCTCTTCGGGATGAAAGGGTTTGGTCAGGTAATCGTCGGCACCCGCTTTCAAGCCTTCTATGCGTTCGGACCAGGAACCTCTGGCCGTCAGAATCAGCACAGGCGCGGTCAGCCCTTTGGCACGCCATTGTTGAAGCACTTCCAGGCCCGGAAGGCCGGGCAGCCCCAGGTCCAGAACAATCAGGTCATAAGGCTCGCTTACGCCCTGATAGACCGCATCACGGCCATCAGCCAGCCAATCCACGGCATAACCCTGACGCCCAAGGGCAGAGATCAGTTCATCTGCCAGAGGCACATGGTCTTCAACCAGTAATAGCCGCATCAATCATCTTCCTCGTCTTTCAGGAGCCGTCCGTCACGCGCATCGAACTTGAGCTCGCGAACAACGCCTTGCGTGGTCAACAATTCGAATTCATAAACGTAGATGTTATTTTTTTCTTCCAGTTCGGCCTCGAGCAACTTGGCACCTGGATGATGCTGTAACGCCTGCTCGATAAATTGCTCGAGAGGCAGGATCACCCCGCGCTGCCGCAAATTGAGTGCCTCGTCCTGATTCAGGTCCTTGGCATGGGCGGCAGTACAGAGCAGCCCCATACCAAGGATTGCGCAGAGACGCTTTTCGACCTTCATTACTTATCCTGATAGTTCTTGTATATCTGCCCGGTGACAGCGTCTATTTTCAGGTCCCACTGAACGCCTGCGGTATCGCGCAATTCGATCTGGTAAACGTATTTACCGTATTCGTTTTCGAGCTCCGTCTCGGTAATAGTTGCCCCAGGGTGCTTGGACAATGCGTATTCATTGAGCTTTTCAAAAGACTGGATGGTGCCTGCATCCCTCAGGCGCAAGGCCTCATCCGGCCCGATATCACGTGCCAGGGCAAACCCGGCAGGTACGGTGAGCATTACGGCAGTCAGCAACGTTGTCAGTCTTTTCATTATGGGCTCCGTCGAGTGGTGCTTTCTACGGATACCAAGATACGGGTATCAACTTAACTCAAGCTGAATCCCTCTGGCTACATGCCATCACTGCATATCTACTTGCACTAGCGAAGCATGGTGTTTGAAAGCATTGCTGTTAAACTCGTCCCCTGCATTTATCGCTTGCGCGATCGCCATCTACCCAGGGCTTAGACACAGTGGAAATTTTCAAAGAGTTTACTTTCGAGTCTGCACACCGACTCCCTCATGTGCCTGAAGGCCACAAATGTGGTCGTCTGCATGGACATTCGTTCCGGGTAGGCATCCATCTGGCCGGCAAGGTCGATCCTCATATTGGCTGGATACGCGATTTCTCAGAGATCAAAGCCATCTTCAAGCCACTGTATGAACGCCTGGACCATAACTATCTCAACGACATCCCTGGCCTGGAAAACCCGACCAGCGAAAATCTGGCGAAATGGATCTGGGACGAACTGAAACCCCTGCTCCCTGAGCTCTCGGCGGTTCGTATCCACGAAACCTGTACCAGTGGATGTGAATATCGCGGCGAGTAGTAACGCCCCCTTATATAAAACCACCTTTGCGGTGGTTTTTTATTGCCCTGAATCAAGGCGTACCCGCAGGAGCTCTTTTTGAACACGCCTCCCAGGGTTTTGTTTTTTGCCTGAGACCATAAAGACAAAACCCCTACCTGCGTGTGCAGATAGGGGTTCTGGAATTGAATCTTGACGATGACCTACTCTCACATGGGGAAACCCCACACTACCATCGGCGATGCATCGTTTCACTGC
>NZ_JAFGZD010000017.1 GCF_017165765.1 Pseudomonas capsici
TGCCGAAACAAAGGGGGCCGCCGTAAAGGCGGAACCGGTAGAACCAGCCCATACCGATAATGGATATGTACGCCGGAAAACGTTTACCCCACGAAAAATACGTTTTAATTCATGGTCTTGCGTCTTGTCTGATGAGAGGCAGAGCAGTGAGGTCGCCAGCAAGCTGCCTCCCACAAAAGGCTTAGCTGCCTTTCACAGCCTTGCCGTTGACGGTGCCGTCCAACAGCATGATGTTGTATTCCTTGCCATCGGTTTCGACCTGTTGCAGGCGAACCAGCAGGTAATCCCAGTCCTTGGCGAACCACAGTACGGTGGTTCGCTTGCTTTGTGTCGGGTCACGTACGCGCTCGACCTTGATGGCATCGACCTGGCCGGCCTTGGTGGCGACCTTTTCCGAACCCAGCACGCGGAAGTCATAGGTATCGATCTCGTCACCATCGACGACCTGATAGCTCATACTCTTCTTGCCGGCTGCCACGTCATGCTGCAGGGCCAACTGGTAAGTGGATTTGTCGAGAACGCCACGGTTGAGTGCAAGCTTGATGGCGTCGCCACGGTCGCTGCCGGTCACGAACTTGGCATCCCAGTCGAAGGCCAGATCAACCTTCTTGGACTTGCCCAGACCGCTGCGCTCGAAGTTGTAGGTCTGCGGCAGCATCACCTCTTTGTCGATTTTCAGCGTGCTGACTTCCGTCAGGCTGGCAATCATCATCGAGGCCTTGAAGCTGAGGGTCCAGGTGCCGTTGGGGCCGGCTTCCAGGCTGCGTTCGGCGGTACCGCTCATTGGAAGCTGCTTCCAGTCGGCGGTATAGCTGGCGGAGAAGGGTTGAAGATCTGCTGCATGTGCCGCAGGTAGTGCGAACAGAGCGAAAGCGAAGAGCAAGGCACGACGCATGATATCTCCTAGTCTTGAATCAAGTGTCCGGTGGGCGGAAGTAACTTGCCATCCAGTAATGAACCCTCATCGCCAAGACGCAATCTGCCTTCGGCGAACCAGCGTATGGCCAGCGGGTAGATCCGGTGTTCCTGTGCGTGGACCCGTTGCGCAAGTGTGGCTGGCGAGTCCTGCAACTCTACTGAAATCACAGCCTGTACGACCAGTGGCCCGCCATCGAGTTCCTCGGTGACGAAATGCACGCTGCAGCCGTGCTCGGTATCTCCGGCTTCCAGCGCACGCTGGTGAGTATGCAGGCCTTTGTAGCGAGGCAGCAGGGAAGGGTGGATATTGAGCAGACGCCCCTGATAGTGACGAACGAAGTCCGCCGTCAGGATGCGCATGAATCCGGCCAGTACCACGAGTTGTGGCTCGAAGGTGTCGATCAGTTGCATCAGGGCGCTATCGAAGGCTTCGCGGCCTTCGTAGGCCTTGTGATCCAGAACGCAGGCTTCGATACCTGCGTCTCTGGCACGTTGCAGTCCGAATGCGTCTTCCCGGTTGGAAATGACGGCGCGGATACGGACGGGGCTGGCCCCGTCCTTGAAGCTGTCGATCATGGCTTGCAGGTTGCCACCGGTGCCGGACAGCAGCACCACGACATCGCAGGTGGCAGACATCAATGCGCCTTGAGGTTTTTCAGCTCGACTTGTGCTGCACCTTCGGCGGCGGTGGCGATCTGGCCGATGACCCAGGGTTGCTCGCCTGCTTCGCGCAGTACGTTCAGGGCGGTTTCAACGTGCTCCTGGGCAACGCAGATGACCATGCCGACGCCGCAGTTCAGGACGCGGTGCATTTCGTTTTCTTCAACGTTGCCTTGCTGCTGCAGCCAGTCGAATACTGCCGGACGCTGCCAGCTGGCGACGTCGACCACGGCTTGTGCGCCTTCTGGCAGTACACGCGGAATGTTATCCAGCAGGCCGCCACCGGTGATGTGGGCCATGGCCTTGACCGCGCCGGTTTCCTTGATCAGCTTGAGCAGTGGCTTGACGTAGATGCGGGTCGGAGCCATCAGCAGGTCGGTCAGAGGCTTGCCGTCCAGCTGGATGTTTTCGATATCGGCACCGGCGACTTCGATGATCTTGCGGATCAGGGAGTAACCGTTGGAGTGCGGGCCGGACGATGGCAGGGCGAGCAGGGCGTCACCGGCAACCACTTTCGAGCCGTCGATGATGTCGGCCTTTTCCACGACGCCGACGCAGAAGCCGGCCAGGTCGTAGTCTTCGCCTTCGTACATGCCGGGCATTTCGGCGGTTTCGCCGCCGACCAGCGAGCAGCCGGCCAGTTCACAGCCAGCGCCAATGCCGGTCACGACCTGGGCGGCGGTGTCGACGTTGAGTTTGCCGGTGGCGTAGTAGTCGAGGAAGAACAGCGGCTCTGCGCCACAGACCACCAGATCGTTGACGCACATGGCGACCAGATCGATGCCGATGCTGTCGTGCTTGTTCAGGTTCAGGGCCAGACGCAGCTTGGTGCCGACGCCGTCGGTGCCGGAAACCAGAACCGGTTGCTTGTAGCCGGCCGGGATTTCGCAGAGGGCGCCGAAACCTCCCAGGCCGCCCATGACTTCCGGACGCTTGGTGCGCTTGGCGACGCTCTTGATGCGTTCGACCAATGCTTCACCGGCGTCGATGTCTACACCGGCGTCTTTGTAGCTCAGGGAGGGTTGCTTGCTCATAAAAATCCAGGCCTTTAGGGGGGATTCGGGGGTATCGACCGCTGCGGCGGGGCCGGTTCAGGGTTGCGCTTTGCGCAATGCCGTTCGGGCCGCCACCATCGCCAGTCTGCGAAGGCGCGCGATTTTATCAGGCTTGCTGCCGGTGAGCCATCCTTGGGCCGACGGGCAGGGGGTATCAGGCAAAAATAAAATCTCCGTGAGCGGGTCGAAGCTTCCTTAATAAGCTGTAATTTAATGTGAATGATTGGCAACGAGCTGCTGTCTGAGGCATGTTGAGCACCTTTATACGGTCTTCAGCAGCCTGCATGAAAACTGCTGCGCTCGATCATGCTGCGTTGAAAACAGGCTCGGAATGCTCATGTACGCCCAGTAAAGTCGAGCGCGACTCCGACCGTTCCTTGCCTGCTTTCGCCTTGCCTGACCTTCGCTCGTTACGTTTTCATAGAGTCTGTTAATTGCCGTTTTTTCCGTTCGGGAACTGTCCATGCGTTTTTCTAGATTCCTTTTCGTCGGCTGTCTGTCCCTGTTCAGCCTGCCCGCTCTTGCCGAGACGGTGAGCAATTTGTACCAGGTCCGTGAAACCGTCAGCGGCCAGTCGCCCGAGGAGCGTACCCGCGCCACTCAGGCAGCGCTGGATACCCTGGTGGTGCGCCTGACCGGTGATGCGAAGGCTGCTCAGGGCTCGGCCCTGGCCGGGCTGCGCAAGGATCCGCAACAGATCATCAGCCAGTACGGTTATGAGGCCGGACCGCCTGAAACCCTGCTGGTGGATTTCGATCCGGCCACCACCGATCGTTCCCTGCGTCAGGCAGGGCTTGCGATCTGGGGAAGCAACCGCCCATCGATCCTGGGCTGGTGGCTGCTGGACTCCACGGAGGGCTCCAATCTGGTCGGTGATGGCCAGGCCGCCGCCGAGCCGCTGCGTCGTGCCGCGCAGCACCGTGGCCTGCCGTTGCGCCTGCCTCTGGCCGACTTGAGCGAGCAGGGTGTCGGTACCGCGCAGCATCTGGAAAGCAACGATGTCGCGCCTTTGAAAGAAGCGTCCGAGCGTTATGGTGCCGACGCGATTCTTGCCGTGCATGCCAAGGAAGAAGCCGGGCAGTGGCAGGGCAAGTGGCGTTTGTGGCTGGGCGATCAGCGCGAGCAGGGCGCTGCCACGGGGGCCAATCCCGAAGCGCTGGCCGATTCCATTCTCCTGGCGGTGAGCCAGCGTCTGGCGCCACGCTTCGTGGCCAAGCCCGGTGCATCCACCGGGCTGGTCTTCCAGGTGCAGGGCATGAACCTGGAGCGTTATGCGCAGTTGCTCAATCTGCTCGAACCTTTCGGCGCTCGCCTCAAGTCGGTCGAGGCCGATCGCGTGACATTTGAAGTCACGAGCAGCCCGGAGCAGCTACGCTCGCAATTGTCCCTGGCAAAATTGCAGGAAGTGCCGGCCAGCGAAGCGGCAGCCGCTACGCCACCGCCAGCCGCGCCAGTCGATGCTGCCACGCCACCGGCTGCTCCTGCTGCTGACGCGCCCATGATTGTCCCGGTGTCTGCACCGCAACTGTATTTCCGCTGGTAGTCCGGCAAAGAGTGCCGGAGTACGTTTTCTCTTGGGGTTGGGGTCATTGATGACTGATACAAAGCGTTGGTATGTGCTTGGCGGGATTGCCCTGCTGGCGGCGTTCATTTTCATGCTGCATCCGATCCTGATGCCTTTTCTGGTAGCGCTGCTGCTGGCTTACATGGGCGATCCGCTGGTAGATCGCCTGGAAAAGCTCGGCATGTCGAGAACCCTGGGCGTGGTGGCGGTGTTCGGCCTGTTTACACTGGTACTGATGGCTTTGCTGCTGGTTCTGGTGCCAATGCTGGCCAAGCAGTTGTTCCGCCTTTATGAGCTGGCACCGCAGATTCTCGACTGGCTGCAGCACACGGCCTTGCCGTGGGTGCAGGCCAAGTTCGGTCTGTCTGACGGTTTCTGGAAATTCGACAAGCTCAAGACCGCGCTTTCCGAGCATATGGGGCAGGCGGGGGATATCGTCAGCGTAGTGTTGTCCCAGGCCACGGCATCGAGCCTTGCACTGATCGGCTGGCTGACCAATCTGGTGCTGATCCCGGTGGTGTGTTTCTACCTGCTGCGCGACTGGGACTTGATGATGGGCAAGGTGCGTGGCTTGTTGCCGCGCCATCGTGAGGATCAGGTGGTGAAACTGGCTGGTGAATGTCATGAAGTGCTTGGCGCATTCATTCGTGGCCAGTTGCTGGTGATGGTCGGCCTGGGCGTGATCTACGCTGCCGGTCTGATGCTGGTGGGGCTGGAGCTTGGCCTGCTGATCGGTGTGATCGCCGGGCTGGCAGCCATCGTGCCTTATATGGGGTTCGTGATCGGTATCGGTGCGGCGCTGGTGGCCGGACTGTTCCAGTTTGGTGGCGAGTTGTATCCACTGCTGGGCATCGTCGCCGTGTTCATGATCGGCCAGATGCTCGAAGGCATGGTGCTGACGCCTTTGCTAGTGGGTGACCGGATCGGCCTGCATCCGGTGGCAGTGATCTTTGCGATCCTGGCCGGTGGCGAACTGTTCGGTTTTACCGGCATTCTGCTGGCGCTGCCGGTGGCGGCAGTGATTATGGTGCTGGTGCGCCATCTTCATGACCTTTATAAAGGCTCTGAAGTCTACAGCGGCATGGAAGACCCCGATCTATAGGGCTTTGCAGCTCGTCTGAATCCTGTGCCCGGACGTTTTCGTCGCGGGCCCTTCAGGCGAAGCTTTGCGTTGTCAAAGCGCAAGTCTTTGATTTTGCTTGGGGTATGGCGCATTGTGCCGTCGACGCCACGGGTATAAACTTTGCGCACTTTCCCAGAGGTCCCTAACGGTTCGCCTGAACCGTGCCCGTCAGCATGAAACCGATTCAGCTGCCCCTGAGTGTCCGTCTGCGTGATGACGCCACTTTCATCAACTACTATCCCGGTGCCAATGCTGCGGCACTCGGCTATGTCGAGCGCCTGTGCGAGGCCGATGCAGGGTGGACGGAAAGCCTGATTTATCTGTGGGGCAAGGATGGGGTAGGGCGCACACACTTGCTGCAGGCAGCCTGCCTGCGTTTCGAGCAGATGGGTGAGCCTTCTGTCTATCTGCCGCTGGCCGAAGTCATCGACGAAGGCGTCGAACTGTTCGATCACCTTGAGCAGTACGAACTGGTCTGTCTGGATGACCTGCAGGCGGTCGTGGGCAAGCCAGAGTGGGAAGAGGCGCTGTTTCATCTGTTCAATCGTCTGCGTGACAGCGGGCGTCGTCTGTTGATTGCTGCCTCCCAGTCGCCCCGCGAGTTGCCGGTCAAGCTGCCGGACCTCAAGTCCCGCCTGACCATGGCGCTGGTGTTCCAGATGCGCCCGCTGTCCGATGAAGACAAGCTGCGCGCCCTGCAACTGCGCGCTTCGCGTCGCGGTCTGCACCTGACCGATGAAGTCGGGCATTTCATCCTTACCCGCGGCACCCGCAGCATGAACGCCCTGTTCGAATTGCTTGAGCGTCTGGATCAGGCCTCCCTTCAGGAAAAGCGCAAGCTGACCATTCCCTTTCTCAAGGAAACCCTGGGTTGGTAGATCAGGCCTTGCTGATGCAGACGGCGGCAGCACTGCGCCATGCTCAGCGAATTCTGGTGATTACCGGTGCCGGGCTTTCGGCGGACTCGGGTCTGCCTACCTACCGCGGTGTAGGCGGTCTTTATAACGGCAAGACCGATGATGGCCTGCCCATTGAGGTGGCCTTGTCCGGGCCGATGCTGCGTCGTGATCCGGAACTGTGCTGGAAATACATCGCCGAACTGGGCAAGGCCTGCCTGGGCGGGCAGCCCAATGCCGCGCATTACGCCATTTCCCAATTGCAACGGATCAAGCCCGAGTGCTGGGTGCTGACCCAGAACGTCGATGGTTATCATCGTGCCGCCGGTAGCCCGCCTGAACGCCTGATCGAGATTCATGGGCAAATGGCTCCACTGTTTTGCCAGTCCTGTGGCGAAAAGGATCCTCATTTGAGTGAGCATCTGCAGCGACCGTTGCCGCCCTTGTGCCAAAAATGTAATGGCGTTTTGCGACCGTCTGTCGTTCTGTTTCAGGAGATGTTGCCGGAGAAAGCTTTAGAAACACTCTATGAGGAGATGGCCAAAGGCTTTGATGCGGTCTTGAGTATCGGGACCACCGCCAGCTTCCCCTATATCCATGAACCTGTGCTGCGGACCCGTATTTGCGGGGGATTCACCGCGGAAATCAATCCGGCACCCACCGATCACAGCGCCGCGATGGACGTTTTTCTGCAGTGCCGGGCAGCACATGTCATGGAGAAACTCATAAGTCACATTTGATTCGATTGAATTTGCAAATCGTCTGGATAGAGGGCATAGTCTCGCCTTCTTAACAGTTCAGCCACGGTCGTGCCCATGCAAGTAGTACGCTTCGCACCCCTCGTGCCCCTCGCACTCGTTACTTTTTTGTTTGGTTGCTCTGCCAATTTACCGGTTTCTCAAGAGCAACAACCGCAGTACCAGAATTCGATCAGCTCGCAATCTCCGGCTCGCCGTGCAGATGCAGCCATGTTGCAGGAAGAACTCGCCACTGAAGAAGAGCTGGCCGGTTTTGCTGACAACAAGCCTTACCAGTTGCCGGTTCTGGCCGACAGCATCCTGGAACGTGGCAAATCCCTGATCGGTACTCGCTACCGTTTCGGCGGCACTTCGACCACTTCGGGTTTCGACTGCAGCGGCTTTATCGGTTATCTGTTTCGTGAAGAGGCTGGCATGAGCCTGCCGCGCTCCACTCGCGAAATGATCAACGTGAATGCACCTCTGGTGTCGCGCAATGACCTCAAGCCCGGTGATCTGCTGTTCTTCAGCACCCGTGGTCGCGGTCGTGTGAGTCATGCAGCCATTTACCTGGGTGACGATCAGTTCATCCATTCCAGCAGCCGCCGTAGTGGTGGTGTGCGCATCGACAGCCTCGATGACGCCTACTGGAGCAAGACGTTCATCGAGGCCAAGCGTGCGCTGGCAATGGCTCCTTCTGCTGAGCCTGTCCAGACCACTGCGATGACCTCGACTACCAAGCGCCATAAATGATGAATACGCAGACAGGCATGAGCCTGTCTGCATTTTTCGGTTCTCGGCAGGGTAAGGCCGCATCCGCACAGGTTGTTGTGGTTATGTCGATTACGTTACGTCTGGCGGTCATTTCTCTTGCCGTGTTGCTGGGTGCTTGTGCCAGCTCACCACCTCCCCAGCCCCGCGTCGTTCAGCGTCCGGTGGTTTACGCTCCCCCTCAGGTTCTCTCTCAGGCTGCCGAAGACGTGCTGTTTCGTGCGCTCGGGCTGGTCGGCACGCCTTATCGCTGGGGCGGCAACACGCCTGATTCGGGTTTCGATTGCAGTGGTCTGATCGGTTATGTCTATCGCGATGCGGCGGGTATTTCGTTGCCGCGTTCGACCCGCGACATGATTGTGATGGGCGTGCCGAATGTCGGGCGTGAGCAGTTGCAATCCGGTGATCTGGTGTTTTTCGCCACTTCCGGTGGCTCGCAGGTTTCCCATGCGGGTATTTACGTCGGAGAAGGCCGTTTCGTGCATGCACCGGCAACCGGTGGCACCGTGAAGCTGGACAGCCTGGACAAGCCCTATTGGCAAAAGGCCTACCTCAACGCCAAGCGCGTCATCCAGCCCTCGAACCTGGCGCAGAACGCACAGTTGCATAACTGACACCTGTCACTTGTGGGAGGGGCATTGGCCGCGACGACTTGCTTGCAGGCAAACACATTGTCAGTGCCTTCACTGAAGCTGTCGCGGCCAAGGCCCCTCCCACGGGGTGCGGTCCAGCACTGGGGTGGTGGGTTATTTCACTGACGTCACCCGCCAGATCTTGTTGCCCACATCGTCCGCTACCAACAACCCGCCATGCTGGTCATTGACCACTCCCACCGGGCGGCCCTGGGCTTTTTCGTCTGCGCTCAGGAAACCGGTCAGTACGTCGACGGGTGCACCATTGGGTTTGCCGCCGCTGAACGGAATGAACACCACTTTATAGCCGCTGTGGGGCTTGCGGTTCCATGAGCCGTGCTGGCCGATGAACAGGCCTTCGTTGAAAGGGGCCGCAAGTGTCTTGCCGTCGGCGAACACCAGCCCCAGGGATGCGGTGTGCGGGCCGACGGCGTAATCGGGCGAGATGGCCTTGGCGACCAGTTCCGGTTTCTGCGGTTTGACCCGCTCATCCACATGCTGGCCGTAGTAGCTGTAAGGCCAGCCATAGAAACCGCCATCCTGTACCGAGGTCACGTAGTCAGGCACCAGGTCGCTGCCGATCTCGTCGCGCTCGTTGACGGCAGTCCACAACTTGCCGGTGTGCGGCTCCCAGTCCATGCCATTGGGGTTACGCAGGCCCGAGGCGAAAATCCGGTGCTGGCCGGTGGCAGCATCCACTTCCCAGATCGCGGCGCGGCCTTCTTCCTGATCCATGCCGTTTTCGCCGACGTTGCTGTTGGAGCCCACCGTCACGTACAACTTGCTGCCGTCCTTGCTGGCAATCACGTTCTTGGTCCAGTGGTGGTTGAGCGTGCCGCCGGGAAGGTCGACGACCTTGGTGGCCTGGGCGCTGATGGAGGTCTGGCCGGTTTCATAAGGAAAACTGATCAGACGGTCGGTATCGGCCACGCACAGCTTGTTGCCGACCAGGGTCATGCCGAACGGCGAGTTGAGGTTTTGCAGGAAGACCGTGCGAGTCTCGGCCACGCCGTCGTGGTCCTTGTCGCGCAGCAGGGTAATGCGGTTGGCGCTGGGCACACCGGCTCCGGCGCGGCCCATGACTTTTTCCATGACCCAGCCACGTATGCCTCTGGAATCGTCAGGCTTGGGCGGCGAATTGGTTTCCGCGACCAGCACGTCGCCATTGGGCAGCACGTACAGCCAGCGCGGGTGATCCAGCCCTTCGGCAAAGGCTGCGACCTGGGTGCCGGGTGCGGCAACCGGTTTGGCATTCTTTTCCCAACCCACGGCAGGGGCGATGTTGACGGTAGGGATCAGGGTCTTGTTCGGCTCGGGCAGCCTGGGCGAAGGGCCGGTGCCATCCGAGACTTGCAGTGTCGAGGACTCGCCGCAGGCCGTGAGGCCTCCTGCAACCAGAAGCAGCAAGGCAAGCCGGGGTCTGAGTGTGAACATGCCGATCTCCATAACGGTCAGTGGTCAGGTAAAGATAGGAGAGACCTGAACTGTCGAGGTTCAATCCTGTTGTGTCGATTGACGCTCCCAGCCCAACCCTCTACCCTTCGCGGCTTGTTTCAGGTGCTTTGCAATCCCCGATTGGCAGAGTGAAACAGGGAAGCCGGTGAGGATGCACTGCAACTCCGATCCCGGCGCTGCCCCCGCAACGGTAAATGAGTCAAGACTGCGCTCGATGCCACTGTGTCCCAGGACACGGGAAGGCGCGCAGATCAGGCCGATGCCTGCTCATGAGCCCGGAGACCGGCCTGATCCACTCAACAGCATCACGGCGGGCGATGCTCTGCGCAGGGCTTTGCCGTGCTGTCTGATGCTGTCCTTCCGTCTGCTTTCGCGTGCCCTCAAGCGGAGAGCTGAGATGAACGAATCCCCCGAACGTGACGAACGTCATCTGGCGCGCATGCAGCGCAAGAAGGCGGTGATGGACGAGCGCATTGCCAGTGCTCCCAACGAATGTGGCCTGCTGCTGGTCCTGACCGGCAATGGCAAGGGCAAGAGCAGCTCGGCATTCGGCATGCTCGCCCGGGCCATGGGCCACGACATGCAGTGTGGCGTGGTGCAGTTCATCAAGGGTCGCAACAGCACCGGTGAAGAGTTGTTCTTCCGGCGCTTTCCCGAGCAGGTGCGTTACCACGTGATGGGCGAGGGCTTCACTTGGGAGACCCAGGACCGCCAGCGTGATATCGCCGCCGCCGAAGCCGCCTGGGAAGTGTCCCGTGAAATGCTCCGCGACCCGGGCATCGGCCTGGTGATCCTCGATGAGCTGAATATCGCCCTCAAGCACGGCTATCTGGATCTGGAGCAAGTCCTGAGCGACCTGCAGGCCCGGCCACCGATGCAGCATGTGGTGGTGACCGGTCGTGGCGCCAAACCCGAATTGATCGACCTGTCCGATACCGTTTCCGAGATCGGCGTAGTCAAGCACGCGTTCCAGGCCGGAATCCGTGCGCAAAAAGGCATCGAGTTGTGAGTAATCCTGTATGAGAGCGCCGCGTCATTGCCCGGCCGTATTGATTGCCGCGCCTGCTTCCGGGCAGGGCAAGACCACGGTCACCGCGGCGCTGGCACGCCTGCACCGTAACCAGGGCCGCAAGGTCCGGGTCTTCAAGTGCGGGCCTGATTTTCTGGACCCGATGATTCTGGAGCGGGCCAGCGGCGCGCCGGTCTACCAGCTGGATCTGTGGATGGTGGGGGCCGACGAAAGCCGGCGTCTGCTGTGGGAGGCTGCCGCCGAGGCGGACCTGATCCTGATCGAAGGCGTCATGGGGCTGTTCGACGGTACGCCATCGAGTGCCGATCTGGCTCGTCATTTTGGCGTGCCGGTACTGGGCGTGATCGATGGCACGGCCATGGCCCAGACCTTCGGAGCGCTGGCTCTGGGGTTGGCGCGTTATCAGCCGGACCTGCCGTTTGCCGGAGTGCTGGCCAACCGGGTCGGCACCGTGCGTCATGCGCAATTGCTCGAAGGCAGCCTGACCGAAGGCCTGCGCTGGTATGGCGCACTGTCCCGGGAGACCGGTATCGAATTGCCGAGCCGTCATCTGGGGCTGGTGCAGGCCAGCGAACTCAACGATCTGGATCTGCGTCTGGACGCTGCCGCCGATGCGCTGGCCAGCACCTGCGACGTGCTCCTGCCGCCTGCCGTGACCTTCAATGCGCCGGACCCTGTGCCCGTCGAACCTTTGCTGGCCGGTGTGCGTATCGCCATCGCCCGCGACGAGGCCTTTGCCTTTGCTTATGGCGCGAGTCTGGATTTGCTGCGAGCCATGGGGGCGGAACTGTCGTTCTTCTCGCCGATTCGCGATCGCCACCTGCCCGAAGCCGAAAGCCTGTATCTGCCGGGCGGTTATCCCGAGCTTCATCATGCTGCGCTGGCTGAAAACGCTCCGATGCTGGAGGCGATTCGTGCCCATCATCAGGCAGGCAAGCCGATCCTGGCCGAATGCGGTGGCATGTTGTACCTGCTCGACGCCTTGACCGATGTCGAAGGGCAGCGTGCCGAGTTGGTGGGCCTGCTCGATGGCGAGGCGGTCATGCAAAAGCGCCTGGCGGCCCTGGCCCTGCAAGCGGTCGAGCTGCCCGAAGGTTCGCTGCGCGGACATACCTATCACCATTCTCTGACCAGCACCGAGTTGCAGCCCATTGCCCGTGGTGTCAGCCCCAATGGCGGACGAGGCGCGGAAGCGGTGTACCGCGATGGCCGTCTGACGGCTTCCTACGTGCACTTCTATTTCCCTTCCAATCCTCAAGCGGTTGCGGCGCTGTTCACACCATGAGCGATCAGGCTTTCAGTCCCCAGGAGCGGGCCGCGGTCTATCGGGCCATTGCCGAGCGCCGCGACATGCGCCACTTCAGTGGCGGCAGCGTGGCACCCGAACTGCTCGCGCGCTTGCTTGAGGCGGCGCATCAGGCTCCCAGTGTCGGCCTGATGCAGCCCTGGCGTTTTATCCGTATCAGCGACCGGACATTGCGTGCGCAAATGCAGGCCCAGGTGGAAGAGGAGCGGGTGCGTACCGCCGAAGCCCTGGGCGAGCGGGCCGACGAATTCATGAAGCTCAAGGTCGAGGGCATCAGCGACTGCGCCGAAGTATTGGTGGCCGCGCTCATGGAAGACCGGGAGAAGCATGTCTTCGGCCGCCGGACCTTGCCGGAAATGGACATGGCATCTCTGTCCTGTGCGATCCAGAACCTGTGGCTGGCCTCCCGTGCCGAAGGACTGGGCATGGGCTGGGTGTCGCTGTTCGATCCCGAGGAGCTGGCCAGCCTGCTGGGCATGCCCGAAGGCGCAAAACCTCTGGCGATTCTGTGCCTGGGGCCGGTGGAAGAATTTTACCCGGCACCGATGCTGGTGCTGGAAGGCTGGGCGCAGGCGCGGCCACTCAATGAACTGCTGTATGAGAATCAATGGGGAGTGAGTCCATGAGTGTGGCGCTGTTGAGCGTTGCCGGCGTGGCGCTGGATGCGTTGCTCGGCGAGCCGAAACGCTCACATCCGCTGGTGGCGTTCGGTCGTCTGGCCGACCGTATCGAGCAGCGTTTCAATTCCGGTGGCCGTGGCTGGCGCAGTCATGGAGTCACGGCCTGGTTTCTGGCCGTGGTGCCCTTGACGCTGCTGGCAACCATCCTCAGCTGGCTGCCTTATATCGGCTGGCTGGTGGAGATTCTGGCGCTGTATTGCGCTTTGGGACTGCGCAGCCTGGGCGAGCATGTGGAGCCGGTTGCCCAGGCCCTGCGCTCGGGCAATCTGGATGAGGCGCGGCGGCGGGTCGGTTATCTGGTCAGCCGCCAGACCACCGAACTGGACGAAACGGAAGTCGCCCGTGCAGCCACCGAATCGGTACTGGAAAACGGCAGCGATGCGGTGTTTGCCGCGCTGTTCTGGTTTGCGGTGGCCGGTGCTCCCGGCGTGGTTCTGTATCGACTGAGCAATACGCTGGATGCCATGTGGGGTTATCGCAACGAACGCTTCGAGCGCTTCGGCTGGGCGGCAGCGAAAATCGACGACCTGCTCAACTACATTCCTGCGCGTCTTGTGGCCCTGACCTACGCGCTGCTGGGCAAGACTCGTCTGGCTCTGCGTTGCTGGCGCACCCAAGGGCCGACCTGGGACAGCCCCAACGCCGGTCCGGTCATGGCCGCCGGTGCCGGTGCCCTGGGGGTCGAGCTGGGTGGCGCAGCGATCTATCACGGCGAACTGCATCAGCGTCCGCAACTGGGCGAAGGCGTGCCCGCCGATGCGGATGCCATCGATCGTGGCTGGCAACTGGTGCAAAGAGGCGTCTGGCTGTGGTTGCTGGTCCTGTGCGTGGGGGCCGAGTTCTATGCTTGAGCACGGTGGTCGCCTGAGGGCGGCAGCGCAGCGTTATGGTATCGACCGCGCCGACTGGCTGGACCTGTCTACCGGCATTGCGCCCTGGGCATGGCCGATTCCGGAGATTCCTGCACAGGCCTGGGCGCGTCTGCCGGAAACCGAGGATGGCCTGGAAGCCGCCGCCTGCGCCTATTACGGCGTACCTCAACTCTTGCCGGTGCCGGGTTCGCAAGCCGCGATCCAGGCCTTGCCTCGTGTGCGCAGCGCCTGTCGGGTCGGTGTTCTGTCGCCGTGCTATGCCGAGCACGCCCATGCCTGGCGCAAAAGCGGATTTCTGGTGCGTGAAGTGCAGGAACAGGAAGTGGATTACTTTCTGGACAGCCTCGACGTGCTGGTGGTGGTCAATCCCAACAATCCCACGGGCCTGCACCTGACCCCGGAGCGTTTGCTGGAATGGCACGCGCGTCTGGTCGAGCGGGGCGGCTGGCTGGTGGTTGATGAAGCATTCATGGATAACACGCCGGACACCAGTCTGGCGGCCGAAAGCTGGCGGGTCGGCCTGATCGTGCTGCGTTCGTTCGGCAAGTTCTTTGGTCTGGCCGGTGTGCGGTTGGGCTTCGTGCTGGCGGAGTCGAGTCTGCTCAAGGCCCTGTCGGCAGAAATCGGCCCCTGGGCGGTCAGCGGGCCGACTCGGATTCTGGGACAGGCTTGTCTCGCAGATCTTGAAGGTCATGCCCGCCAGCGGCTGCGTTGTGATCGGGCCAGTCAGCGTCTGATGGCCTTGCTGAGCAATCACGGCCTGACCCCGCAAGGAGGCTGCGCGCTGTTTCAGTGGGTGGTCACCGAGCAAGCCCGGGCCTTGCACGACTTCTTTGCCCGACGCGGAGTCCTGCTGCGTCTGTTCGAGGGCGAGGGCAGCGTCGGCAGTCTGCGCTTTGGTTTGCCTTGCGAAGAGGCCGACTGGTCGCGCCTGGAACATGTACTGCTTGAATATCGCAAGGAAACCCCATGACCACGTTGATGGTGCAAGGCACGACTTCCGATGCCGGCAAAAGCACGCTTGTCACTGCGCTGTGCCGCTGGCTGATCCGCCAGGGAGTCAGGGTGGTGCCGTTCAAGCCGCAGAACATGGCGCTCAACAGTGCCGTGACGGCGGACGGCGGGGAGATCGGTCGTGCTCAGGCCGTGCAGGCCCAGGCCTGTGGCCTGGAACCCCATACCGACATGAACCCGGTGCTGCTCAAGCCCAATAGCGATACCGGCGCTCAGGTCATCATCCATGGCCGCGCTGTCACCACCATGAATGCTGTGGCGTATCACGGCTATAAAGAGATCGCGATGCAGGCGGTGCTGGAGTCCCATCGGCGTCTGGGCGAGACGTATCCGGTGATCATGGTCGAAGGTGCCGGTTCGCCTGCGGAGATCAATCTGCGCGCCAATGACATCGCCAACATGGGGTTTGCCGAAGCGGTGGATTGCCCTGTGCTGCTGGTGGCCGATATCAACCGCGGTGGCGTGTTCGCGCATCTGGTGGGCACGCTGGAGTTGCTGTCGCCCAGCGAGCAGGCGCGGGTCAAGGGGTTTGTCATCAATCGCTTTCGTGGCGATATCGCGCTGTTGCAGCCCGGGCTGGACTGGCTCGAAGCCCGCACCGGCAAGCCGGTGGTGGGCGTGCTGCCTTATGTGATGGATTTGCATCTGGAAGCCGAAGACGGCCTGGATCGACGCCAGACCGACAAGGTGGAACAGGTGCTCAATGTCGTGGTGCCGGTGTTGCCGCGCATCAGCAACCACACCGATTTCGATCCGTTGCGTCTGCACCCGCAGGTCAATCTGCAATTTATCGGCCCCGGTCAGGCTGTGCCTCCTGCCGATCTGATCATCCTGCCCGGTTCGAAAAGCGTGCGCAGCGACCTGGCTTACCTGCGTGCCAACGGCTGGGAGACGGCCATTGCCCGGCATCTGCGCTATGGCGGCAAGCTGTTGGGTATTTGCGGCGGCCTGCAGATGCTGGGCCAGCAGGTGCATGATCCCCTTGGTCTGGAGGGTGCGGCAGGTTCGAGCCCCGGTCTGGGCTTGCTGGAAATGAGCACGGTGCTGGAAGCCGAGAAACAGTTGCGCAATGTACGCGGGCGTCTGGCGCTGGAAGAGGCCGAAGTCTGCGGCTATGAAATCCATGCAGGTGTGACCAGCGGCGCGGCCTTGGAAAACGCTGCCGTGCATCTGGACGATGGTCGTCGTGACGGTGCGCAAAGTGTCGACGGGCAGATTCTCGGTACTTACCTGCACGGCCTGTTCGAGTCGCCTGCTGCCTCTAGCGCGCTGCTGCGCTGGGCGGGCCTGCAGGATGTGCAGCAGGTGGATTATCACGGGCTGCGGGAGCGGGATATCGAGCGTCTGGCCGATCTGGTGGAAAAACACCTCGATGGCCCGCTGTTACGCGAGCTGTGCGGCCTGGAGGTGAATTGAAATGCTGCAATTGATCCTGGGTGGTGCTCGTTCCGGCAAGAGCCGTCTGGCTGAAAGGCTGGCGGCAGAGTCGGGGTTGCACGTCATTTATATCGCCACCAGTCAGCCGCTGGACGGCGAGATGAATCAGCGCGTGGCGACTCACCGTCAACGTCGTCCCTACAGTTGGGGGCTGGTCGAGGAGCCGGTCGAGCTGGCACGTGTCCTGCGCGAAAACGCTGCAAGTGGACACTGCCTGCTGGTGGACTGCCTGACGCTGTGGCTGACCAATCTGCTGATGCTTGATGATCCCGAGCGTCTGCTCCGGGAGCGCGAGGCGCTGCTGGAATGCCTGGGCGAACTGCCGGGCGAAATCATTTTTGTCAGTAACGAAACCGGGCTGGGCGTCGTGCCGCTGGGTGAGCTGACCCGCCGCTATGTCGATGAAGCGGGGCTGTTGCATCAGGCCCTGGCCGAGCGTTGCCAGCGTGTGGTGTTGACCGTTGCCGGCCTGCCTCTGACTTTGAAAGGACCTGCATTATGAGTACTTCCTGGTGGCTCAAGCCTGCTCGGGCTATCGATGTGCCGATGCGCGAAGCCGCGCTGGCCCGTCAGCAGCAACTGACCAAACCGGCCGGTTCGCTGGCGCAACTGGAGCGACTGGCGGTCCAGCTCGCGGGCTTGCAGGGGCGCGTCAAACCCAGTGCCGATCAGCTGTGGATCGCGATTTTTGCTGGCGATCATGGCGTCGTTGCCCAAGGCGTTTCGGCCTATCCGCAGGAAGTGACCGGGCAGATGCTGCATAACTTCGTCAACGGCGGGGCCGCAATCAGCGTGCTGGCGCGGCAGTTGTCGGCGCAACTGGATGTGGTGGATCTGGGCACAGTGTCACCAGTGGATTTCCCCGGTGTGCGGCATCTGCGCATCGGCGCAGGAACCGCCGACTTCACCCGGGGCCCGGCCATGACGAGCGAGCAAGGGCTGGCGGCCATGCAGGCCGGACGTGACAGCGTGCTGCGCGCCAAGGCGGCGGGTTCTGAGCTGTTTATCGGTGGCGAGATGGGGATCGGCAACACCACGGCGGCCAGTGCGGTCGCCTGTTCGTTGCTGGAATGCGCGGCGCAATTGCTGGTCGGCCCCGGCACCGGTCTGAACGCCGAAGGTGTGCGACACAAGAGCGAGGTCATCGAGCGTGCCCTGGCCTTGCATGCCGAGCAGGTGGGCGACCCGTTGCAAAGCCTGTTCTGCCTGGGCGGCTTCGAGATTGCTGCATTGGTGGGCGCTTATCTGGCCTGTGTCCAGGAAGGTATCGCGGCACTGGTGGATGGTTTCATCTGCAGCGTGGCGGCATTGGTGGCGGTGCGTCTGAATCCGTCCTGCCGCGACTGGCTGTTGTTTGGCCATCGTGGTGCGGAGCCTGGGCATCGCCATTTGCTGGAAGCCTTGCAGGCCGAGCCGCTGCTGGACCTGGGCCTGCGCCTGGGCGAAGGCAGTGGCGCAGCCCTGGCAGTGCCGCTGGTGCGTCTGGCCTGTGAGCTGCATAACGGCATGGCGACCTTTGCCGAAGCGGCTGTGGCGGATCGTCCGGCATGACCTTGCATCTGGATCTGTTGCGGCACGGTGAAACCGAACTGGGCGGCGGTCTGCGTGGCAGCCTGGACGATGCCCTCACCGCAACAGGCTGGGAGCAGATGCGCGAGGCCGTTACGCAAGCAGGGCCGTGGAGCCGGATTTACACCTCGCCCTTGCAGCGTTGTGCGCGTTTCTCCGAAGAGCTGGCCGCAAGACTGGCGCTGCCGCTGCATGTCGAGCCGGGTTTGCAGGAGCTGCACTTCGGTGACTGGGAAGGACATAGCGCAGCCCGGTTGATGGAAACCGACGCCGAAGGGCTGGGGCGGTTCTGGGACGATCCTTACGCTTTCACGCCGCCCAATGGCGAGCGGGTGGCGGACTTTTCCGAGCGAGTATTGGGCGCAGTGCAAGGCTTGCAGCAGCGCCATGCCGGTGAGCGGGTGTTGCTGGTCAGTCACGGTGGAGTGATGCGCCTGTTGCTGGCTCAGGCTCGTGGTCTGCCTCGCGAGCAATTGTTGCAGGTGGTGGTCGGGCACGGCGCGCTGCTGTCCATCAAGGTCGCTGCTGGCGGCGTGCTGACGGAGAACTGAGATGTTGCCGTTCTGGATTGCCCTGCAATTTCTCAGTAGCCTGCCGATTCGGTTGCCGGGGATGCCGCAACCTGAGGAGTCGGGGCGCTCGCTGCTGTTCTATCCATTGGTCGGCGTGCTGTTCGGTGTGCTGTTGATGGCGCTTGATCAGGTGCTCGAGGGGGCACCTGCGATGCTGCATGCCGCGCTGCTGCTGACCGCCTGGGTACTGCTGAGCGGCGGTCTGCATCTGGACGGTCTGGCGGACAGCGCCGACGCCTGGCTGGGCGGCTTTGGCGACCGTGAACGAACCCTGAGCATCATGAAAGACCCACGCAGCGGCCCGATTGCCGTAGTGACGCTGGTGCTGGTCCTGTTGCTCAAGTTCACTGCCATTCTGGCCTTGATCGAAAGCCACCACAGCATCGCCTTGTTGCTGGCTCCGCTGATCGGGCGCAGCGCCCTGCTGGGTCTGTTTCTCTGCACGCCTTATGTCCGGGCGGGTGGTCTGGGGCAGGCGCTGGCCGATCACCTGCCACGGCGTACCGGGCAGTGGGTCTTGCTGATCAGTGCGGGCACCTTTGTGCTGCTGGGCGGCTGGGCCGGGTTGATTGCGCTGGTGGCAGCCACCGCGGGTTTCTTCTGGTTGCGCCAGTTGATGCTGCGCCGATTGGGCGGGACCACCGGCGATACTGCGGGTGCCTTGCTGGAATTGCTGGAGGTGCTGGTTCTGTTGGCGGTGGTGTTGGTGGTTCACGAAAGATGACAGCTGTAATCCATTGACATTGTCATCCTGCGAGGCGTAACTTCGCGTTGTAAATATTTGCGGGTATATCCACGTAAATAACCCCGTGAAGCCTCAGGGAGAATAAAAACAATGACATCGGTCTGGCGTACCAGCGGCTGGATTCTATTGGGCAGTGCATTGATTCTTGCGCTTTCCCTGGGGACCCGGCATGGCTTCGGGCTGTTTCTGGCGCCCATGAGTGCCGACTTTGGCTGGGGCCGCGAGGTGTTTGCCTTTGCCATCGCCCTGCAGAATCTCATGTGGGGGCTGGCGCAGCCGTTTGCCGGTGCCCTGGCAGATCGCTTCGGTGCGGCGAAAGTGGTGTTTATCGGTGGTGTACTTTATGCCGCTGGCCTCATCTGCATGAGCATGGCCGATTCTCCTGCAAGCCTTTCTTTGAGTGCCGGGATCCTGATCGGCATCGGTCTGTCCGGAACCTCTTTCTCGGTCATCCTGGGCGTCGTGGGCCGCGCCTTGCCACCCGAAAAACGCAGCATGGGCATGGGAATCGCCAGTGCCGCCGGTTCGTTCGGCCAGTTCGCCATGCTGCCCGGAACCCTCGGGCTGCTGGGCTGGCTGGGGTGGTCCAGTACCTTGCTGGTGCTGGGTTTGCTGGTTGCCTTGATTCTGCCGCTGGTCAGCATGCTCAAGGACAGCCCGGCGGCTTCGCAGGGCAGTGAGCAGACTTTGGGTGAAGCATTGCGCGAGGCCTGTTCCCATTCAGGGTTCTGGCTGCTGGCTCTGGGCTTTTTCGTCTGTGGCTTCCAGGTGGTCTTTATCGGCATTCATCTGCCTGCGTATCTGGTGGATCAGCACTTGCCCGCCAAGGTCGGGACCACGGTGCTTGCCCTGATCGGCCTGTTCAATATCTTCGGTACTTACACGGCAGGCTGGTTGGGTGGGCGTCTGTCCAAACCTCGTTTGCTGAGCACGCTCTATCTGCTGCGCGGGCTGGTCATCGCACTGTTCCTGTGGGTTCCGCTGAGTGAGACGACGGCCTATCTGTTTGGCGTGGCAATGGGGTTGTTATGGCTGTCGACGGTGCCGCTGACCAACGGTACGGTGGCGACGCTGTTCGGTGTACGCAATCTGTCGATGCTCGGTGGTATTGTTTTCCTGTTCCATCAGTTGGGCTCCTTCCTGGGAGGCTGGCTGGGCGGGCTCGTGTATGACCATACCGGGAGTTACGATTTGATCTGGCAGGTTTCCATTCTGCTGAGCCTGATGGCGGCGGCCTTGAACTGGCCCGTGCGCGAGAAGCCGGTGGCCCGGTTGCAACCTCAGGGCAGCGTGGCGTGAGCCGGCACTGGCCTGTGCTGGCGGCGGTGCTGACCGGCACCGTGGTGCTGGGGCTGCTCTGGTGGGCCTGGCAGCAGGTCGGTCTGGCTGCCTTGCAGTTGGGGCTGGGTGCCTGTTGAGTGCAGACGCTGCAAGGAGTAGCGTGTGTGGCCAGACAATAATGTAGGGATGCCTTGATGAAAACACGCTGGATTTCTGTCCCTGTTCTATTGCTCGCCATGAGTGGCGCAGCATGGGCTGCCGATTGTCCGCCGTTGCTGCAGGGCGAACTGCCTAAACTGCGCAGCAAGGAAAATATCGATCTCTGCCAGCGTTTTGCCGGTAAGCCTCTGGTGGTGGTCAATACTGCCAGCTTTTGCGGTTTTGCCCCGCAGTTCAAGGGGCTCGAAGCCTTGAACCAGCGCTACAAGGCTCAGGGGCTGGAAGTGCTCGGTGTGCCCTCCAATGACTTCAAACAGGAGTCCGGGGACGGGGAGGAAACCGCCAAGGTCTGTTACGTCAATTACGGTGTGACCTTCACCATGACCGAGCCGCAACCGGTCAGAGGCGACGATGCGACGCATCTGTTCAAGGTGCTGGCCGAGCAGAGCAGTGCGCCGCGCTGGAACTTCTATAAATATGTGGTGGATCGCCAGGGCAAGGTGGTCGCCAATTTCTCCAGCATGACCAAGCCGGATGATCCCGAACTGATCGCGGCCATCGAGAAAGCCATCGCTTCGAAACCGTGACCCATACGAAAAAGCCCGCGACCAGTGATGGTCGCGGGCTTTTTTGTGGCCGCTGACAGGCTGTTCGGCCTGCCCCGGTCAGGTGTTATCAGAAGCGATAGGTCAGCGAAGTACCGATGCCGTGGGCGCTGTTCTTGAAGTCTGCGCTGTAGGCACCTTTGGAGGTGCTGGCGTTGCGAATCTTGGCTTCGTCTTCCCACAGGTACGAATAGGCGACATCGATGGTGATCGCGTCGTTCGGGGTCCAGCCGGCACCGAAACTGACGATCTGACGATCACCGGTCGGAATGCGTGGAGAGCGGTTCACGTTGTTGGTAGGCGATTGGTCGACGGTGTAGCCGGTACGCAAGGTCCATTCTTTGTTGACCTTGTACGAAGCGCCGATGGCATGGGCCCAGGTGTCATGCCAGTCCTGCTCTTCGGAGATGCGTCCGATTGGACCGTTGGCACCGCCCAGGAGAGCTGGAACACCGCTGTTGTTGACGGTGATGTCTTTCAGGCGGCTCCAGCGTGTCCAGGTGCTGCCTGCGTAGACGGTCCAGTTTTCGTCCAGTTGTTGGGTGATGGAGAAGTCCACCGACTCAGGAGTGCTGATATCCAGCGAGGCGTCGTACTTCTGGCCATTGAAGGGACCGAAGCCGGTACCTTCGACCTGGGTCTTGCCATCGAGCTTGTACTTGACCTTCGAGTGGTAGGTCAGGCCCAGGCGGGTGGTGTCGGTGGCCTGGACCAGGATGCCGGCGTTGAAGCCCAGAGCGACGTCGTCACCCTTGATCTTGACCTTGCCGTCATTGGTGCCCGGTGTAGCAGCGTTGAGGGTTGAGGAAGTCAGTTCGCCCTCGAGGCGGTTGATGGTCGGACCGAAACCGATGGAAACCTTGTCGTTGAAGGCGTAGCTCACGGTCGGCTGGAAGGTGACGACCTGTACGTGGCTCTTGTCGGCCCAGTAGCGGCCGGAGAAGCCACTTTCATAATCGGTGACCAGACCGAAAGGTACATAGACGCCCAGACCTACGGCCCATTGATCGTCCAGTGGTTTTACGTAATAGCCCATCGGCACGCCGATGACGGGAACCATGTCACCGTCGTTGCTGCCGCCGAAGGTGCTACGACCGTTGTCGATATCGGTCTTGGCGATGATGGCCGCGGCGCCGACGCTGACCTGTTCGCGCTTGAGGCGGGACATGCCGGCCGGGTTGCCGAACACCGTGCTGGCGTCGTCGGCGGAGGAGGAGCGTCCGGCAAAACCGGTGCCCATGGCGCTGACGCTTTGTTCGTTGACGGCAAAGCCGGAGGCGAGAAGTTGTGAAGACGCCAGTCCGATGGCTAAGCCCAGTGTTGTCCTTTGGATCGATTTTGTCATTATTTTCATTATTAGAACTCCTTGTTGATCACGTGGCGGAAATTACCAACATTTTTGAGAACGCGCTATAGGCTGGATAGCCCGATTTAGAGCTATTTTTGTAGGACAATCCGATCAGAATTCAGGAATTTTCCAGAACTTTGTTTTTCCGCAATTGTGCGTATTGCGAGAGGTAAAGAGGGGCGACGCAAGAGTGCCAGGCCGTCACGAAGTCGCGTAACCGGCCCTGGGGCTGGAAGATCTGTCGCCAGATCCTGGCCATGGCCAATGGATCGTCTGCGGTGGGCAGGGTGACGGTCTGGGCTTCGATCATCATCCAGGCAATGGCGGTGGCGTAGCGCAGGTTGACGGCCAGCTCCAGATTCGGCCCGCTCAGGAAGGCATGCTGGCTGGCAAGGCCGCGCACGCGGCTGGCGAGGTCCGGGTCATGGGCCAGGTAATTGTCCCAGAGCTGGCGGTGCCGCAGTTCGGGGATACGGTACAGGCCGTGTCCACGTCGGCTGCCCAGCGCATCGCCCAGTGATGACTGGCTTGCCGCTATGCCCAGCAGCAGGGGTTCGGCGCAGGGATTCTGACGACCCAGGTAACTCAGGGTGGGGCGAATTACGTGACGGCATAATTCTATGGCTGCAATACCCATAAGACAGTCAGCTCGCAAGTAATGGCCAACGGACCCTGATGCGTGGCAGCGGTGAGTCGGATCGGGCCCGCTGGAAGCAGCCCTAGGCCGCTTGAGTTGAAGTGTAGTCTCATATTTGGAATGTAAAATTATGTTTTACATCGTTTTAGGATTTGCACCCGGCCCTATAGATCTGTTCGCGATTAGATTGCTGGCGCAGAAAGCAAAAAGCCCCGCTTTGCAGGGCGGGGCTTTGCATACTGCGTGGCAGCGGCTTTTGGCTTCAGGCAGTCAGGGCCTGGCGGGTCCGCTCGATCACGGCCTGCAGCGGCTCGGCGCTGGAGTACTGATCGGGGTAGAGGCGTTCGCTGTGGCGGGCGATACCGTGTTCGTTGACGACGGTAAAGCTGAAGGAGCCTTTGCGGGCGGCCATGATCAGGCAGTCCATGGGAGCGAAAGCGTGGGTGAGGGTGCGGATGGCATCCTGAGTCTGGATTTGAGTTGTCATGATTGAAAGTGTTTCCTGAAACGACACGGAACAATACCGTGCATCAATAAAGGCTCCAGTAAACGCGGGCTGGCTTGAATATCGAAGCGGGCCGGGCGAAGAACCTGACTGGAACAAGGCAGTCAGTTGAAGCGCGCTTTATCGTATGGCGCCATGGCTGACAGGTAGGTACTTAGGAGGGCAGGCAACACAACAGGAGCAAAGGTTCGACGCTCGGGGTGCAGATCCTGATCAATTGCAGGCTGGTCAATGCAGGCCATGATTGCGCTTTGCCCTTAGTGGGCCTCGTTGCGCAGGACATGTCTGGAAACCATCGAGGTGGTCGATCCCTTGTTGTCGACACCGCTTCCATATAGTCCATATGGATTGGCGCTTGTCGGGGGACTTATCGACCGGAATTGATTTTCAGCTTGGTACTAACGGCGGAAACACTAATGCAATATCCAGAAAAATGAAAGGGTTTTTTACAAATATTTTTTCTTGTCCGGTGGATTGTCCGGGGGACGCAAAATCCACTTGTGCACATTAGGGGCACAAGCTGCCACATCACTGTCACATACGGCCCTAAGAGTTTGATTTACTGTGGTGAATTATTAAGTCAATGAAAAACATCGCTTTTTTTTACTGGTGAAAAAATCGTCAGTTTGAGCGCAGCCCCCGTTCCGTATGGGTTTGCGGGAGTTAAAGGGGGGTTGTCCACTGAGTTATCCACAGCTTCTGTGGATTGTCCCGTTACATCAGGCGGTTATATGCAGGGTTTACCTTGCACAAAAAGAGAGTAGAGTTATGTCCCCCCGATTTTCCCCGCAATGCCTATCATGCCTGCCTTGAGCCGTGGTCTCTGTCCCGGAGACGTTCCTGAATCTTCTTTCGTTCACAATGCCGAAGACAATGATCCGGCATGTAGGGAGTCGTTATGGTTGTGGACCTGAACAGCCTGTTGCTGGGGCTTGGTGCGGCGGCTCTGCCTTTGTTGGCCTGGGTCTGGCAGATGCAGCGACGTCTGGCGCGTCAGCAGGCCGATACGGCATTGCTCGACGAGCGCCTGAGCATAGCGCAGATGGCCCAGGACGGCCTCAATGCTCAACTGGACGCCAGCCGCGACGAAATCAGCGACCTGAGCCAGGCCAATGCTGCCCGTCAGGCCGATCTGGCCGTCATGCGCCGCGAAGTCGAGCTGCTGCGTCTGGAATGCGATAACGGCCGTGATGCCGCCCATGGCTGGAACCTCGAGCGGGCGAGCAAGGAAACCGAGTTGCGCCGTCTGGATGCGCAATGCGCGGCCTTGAATGCCGAGTTGCGCGAGCAGCAGGAAAGCCATCAGCAGCGCCTGAACGATCTTCAGGGTTCACGTGATGAACTGCGCGCCCAGTTTGCCGAACTGGCAGGCAAGATTTTCGATGAGCGTGAGCAACGCTTCGCTGAAACCAGTCAGCAACAGCTCGGACAATTGCTCAATCCGCTGAAGGAGCGCATCCAGTCATTCGAGAAACGGGTGGAGGAAAGCTACCAGAACGAAGCCCGCGAGCGGTTTTCCCTGGGCAAGGAACTGGAGCGCCTGCAGCAGTTGAACCTGCGTCTGAGCGACGAGGCGACCAACCTGACTCGCGCACTCAAGGGCCAGAAAACCCAGGGCAACTGGGGCGAGCTGATTCTGGAGCGAGTGCTGGAGCATGCCGGGCTTGAGAAAGGCCGCGAATACCAGACCCAGGTCAGTCTCAAGGGGCCTGATGGCGAGCGCTTCCAGCCGGATGTGCTGATCATGCTGCCGGGAGACAAACAGGTGGTGGTGGACGCCAAGGTCAGCCTGACGGCCTACCAGCAATATGTATCGGCGGCCGATGAAGTGATCGGTCAGGCGGCCTTGAAGCAACATGTACTGTCCTTGCGAAATCATGTCAAAGGTTTGTCCAGCAAGGATTACAAGCGTCTTGAGGGGTTGCACAGCCTGGATTTCGTGTTGCTGTTCGTGCCTATCGAAGCGGCGTTTTCGGCGGCCTTGCAGGCTGAGCCCACTCTGTTTCAGGAAGCGTTCGACCGCAATATCGTGATTGTCAGCCCGACGACACTGCTTGCCACCTTGCGGGTCATCGACAGCCTGTGGAAGCAGGAGCGCCAGAGCCAGAACGCCCGGGAAATCGCGGAGCGGGCAGGGTGGCTCTACGACAAGTTCGTGCTGTTCATTCAGGATCTGGACGAAGTCGGCAGCCGCTTGCAACAACTGGATAAAGCTTATTCCGCTGCCCGTAACAAATTGACGGAGGGTCGCGGTAATCTGGTCAGCCGTAGCGAGCAGCTCAAACTGTTGGGGGCGAGGGCCAGTAAAAATCTGCCGCCTGACCTGCTTGAGCGCGCCATGACTGACGAGGATGGCGTCTTGCGTTTGCCGGAGTGACAGGCGTTTTAGCCGTGTAAAACCGTCTGTCGCAAAGACTAGAAGGAAAGGCGCAGAGGTGTCACATTGCTGCTATCGGGAAAAATGTTTCCGAGTTGTCCGGCTAGAATGAAAACTTGCTTCTATGATCAGTATTAGCAACAGGCGCATTGCCGGTTGCCTGGTTTTCCCTCGAGGGGGCTTTATGAACAGCAAATTGCAAGAATGGCTCCATGATCTGGGTGTTGCACTGGGTTTGATCGAACGTCCCAAACTGCAACCTGTGCCTGTGCGCGCCGAGGACGAGCGTCGCCGCCCACGTCGGTAAGCCCTGGTTGACCGCCATCGGTCACCTGTATTGGCATTTCATATTTGAGCGGGACGCAAGGCCGTGTCCCGTCATCAGCTTTTTCTGCCGTCATGTCTGCTGCATCAATACGATCAGATCCACCACCATGGGCAGCGACAGATGCTCGGGTTTGTGGATGGCGCGTTCTCTGATGAACGCCGGGAACTCGAAGCCGAACTCTTCTCCCAGGCGTCCGAAAAGCTCGTTGATATCTTCCTCATCCAGCACCAGATCCTTGAAAGTGACATCGTCACGCAGCGCGGATTTGTCCACCAGAATGACGCCAAGAACGTCGAGCACCCTCTGGTTGATGTCCTCGCGATTCATGGAAGCCCCGGATTCTAGACAGTTCAGGATTGGGGGAACTTCGAATAAACCAGCCCTCGATTTCAGGCTAGCTGAAGTTTGTTGAGGGTCCGTGAAGGGCGACGGGTGCCCGATGGCAGGTTCAGGCCGCTTCGGTGATCGGCTAGACTGCGCTCCCTGTTTGCCGTCGAAGAGAAAATCATGTCCCGTGCTCGTTGCGAGCGCTGCCTGCGTCCCGGCAATCATTGTCTCTGCGCCCTGATCCCGCAACTGGACAGCCGCACTCGCGTTTTGCTGCTGCAGCATCCCAGTGAAGTCAGCCATGCCTTGAATACCGCACGCCTGGCTGCTCTCGGGCTGGTGAATGCGCAACTGGTAGTGGGCGAGGTGTTCGAAGGGCTTGAAACACTGCTGAATCAGCCCGGTTATCGGGCGTGTCTGCTGTTCCCGGGCGAAGATGCGCAAGTACTGGCACCTTATGCCGGGCAGGATCAGCCCATGCTGCTGGTGGTTCCCGATGGCACCTGGCGCAAGGCGCGAAAACTGCTGCATCTCAATCCGCTGCTGGCTGCCTTGCCCAGAGTGACGCTGGGTTCGGTTCCGGTTTCACGCTATCGCCTGCGCAAGGCGCCAGGGCCCGATGCCTTGTCGACCCTTGAGGCGGTGACTCATGCCTTGCAGACCCTGGAGCCAGAAGCTGATTTTTCCGAGCTTTTACGGCCTTTCGATGCCTTGATTGAGGGGCAGATCGCAGCAATGGGCCATGAGACGTATAAGCGTAATCATGCAGACCACTGACACCTGATCAGTCAAGGCGCAATTCCCTCTGAAAAACAATTGCGAGCGTTATGCGTGCCTAGCTGTATCTGTGAGTCACGACAATCTGTGCCTAGACTGACAACTCTGCCTTGTCTGATCTGGAATGACCGATGCACATTTCTTCTGGCCGCTGGGTGTATGGCCTCTGTCTTGCCCTGTTGACTGCTTTTCTCTGGGGCATCCTGCCCGTCAAACTCAAGCAGGTGCTGCAGGCGATGGATCCGGTGACCGTGACCTGGTTCCGTCTGCTGGTCTCCGGGGTCCTGCTCTTCATATGGCTGGCATCGGTCAAGCGCTTGCCGAGCCTCAAGGTGCTGGGAGGCAAGGGCAGGATTCTGGTGGCGCTGGCAGTGTTTGGTCTGGTCGGCAACTATGTGCTGTATCTGGTGGGATTGCGCCTGTTGAGCCCGGGCACCACGCAACTGATGATCCAGACCGGTCCCATCCTGTTGTTGCTCGGCAGTATCGTACTGTTCAAGGAGCGATTCACGCTTGGGCAGGGCATTGGTCTGTTCGTGCTGCTGATCGGTTTTGGCCTGTTTTTCAATGAGCGTCTGGTGGAACTGTTCACCTCGCTGAGCGATTACACCGCCGGGGTGCTGATCGTCTTTCTGGCGGCTGTGGTCTGGACCTTTTACGGACTGAGCCAGAAGCAATTGCTGACGGTGTGGAATTCGTTGCAGGTCATGATGGTGATCTACCTGTTCTGCGCGCTGCTGATTACACCCTGGGCGCATCCGATGGAGGCTTTGCAGTTGAGTCCGTTGCAGGGCTGGTTACTGCTGGCCTGTTGCCTGAACACGCTGGTGGCGTATGGCGCCTTTGCCGAGGCTCTGGCTCATTGGGAAGCTTCGCGTGTCAGTGCAACCCTGGCCCTGACCCCACTGGTGACCCTGGCTGCGGTGGCGGTGGCCGCCTGGTTGTGGCCCGACTACGTGCAGGCCGAAGAAATCAATACGCTGGGGTATGGTGGCGCAGTGCTGGTGGTGCTGGGTTCGGCGCTGACGGCTCTGGGGCCGTCGATGATCGCTGGCTGGAAGGCCAGAAAGCAGCGGCTGGCGGTATAGCGCCTGCGGCTATTTACCCAGTTCTTCTGCCTGCCGAAGCCATTGCTGGCGCTGTTCTTCGCTTGAGGTGCGGATCGGGGCGAATTCGGTCAGGCGTTTGGTCCTGATTCCGCAGAAGGCCAGGATCGTGCGAATCATCTGGCGATGCGCCGGTGCTCCGTAGATCCAGCGGAAGTAGCGGGGCGGGGTGTCCAGGGTCGACAGCAGCTCTGCGGTCTTGCCCTTGAGCAATTCGTTGGACGGGTGTCGGCGGCCATGGGCCCTGAAAGCGAAACCGGGCATGAACACCCGGTCGAAGAAACCGCTCAGCAAGGCCGGCAGCCCGCCCCAGGAAACCGGATAGACGAATACCAGGTGCTCGGCCCAGTGGATCTGGCGCTGGGCTTCGAGCAGGTCATGTTCCAGATTCTGACTCTGCTCGTAGCCGTTATGCAGGATCGGATCGAAGTCCAGCTCACTGAGCTTGAGCATCCTCACCACATGACCTTTGCTGCGTGCGCCCTGCGAGTAGGCATCACCCAAGGCATGGCAGAAACTGACGGTCTTCGGTGTGCCGTAAATCATCAGGATACGTTTTCCACTGCCTTCCAGAGGTGTTGCGCCACTTTTGGGGTCAGCCATTGCTACCCGCCTCCAGCATTTTTTCCGGTCGGACCCAGGCGTCGAACTGCTCGTCGGTGAGGTAGCCCAGAGCAAGGGCGGCTTCCCGCAGGGTCAGCCCTTCGCTATAGGCTTTCTTGGCGATCTGCGCCGATTTGTCGTAACCGATATGGGGGTTGAGAGCGGTGACCAGCATCAGGCCTCGCTCCAGATGTTCGGCCATTTTTGCAGCATCGGGTTCCAGGCCGGCGATGCAATGCTCGTTGAAGTTGCGGCACCCGTCGGCCAGCAGCCGGATCGATTGCAGCAGGTTATGGATGATCACCGGCTTGTACACGTTCAGTTGCAGGTGTCCCTGACTGGCGGCAAAGCCGATGGTCACATCGTTGCCCAGCACCTGACAGGCCAGCATCGACAGCGCTTCGCACTGGGTCGGGTTGACCTTGCCGGGCATGATCGAACTGCCCGGCTCGTTGGCCGGCAGTCGTACTTCTGCAAGGCCTGCTCGAGGACCGGAGCCCAGCAGGCGCAGGTCGTTGGCGATCTTCATCAAGGCCACGGCCAGGGTCTTCAAGGCGCCCGACAAAGCGGTCAGCGGCTCATGGCCCGCCAATGCGGCAAATTTATTGGGCGCGGTGACGAACGGCAGTCCGGACAGCGCCGCCAGTTCCGCGGCCACGGCTTCGGCAAATCCCTTGGGCGCATTTAGCCCGGTGCCCACGGCGGTGCCGCCCTGAGCCAGTTCGAAGACCGCAGGCAGGGTGGCGCGAATGGCTTTCTGGGCATAATCCAGTTGCGCCACGAAGCCCGACAGCTCCTGGCCGAAGGTGATCGGTGTGGCATCCATCATGTGCGTGCGGCCGGTTTTCACCAGTCTGATATGCCGTGCCGACTGCTCGGCAAGGCCATTGGACAGCTCGGCGATGGCGGGCAGCAGTTGTTCCTTGACCGCTTGTGCCGCCGCGATGTGCATGGCTGTCGGGAAGCAGTCATTTGAACTCTGCGAACGGTTGACGTGATCGTTGGGGTGCACCGGGCTCTTGCCGCCGCGACCCTGGCCAGCCAGTTCGTTGGCGCGACCGGCAATCACCTCGTTGACGTTCATGTTGCTTTGCGTACCGCTGCCGGTCTGCCAGACCACCAGCGGGAACTGGTCGTCATGCTTGCCGTCGAGCACTTCGTTGGCGGCCTGCTCGATGAGCCGGGCGATATCGGCGGGCAGGTCGCCATTGCGGTCATTGACCCGCGCGGCGGCTTTCTTGATCAGGGTCAGGGCATGCAGCACGGCAAGCGGCATGGCCTGATCGCCGATCGCGAAGTTGATCAGCGACCGTTGGGTCTGTGCACCCCAGTAAGCGTCTTCAGGGACTTCTATCGGGCCAATGCTGTCAGTTTCTGTACGGCTCACTGGTCTTACTCCTTCAAGGTGCGTAAGGGTTAGGTGCCTATAGTCCCTCTGGGTTCCCACAGGGTTTGTGTTGGCTGGTTTTCAACCACTGAGTTAAGCGGGGGTTGAGCCAAAAGCGAACATAAGCGCAGAATGGTCGGCCTTGAGGTCATGCCTCGTTTGTCAGATTAAGGAAATTCGATGACCCGTCTTCGTGCCATCTGTACTGCGGTAGCCCTGGTTTGCGCCAGCGGTCAGGTTCTCGCCGACACCGCCAGCCACAACGCCAGTGCCGAAACCTTCCTCAAGCTTGCCAACGCTGACAAGCTGGGTGCTCCGGTCTACGCGCAGGTCCAGCAGATGTTTGCCCAGCGTTTTGCTGAAACCAAGGCGCCTGCGTCGAAAAAGGCCTTGCTGGAAACCTATCAGGCCAAGGCCAACGCCGCTGTCGATCAGGCCATCGGCTGGAACAAGCTCAAGCCGGACATGGTCAAGCTCTATACCGCCAACTTCACCGAAAGCGAGTTGAAGGATCTGGTCGTGTTCTATCAGTCGCCACTGGGCAAGAAAGTCATGTCCAAGATGCCTGAGCTGGCTCAGCAGTCGGCGCAACTGACCCAGAGCAAGCTGGAAAGCGCCGTGCCGGTGGTCAACAAGCTGCTCGCCGACATGACTGCCGAGCTGGAGCCTGCCAAGGCTGCAACTCCTGCTGCTACCAAGAAACCCTGACAGGCGAATCCCGTCATGAGCATGCAACAACGAATCGAGTCAGCGCTTGCGCTGCTTGAGCCACAGCACCTGCAGGTACTCGACGAGAGCCACATGCACAGCCGTGGCCAGCAGACTCACTACAAGGCCGTGCTGGTCAGCGACCAGTTTGCGGGTCTTAACTCGGTCAAGCGGCATCAGAAAGTCTACGCCACGCTGGGTAGCCTGATGGGAGAGTTCCATGCCCTGGCGTTGAACACCTATACGCCCGAGGAGTGGACAAAGGTCGGAGCAGCGCCCGCTTCGCCGACCTGTGCCGGTGGCCACTGACCTGAGTATCCCGGTCCGGTCCTGAGCAATATCCTGACAACGTCTGTTTTGCTAGAATCCGCACCGCGCCGCAAGGCCGGTGCGTTTTTCGTTCTGATTTTTCTTGCCCGGTAGGCCCTTTGCGAGGGTCACCACCTGGAGTGATACATGACCCAAGAGCCGATGACTCAGCCGATCGTCGTAGCTGCGCTATACAAATTCGTGACCCTCAGCGATTACGTCGAACTGCGTGAACCCCTGTTGCAGGCCATGATTGCCAATGGCATCAAAGGCACTCTGCTCATCGCCGAGGAAGGCATCAACGGTACGGTTTCCGGTAGCCGTGAAGGCATCGATGGTCTGCTGGCCTGGCTGAAAAACGACCCGCGCATGGTCGATATCGATCACAAGGAATCGTTCTGCGACGAGCAGCCGTTCTATCGCACCAAGGTCAAGCTCAAGAAAGAGATCGTGACCCTGGGCGTCGAAGGTGTGGACCCCAACAAGGCCGTCGGCACCTATGTCGAGCCCAAGGACTGGAACGCGCTGATCACCGATCCTGAAGTCCTGCTGATCGATACTCGCAACGACTACGAAGTGTCCATCGGCACCTTCGAGGGTGCCATCGACCCCAAGACCACCAGCTTTCGCGAGTTTCCCGAGTACATCAGGGAACACTTCGACCCGGCCGTGCACAAGAAGGTCGCCATGTTCTGTACGGGCGGCATCCGTTGTGAAAAGGCGTCGAGCTACATGCTGGGTGAGGGTTTCGAGGAGGTCTATCACCTCAAGGGCGGTATTCTCAAATACCTCGAAGAAGTCCCGCAGGAAGAAAGCAAGTGGAGTGGCGAGTGTTTCGTGTTCGATAACCGTGTCACGGTGCGTCACGACCTGAGCGAAGGCGACTACGATCAATGTCATGCCTGCCGCACGCCGATCAGTGCCGAAGATCGCGCCAGCGAGCATTATTCGCCGGGTGTCAGTTGCCCGCATTGCTGGGACAGCCTGAGCGAAAAGACTCGCCGCAGCGCCATTGACCGGCAGAAGCAGATCGAGCTGGCAAAAGCCCGTAATCAGCCACATCCGATCGGTTATAACTACCGTCAGCAATCCGAGGCCTGAGCCATGTCCTCCCGCCTGATCTATGTAATGGACCCGATGTGTTCCTGGTGCTGGGGGTTCGCTCCGGTGGCCGAGGCACTGGTAGAACAGGCACAGGCGGGCGGCGTGCCGCTGCATCTGGTCATGGGTGGCTTGCGTTCCGGCACCACGGCGCTGGATGCCTCCACGCGGCGCTATATCCTGGAGCACTGGGAAGCGGTGGAGAAAGCCACCGGGCAGCCATTTCGTTTCGAGGGTGCCTTGCCGGACGGTTTCGTCTATGACACCACGCCCGCCTGCCGGGCCGTGACCGCTGCCCGTCATCTTGATCCGCAAGGGGCGTGGACGCTGGTCGGACTGATTCAGCAGGCGTTCTACACTCAAGGGCGCGATGTCACTCATGCCCCGTTGCTGGTTGAGCTGGCCGAGCAGGCAGGTCTGCCCCGTCAGGCATTCGCCGACGCTTTCGACAGCGCCGAACAGCGAGCGGCCACGGCGGCCGACTTTGCCTGGGTGCAGGGGCTTGGCATTGCCGGTTTTCCGACCCTGCTTGCCGAGCATAACGGGCAACTGGCATTGCTGACCAATGGCTATCAACCCCTGAACGAACTGGCACCATTGCTCGGGCGATGGCTGGAGCGTGCCGCCAGTGCATGAAGAGTCTTCTCTCAAGCAACCCGGCGACCGACTGAGCTGGGCCGAGATCCGGCGGCTGGCGTTACGTCATAAGAAAGCCCTCTGGATCGCCAATGGCGTGGCGGTGCTGGCGACGCTGTGCAGTGTGCCGATTCCCTTGCTCCTGCCATTGCTGGTGGACGAAGTGCTGCTGGGGCGTGGCGACGCGGCGCTGCGGATCATGGATCATGCCTTGCCCGAAAGTCTGCAGAAGGCGGTGGGCTATATCGGCCTGATGCTGGTGTTGACTCTGGTCCTGCGTCTGGGGGCCTTGCTGTTCAATGTCCTGCAGGCGCGTTTGTTCGCGCGTCTGGCCAAGGACATTGTCTACCGCATCCGTCTGCGCCTGATCGAGCGCCTTCAGCGCATATCCCTGCGCGAGTATGAAAGCCTGGGCAGCGGCATGGTGACCACGCATCTGGTCACCGATCTGGACACGCTGGACAAGTTCGTCGGTGAAACCCTCAGCCGTTTTCTGGTTGCAGCCCTGACCCTGGCAGGCACGGCTGGCATTCTGATGTGGATGCACTGGAAGCTGGCGCTGCTGATCATGCTGTTCAATCCGCTGGTGATCTTTGCCACGGTGCGTCTGGGCAAGCGCGTCAAACACCTGAAAAAACTCGAGAACGACAGTACTTCGCGCTTTACCCAGGCCTTGAGCGAAACCCTGGATGCCATTCAGGAAGTACGGGCCGGCAATCGGCAGGGCTTTTTCCTGGGCCGCCTTGGCCAGCGTGCCAGGGAAGTGCGCGATTACGCCGTGAATTCACAGTGGAAAAGCGATGCCTCGGGCCGGGCCAGTGGCCTGCTGTTCCAGTTCGGTATCGATATTTTCCGGGCTGCCGCGATGTTGACGGTACTGTTCTCGGATCTCTCCATTGGCCAGATGCTCGCGGTATTCAGTTACCTGTGGTTCATGATCACGCCGGTCGAGCAACTGCTGAACCTGCAATACGCCTATTACGCGGCGGGTGGGGCGTTGACCCGGATCAACGAACTGCTGGCCCGTGAAGACGAGCCGCAATACCCGGGTGTTGTCGATCCGTTCAAGGGGCGGGAAACCGTTGGTATCGAGGTGCGTGGTCTGAGCTTCGGCTATGGCGAAGACCTGGTACTGGACCAGTTGAACCTGTCGATTGCGCCCGGTGAGAAGGTGGCAATTGTCGGTGCCAGTGGCGGTGGTAAAAGCACTCTTGTGCAACTGCTGCTGGGGCTTTACAGCGCGCAGACCGGCACTGTCCGTTTTGGCGGTTCTACCCTGCAGGAGATCGGTCTGGAGCGGGTGCGGGAAAACGTGGCGGTGGTGCTGCAACACCCGGCGCTGTTCAACGATTCCATACGCGCCAACCTGACCATGGGTCGAGACTGTACGGATGAGGCTTGCTGGGCGGCGCTGGAGGTTGCTCAGCTTGAGTCGACCATTCGTGCGTTGCCCGAGGGCCTGGACAGCATTGTCGGACGTTCCGGGGTGCGGTTGTCCGGCGGGCAGCGTCAGCGTCTGGCGATTGCGCGCATGGTCTTGTCCGACCCTAAAGTCGTCATTCTGGACGAGGCGACTTCGGCGCTGGATGCGGCCACCGAATACAATCTGCATCAGGCACTGGCGCTCTTTCTGCGCAGTCGCACCACCCTGATCATCGCTCACCGCCTGTCTGCGGTAAAACAGGCCGACCGGGTCCTGGTATTCGATGGCGGACGTATCGCCGAGGACGGGGATCATCAGCAACTGATCGCCGAGGGCGGGCTTTACGCCAAGCTGTACGGACATCTGCAACAGGTCTGATTGCAGGGCCGACACATCCCCCCAGCTTTGTGCGCGATGTTGCAGCTTGTATAAAAACCGAGAAAATCCCTCGTCTCTCTTGTTGGATTTGGCCTAGTCTCTGAGCAGGACGTTCAATCAGTCATGTGGTGAAGTGAACCCATGAAGCAGCCGCGGTCTCTCTCTAAGCCTCGTCTCCTGGGCATTGTGTGGCCTTTTGTTGCCGTCGCGCTTTTTCAGGCGCTGCTCGGATGTGTGAGCCTGTATACCTTGTCTGCCGTGCGCAGTTATGTCGTGGGCGAGAGCCTCTGGTCCAAGGGCCAGAAGGACGCCATTCATTACCTGGGACTGTATGTCGACAGTCATGATGAGCGCGACTTTGCCAGGTACCAGCAGGCCATTGCCATTCCTCAGGGGGGGCATGCCCTGCGCCAGGTGCTGAATCAGCCAGATCCCTCGTTGGCAGATGCCAGAGAGGCCTTTCTTCAAGGCGGTAACCATCCGGATGATGTCGGCGGCATCATCTGGTTGTACCGCAACTTCCATGACTTCAGTTACATGGAAAAGGCCATCTACTGGTGGAACATGGGCGATGATTATCTGGCCCGGCTCGATGATCTGGCTCGCACGATTCGCAGCCGGATCGCCGAAGGGGCGGTTAGCCCGGATGAAGCCTTGCAATGGCACGCTCGGATCAATGCCATCAATGACGCGGTAACCCCCGTTGCCAAGGCTTTCAGCGATGCGCTGGGAGAGGCTTCGAGATTCATCCTGTGGCTGCTGCTGATCATCAATCCGCTTACAGCTCTGGTGCTGATCCTTCTGGCCTTGTTACGTACGCGCAAGCTGCTCGAACAGCGGCATGTCTTTGCCCATGCGTTGCAACTGGAGAAGGACCGGGCGCAGATCACGCTGGAGTCCATCGGCGACGGGGTCATTACCACGGATGTCAGTGGTGCGATCGTTTACATGAACGCTGCGGCGGAAGGCCTGACTCATTGGCGTAACAGTCAGGCCATCGGCTTGCCGCTGGCTGCGCTGTTCAATCTGCTGGACGAAAACGATCACAAGGACAGCCTGACGCTGATGGAGCATATCCTCAGTGGCCAGTTCAAGGGCGGCAGCGTGCACTGCAAGCTCATTCAGCGGCTCGATGGCAGCACGGTGATGGTCAATCTGGTCGGTTCGCCTATCTACAGTGACGGCGCTGTCAGTGGTGCGGTACTGGTGTTGCATGACATGACTCGGGAAAGCCAGCACTTGGCCAATCTTTCCTGGCAGGCTGCCCACGATGCACTGACCGGGCTGGTCAACCGCAGCGAATTCGAATATCGCCTGGAGCGGTTGCTTGCTGACTCCGAATCCTCGAACGATAACCACTGCCTGATGTTTCTGGATCTGGATCAGTTCAAGCTGATCAATGACACCAATGGCCACGCAGCAGGCGATGAGCTGCTTCGACATCTGTGCCGGATGTTGCCTCAGGGGATTCGTGAAGGTGACACCCTTGCCCGGTTAGGGGGCGACGAGTTCGGTATTCTGCTATGCAATTGTGCGCCGCCGATGGCTCTGGAAATTGCCGAGAGCCTGCGCAAGATGGTGCAGAACATGCATTTCGTCTGGAAAGGCCGGCCTTTCGTAACCACGATCAGCATTGGTCTGGTGCATATAGGCGATGCGCCGACCACGCTGGAGGCCTCGCTTCGAGCTGCGGACATGGCGTGTTACATGGCCAAGGAAAAGGGCCGGAACCGGGTCCAGGTCTACCATCCCGATGATTCGGCGCTTTCCACGCGCTCGGGTGAAATGGCCTGGATCCAGCGCCTGCACATGGCCTTGGGTGAGAACCGTTTCTGCCTGTATACCCAGGAAATTGCTCCGCTTCACCAGCCCGATGACGGGATGAGGCATGTCGAAATCCTCTTGCGCCTGCGCGACGAGACGGGGCGAATGGTTTCGCCGGACAGTTTTATACCGGCAGCCGAGCGATATGGCTTGATGACAACCCTGGATCGCTGGGTCGTGCAGAATGTCTTCCGTGTGATTGCACAATGCATGAACGATCCGCGCCATCAGATGCCCCAGGCGATCTGTGCCATTAATCTGTCGGGCTCCAGTATTGGCGATGAGGCCTTTCTGGATTACCTGAAACTGCAGTTCAAGACGTACGATGTTTCCCCGAGCATGATCTGTTTCGAGGTGACCGAAACCAGTGCGATTGCCGATCTGGAAAGCGCCATCCGCTTCATGAATGAGCTCAAGGCGCTGGGCTGTCTGTTTTCCCTCGATGACTTTTGCTCCGGGATGTCCTCCTTTGCCTACCTCAAGCATCTGCCGGTGGATTTTCTGAAGATCGATGGCAGTTTTGTAAAGGATATGCTCGACAATCCGATCAACCGTGCCATGGTTGATGTCATCAATCACATCGGCCATGTAATGGGCAAAAAAACCATTGCCGAGTTTGTTGAAACCCCGCAGATTGAGTCTGCCTTGCAGGAGATAGGTGTGGATTTTGCACAGGGGTACTTGATAGCTCGTCCAGAGTTATTGACGTGTGAAAGCCTGTACACCCAGCCTGCACGCCCGGCCTCCGTGATGGCCGAGGCACATGGGTATCAAGCCAACTCGGTACAACCAACAAAAAAGGGAGCCGCACAGTGATCGACACTTTCAATAGAACCGGTCCGCTCATGGAAGCCAGCAGTTATCCGGCATGGGCGCAACAGTTGATCAAGGATTGCAGTGCCGCGAAGGCTCGTGTGGTCGAGCACGAGCTGTATCAGAAAATGCGTGATGGACGCCTGAGCCCGCAGGTCATGCGTCATTACTTGATTGGCGGCTGGCCGGTGGTCGAGCAGTTCGCTGTCTACATGGCCAAGAACCTGACCAAGACCCGTTTCGGTCGCCATCCTGGCGAAGACATGGCGCGTCGCTGGTTGATGCGCAATATTCGCGTCGAACTCAATCATGCCGACTATTGGGTGAACTGGTGTGACGCTCATGGGGTGAGTGTCGATGACCTGCACGCTCAGCGCGTAGCACCCGAATTGCATGCCTTGAGTCACTGGTGCTGGCAGACCAGTTCCTCGGATTCCCTGGCCGTGGCCATGGCCGCGACCAACTATGCCATCGAGGGCGCAACGGGAGAGTGGTCGGCTGTCGTCTGCTCAACCGATGTCTATGCCGAGGGGTTCCCCGGCGAAACCCGCAAGCGCGCCATGAAATGGCTGAAGATGCACGCTCAGTATGATGATGAGCACCCATGGGAAGCGCTCGAAATCATCTGCACCCTTGTCGGCAATAACCCCAGCGTGCAGCAACAGAGCGAATTGCGTCAGGCGATCACCAAGAGCTATGACTACATGCATCTGTTTCTCGAGAGCTGTATGCAACTGGACAAGGTCAAGCCTGCGCGGGAGCGTGCGGCAGCAGCAGTCGGAGCCTGATCACTTATCCGGGCAGGGGCGAATTCCAGGCGATGGCTGTGGGTCTCTTCGCGACTGAGGTCGCTCCTGCGATCAGTCAGGGCACAAACAAAACTTGTGGGAGGTGCTTTATTCAAGTCGCCAGCAAGCTGCCTCCCACAAGGTGAGTGATGACCTCATGGATTGAGACGGGAATGCCTTCATTCGTGAAGGGGCAGTGGCTCAGCCTGCCATCTTCAGGCGGTTTCGGCCTTCGCGTTTTGCGACATACAAGGCATTGTCGGCGCGGCGCAGCAGGCTGTCGGCCGATTCGGCCGGCAGCAGCGTCGAGCAGCCCAGGCTGATGCTGGTGTTGAGCACGGTATTGTGTTCGAACTTCAGTTCCAGCACCGCCTGGCGCAGGCGCTCACCGATCATGGCCGCACACTCGCGATCGGTATTGGCAAGCACGACCACGAACTCTTCCCCGCCATACCTGAACATCCGGTCTACGCTGCGCAACTGAGTCTTGAGCGTGTGGGCAATGGTGCGCAGCACTTCGTCGCCGGTCTTGTGGCCGTAGTTGTCGTTGACGTTCTTGAAGTAATCGATATCCAGCATCAGCAATGAAAGCGGCTGCTTCTGGCGGTGCGAGACTTCGATTTCCAGCAGCAGGTTCTGGTCCATCGCGATCCGGTTGCCGGTATCGGTCAGCGGGTCGCGCAGGGCGCTTTGCATGGCGATGCGATACAGCAGCGCATTTTTCATGGGATAGAGCAGGCAGACGATCAGTGACTCAAGCTCGCCCAGTTCCTGCTCGCTGAACGCCGTGGTGCGCTGGAATTCCAGATTGCCCAGGCATTCGTTCATGTGGCGCAGTGTGTAATGGGCGCTGTGCTCGGCGCTTTCACCCAGTGGCAGGCTCAGATCGCTGCGGGAGTGCTCATAGATCAGGGCGGACAACGGCATGAGGCGTTGAATGCCGCGGAAGAACATGCCAAGAATCCTTTCGGCTTCCAGGCTGCTCTGCAACTGCTGGTTCAGTTGCTGAATGAGGGTGGGCAGATCTGCAGGAGGAAGAGTGGCCGCCGGTCTATTGCAAGAGCCTTGTCTTTGCAGTTTTGCAGTATCGAAATCAATTGTCTTGGGGCCGGTCGGAGAACTCATGGCTTCACTCCTCTCACATCGTTGCTGGCTTGTGAGAGACAGAGCGAAAGTCGTGCCATGTACGGTTTTTTAATATAACTGATTGAATTTAATTAATTATTTCCGGTTGAGGGGGTGGGCTTGGAAAGCGCCCGACGTTTCCTTGACTCGGTATATTCATGAAAAAAACCTGCCGTGACGGATTTCCGTCAAGGCAGGCTTCTGTGCCACGAGCCTTATTGTGCGTTGAAGGCCTGGCCGTTGATACCGGTGCTGTCGGGGCCCATCAGATACAGATAGACCGGCATGATTTCCTCGGGCGTCGGGTTGTCCAGAGGGTTCTCCGCAGGATACGCCTGGGCCCGCATGCTGGTGCGGGTCGCGCCGGGGTTGATGCTGTTGGAGCGTACCGCCGCAACCGTGTCCAGTTCGTCGGCCAGTGTCTGCATCAGTCCTTCGGTCGCGAACTTCGACACGCCATAGGCGCCCCAGTAGGCGCGTCCCTTGCGACCGACGCTGCTGGAAGTGAATACCACCGACGCATCGGCGGAAAGCTTGAGCAGTGGCAGCAGGGTACTGGTCAGCATGAACGTGGCATTGACGTTGATGTGCATGACCCGCATGAAGTTCTCGCCGGATAGCTGCTCTACGGGCGTGCGCGGGCCGATGATCGAGGCGTTGTGCAGCAGGCCGTCGAGATGACCGAATTCGGTTTCGATCATGGCCGCCAACTCATCGTACTGATGGGGCAGGGCGGTTTCCAGGTTGAATGGAATGACTGCAGGCTGAGGATGGCCAGCCGCTTCTATCTCGTCATACACCTGGGTCAGATTGGCTTCGGTCTTGCCCAGCAGCAGCACCGTGGCGCCGTGGGCTGCATAGGTCTTTGCTGCTGCTGCGCCGATGCCGCGACCTGCGCCGGTGACCAGAATCACCCGGTCCTTGAGCAGTTCGGGGCGAGCGGAGTAATCGAACATGGGAAACCTCTGTAGCTATTCAGTAAGGCTCAAGTCAGCAACTGCACAGCGCGTTGTCCAGGACCTTGCGCAGGTCCAGCGGGTGATCCACGACCACATCGGCTCCCCAGTGATCGGGGTTGTCGTTGGGGTGGATATAGCCGTAGCGCACGGCGGCTGTTTTGGTGCCTGCATCGCGACCTGACTCGATATCGCGCAGGTCGTCACCCACGAACAGGACGCTGGCCGGGTCAAGATCAAGCTGGCTGCAGGCCAGGATCAGCGGCTCGGGGTGTGGTTTGCTGTGGGTGACATGATCGGGGCAGATCAGCAGTGCCGAGCGCTCGGCCAGCCCGAGCTGTTCCATGATCGGCTGAGCGAAACGCACCGGCTTGTTGGTGACGACACCCCAGATCAGGCCGGCCTTTTCGATATCGGCCAGCAGTTCCGCCATACCGTCGAAGAGTCTGCTGTGCACCGCGCAATCGCGCTGGTAGCGCTCCAGAAACTCCAGGCGCAGGGGCTCGAAGGCCGGGTCCTGTGGGGATATGGCGAAGGTCGCCGCGACCATGGCTTTGGCACCGCCCGAGATTTCATCGCGAATCAGCTTGTCCGCCACCGCTGGCAAACCACGGTCGGCCAGCATCGCCTGGGAAATGGCGATGAAGTCCGGTGCGGTATCGAGCAATGTGCCGTCCATGTCGAATAGAACCGCTCTCAAGCGCATGCCTCATGCCTCCCGAAGTGTCTGGATCATGTAGTTGACGTCCACATCCGAGGCCAGCTTGTAGTGCTTGGTCAGCGGGTTGTAGGTCAGGCCGATGATGTCCTTGACCTGCAGGCCGGCATCGCGACTCCAGGCGCCCAGTTCCGAAGGGCGGATGAATTTCTTGAAGTCATGGGTGCCGCGTGGCAGCAGGCCCATGATGTATTCGGCACCGACGATGGCGAACAGATAGGCCTTCGGGTTGCGGTTGATGGTGGAGAAGAACACCTGGCCGCCGGGCTTGACCATGCGATAGCAGGCGCGGATCACCGAGGACGGGTCCGGTACGTGCTCGAGCATTTCCAGGCAGGTCACCACGTCGAACTGCCCGGGCATTTCTTCAGCCAGGTCTTCGGCAGTGATCTGTCGGTATTCGACGTTCACGCCGGATTCGAGCTGATGCAGCTGGGCAACGGCCAACGGCGCTTCGCCCATGTCGATTCCGGTCACTGTGGCACCGCGAAGGGCCATGGCCTCGCTGAGAATGCCGCCGCCACAACCGACGTCCAGGACTTTCTTGCCGGCCAGACTGGCCCGCTCGTCGATCCAGTTGACCCGAAGCGGGTTGATATCGTGCAGCGGCTTGAACTCGCTTTCACGATCCCACCAGCGATGTGCCAGGGCCTCGAATTTGGCGATTTCTGCGCGGTCAACGTTGCTCATGGGATTACCTCTTGAACTTGAAATTCGTTTCGCCAGCACGGCAATCAACAGGCCGGGCTTTCATGTATTCAGTTTGCGCCGCCGATGCGCTTGCCCCAGGCCATTGCGGTTTCGCGCAGCGCCTGCTCGTCCATGCGGGTCAGGCGGCGGTTGTCGAGCAATTGCTTGCCAGCCACCCAGACATGGCTCACGCAGTCGCGGCCCGTGGCATATATAAGCTGTGACACTGGATCATAGATCGGTTGCTGCTCCAGTCTGGAAAGATCGAACGCGACCATGTCCGCCGCCTTGCCGATTTCCAGTGAGCCGGTTTCTGCCTGGATGCCCAGGGCGCGTGCGCCGTTCAGGGTCGCCATGCGCAGTGCCCGGTGTGCGTCCAGTGCCGTGGCCGAGCCCGCGACCGCCTTGGCCAGCAGGGCGGCAGTACGGGTTTCGCCGAGAAGGTCCAGATCATTGTTGCTGGCTGCGCCATCGGTACCGACTGCAACGTTGACACCGGCTTGCCACAAGCGCTCCACCGGGCAGAAGCCGCTGGCCAGTTTCAGGTTGGATTCCGGGCAATGCAGTACGCTGGAATTGCTTTCTACCAGTAAGGCGAGGTCGTCGTCGCTGATTTGCGTCATGTGTACGGCCTGGAAGCGCGGGCTCAGCAGGCCGAGACGGTTCAGGCGCGCCAGTGGTCGTTCCTGGCGTTGTTCGAGGGCCTGTTCCACCTCGAAAGCGGTTTCATGCACATGCATCTGGATCATGGCGTCGAGTTCGTCGGCGATGACCCGGACCTTTTCCAGGTTTTCGTCGCTGACGGTGTAGGGCGCATGGGGGCCGAAGGCAATCTTGATGCGCGGGTGATGAATCAGGTCATTGAACAGCTCGACCCCGATATGCAGGGATTCATCGGTGGTTCTGGCGCCTGGAATCGGGAAGTCCAGCACCGGCACGGTGATCTGGGCGCGGATTCCGCTGCTGTGGGCGCGGTCGGCGGCGACCTTGGGATAGAAGTACATGTCCGAGAAACAGGTGATGCCGCCCTTGATCTGCTCGGCGATGGCCAGATCCGTGCCGTCGCGAACGAAATCCTCGGTGACCCATTTGCCCTCGGCCGGCCAGATATGGTCCTGCAGCCAGGTCATCAGCGGCAGATCGTCGGCCAGGCCGCGGAAAAGGGTCATCGCGGCATGGCCGTGGGCATTGATCAGGCCGGGAGTGAGCAGCATGCCGGGCAGTTCCTGTACGTGCAGGGCATTCTGCTTCAAGGCATCGGCTCTCGGGCCAATGTAGGCGATGCAGCCATCACGGATGCCCAGTCCATGTTCCTTGAGAACCACGCCTGCGGGCTCGACCGGCACCAGCCAGGTGGGCAGGAGCAGAAGGTCGAGCGGTGCGGTAGCGTTCGGCATGACAAGACTTCCAGAGCTTATTGCAGTAATGGCGAAGTATACCCGAGCACCTTCGCGGTCGGCTCGCTATAATCGTCCCCTTTTGATTCCGGGCTGTGGGTTTTCGAGATGGAGTGGGTGGTAATGCGCGATCGGCTATTGGCTGCAGAGAAGGTAAAGGCCATCGATTGGCGAGATGACACTCTGTATCTTCTGGATCAGCGTGTGCTTCCGTTCGAGGAAACCTGGCACGCTTACAGCGGCGCTGCGGCAGTGGCCGAGGCGATTCGCTCGATGGTGGTGCGCGGTGCGCCCGCCATCGGTATCGCGGCGGCCTATGGCGTTGTGCTGGGTGCTCGCGCCCGTTTCGCGGCGGGTGGTGACTGGCTGACGGCGCTGGAGGCGGATTTTTCGCTGCTCGCGGACTCGCGTCCCACGGCAGTCAATCTGTTCTGGGCGCTGAACCGCATGCGCGAGCGCCTGCAACGCCTCAAGGAAGGGGATGATCCCCTGGCTGTTCTGGAGGCCGAAGCCGTTGCGATCCACCTGAGCGACCGTGAAGCCAACCTGACCATGGCGCAGCTGGGCGCAGATCTGATTCGCAAGCATCAGGGCAACCTGCAGGCGGTTCTGACCCATTGCAATACCGGTGCTCTGGCCACGGGCGGCTTTGGCACCGCGCTGGGCGTGATCCGTGCCGCGCATCTGGAAGGCATGATCGAACACGTCTACGCCGATGAAACCCGGCCATGGCTGCAGGGTTCGCGCCTGACGGCATGGGAACTGGCCAACGAAGGCATTCCGGTCACCCTCAATGCCGACTCCGCCGCTGCACACCTGATGCGCACCAAAGGCATCACCTGGGTCATCGTCGGAGCCGATCGCATTACTGCCAATGGCGATGTGGCCAACAAGATCGGCACCTATCAGCTGGCCGTTGCGGCCATGCACCATGGCGTGCGCTTCATGGTGGTAGCGCCAAGTTCCACCATCGACATGGACACGCCCAGCGGTGAAGACATCGTCATCGAGGAGCGTGACGGTCGCGAACTGCTGGAAGTGGGCGGTCATCGCGTGGGAGCCGATGTCGAGGCCTTCAATCCGGTGTTCGATGTGACGCCTGCGGACCTGATCGATGCCATCGTGACCGAAAAGGGCGTCGTCGAGCGTCCGGACACGGCCAAGATGCTCCAGCTCATGAGTCGCAAGCATCTGCATTGATCGTTTTGCGGGCGGCCTGTTTTCAACGCTTTCAAAGGATAGGAGCGTGACGGCGATTGTGGTAATATCCGGCGGTTTCCAACGGCGCTATCAGTAGTCGCCCTTACTGCGCAGATCCATGGCATAACTCGTTGATTTGTCGTAAGTCGTTGCCTGGCAAAGGCCGGCAGCGGCGAGCTTCGCCTATCCCGTATGGATGTGCGAGGTTTCACCAGAAAAAGGAATCAGGCTTCTCATGGGCGAACTGGCCAAAGAAATCCTCCCGGTCAATATCGAAGACGAGCTGAAGCAGTCCTACCTCGACTACGCGATGAGCGTGATCGTCGGGCGCGCACTGCCGGATGCGCGCGATGGCTTGAAGCCCGTGCACCGGCGTGTGCTGTACGCAATGAGCGAGCTGGGTAACGACTGGAACAAGCCGTACAAGAAATCCGCTCGTGTGGTTGGTGACGTAATCGGTAAGTACCACCCGCATGGCGATACCGCTGTCTACGACACCATCGTTCGTATGGCGCAGCCCTTTTCGCTGCGCTACCTGCTGGTAGACGGTCAGGGCAACTTCGGTTCGGTCGACGGCGACAACGCCGCGGCCATGCGATACACCGAAGTGCGCATGACCAAGCTGGCTCACGAACTGCTGGCCGACCTGCACAAGGAAACCGTGGACTGGGTGCCCAACTATGACGGCACCGAGCAGATCCCGGCGGTCATGCCCACCCGCATTCCCAACCTGCTGGTCAATGGTTCCAGCGGTATTGCCGTGGGTATGGCGACCAATATTCCGCCGCACAACCTCGGTGAAGTCATCGACGGTTGCCTGGCCCTGATCGACAACCCCGAAGTGACTGTCGACGAGTTGATGCAATACATTCCCGGCCCGGACTTCCCGACGGCGGGGATCATCAACGGTCGTGCCGGCATCATCGAAGCCTATCGCACCGGCCGTGGCCGCATTTATATGCGTGCCCGTTCGATTGTCGAGGACATCGACAAGGTAGGCGGTCGTCAGCAGATCGTCATTACCGAGCTGCCTTACCAGTTGAACAAGGCTCGCCTGATCGAGAAGATCGCCGAGCTGGTAAAAGAGAAGAAGCTCGAAGGTATCACCGAGCTGCGCGACGAGTCCGACAAGGACGGTATGCGCGTGGTCATCGAGCTGCGTCGTGGCGAGGTTCCGGAGGTCATCCTCAACAACCTCTACGCCCAGACCCAGCTGCAAAGCGTATTCGGTATCAACATCGTTGCATTGATCGACGGCCGTCCGCGAATCCTCAATCTCAAGGATCTGCTGGAAGCCTTCGTCCGTCACCGCCGCGAAGTGGTTACCCGTCGTACTGTCTTCGAGCTGCGCAAGGCGCGTGAGCGCGGGCACATTCTCGAAGGTCAGGCAGTTGCGCTGTCGAACATCGACCCTGTCATCGCCCTCATCAAGGCTTCGCCTTCTCCGGCCGAAGCCAAGGAAGGTCTGATCAGCACGCCCTGGGAATCCAGCGCAGTGGTCGAGATGGTCGAGCGTGCCGGTGCCGACTCCTGCCGTCCGGAAAACCTCGATCCACAGTACGGCCTGCGTGATGGCAAGTATTTCCTGTCGCCGGAACAGGCTCAGGCGATTCTCGAGTTGCGTCTGCATCGCCTGACCGGTCTGGAGCATGAAAAACTGCTCACCGAGTATCAGGAAATCCTCAACCAGATCGGCGAACTGATCCGCATCCTCGGCAGCGCTACGCGCCTGATGGAAGTGATCCGCGAAGAACTGGAACTGATTCGCTCCGAATATGGCGATGTGCGCCGCACCGAGATTCTCGATGCGCGTCTGGACCTGACCCTGGGCGACCTGATCACCGAAGAAGAGCGGGTTGTCACCATCTCCCACGGCGGCTATGCCAAGACCCAGCCATTGGCGGTCTATCAGGCTCAGCGTCGCGGTGGTAAAGGCAAATCGGCTACCGGCGTCAAGGATGAGGACTACATCGCTCACCTGCTGGTTGCCAACAGCCACACCACGCTATTGATGTTCTCCAGCAAGGGCAAGGTCTACTGGCTCAAGACCTACGAAATTCCTGAGGCTTCCCGTGCTGCCCGCGGTCGTCCACTGGTCAATCTGCTGCCTCTGGACGAGGGTGAATACATCACCGCCATGCTGCCGATCGACCTTGAGGCGCTGCAGCAGAGTGCAGGCGCCGACGACGAGCTGGAAGATGCCGAAGAGTCGGTGATCGAAGGTGAAGTGGTCGAGGCCGAGGAAATCGACGAAGAAGACGGCGATACGCCGGAACTGGTTGCCGAGCCTACGGGTGCCTACATCTTCATGGCCACGGCCTTCGGTACGGTCAAGAAGACGCCTCTGGCGCAGTTCTCCCGTCCTCGTTCCAGCGGCCTGATCGCCCTGAAACTCAAGGAAGGCGACACCCTGATTGCCGTTGCGATTACCGACGGTGCCAAGGAAGTCATGCTGTTCTCCGACGCCGGCAAGGTCATCCGTTTCGCCGAGAGCGATGTTCGTCAGATGGGCCGCGGCGCTCGTGGTGTGCGCGGGATGAAGATCGGCAAGGGCCGACTGATTTCCATGCTGATCCCCGAGTCGGGCGCGCAGATTCTCACCGCTTCCGAGCGTGGTTTCGGCAAGCGCACCCTGTTGAGCAAGTTCCCGCGTCGCGGTCGTGGCGGTCAGGGCGTCATCGCCATGGTCACCAAGGGGCGTAACGGTAAGCTGATCGGCGCTGTGCAGGTTCAGGAAGGCGAGGAAATCATGCTGATTTCCGATCAGGGTACGCTGGTGCGCACCCGGGTCGACGAAGTGTCGCGTCTGGATCGCAACACCCAGGGTGTCACCCTGATCAAGCTTGCCAGCGACGAAACCCTGGTAGGCCTGGAGCGTGTCCAGGAACCATCGGAAGTCGAAGATGACGAGCTTGACGGCGAAATCGTCGATGGCGTCGTTGTCGAGTCGGACGATGCCGACGAGCTGCAAGTCGATGCCGATGCCGCTGCGGACGATGACGAAACGCAAGGCTGAGCGGTAACGTAAACCGGCAAGGGCTGGCCTGTCCGTGAGTGCGTATGCATTGCGGGCGCGTCGGCCCTTGCGACATTCGGTCATGAGGCCGGAAAAGAAGCGCGTAAGACCCAACGCATTTGACGAGAGTGGATATGAGCAAGCGAGCCTTTAACTTTTGCGCAGGTCCCGCTGCGCTTCCTGAAACGGTTCTGTTGCGTGCCCAGGCGGAGCTTCTGGATTGGCACGGCAAGGGCCTGTCCGTGATGGAAATGAGTCATCGCAGCGATGAGTTCATCTCCATTGCCAACAAGGCCGAGCAGGATCTTCGCGATCTGCTGACCATCCCCTCGAACTACAAGGTGCTGTTCCTGCAAGGCGGTGCCAGCCAGCAGTTTGCCCAGATCGCCCTGAATCTGCTGCCGGAAAACGGCAAGGCCGACTACATCGATACCGGTATCTGGTCACGCAAGGCCATTGAAGAAGCTTCGCGCTACGGTACGGTCAATATCGCTGCCAGCGCCAAGCCCTACGATTATTTCGCCATTCCTGGCCAGAACGAATGGAAGCTGTCCAAAGACGCTGCCTACGTTCATTACGCGCCGAACGAAACCATCGGTGGACTGGAATTCGACTGGATTCCGGAAACTGGCGATGTGCCTCTGGTTGCGGACATGTCCTCCGACATTCTGTCCCGCCCGGTGGATGTCTCGCGCTTCGGCATGATCTATGCCGGTGCCCAGAAGAATATCGGTCCGAGCGGCATCGTCGTCGTGATCATTCGCGAAGACCTGCTGGGGCGTGCCCGTGCGCTTTGCCCGACCATGCTCGATTACAAGGTCGCTGCCGATAACGCCTCGATGTACAACACGCCGCCGACTCTGGCCTGGTATCTGTCCGGCCTGGTTTTCGAATGGCTCAAGGATCAGGGTGGCGTCGAAGCCATCGGCAAGCTCAATGAAGTCAAGAAACGTACCCTGTATGACTTCATCGACTCCAGCGAACTGTACAGCAATCCGATCAACAAGCCGGATCGTTCCTGGATGAACGTGCCGTTCCGTCTGGCCGATGATCGTCTGGACAAGCCGTTCCTGGCGGGCGCCGATGCCAATGGCCTGCTCAACCTCAAGGGGCATCGCTCGGTCGGTGGTATGCGTGCCTCCATCTACAATGCTGTCGACATCAATGCAGTCAATGCGCTGGTGACCTACATGAAAGACTTCGAGAAGGAGCACGGCTGATGTCCGAGCAAGAACTCAAGGCGCTGCGCGTCCGCATCGACAGCCTGGACGAAAAGGTTCTGGAGTTGATCAGCGAGCGTGCACGCTGCGCGCAGGAAGTGGCGCGGGTGAAAATGTCCTCGCTGGCGGAAGGCGAAGAGCCTGTGTTCTATCGTCCCGAGCGTGAAGCTCAGGTGCTCAAGCGGGTCATGGAGCGTAATCGCGGTCCGCTGAGCAATGAAGAAATGGCGCGTCTGTTTCGCGAGATCATGTCTTCCTGCCTGGCCCTTGAGCAGCCGTTGAAAGTCGCCTATCTGGGGCCTGAAGGGACCTTTACCCAGGCCGCAGCCATGAAGCACTTCGGGCATGCGGTCATCAGCCGGCCCATGGCGGCTATCGATGAAGTGTTCCGTGAAGTGGTTGCCGGTGCCGTGAATTTCGGTGTCGTGCCGGTGGAAAACTCCACCGAGGGCGCGGTCAACCACACCCTCGACAGCTTCCTCGAACACGACATGGTCATCTGTGGCGAAGTCGAGCTGCGCATTCACCACCATTTGCTGGTGGGGGAAAGCACCAAGACCAAAAGCATCAGTCGTATCTATTCCCATGCCCAGTCGCTGGCGCAGTGCCGCAAATGGCTGGACGCCCATTATCCGAATGTCGAGCGCGTTGCGGTTGCCAGCAATGCCGAAGCGGCCAAGCGGGTCAAGAGCGAGTGGAATTCCGCAGCCATTGCCGGGGATATGGCGGCAGACCTGTATGGTCTGACTCGTCTGGCCGAGAAGATCGAAGACCGTCCCGACAACTCTACGCGATTCCTGATCATCGGCAGTCAGGAAGTGCCGCCGACCGGTGACGACAAGACTTCGATCATTGTGTCGATGAGCAACAAGCCGGGTGCCTTGCATGAGTTGCTGGTGCCGTTTCATGAAAACGGTCTGGACCTGACCCGCATCGAGACTCGTCCGTCGCGCAGTGGCAAGTGGACTTACGTCTTCTTCATCGATTTCGTGGGGCATCACCAGGATCCGCTGGTCAAGGCGGTGCTGGAGAAGATCAGTCATGAAGCCGTTGCCCTGAAGGTATTGGGTTCCTACCCGAAAGCGGTTCTTTGAAGGGGCGATACATGAGCAGCGATTTCCTCACCCCGGCGCTGCCGGGTGTGCAAACAGATTCGCCTTGCGCGAGTGCCAGCCACAAGGTTTCTGCGCGTGGTTGATTTCACGTCGGTGTCATCCGTTCGGCCTGTCATCGGTCGGCTTGTAGTCGTCGGTCTCGGGCTGATCGGCGGTTCCTTTGCCAAGGGTGTTCGCGAAAGCGGTTTGTGCCATGAGGTTGTGGGGGTCGATCTTGATCCGAAATCCCGCGCGCTGGCCGTTGAACTTGGGGTCGTGGATCGCTGCGAGGCGGATCTGGCAACCGCATGCCGTGGTGCTGATGTCATTCAGCTTGCTGTCCCGATCCTGGCCATGGAAAAGCTTCTTGGCTTGCTGGCTCCTCTGGATCTCGGCGATGCAGTCCTGACGGATGTCGGCAGTGCCAAGGGTAATGTGGTGCGGGCCGCCCGGCTTGCCTTTGGTCATATGCCAGCCCGTTTCGTGCCCGGGCATCCGATTGCCGGTTCCGAGCAGAGTGGCGTCGAAGCCTCCAACTCGGAGCTGTTCCGGCGTCACAAGGTAATCCTGACGCCGCTGGCCGAGACCGATCCTGCTGCCGTGGCGCTGGTTGATCGTCTCTGGTCGGTGCTGGGGGCCGATGTCGAGCATATGCAGGTCGAGCGTCACGACGAGGTGCTGGCTGCGACCAGTCACTTGCCGCATCTGCTGGCATTCGGTCTGGTGGATTCCCTGGCCAAGCGTAACGAAAACCTGGAGATCTTCAGGTATGCGGCGGGCGGTTTCCGTGACTTCACTCGCATCGCGGGCAGCGATCCGGTGATGTGGCACGATATCTTCCTGGCCAACCGCGAAGCCGTTCTGCGCACTCTGGATACCTTCCGCAGTGACCTGGATGCCTTGCGTGAAGCCGTGGATACCGGCGACGGGCATCAATTGCTGGGTGTGTTTACCCGTGCACGGGTTGCCCGGGAGCACTTCGGCAAGATTCTCGCCCGTCGCGCCTATGTGGAACCTGTCAGTGCGAACCTGGTTTTTGTCGCCAACCCCGGAGGCCGGGTCACTGGCAGCATCCGGGTGCCGGGTGATAAATCCATCTCCCATCGCTCGATCATGCTGGGGTCTCTGGCTGAAGGCGTTACCGAGGTTGAAGGCTTCCTGGAAGGCGAGGACGCGCTGGCCACCTTGCAGGCCTTCCGTGATATGGGGGTCGTGATCGAAGGGCCGCATCATGGCCGCGTGGTCATTCATGGTGTAGGCATGCGCGGTCTCAAGGCTGCACCCGGTCCGATCTATCTGGGGAATTCCGGAACCTCCATGCGTCTGCTGGCAGGTCTGCTGGCGGCGCAGGATTTCGACAGCACCCTGACGGGCGATGCTTCGTTGTCCAGACGGCCCATGAGTCGTGTGGTCGATCCGCTGCGGGCCATGGGTGCGGTCATCGAAACGGCGGCCGATGGTCGTCCTCCGCTGACCATTCATGCTGTCGGCAAGCTTTCGGGTCAGGCCTATGCCACGCCTATGGCCAGTGCCCAGGTCAAATCCTCTCTGCTGCTGGCCGGGCTATATGCCGATGGCGAGACTATAGTCAGCGAGCCGGCGCTTACTCGCGATCATACCGAGCGTATGCTGCGCGGCTTCGGCTATCCAGTGGCCGTCGATGGCAACAGGATTTCGCTGGAGTCCGGGCACAGGCTGCTGGCGACTCGCATAGAAGTGCCTGCCGATATTTCTTCGGCCGCGTTTTTCATGGTCGCGGCATCGATTGGCGAAGATTCCGAACTGCTGCTCGAGCATGTGGGCGTCAATCCGACACGTATCGGTGTTATCGATATTCTTCGCCTGATGGGCGGCGATATCACGCTGGAAAATCCGCGTGAGGTCGGAGGTGAGCCGGTTGCGGACCTGCGAGTGCGTTCGGCCTCCCTGAAGGGGATAGACATTCCCGAGGCGCTGGTGCCGTTGGCCATCGACGAGTTTCCGGTGCTGTTCGTCGCTGCGGCCTGTGCCCAGGGGCGTACTGTCCTGCGCGGTGCTCAGGAGTTGCGAGTCAAGGAGTCGGACCGGATTCAGGCCATGGCTGATGGTCTGCTGGCATTGGGTATCAAGGTTGAGCCCACGCCGGATGGCATTATTATTGAAGGCGGTTCCATGGGCGGTGCCGAGATCGATGCTCATGGCGATCACCGCATTGCAATGGCATTCAGCGTTGCATCGCTGCGGGCATCGGCACCGATCCGTATTCACGATTGTGCGAACGTCGCCACATCGTTTCCCAATTTTCTGGCGCTGTGCGCTCAAGTCGGTATGCGTGTCGCGCAAGAGGATAAAAAGTGAAAATCAAAGCACCTGTTATTACCATCGACGGCCCTAGCGGTTCAGGAAAGGGCACTGTTGCAGGCTTGCTGGCCAGGCATCTGGGCTGGTGCCTGCTCGATTCCGGCGCTCTTTACCGCCTGCTGGCCTTCGCGGCGCGCAATCACGGTGTCGACCTGACCAATGAAGAAGCCCTGAAACTGCTGGCTGCGCATCTCGATGTGCAGTTCGAGACGGCTTCCGGCGGTCAGGGACAGCGCATCATCCTCGAGGGCGAGGACGTTACCCATGCCATCCGCAACGAGCAGATCGGCAGTGGCGCTTCCCAGGTCGCTTCCTTGCCCGCCGTGCGCGATGCCTTGCTGCAACGCCAGCGTGCGTTTCAGGAAGAACCGGGGCTGGTGGCCGATGGCCGCGACATGGGAACGGTAGTTTTTCCCGATGCGCCGCTGAAGATCTTTCTCACTGCCAGTGCCGAGGAGCGTGCACGCCGTCGTTACTTGCAGTTGAAGGCCAAGGGCGATGATGTTAGTCTGTCGAGTCTGCTAGATGAGATATGTGCGCGCGATGAGCGTGACACCCAGCGAGCGGTAGCCCCGCTCAAGCCGGCGCATGACGCCATACAGCTGGATTCCACCGAATTATCCATCGAGCAGGTGCTGGAACGCATTCTGAGTGAGGTCGCATTACGCGATATCGCCGGGTGATCAAGGAGTTGCACAGGCGACCAGATTCAGTCCTGACAGCTTCCTTTTACATGAACGAAACCCACGTTTTCTGGGACGTGGCAGATGGGCGTATTCTTCGCCCTTGATCAACAGGAATTAAAATGAGCGAAAGCTTTGCAGAACTTTTTGAAGAAAGCCTAAAAACCCTGAACCTTCAGCCGGGCGCTATCATTACCGGTATCGTTGTCGACATCGACGGCGACTGGGTAACCGTACACGCTGGTCTGAAGTCCGAAGGCGTCATCCCGCTCGAGCAGTTCTACAACGATGCTGGCGAGCTGACCATCAAGGTCGGTGACGAAGTTCACGTCGCGCTGGACGCGGTAGAAGACGGCTTTGGCGAAACCAAGCTGTCCCGCGAGAAAGCCAAGCGCGCCGAGTGCTGGATTGTTCTGGAAGCGGCTTTCGCAGCTGAAGAAGTGGTCAAGGGCGTTATCAACGGTAAGGTTAAAGGCGGCTTCACTGTCGACGTTAACGGCATCCGTGCGTTCCTGCCGGGTTCTCTGGTTGACGTCCGTCCAGTGCGCGACACCACGCACCTGGAAGGCAAAGAGCTCGAGTTCAAGGTTATCAAACTGGACCAGAAGCGCAACAACGTTGTCGTTTCCCGTCGCAGCGTCCTGGAAGCAGAGAACAGTGCAGAGCGCGAAGCGCTGCTCGAGTCCCTGCAGGAAGGCCAGCAAGTCAAGGGTATCGTCAAGAACCTCACCGATTACGGCGCATTCGTCGATCTGGGTGGCGTCGATGGCCTGCTGCACATCACCGACATGGCCTGGAAGCGCATCAAGCATCCATCGGAAATCGTCAATGTTGGCGATGAGATCGATGTAAAAGTCCTGAAGTACGATCGCGAGCGCAATCGTGTTTCCCTGGGCCTGAAGCAACTGGGCGAAGACCCATGGGTTGCTATCAAGGCTCGTTACCCGGAAAGCACCCGCGTAACCGCGCGTGTAACCAACCTGACCGACTACGGCTGCTTCGCAGAGCTGGAAGAAGGCGTGGAAGGCCTGGTACACGTTTCCGAAATGGACTGGACCAACAAGAACATCCACCCATCCAAAGTCGTTCAGGTTGGCGACGAAGTGGAAGTCATGGTTCTGGACATCGACGAAGAGCGTCGTCGTATCTCCCTCGGCATCAAACAGTGCAAATCCAACCCATGGGAAGATTTCTCTGGCCAGTTCAACAAGGGCGATAAAATCTCCGGCACCATCAAGTCGATCACCGATTTCGGTATCTTCATTGGTCTGGACGGCGGCATCGACGGTCTGGTTCACCTGTCCGACATCTCCTGGAACGAAGTGGGCGAAGAAGCCGTACGTCGCTTCAAGAAGGGCGACGAGCTCGACACCGTGATCCTGTCTGTTGATCCAGAGCGTGAGCGCATCTCCCTGGGTATCAAGCAGCTGGAAAGCGATCCGTTCTCCGAGTACGTCACTGTCAATGACAAAGGCGCTATCGTTCGCGGTACCGTTAAAGAAGTTGACGCCAAAGGCGCCATCATCACTCTGGCCGACGACATCGAAGCTACCCTCAAAGCCTCCGAAATCAGCCGTGACCGCGTTGAAGACGCGCGTAACGTTCTGAAAGAAGGCGAAGAGATCGAAGCCAAGATCATCAGCGTTGACCGCAAGAGCCGCGTAATCAGCCTGTCCATCAAGTCGAAAGACGTTGAAGACGAGAAAGAAGCTATCCAGAGCCTGCGTAGCAAGCCTGAAGCTGCTGAAAGCACTGGTCCAACCACTATCGGTGACCTGCTGCGTGCGCAAATGGAAAAACAGAACTAAGTTCTGCTTGACCATGAAAAAGGGCGACTTCGGTCGCCCTTTTTTGTGGGCGCTGTTCGGGGCCTGGAGCGCTGCCTTCAACGTGCCGCTGTCCCGGTGCCCTAAACGTTTTAAACGCCTCCAGGTGCCTTGCAGGCCGCACCCTGCCTGATGTCACTGTCTCTGCCGTCCATTCCTCTCTCTGTTGTCATGTTCCGGTCATGGATTCATGCCTGGTTGATATGGGTTCACATAAGTCAATACTTGGGCTGTTCAAATTCGTCCGGTCATGCTAAAACCTTCGGAGCGCTGATCTAGCTGCTTGAAAAAGAAGGGAAAAATATGACGAAGTCGGAGTTGATCGAACGAATTGTCACCCATCAAGGGCTGCTCTCATCCAAGGATGTCGAGTTGGCCATCAAGACCATGCTTGAACAAATGTCTCAGTGTCTGGCGACAGGCGACCGTATAGAAATACGCGGGTTTGGCAGCTTTTCCCTGCATTACCGCGCACCGCGGGTAGGGCGCAATCCGAAAACGGGCCAGTCGGTAAGCCTCGACGGCAAATTCGTTCCTCACTTCAAGCCGGGCAAGGAGCTGCGGGATCGAGTCAACGAGGACGAAGAAGAGGGCCTCTGAGGCCGATAACCAGAGGATCAGTGGATGCACATCTTCAAACGAATCATCGTGATCGCCGTCGCATTGCTTGTCGTACTGGCAACTGCGGTGTTCATGCTGGAAAACCGGCAGCCTGTTACGCTGGTCTTCTTTGGATGGTCGACACCTGAGCTTTCCCAGGCTGTTCCTGTGGTTCTGGCGCTTTTACTGGGTATGCTGGTTGGTCCTTTTCTGGCCTGGCTGGCAAGCTTTCGTAAAAAGCGCGTACGTTCGGCCCGTTCAATTCAGTAGAACAGGCATCTGCTACCCGGAAGGACGTCCGTCTTTCCATTGCCTTCTTTCAGGGCCTTTGGCTCTGCGTTCAATGCATCCTTGCAGTTTGTCGAATAGCTCGGCGATTTCCTGCGCTTGCTCACACGTTGTTTGTCTTATTTATTTGTAGGATCTTTCTTGTTGTTTTAGAGGATAGGTTACTTGATTTTGTAGGTTTGTTTTTTGTGTCTTGAGTGTTGCCCGTATTTAAAGCCTTTCACTATAACTTGCTCTCGTTTAGTGTTTTTATTTTTGCTCTTGTGCTCGCCTGTCAAGACTTGAAGATAAATCTGTTGCGCTCAAAATAAGCCATCTCTTGAAATTCGGATGTCGGGTTTCGGTGCTTTTCACAAGGCCGAACTTGCTGAAATAGGTGGCTGCATGTCTTTTCCTGAAATCATTCATCATGGCGCAACCCGAAGTGTGACCGGTTCCTGTCACCAGTTATGTATGGATGCAGCCCATAGTCTGTTGATTGATTGTGGCGCGATCCAGAATGACAGCCCTGGCCCTGATACTGGACAGTTCGGTTTCTCTGCTGCCGATATCAAGGCCTTTATTGTTACTCACGTGCATGCCGACCATGTAGGAAGAATTCCAGAACTGCTGGCCTCGGGTTATAAGGGGCCGATATTGTGCAGTGAGCCGTCTGCGCATTTATTGCCTCTGGTCATGGAGGATCTTCTCAAACTTGAGTCCCAGAATGACCGCAGGCAGATAGAGCGAAACCTTGCAGCGATTGAAAAACGCATCATTGCCTTGCCCTTCGATCACTGGTTTGCTCTGGTCAATACCGATGCACTGGTCTGCAAGGTTCGTCTGCAACGTGCCGGCCATATCCTGGGTTCTGCCTATGTCGAGTGCGATCTTCAGTATCCGCTGGAGGGGCGTACTGAGCGTGTGGTGTTTTCAGGGGATCTGGGGGCAGGTGATGCACCGATGCTGCCCGCTCCAAAATCCCCCGAGCGTGCTGACATTCTTGTGCTTGAGAGCACTTATGGCGGTCGTCTTCATGAGGAGCGCAGCACGCGGCAATTGCGCCTTGAGCAAGTCATCGATCAGGCGCTGGAGGATCATGGCACGGTCCTGATTCCCGCCTTCAGCATTGGCCGCACTCAGGAGCTGCTGTATGAGCTGGAGGATCTCCTGCGACGCAAGGCCTTGCTGGGCGAGCCTGTCGATGGCGCCGACAGGAACGCCTTGCCGGTGAACTGGCCGCAGTTGCCGATCATTCTCGATTCACCTCTGGCCAGCCGCTTCACCGGCGTCTATCAGGCCTTTGAGGATTATTGGAGCGATGAGGCACAAGAGCGCGTGAGGAGCGGCAGGCAGCCTCTGGGGTTCTCTCAATTGATTACCGTCGACAGCCATGACCGGCATTTGCAGACGGTCAATTATCTGGCCAGCACCGCCCGGCCCGCTATCGTTATCGCGGGCAATGGCATGTGCGCAGGCGGGCGCATTGTCAATTACCTGAAGGCCATGCTGGGGGACCGACGGCATAATGTGGTTTTCGTGGGCTATCAGGCCAAGGGCACGCCAGGGGCGGCGATCCAGAAGCATGGCCCGATCGGTGGTTATGTCGAGCTTGACCGTGAGCGCTTCGATATTCGTGCCGGTATCTCTACTGTCGCTGGCTATTCCGCTCATGCGGATCAGGACGGGCTGGTCAGGTTTGTCACCTCGATGACCGAATGGCCTGCCCGGATAAGGCTGGTACATGGCGAGGCGAGCGCGAAGAAGGCATTGGGCAACGTCCTGAACAGGAAGTACTCGCTGGCCAATCGACGCCTGGAACTGCTTGTACCCTGAACCGTTCTTCAAGGCTATATGACCGGATCCACGGTCTGCATATGTCTGTAGCCCTCGCAAGAAGTGTTTTTAGCAAAAGCTTTGCGATTCTTTGCAGGCCGTTATTTCCAAAACCTGTACGATGCTCGATCAGGCGCCATCGTCAGGATGGATGACAGGATGAAAGAAACGGTACGGTCTTTTCTGGAACGCAAAAATGGTTGAGTGGTTTTCTGTAGTCGCTGTGGCGGTTTTATCTTTGGGGTTGACGGCACTTCTTCGCAGGTACGCCCTGTCAAGGAGTCTGATGGATGTTCCAAATGCGCGTAGCTCACACAAGATTCCTACACCGCGAGGTGGCGGGGTTTCCATTGTTGTAGCTTTTTTGCTTGCCATACTGCTGTTGGGGCTGGGAGAGCGGATTCCGTCTTCGGCCCTGATTGCCATCCTGGGTGCAGGCGGTCTGGTTGCCGTGATCGGCTTCATGGACGATCACGGCCACATCGCGGCACGCTGGCGGTTGCTGGGGCATTTCAGTGCCGCGGCCTGGGCGCTGGCATGGCTGGGCGGACTGGCACCTCTCGACTTCTTTGGCTTCACTCTGGATCTGGGGCTTATCGGCCATATTCTTGCCGCTTTTTACCTGGTCTGGATGCTGAACCTCTATAACTTCATGGACGGTATCGACGGTATTGCCAGCATCGAGGCTGTAACGGTCTGTGCGGGTATCAGCCTCATATACGTTCTGGGCGATTACGGTCAGCTGCTGTGGGGGCCTGTGTTGCTGGCTGCTGCAGTCATGGGCTTTCTGTACTGGAACTTCCCGCCTGCGCGGATATTCATGGGCGACGCGGGCAGCGGGTTTCTGGGAATTGCGCTGGGCGTACTCTCCTTGCAGGCAGCATGGGCTTCATCCCATCTTTTCTGGGCCTGGCTGATTCTGCTGGGGGTATTTATCGTCGATGCTACCGTAACGCTTACCCGTCGCCTGTTGCGTGGCGACAAGGTGTATGAAGCTCATCGCAGCCACGCGTATCAGTTTGCATCGCGTCGCTATGGCAAGCACCTTCCGGTAACCCTGGCAGTGGGCTTCATCAACATCTTCTGGCTTATGCCTGTCGCGCTTTGGGTCGGGGTATTCGGTGGTGACGGTTTGACAGGGCTTCTGGTTGCCTATGTCCCGCTGGTACTGCTTGCTCTCAAATTCGACGCAGGCCGTCTTGAGGCCAGTTGATTTGAATATTCGCGTTTTACCTATAGATTGAGTCATTCTATGTCGACATTTGCTTCGAACATCAGGTGTAACATTCTGTAGAGATCGAGGAGGAGCAAGGGCATGAACAGATTGCGAGTTTTTCTGCTGGCGTTGCCGCGGCGGAAAAAGCGAATAGTTCAGGTCTTTGCTGACCTCTTTCTGGTCTGGTTCGCACTGTGGATGGCATTTGTCGTTCGCCTGGGTGTGGAAGACCTGATCAACCCCCTTGAGAAACATACCTGGCTTTTCATCAGCGCCCCGATCGTCGCCATCCCGTTGTTTATCCGCTTCGGGATGTACCGTGCGGTCATGCGCTACTTCGGCAACGATGCACTGATAGCAATCATCAAGGCCGTGACCCTGTCCGCGCTCATTCTGGGCTGCGTGGTCTACCTGTACAGTAACCATCAGCACGTGGTTCCCCGTTCGGTCATGTTCAACTACTGGTGGTTGAGCCTGGTCATGATCGGAGGCCTGCGTCTGGCGATGCGGCAGTATTTTCTCGGCGACTGGTTTGTGGCCGGGCAACATATACCTTTCAGTAATCGCGACGATGGTTTGCCCAAGGTTGCGATATATGGCGCGGGTGCTGCCGGCAATCAACTGGTGGCCGCCCTGCGAATGAGCAGGCTCATGCGCCCCGTTGCTTTTATCGACGATGACAAGTCGATCTCCAATCGAGTGATTTCCGGGCTGCTGGTCTACAGACCCAAGCATATTCAGCGCATGATCGAGGTCACCGGGGCTCAGGAAATCCTGTTGGCGATTCCATCCGTATCACGTGGGCGCCGCCGGGAAATCCTGGGGTTTCTTGAAGGCTTTCCTCTGCATGTGCGAACCGTTCCGGGCTTCATGGACCTGGCGGCGGGGCGGGTCAAGGTTGACGATCTGCAGGAGGTCGACATTGCCGATCTGCTGGGGCGCGACTCCGTTCCTGCCAGGGAAAACCTGCTTGAGCACTGCATCAAGGGGCAGACCGTCCTGGTGACGGGGGCCGGTGGCTCCATTGGTTCGGAACTGTGCCGACAGATACTCGAACTCCAGCCCGTCAAGCTGCTGTTGCTCGACCACAGTGAATTCAATCTCTATTCCATCCTCAGCGAGCTTGAGCAGCGCGTGACCCGCGAGTCTCTGCGGGTCAGGTTGCTGCCTATCCTGGGCTCCGTACGTGATCATCCGAAGCTGCTGGATATCATGAAAACCTGGAAGGTCGACACCGTCTATCATGCCGCTGCCTACAAGCATGTGCCCATGGTTGAGCACAACATTGCAGAAGGCTTTGCCAATAATGTCATCGGCACCCTCAACACCGCCCAGGCAGCATTGCAGGCAGGGGTTTCCAACTTCGTCCTGATTTCTACCGACAAGGCAGTCAGGCCCACCAATATCATGGGCAGCACCAAGCGGCTGGCCGAGCTGATCCTGCAGGCCCTGAGTCGTGAAACCGCTCCGGTAATCCTTGGGGATGTCGCCAATGTCCATCAGGTCAACAAGACCCGTTTCATCATGGTCCGGTTTGGCAATGTGCTGGGGTCTTCGGGGTCTGTGATCCCGTTATTCCACAAGCAGATCAAGTCCGGCGGGCCTCTGACAGTGACCCATCCGAAGATCACCCGCTACTTCATGACCATTCCCGAAGCGGCCCAGCTGGTCATTCAGGCGGGCTCCATGGGGCAGGGCGGGGATGTGTTTGTGCTGGACATGGGCGAGCCTGTGAAGATCGTCGAGCTGGCGGAAAAGATGATCCATCTGTCAGGCCTGAGCATTCGCTCGGAGAAAAACCCTCAGGGCGATATTGCCATCGAGTTCACGGGGCTGCGTCCGGGTGAAAAGCTTTACGAGGAATTGCTGATCGGTGAAAACGTGGTTGCCACCGAGCATCCGATGATCATGAGTGCCAATGAAGATCATCTGCAATGGGAAGTGCTCAAGGGGCGATTGAAAGCGCTGCTTGAAGCGGTGGGTAAAGATGATTACAACAGTGTTCGTCAATTGCTGCGCGAAACAGTCAGTGGTTATACGCCGGAAGGTGAAATTGTTGACTGGATATATCAGGAGCGCCGTCGTGAACCGGATTTCAACTAAGCGTGCGTGCGTTAATATTCGGAATATATATTTTCACTATTAAAGTGTTTCGCTTTTTTAGAGTGAAGGCAGGGAAACAAGTGGAAACTTTCCACTTTATTGACACCGATAACGAGTGGTTTAGATTACGAGGGCGGCATCTGGATGCTGCCTTTTAATCTTATGGAGCGTTATCTATGCGAACTGATTTTTTCTCCTCGTTACTCTTTGCCTTGCTTGCCAGTTTCTCGGTTGCCGTTACGGCGGCACCGTCTGGCCAGATGATGACTGACAGCATGACCTCGCATGCTGTTACCAAAGAGCAGAAGGCCGATACAGTCAATATCAACAAGGCCGATGCAGACACATTGCAGAAAGCACTTGCCGGTATTGGCAAGAATAAGGCCATGGCCATAGTTGCCTATCGAGAAGCCAATGGCGAATTCGCATCGGTTGAAGAACTTATCGAAGTGAAAGGTATTGGCAAGGCGATCCTGGACAGGAATCGCGAAAAGTTGACGGTCGAGTGATATGACCCTGGAAGTTCGGTCAGGTACCGGGCTTTCAATTTCTGCACGGGCGTAGTCTCGTGCAGGTCCAACGTTTGGGATCTGCCCCTCAGCGAAGTTCTTTTATTTCCACTTTGAGTCTGTCGCGTGCGGTATTGAGAATCTGCTCCGACAATTCGCTGCTATGGGTACTGCGTGAAAGGATCATTGCGCCTACCAGTGTCGACAGGATGCTGATACTTCTTTGCTCGGTGTTTTCCCCGGGCAATACCTTGGAAAAGGCCGATTGCAGATGCAGGATGATTTCATCGGTGATCAGGCTGGGTTTGCCGGTCTGTCCCAGCTCTGCACAAATGTTTGGCAGTGGGCAGCCTGATTCGGGAGCGTCGCGATGCTCGGGCGAGAGGTACAGATCGATGAGGCCTGGCAGCGGGTCTTCCGTGGCGAAGAGCTTGCCGAGTGTTTCCTCCGCTTCTTGCGCGGCGCAACGCAGGGCCTGCTCTACCAGATCATCCTTGGATTTGAAATGGGCATAGAAGCCGCCATGGGTCAGGCCCAGCGCTTTCATCAATGGTTGCAGGCCTGTGGCACCAATACCGTCACGGCGAAAGCGTGCAGACGCTTCCTTGATGATGCGTTGATGGGTTTGGGCTTTGTGATCCAGGGCATAACGCATGTGATGAGCCTCCCGACTATGGCCCGTAAATTGTTACTGCGTATTTTCACATGGATAGGTTAATCGATGCAGCGATGATTTTTTAAATCGCATTTACAGCATCCGGGTCTTGGACACATTCAGTAATGCAAGTTCAAGACGGGCTCATGCTACGTGTTTTTACGCAAGGCAGAACCTGCCGATCGGCATACTACGAAAGGATGGTACCGCCCGTCAGAGGAGTCTCAGGGGGCAGGGGGCGACAGGTCCTGGCGGGAAACCTTGCGGCAATGTACCAGCGCATCGCGGATCATGAAGTTGACCAGTGTCGGTGAGACTCCCAGTTCCCGGGCGATTTCTTTTTGCGGTACGCCGTGCAGGCGATACATCTCGAATGCGTAGCGGGTGCGGCTGGGCAACTGAGCCAGAGCGTCGGCGATGTGTTCCAGGGTCACGAAATTGATGTGCGAGGTTTCGGGGGATGCACCGTGCACGACCACATTCAGCCCCTCTTCTTCGCTGCCCGAGTACTTTTGCTCAAGTGCCTGCTTGCGATAGTGATCGATGGCCAGATTGCGCACGATCTGAAACAGGTAACTCAATTGGGCCTTGATCGATGAAGAGATTTCCGGGGCTGACTGCAGGCGGAAGAATGCATCCTGCACCACATCTTCTGCACGGGAGGTACAGCCGGTGATGCGGGTGGCTACTTTGACCAGAACCGGACGGTTGTCGACGAAGGCCTGGAGCAGGGGGGTATCACACATACTTGTGGTCAGTCGTTCCGGCATGGAAATCACCTGGCAGCAATGAGTTTGCAGGGAGGCCCCGACATATCGCGCAACAAATTAGTGTGGATGATAATCATTGTCAATTGTGGATGGTAACTAATTTCAGATATCCGGCATTCGTTTTTCCTGGCTGGCCATCTGATAACGGCTTGATCGACATCAAGGGCATGAATCCGGTCCAGGTCCAGAATGGTCGTGACCGTAGCGCTTGCTTTTGCAGGCGTGCATTTCGATGGAATGAGACACAGGAATCAGCATGAACCTGTCTGTAGAGACGCCTGAAACACCGAAGGGCAAGGTGAAAATTCCCATGGGCCTGTTGATCGGTGTACTGGCCATGGTCGCAGTGCTGTTCTTGCCTATGCCCGATGACTTGCCGGTTGCGGGCCACCGGATGCTGGCGATTCTGACCTTTGCCGTCGTGGTGTGGATTACCGAGGCTGTTTCCTACGAAGCCAGCGCAATCATGATCACTTCGCTGATTGCGTTTCTGATTGGCTCGGCACCCACCTTGCAGGACCCTTCGGTGCTGTATGGGTCATCCGCCGCTATCACGATGGCCCTGAGCGGGTTTTCCAATTCGGCACTGGCTCTGGTCACCGGGGCGCTCTTCCTGGCTGCGGCCATGACCCACACCGGGCTGGACCGGCGTATTGCGCTGGTTACCCTGTCGCGAATCGGCACCAGTACTCGCCGGATCATGATCGGCGCCATTGCCGTCACCATTCTGCTCAGCCTTGTGGTGCCCAGTGCGACGGCACGCAGCGCGTGTGTTGTGCCCATCATGATGGGAGTGATTGCGGCATTTGGCGTCGACAAGCGTTCGAATATTGCCGTGGCGATCATGATCATCGTGGCCCAGGGCACCAGTGTCTGGAACATCGGCATCCAGACGGCAGCCGCACAGAACCTCCTGACTGCAGGCTTCATGGACAAGATGCTCGGCCAGCGGGTTTCCTGGATCGACTGGCTGATCGCCGGTGCGCCCTGGGCGTTGATCATGTCGGGAGTGCTGATTCTGCTGGTCCTCAAGCTTCTGCCACCGGAAAGCGACAGTATTCCCGGAGGCAAGGAAGCGGTTGCGCAGTCCCTGACCGACATAGGCCCGATGACCGGTGCCCAGAAGCGGCTGCTGAGCGTTTCTGTACTGTTGCTGCTGTTCTGGTCGACCGAGGGCAAGCTGCACAGTTTCGATACCACTTCCACCACCTACGCGGGCCTGGTGATTCTGCTTCTGCCGCGTTGGGGCGTCATGACCTGGAAGGATGTGCAGTCGCGCATTCCGTGGGGAACCGTGATTGTGTTCGGCGTCGGTATCAGCCTGGGCACGGCCTTGCTGACGACCCGGGCCGGTCAGTGGCTGGGAGGTCAGGTCGTGAGCGGAACCGGGCTCGATCAGCTCGGCGCTCTGGGGATTTTTGCCATTCTGGGTGCGTTCCTGATTCTGATTCACCTGGGGTTTGCCAGTGCAACGGCCTTGACCTCGGCATTGTTGCCGATCCTGATCGCCGTGCTGCAAACCCTGCCCGGGGATTTCAACCGGTTGGGCATGACCATGCTGCTGGGGTTTGTGGTCAGTTACGGTTTTATCCTGCCCATCAATGCGCCGCAGAACATGGTCTGTCTGGGGACCGAAACCTTCGATGCCCGGCAATTCGCCAGAATAGGCATTCCGATGACCCTGATCGGTTATGTCCTGATGCTGGTGTTCGGCATGACCTACTGGAAGTGGCTGGGCTGGATGTAGTGCGGTACATATCCGGGACAACCTGGGGTTGTCTCGAAAATCCTTGTGGATTTGTGCGTGACTATCGGACGTTCGGTCTGATAACTCTTTGATTTCTTTCCGGGATCCCTGACAATCGCGCCCCCTGTTTCGGGAGGGGCCTTTGACTGCCAAGTTACGACATGCCCCTTCCGATTTGAATAACCGGCCACGGAGACCAGACCGGATGAATGATCAGGCCAACGGCGTCGTAGAACGCCTGGATACAGAACACGCGAGCGTAGCTGCGTGGAGTCGTCACGATACAACCTGGATGCTGGGACTGTTTGGTACCGCTATCGGTGCTGGCACTCTGTTTCTGCCGATCAACGCTGGCATCGGTGGTTTCTGGCCGCTGCTGGCACTGGCATTGCTGGCTTTCCCCATGACGTTTTATGCGCACCGTGGCCTGACTCGTTTCGTCTTGTCCGGGCGTGACGGTGCCGATATCACCGAAGTGGTCGAGCAGCATTTCGGCAAGGGCGCCGGGGCAATGATCACGCTGCTGTACTTCTTCGCGATTTTTCCGATCCTGCTGATCTACAGTGTTGCCTTGACCAATACGGTCACCAGCTTTCTCGAGCATCAACTGCATGTACCGGCTCCGCCGCGAGCACTGCTGGCCTTCCTGATGATTCTGGGCCTGCTGCTGGTGGTGCGTTGTGGCGAGCGACTGATCGTCAAGGCCATGAGCCTGATGGTGTATCCGTTCATCGTGGCGTTGCTGTTTCTGTCGGTGTACCTGATTCCGCACTGGACCGGCGGCATTCTGAGCACGGCAAGCACCTTGCCTGAGCCATCGGCGTTCCTGCCTGCCCTGTGGCTGGCGATTCCGGTGATGGTGTTCTCCTTCAACCACACACCGATCATCTCGGCCTTTGCCGTCGACCAGAAGCGCTTGCACGGCAAGAATGCAGAAGTACGCAGCTCGCAGATTCTGGCCCGCGCCCACGGTCTGATGGTGGTGATGGTGCTGTTCTTCGTGTTCAGTTGCGTGCTGACCCTGTCGCCGGCACAACTGGCTGAGGCCAAGGCGCAGAACATTTCGATCCTGTCTTACCTGGCCAACCATTTCAGCAACCCGACCATTGCTTTTGTCGCGCCGCTGATTGCTTTCGTGGCCATCGCCAAATCCTTCCTGGGTCACTACATCGGTGCCAGCGAAGGCTTGAAAGGCCTGATCGTGAAAACCGGTCGCCGTCCGGAGCCACGCACTCTGGATCGTCTGACTGCCGGTTTCATGCTGTTGGTGTGCTGGCTGGTGGCGACACTCAACCCAAGCATCCTGGGCATGATCGAAACCCTGGGTGGCCCGATCATCTCGGCGTTGCTGTTCCTGATGCCGATGTATGCCATCCGCAAGGTTCCTGCCATGCGCCAGTACTCGGGCAAGCTGTCCAACGTATTTGTGGTGATGGCCGGTATCGTAGCGATTACCGCGCTGGTCTACTCGCTGATGCAATAAGCAACCGAGCCTCCACAGAGTCTGCCCTGACTCTGTGGAAGGCTTCCCTTCTGTGTACCAATCCGAACCTAGCGGTTCATGTCCAGAATCATGCAAGTCGTGCTGGCGGTCGCGTACAAGCGGTCATCCACGTCATACAGGCGTCCTTCGGCCAGTGCCGTCGAACGCCCAAGATGAATGACCTTGCCTTCGGCCCGAACGGGTCCGACCTTGTCGCTTAGCGCACGTACATAGCTGACCCGCAAATCGAGGGTGGTATAACCCTGGCCCTTCTTGAGTCGGGTATGAATTGCGCAACCCATGCAAGAGTCCAGCAAGGTCGCGGCATATCCGCCATGCACCGTGCCCAGCGGGTTGTAGTGGCGGCTGTCGGGGGTGCCTTGAAAGATGAACAGTCCGGGCAGCCACTGCAACGGAATGAAGTCCATCAGAACGCCAATCGGCGGGGCGGGGAATTCGCCGCGACCGATACCCTCCAGAAAATCGACAGGCTCCAGTGCCGCGACCTCGGCAAGGTTGGTGGTGCCTGCCGGGCCCAGACGCGCCCGCATGTACCTTTCTTCCTCATGCCACAGGGCAAGTTTTTCATCACGCGAGAGGTTTTGCATGGCGCTTTACTCCTGGATGTGGCTTGGAATTGCCAAAAAAATTATGCTCATAATATTTATTGGTTATGGCCACAAATGTAAAGTGCGCAAATGGATGGCACCTGACTGTACGGGCAGCAGGTGATGGGAGAGGAGGTGGGATGTCATGACGCGCGGGTACACAGACTCGCTATCGGGGCTTCAAGAAGATGAATGCCCCAAATGCGCAGTGCAGTGCTGCCTGCCGTGTTGTCAGGCAGTGTTATGGACGGGCAGGCGGTTCAGTCCACCGGCTCCGGATACAGAGGTTTCGAAAGATGCATGATGTTCGCATAGTCATACACATACTGGCGTCCCGCATGGCTGGTCGAACGCAGTTGATCGATCAGCAGCCGTTCTTTCTTGTTCAAATACCTCAACGCCGGTTCTTCGCTGGACTTCAGGCGATCACGTTCATGGGCGTCAGGAAAGGCGATGACGTTCGTCATGAAATATCTCCTTGATTGAGTCCTTGCATGCTGCGATGTAGCCCCTGTGTAACAACGGTTTACATTACCCACAAAAACTCTGGTCGGAAACCCTGAAAATGATAGGCGTGTCACTCAGCCTGAGTGACCTCAAAGGATTGATGGTTGCCATTGATGGTGATTTCGACACTATCGCCTTCGAATTTGCCCAGCAGACTCTGCCCCAGAGGCGCACGAGTCGTGATTACGGTAATTGGCAGATTGTCCGAATTGACCTTCAGACCGGCCGCATCCGGACCAACGAACAGGTACTGCTCCTGACCATTCAAGGCTTCAAGGGTAACCAGATCACCTGTCTGAATACCGCGTGCTTCATCGAATGGTTTGAGCACCCAGCTCTGATAGAGCGCCAGTGACTGACGGATCTCCTCGACACGGCGCGCCTGGCCCGTTGCCAGGTATGACGCCTCGAGCCCCAGCGTGTCGTACTTGTTCTCGGCAATGTTTTCTTCGTGAGTTGCGGTTTCATAAGCGGTCTGCGCGGCACGCAGAGCGATATCCAGATCGATTTTCAACCTGTCGATGATCTGTTGCAGGACGTCAGCCTTGTTCATGGGTTATCCGCAATATTGATTGATGCCCGCACGGCTTTTTTCGCTGGGGGCCGTACGATCCTGCTGCATCCAGAAGTCGCATTTCGAGCGGCTGAAGTTTTTCTGCTGCAACTCCTGGGCCTGCTCACGGGCCTGACGGGCTTCGCTCTCGCGCAGGTTATGCTCGTACTTCTGGAACATGGTGCTTTCCGGCTCGATCTGCGGCGCAGCGGGTGCTCGCAATTGGGCTGCGGCTTTTTCCAGCACCTGGGTCTGGGCCGGTGGAAGGCTCTTGTAGAACAGAAAGCCTGTCAGAACCACTGCCATCGCTCCCAGCCAGATGCCCAGCGCGATACAGAGAATCAGTTTCAGGGAAACATACAGTTCGCGACGATTCGGATAGGACGGCATGGCTGAGCTCCAGGCGTGGACGACGCGGGCAATTGTGCCATGGCTGGCGCTGGTGGAAACCTGTTGTTCTGAAGGACAATCAGCGTTTTTCCAAATCCAGCCTCAGGGAGCCGGGATGAAAGCCTCTTGGGACATTTTTTGTAGTGTCGTCGACAACTATGGCGATGTCGGCGTGACCTGGCGACTGGCGCGCCAACTGGTGGCCGAGCATGACCTGAATGTGCGTTTGTGGATCGATGACCTGTCGGCGTTCGTTCGTCTTTACCCCCAGGCCAGCGCCGAAGCTGCGCAGCAGTGGCAGGAGGGCGTGAGTATCTGCCACTGGCCTCAATGCTGGACGGCTACCGATGTTGCCGATGTCGTGGTTGAAGCCTTTGCCTGCCGCCTGCCGCCTGTGTACACCGAAGCGATGTTGCAGCGCTCGCCTCGGCCTGTGTGGCTGAATCTGGACTATCTCAGTGCCGAAGAATGGGTCACCGGCTGCCACGGCCTGCCATCGCTGCAGTCGAGTGGCTTGAAGAAGTTCTTTTTCTTCCCCGGCTTTCGCGAGACGACCGGCGGTCTGTTGCGTGAGCACGGGCTGCTCGAACAGCGTCAGGCTTTTCAGCACGACAAGTCGGCCCGGCAAGGTTTTCTGCAGCAACTGGGGATCGAGCCCTGTGCAGGGGCTCGCCTGATTTCGGTGTTCGCTTACGAGAATCCCGGTATTGGCAGTTGGCTCGAGCTGCTGGCCAATGACGAGCGCCCGACTCATTTGCTGGTGCCCGAAGGGCGTGTGCTGGGTGATGTCCAGCGCTGGCTTGGAGCCGATACCTTGCAGGCAGGAGCCCTGCACAGGCGTGGCGCCCTCAGTATTCAGGTTTTGCCGTTCGTCAGGCAGCAGGACTATGACCGGCTGCTCTGGTGCTGTGATTTCAATGTCGTGCGGGGCGAGGACTCTTTCGTGCGAGCCCAGTGGGCGGGACGTCCGATGCTTTGGCATATCTATCAGCAGGAAGGCGATGCCCATCTGCCCAAGCTCGATGCCTTTCTGGAGCTCTATCTGGCCGGGCTTTCGCCTGAGGCCGGACACGCACTGAATGCGCTTTGGCAGGACTGGAATGCCGGTCGTGACCTCGCTGCAAACTGGAAAGCACTGGGCATTCACTGGTCCGAGCTTGAAAAGCATGCCGAACACTGGTGTCTGGAACAGGCCTCACAAACCGATCTTGCCGCGGCGCTAGTACAGTTTTGTCGAAATTCGCTATGATACGCGGCCTTGATATCAGGCTCTGTACGAAAAGTGCCTGTGCAGGCTATTTCTCGTACAGAGCCTTTGGCTATTTCAATCCATATTCGGATATATGCAATGAAAACTGGTAAAGAGCTGAAACCCGGTACCGTGATCCGTATCGACAACGATCCTTGGCTGGTCCAGAAGGCCGAGTTCACCAAGTCCGGTCGTAACAGCGCGATCATGAAGACCAAGCTGAAGAACCTGCTGACCGGTTACAAGACTGAAACCGTATACAGCGCCGACGACAAGCTGGACGACGTGATCCTGGATCGCAAGGAAGCTACCCTGTCTTTCATCAGCGGTGACTCCTACACGTTCATGGACACCACTGACTACACCATGTACGAGCTGAACGCTGAAGACATCGAAGCCGTTCTGCCATTCGTCGAAGAAGGCATGACCGACGTCTGCGAAGCCGTGTTCTTCGAAGAGCGTCTGGTTTCCGTAGAGCTGCCGACCACCATCGTTCGTCAGGTTGACTACACCGAAGGTTCCGCTCGTGGCGACACTTCGGGCAAGGTCATGAAGCCTGCCAAACTGAAAAACGGTACCGAGCTGAGCGTTGCTGACTTCATCGAAATCGGCGACATGATCGAGATCGATACCCGTGACGGCGGTTCCTACAAAGGCCGTGCCAAATAAGCATGGTTTTGTAGCCCCGATACGCAAAAAACCCGCAGCGATGCGGGTTTTTTGTGTCTGCCGGTTTTACTTCAGATGCGCTTTGAGTTCCTGAGATGCCTGCAGCATCGCTGAGCGGACAGCAGGAACCTGGCTGACCACATTGAGCAGGCCGTAGTCGTGGATCATGCCGTTGTAACGCACTGCCGTGACCGCCACCCCAGCCTGATCCAGTTTGCGGGCATAGGCTTCACCTTCGTCGCGCAGCACGTCGGCACTTGCTGTTTGCACCAGTGCTGGCGGCAGACCTTTCAACTGATCGATGGAGGCACGCAATGGCGAGGCATAGATCTCGTTACGTTGCGCGGCATCGGTGGTGTAGTTGTCCCAGAACCACTTCATCATGTTGCGGGTCAGGAAGTGTCCTTCGGCGTACTGGTCATAGGAAGCTGTATCGAAGTTCGCATCCGTGACAGGCCACAGCAGCACCTGATACCTGAGTGCCGGAGTGCCTTTGTCCTTGGCCATCAGGGCAACCACTGCCGCCATGTTGCCGCCGACACTGTTACCGGCAACGGCCAGGCGCTTGCCATCGACATTGATTTCCTTGCCATGCTCGGCGACCCACTTGGTTGCCGCATAAGCCTGATTGATCGCGGTCGGGTAATGCGCCTCTGGCGATGGCGTGTAGTTGACGAACACTGCCACCGCTCCCGAACCCTCTACCAGGTCACGAACCAGGCGTTCGTGGGTCGGGAAGTCCCCCAGTACCCAGCCACCACCGTGGAAGAACATGAAGACCGGCAAGGTCCCTTTCACACCGGCAGGGCGCACGATGTTCAGGCTGATGGACTGGCCGTCCACCTTGATGGTTTTCTCACTGACCTCGGCCTTGGGTAGCGTCAGCTTGACCCCTGCTTGAGCACCGACCAGTACCGCTCGGGCATCTTTGGGCGACAACTGCTCGATTGGCTTGCCGGTGCCTGAGTTCAGGGCATCCAGAAAGCGTTGGGTGTTGTGCTCGATGTCTGTGCTGCCTGAGGCAAAGGCGCTGCCAACGGACAGGGCCAGAAGAGTACCGGTCAAGACTTTGCTGAAGGTTTTCATGTTCGACTCCTGTACCGGTGGGGTTAGACAGTTACATGCAAGCGCACGTCAACATTGCCGCGGGTAGCGTTGGAGTAAGGGCAGACCTGGTGAGCAGCATCGACCAGTTGCTGGGCATCGGCCTGTTCCAGACCCGGCAGGCTGATGTGCAGATCAATGTCCAGACCGAAGCCGCCTGGAATCTGACCAATGCCGACATGAGCGGTGATAGAGGCGTCAGCCGGAATGCTGCGTTTGCTCTGGCCAGCGACGAATTTCAGGGCACCGATGAAGCAGGCCGAGTAACCGGCAGCAAACAGTTGCTCGGGGTTGGTGGCTTCACCGCCTGCGCCGCCGAGTTCCTTGGGGGTTGCCAGTTTGACGTCGAGGATCTTGTCACTGGAAACGGCACGACCGTCACGGCCACCGGTAGCAGTTGCAACAGCGGTATAGAGAGTGTTCATGGCATTACCTCGCAGGTTGTTTGCTTGTTCGCAATAATTTAGTGCGCTAACTAATTGGTTTTAAATTTATAGCGCAAATATTTAGCGCGCAAGTTAATTGTTGGGAATCTGGACTGCTCAACCCTTCAGAATGGGGTAGAGAGAGGTTGTTTCAGGGTTTTAAATCCATTTAAAACAATGGCTTGCGGGGTTTTTACCGTTCGTCGGCAATGGGGCGAAAAGCCATGAGAGGACTTGCAGTCAGCCTAGAGGCTGTCCTGCAGATGGGTGCGAAGGTCCAGCAATTCGTTCTGCAGCACGCGCAGCTTGTCGAGCGTCAGGCCACTTGAAGAGAGGATGCAGCCCGGAACATCTCTGGCTTTTTGCTGGAGGGCACGGCCTTGTTCTGTCAGATGCAGCAGCACCACACGCTCGTCCTCTTTGCTGCGGGTACGGCTGATCAAGCCTTCGGCTTCCAGGCGCTTGAGCAGCGGTGTCAATGAGCCGGGATCGGTCAGCAGGCGTGTGCTGACATCACCGACGGTCAGACCTTCCTTCTCCCACAGCACCATCATGGCCAGATACTGTGGATAGGTGAGGCCCAGCGCCTGGAGCAAAGGCTTGTAGACCTTGGTCATCATCAGCGAGGTGGAATAGAGGGCGAAACACAGTTGATTATCCAGCAGCAACGAGTCGCAATCGGCAGAAGTCTCGGGATCAAGACGGTCTTCGGCATTCATGGGCGATCCTCGCAGGCAGTAGAATTCATCTAATTTAGTGTCGTGATCTTTAATGCGCCAGATAAATCCAGTCGCTCAGGGGTACAGGATACGAGTCGTGGAGCAGGCGTGCACGATATGTTGCTACATTCTGCCGTTGGTCGTATGCCTGCGGGTCAAGACTGCGTAGCATTCACCCCCGTGGGCTGACTGGGGATGTGGTGTGATTGAAGTTGTGATGTTCGTGTTGATGGGTGCCGCGATGGGTACCCTGGGTGGGCTATTCGGAATTGGTGGTGGCCTGGTCGCGATTCCGGCATTGGGGGTGCTGTTCGGTCTCGATCAGCAATTGGCCCAGGGGACTGCACTGTTGATGGTACTGCCCAACGTGTTACTGGCCTTGTGGCGTTATAACCAGCGCAACCGTGTTCTGTTTCGTAATGCACTGATGCTGATTGTTCCGAGCTTCTTTCTGGCATGGCTCACTTCCTTGCTGGCGGTCAGGATCGATGCACAGCACATGCGTATCGGGTTTGTGGTTTTCCTGATCCTGCTGACGATTTTCAACCTCGCCCAGATGTTTTCGCGCAAGGGGCAGGCCAGTACGCAGTTGCGTCACGCCAACTGGCTGTGGCTGCTGGGTGTGGGCTCGGGCGTCACCGGCGGGTTGTTCGGAGTCGGTGGTGGCGTGGTTGCCACGCCGATCCTCACCAGCGTGTTCGGTGCGACCCAGGTGGTTGCCCAGGGGCTGGCATTGACCCTGGCGGTGCCGAGCACGGCGATAACCCTGTTTACCTATGCGCTGCATGACCATGTCAATTGGTCCATGGGGATTCCTCTTGCCATTGGCGGCCTGGCCAGCGTCAGTTGGGGCGTGAGGCTTGCCCATTCGATGCCCGAGCGGTTGCTGCGCTACCTGTTCTGTCTGTTTCTGGTGTTCTGCGCCGTGATTCTGATGTTCAAGCTCTGAAGCTGACAGAGCGGCACATAATCGGCTAGCGTTGCAGGCTCGGTCGGGAGTATCGAATGTCTGCAGAACTGTCTCTCAAGCAAGCACGTCGTCTGGCACTGGCCGCTCAGGGTTTCACCGGGCGCCAGCCACCAGCCATTATCAAGGCCGGTCATGTCACGCAGTTGATCCGACGCCTCGGTGTGGTGCAGATCGACTCGGTCAATGCGCTTGTGCGTTCTCACTACCTGCCGCTGTATTCACGGCTGGGCAATTATTCCCAGGCTCTGCTGGATCAGGCTGCCTGGAGTCAGGGACGGCATCGAGCGTTATTCGAGTATTGGGGGCATGAAGCTTCGCTGTTGCCCATCGAGTTTTATCCGCTGATGCGCTGGCGGATGCGGCGCGCAGCCAGGGGCGAAGGTATTTATCAGCAACTGGCACGCTTTGGTCGCGAGCAACGACCGGTTATCGAGCGGGTCTTGCAGGCTGTTCGTGAGCGGGGTGCGCTGGGAGCCGGCAGCCTCGGTTCTCGGCAGGAGCGTGCAGGCCCCTGGTGGGACTGGAGTGCCGAAAAGCTTGCGCTGGAATGGTTGTTTGCCGCCGGGGATGTCACGGTGTCGGGGCGTCGAGGTTTCGAGCGTTTGTATGACCTGCCGGAGCGGGTGCTTCCGGCAGCCGCTCTCGATCATCCGGAAATCGATGAAGCCCAGGCCCAGCGTGGTCTGTTGCTGCATGCAGCAAAAGCATTGGGCGTCGGTACGGAAAAGGACTTGCGAGATTATTTCCGGCAGGACCCGCTACCCAGTCGTGTTGCCCTGGCTGAACTGGTCGAGATGGGAGCGTTGCAACGGGTTCGGGTCGAAGGCTGGAAGCAGCCTGCATTCTGTCTGTCGGACACTCCTGTGCCGCGCAAGGTGTCAGCCAGCGCGCTATTGTCGCCATTCGACTCTCTGATCTGGGAGCGGGCGCGCACCGAGCGCCTGTTCGACTTCCGCTATCGCCTTGAGATCTACACGCCACAGCACAAGCGAGTCTATGGCTATTACGTGCTGCCGTTCCTGCACAACGAGCGGATCGCGGCGCGCGTCGACCTTCGCTCCGAACGGGCGGCCGGTTGCCTGGCGGTGCATGCCGTGCATGAAGAGGAACCTGGGCTGGACGAGGAGGGCAGGCAGGCTCTTGTCCAGAATCTGCGCCAACTGGCTGACTGGTTGGGGCTGCCGGACGTGAGGGTGGCAGGGGCGAATCGGGCGGCGCTCCGCTTGTTCGAGAATCCTTTCGTTCGCGAATGAATTGGCTCTAAGTGTTGTGGTGTCTCTGGTACAGCGCTGGTAATACTGTAGGAGGCAGCTTGCTGGCGACTTCACGTTGTCGCCAGCAAGCTGCCTCCTACAGTCCTCTGACGGACAGAGCCGGTTTTTCAGCGTTTCACTTGTTTCAATGTCTCGGCAATCAGAAACGCCAGCTCCAGCGACTGATCGGCATTCATCCGTGGGTCGCAGTGGGTGTGGTAACGATCCGACAATCCATCCTCGGTAATCGGACGTGCGCCGCCGATGCATTCGGTGACGTTCTGCCCAGTCATTTCTATGTGGATACCGCCTGCATAGGTGCCTTCTGCCTGATGCACCTGGAAGAACTGCTTCACTTCCCCAAGGATCTGCGCAAAGTCACGGGTCTTGTAACCGCTGCTGGCCTTGATGGTGTTGCCATGCATCGGATCGGAGCTCCACAGCACCTTGCGGCCTTCGCGCTCCACGGCCCGGATCAGTTGCGGCAAGTGCTCACCGACCTTGTTCGCGCCCATGCGGGCGATAAGGTTCAGGCGACCAGGGTCGTTGTCCGGGTTGAGGATGTCGATCAGACGAATAAGAACGTCGGTGTCCATGCTCGGGCCGACCTTGACGCCGATCGGGTTATTGACCCCGCGCAGGAACTCCACGTGGGCGCCGTCCAGTTGCCGGGTGCGATCGCCAATCCACAGCATGTGCGCCGAGCAGTCGTAGAAATCGTTGGTCAGGCTGTCGCGGCGAACGAAGGCTTCTTCATAGTTCAACAGCAAGGCTTCGTGAGCAGTGAAGAAACTCGTTTCACGCAGTTGGGGCGAGCTGTCCATGCCGCATGCGCGCATGAATGCCAGGGTTTCATCGATGCGGTCGGCCAGTTGGCTGTACTTCTGCGCCAGTGCCGAGTTGGCAATGAAATCCAGGTTCCACTGATGGACCTGATGCAGATCGGCAAAACCACCCTGGGCGAAGGCGCGCAACAGGTTCAGGGTGGCTGTGGACTGGTGGTACGCCTGCAGAAGGCGTTCCGGGTCCGGCACACGGCTTTTCTCGTCGAAACCGATGGCGTTGACGATATCGCCACGATAGGCCGGCAATGTCACGCCATCGATGGTTTCATCATTGGAGGAGCGCGGCTTGGCGAATTGTCCGGCCATGCGCCCGACCTTGACTACCGGGCAGCCGGCGGCAAAGGTCATCACCACCGCCATTTGCAGCAACACTTTGAAGGTGTCGCGGATCTTCGCCGCCGAAAACTCCATGAAGCTTTCGGCGCAATCGCCGCCTTGCAGCAGGAAGGCACGGCCTTGGGAGACTTCGGCAAACTGACGACGCAGGTCCCGGGCTTCACCGGCGAACACCAGTGGCGGATAGCTGGCCAGACGTTGTTCGACTTCTGCCAGGTGTCTGGCGTCAGGGTATTGAGGTTGTTGCTGAATAGGTAATGCCCGCCAGCTGTCGGGGCTCCAGGGTTGGCTCATTATTGGCTCTTGGGGGTATGCAATCGAATCCGCATGGTAACAGTTCGTCGTGAAGCTGCGTGTGGTGGGGGACGAGTTGGCTCGATAGTTGTGACAAATGCTTTCGCTTGGCTGACAATTCGCCCTTTGCGCTCGGCGCGATGGCCAACCGGGAAAGGTGATGACTGAAGAGCGTGAGCGCGAAGAACGGATTCTTGCCGAAGTCCATGATGATTTCGGCATGATTCGCGTACTTGAGGTGGATGAGTATCGCTTCCTCGAATTTGGCGATGCCATCGAGCAGAGTTGTACCTTCACGGCCGACCCCAGTTGGCTGGAGTATGACTACACCCGTGCCATGCTGATCGGTGCCTTGTGCCATGAGGCTCCCGAGAGCGCACTGTTTCTCGGGCTGGGGGCCGGGACCCTGACTCAGGCCTGCATGAAGTTTCTGCCTCTTGAAGACGTGGAAGTCATAGAACTGCGTCCGGATGTACCGCGTCTGGCAATCGAGTACATGGGGCTCGACGACGATCCGCGTCTTTATATACGTATCGGTGATGCCCTCGAACTGCTCGACAGTGCCGAAACAGCGGACCTGATCTTCGTCGACCTCTATACCGATGTAGGGCCGGGAGCAGGGCACCTGGCCTGGAGATTTCTTCAGAACTGTCAGCAGCGCCTCAATCCGGGAGGCTGGCTGATCATCAACCAGTGGGCCACCGATGACGGCAAGCCTCTGGGTGCGGCCTTGTTGCGCGGGCTGTACCACCGGCATTACTGGGAACTGCCGGTGAAGGAGGGCAATGTCATCCTGATTGTCCCGGCCGATCTGGACCAGACCCTGAATATCGAGTCGCTGACCTTGCGCGCCGAGGTGCTTGCGCCTCGACTGGGTTATTCGTTGCTGCCTTTGATCAAGGATATTCGCCCAGCGAGCTGAGGGTGTGGCGAGAGGTCGGAGTGAGACATTTCGCCGCACCGTGCAGGGCGCAACCAGATTCATATGCATGAAAGAGTGAAACGTTTAAGTGCTCACGCCCGTAATCTCGGGCTCTCAAGGCATTGCGGCCGGTTTGTCCGGTTGCGAGATGCCTGCAAACGCTCTTTCAACCGCCAATATTTTGTAAAAAAACCCTCACTTTCAAACGCAATTCCGGTATAGTGCGCGCCGGCCTTAAGAGGCCCTCGTCAGGTATCGCAGCTATCCGGAGCCTGCTTCGGTTGCTTGTCCGCTTTGCGGACTATTCTTGACGATCCATTCATCAAACGTTTTCGCAAATCCCCGCCGACAAAGCAGCCAGGGTGACCTCAAGGTCGTACACGGCACGCGCAGCTTTGAAGCATGGGTCTTTGCGGATGCACCAGAGGCAGACCCATGACCCAGGAAATCGGCGGCTTCGCCGCTCTCGACCTTCATCCGAGTATTGTTGCAGCCGTCATCGCGACCGGCTACGAAGAGCCTTCGGCCATTCAGCAGCAGTCCATCCCGATTATTCTTGCCGGCCACGACATGATCGGCCAGGCGCAGACCGGTACCGGCAAGACCGCCGCGTTCGCCCTGCCCATCCTGCATCGTATCGATCCGAGCAAGCGTGAGCCGCAAGCCCTGATCCTCGCTCCAACCCGCGAGCTGGCACTGCAGGTTGCCACCGCGTTCGAAACCTACGCCAAGCAGATGCCAGGCGTGACGGTCGTTGCCGTCTACGGTGGCGCTCCAATGGGCCCGCAGCTCAAGGCCATCCGCAATGGCGCGCAGATCGTTGTCGCTACACCGGGTCGTCTGTGCGATCACCTGCGTCGCGACGAAAAAGTCCTGGCTACCGTGAACCACCTGGTTCTCGACGAAGCGGACGAAATGCTCAAGCTGGGCTTCATGGATGACCTGGAAGTCATCTTCAAGGCCATGCCGGAAAGCCGTCAGACCGTTCTGTTCTCGGCTACCCTGCCGCAGTCGATCCGTGCCATCGCCGAGCGCCATCTGCGCGATCCGAAGCACGTCAAGATCCAGACCAAGACCCAGACCGTCACCGCGATCGAGCAGGCTCACCTGCTGGTTCACGCTGACCAGAAAACCTCTGCCGTACTGAGCCTGCTGGAAGTCGAGGATTTCGACGCCCTGATCATGTTCGTGCGTACCAAGCAGGCGACCCTGGATCTGGCCAGTGCCCTGGAAGCCAAAGGCTACAAGGCTGCTGCACTGAACGGCGACATCGCCCAGAACCAGCGTGAGCGCGTCATCGACTCCCTCAAGGATGGCCGTCTGGACATCGTTGTTGCGACCGACGTTGCTGCCCGTGGTCTCGACGTTCCGCGCATCACTCACGTGTTCAACGTTGACATGCCTTACGATCCCGAGTCCTACGTTCACCGTATCGGTCGTACCGGCCGTGCCGGTCGCGAAGGTCGTGCGCTGTTGCTGGTGACTCCGCGTGAGCGCCGCATGCTGCAAGTGATCGAGCGTGTGACTGGCCAGAAAGTCGTGGAAGTCCGCCTGCCGGATTCCCAGGCCGTTCTGGATGCCCGCATCAAGAAACTGACCAACAGCCTGTCGCCGCTGGTTGCCGATGCAGAAGCCAGCCATGGTGATCTGCTCGATCGTCTGACTGCCGACATCGGCTGCACGCCGCGTGCTCTGGCTGCTGCCCTGCTGCGCAAGGCCACCAATGGTCAGGCGCTGACGCTGTCCGCCATCGAGCGTGAGCGTCCGCTGGTTCCGAACAGCACGCCGCGTGGCGAGCGTAGCGATCGCGGTGATCGTCCAGAGCGCGAGCGTCGTGCTCCGATGCCACTGGCCGAAGGCCGTGCCCGTTGCCGTACCGCGCTGGGTGCGCGTGACGGTATCGCTGCCAAGAACCTGCTGGGTGCAATCCTCAACGAAGGCGGTCTGGCCCGCGAAGCGATCGGTCGTATCCAGGTCCGTGACAGCTTCAGTCTGGTCGAGCTGCCGGAAGATGGCCTCGAGCGCCTGCTGACCAAGCTCAAGGACACTCGCGTTGCTGGCAAGCAGTTGAAGCTGCGTCGCTATCGTGAAGACTGATCGACGCTTGAGTTGATCGTCAGATGAAAAATCCCCGACTGGTTCGGGGATTTTTTTTGCTCGGGATTCGCTCAGCCAAAGCGGTAGATATCCATGCCCAGTGCTCCCATGGTGAACCCCTGATAGGCAATGCTGAATCTGCCACCAGCTCCGCGAGCGAAATACAGGGGCAGCAGGTGCTCATCGCTCGGATGGTTGCGTACGGCGTGTGGAGCCAGTGCCCGGTAGTCGTGCAATGCCGACTCGTCGTCGTTTTCCAGTCGTTCGATCATCCAGTCGCGGAATGCTTTCGCCCACGGCTCGATGCTTTCAGGGTCGGCATTCCAGTCCAGTTCCCGCAGGTTATGGGTGATGCTGCCGGAGCCTATGATCAGTACGCCCTGTTCACGCAGGCTGGAGAGAGCCTGACCGACTCGGGTCTGCAAGGCCGGGCCCTGACGGCTTGGCAGGGAAACCTGCACCACCGGGATATCAGCTTGCGGATACATCAGCGACAGCGGTACCCATACGCCATGGTCAAAGGGGCGTCGACTATCGATACGTGCGGGCAGGCCATTGGCGGCCAGTAGTTCGACCACTTCGGCGCTCAGCGTCGGCAAGCCCCTGGCAGGATATTGAACGGCGAACAGGGCTGCCGGGAAGCCGCCGAAGTCATGCCAGGTTTCCGGTTGCGGGTTGCCGTTGACGATCAGTTCGTTGCTTTCCCAGTGAGCCGAAACGATCACGATGGCCTTGGGAGCAGGCATTTCACTCGCCAGACGTGCCAGCACCGGGCCGCTTTCGCCGGGTTCGAGAGCCAGCATGGGTGAGCCGTGGGAGATAAACAGGCTGGGGAACATGTTGAGGTCCTGAGTATTGGGATGTGTCTATCTTGGGGTAGGGCATTGATCGGAATCCAATATAAGTTCTTAGGTGTTTTGATCGAAATTCCTGAAGTTTTATGGGCGTCTCAATCAGGCAGGCACAAAAAAGGGCGACTCGCGTCGCCCTTCCGATTGCAGTTCTGGATCAACCGCGGCGACGCAGCGCCTCGATACGTTCTTCCAGTGGCGGGTGGCTCATGAACAGGCCTGCCAGCCCGTGCTTGAGACCGCCATTGATGCCGAACGCGCTCATGGTGCTTGGCATGTTGACCGGTACGCCCTGTTCGGAGCGCAGGCGTTGCAGTGCGCCAATCATTGCGCCGGTACCAGCCAGTCGGGCGCCAGCTTCGTCAGCCCGGTATTCGCGTTTGCGCGAGAACCACATCACGATGGCGCTGGCCAGGAAGCCCAGCACCAGCTCGGCGAAGATCGTGGTGATGTAGTAGGCGATACCCTGGCCGTTTTCAGTCTTGAAGATCACCTTGTCGACGAAGTTGCCGATGATCCTCGCAAAGAACATGACGAAGGTGTTCACCACGCCTTGTACCAGCGCCAGTGTCACCATGTCGCCATTGGCTACGTGGCCGATTTCGTGGGCCAGTACTGCCTTGACTTCGTCGGGCGAGAAACGCTCCAGCAGACCCTGGCTGACTGCAACCAGAGCGTCGTTCTTGTTCCAGCCCGTGGCGAAGGCGTTGGCCTCATAGGCCGGGAAAATACCGACTTCCGGCATCTTGATACCGGCTTCACGGGACAGTTGCTCCACGGTCTGCAGCAACCATTGCTCATGGCGAGTGCGAGGCTGGGTAATGATCTGCGTGCCGGTGCTCATTTTTGCCGACCATTTGGAGATGAGCAGCGAGAACAGCGAGCCGGCGAAACCGAACACGGCGCAGAAGACCAGCAGCTGATTGAGGTTGAGATCAACCCCATTGGCCGCCATGAACCCATTGAAGCCAAAAAGGCTCAAGGTAATGCTGGCAATCAGCACGACCGCAAGGTTAGTGGCCAAAAACAGCAAAATGCGCATCATGGTCGAAACGTTCTCCTGGGGAATAAATGCAACGTGATGCCGGGTATATAAGGTGATGCCCGCAGCTATTCAACAGAGGGACTATTTCAAACTGTGTCCTCTTGTCGTATTCGATGTTAATCCTGCCAACCTGAACGGCACCTGAGCCATGTCTGCGAGAGGGTTGGAGGATTTCTGGAGGCGGGGGAGGGCATTTCAGGGGCTGCCCCGAATCGGCTTCGGGGCAGGGGGCTGTGGAGGTTACTGCTTGTAGCCTTTGACAAAGTTGCCGATGCGGCCGATGGCCTGTTCCAGATCGTCGACACGCGGCAGCGTCACCACGCGGAAGTGGTCAGGCCATGGCCAGTTGAATGCCGTGCCTTGTACCACCAGCAGCTTTTCGGAAAGCAGCAGATCGAGGACGAACTTCTCGTCGTTGTGGATCGGGCAGACCTTGGGGTCGATGCGCGGGAAGGCGTACAGCGCACCCATGGGTTTGACGCAGCTTACACCGGGAATGTCGTTGAGCAGTTCCCAGGTACGGTTGCGTTGCTCCAGCAGGCGGCCTTGAGGCAGGACCAGATCGTTGATGCTCTGGTAGCCGCCCAGTGCGGTCTGGATGGCGTGCTGGCTGGGTACGTTGGCGCACAGGCGCATGTTGGCCAGGATGTCGATGCCTTCGATGTAGCTCTGGGCATTGTGCTTGGGACCTGAAATGGCGACCCAGCCGGAACGGAAGCCCGCAACGCGGTAGGACTTGGACAGGCCGTTGAACGTCAGGCACAGCAGGTCGGGTGCAAGAGAGGCGGTGCTGATGTGCACGGCTTCGTCGTAGAGGATCTTGTCGTAGATCTCGTCCGAGAACACCACCAGATTGTGCTGGCGTGCCAGTTCCAGCATGCCCAGCAGCACTTCCTTCGAATACACTGCACCGGTGGGGTTGTTCGGGTTGATGATCACCATGGCCTTGGTGTTCGGCGTGATCTTGGCCTTGATGTCCTGCAGGTCAGGCCACCAGTTGGCCTGCTCGTCGCACAGGTAATGCACCGGGTTGCCGCCAGCCAGACTCACGGCAGCGGTCCACAGCGGATAATCCGGCGCCGGAATCAGGACTTCGTCGCCGTTGTTGAGCAGCGCCTGCATCGACATCACGATCAGTTCGGAGACGCCGTTGCCCAGATAGATGTCTTCGATGCCGATGCCGTCGACCTGCTTCTGCTGGTAGTACTGCATCACGGCCTTGCGAGCGCTGAACAGCCCCTTGGAGTCGCTGTAGCCCTGGGCGGTCGGCAGGTTGCGGATCACGTCCTGCAGGATTTCGTCCGGCGCCTCGAAACCAAACGGTGCCGGGTTGCCGATATTCAGCTTGAGGATGCGATGGCCTTCCTCTTCCAGGCGTTTGGCGTGCTTGAGCACTGGCCCGCGAATGTCATAGCAGACGTTTGCGAGCTTGTTCGATTTGCTGAACTGCATGTGATTGATCCCGAAAATGGACGAGTTGTTGCTGGCTTGCAACGAAGGCCGCTGGACATGACCCGATGAAAATGGGTTTGTATGCGACAAACGCGGGTGACAGACTGACATCTGATGAGGCGCAATCATACGTGCCACCCGATCCGTGGAAAAGACACAGATCGGGCTTTTTCGGATCCGGAGGTGTACCTGTGGACAAGTTGCACAAGACGCTCGAAGAGTGGAAGCAAATGCTCGACCCAGAGCAGTACAACGTCTGTCGCCTGAAAGCGACCGAACGGCCCTTTACGGGCAAGTACAACGGCACGAAGACCGAAGGTGTCTATCATTGTGTGTGCTGTAACGAAGCGCTGTTCGATTCCACCACCAAGTTCGATTCCGGCTGTGGCTGGCCGAGTTTCTATGCGCCGATAGAAGGCAGTGCGGTGGTCGAAGTGCGGGATATCAGTCACGGGATGATTCGTACCGAAGTGGTGTGCGCCAGATGCGACGCCCATCTGGGGCATGTATTCCCCGATGGTCCGCCACCCACCGGTTTGCGTTATTGCATCAACTCGGTTTGCCTGGACCTGGTGCCCCGGGTTTAGCCGTCATTGGCGTGGTCTGGCTTATCGACCTCTATCAACAGAGGAAATTGAATGCGCGGACCGTTCAATTGCACGCTAGGGTCTGTTGCTGTTTTGTTACCGGCGCTGCCATGAGAGAGCGGCAGCCGACCCTGTCACCATCCATTTTTTGAGGCGTCGTCATGAGCGAAAACCTGTTGAGCATTCCTTGCACCACGATCAAGGGCGAGCAGAAGACCCTGGCCGATTTCGCCGGCAAGGCGGTGCTGGTGGTCAATACGGCAAGCAAGTGTGGTTTCACTCCGCAATACAAGGGGCTGGAAGCACTGTGGCAGCAATATCGCGACCGCGGTCTGGTGGTGCTGGGCTTTCCCTGCAACCAGTTCGGCAAGCAGGAGCCCGGCAATGAAGGTGCGATCTCGGAGTTCTGCGAGTTGAACTATGGCGTCAGCTTCCCGCTGTTCAAGAAAGTCGATGTCAATGGCAGTAATGCCCATCCGCTGTTCGTGCAGTTGAAGAAGCGTGCGCCGGGGATTCTGGGGTCCCAGGGCATCAAGTGGAACTTCACCAAGTTTCTGGTCGACAAGGAGGGGAAACTGGTCAAACGCTTTTCCCCGCGTACCAAGCCTGAGGAGCTGACCGGCGAGATCGAAGCCTTGCTCAAATAGCCCGGTTGTTCGGTGTGAGTGCAATCCACTGGTCCAGCATACTGACCAGTTCCGCTCGGCGAAACGGTTTGGCCAGGTAGTCGTTCATACCGGCCGCCCTGCAACGTTCGCGCTCTTCGGGCATGGCATTGGCGGTCAGGGCCACTATGGGCAGGCCGGGCCAGCGCCCGCTGTTGCGGATCTGGCGGCTGGCCTCGTAGCCATCCATGACCGGCATGTTGCAGTCCATCAGGACCAGATCGAAATTGCTGTGCTCCAGCTGTTCGATGGCCTCTGCGCCATGAGCGGTGACAATCACTTCACAGCCCAGCTTGCTGAGCATGCCTTTGGCGACCAGTTGATTGACCGGGTTGTCTTCTACCAGAAGGATGCGTGCCGGGCGTAGTGTCGCCAGTTCCTCGGATGAGGTATCGCTTGTCCCGGGTTCTTCCATGTGCAGGGCGCGGCGCAAGGTGTTGTAGAGCGCATTACGGGCCAGCGGTCGAGCCTGCTGTTGCAGGGGCGCCAGGGCGCTGACTTGCTCGACGGGCATGAAGTTGCCGTAAGCGGTGACCAGCAGGATAGGCACCTGAGTGGTCGGGCGGATCGAGAACAGGCATTCCGGGCAATCGGTAATCACCAGGTCGGTATGGGGATCGAGTGCCTGTTCGCAGGTCCGGTCATCGATTCCCCGGCGAGTGAAATCCACTCCCCAGGTCGGCAGCAGGGTGCCAAGCAGCTCTACCAGACCACTGCCGGCCTTGCTGATCACGGTCACACGCCCCTTGAGTGCGGGTGGCATCACCGCTTTCAGATGAATCGGCAGCGGCAGTTCGGCGCAGAACAGGCTGCCCAGGCCTGACTGGGACTGGATGCTCAGGCGGCCATTCATGGCTTCGCACAGGTTGTGAGTCAGGGACAGCCCCAGGCCGGTGCCGCCAAACTGCCGGGTGATTGCGGCCTCGGCCTGGGTGAAGGGTTGAAAGATCCGCTCCTGAGCTTCCTTGGGGATGCCGATCCCGGTGTCCTTGACTTCGATCCGCACCCGGTTGTCGCCGGTTTCAGGATCCGGCGCGCAAGACAGGCGTACATCCACGCGCCCGAAACGGGTGAACTTCAGGGCATTGGAGAGCAGGTTGCTGACGACCTGCCGGACCCGTGTAGGGTCGCCGATCACCAGTGGTGGCAAATCCGGTGCGATCAGGCAGGTCAGTTCCACGCTGGGGGCTGCGTTCTGCGAAAGCAGGTTGGCGGTGTCTTCGACCAGCATGCCCAGATCGAAAGGGATGTGCTCGATTTCCAGCTGTCCTGCGTTGAACTTGGACATGTCGAGAATATCGTTGAGCAGTTCCACCAGCACCTTGCCCGAGTCGTGGGCAATCATCAGTTGCTGGCGTTGCTCGGCGCTGAGCGGACCGTCCAGTGACAGGGCCAGCATTCCCAGCAATCCATTGAGCGGGGTACGGATCTCATGGCTCATGTTCGCCAGGAAGGCTGTGCGGGCATTGGCCATGTCCAGGGCGGTACTGCGGGCGATCTGCAATTCCTCGTTGGACTGGCTGAGGCGTATGTTGCTGGCCTTGAGTTCGTTGGTGCGGGCCGAAACGATGTTTTCCAGTTCGTTCAGGTGATTGGTAAGCCGGTCCTCTGCCTCGCGACGCCGGGCGAATTCGGTGCTCATGGTTTCGATATGCAGGTTGAAAGTCTTGACCAGGACGCCGATTTCATCGTTTTCATGATGGGGCGGGCAGGCCATTTTTTTCTGGATCGGGCTGCGTGGATCGTGACGGCTCAGATCCCGGATCAGATTCACCAGCGGCTTGGTCAGGGTTGTATAGAACAGTATGGTCAGGATGCCGGCCAGCACCAGGCTGCGCACGAAACCGTTGAGCAGGGTGATCTCCGCCCGTTGCAGAAAGTGACTGCCAAAGGCGAAGGTGTCGACGGTCAGGCTCAGGGTGCCGATGACCTCGCTGGGCATATGGTCCAGATGCAGGACTTCTTCGAAATGCCGACTTTCTCCGAACAGCCAGTCGCTGAGTACCCGGTAGCGTCCGGTAGCCATGGGGCGCTCGACGCTGGAGAGCACCATATTATTGTTATCGGTGAGCCTGGCGCTGACTACGGCGGGGGAGTGCAACAGGCCCAGGGTCAGTTCCTGAGCCAGTTCGGCGTCGATGTTGTACGCCATTCGCGATGCCGGGTTATGGCTGATTTCCATCAGTGAGCCAATTTCACGATCGATGGAAGCATCTTCGCTGGCATAATCGAGGGCAATCTGGAACAGACTGAGCAGGCTTCCAAGAATGAAACCGATCAGAACGGCCATTCTGGCTTGCTTGAATGACAGCCTGTTGGTGAACGATATATCCATGGAAGTTCAGTCACTTCTGATGCCCATTGCGGGGCAAGCATAGCCGATCGGGCCTTGTGATTAATCAGTTAAATATAAGGAGGTTTCGTGGATTCTCGGTTGATGGCTTTTCTGGAGCGCGCCGATGCCGTGCTGGCTCGTCTGGAGCCCTTGTTGCCTGCCGTTCGCGAGCCACTGGACTGGTCCGCGACTCTGGCGGCGCGTTGGGTGCGAGAAGGGCGCAGCGGTTATCTGCTGCCTCTTGAGGTCAGCCTGGACATGCGTCTGTCGGACCTGATCGGTGTCGATCGGCAACGCGACCAGTTGGGGCGCAATACTCGTCAGTTCATCGATGGGCTGCCTGCCAACCATGCGTTGCTGTGGGGTTCGCGGGGTACCGGCAAGTCTTCGCTGATTCGGGCCTTGCTGGCTGAATATGCCGACTCGGGCCTGCGCCTGATCGAAATCGAACGCGACCATCTGGGCGACCTGCCGCGGGTGGTCGAGCAACTGCAGAAGCTGCCGCAGCGCTTCGTGTTGTTCTGCGACGATCTTTCCTTCGAGTCGGGCGAGGGCGACTATCGCGTGCTCAAGAGTGTGCTCGATGGCTCGCTTGAGCAGGCACCGGATAACGTGTTGCTGTACGCAACCTCCAACCGCCGTCATCTGGTGCCCGAGAAAGAGAGTGATAACGAAAACTGGAAGCATGTGGAAGGTGAACTGCATCCCAGCGAGGCGGTGGAAGACAAGATCGCACTGTCTGACCGCTTTGGTTTGTGGCTGTCTTTCTATCCGTTCACTCAGGAGCATTTCCTGAATGTAGTGGAGCACTGGATTACCCAACTGGCGCAGAAGGCCGGTCTGACCTGGCAGCGCGATGAAGAGCTGGACAAGGCGGCTGTCCGCTGGGCGACCGGGCGGGGTAATCGTAATGGTCGTTGTGCCTACCAATTTGCGCGTTACTGGGTAGGCCTGAAATTGTTGGAGCAACAGGCATGATCGATTTGCAAGATGTGGGCGCGGGCCAGGAAGGTTATGACCTGCTGGCGGCACAGTTACAGGCACTGCTGGCCGATGAACGTGACTTCATTGCCAATGCCGCGCAGTTCTCTGCGTTTCTCTACACCCAGATAACGGATTTGAACTGGGCGGGTTTTTATCTGAATCGAAACGAGGAACTGGTGCTCGGACCGTTCCAGGGACAGGTCGCCTGTGTACGTATCCCGTTCGGGCGTGGCGTGTGTGGCGCTGCAGCCCAAAGCCGGGAAACCCAGCGGGTGGAAGATGTCCATACCTTTGCCGGGCACATCGCGTGCGACAGCGCCTCCAATAGCGAACTGGTCATTCCGTTGATAAAGGAAGGGCGTCTGATCGGGGTGCTGGATCTGGACAGCCCGCTGCTCGGGCGCTTCAAGGAGGAGGATCAGGAGGGGATCGAGCGTCTGGCGGCTATCTTTCTGGCGTCTACCGACTGTTGAGTCGCGAGCCTGTCCGCCGTTGCGCAGTGCAGCGCAACGGCGGTGCGGTCATCAGTCGTAGATGACCTTCTTCTTCCATTCCGATTCGACTTCGTCGGCCTTCAGGCCTTCGGTCAGGGCGTTGTCGTCATCGTCGCTTGGCGCAATGTTGGTCAGCACCATCGAGTTGGCGCGGGCCAGTTGTTTTTCCATGGCCTGCAACTGCTGCTGATAGGTCACAGGGTCCGGCTGGTTGCGCAGATATTGCACGCCACGCTCGAAGGCCAGACGTGCCTGACCCGGCTGCTCTTGAGAGAGTGCAAGCTGGCCGAGGTTGTTGAAGAACTCGATATGCAGGTTCACCAGAATCACGCGGATTTCACGAATCCAGTGCTTGGCTTCACTGGTCGGCAGGAAACCGTCATGTGCTGCGCGGGTGACCTGACCGTGCAGGGCTTCCAGCAGAAAGCGGATGTCCTTGGCCTTGGCTTCGGTCTGGATCGGGCTGACCGGGTTGGTGACCTGGATGCGGTCGCCCTGAGCCACCAGTTCTTCCAGTTCGGTCTGGCGGGTCTTGAGCTGGGCGTTGTTTTTTTCCAGTGCCAGCATGCGCTGCACAACGTTCAGTTCGAGGCGGGTCAGCAGCAGCTTGAGGGCTGGCGACATGAGCTGGCCGGGAAAGGTTTCGGTGATTTCACCGCAGCGTCGCAGTCGGTCGCTCAGCTCTACTTTTGCACGAGCCTTGTCCAGTTTGCTGTTTTCAGCGACATGGTTCAGGTAGCCAATCGCTATAAGCAGCGCGATACCAGCTACTACCATCAGCGTGATCATGAGTGGTGTCACTGCGCAAACCTCGTTTTTTCCATAAATTATTGTGCGAGTGTAGTGGCTAAGCACTATTGCGCATAGATGCCCTCGTCGGAGATTGCAACTAAATTTTCTCTTGAGACAGGAGTTTTCCGGCCAGCGGCATGAACCTTAAATAGGGGCGAAGTCATTGATTTAAATAAATTTTCAGAAGGGGGTTGACGACCTGCCAAACCATCCATAGAATGCGCGCCACTTACAGCGTAAAGCATACAGCGAAGCGCGATAAGCAGTGAATGTTGTACGTGTGTCCCCTTCGTCTAGTGGCCTAGGACACCGCCCTTTCACGGCGGTAACAGGGGTTCGAGTCCCCTAGGGGACGCCATATTGCGGGAATAGCTCAGTTGGTAGAGCACGACCTTGCCAAGGTCGGGGTCGCGAGTTCGAGTCTCGTTTCCCGCTCCAGTTTTATACAATTCTGCTTCAGGGCAGGGTTGAGTGAAACCAGAACCAAATCTTCGGATGCGGATCTGGACACTGGAACACACACCATGTGTTCCGGGTAGTGTGTCCCCTTCGTCTAGTGGCCTAGGACACCGCCCTTTCACGGCGGTAACAGGGGTTCGAGTCCCCTAGGGGACGCCATTGCGGGAATAGCTCAGTTGGTAGAGCACGACCTTGCCAAGGTCGGGGTCGCGAGTTCGAGTCTCGTTTCCCGCTCCATATTCTTCAAGAACGCCGCTCATTGAGCGGCGTTTTTGTTTTTGCGTTTTTTCCCTTCGAGCGCCTCCCAGTCATCAGGAGGCGCGCTTTTTCTTTCTATATATAGAAGAGAGCCTTCAAGGCATCTGCGGCCTCTCGTTCGGACGCAGGTCGAACACCAGCACTTCGGCATCGACACCGCCACTCAGATGAATCTGCTGTTCGTCACGCAGACGCACACCATCGCCTTCCCCGAGACGCTCGCCATTGAGTACAACGCTGCCGCGGGCGACATGCACGTAGGCATAGCGATCGGCTGCCAGTTCAAGGCTGGCCGTTTCATTGCCGTCGAACAGGCCGGCATAGACCCGGGCATCCTGGCGAACTTTCAGGGAGCCATCCTTCCCTTCGGGGGAAATGATCAACTGCAGGCGTCCGCGTTTCTGTTCAGGGCTGAAGTGTTCCTGCTGATAGGTCGGTGTTGCACCGGCTACATTCGGCACAATCCAGATCTGCAGGAAATGCACCGGTTCGCTTGCCGAGTGATTGAACTCGCTGTGGGCGACGCCGCTGCCAGCGCTCATCAATTGCACATCGCCAGGGCGAATGACCGAGCCGGTTCCCAGTGTGTCTTTGTGTTCCAGGGCACCTTCGAGCACATAGGAAAAAATCTCCATGTCGCGATGCGGATGCTGACCGAAACCCTTGCCTGCCGCGACACGGTCGTCGTTGATCACCAGCAGATCGGAAAACCCCTGTTCCAGCGGGTTGTAATAGCTGGCAAACGAGAAGGTATGAAAGGATTTCAGCCAGCCATGGTTGGCTGCGCCACGATCGGAAGCTTTGCGAAGAGTCAGCATGATTCTTTCTCCATTCAGATGTCGAGGCTGCATATTCAGGTATCGACCAAGTGAGAGAGAGGTTACTGGTTATCGGCGCTGGCAATAAGTAGCTGAAAAACGAATGACTGTCCTGTTCTGGTTGACAGTGCCGGGTGACCTGCAGAGCCGGGCCATCTTGTTCATAATGCGCAGTCTGTCTTCATTGCAAACGATGTGGAATTTCATGAAAACCGTGGCGATGGTTCTGTTCCCGGACTTTCTCTTGCTCGATATGGCCGGGCCTATCGAAGTCTTTTCCATTGCCAATCGTTATCTGGCGCCCGATAAGCACTATCGGATATCGACCATCGGCACCGAACACGGCGCGCTTCGGGCGTCCAGCGGGGTCAATATCATGGCTGACCGACACATGGATCAGGCTGTTGAAGATTTCGACCTGCTGTTGATACCCGGAGGGCCGGGTGCCTATAACGAAAGGCACCAGCCTTTATTGAACTGGCTGAATGAGGTCGCTCCCCGGTCTTCCTGCTATGGCTCCATTTGTACCGGTGCCTTCATTCTGGGGGATGCCGGGCTGCTCGACGGGCATCGCGTGACCACTCACTGGCATTACACGGACCGACTCATCAAGCGCTTTCCCAAGGCGCAGGTGGAAACCGATCAGATCTACATCCGCGATCGCAACCTGATCACCTCCGGTGGCGTCACCGCCGGTATCGATCTCTCACTTGCAGTGGTCGCTCAGGACCATGGCAAGAAGGTCGCCCAGGATGTGGCCAAAGTGCTGCTGGTATTGATGAAACGCCAGGGCGGCCAGGCACAGTTCAGTCCTCTGGTGGCTGCCGTTGCCCAGCAGGAAACTCCCGTCACCCGCGTGCAGAACTACGTGCTGGAACATCTGGACGAAGCCTTCAGCATCGAGCGCATGGCCAGCCTCGCCACCATGAGTGCCCGGCACTTTGCTCGTACCTTTGCCCGTGAAGTCGGGATGACGCCCATGGACTTCCTGCAGAGCGCCCGAATCGATCACGCCAGAAAGCTTCTGGAAACCACTGACCTGCCGCTCAAGACCGTGGCTTATAAAAGCGGCTTCGGCAGCGTGCGACACATGCGGTTTCTGTTCAGCGGCAAGATCGGGCTGACACCGGCCCAGTATCGTGAGCAGTTCAGCTAGAACACTACCCCCTTGTCCGTATTGCGCACCGCAATGACCGTATCGCGCCTCCTGTGCCGGTTGTCCCGGTTTTCCTGCCTGCCAAGATAAACACGAATCTTTTGCAAAGGTCGTGCGGTGGTCCGGATAGCCGGATTTATCGGCGCATGAATGGATATGGACAGCCTCAAGAATATTCACAACGATTCGGTGCTGTGTTTCGGTCCCTATGTGTTTGATGTTCGTCAGCGTCTGGTGATGCAGGGCGAAAAGGCATTGCGTGTGGGGAGCAGGGCGCTCGATATTCTCCAGGTGCTGATCGGGCAGGCGGGCAGCATTGTCAGCAAGAACAGTCTGATGGCTCAGGTCTGGCCTGACTCTATCGTCGAAGATATCAATTTGCGGGTGCAGGTCGCGGCCTTGCGTCGAGCCTTGAAAGACGGGCAGAACGGTCAGCGCTATATCGAGACGATTCCCCTGCGAGGTTATTGCTTCGTGGCCAGGGTCGAGCAGGTGAATGCGAATCCGCAGATCACTGTGCCGAAGCACAATCTGCCTGCGCGCCTGACGTCTGTGATCGGTCGCGATGAAGTGGTGGGCCGAATCGTGCGTCAGTTGCCGGGAGGACGTCTCATGACTCTGGTCGGGCCTGGCGGTATCGGCAAGACAACCGTGGCCTGTCGGGTTGCCGAATCACTGCTCAGGCATTACCCGGACGGTGCCTGGCTTATCGACTTTTCTGTTCTGGACGAGCCGCAGCGGGTGGCTGCTCAAATGGCTTCGGCGCTGGGGCTTGGCACGGACTTGTCTCTTGCAGATCTGGCCAGGACTCTGGCCGGACGACGTGCACTGTTGATCTTCGACGGTTGTGAGCATCAGCTTGAAAGCAGCCGACGCTGGGCCGAAACCCTGTTGCCGACCTGTGCTCATCTGTCGATTCTGGTGACCAGCCGTCAAGCGCTGCAGGCCAGAGGCGAATCCGTATTGCGTCTGCCGGCGCTGACCATTGCATCTCCCGGCACCCGTGACGCCATGGCCTGTTCGGCCATGCAGCTTTTTGTTCGCCGTGCCCAGGCCTCCAGGCAAGGTTTTGTCTTGCGGGAACAGGATGTCGCGAGAGTGGCTGATATCTGTCGGCGGCTCGATGGCATTCCTCTGGCTATCGAACTGGCGGCTGCGCGAATCGACGTCTTTGGACTGACAGGTTTACAGGCCCAACTGGACAAGGGGTTTCATTTGCCGGGCCTGGGTCGGCGCACCTCTGTCGAACGTCATCAGAGCTTCCAGGCTTGCCTGGACTGGAGTTTCGAGCGACTGAGCCTGCACGAACAGACCCTGTTGCAGCGTATTGCAGTCTTTGGCTCGGCGTTCACTCGGGCGGCTGCCATTGAGGTCTGCAGTTGTGTCTCGCTGAACGCCGAGCGTATCGCCAGGACGCTGGAGCAATTGGTGGACAAGTCGCTGCTGTCGATAAGCCCGGGCAGCAACACCCTGCGTTATGACTTGCTGCGTACCACTCGTTTCTATGCGCTGGAAAAACTGCAAGCCAGCGGTGACGCACCCACATACGAGGCACGTCTTGCTCGTCATCTCGGTCTGGAGCGCTTCACAGGAGTGCGCGCCCAGTCATTGCAACTGATCGAGTAATCTCCGGGCCGCGATCAGATCCGGTGTCGTGAAGCCTTCGGTGAACCGTGCATGGACAGGCTCCAGCAAAGCGTAAGCCTGCTGCCTGTGGCCCTGGCGCTGCTTGAGTCTTGCAAGCGAGGTGGCGCTGCGCAGTTCCCAGGCCAGGGCACCCTGTTTTTGCGCCACGTTCATTGCCTTGAGCAGTATGGCTTCGGCGGTGTTGGCGTCTTCAGGTGGCAGAGTGTCGGCCCTGGCACGCAGGATTTCCGAAGTGCACCAGCCCGCAGCTCCACTTTGTGCCCGCTTGAACAGGGCATCGTCGACCGGGCCCGGACGCAGGGTGATCATGATGTCGCGGATGAATCCGGTACTGTCCGCGAAATCGTTACCGGTGCCGGAGGATGTCATCAACTGCGCATAGTGCTGCCCCCAGTCATAAAACAGCAGGGCCGAGTGCCTTTGCGACTGTTCGCGCAGCAGCTTCAATAATTCGTTCGCTGTCTCGGTATTGCCGTTGTAGAGGGCAATGACGCAACCGGCCAGGGAAAGAGTGTGGCAGATGGAGGTTCCATGGTTGATCTGCAGAGCAATGTCCAGCGCTTGCCGGGCTTTCTCCCAGGCCTCTTCGGGACGACCCTGCAGCCAGAGAATGCGTGCCAGTATGGTCAGGGCCGCAACGCTCTGGTCGTACTGCACGCCGAAAACATAAGTGAATTGATGGGCATGTCCGCTTTGGGCCAGACGCTGAATCACCTGTTCGGCATTCAGCCGTGCCAGGGTCTGATCACCGGAAAAATGCAGGGCCAGGACTCGTAACCGCTGGGTACTCATGCAGATAACGGTGTCGGTGTTCATGCCCAGCCGATTGAACTGGCAGTTCTGGTCAAGGGCTTGCAGGTAATCACCGCGGCACAGATTGACGACCATCTGCCCGGAAGTGGCCTGTAACTGGCCAGCCAGATCATTGTTCTGTTCGGCCAGCACCCGTGCGCTCATGAACGCGTCCAGCGCTTCGGGCGTGTCGCCACGGGTGTGAAAGGAAATGCTGCCCAGCGCCAGCTTCAGGGGAATCAACAGCTTCGCGGGTGGCAGGGGATGGGTTTCCAGCAGCTTGAGGGCCTTGTTCACATAAAAATCGTGCTCCTTGAGCAACGACAATTCCTGCCAGAGAGGTGCACAGTTGGCAACCAGCTCGATGGCGAGCATCTGTGCATGCAGGCTATCGAATCCCCAATCCAGCGCTGCTCTTATGTCTTCCAGGCTGTAGAGATAACGTTTGATCCACCTTTGAGTGGGAATCGTCTCCCAGTCCTGCTGAGCCTGTTGCATGAGGGCCAGGCAGCGGCGTGCATGGCGTTCGCGGATATCGAACAACTGTTCGTGCTGGAGCAGTTTTTCCAGGGCATGGCTGCGAGTGGTATCAAGCAGATGATAGAGGACTTCGTCGTCCACGAACTCGACATTGAGCAACGACTTGCTGACCAGTTGGGGGAGGATGGCCAGTACGTCCTGGGGACTGATCTGCGAATCCTCCACCACGGCCATGGCTGACTCCAGACTGAAGCGGTCCTTGAAGATGCTCAGACGTTGCAGGCAAGTCTGCTCGTTGGCGTTCAGCATCTGGAAGCTCCAGTCCAGCGTGGCGCGCAAGGTCTGATGGCGAGCGAGTCCATCCGGATGGCTTTGGCCGTGGAGACGGAAACTGGTTTGCAGATGTTCGAGCAGCTTGCTGAAACCCAGATTACCTACCTGGGCGGCGGCCAGTTCGATGGCCAGGGGAATGCCGTCCAGACGCTGGCATATCTCAATGGCCATCGGCAGGTTGGCTTCGGTCAGTTCAAAATGTTCCTGACTGGCCATGGCGCGTTCGACGAACAATTGCAGGGCCGGAAAGCTCATGGCGTCGTCACTGCTCGCACTCTCCAGAGGCGGGCAGTCCAGAGGGTTCAGACGTTCGACGAACTCGCCATCGACCTGCAGGCTTTCGCGGCTGGTAATCAGCATGTGGACATCGGGGGCGCTGCGCAGAATGCTTTCGCTCAGCAGGGCAATGGTCTCGACCATGTGTTCGCAGTTATCGATCACCAGAAGCATCTGACGGTCGCGCAGGTAAGTGCCGATGCGGTTTATAGGGGCATCATCGTGTACTGCGATATCGAGCAGCATGGCCAGATGAGTCGCGATCATTTGCGGATCGGTCAGGGGAGCCAGGTCCATGAGGCGAATGCCATCGCGATACTGGCCGATCAACTGTTCTGCGACCCGCAGGGCGACCGTGGTCTTGCCGATGCCGCCGGGGCCGGTCAGAGAGAGGAAGCGATGTTGCTGCAGTTGGCTTGCCAGCCTGTTCACCAGTGCATCACGTCCCAGGATGCGCGATTGACGAGTGGGCAGATTGTGGCTGGTCGAGATCTTCATAGGGGCGTCTGGCCTGTGTTCGACCCGTTGCAGGGCGATGGGAGCAACAAAGCTGTAACCACGTTGTGCAACTGTAACAATGTAATGCTGTCCCGCCTGACCGTCGCCCAGCGCTTTGCGCAGTGCAGCCATATGGACACGCAGATTACTGTCCTCGACCACTGTTCTGGGCCAGACATGAGCCATAAGCTGTTGTTTGCTGACCGTATCCCCGGCATGTTCGATCAGGACCAGCAGGATATCCAGAGCGCGACTGCCCAACCGCACCGGGCGGTCGGCGTCCAGCACCAGGCGTTGTTGCGGGTAGATCCGATAAGGGCCGAAATGCACGGCCGGCTCGGTGAGAAGGGTCAAGTGTTCATTCCTGTTGTGTCACCTGGAGAGTTCTGTTTTTCGGGCAGACAAGTACGCTCCCGAGCTTGCTCGTGATGCGACTTTCAATCTAGTCCTTATTTCAGAATCCGCAGGCGGCAAACGCTTTGCTGTTATCTGTGTTCTTTAGCGCATGGCCACGCCATGTAAAGGGATTGATGCCTTCTGTACGGGAAAAGATATGCGAGAAGTGCGATTGATCACAGAATCCGCACTCATGGCTGATCTGGGTCAAGGTCATTTCAGTGTGCTTGATCAGGCATTTTGCGCGGGCAATGCGCTGGCTGCGAATCCATTCCTGAGGTGACAGACCGGTGCTGCGTTTGAAGGCTCTGGAGAAGTAGCTTCTGGACAGGGCGCAGGCACGGGCCAGTTCGGAGACTTCGATGTTTTCCCCCAGTCTTTCCAGGATCAACTGCTTGGCCAAGCGCTCGCGCCGCAGAGACAGGCCGCCGCTGACGGCAGTCTGTTTCTTGATGCTGTCCATGGTGTTGCAGATCGAGCAGGGGTATTGCGGAACCTGAGTCATGGCAATGTCCATTGTCGAGGGAAGGTGCAAATGAATTGGCTGTGTTGTCAGCACCTTTCGATGGGCAAAAGTCTGCGCAGAGAGCGCCATTCTTGGGTGAAGGAACAGGGCTGACGAGTTAATCGTTGTTAATTCGGTGGCCGCTTCGCTTCTTTTCGCAGCGCTCTGGCCCGAGGCTTTCAGCGAATTCACAGCCAGTCTGGAAAGTGCTTTGGCGACTGACTGCAACCTGCCCCGGTGGGGCAGGTCATTACGGGAGAGAATCAGTCGGCCAGGTGGGTTTTCAGCTCGTTCGCCGCCTGGCGCATTGCGGCACGTACTTGCGGGATCTGGTTCAGCGGGTTGAGCAGGCCGAAGTCATGAATCATCCCGTTGTAGCGCACCGCCGTAACCGGTACACCAGCCGCATCCAGTTTGCGGGCATAGGCTTCGCCCTCGTCGCGCAGCACATCGAATTCGGCGGTCTGCACCAGAGCTGCTGGCAGGCCGCGCAATTGTTCGCTGCTGGCCTGCAACGGCGAGGCATGGATCTGAGCGCGCTGGCCCGCATCGGTGGTGTAGTTGTCCCAGAACCACTTCATCATGCCTTTGGTCAGGAAGTGGCCTTCGGCAAACTGCTGGTAGGAGCCATTATCGAAATTCGCATCGGTCACCGGCCACAGCAGCAACTGGAAGCGCAGTGCCGGGGTTTTCTGTTCCTTGGCCATCAGGGCCACGACTGCCGCCATGTTGCCACCGACGCTGTTGCCGGCTACCGCCAGCCGGCTGCCATCGACACCGATCTGCCTGCCATGCTCGGCCACCCAGCGGGTCGCGGCGTAAGCCTGATTGATTGCCGTCGGGTAGCGGGCTTCAGGTGATGGCGTGTAATCCACATACACGGCTACCGCACCGGAGCCGACTACCAGATCACGGATCAGTCGCTGGTGGGTCGGGAAGTCGCCCAATACCCAGCCGCCGCCGTGGAAGAACATGAACACGGGCAGGTCACCCTTGATCTTGGCAGGGCGGACGATCTTCAGGGTGATCTTCTGACCGTTGGCATCAATCGAACGCTCGCTGACTTCCACTCCCGACAGATCCACCTTGACCGAAGCCTGAGCACCGGTCAGGACTGCGCGGGCGTCCTTGGGGCTCAGTTGTTCCAGAGGCTTGCCACCGCCAGCGGCCAGTGCTTCGAGAAAGGCCTGGGTGTTGTGTTCGACGCCCGGGCTGCCAGCGGCAAAGGCGCTGTTGACGGACAGGGCGAGCAGGGTAGTGGTCAGGGCTTTTTGCAGAGTGTTCATGGGTCAGTCCTTTTGAGAATACTTGAGAGGTTGGCGTCAAGGGCAGTGCTGGCTTCGGGCCTTGTCTGCACCATGGGCACAGATTAATAGGGTGCTGAAAGGCGAAAAAGCGGCTATAAAGCGTTTAACTGTCAACCAGGTCGTGACAATGAACCCCTTTGAAGATATGCGCATTTTTTGCCAGGTCATGGAGTCGGGCAGCTTCACGGCGGCCTCCGACAAGCTGGGCCTGTCCAAGCAGTTCGTCAGCCGTCGTCTGATGCAACTGGAAGAGCGGCTGGGTGTGCGCTTGCTCAATCGCTCCACTCGCCGTCTGGATGTCACCCCGCTGGGGCAGAGCTATTACGAATCGGCCTTGCGCCTGCTGGGCGAGGTCGAGCAGGTCGAGCAAGGCATTTCGGGACAGAACAGCGAACCGCGCGGCACCGTGCGCCTGAGTGCACCGCTATCGTTTGCCGTGGCCCATCTGGGCTGCCTGCTGCCGCTGTTTCTGCAGCGCTACCGGGATGTGGCAGTGGAAGTGGACCTGAGTGACAGGCCGGTGGATCTGCTCAGCGAAGGCTATGATCTGGTGCTGCGTATTGGCGTGCTGGAAGACTCCAGCCTGATTGCCCGGCGTATTGCCACAATCGACCGGGTGTACTGCGCCAGTCCGGTTTATCTGGCCGAGCGGGGGCGCCCCGAAAAACCTGAAGACCTCCACGCCCACGATTGCCTGCCTTATGGTCACAACCGTCAGGTGCAGTGGCGTTTCCAGGGCAGTGGCAAACCCGTGAGCCTGAATGTCAGTGGGCGGATGCGTACCAATAATGGCGAGTTATTGCGCGATGCGGCGATTGCCGGGCTGGGTATCACGTACTTGCCGACCTTTATCGTCGGAGCCGCGCTGAGCAGCGGAAGCCTGGTTCGTGTGCTGGACGATCTGCGTCCCGAACCGCTGACCCTGTCGGCGGTCTATCCGCAGCATCGTCAGGCCTCAAGGCCGGTGCAGGCCTTGATCGAGTTCCTGCGTGAACGTTTGACAGCCGACGATACGCTTTGAATCAAGAGGGAGTTAGCTGAGCTGTTTGCATATTAGGCTAGATCGAAAATGAATTTAGATAATGTTTTTCAGGGTGATAGGGTTCCAGGAATTCCTTTCAGACATTGAAACCGTTATCAAAAAGTCGGCTACCGCACCTGCGGACCCGGACCTCATTCCGATCCAGTGGAGATTGCACGTGCCCGACAACACCTATGCCCGATGGAAAAACAACCTGTTGCCCGGTCTGTTTCTGACACTTGTGGCTTCCCTGACCGTACAGGCCGCCGATCTGGTAGTCGGTGACCAGAGTTACAGCGCACGTACCGTGATGGAGGCGGCTGGCGTACTCAATGATCTGCCTTACGAACTGGAGTGGAAGCAATTCACCGCCGGCTCGCCGGTGGCCGAAGCCTTGAATGTCGGCAGCCTGGATATTGGCCTGCTGGGGGATTCGCCTGCGCTGTTCATGGGCGCTCTGGGGGCGCCAATCAAGGTCATCGGTGTCTCTCGACAGAATCTGGATGGCGTGGCCATCGTGGTGCGCAAGGACTCCTCCATCAAGAGTGTTGCGGATCTGGCAGGCAAGAAAGTGGCGATCTGGAAAGGCTCGTTCAGCCAGCAATTGATGCTCACTGCGCTGGACAAGGCGGGTGTACCTCGTGATGCCGTGGATTATCGTTATCTCAGCGCACTGGATTCCTCCCATGCCCTGGACGGCGGGTCGGTGGATGCCATTGCGACCTGGGAGCCTTATGTCACCCAGCAGGAGCGTCAGGGCGCTCGGGTGATTGTCACGGCCAAGGGGTTGATTCCGGCCCAGAGTTTCATTGTGGCCAACGACAAGGCCATCAAGAACAAGCGTGCCCGGATCAACGATTTCCTTCAGCGTTTGCAAGCCGCTCGCGACTGGTCGGTGCGTGATCCGAAGAACAGCGAAGCCTACGCCAATGCCTGGGCAGCCCTGACCCGTGCCGATGCAGACGTCGCCCGCCGTTGGTTCTCCCGTTCGCAGACAGTCGTGGTGCCGATTACCCCTGACGTGATTGCAGGCGCGCAGCAGACCATCGACTTTTTCAACAGCGCCGGGCTGACCAAGAGCTATCCTGCGGCCAGTGTGTTCGATGAGTCGTTCAATTCGGCTCTGGAATTGCAGGAGCAGGCTTCCCGTTGATTGGTCTTTGCCAATCCATTCGCGAAAAACCACGCCCCAACCATTCAGGAGCCCCTTCACCATGACTTTCACTTCATTGCACTGGGGCGTCTATCGTCCGCAGGTCGTGGATGGACAGCTTGAAGCGCTGGTGCCCGCCGAGTGGGACAAGGACCCTTCGCCCATCGGTGATTCGGTTGCTGGCGCTATCGCGTCGCCGACCCGTATCAAGCGTCCCGCTGTGCGCCGCAGTTTTCTTCATGAGTCAGGTGGCCGACCCGATCTACGGGGACAGGAGCCGTTCGTTGAAGTGTCCTGGGACGTGGCACTGGATCTGGTCGCCCGAGAGTTGAGGCGCATCAAGAACGAGCATGGCAATCAGGCGATCTTCGGCGGCAGTTATGGCTGGGGCAGTGCGGGGCGTTTTCATCATGCACAGAGTCAGTTGCATCGCTTCCTGAACTGCGTGGGCGGTTATGTGTTCAGCACTGACAGTTACAGCCTCGGCGCAGGACGAGTGTTGATGCCGCATATCGTCGGCAATATGGACTGGTTGCTGGCGGCGCATACCTCCTGGAAAAACCTGGCCGAGCACTGCGAGTTGTTCGTGGCTTTTGGCGGTCTGCCTGCCAAGAACGCCCAGACAAGCCCCGGCGGTGCCAGCGACCACCTGCTGGGCGATGCCTTGCAGGCGATGTCGAAAGCAGGGGTGGAGTTCGTCAATGTCAGCCCGTTGCGCGATGACCTTGCCGGTCCTGAAAAGAATGAGTGGCTGGCGATTCGTCCCGGCAGCGATACGGCGTTGATGATGGCCTTGTCCTGGGTATTGATCACTCGGGGCTTGCATGACGAAGCGTTTGTGCAGCGCTATACCGTGGGTTATGAGCGTTTTCGTGACTACCTGCTGGGCCATGTCGACGGCCAGCCCAAAGACCCGCACTGGGCCGAGAAACTGACTGGCATTGCGGCCCGCCAGATCACCGAACTGGCGCAACGCATGGCCAGCAAGCGGACCATGATCAATGTCGCCTATTCCCTGCAACGCTCGATTCATGGCGAGCAACCGTTCTGGATGACCGTCACCCTGGCTGCATTGCTGGGGCAGATCGGTCTGCCGGGGGGCGGTTTTGGTCTGGGCTATGGCTGCATGAACAATACGGGCAGCGGTCGCAAGGCATTTTCCGGGCCACGCTTCGAGCAGGGCAGCAACCCGGTCAAGGATTTCATCCCGGTGGCACGTGTCGCCGACATGTTGCTCAACCCCGGCGCACCTTTCGATTACAACGGCCAGCAGCGGCACTACCCGGACATTCGTCTGGTGTACTGGGCGGGTGGCAATATCTTCCACCATCATCAGGACCTCAATCGGCTGCTGGATGCCTGGCAGCGCCCGGAAACCATCATCGTTCACGAACAGTACTGGACTGCCCAGGCCAGGTACGCCGATATAGTCCTGCCTGCGACCACGGCGCTGGAACGCAATGATATCGGCAGCGCGGCTTCCGACCGTTTCATGATCGCCATGCAACAAGCCATCGCGCCGGTGGGCGAAGCCCGTGACGATTATTCGATTCTTGCCGATCTGGCGCAGCGCATGGGCGTTGGGGATAGCTTCACCGAAGGACGCGATGCATCGGCCTGGCTGCGACATATCTATGAGCAGTCTCGCGAGCGGGCCGAAACCTTTGGGGTGCAGTTGCCCGACTACGAGCAGTTCTGGCGCGACGGTCTGTTCGAGGTGCAATACCCCGAAACCGACATGATCCTGCTCAAACCTTTTCGCGACGATCCGCAGGCCAACCCGTTGCCCACGCCTTCAGGACGTATCGAGATCTTCTCCGAACGCATCGCCGGATTCGGGTATGCGGACTGTCCGGGGCACCCGGTCTGCCTGGACAAGCCTGCGAGCTCGTTTCCCCTGCACCTGCTGTCCAACCAGCCGCGCACCCGTCTGCACAGCCAGTACGATCATGGTGCCTGTAGCCGTGCCTCGAAGATCCACGAGCGCGAGCCCTTGACCCTCAATCGCAGCGACGCTCAGGCACGGGGCGTCAGTGATGGCGATGTAGTCAAGGTTTTCAACGAGCGTGGGGCTTTTCTGGCGGGAGTGATTGTCTCGGACGACATTCGCCCCGGTGTCGTTCAGATCGCCACGGGAGCCTGGTTCGATCCTCTGGTGCATGGCCAGAGAGGCAGCCTTGAGAAGCATGGCAACCCGAACATGATTACGCTCGATGTGGGGGCTTCAAGCCTGTCTCAGGGCTGCGCGGCGCAAACCGCTTCGGTGGAGATCGTGCGGTGGGATGGGGAGCTGCCGGAAGTGACGGCTTTCGAGCCGCCACTTCTGACCTGAGGCTAATCGTTGACCTGAATGATGCCTTCCCGCACTGCAAACAGCACCAGACTGGCAAGATCGTGAATCCCCAGACGATGCATGACCTGCGAGCGATGGGCTTCCACTGTCTTGACGCTCAGGCCAAGACCCAGGGCGATGGAGCGGGTCGATTCGCCGCGGGCGATCAGGCGCAGGATTTCCAGTTGTCGTTCGGTCAGTGAGAAGTTTCCGGGTCTTGTCACTGAGGGTGGCGCAAGGCTTTTCTTGACCGCTTCACTGACCACCAGTGGCACAACCTCCGAAGACAGGTATTGATCGCCATGCTGCAGCGCCTGCAAGGCCAGCTCCAGCTCCAGAAAACTGGCGCTCTTGAGCAGATAGCCCTGGGCACCCAGTTGCAGGCATTTCATGACAAAGCCTGAGTCGGTGTGTGTCGAGAGCATCAGTACCTTGGAGCAGGGCGCATGCACCGACAGTTCTTCAAGTGCGTGCACGCTGCATGATCGCTCCATGGACATGTCCAGCAGGACGATATCCGGCGACAGCAGGCAGGCAAGCTGGACGATGCTGTCTCCATCGCCGGCTTCACCGACGATTTCATATTCGTGTTGTTTTTCCAGTAGTGCCCGGATACCCGCCCGAAACAACGGGTAGTTATCGGCGAGCAAAATTCGGCAAGGCATATTTCCGGCCTGTGTCGCATGGGAAGTGGATAGCTGACAATGAGTGAAAGCTACGATTGCTGTTCTCCCTCGGGAGTTGATGATAGCCCGCTGATAGCTGACTGCATCCGTGCGAAAGTCGCACACAAAAAGGACATCCCTATCCCGGATTCCGGCGCTGGCATTCCATTAGCCATGCCGTGCACTGTCACCAAACTGTTGGATCAGTATCGGCACTCTCGACAGCGGTTCTATCGCTTGTGCAGCGCCCATGCGAATGGCTTCCTTGGGCATGCCGAACACAATGCAACTGGCCTCATCCTGAGCGACGGTATGGGCTCCGCTTTCACGCATGGCCAGCAGGCCGCGTGCGCCATCGTCACCCATGCCCGTCATGATCACGCCCAATGTATTGGCACCTGCATGCCTGGCCACCGAGCGAAAAAGCACATCTACCGATGGCTTGTGCCGATTGACCGGTGGGCCGTCGAGAACCTCGACCTGATAATGGGCTCCGTTTCGTTTGAGCTGCATGTGCAGACCGCCGGGCGCTATCAATGCCAGACCGCTGTGAACGCGGTCCAGATGCCTGGCTTCACGGACTTCGATCTGACAGAGGCTGTCGAGGCGTCTGGCAAAATCGGCAGTGAATTTTTCCGGCATGTGTTGAACGATCACAATGCCCGGGCAGTCACGTGGCAGTTGGCGAAGAATGAATTCCAGGGCCTGGGTACCGCCAGTCGAACAGCCCAGTGCGACCACCCGGTCGGTGGTCCTGAACATCGGGGTTGCCGGTGGTGGCGGGGTTTCCGGAGCCTGAGTACGGACAGGTGGCCGGAAAGCGCCTGGGCGGGTACGGGCGGCCTCTTCGATCTTGCGGATCAGATCTCCCGAGATCTGCTCGAGGCTCTGTTTCAGGCCCAGCCGGGCCTTGGTGAAAACCCCCACGGCACCGGCCGCCAGGGCTTCGACGGAAACACTGGCACCGGCTTCGGTCAGGGTCGAGCAGATCAGGGTCGGGGTAGGGCGCTCGCTCATGATCTGGCGCAGAAAGGTCAGGCCGTCCATGCGCGGCATTTCCACATCCAGAATGATCACATCCGGCCAGTCGCGCCGCATCTTGTCGATGGCGTAGATCGGGTCGCTGGCCTGACCGACCACCTCGATACCGGGGTGGCTTGCCAGGCAATTGGTCAGGACCTGGCGAACCAGAGCCGAGTCGTCAACGATGAATACGCGGATCACAGAATATGTCCACCTGTCCTTGAGTTCTGTGTGATGAGGGGCAGCGTGACCTCATTGCGCTGGCATTCGATCCTGCCGCTCAGTCCATCGATCTGCAGGCGGCGGTAATGGTCGCCATTGAGATCGTGCAAGTCCACCGACCATTTGCGCAGGTTGAATTGCTTGCGCGCGAAGTCGCTGTTGGTGTGGCCTATCTTGCGCAGGCCGTTGCCCTCGAAGCGCGTCATGCAGCCTCCGCCGAAAATGCCTTTGCGGTACTCGCTCGGGTCGGTGCCGTGACGCACCATATCGGCATGCATGCGCTGGAACACGGCTTCGCCGTAGCGAGTGTCGTGATCGTTGCAGCTTGCGCTCGGGTCACGGGGCAACAGGTAGTGCGACACTCCCAGTAACCGCCAGCGTGGATGCCAGAGAATGACAGACACGCAACTGCCCAGCAGGGTCGTGACCGGTCCGTCGTGGCGACCGAAGAAGTAATCGCCGGGTCGCAGGAAAAGGGGATGGTTCATAGACATTCGTACACCGAAGGCCTTACCAGCCGTACAGGCAGATCAAAACCGTGGATGCTTTCGGCGTGACCTATGAATAACAGGCCGCCGGGTCGCAACTGACAGACAAGGCGCTGCACGATACGTTTTTTTTCTTCATTGTCGAAGTAAATCAACACGTTGCGCAGGAAGATTACATCAAACATGCCCACATCCTCTGCCAGGGGTTGAACGATGTTGATTTCCTGTAGCGTGATACGGTCGCGCAGGGCTGCCTTGACCCTGAAGCGTCCGCTCATGTCTTCAATCCCCTTGAGGCAATAACGCTGCATCCAGCCCTCTGGAAAGTACTTGGCCTGATTAAGGTCATAGATACCCTCGTGGGCCTTTTGCAGCATGCTCAGGCTGAGATCACTCGCCATGATGGACCAGTCCTGAGTCGTGGCGCTTTCACTCAGAACCATGGCCAAAGTGTAAGGCTCCTCGCCCGATGAGCAGGCTGCACTCCACAGCCGTATCGGGCCCCGCCGATTTGCCAGCCACTGGCCCAGAAACTCGAAATGCGGGTTTTCGCGGAAAAAATAGGTTTCGTTTGTGGTCAGAAGGTCGACCACCAGACGGCGTTCCTGCCTGTAGATGGGCTGTTCAAGCATCTGCAGGTATGCGGTATAGCTGTCCAACTGGTAATAGCGAAGACGCTTCATCAGGCGTCCTGCAACCAGCGGGCGCTTGTTCTGCGCCAGCTGGATGCCTGAAGCATCAGCCATGAGCTTTTGCAGATGGAGAAACTCGGCGTCGCCGAGTGTCGGCATCTTCAAAACTTCTGACATTTCAACTTCCCTTGAGCACAGCAAGACTGAGCTGGCGGATGTCGTCCAGGGACAACACTTGTGCAATGTTCAGAATAATGGTGAAGGTCTGCTCGCGACGTGCCATGCCCGCGATGAAATCCGTACGGATACCGGCCCCGAACGGTGGTGCAGGCACCACTTGCTGCGGGTCGATATCCAGCACGGCGTCCACGGCATCCACCACCAGACCGATGCGCTGGTAGAGGTCTTCCAGCGTCAGCTCGATGATCACGATGCAGGTGCGCTTGCCGGGCGTGGTCAGCTCGAAGCCGAAGCGCGCCGCCAGGTCGAGCACCGGCACCACATTGCCGCGCAGGTTGATCACGCCATGGATAAAGGCCGGCATCATCGGCACCGACGTGACTTCGTCGTACTCGATGATCTCGCGCACCAGATCGATGGGCAGTGCATAGGCGGCGTCCCGCACCCGAAACGACAGGTGCTGGATGCTCATCGTGTCGGCATCGGACAACAGTTCGACAGTTTGCGGAAGACTCATGATCGTACCTTCCCTTAGTTGAAGCTGACGAACTGGCCTTCATCGACCTGCGATTTGCCTCGCGACCATGGCGGTGGTGTACCGCCGCTGTAGTGGTCGTTGGCGCGTGGCTGAGGACGTGATGGCGACTGGGCTTCAAAGCGGAAGAAGCCGATCAGTTCCTGCAACTGCCCGGCCTGTGCGTTCATTTCTTCGGCGGTGGCCGCCAGTTCTTCGGAGGCCGAAGCATTCTGCTGGGTGATCTGGTTCATCTGGCCCATGGCGATATTGATCTGCCCGGCTGCGCCGCTCTGTTCCTGGGATGCGGCGGTGATTTCCTGCACCAGGTCGGAGGTCTTCTGGATATTGGGCACGATCTCGTTGAGCAAACGTCCGGCCTGTTCGGCCAGTTGTACGCTGCTGGAGGCGACCTGACCGATTTCCTGAGCGGCCACCTGGCTGCGTTCGGCCAGCTTGCGCACTTCGGCAGCGACCACTGCGAAACCTTTGCCGTGATCGCCTGCGCGGGCGGCTTCGATGGCGGCGTTCAGGGCCAGCAGGTTGGTCTGATAGGCGATGTCGTCGATGATGCTGATCTTGTCGGCAATCTGCTTCATGGCCAGAACCGTGTCGCCGACCGCGCCGCCGCCTTGAACAGCGTCATTGGCAGCCTTGCCGGCGATGCCGTCGGTGATCTTGGCGCTTTCGGTGTTCTGGGCAATCGAGGCGGACATCTGTTCTACCGAGGCGCTGGTCTGTTCGACGCTGGCGGCCTGTTCGTTGGCAGCCTGGCTCAGGGATTGCGAGGTCGAGCTGACCTGCTCCGAAGCCGAGGACAGCGAGTCGGCGGCGCTGCGCACATCACCCAGGATGCTGCGCAGACGCAGGGCCATGTTCTGCATGGAAGCCAGCAGTTGGCCGGTTTCGTCCTTGCTGTTGACTTCAAGATCCTTGCTCAGGTCGCCGGCGGCCATGCGGTTGGCGGCTTCCACTGCGCCATTGAGCGGCTTGGTGATGCTGCGGGTGACCAGTACGCCGATCAGCATGCCCAGCAGGGTCGCGGCGGCCACCAGCACAATCATCTGCACGCGGGAGCTTTCGGAGATATTGGTGATTTCCTGATTGGACTGTCCGGCCCGGGTTTTCTTGTAATCGACTACCTCCCCCAGCATGCTATCGACGATATCACCGGCCGATATGGCTTTTGGCATCAGGTCGGTGACCGCACTGGCCTCCTGAAGCTGACCGCTTTGCTGATTCAGTTGCAAGAGCAGCTTGGAAACGTTTTCGTACTCGGTCAACGGTGCAATCAGGGCGTCGACTCTGGCCTGACCTTCTTTGGTCACGAAGCTCTCGCGTGACTTGACGATCAGGGCACGGGTCGTTTCCAGTGTGCTACGGGTGAGTTCGGCCGCTTTGTCCCGACTTTCCGTTGTCGTGGAGAGCAGGCTCTGGCGCAGGGAACGTCCTGCTGCAATCAGCTGGATATTCGCTTCCTGCAACTGACTCATGCCCTCTACATCGATATCGTACATGCGGTCGGAGAGCCTGTTGACCTCATCCAGGTTACGAATGCCCAGCGTGCCGATGGCTGCGGTAAAGGCGACGACTATAAGAAAACCGAATGTCAGCCGGACCCCTATCTTCATATTTCGGATGAACTGCATGTTTACATCTCCTGAAGGCTGAAACAGTTAGTTGGCGCTGGCGACACTGGTTTGATTGGCGCTTTCGACCTGGGCTTGCAAATGGCGAAACAGGCTGGGGATATCCAGAATCAGTGCTACCTGACCGGAGCCCAGAATGGTTGAGCCGCTGATACCGCGAAGGTGCTGGAACATCTTGCCCAGAGGCTTGATGACGGTTTGCAGTTCTCCGTGTAACTGATCGACGATCAGCCCGGCCTGCTGGCGTCCCTGACTGACCACGACAATGTTGCGACGCCGGGATGGTTCGGCCTTGAGGCCGAAATGACTGTCCAGTGCGATGCAGGGCAGAGGTCTGCCGCGCAGGTTGAGATAGCCATAGCCGTTTTCCAGAGGAGGGGCGGTGGCTTCCATGCACTCGGTGACCACATCCAGCGGAATGACAAAGCTGTCCTGGCCCACGCTGACCAGAAAGCCGTCGATGATCGCCAGGGTCAGTGGCAAGCGAATGCGGAAGGTGCAGCCTTCACCGGCAACCGAATCGATTTCGATCAGGCCGCGCAGTTGATCGATGGCACTGCGCACGACATCCATCCCGACACCGCGTCCCGACAGGTTGGAAACCTGCTCGGCAGTGGAGAAGCCAGCCTCGAATATCAGCAGATGGATATCGCTGTCACTCAATTGTGCGTCGGGTTCGACCATGCCTTTGGCGATGGCTTTTTCCAGAATGCGAGCGGTATTCAGGCCGCGCCCGTCATCGCTGATTTCCAGCACGATCATGCCGGAGTCGTGATAGGCATTGAGGCTCAGATTGCCCTCGGCCGGCTTGCCGACCGCCAGACGCTCGGCAGCGGATTCGATACCGTGGTCGATGGCATTGCGCACCAGGTGGGTCAGTGGGTCGGCCACCTTGTCGATGACCGACTTGTCCAGCTCGGTTTCGCCGCCGCGAATGGTCAACTGGATTTTCTTGTCCAGTTCCTGGCTGACATCGCGCACTACGCGGTGGAAGCGGTTGAAGGTTTCGCCCACTTCGACCATGCGCAGTTTCAGGGCGATTTCGCGAATCTGCTCCACATGCTGAAGCACTGCCTGGGTGCTTTCGATGCAGGCATTATGGCCGCTGACCCGGGCCTGCATCTGTGCTCCGGCAGTGCTGATCACCAGTTCGCCCACCAGGTTGATCAGTTCATCGAGTTTGTTCGCCGCAACCTTGACCATGGTAGTTTCCACGGGACGCCGGTCACGGTTGGGATTGGGGGCTGCCGAAGGTCTTTCAGGCGCAGCCACGGCCAGCGGGGCCAGGGCCTGTACTTGCAGGACGGGAGCCTGTTCGACGACCGGGTACTGCTCGACGAGTGCTGTGTCGGCATCGGGCTCCGGAGCCAGTCGCTCGATCTGCAGGGTGCAGAAGTCCTGAATGAACTCGAAAACGTCTTCGATCTCGCTGGCCTGGGCACTGCTGCGCAGAGTCAGATTCAGTTCCAGATAACAGTCTTCGGGATCGAGGTTTTCCAGCTCCGGCAAGGACGGTGTCAGCGTCTGCATGTGCGTGACGGTACCGAGCTTCTTGAGATAGCGCACGAAGGCGGCCGGGTCGAAGCCGTTCTGGAACAGTTCTCTGGCAAATGCGATTGAAATCAGCCAGTCATGTTCGTCATTGCCGAGCACTGCTTCATGGCTGCCCGACACGGCTTCTTCGGTTTCGACGGCCTCATGTCCCTGAGCCTTGGCCAAGGCTGCGAGCAGAGGTGCCTGACGGCTTTCGTTGGCTTCCAGTACGCCGTTGTCGGGGTCTACGCTTTCAAGCATCGTGTTCAACTCATCCATGCACTTGAGCATGAGTGAGGTGAGGTCCGAGGTCAGCTCCCGCTGCCCGTCGCGCACCGACATCAACAGGCTTTCCAGATGATGGGTGAGGGTGACCAGTGGCGTCAGCGAGAAGATCCCGGCCGAGCCCTTGAGGGTGTGAACGGCACGAAAAAGGCCATTGACCGCATCGTGATCGTCCGGGGTGGTTTCAAGACGCAGCAGACTGTCTTCGGCATCCTTGAGCAGGTCCCGGCCTTCATCCAGAAAGCCCTGCAGTAACTGATTCCACTGTTCGCCACTGAGCATCGGTCAATCCTCGGCCTGAGCCACAGGTTGGAGCACATCCAGAGCCAGTAGCCCGGTTATTTCCATCACGCTGGGCGAGGCCGCACTGACAGTGGCTGATGCACCGTTCAATGACAGTTCGCGCTGCAGCGCCAGCAACAGTTGAACACCGGCACTGTCGAGCTCATCGACGCCGCTGAGGTCCAGTTGCCAGGACTGGGCCTGGGTGGAAATCAAGGGGATGAGTAACTCGCGTGCCTGCCTGACTTCGTAAATGGTCAGGTCACCCTTCACATGCATCTGCGTGGGTGTGTCCTGCGTTCCTTCGGTGATCGAGAACATGGGCTTACCCCAGCAGTTTCTCGACCGCAGCGAGCAACTGCTGAGGCTGAAAAGGTTTGACGATCCAGGCTTTGGCACCCGCTGCCTGACCTTCGGCTTTCTTGGACTGCTCGCTTTCGGTGGTGAGCATGATGATGGGAGTGAAGCGGTACTCGGGCCGTGCCTTGACTTCCTTGACCAGTCCGATGCCGTCGAGATTGGGCATGTTCACGTCACTGATGATCAGGTTGACCTTCTGCCCGGTGAGCTTGCTGAGGGCGTCGCGCCCGTCTACAGCCTCGATCACTTGATGCCCTGCGCTGCTCAGGCTCATTCTCACCAGTTGGCGCATCGATGCAGAGTCATCGACGATCAGTACGGTCTTGGCCATGTTCGGAACTCTCGTATAGGGAAAAAGCAGGAATCAGAAAAAAGTGATTTCGCTGGCGGCGGCCTGTGGTCGCCCGTGGCGCTCTTCTTCCGTGGTGAAGCGCTGACGCAGGCGATCCAGCCATGCGTGCGGATCATCGAGACTCTCGTCCTGACTGTGCAGGGCACTGAGCAGTTGTTGCTGGTCGGCCTGGACATGATCGAGCATCTGGTCGGCCCGGTCCTGAAACTGCAGGTTGACCATGATCGCGTGAATATCGTTCTGGGTATCCCGGGCATCGCGTTGCAATGCATGAGAGGTGTCCGAAAGCTCGTTCAGGTTCTCGCCCAGGCGCGCCATGACCTGGGTGACCGAGTCATTGAGGAAGTCCAGGTTGCTACGCTCGCTTTCGCCCAGTTCGGCGGCAGCAGTGATGGTCGACTGGATAGCCTTGTTGATCTCTTCGACCTTGCTGTCCATGCCCTGGCCCGTTTCGGCGGAAAGAGAGGAGAGCTTGCGCACCTCATCGGCGACGACCGAAAAACCGCGACCATGCTCTCCGGCACGAGCGGCTTCGATGGCGGCATTGAGGGCCAGAAGATTGGTCTGGCTGGCGATTTCCTGCACGCGCTTGGCCATGAACTGCAACTGGCTGGCATAGCTGTCGAGCTTGCTGATCGTCGTTGTCAACTCTTGCTGGCGCTGACTGCTGGCGTTGAAGGAGCGGGTCACTTCCTCGAGTCGCTGGTTGGCTTCCATCAGGCTTGCACCGACGCCGCCATTGCCAAGAATGTTTTCCGAGTTGTTGAGGCTGCCTTCCAGGCGGGCCGCAATATTGCTGAAGCTGTTGAACAGTTCGCTGATATTGGTTTGCAGCAGGTCACGGCTCTGATTGATGCTTTCGCTCCAGCTGGGAACGATGGTGTGCAACAGCGCCGGTACGTCGGGTTTGCCCTGAGGCGGGTTCGAATCGGAACGGGAGTTTTCAGACGAAATCGGTGTACTTGGCGATTTGGCACGCAAGTGCAGCGCGATGGTAGTGGCCCCAATAATGGCCAGGCCAATGGCCGAAACTATGTTTTGCCCTAGTATTATCCCAGTTGCACCGAGTACGAGTCCAAGCCAAAAACCAACGTAAATAGCCATCCTCGCATCCATTCGATTGTCTTAAAGGTAATCGGATAATAGCGATGGTAAATTGACGTCAATATCGGGATAACCCCTAATCCTTGCTCCATGATCGGCAGGCTCTACGATGAGAGTTTATGGGCTTTTAGCTGACCAAGTCGTCAGATAAAAGGCCTTTTTTTCAACGTTTTTTGATCGGGGTTGCGCTGTCTCGGATAGGCGTGAGTGCTGTGTTTTCTAGGTGAATGGCTTAAGGGACTGGCTGTTGTAGTGCTTTTTCGGGACGAACTAATATGAGTTTTAGATAGATGTACTATGACGATGCGGCAACTAGTGGAGGGCGAATCTCAAAGAGGATGCAAAAGCAGGTCGAAGTAAAGTATTAGTTGCTAAAGGATTGATCGGAGGGGTTTTTAATATTGAATGTTGCTTTTTTTATTTTTGTTGGCGTCCTCATGAAGTTGTTCATGAAAACGCCTCTCGATTAGAGTGATCATCATCGGAAAAGACGATCTGATGATGCAGTTACACAGGGGTGGCGCGAGCCGCGAAAACGGCCTTGCCGACCCCCTGGAGGACCGCATCGTTTTGCGGTGTATGAACCCTGCCACACAGCACGTTGCGGTAATGCCGTTGCAGCGGATTGCTGCGCGACAGACCGGGATTGCCGGTCGCTTCAATCGCCAGCTCCACAGCGCGAAGAGCATTGCCGGTCACCAGGTACTTGATCTGCGCAGCATTTTTTGTCGGGACCAGGCCCTGAGCGGCAGACTGCAGCAGGTTCTGATTGGCGAACAGCAAGGTGTCGATATGCCCGACGGCTTCCTGAAAGCGTGGCAGGGTCGACAGCGCAGCTCCCAGATTGGAGGGCTTGCGCTGCTCCAGCCATTGCACCAGCCAATCCCTTGCCGAGTGGGCGATACCGTCATACACCGATGACAGCAGTACCGACATCCAGAGCAGGTCCGAGGCGTCGAGTTCTGGCTTGGGGGCACTCCAGCGGCTGACACTGACGGCATGCTCCAGCGGCACCAGCACATCCTCGAAGATCACTTCATGGCTGCTGGTGGCACGCATTCCCAGATGATCCCAGTCTTCGACGATCCTGATGCCGGGCGTGTCCTTGTGCACCAGCCAGGCACCGACCAGCGGATCCTCATCGTCGCTGCGAGCCCAGACGCTGAACCAGGTCAGGCCATGGCTGCCGGTGGAGTAGATCTTGCTGCCGCTGATCCGCCAGCCTTGTGCAGTGCGGCGGGCGGTGGTGGCTGGCAGACCGCCGCGAGCGGGGGTGCCGAGATCCGGCTCCACCCGCAGGGCATTGATCAACGCGCCATCCTGCACGGCCTGTCTTGCGACCAGCACACGCAAGTCCTTTGGCCAGCTCTGGCTTTCCTGTAAGCGGGAATGCTGGATGTACTGCATGACCAGAATCAGCGCTGTGGAAGGTTCGCCCCTGGCAACGGCGCTGACGACTTGCAGCGCCTTGACCAGGTCGGCACCGCCGCCGCCCAGATCGGCGGGAACTGTCAGGCCCAGCAGGCCATGTTCATGCAGCAGACGGAAATTGGCGTGGGGGAATTCGCCACTGACATCGAAGTGCTCTGCGGTTTCGGCCAGTTGGGTGGTGATCTGTGCGAGCCGGGCGGTAAAGGCCTCGGCTGACTCGGTAGCGTTCTGCGGGCGAAGCTGGGAAAGGCTCATGCCACGGCTTCCTCTCTGGCGCTGACGGTCTGGGCGTCCGGCGCATGGCGATTGACCGGCACCGGCAGGCCAAAGTGCTCACGCAGGGTTGAACCGGTGTATTCGCTGCGGAACAGACCGCGCTGCTGCAACAGCGGTACGACCAGCTCGGTGAAGTACTGCAGGCCGTCCGGCAATAATGAGTTGATGATGAAACCATCGGCCGCGCCTTGTTCGAACCAGGTCTGCACAGTGTCGGCGACCTGCTCGGGCGTACCGACGAAATCGCGGCGCGGACGCGAGAAATACAGGGCGACTTCACGCAGGGTCAGGCCTTCGTCCCGGGCCAGTTGCTTGATCCGGTCCGAGCCGCCTTTCTGGCTGTTGGAGCCCAGGTCGCCCAGTTCGGGGAAGGGTTCATCCAGCGGGTACTGGCTGAAATCGTGATCGTTGAAAGGACGGCCCAGCGCCACGATGGCATCCTCGATGGACACCAGTTCCACGGCCTGCTGGTAGCGACTTTCTACCTCCGCTTCATCGCGACCGATGATCGGGCGGATACCCGGCAGGATCGACAGGTCGTCGGGGTTGCGGCCGAATCCGGCGGCGCGTTTTTTCAGATCCCGGGAATAGGCCTTGGCATCTTCCAGGGTTTCGGCATGTACAAAAATGGCATCGGAGTATTCCGCGGCGAAATTGCGCCCGTCTTCAGATGTTCCGGCCTGGAACAGCACTGGATGACCCTGGCGGGAGCGGGAAATATTCAGCGGGCCTTTGACCTGGAAAAACTCGCCCTGGTGATTGAGCGCATGCAGCTTGTCGGGGGTGAAAAATTCACCGGTCTGCTTGTTGCGGGCAAAGGCGTCGTCTTCCCAGGAGTCCCACAGGCCCTTGACCACCGAGACATGTTCTTTGGCGATGCGATAGCGAACTGCATGGGGCGGGTGCTCGCCCTTGCTGAAATTCTCGGCAGTGCCGCTGAGCCATGAAGTGACCACGTTCCAGCCGGCGCGCCCTCCGCTGATATGGTCCAGCGACGCGAACTGCCGGGCGACCTGGAAGGGTTCTGTGTAGCTGACCGTGACAGTCGCCACCAGTCCGATGTTCTGCGTGGTTGCAGCCAGCGCAGAGAGGATGGTCAGCGGCTCGAAGCGGTTCAGGTAATGCGGGCTGGATTTTTCGTGGATATGCAGGCTGTCGGCAATGAAGACGAAATCGAATTTTGCGGCTTCAGCCAGTGCTGCCTGCTGTTTGTAGAAGCCGAAGTTGACGCTGGCATCGGCCAGTGCGTCCGGGTGGCGCCACTCGCCCCAGCCGTGACCGACGCCGTGCACCATGGCCCCGAGTTTCAAATGTCGTGGTTTGCTCATGTCGTGCTCCTTGACTGTGTCATTAACTGATATCTCTTGATAAGTCGTAGGCGCGGATTCATTCGCGAATGGCCTTCGCGGATAAATCCGCTCCTACAGTCAGATCACCTTGAAACCATGGGTCCCGTCACGCCCCAGTTGCTCGACCAGACCAAACTCCCAGTCCAGATAGGCCTGCATCGCTTCACGTGGCGCGTCGGTGCCTTCATAGGGGCGGCGATAACGATCGATGCGTGGCGAGGCCAGACGAGTTTCGCCGTGCTCCAGCGGCAGCCCGGCCTTGATCCAGCTGGCAGTACCGCCGTTGAGCAGGAACACCTGCCTGCCGGTCAAGGCTTCTACTTCGGGCACCGCCAGACGGGCCAGACGGCTGCTGCCGCAGGTCAGTACATAACGTTCGGCGTCGGGGATTTTTGCCAGTGCCCGGGCCAGATCCGCTCGCAATGTCCACCACGCGCCGGGGATATGCTGCTTGACGTAGTTGGCGCTGGCAGTGAAATCGAGTACCGCGACGTTGCCATCGGCCTGCCATTGAACCAGGGTTTCAGGGCTGATTTCCTCGACCTGAGGGGGCGCAGGGAAGGGGGCATCCCAGTCACCCGTTTCGCTGAAGTCCGAGGCTTGCAGGTCATCGATCACGAACACTTCCCAACCGAGTTGAGCCAGCCAGGAGGCCGACATGTTGGCGCGCACGCCGTCATCGTCCACCAGAACCAGCCGCGCCCCTCGTACACTGGCGAAATGATCGGTTTCCTGTACCAGTTGTCCGCCCGGTGTCGAGCGAGCCGAAGGCAGATGGCCCTTGGCGAATTCTTCCGGGGTGCGTACATCGAACAGATACGTCGTGCGAGAAGCATCGGCCTGCCAGCGTTGCAGGTCGTCGCGGCTGGCGCGCTTTACGCCAGCCTTGTCGGCGACCTTTCGCGCATCGGCACTGGCCACTTCACGGGTTTCTTCGCTGACCGCCGCGAAGCGACGTGCCTGACCGTGATCCAGTGTCTGACCGGCCAGTAGCCAGCCGATGGTGCCGTTGCGCAATGCATGGATCTTATTGGGAAGACCCGCGTTGACCAGCGACTGAGTCCCGATGATGCTGCGGGTGCGTCCGGCGCAATTGACGATGATCCGGGTGTCGGGATCAGGTGCCAGTTCCCGTGCGCGCAGTACCAGTTCGGCACCCGGTACGCTGATTCCGCTGGGGATGCTCATGGTCTGGTATTCGTCATAGCGGCGGGCGTCCAGCACCACCACATCGGCCTTGGCATCGAGCAGCGCCTTGACCTCTTCGGCCGACAGGGATGGTGTGTTGCGATGATGCTCCACCAGTTCGCCAAAGGCCTTGCTGGGCACGTTGACGTCGATAAACAGTTCGCCGCCCGCCTCGCGCCAGCCCTGCAGGCCGCCTTCAAGCAGCTTCACATCGCTGTAGCCAAGGTTTTGCAAGCGTTGCAGGGCAATCGGGGCCAGGCCTTCGCCATTGTCATAAAGAGTAATGGCAGTGTCGCGGCGTGGAATGCGCGAGAACACTTCCAGCTCAAGCTTCGACAGCGGGATATTGGCTGCAAACAGCGGATGCGCTTCAGCGAAAGGGGCTTCTTCGCGCACATCCACCAACGCGGTTTCCCGGCGCTCCAGCAGTGCCTGGCGAATGTCGGCAAAGGTTCGGGTCGATTGTGTGGTCATTGGGCTTTGCTCTCTTTTGACAGGTCCCAGATATTCGGGAGAAGGCGTTGGAATAACCGGAGATGAACAGTTTTTCGCTGCCGTCCGGCTCATAGACGGCACGCTTTACCGCGCCGATATTGGCGCCGTAGACATGAATGCTGATCGACACCTGATCGCTGAAGGCATTGCTGACCTGATGGACATCGTTACTGCGTGGCGACAGGGCTTCCACATGGCCGGGTTCCAGACGAATCGCCGGACCTTCGCGCTCCAGACGACCGTCGGGGCTGCGGGCAAAACCCTGCGAGTACTCGGCGCCGCGCAACATGCCGATCAGGCCCCAGACCCGGTGGTCATGAATGGGCGTGCTCTGACCGGGGCCCCAGACGAAACTGACAATCGAGAAGCGCTGACGGGAGTCGGCATGCAGCAGGAATTGCTGATAGCGGGTCGGATCGGGAATCGCGAATTCGTCAGGCAGCCAGTCGTCGTGGCTGACCAGTTGTGAAAGCAGCTTGCCGCCACGATGCAGGAGGTCGCCTTCGCGGGGGTTGCCGTCGATGAGCTCGGCCAGTGCTCCGATAAAGGCCCTGAGTCGTTCCGGGTGTCGAGTCTGTGTCATATCCATTCCAGGGCGAGTTGATGCCTGACTGGATGTAAACATAATGTGAGATGTTAATATGCTATTTTTTTATGATTAGGTTATAACGAAAAGCTCTTTAATGCTTTTTCGGGAATGAAGCGGTCCATGAATGAATCCGCCCGGCTGCCTAATGGCAGCTATTCAGGACCTTGAAATCCCACTATGCTTTTTGCCTATGTTCTTTTTATATTTTTATGTGCGGTCCGAATGAAAATTGATGATATCGATGCTTTCGTTGCAGTGATCCGTTGTCAGTCGATCAGCCATGCGGCGGATTCGCTGGATCTGACTCAGCCGGCCATTACCCGGCGGGTGCAGAATTTCGAGCAGGCGCTGGGGGTCGAGTTGTTCGACCGCAATACCAAGCCGCTCAAACCCACGCCCATAGGTATGCAGGTTTATCAGAAGTGTCTGGCGATACTGCGGGAAATGGATTCGCTACGTGAGCTGGTCGCCAGTGATTCGCCGCCCAGCGGTCTGTTGCGCCTGGGCGTGCCTCAGACCATTGGCGATGTGGTGCTGCTCGATGCTCTCAAGCAATTGCGCGGCGAATTCCCTGAGTTGCGTGCCCAGGTAGTGACCGGCTGGGGCAGCAACCTGATCGGCAAGATCGAGAACGGTGAGCTGGATGCTGCGGCAGCCTTGTTTCCGGCCGGCAAGATCTTCCCGGACAACATCATCGGCCAGTCCATCGGCAAAGTGGAACTGGTGGTGGTATGCGCCAAGAGCACTCTGGCGAAAAAGCCGGGCAAGCTGGCTGACTGCTATGAACAGGGATGGGTACTCAACCCGGACGGCTGCGGTTTTCGTGCAGGGCTGCAGCGTACCTTGTCCGATCAGGGGCTGAACCTGAAGGTCAACCTGGAAACCTTTGGCACCGAACTGCAATTGGGGCTGGTCGCCGATGGCATGGGCCTGGGGCTGGTACCGCGTCCGTTGCTGGAGCGCAGCGCGCATCGCGAACAACTGGTGGTCCTGCCGCTCAAGGACTTCAAACCGGTAATGGACCTGTGGCTGGTCTACCCGCGCTTCCTCGGCAACCTGCAAGGGCCGGTGGAGTCGTTCGGTGGTCTGGTGGCAAGGTCGTTGAAGCAGGAGCAAGCGGCGGCGTGATGGTGCGCGAATTCATTGGTGTTGTGGTGTTGAAGTGCGCCCCAAAAGTTGGACACCCATCCAACCTTTGGGGTGTTTTCATGAGCAAGTACACAACGCAGTTCAAGCTATCCGCCATCACTGCCTTTCTTGAGCGAGGCCGAGGCTTTCGTCACATTGCTGCTCAATTTCAGATGGACCCGACCCTGTTGCGTCGTTGGGTAAAGGCCTATCAGATTCATGGTGAGGCCAGCTTCGAGAGGACGGGTGTAGAACCCAGTCCTGAGTTCAAGCTCGCTGTGCTTCATCGCATGTGGCGTGAGCAGTTGTCCTTACGTGCCACTGCTGCACTGTTCAACCTGAGCGACTCAAGCAAGGTGCGGCGGTGGCAGCAACAGTATTACAGTGGAGGCGTCGAAGCCTTATCCTCAACAAAGAGAAGCCCCTCATCCATGTCGAAGTCGCCTACGCCAGATGAACCCTCATCCCGTGCCAATGAGGAGCTCTCGCTCGCCGAGCTACTCGTCAAAGTACGCAAGCTTGAGCTGGAGAACGCCTGGCTAAAAAAGCTCGAAGCGCTAGACGAGGAGAAAATGAGGCTGCAGAAACCTCGGAAGAAAAAGCCCGGCTGATTGTGCAAATGCGCAGCCATTACCCTCTCGACGAATTGCTTAAGACCGCCGACATGGCGCGTAGCACCTTCTACTACCAGATAAAGGTGATGGGCACGCCGGATAAATATGCCTCTGTAAAAGCTGCGATCCAAAGAATCCAGGATAAGCACCGAGGCCGTCTCGGCTATCGCCGGATGGGCATCGCCCTGCGTCGTGAAGGATTTGAGGTGAACAGCAAGCCTCTGCGGCGCCTGATGGAGGACTTGAGTCTCCAATGCACTGTGCGCGCCAAGAAATACAAGTCGTACAAAGGGCTGATGGGCGAAGCTGCCCCGAATATCCTGAAGCGCCAGTTTGAGGCGGATCAGCCGAACCAGAAACTGGTGACGGATATTACCGAGTTCAAAGTGGCTGGTGAGAAGCTGTACCTCTCACCGGTGATGGACCTGTACAACGCTGAGATCGTGGCTTACCAAACAGACACTCGTCCGCGTTACACCCTTGTGAGCACCATGGTAGAGCAGTTACTGGAGCGTCTGCCTGAAGCGGCAAAGCCCTTGCTGCACTCAGACAGTAAGAATGTACTGGCCAGTGTTCCCATATGGTCTGACTCACACAGCGATAGACCGATGATGGATGATCTGGTCGT